>JAFDXR010000004.1 GCA_018267825.1 Bacteroidota bacterium | reverse complement strand
CATCGCATGCTAAAATCTACGGGGCAGCAATCCCGATGATCGGAACTCCCTTCGGTCAAACAGCCGATCATCGCCCGCACAAGCCAGCACCTTTTGCCGTCCCCTTGATTTTTAAACGCCTCCGATGAAAAGGCCGGGAATGGCAGATCTCTTTCTTATTTTATAATGGTTTTCTATACACCCAGGTGCGGTTGGCGTTCGTTCTTGAACTTTGCGCCTTCGCTGAAGCTTTAGCGCAAGCGTTTGTTTCTTTTCTTTCAAGAGAAAAGAACAGAAGAACTCAATTTTCTCTTTGTCTCAATGAATCTTTTCGGGAAATCAAAATCAAAGATATAAGGCCAGTGTGAATATTTAGCCTCTTTTAGATATCTGTGAAATATCTCTACTTAAATTATTGATAGAAATGGCCTACAAGCATTCCTTTGTAGATCATCGCTTGTCCTTGGTACTCTATTGAGTTACTGCGTTGCCATGTTACATTGTATATTTCGTTGTGAAACAAAGAAATGATTAATTCACAGCTTTCTGTTTTATCATGCTCTTGGATCCATGTTGTTTTGTAAATGCCTTCAAAAGGAAGAGCGCCTCTATTTGAGGTTAACTTTGCGGACTCTGGGTAGGTTTTTCTTTCAGAGTTGTTGTGCCATCTTCCCGACAAGCACCCATTGCCGATATCTTCAAATACAAATGAACCAATGATTTTGTTTCCCATAATTTAAAAGGGTTAGGAGTTAAACTTAAATACAGAAACTAAATACCGAATAATCCCCAGGATTGTCAATCCGTATAAATACCTATTTTGAGGGTAGGGGCATAAATTACCGGGAAATACCTATCGGCCCCCCGTCATTGCGAGTGTTCCTTTACGAAGCAATCTCAGGGGTTTCTGCACACCCAGGTGCGGTTGGCGTTTTCGCCTTGAACTTTGCGCTTGCGCTGAAGCTTCAGCGCAAGCGTTTGTTTCTTTTCTTTCAAGAGAAAAAAACAGAAGAAAATATAGGCAGAGCAGCTGTATTGTCAATGAACTTATTATCGCACATAGCCCTTGACTATCGATAATTGTCAATTAGTCTGTGGGTATGCTCCCAGTGTAACTTGTACTTTTTGCTCTTGGTATACAGGTATAGCTCCCATCGGGCTTGGTTGACTGCCTGTTTGCGCGATAAATGTAACATACACTTTTTCTCCGGCTTTATAATGACTCAATGCATCGGATAATGTCTGCCCGCTATAAACTGAATAAGAACCGATTTTGGTCAGCAGGGTTCCGGCAGTAATATTATTTTGATGAAAAGTCCCACCTACAGTAATAGGACCGATAAGTGCCCCGGCTACACTCTGCCATGATGCGGTGAACCCATTGGACATAAACAAATTATTTTGGAACGGTATACCGTCTATTGCACCTAATGAAGGTCTGAAGTCTACCTGTTTTGCTATGTTTACAGGTTGAGTAACAGCATGCTGAATAGATATTACTCTTGTTTGATTCCAATTCGCAGCCATATTTGTCATTTCACTACTGTTCAATACTCTTCTGAAAGAGTTATTGCCACTACCCGAATTACTACCCCATTTTATGCCGTTTGCAATAAAACCGATATAATCTTCTTTACCCAAAGCGGCAACAGCGGCTTCTATATTAGGTGCCAGGTTTGGATTATTGTTTTGTAATGCACTAACTAACTGTAAGTGTAGATTTTGTAAAGCCGTATTGCCTTCAAGTTTTGCTTTTTCGGCTGCATTAATATGGTTTTGTATAACTTCTTGCTGAGTTATAGAAGGAAAAAATACGCTTTCAAATTCCTCAATCATTTTATCATTGGCATCATACATCTCAATAGTGGTATTAGCGATACTATTGGCATTGTATTGTTGAGTTACCTGCTGATCAAATGATGATCGGATAGATTTACTGCTGCTCCCAAATCCTAAAAATGACCAACCGCTTGAGTGTTGGGTAACACTACTTTGATAGGCCTCACTCAAAAACTGATTGACAATAGCAGTCGCATCTATATGAGCATTGATAGTGCTGCTTTGCGAATCTTTAAATTTGTAACTAACCAATATTTGACCATTTCCATCCGCAATTACATTTTTAACGTATTCTGAAATATTGTCAATAGTAATATTACTGAGTGTTCCACCAGTAGCAATCCATGTATTGGGAATGCGTTTAGTGTAAACAATTTCGCTTCCTGCCTCAACAATTATTTCCAATTCTGTCAATGATATTATTTGGGCTTTATAACGCGTGTTATAGTCATTGATGAGTTGCTGCTGTGGAAGTATATAATTTGTTTCATATTGATTTGCCATTGTCACAATTTGACTTGAAAGCATCGGACTCAAATTTGAGTTAATCAATGGCATGCCAAAATTGTTTTTGGCAATTGGAGGATAAAAACCCTGAATAGTTGTATTTCCACTAATTGCGGAACTAATAGCAGCTTTTTGACTTTCATTAGGTAATGCCAGGTCTTGAGTAACAGGTATAATCATGGTGCGAATATTGGCATCACTTTGAGAAGTCTCATGGCCCTGATTGTCAATAAACTTAATCTTACTTAAATCAAGTTTTAGAACAGGCAATAGATATATTCTCGCCGTAGTACCACTTGCTGCATTCTCATAAAAGCCATGAGTAGTGTAGGGGTAATACTTACCGTTGTTGTCAAGGGCAATGTAATTTTCAACGTCGAATCGGTTTGAATTTGGTGTTACTTGAGAAATTGCAGATTGTGTATACAAAAAAAGTGTAGAAAAGATAATGTAAAGATTTTTCATTATGTTATTCATTTAAAGGTTACAATAATATTTTTGTTAGGAGTGCTATTGGGCGTGCTTGTTCCGTAAAATGCATTTTTCAATTTCGAATTTGCATCAGAACTATTTTGAACACTACAATTATTAACATTAGCATTTGTACCCACCAAAACACACCCTTGAATTTGACTTGTATAATTACCCATGTGAATTTGAACACCTGTTCTGTTGGGTACGTTTTCCAATTGAATCCGCCAGCCGTCAGCCTTATCATATCGCAATATTCCATTGTATGTTCCTGTTGGAATACAACTAATATTATTCAAATTGTCCGCCCAGGGTAACTCTAATGTGTAGCAAATAACTTCATCGTTTGCAATGAGATAACCCATAGTACAATTGTTTGTTGACGATTTTCTTTCTATTGTCAACTCAAAATTTTCTTGCGAAAACCCGATTAAAGGAAATAAAACGGTGAGTAGTGTTGTTAGAATTATTGATTTCATATTTTATTTTTGATTGTTTGCCTTATTTGATGACTACCGACTTATATGCAGGTTTATAGAATTTCATATATCTTGCTCTTTTGGTGAGATAGGTGAATCTTTAGTAAGATGGGTAGCTTATGGTAAAGTAACACTATTCCTTTCAAATTTTTGTAGGTATAAATACCTATTTTGAGGGTAGGGGCATAAATTACCGGTAAATACCTATCGGCCCCCCGTCATTGCGAGTGTTCCCTTACGAAGCAATCTCAGTTCCATTGCGAGTGTTCCTTTACGAAGCAATCTCAGGGGTTTCTGCACACCCAGGTGCGGTTGGCGTTTTCACCTTGAACTTTGCGCCTTCGCTGAAGCTTTAGCGCAAGCGTTTGTTTCTTTTCTTTCAAGAGAAAAGAAAGGAAGAAACCAATAAAACAAATTCTTTTTCCTTGACGAAAAAGAAACAAAAAGTCAAGGCTGTTTCATCGCATGCTAAAATCTACGGGGAAGCAATCCCGATGATCGGAACTCCCTTCGGTCAAACAGCCGATCATCGCCCGCACAAGCCAGCACCTTTTGCCGTCCCCTTGATTTTTAAACGCATTCGATGAAAAGGCCGGGTAGGGCAGATTCCTTAAAACCAGGGTTCCGGCCTGCATCACAGTACTATAAAAGCTATGGCAGCCACACAAAGTATACGTTTAGCTCCGCGGCCGCTGTTTTAGTGCTTTTATTATTGAAAGACCAATATTGGTCAAAAAGAGAAGTTGTCCAAGCACAAACAGAATAAAAATAATATCAATAGGGCCCCGGAAAAAACCAAAAGTCATTTCGGGGTTATTACTGGTGTAGTAACGTCTTGGCAGGCCGCCCATAGAATAGAAACTCGTGAGAAGAACATGAATGAAAAATGGCGTCACGAAAATTAAATGCATTAATCCTAACACATAATTTTGGTATACCCGGGTAAGGAAATATACTAAAGAATATAGTCCGTATATGAAAAAGAATAAAAGCCCAATGTGTAAGTAAGCAATAACGAAATAAGTATCATGAACGGTTATATCCAGGGCCCGGTCACCAAAAACAAGGCAAGGAATTAATAGCAGTAAGCCTGTCAGAAAAAACAAAATGTCGAGTCGTTTTAATTTTGTCATTGCAATTGCATTGTCTGTCGGAGTCCGTCCGGAGCTTTGCCATTATTGGCGAGCCCTTATAACATTTCAAAACACAAAAGCCGCTTGATGAAAGCGGCTTTTGTCATTATTTAAAACAATATTAAGCTTTATCGCTTACACCTTCCGGCTTAGGCAGAATAGCCTTGCGCGATAATTTAATTTTGCCTGTTTTAGGGTCATTGCCTACATATTTCACCTGCAGTACATCGCCTTCTTTCAGCACATCTTCTACTTTCTCAATACGTTTCCAGTCGAGCTCGCTCACGTGTAGCAGACCTTCTTTGCCCGGCATAAACTCAACAAATGCACCGTAAGGCATAATCGATTTTACTTTGGCATCGTATACTTCACCCACTTCAGGCACCGCTACAATTTGTTTAATGCGTTTCACAGAAGCGTTCAGGTCGTCTACGTTATCAGCAAACACCTCTACTTTACCTACTTTACCTTCTTCCGTAATCACAATCGTAGAGTTGGTTGTTTTCTGGATCTCCTGGATCACTTTACCACCCGGACCGATTACAGCACCGATAAATTCACCCGGAATATCGAACTGTACAAAGCGAGGTACATTTGGTTTATAATCTTCACGTGGAGCCGAAAGTGTTTTCATCATTTCGCCCATAATGTGCAGGCGGCCGTTTTTAGCCTGCTCCAGGGCCTGAGCCATTACTTCAAAAGGCAGACCATCTACTTTCAGGTCCATCTGCACAGCTGTAATACCGTCTTTGGTACCGCAAACTTTAAAGTCCATATCACCCAGGTGATCTTCATCACCCAAAATGTCGCTCAATACAGCGTAATTTCCTTTATCGTCGGTAATTAATCCCATTGCAATACCTGCTACCGGTTTGGTAATGTGGATTCCCGCATCCATCAGCGCCAGGGTTCCGGCACAAACAGTAGCCATAGAGCTCGATCCGTTACTTTCCAGAATATCAGATACCACACGGATGGTGTATGGCAGGTTGGTAGGTACTACTTTCTTAAGCGCGCGGTTAGCCAGGTTTCCGTGTCCCACTTCCCGACGACCAGGGCCGCGGTTAGGTTTTGCTTCACCTGTAGAGAATCCAGGGAAATTATAGTGCAGCAGGAAACTTTCTTCGCCGCGGATAAAAGCACCGTCAATAAGCTGAGCATCTTTCGATGTACCCAGGGTTACCGAAGTCAATGATTGGGTTTCGCCACGTGTAAATACAGCGCTACCGTGTGCAGCAGGCAGGTAACCTACCTCGCTCCAGATAGGGCGGATATCGGTTGTTTTACGGCCATCCAGACGGATTTTTTCATCCAGGGCCACACGACGCACCGCATCGTACTCTACCATGTGGTAGTATTTATTAATGAGAGCTTCTTTCTCTTTCAGCTCTTCTTCACTAAAAGTGGCTTTGTATTCGGTCAGAATAGCTTTGAAAGCTTCTTTACGTTCGTTTTTGTTCGGGTTACCGCTTTTGGCAACATTGTAAACTTTCTGGTAAGTAGCTTCATGCACTTTGGCTTTCAGCTCCAGGTCGTTGGTTTCGTGGTTATACTCACGTTTTGCTTTGGCACCGGCTTTCACCGCAAACTCATTGATCGCTTTAATCTGAACGCGGATCGCTTCGTGCGCAAACTGGATAGCTTCCAGCATTTCGGCTTCGCTGATCTCGTTCATTTCACCTTCCACCATCACAATATCTTTCTGGCTTGCAGCCACAATCATGTCTATAGAAGAGGTTTTAAGTTGATCAATATCCGGGTTAATCACCAGTTTACCGTCAATTTTACCTACACGTACTTCAGAAATAGGGCCGTTGAACGGAATATCCGATACAGCAATCGCTGCAGAAGCAGCCAAACCTACAAGCGCATCCGGCATGGTTTTACGGTCTGATGAAATCAGGGATAACATCAGTTGGGTATCAGAGTGGTAATCTTCAGGAAATAAAGGACGGATAGCACGGTCAACGATACGGCTGATCAATACTTCATAATCCGATAATTTGGCTTCGCGACGGAAAAATCCGCCAGGGAAGCGTCCTGTAGCTGCATATTTCTCCTGGTAATCTACAGTTAAAGGTAAAAAGTCTACGCCTTCTTTGGCGTCTTTGTTACTGACAATAGTAGCTAAAATCATGGTGTCGCCGACTTTTACGACAACGGCGCCATCGGCTTGTTTAGCAAGTTTTCCTGTTTCCAGGGTCACTATTCGCCCGTCTCCCAGGTCAAATGAGTGTGTTGTTCCGATTTGTGACATGTTCATCTTTGGTTTAATATCCCGACGTTTTCGGGATGGGTTTTATATGTATTTGATTCTATGATTCGTTTAAAAAGCAAAGGCATTCCGATTACTCAGAATGCCCCCGACCTTAAAACATATCCATAATTACTTACGGATGTCTAATGTTTTGATAATAGCACGGTAACGGTTAATATCCGTGTGCTTTAAGTAATCCAGTAATGCACGGCGTTTACCTACAAGGTTTAATAAAGCACGTTGTGTACCGAAATCTTTTTTATTGTTTTTCAAATGTCCTGTTAAGTGATCAATACGGTGAGTAAACAATGCTACCTGCGATTCAGCGCTACCAGTGTTTTTTTCAGCACCACCGTGTTTTTTAAAAATGCTCTTTTTTACTTCTGATGTTAAGTACATGATGATATATTATTTTTTTGTTTTTATCCTGTAAAGGCTTGCAAATATAGTGAAAAAATTAATTAACCATACAAAGTTTTACAAAAAAACCTTGTATATTCGATAAAACATCTAAAAATAAACCTATGAAAAAACTCCTGTTTTTATGCAGCCTGGCCCTCTTCATTGGGGTAGGAAGCTGTAAAAAGAACAAATTATTCAAAAAAGAGAACGGACAAGCCTCGGCCGATAACCAGGCTATTCAGGCTCAAACCGATGGCGCGGCCAGCGATGCCAATACCGCCATTGGAAACTACACCAAACTCAGCGGTAAAATGAACCAGGCCAATGGTATCCTGTCTACCAATATTTGCGGAGCCACCATCGATACCACCGGGCTTTACATGGGAACCGTCATGATCAATTACAACGGTACCGTATGCGATAACCGCAAACGCGAGGGGTCTATCCGCCTCACCATTATAGATCATGCCCTTGGCAAACGCTGGAAAGATGCCGGCTGCGTGCTCAAAGTAGATTACCTGTCCTATAAAGTAACCCGCGCTTCCGATGGCAAAAGCCTCAAATTCAACGGAACGCACTATGTTACCAACGTAAATGGCGGTACCTGGCTGAACCTGGTACTAAACACACAGCCTAACCTCGTACATACCATTAAGGGCGACGGTCTCAGTGTAGAGTTTGAAGACGGCCACACCTCTACCTGGAACATTCACCGCCAATACACCTATACCTGGAACGGAAGCGTGCTTACCTGCACCGGCGAAGGCATTGGTACTTACAATGGCATCAGCAGCCTCGAAAACTGGGGAACTACCCGCGATGGCGACGAATTTACCAGCCAGGTAACAACCCCTGTGGTTTGGAATACAACCTGCGGCGCCTGGGCACCTATTACCGGCGAAGTGGTCATTAAAGTAGACAGCAAGTTTTTTGAACTGAAATGTAATTTCGGCGTCGATGCCTCCGGAAACTCCGTAACTACAGCCCCTAATTCATGCCCGTATGGCTGGAAAGTGGAGTGGAAGTACAAGAACAAAACCAACCACAAAATCTTCGGCTATTATTAATGAACGCTAACACAGCGATACAAAAAAGCCCCGGTGAGAACCGAGGTTTATTCAGAGTACAATAGACTGTAATACAGGAAATTACAGTCTGTATTTTTTTGTTACATACACTATCACATACAGGCTGGATAAGCCTCTGGTAAAATTCTGTTTGTATATTTCACTTTGTAGTTATTAACATACATGCAAGTAAAATAAAGGCAAACTGAGGCAAAAATTCTTCTGGGAATGACACTTTTTTGCAGATATTAACGAAATAAACCTACAGTACCTTTTCTCTCCTGCTCCGCCCCATTTGCATCTATATACTTCAATATATAGAAATAGGTTCCGTCAGTTACTTTTTCCCCACTTGATGTACGGCCATCCCAAAATAAAACGTTCTTATCGCTTATTTCCGGTTGGTAAATCACGTTTCCCCAACGATTGTAAATACAAAAGTCCTTAGACTCAAACCCTTTTGGTAGATCAATTCGGAATGAATCGTTTGTTCCATCTTCATTAGGTGTAAAAACATTTGGCAAAGTAGAAAGGCTACAATCTTTCACAAATACGGTTACAGTATCATAAAAAGACACGTTACAAAATTGCTTTGTCAGAACATAAGTGGTTGTAGTTTGAGGATTGGCTATGGGGTTTTTGCAATTGGTACAATTTAGTCCGGTAGAAGGATTCCATGTCAGATTATAACTCAAGGTATCACTAATTCCAGGGAATAACTGTACCGAAGAACCCGCACAAATTGTAGTGTCTTTATATTGCCAGTTTTGGCCTTTTATTTCCGATACTGAAACATCATCCACAAAATAGTAAGCAGCAGCAGGGGGAGCATTTATTGGGTATATAGTTGTTGCAGCATCGCTAAAAAAATTACCGATCGTTATATAATTCTCCCCTCCTTGTGCCAGATAGCAACCTGAGACTTTAGTCCAATTTATGCTATCATTTATTATTGGATTTCCTACATTTATAATGTGTGGGGTTAAAGACTGAATAAGCCCTACAGGTGCGTTGGGAGGTGTCACTGAGATATTCGCAGCTATATTATTTACGGCATTTTGCATTTGATCCTGTAAATTGACAAAAAATTCAACGTAATAAGTTTTGCCAGCTACAAGTGACGAAGTAAACTGAACTTGCAGGTATTCTCTATAATTTGGTGTTTGTAAAAACCACAATCCAGCGAAAGCATTGCCTGAATGTGCTTGCTGGTATCCTCCTGGTATATTTGGAACATTTAAAAGCGAAGAACAGGCGTTGAAATAGTCTGTGCTGGAAACAGCCGAAGCTGTTTGCCAAGGTACTGCCGACTGAATTTCACTACTAGCATTAGGGCATAACGTGTAGGTCTCAAAACTACCATTTGGAACTAGATTTTGAGACTTCAATAGTTGAACCGATAAAATAAATATGCAGAATAGGAGCACTCTCATATTAATTATAAAGCCCCCCGTATAGACGGGGGGCTTTATAAAGATAGGGATTTATTTAATGATTATCAATTTATCTGTCTTCAGTATCTTAGAGCCATCTCCTTTGACTGTATAATAATACACTCCGGCAGGAAGACCATCAATACTGATCTGCATCAGATTTGAATCTTTAGTTAACCCTTTCATGTAAACCTGTTTTCCGGTCATATCATAGATGGCAATGTTTGCCAGCTTACTATCATGGAGGCTATACAAAATCTGCATTTCTCCATTGTTCGGGTTTGGAAACAGGATGAAGTTATCCGGGAATTGCTCCAAATATTCATTACCGTTCCCATCGTGCTGTGCAATCCTTGCGACACTTGTTTTACCACCTGCGTCACAACTGTCTATAAAATCAATACTCTGGTCAAGGATCACGTTTAACAGGGAACGTGCCTGATACACGGCGTTGCCATCTTCCAGCGGGCATTTGGCGGCCAGAGTATATAGAAATGTCATATCATTTGCAGAGTAGCTGTAATTTGCATTAAGCATTCTGTTGAGCAACTGTTGATTCATATCCCTTTTATTCTGCTCAATGTTTGAGCTTGTAGAGGAGCTGCTATTTTTAGAAAGGGCTTGCGAGTATTGCTGTTTTTGAATCAGACTGTCAACTTGTGCATAATCCCCATGCCCTGTATTAACATTATTCGCGTAGAAATTGGTCAAGCCAGTATCAGGGCTAAGTACCTGACCCTGATTTAAAAGATCATAGACATAATCTTTATGGATAAATTTAGTTTGACCGTTGCGTACCACATAATTTGCCGAATTGCTAATCAAATTATTAAGCGTCTGATTTTGAATAAAGGTTTGTGCAAGCGTTGCGATTGGCTGCTGTGGAATGACTTTCTGGGCAACCTGTAAAGGTGTTGGACAGACGAATGGAAAACCAAGACTTGTAGCTACAAGCGTTTGATTTGTGCCACCCGTGAAGTAGTTATCCAAAAATGACGTTCCATTTGTTTGGTTTTGAGAAATGCTTCCAATTAGATATGGATTATCTGTGGCTGTATTCCTAACGTACAACTTTGAATTTTGAGCAGAACTTGCTGCACCTGATTGTACGTCTGTAAACGTTTTGAAGTTACTAAAACTACCACTCGCCGTTGCCCATGTATTACCACTCACAATATTGAACCCAAAGAGGTTAAAGCCCTGTTGGCCTATGACTCCATTGTTTTTCAGCACAAGTCCATCCTGTGCGGTGGTCATGCTGTTGTTCAGGAAACCATTGATGGCGCTTGTATTGTTCCCTTCATAAACTACGCATTGTCCAACGTTACTGACGGCGTTACACTGAACCTTACTGCCGGGGCTGAGCTGCATCCAAATGCCTTTGATGGCTGCATTTGAGGTACCACCTCCCGTGATGGTATTGTTATCTACCCATGCATTTTCAGTACCATTTAACCGAATACCAGTCTGTAAAGTTGCAGGTGTGGCAATGAAGTTAACCGTATTGTTGCTGGCACGCAGACCGTTTTTGATATTGTTTGAGTAAATGCCATTCTGTACGCCATTGGTGAGGTTATTGGCAATGATTATCCGTGCACCAGTTACAGAGAAATTGTTTACAGCGTCCATCACCTGAATGGCCTGCCTGCATGAGCCTGCTGTGGTGGCTGTGATTGTATTCTGCCCAATGCCGCAGCTAAAGGTTGGAGAGGTTACCACCGTATTAAACTGAACCTGAATACCCGTATTGTAATTTTGAATGATATTGTTAGTAACTTTCATGTCCACACGGGTATTGGTAGTAATAACACCTGCATTCCCAACACAGCCTCCTGAACAGGTTAGCCCGGAGGTTGTTGGGTTAGTCATTGTGGAGGCACCAACTTCCACGCGTCCGATGTTATTTGTTTCCACGCAGCGCCATACATTTCTGAAAATACAATTATTCACCGAGTTGCTGTAGAATGGACTTATACTGGTATTGTTGGCTGTGGAATAGATCCCTATACCTACCGGCAGAACTCCTGCGGTCAAAACATTAGACCCGGTTATGTTATCGAACTCATCGTAGCTGAGACGAGCCAGTGAATTGGTTCCATAATAGCCATAATCCAGGCGATCAAACAGATTGGAAATTCCAGAGAAAGAAGTTGTCACAGAGCCAAGGAAAATTTCTGTTTTCTCATCGGTCAGTTGATAACCAATATAGCCACGAGCTTTTATGACAGGGGTATAAAAACTACTGCATTTTAGATTGTTGCCGGGACTCGTACCCGATAGATACGTATGATACACGCTGCTTTCAAAGGTATTGTTAGAGCTGCCATTCTGCGCACAGTTATTGAGCGAAACAGCAATGTAGTTTTTATTGAATGTACTGTTCTGAATATCTATGAAGTTATTTGGCAGCGGTGTATTCAATCCATCATAGTAAATGGCACGGTAGGCGTCTTCAATGGTTGAACTGTTCTGCACACTGATCCTTCCATTCTGAGTTCCATTGGTCTGTATGATGATGCCTTCCCATATATCAGCACAGGAGAACAGATGTGTTTTATCGAGTGTAAGTCTTGCACCCGGTTTAATGATGATTTTAGCACCCTGTCTCATTTTCATGTCGCATGCCGTCCAGGTAACATTGGCATTTATGGTTAAAGTACCATAAATGTTTACGGAAACCCCATACAGGTTGGCATATTGACTGCCGTTATTGATCGTGGCATTGGTCAATGACTCAGCATTTGGCACACAGCAAAGATTACTGACCACGCTTACACATACCGACGAACTCTTAGTGCTTCCGCACACATCTTTTGCCTGTACAGTATAAACGACGTTGTCAGTTGGGGTATAAGTTGCCGTTTGCCCATTTTGAGCTATTGGCGCAAGCCACGTGTAGGTATAAGTTCCTACAGGATTGGGAATAGCTGAGAACGTCACGCTGGTTCCGAGGCACGGGTATTGATTAGACGGTACGGCACTGAGGGAGAAATTACCAGCTGTAACAACAGATACGGTGACCACCCCTTGTGAGATTCCACAGCCCGGTACGTTAATCTGCGCACTGTAAGTCGTTGTTGTAGTTGGAGATACTGTAATGTTATTACCTAATTGATTTGCAGGGAGCCAAAAATAACTTGAACCTCCACCTGTAGCTGTCAATACAGTTTTTTGTCCACTGCATATAGGATTAGGAGAGGCGGTTGCTACAATATTTAACGGGCTGTTCACTTTAACCTGAAAATATGCCACGGCAGACAAACCACAACCGAGATTATCACTTACCGTAACCGTATAAACAGTGGTTACTGTTGGGCTTACTGTAACGTTGGCTGAAGTTGCGCCTCCCGGTTGCCATGTGTAATGATATTGAGCAGCATTTGTATTACTGATGCTGGCGGTTAGGCTAGTACTATTACCAAGACAAATCGTATTATTGCCGCCAATGGCAAGGTTTTGAGGGTATGGCAGTACATTCAGGGATATTGTCGCTGATAGAGGTCCAGTACAAGAGGGATTAGTTGCATAAACAGTATAAGTTGTCGATACTGTTGGACTGACAACAATAGAAGATCCGTTTTGTCCTGTACTCCATGTATAGGAACTGGCGCCCGATGCTGTGAGTGTATAATTCTGACCTGGACAAAGTGTTCCGGTTGGCCCACTTACTGTAACTGGCGCAGGGTTAATAACATTTACCGTGGCTGTTTGGGTTGAATTGGGACAATTCGGTCTGAAACCTGTTACGGTATATACGGTTGAAGCTGATGGAGCCACTACAATAGAGTTTGTATTTGCCCCGGTTGACCATGAGTAGGTATCCGCTCCTGAAGCAGACAAGGCCAGCGTGTTTGTGGCACAAATCGTCATTGGATTAGGTATCACCGTGACGTTTGGCGGTGTCGTGAATGTGACCACAGCTACTGTATGTGTAAAACAGCCATAAGCGTCTAGCGCTGTTATGGAATATACATTTGAGGCCGTTGGTGTAATGGTGGCTAGTGAATGATCCGTATTGCCATAGGTGAGGCTTGGGTCGGGGCTGGCTGGCAGCCATGTAAAAGAAATAGGTGGAACAGGAAAACCATTGTTTTGAATGGCGGCTGTAAATGTCACAGATGCGCCCTGACAAAGTGAAACAGGATTAGGGCTTACCATCGCCGTATCTAAAGGAACTATGGAGACATCGTCAATGTAATAGTAGGCATGACTATAGGTAGCGAGTCCATTTACAGGATTGTCGTCATAGGCATTAGATGCGCCGAGGGCAGCAAAATTCCCAATGGTAGCATAAGAGTATGTTCCGGTTGCTGTAACAGTTTGGGTTAATGGCAGCCAAATGGATTGTTCAATGGTATCGTTTGCCATTGTCTGAACTTGTCCCCCCGGACTAGAAATTATTGTGGTTCCTGTTTGGGTAAGTTGGTTTGATGTGAATGCAATTTGAATATTTTGTGTACATACAGAATAATCTGTTCTATTGTGCCTTACCCACATGGTGACGCGATATTTCCTACCGGGTAGCATAGGGTTTGCTAATTTTTCAGTTATGTACTCCCGGTAAGTATCTTCTACAACAACGCCCGCTGTATTTGTGGTGCTTGAATAGAAAAAGGCTCCAGCGTAGCCATTGCCTGTATGCGCACCATTAGGCGTGCCGCATTCATTATAGTAATCGGGAGACCCCATAAACGGGTTTTGAATACCGCTTGGGCAATTCACAAACGAGGTGGGAATTGGTAAAGTCCAAAAACAATCGGCAAACCACGTAATGCAATTAGCGTTACAAGGATTTGTAAACATGGTTGGTGGACCACAGCCCCCGGTGGAATACTCAAACCCTCCATCCTTTACAAACTGGCAGGGTGGTTGAATATATGCGCCACAGGCAATGGCAAGTGTCTGAAAATTGAGTGTAGCCAATGCATTTGTGATTGTGCAGCTTGTACAGCCATTGTTGTAATTAATGAAGTGAACATACAAATCAGTACCTGTCGCAAGATTGTAAGCGTTTAGTCTCATACTTCCATTAGAGTGAAGTGTATCCGCCCAAAGATGGATAAGCGTCCCCGAACTATCCCGGAACAATTCGACTTGTGCCATTTGATAAGGCACTCCTTGTTGGGTCATTTGGATTTGAATCCCGATTTGAGCTGCGGAGGCAGGCCATTTGTACCATTTTTCGATGCCTTTGATCGAGTCATTAGTCAGTGTTTGATTTCCGGAAGGCACTGTAACATAAGTGCCGGGAACCTGCGCTTTGGCTTGCCATATACTAAGTATGCAGACAAGCATGAAAAAGAAACGTACTAGTTGTTTCATAAACCTAAGATTTAGAGTTATAAATAAAATTAAAATAACATCCTGCTGAATGTTTTCACCACTTTATAAGTGGCGTTTTCTTTTTGATAAGTGGTTTATTTGTTTAAAAAAAGATAAAGTCTTCGACTTCTCGTTAACAAATGCAAAACCAACTTCTAGCAGGGAGTTAGAAAGAAGGGGGGCTGTTTTTGCAGTTTTTGAACTACATCGGCATTGCCGGGACTTGCTATTTTCGCATAGGCTTCCTTTGTTTAAAGCACTCTAAACAACTCGTTTTTTGACAATAAAACGTCTGTAAAGTACAATATTTCATTCGTTTATAAAATCACGGTTTTACGCATAGTCCAGTAAGTATATATACCTTGTAGTAATTATAAGGGTAAATGTTTTCTGTAATAACTTTTTATCTCAAAGATCAGTCCCTTGCCCCATTCCTTTTTTAATAATTTGTTATGGCATTGTCTTGAACATTCAATTATGAATTGCTTTGCCAGTTCATCGTCTTTAGCATAAAATCTAGCGCAATCCGCCATTAATCCACCTTTTCGGATGATTTTGGCAAGTATTTTTTTATGCTCTAAATGTTCCAATATTCAGCAAATATATAAAAGTTGGCATTAATGCCAACGCTTTTCTTGAAAAATTATGAATCCTTTGCATGGTGCGCTTGCACTATGCCTTATATCGTGCCAAAGAAAAAAGATAAAGATAGATCGCCAGAAATTGTAAAACTTGATAGTTATATCAAGCTCCTAGGCCAAAGAATTACATTCTTCAGAAAGGAGAAAAATCTATCACTAGAGAAACTTGGTGTTCAACTGGGGATTGATCGTTCAACGATGCACAGAATGGAAAACGGTCAGCGGATAGGAATCGTGATGCTTATAAAACTTAGTCTGGCACTTGATAAAAAGCCTAAAGATTTCCTTGACATTCCCTTTGACTTCCACACTCAGGATTTAGGCGGCTTTATTAAATCGAAAAAAAGCTCTAAGATCAAAAAAAACGTGAAAGAATTGGACATGAAAATTGCTGCTAAAGTCACTAACAAAAAGAGAAAATAGTCTAAGAGATTGGGTTTCGTTTGAAATCTTTCCATATAAAGGCTATGTCGTTTCTATATAGTTTCTATCACTCGTCTAAACAACTTCTATCATGCGTACAGGCGGTTCCTTATTATTAAGGATTAGACACAATTTCAACGAAATAGGATTTACAGAAAACTAGATAGTTCAAAAAAGGAACTCAAATATTTCGTTCATTTAAAATTTCGTCGGTCATCATCCAGATTATAGTCGCTATCGTCCGGGTCTTGTTTTCCATTTCCCCCTTTGATTAGGTGAAGGACAGAAGAAGCGGGTTTATGAGTGGGACTAAAGTCTTCGGTCATGCAGACCTGTCCCCTCTGTGCAAACCTGTTCTTGGTTGTAGTGGCCTGATAGTTCACTACATTAATAACAGTGTCATGTAAATGCTTCATAGCATTTGCTCCTAATATATCACCACTTTTGTTGTTTTGCTGAATACAGATAAACCCGGTGCCCTTGAACTTTTTAAACACTTCGGATAACTTTTCGTCATTAAATTTCAGGTCATGCAGGCTATCCAGTATTATAAAATGAAATTCATTCTCGCTCACCTCGTTCAGAAAATCCTCTGCGTCTTCCGCATCCAATATGTAAAAATCATCGATCTCTGCCTTGCAATATTTTAGCTTATCCTGAAAGGTCTTGTTGGTTCCCTCCTCAGCACTGACATACAGCACCCTGCCAAAATTCTCCGCCAGATACCTTGCAAACCAAATACAGAAGGTCGATTTTCCTTCACCTGAATTACCATGCACCAGTATATGAAAATCAATAGAAGGAGTACCTATAAAATTCCTCCAAACACTCTTAAAGTCATAACCTGGTTTAATTTGCCCTCCGAGATCTTTTGCAGAGATCACCCGACTGCTTTTGGCCTTAAAATTGCCGACCTTAGCCGCTTTTTTGATCTTTTGCGACCTTATTTTTTCATCGGCAACTACTGTCTGTAGCCCAGCAGGAGTGTTTTTAAAAAAGCCACTCAGGGTATCTGACAAAGTGGGTTTATTCCATTTGATGTATTCCGGGTTTATAGCTTGTCTGGTTTGAGTGATGGTTTTAGGAAGACTCTTTTGTCTAAAGGTGCTTTGTTCCATATCCTTGCTACATTGCTGGTATAGTTCTGCTATCTCCTTCATTTTGGCAACAAGAGCATCCATTTTGGCTTTCTTTTCATTTTCACGGCTTGTCTGTGTCAGCCGTTTGCCAGCCCATCCAAAGCCTGCCCCCAGTGTCGCGTAGGAGGCGATCTTTAACAGGTAATCCCAGATACCCGGTGCTTGCGGTTTTTTTTGTTTTTTTCCGGAGCGACTGTTTTCCTGTGATGCTTTCTGATGTTTGGGGTCTTGCCGGGAAATCTGCCATAAAGCCAGTAGTCCCCCTCCAATACTACCGCCAATGACCCATTCGTTCCCGTCTTTTTCAGCCTCTGTTTTTAGCAAGCCTTCCAGCCTTTGATATTCTGCTTTAAGTTCATTGGCTTGTTTTATTAGCTGCTTCTGTTTCTTATCTTCAATTCCATAAGCCGGATTTTGGATGCTGACGGTTTCAAGGATAAACATTTCAGGCAAGGCTTCATTTTCCTGATACTCGTCATCGCTATTGTCTTGTGAAAAGCCTGTATTTCTGTTTTCATAAGGAATAAGTTCTTCTGCAAATTCATCTACTCCTAAATCAGCGTCTATACTCGGAGGTTTGTTTAAAACGCCCCGGCGGGTTTCATCCAGATCAGCATCTTTTTTTTCTTCGCTGGAGAGTAAAGGAGGGGTTTGCTTATCTTCGACAAGGGTTAGTTTCGGGGGCTGATCCGGTAGATTTCCCAGCCCTGTTTTTTGCTCGTACTGATATTTATTTTTGCAGGTCAGGCTGCAAAATTTAGCCCCTTCCCGTTTATCTGAAATAGACGTTCCGCATTGCAGGCATACACGTTTCATAATCCATATTTTTAGAATGTTACCGCTGAATTTAATCGATTAATTAATCGATTAAATTTTATAAAGCCCCTGTTAATCAATGTTTCAACGGTTATTTTGAAATTGGTTGGTGATTAATCCGGGTAAGTAAATAAGTAAAAAAGGAACGGCGGGTGCCGCCCCTTTTTTATGGTTAGGCCGACCTGTTACTTGTCTTCGTCCTCTTCCTCATCTTCTTCTTCATTCAACTGCTCTTTGAGTTCTTCGAGGTACTCTTCGAGTTCATCCACGAGTTCGGAATCATCCTTATCGTAATAAATCTCTACTTCTATTTCTCCCTCATCGGTGGTTCCTGTCAGGGCATTTTCAAGACCAAGTTCGGTCAGTTTTTGGGTGAAGTCGCCGATCACATCGGCGGGTACTTCCATACTTGCTTTGCGCATGGTTTCTTTTTTCTAATGGTTGGTTATAAATCGAATCATCTAACGAGTACTGGTTCCTCTTTTTTCAGGAAGGCTTCTTTGTTTTTTTAAAGCGCAATTGCTTCATAAAGTTTAGCACTTCCTCCTTTTTGAATAAGAGCTTTCTGCCAACCCGGTAGAATGGCATCCCTAATTTTTTATAATTATGGATGCTGACTTTGGAACATTTCAGGAATCTGGCTAATCCGGCTATGTCTAAACATGGTTCCGGGTCGGCTTGGGATTCTTTGGGGGCTTGTTGTTGGCGTAAAATCTCTTCAACCAGTCCTTTCGTTAGTGCTATAAACTCTTCAATGGATAGAGTAAACAGCGGCTTGCCTTGGTTCATATTGTTTAATTTTGGCGTTGGACTGTTGGTTTTTTTTTTGAGGATTTTCGGTTTTATTGTTTTCATCCTTGACGGTATATTACCGCTGTTACGTTATTTTTTGATAACGTTAGATGACTCGGTATTGCCACACACAACCTGTTTATTTCATGAGCTGCCTCCTTTCTTTTTTTTAAAACGTGATAATATAACGCATCCCCTGCCTCAAAAGGAACGGGTTTACTTTCACGGGATTGTTTTCTTAAATTCCTGCCATGCTGAGGGACATGGCACACTTAATTGAGGGTAGCATTTCTTTCTTACAGGAAAGATCACAATGCTTTTAAGTGTTGGTCTTTAGGTAGGTGTACTTCGATAATCTTAAAGATTACAGTTAATGTGCTTGTACGATAGCAGATACTGCTTGGTTACAGCGTTGCGATTAAAAAAAATATAATGTAATAAAAAACAGAAAACTTCGTTAGAGCAATTTTTTTTGAAGGTATGAACTACGTGTCGGGTTGTCTATCGATTAACCGATTAAATCGCATGCACCTGATTTAACCGATTAATTAATCGATTAATTTTTCAGGGAATGGAAAAGACGAAACTGCATAAAACCCTCAGCATGCAGCAGGGATAATAGTTTTAGGCTACTCACTCTATAAGATTTGTGGCTTTTTTAGGACTATAGATGCCCTTACTTTATCCGCTGAATTAATCGATTAATTTTTCCACACCCCCCGATTAACCGATTAATAAGCGATTAATTAATCGATTAATTTCGAGGTTCGGTGCAACTAAAAAGCCGTTACTCCATAAACTGAGCAACGGCTTTTGGCTTGAATAGGTAGTAAGGTTATTTCCCAAATATCCTTGCCATTTCACGGGCTTTAAAACTATCCGCTATTTTGAAATAACGTTTAATGACTTTAAAGCTTTTGTTGCCTGTAATAGCCATTGCAGTAGTCAGGCTCCCGCCACGCTCCAAAAAATTTGTGATGAAGGTTTTTTTGCTGGTATGGAACGTTGCTGCATCCCAAAGGGGTTTCGATTCCTCTTTGCGCTCCGCTCCCTGAAAATGTACGATCTGTACCATACGGGTTAATCCGGCTTCTTTCATAGCCTCTTTTAATACCCCGTTGACATTTCCACCCACATAAGGCATACAGTGTGTCGGGTGTAGTCCTTTGTTCCTTTCCAATAGCATCCGGCTGTATTTATTTAAAGGGATTATATTGGTTTGTTTGGTCTTTTTCACCCGGTAGTGTATCTGATCGCCCACTATGTTCATGGGTTGTAAGCGGATTACATCGGAGTACCTTAATCCTGTAAAGGCTCCCAAACAATACATATCTCTAACATGTTGGTAAAGTTTGTTTTTGAGTTTGCATTTCAGGAACTTTTGCAATTCGGTATAAGTAAGGTAAATGATCTCAGTATTTTCCCACATACGCCGTTGCTTCCTGAACTCCATGAAGGTATTATAGCCTCGCTTGACCGACCAATTTAAGAAGGCTTTGAATTTATCTATATGTGTTCCGGTATAGTTGTTATTATAATCCCGTGTATGGTAGCACCAATCAAAGAAGTCTTCCCAAAAGTGCTGATCTATACTATCGAAGGTGATCGAACGCCTGCGCTCCTGACTGTATTCTTTTAATATGCGGTGTGAATTGGTACTTTCTTTGATGCTCTTGGCGGTGTGGGTGATCTTTAGCCCGTCTAAATACTCCTGATAGTAAGGCCATATTAAATCGCCGTTCTTTGCTTCCTTTTTACGCCCACTCAAACGGTCTTTAAAGTATTCGGGGCTTAACCGTTCTCCAAGTACCCGTGCCTTATCGTGTATTTCCTCTACTTTGGCCACCAGCCTGTTTAATTCCTTATTAATAGTGGCCGCCTCTGATACATTTTTTTTAACCCGCATGGTGGACTCATCCCATTTGGAGGCATCTATCCGCTCCCCGGTATAGTATTGCAGCCTTTTCCCTTCAAAGCTGTAAAATAGCAAAATAGGCACGTTTGCCCGGTTCACATCCCCGGTGGCCTTATCTTTTCTTTTCTCTAAATAAAACTTGACTTCTGCCATAGCTGTACTTTTAATGTTTAACGACTTTTTAATTGTATTGTTACATACAATCATACATACAGAAAGGGCTTTATTCAAGTAAATTCGGTTGGATTCCACTAAACTTACAAACAGCAAAAACCCCCGGTTTTCGGGGGTTTTAGAACTAATTTGTATCCTGTTTTATTTGGATAGTTTGGTAAAAAACCTCGGCATTGCCGGGGCTTTTTTATTCGTATTCCTGTTCAAATTAATGTTTGAACATTTTAAGGAGTTTACCCATTTTGTCTTTTAATTCGGTACGGTTCACAATTTTGTCGAGGAAACCGTGTTCCAGCACAAACTCCGCTGTTTGGAACCCTTTCGGCAGATCTTTCCCGATCGTTTCTTTCACCACACGCGGGCCTGCAAAGCCAATAAGTGCTCCCGGTTCAGAAATATTGAGATCGCCCAGCATAGCATAACTGGCTGTAACCCCACCTGTAGTCGGATCGGTACAAAGCGAAATATAAGGGATTTTGGCCTGGGCCAGTAACGACAGTTTCGCAGAGGTTTTAGCCATTTGCATCAAACTGAAGGCTGCTTCCATCATACGCGCCCCTCCCGATTTGGAAATAATCAGAAGCGGGGTATTTGTTTTCAGGCAGAAATCAATAGCACGCGAAATTTTTTCACCGACAACACTTCCCATACTTCCGCCAATAAAACCAAAGTCCATACAGCATATCACAAGGTCTTCGCCATGTACTTTACCATAGGCGCTGCGAAGCGCATCTTTCAGGCCCGATTTGCGGATACTGTCTGTTAACCTGTCGGTGTATTTCTTGGTATCTTCAAACTCCAGCGGATCGCCGCTCACGAGGTTTTCGTGCAGTTCGGTAAACTGGTTGTCGTCGAACAGGATTTCAAAATAGGCAGTGCTGCCAATACGTTCGTGGTACCCACACTCGGAGCATACATATTTATTATTAGCATGATCCTGTGCGGTATGTATTTTCTTGCAGGAAGGACACTTGTACCAAAGACCCTCAGGAGTCTCCTTTTTTTCTTTGGTGGAAGTGGTAATACCTTCTTTTAATCGTCTGAACCAACCCATAGTTTTAGTTTTGAATTCTTAATGTTTAGTTTTTAATGAAAGTGGGTTTTTATTAAACACTTCACATTAAAAACTGAGAACTTTTTAGGCTATTGTAATGGTTTTATCCAGGTATACATCCTGAATAGCATTCAATAACTCAACGCCTTCTTTTACCGGTTTCTGGAACGCTTTACGACCCGAAATAAGACCTTGTCCACCGGCACGTTTGTTGATTACGGCCGTTGTTACAGCTTCTGCCAGATCCGATGCACCTTTACTTTCGCCGCCACTGTTAATTAAGCCCATGCGGCCCATGTAACAATTTGCCACCTGGTAACGGCATAAATCAATAGGGTGGTCTGTTGTCAGTTCTGAATATACTTTCGGGTGAGTTTTTCCAAAATTTAGTGCGGTATAGCCACCGTTTTTATCAGACAGTTTTTGTTTGATAATGTCGGCCTGGATCGTTACGCCCAGGTGATTTGCCTGCGACGACAGGTCGGCAGCCGTATGGTAATCAACACCGTCTTTTTTAAAGGCATTGTTACGGGTGTAGCACCACAGGATAGTAGCCATACCCAGTTCGTGGGCACGTTCAAAAGCCTGTGCTACTTCTATAATCTGGCGTGATGACTCCGGTGATCCGAAGTAAATGGTAGCTCCAACAGCTACGGCACCCATGTTCCAGGCTTCTTCCACAGAGCCAAACATAATCTGGTCAAATTTATTCGGGTAAGTCAGGAATTCATTGTGATTTATTTTCACAACGAAAGGAATTTTATGTGCGTATTTGCGGGCAACAGAGGCCAATACACCGTATGTAGATGCCACGGCATTGCAACCACCTTCAATAGCGAGTTTCACAATGTTTTCGCTGTCGAAATAAATAGGATTCGGTGCGAAGCTGGCCCCGGCACTGTGTTCAATGCCCTGATCTACAGGCAGAATGCTCATATAACCGGTACCTGCCAGGCGGCCGGTGTTGTATAACTGGTTCAGACTGCGTAATACCTGCGGATTACGGTTTGTTTGTGCAAAAATGCGGTCAACGAAATCGGATCCCGGTTGGTGGATAACGTCTTTGGAAATTGTCTTACAAGTGTGGTTCAGTAAACTGTCAGCTTGTGAGCCTAATAAATCGATGATTTTAGACATTGTATTAGTTAGTTTTTAGAAGGGACAAAGGTAACAAATTCTTAGCTTAATAAAACACCCGGCAAAAAAAAGTAGGGGAGACCCAAAAAGCAAAAAGCCCCTTCGGGAGGGGCTTTTGTATAAATGTAAGTATGGAATTATTCACTAACCTGTACCATTTTGAAAGGTACATTGATGATAGCCTGGTAATCTTCACCAGCTTCGAGCATATCTTCATCATCTTCTTCGTAATGCCAGTTAATGGTAACGGCGCTGCCTCCTTTATGAATTCCTTCCAGTTTTTTGAAAACATCCAGAATACATTTGGAAGAACTTGTGTTGAAGTATTCCAGTTGAATATTAACGGTTGTAGCCGGTTTAGATGACGATGAGTATTTGTCCAACGCATCTACTAACGGTTTATAAAACTCGATAGAGTTTTCAGGGATAGAACGCCCTTTAATTTCTAACATTCCACCTTGAAGGTCAAAATTAATGGTTGGTGTTTTTGGTGTCCCCTCGATAGCGTATTTTTCCATAGTTATATTGTGTTAGGCTTGAAGTTGTAATTGAGTTACTTTAATAACGAGTGTAAAGAACGAAACTTTATTGTCAATTTCCAAAAAATTATATTCTAATTTTTCACCCGTTTTGCGGGCAATATCAATCATTCCCAAACCTCCGCCACCTTTAAGAGACATTTCTCCGTTGTTGAGCACCTGTTTGTAATAATCCTTGAGTTCTTCTTTGGAAAGTGAATTGACTTCATCCAGGCGCTGTTTAAGTCCGTGAATGTTTTCGTTCAGAATATAGTTTCCGGTTATGATGTTGTAGGCAGTGTTATTCTTGCCAATCATGAAAATGGCACTGCGGTTTTTGTCGCCGTTATGATCGGTGGCATCATCCATGTGATGGTAGAGATTTTGAAGGCACTCCACCAAAACATTGTATACTTTCTTTTTTATTTTGGGCTCTTCCTGCATGTTATCCAGCTTATTTTCCATAATCTGGAGAATAGATGTCAGGAGCTCGGAAGTGATATCGCCCTTAAATGAAAGAAGAATATTATTCTTCTCCATTTTGTCGTATATATTAAAAGCATCGATCATAAACGATGATGGCGCAGTTTTTATTTTAATTTAAATGAAACAGTTTGGCCGTTTACTGTAAATGTAGCGTCATCGTCGCAGGTACCGTTTCCAAAGTCAACAGTACGTGTTTTGAAGCCATCCGGAGTTAATTCAAGTGTACCGGATGAGATATACTGACAGTTATTCTTTTTTACGAGAGGACTGGTAATTGACGTTGTAAATGTTCTGCCCTCGCGGTTTTTACCGTTGGCTGTTCCTGTAATCTGGAACTCATCGTCGGTTTCGTCGGTTTTTGTAGAAAAACCAGCGATTTGTTTGAGTGTCTTGTTACATGCCCAGTCGATATTCCATGTCCCATTTGTGCAATGTCCGTTTACTACCTGGGTATTAATGGTTACAGAGTCAATACGGGTAATAATAACCTGTCCGGAATAAGTAACACCATTCACGGCATAGTTTAATAAATCGGTAGTTACCTGGGTATTTAACGATGACCAGCGTTTAGCCGTTGTAATATGAATTTTACCGGTACGGATTCTTCCGTCAGGACCCGGACAGCCCGTCGTACCATAATCGATTTCAAAGGTAACCGGACCATTCTGATAATTACCGCTGCCGTTTACAATTGTATCCTGCGCAGGGTTCGGCGTATTTGTACCACCGATAGCACCCAGGATGTTCCAGGTTTCGCAGGTATTCACTTTCTTAATGCCTTTTTCAGTAATGCCTTTGCTGTTTACGGATGGCTGGATAGCCATAAATTGTTGTTCGCAAATAGCGTTATCTACTACAGATTGGGTTTCGTTATCAACTTCCGTTTTCTTTTTACAGGAATTAAATACAGAAGTCGACGCAATTAAAACAGCCGCTGATAAAAACGTAATTTTTTTCATGAGAATGTATTCGCTTGTTGGGGTTAAATCGGGTTTTTAACTGTTTTTAACATCAAAACGAGTGCCAAATAATATTCAAATATAACAAAAAATTTCATTTGCAAGGTTTAGCGTAAATTATTTTAGGCCGGTTGGCAAAAGAAGTTTTCGACATTTTTTTGCCGAACCAAACAGCCCTTAAATTTTGATTCCCACCACCAGAACATCATCCACCTGTTCGTAGTTGCCCCGCCAGTTTTCGAAGTAGGTGAGGAGCTGATTGTGTTGTTCGGTCATGCTATACTGGTGTATGTTTACCAATACCTCATGGAATTTTTTTACCATGAATTTTTTACCCTTGTCGCCACCAAACTGATCGGCATAGCCATCGCTGAACATATAAATCATATCGTTTTTCGACAGCGCCTTCCGATGGGTTGTAAACACACGCTCTACATCCAGTTGAGCACCACCCACCGGGTATTTGTTGCCCTCAGTCTTCTCAAGCTCACCATCGGCATTTACAATAACGAGGCTGCGGAAAGCACCTGCCCATGCAATTTCATTGGTGTCGGTGTTTATGGCCAGGATAGACACATCCATACCATCGTTTGTTTTTATTTCATTGATGGCTCCCTGTTTTAATGCAGCCTGGACACCCTTATGCAATTCCGATAATATCTGTCCCGGGTCGGAAAAGCCCTTCTCCGACACAATCTGGTTGAGCAGGTTATGCCCGATCATACTCATAAAAGCTCCCGGAACGCCATGGCCTGTGCAGTCGACCACCGCAATGATTTTGACATTATTACGCTCTCCGAACCAGTAAAAATCACCGCTTACAATGTCTTTGGGTTTATACAGGATAAAGGCATTTTTAAGCTTACTGTATATCAGATCTTTGGAAGGCAGGATAGCTTCCTGGATACGTTTGGCATATTCAATACTGCTGGTAATATCCCTGTTCTTTTCGGCCAGTTCCTTGGTTCGTTCGGCAACCTTGTTCTCCAGAATTTTGTTTTCTTTCTTGATGGCATTGGTACGATAGGTGAAAATCCCAAACACAATCCCGCCGGTGAGCAGTGTTGCAATGATATAGAACCAGGTTGTTTTCCACCAGGGTGGAATTACGGTAATGGTTATCTGGTAAGGTACTTCGTTCCAGATGCCGTCATTGTTTGTAGCCTTTACCTTGAATGTATAGGTACCACCCGGAAGTTCAGTATAGGTTACATAACGTACATTGCTTGGCGATGACCAGTCGTTGTCATATCCTTCGAGCTTGTACATGAATTTGTTCTTATCCGGATCAATATAATCAAGGGTAATGAGCTCAAACGTAAAATAGTTTTCGCGATGCGTAAGGTCCAGATGCTTTTTGAAAAGAATACAGGTATCCGATGCGATTTCTTTTCCCTGGCGGCTGTATGAGTAAATATAAGAATTCGGCGTGATCTTATTTTCCCTGATTTCAGCCGGATCAAAGTAGTTGAACCCGGACACGCCCCCTACAAGGATTTTCCCGTCGTGGCAAAGAAATGAAGCCCCCTGGTTAAATTCACGGCCCTGGATCCCGTCTTTGGTGTTATAGTTCCTGAAAGCGCTGCCATTGTTGTTTTCCACATCCGGGTTAAAACGGGATAAGCCAATATTGGTTGGCAACCAAAGACAGCCGGTTTTATCGGGAATAATATCATACACATAGTTATTCGGGAGTCCGTCGTTCTCTGTATACAGATCAAATTGTTTGGTTTTGGGATCAAATTTATTCAGACCATTGGTTGTTGCAATCCAGAAGATGCCTTTCTTATCGCGGAAAACACTGTTGACCGTATTGGAACTCAGCGAATTTTTATTATCCTGATGCTTATAAACGGTAATAAAGGGTTTCTCGCTGTTTGTAATAAAATCGAGGATGCATACACCACCGCCTTCGGTAGAAAGCCAGAGTGTGTTATCGGAAGCGTTTTCATAAATGCTGTAGATATTGTTGGATGAAAGGCCTTCGGCAGTTGTATAGCGATGAATGGCAAAGGTATTCGGATTGATGGAATAAAGCCCGTCTTCATAGGTTCCAACCCAAATGGTGCCATTTTTCGATTCAATGATTTTCATGACAGATCCGCCCAGATTGGCGTCAGCCAACAGTTTTTTGAATGTTTTGGTCGCCCTGTTATACATGATAACGCCTTGACCGTAGGTCCCGATCCAAAGGTTTCCCCTGGAGTCTTCGAGCAGGGTAAGCACCGATTTGGCCTGAAATTTATTCAGAATGGCAGACTCGTCTCTGAATGTATTTGTTTTCGGATTAAAACTGTAAAGCCCTTCGTTGGCACCAACCCAAATGGTACGATCGTTTGTTTCGAGCAGGGAATAGATAAAGTCGTTGGTAAGCCCGTTGTACTGGTTGAAGTGGGGGAATTTTGTCTGCGAAGTAAAGTAAATGCTGATACCGTTGTCCTGCGTGCCTATCCACATGTTCTTTTGTTTATCCTGCATCAGGCAAGACACCTTATTATCGGAAAGGGAATTGAAATCGTAATCGTTTTTCTTGAACATGGTGTAGGCCCTGCTATTGATGTGCAGGTGAATCAGTCCACCCCAGGTGCCAATCCACATATAAGCCGGATCGGAATCAAGCATAAATGAAGTAATGCGGTTGTTGTAGCGTTGCTGTTGTCCAAAATCGACTACATCGGTAAATGTATTGGTGTTGAGGTCGTATATAAGAATACCGCCGCCATCTGTACCGCACCACAGCTGATTATTCACTTCAATAAGCGTGCGGATGTTGTTCCGTTCACCCATTTCAAGACTACCGTTCGATCCGCCCAGGTTTTCAGGTAAACTCTGCGCAATGAGCTTGCCTGTGCTTTCATCGAGGCGCAGCAGGCCAAAGCCATTGGAGGCAGCCCAGATGTTTTTTCGGGAATCTTTGAGGAGTGCTCTTATTTCAAAGCTTTCATCAATTCCACGGGCAGTAACCTGTTCAAATTTTCGTGTTTTTTTATCGAAAATATTGAGGCCGTTTGCCGTTCCCAAAAGCAATTTTCCATCAGAGAGGTCTGTCAGGCTATTGATATCGTTGCTGGAGATAGAACTGGTGCTAAGCCCCGATTTGTAATTGGTAAAGGTCTCACGGTATTTGTCAAATACAGACAAACCGCCGTTCTTGGTTCCTATATATAATACACCTGATTTGTCTTCATAGATGCAGTTAATATCGTTGGATGAAATAGAGTTCTGTGCGTGAGGGTTGTTTTTGAAGGTCTTGAAATGATAACCATCATAACGGTTCAGACCATCCTGCGTACCAATCCACACAAAATCTTCGGAGTCCTGAATAATAGACTGTACCGTTATTGTAGAAAGACCATCATCATTGCTGATGCGCTTGAATTTTATATTCTGTGCGTGAAGCACTCCTGAAATAATCAGATACAGGAATATGTAAAAGCGTGATTTGGTCATTGAGTTGGCGACTTTAAATTTATTAAATTATGCCTAACACACCCAAAATATTTTTCAGCGTCCGGTCGGTTTAGACTTATTACGTTGCACTGCCTAATTTTTACTAAATTAGCTGCATGTGTGGTATTACGGGGATATACAGCTTTACTGAAACCGGCAGAAAATTTCTGGCGGATATCGAAAATGCCCTTGAAGCTGTTGCACACCGTGGCCCTGATCACAAAGGGGTATACAACAGCCCTAAACTGGCTCTTGGGCATGCCAGGCTCTCCATTCTGGATGTATCAGAAGCATCACATCAGCCGTTTATGGCGGAGCATGGCGAATCTGTTGTGGCTTTCAACGGCGAAATTTTCAACTATGCAACCCTTCAGAATGGCCTGAATGTAAGGACCTCCGGCGATGTGGAAGTACTGCTCCGGATGTTTGACAGGGAGCAGACCGCAAGTCTTGAAAAATTCAATGGTTTTTTTGCCTTTGCCCATTATAACAACAGGACCGACACCCTGTTTCTGGTTCGCGACAGGCTCGGCATAAAACCACTGTATTACTACTGCGACGGGCATATCCTCGTTTTTGCCTCGGAGATCAAGCCGATACTGAAAGTTGTAGGTAAACAAAAACTGGATCAGCAGAGTCTTTATAATTACTTCCGTTTTAATTATATCCCCGGGCCAGCCAGTATTTTTGCATCCATCAGGCAGGTACCTGCAGGGCATTACATGAAAGTGCAGAATGATAAAGTGGTGTTGGAATCCTGGTACAGGCCTGAACAGTTTGTTACAAAAACGGAAGCTTCCGCTAAAAGTGAACATGTTTTAAGAGACCTGCTGAATGATGCCGTACGGCTGAGGTTGCATGCCGATGTACCCGTTGGTTGTTTTTTAAGCGGAGGCATTGATTCCTCTGTTGTATCAGCACTTGCCGCCCAACAGCACAACCAGTTGCATACGTTTTCGATCGGGTTTAAAGATGAACCCTATTTCGATGAAACGCACTATGCCGAAAAGGTGGCCAGGCATATAGGTTCGGAACATAAGACATTTAAGCTCTCCAATGATGATTTACTGGATAACCTGGATGATTTTTTAAAGAGCATTGATGAACCATTTGCTGATTCATCCGCGCTGAATTTTTATATCCTGTCGAAGCTTACAGCCCGGCAGGTGAAGGTTTCGCTGAGTGGCGACGGTGCCGATGAATTGTTTATGGGATACCATAAACACCGGGCAGAGTGGATGGCCAATGAGTCGCCGCTGAGGCATCTGCATCCGGTGGCAGGTCCTGTTCTGAAATTATTACCGAAATCGCGAAACAGCCGGATAACAAACGTTTTCAGGCAAATGGATCGCTTTTATAGTTCGGCTGCCATGTCGCCCAAGGACCGGTATCTCAACTGGGCTTCCATTTCGGCGCCACGTGAGCTCAGGGAATTACTGGTGCATCCGGCTAAAGACGGGCATCTGAAGGTGGAGTCGTTTTTTGATACCTTTCCCGTTTATGAAGCCTTAAATCTAGCCGATCTGTCGCTCGTACTGGCTGATGATATGCTGGTGAAAGTAGACCGGATGAGCATGCAGCATGGTATTGAAATACGCAACCCGTTTCTGGATTACAGGGTGGTTGAGTTTGCACTGGGAAGTAATCTGGAACATAAAATAACCCGGCACGAACAAAAGGTTATTTTAAGAAAAGCCTTCGGCGATATGTTGCCGGCCGAAATTTTTCAGAGAAAGAAAAAAGGCTTTGAAGTGCCGCTTCTGAAATGGTTTAATGGGGAATTAAGATCGCGTATCGAAAATGATTGGCTTTCAGTTGATTATGTGAAGGCGCAGGGCATCTTTAATCCGGCATATATTCAAAATTTAAAAACACAATTATACTCATTGAACCCGGGCGACGTGGCAGCAAAAGTATGGGCGGTCATTGTTTTTCAGCAATGGTATAAACACATGGAGGATTTTATTGATGCCTAAAATACTGAGGATAATCAACCGTTTTAACTTAGGTGGAATTACGTATAATGTTTCATTCCTGAGTTGTTACCTGGCACCTAAGTACGAAACGCTCCTGATTGGCGGGCCCGAGGAGGAAGGGGAGGACAGTTCCCTGTTTATTCCGGAACAGCTGGGGTTAAAGCCGGTGATTATTGAGGAGTTTCAGCGCGAAATCAGCATAAAAGCCGATTACAGGGCTTATAAACGGATCAAGCAGATGATCCGTGAATTTAAACCGGATATTGTTCACACGCATGCTTCAAAAGCGGGTGCTGTGGGGCGTTTGGCAGCCGCACATTGTCAGGTGCCGGTTATCGTTCATACCTTTCATGGGCATGTATTTCATTCTTATTTCGGAAAACTCAAGACCAGGTTTTATATTGCCATTGAAAGGTACCTGGCCCGTAAAACCCATGCTATTATTGCCATCAGCGAGAAACAGCGACGCGAACTCACGGAAACCTTTGCCATTGCACCGAAAGAAAAATTTCATGTCGTGCCTCTGGGTTTTGATCTTGGAAAATTCAGGAATAACAAAGAGGAAAACAGAAAATCATTTCGTGAAAAATACCATATAGATGACTCTGTGCTGGCTATTGGAATTATAGGCCGGCTTGTGCCCATCAAAAATCATGAGCTTTTCATTAAAGGAATAGCATACCTGAAGCAGCACTATACAAAACCTTTCCGGGGCATTATTATTGGTGATGGTGAAACAAGACCTGCCATAGAAGATGCCTGCCGCCAATACGGGCTCAGCTTTACCAATGATCCGGTGCAGAAGACAGACATTCTCTTTACTTCCTGGATAACCAATGTTGACTGGGCATTGGATGGGCTTGACCTTGTGACACTCACGTCATTAAACGAAGGTACACCGGTAAGTTTAATCGAAGCACAGGCCAGTGGTAAATTTGTTGTGACTACTAATGTGGGAGGTATAAAAGATATATTGCATCCTGATTGTGGATTGCTTTCGGAAGTAGCTGACGATGTATTGTATTGCAACAATCTGCTGAAAGCAGCCGGCGATGAAAGTATGCGGCAGAAAGCGGCGCAATACGGACCGGAATGGGCTCTCGAAAGATTTCACTATACCCGCCTTGTGAAAGATGTGGATGCGCTTTACAGCGCTTTGCTAAAAAGAGAATAGGATGTTGCAGGCATCGGATTTAAATACTAAATTTGTATTAAGAAGACTTAATATATGCGTTTTTACAAAACTTTCCTTTTTTGCTTTGCCATCGCACTTCTTTCATCTTGTAAAGTATTCCGTTCCAATCTGATGCTTAAAACGCCAAAGGATTTTGACTATGATAAATTATCAGATTCCCTTACCAAGCTGAACTACAGAATTGAACCAACGGATGAGATCAACTATAAAATATTTTCAAACGACGGGTTTAAACTCGTGGATTTAAGCAGCGGATCCAATTTCATAGAGCGTAATGATCTCAATTTAACAGTAGAATCTGACGGAACCGCTAAGTTTCCTTTAATCGGACGGGTTAAGCTGGCCGGTTTAACCAAAACAGAAGCAGAAACGCTTCTGGAGGAGAAATACACGGAATATTATGTGAAGCCATACGTGCTCTTAAAAATTACCAATAAACGGGTTACTGTTTTTCCGGGTAATGGTGGAATGGCAAGGGTTATAACACTTTCGAATAATAACACCACTGTGATTGAGGCCCTGGCTCTGGCCGGAGGTATCACCGATGACGGTAAAGCCTATAAAGTAAAACTGATTCGTAATAACGGCGATAAGAAACCTTTGGTGTATCTCATGGACCTTTCCAAAATCGACGGACTTTCGGCCGGACGATCTGTTGTCCTTGCCAATGATATCATCTATGTAGAACCACGTTACCGTGTGGCTAAAACATTCGCAACCGAGCTAACCCCGGTGCTTACACTTCTGTCAACCACGCTGATTATATTTACTTATATTAAAAACGTAAAATAGGCCTAGTGTTACAGAGCCAGGTTGAAAATAATATTGACAATTACCGGCAGCGGGTTTCCCGATTCAGTTCCGAAATTGATATAGGGCTATTTATCTATATTTTCAAACGCAGCTTGTGGTTTATTGCCTTCTTTTTTATTATTTCCTTCTCGGCTGCATATCTCTATTTGCGCTATAGCCAGACTATTTACCAGTCTTCGGCAGTTATTCAGGTAAATGACAACAATGAAGCAAACCAGATTCTGCAGTTAAATAAGTCTGAGGCCGGGCAGAATAAAATTGCCGAAACCATTGAACAGATCCGGTCCAAAGTATTTTTAAAAAGGGTTGTCGAAAAATCGGATATCCAGGTAAGCTATTTCAATGAAGGAACATTCAAAAACAATGAACTCTATAATTCTTCACCATACTACATTAAGGTAAACATCAAGAGGCCTTCTATTTATGGTACTAAAATATACGTCAGGTTCAGAGGTTTAAGTGGTGGGCGACTTGAATATGTGTCTGCCGGAAAACCGGTTTCTTTACCTTTTGTAACCAATAGCCTCGTTTCCAATAAGGATTTCGATCTGAATGTAACCCTGAATACAATTTTTGAAAAACCAACCATTGAAAGAAGCCTCACCGAAAACCCCAATTCATATTTCATAATTAAAAGCGTTGATGATGCCACTGCTGAACTGCAATCCAAACTGGATATTAAGCTACTGAATGATATGGCAAAAACGGTGCTTATTACAGTGAAAGACATTAATGCCACCAAGTCAAAAGACCTCGTTAATATCATAGCCGAAGAGTACCTGGATTTTGACGTAGAGCGTCAAAGTGAGAGCTCTAAAAGCATCATCAGTTTTATTGACGGACAGTTACGCCTTGTTTACGACGAACTTAAAACCTCTGAAAATAATCTCCAGGATTTCAGAAAACAAAAAAATTATACAGATAAAACAGAAATCATAAGTGCTAATATGGCCCGGCTTACGTCGTTGGAAGATGAAATGCTCCGGGTTGAAATGGAAGAAAAACTCTTAGCCGAATTACAGACGAATATTCAAAAAAACAAAAGCATCGATACGTATGAGCTGGTTTCTATGATTGCCGGTACGGAATATGAAGATGCTATTAAAGAATATACACAGGCCATTCAGAAGTTGCTGATCGAAAAAGAGAACCTGCTGTATGAAGTTACCCCCAATAGTGAGAATATCAAGCAGATTAACTTTCAGATCGAAAATCAGAAACGACTACTGGTAGAAAGTATAAATGCTGTCAGGTTAAAATACAAAACAAAATATACAAATCTGCTCCAGAAATCAGCAGAATACAAAAATAAATATGATAATGTACCTGAAGAGGAAGTGGAGCATTCACGCCTGATGCGTTTATTCAGTATCAGTGAAAAATATTATACATTATTGTTGGAGAAGAAAACAGAATTTTCAATCTCCAAAGCCGGTTTTGTATCGAGAAATGTTATCCTCGAAAAAGCGATTGGCGATGGGGCACTGGTTTCGCCCAGCAAGAAAAATGCGTTTTTCGTTGCGATACTGGCAGCCATATTGTTATCTTTCCTTCTGGTATTTATCCGTTACCTTCTGCACGATAAAATTACTTCTGTAAATGAAATTGTAAAACAGACCCATGCCAGCGTTTCTGTTCTTGGTCTGGTACCTAAATACGAAAATGACATTCCGGTATCTCAGCTTGTCGTTGATAAGAACCCGAAATCCATTATTGCAGAAAGCTTCAGAAGCATCCGTACAAATTTCCAGTTTATAAATAATACAGAGGGCCCCAAGATTATAGCTGTTACATCTTCTATTTCAGGGGAGGGTAAAACTTTTGTGGCGCTTAATATTGCCGGTATCCTGGCGTATTCGGGCAAAAAAGTGGTTATACTTGATCTGGATATGCGTAAGCCAAAAATTCACCGTGGCTTTGAAGTGTCGAATGAGAAGGGGATGAGTACAATACTGACGGATATGACCACCATCGAGGAATGTATCATTAAGAGTCATTTTCCGAATCTTGATTTTATTACAGCCGGACCTATTCCCCCAAATCCATCGGAATTAATTATCGGCAAAAAATTGGATGAGGTTATTGAAGCGCTTAAAAAGAAATACGACTATATCATGATCGATAATCCGCCGGTAGGTCTTGTAACGGATGGAATTACAACCATTCAGAAAGCCGATTACCCGATCTATGTCTTCCGTGCCGATTACTCACGCCGAAGCTTCATACAGATTTTTGATAAACTTAAAAACGAGAATAATATTGAGCATCTGTCGGTTATATTAAATGGAATTGATGTGAAACGCGGTTCGTATGGCTACAATTACGGTTATGGTTACGGCTATGGCTACGGATATACCTACGGTAACGGCTACTATAGCACCGACGACAGAACACATAAGAAAAAGAAGAAAAATATTTTTGGAAAGTAATGGAACTTATTGAAACCGGAATAAAGGATTTATGGATTATTAAACCAAGGGTATTTGAGGATCCGAGGGGCTATTTTTTTGAAAGCTACAATCGCGCAGTATTTGAAAAAGCAGGATTGGATATGAATTTTGTTCAGGATAATCAATCGCTTTCACACCGGGGTGTGTTAAGAGGGCTGCATTTTCAGGCACCTCCTTTCGCACAGGGTAAATTGGTTCGTGTTATTACCGGCGCTGTATTGGATGTGGCAGTCGATATCCGTAAGGATTCTCCCACATACGGGCAACATGTTGCTGTTGAACTGACCGAAGAAAACAAACTGATGTTTTATGTCCCCGAAGGGTTTGCGCATGGATTTGCCACGTTGCGCGATCATACGATCTTTTCTTATAAATGCACCAATCTCTACAATAAGGCTTCTGAAGGTTGTGTTTTGTGGAATGACGAAGATCTGAAGATTAACTGGATGATCGAAACACCTTTATTGTCAGAGAAAGATCTTGTGGGGCAAAAACTGAAGGAGTTTAACAGCCCGTTTTAATATGGAGTTTATTCAAAAGAATATACCGCTGTTTTTTATGCTTATTATTGGCGGCACCTTTATTTTTTCGGTGCTCGTTAATGGAATTCTTTTGAAATTTGCACAAACACTCGGGATCCGGCAGAATATCCACCGGCAGATTCGCTGGAATCCTTCTGTCCGTCCATCCCTCGGAGGTATTTCCTTCTATCTTACCTTTCTTCTTACATTCATTTTCCTGTTTATGATAAACAATGTGCTGAAGCTGGATTTCAGCAGCATCAGGCTCATTGGGATTCTGATCGTATGTTCGCTTGCCTTTATGATGGGCCTGGCTGATGATGCATATAATACCCAGCCACTTCTCAAACTTATCACACAGCTGGTTTGCGGACTCGTGTTGATATTCACAGGTACATCGATCGATATTTTTGAAAATGAATTTATAAACTATGGACTCACCATTCTTTGGGTGGTTGGTTTCATGAACTCGATCAATATGCTCGATAACATGGATGCAATCACCACCATTGTATCTATAGCCATACTCACCTTTGTTATTGTCCTTAATATTTCCCTGAAAACGGCCCTGAGCCCGTTGCCCATTCTGAGTATCGGGATTTTAGGGGCATTGACAGGATTTTTAGTGTTCAACTGGCATCCGGCAAAAATGTTTATGGGCGACACCGGCAGCCAGTTTTTAGGTGTTTTTCTTGCTATACTTGGTATTAAATATTGCTGGAATGTAGCATCCTTCATGGATAATAACTGGTATTGCATTAACCCTGTCTTTATAGGCTTTGTTGCAATTATCGGGGTATTTATTCTGCCTATTACAGATACGGTTACTGTGACCATTAACAGGATCCGCAGAGGAAGTTCTCCGTTTGTCGGAGGAAAGGACCACACCACACATCATTTGTTTTTTAAAGGTATTACGGAGAAGCGAATTGCCATATTATATGCATTAATCGGAGCTTTTGGTGCCTTTGTCGTGCTCGAAATTATCTTAAACTATCAGGCTATCTGGATATGGCTTTCTATTATTTTTTCTGCGCTTACCTTCGTATCTTTATATCTAAATACGATTATACAGAAGCGTAAGTGACCACGGTACTCTCTATAAAACAAATTTCCAGGAATATACTCAATCTCACAACACACACACTGATCTGTGTTTTTGTTTGGGGTATTTTGTTTTTCCTTGTAAAGATACTTGTATATAAGCCAATACAGGGTGCCGACTATTCTTTATCCAATTTTAAAGTGTTGGGGCTTAATCTTCCAAGGAACCTCGAATTTTGTGGTGAAAGAATTCCTCAGAATGACTATGAGATTAAAGAAAGCCTTGAAAAGGAATTTCACAGCAATAAACACTGGAAGAGTTCAGCGGCCATGTTCTTCTCCCGGGCACAGAAATGGTTCCCGGTTATTGAACCCATTTTGAAGCGGGAAGGCGTCCCCGACGATTTTAAATACGTGGCCGTTATAGAAAGCCATTTGTCTAATGCACTTTCTCCCATGGGAGCAGCAGGCTTCTGGCAGCTGGTGCCAAATACCGCCCAGAACTACGGGCTGGAAGTTGGTCCTGAAGTCGATGAGCGTTATGACGTCGAAAAATCGACCGTCGCAGCCTGTAAGCATTTTAAGGATGCCTACCAGGTACTTCATAACTGGACACTTTCGGCGGCAGCCTACAACCTGGGTATTGGTGGTATTCAGAAACGATTGGCCGAGCAACATACCGATAATTACTACGACCTGCTCTTAAATGCTGAAACCGGCAGCTTTGTATACAGAATTCTGGCTTACAAAACCCTGCTTTCGGATCCGCAACACTTTGGTCTTAAACAGGATCCACAAAAAAAGAGTGGTGGGCTTCCTCCTTATAAGATTCTCAGGGTCGATTCTTCCATTACCAATTTACATGCTTTTGCCAGGCATGCAGGTACCAACATCATAACCCTGCGGGTATTCAATGCCTGGCTTATTGGTGATAAACTCACAAACCCCGATCATAAAACATACAATATCAGAATCCCCAAAAATAAAAATGTAGACCTGAGTAATTATTTTACAGATGTATTCCCCGAAGAAGGTACGAGCGATACACTCGTGACGATGATCGCCGATACATTGAAAAAAAATATAACGGATACGCTTAAAAAACAATAATTTCATACTGCGAAATTCATACATGGAAGAAGAAAATATAGAGGTCATTGGAGCAAGAGCCCATAACCTGAAAAACATATCGATCACAATACCCCGTAATAAATTAGTTGTACTCACAGGCCTCAGCGGCAGCGGAAAATCATCACTGGCATTTGATACCATTTACGCCGAAGGGCAACGCCGGTACATAGAAAGCTTCTCAAGCTACGCGCGGCAGTTCCTGGGGAATCTGGAAAGACCTGATGTTGATAAGATCTCAGGTCTGAGCCCGGTTATTTCCATTGAACAGAAAACAGTCAACAAAAATCCCCGGTCAACCGTGGGTACTATTACAGAAATATACGACTTCCTGAGGCTGTTGTACGCCCGTGCAGGCGATGCATTTTCATACGTGACCAACGAAAAAATGGTGCGTTACAGCGACGATCAGATCATTGACCTGATCATGGAAAAATATGCCGGCAAAAAAATAAACCTCCTGGCACCTGTTGTAAAAGGCCGTAAAGGACATTACCGCGAACTGTTTGAAGAGATTCGGAAAAAAGGATTTTCAAAAGTCCGCATCGATGGTGAGATCAAAGACATCGTGCCGAAAATGCAGGTGGATCGTTACAAAATTCACGACATCGAAATCGTAATCGATCGGCTGGAGATTACCAAAGATATTAAACCGAGATTGTCGCAGTCGCTGCAAACAGCTATGAAACAAGGCAAAGGGACCATTATGGTGCTGGAGCATGAAGAAGAAACAAAAGCGACGAAGAAAAAATCAACGGCTTTCGGTTTCGGAAAAGTGCAGTTTTTCAGTCGTTCCCTCATGTGCCCTACAAGTGGTATCTCTTACGATGAACCTGCTCCGAATCTGTTTTCATTTAATTCGCCCTACGGAGCCTGTCCTAAATGCAATGGCCTCGGCGTTGTATCGGAAGTGGATATTCATAAAATAGTACCTAATCAAAAGCTGTCCATCAAAAAGGGAGCGATTGTTCCCCTGGGGCCGGCACGTGGCGCCTGGATCTTCAAACAACTGGAAGCCATCGGCGAAAAACACGACTTTACACTCGATACACCATTCGATGAATTGTCTGAAGAAGCGGTTAACGTCATCCTCTTCGGGAGCGATGAACTGTTTACTGTAAAAACCGATACCAACAGCGATGGCTATAGCGTGGCTTTTGAAGGTATTGCCAATTATATTGCCAAGCAAACCGAAGAGAATCCATCGCCTGCCATGAGCCGCTGGGTGGAAGGTTTTACCAATAAAATTGATTGCCCGCTCTGCCTCGGAACCAGGCTGAAAAAAGAAGCTTTGTTTTTCAGGGTGGATGGGAAAAATATTTCAGAGCTTTCCAATATGGACATCAGCCTGCTGGGCGAGTGGTTTGGGCAATTGGAGAAAAGATTATCCAAGCAGCAGAATATTATTGCTAAGGAGATTCTGAAAGAGATAAGAACACGGATCGGTTTCCTGCTCGAGGTAGGTCTCGATTATGTAACCCTGAACCGGTCATCGAAAAGCCTTAGCGGTGGAGAGGCTCAGCGTATCAGGCTGGCCACGCAGATAGGATCGCAGCTTGTGGGTGTGCTTTATATTCTTGATGAGCCGAGCATTGGCCTGCACCAACGGGATAATACCCGGCTTATAGAAGCTCTCAAAAACCTCCGGGATGTGGGAAACAGTGTATTGGTGGTAGAACATGATAAAGACATGATAATGGAAGCCGACCACGTGATCGATATTGGCCCGGGCGCAGGGGTTCACGGTGGACGCATTGTTGCCAGTGCATCCCCGTCGGAAATGCTCCGTTTCGATACCATGACGGCCAATTACATTACCGGTAAAAAAGAAATCAGTACACCGAAACAGCGCCGTAAAGGGAATGGGAAGAAACTTGTACTGAAAGGCGCTACCGGGCATAATTTGAAAAATGTAACCATCGAATTGCCTTTGGGTAAATTTATATGTGTGACAGGCGTCAGTGGCAGCGGTAAGTCCAGCCTGATCAATGAAACACTTTACCCGGTCTTGAGTAATCATTTCTACGGATCCGAAAAACGGCCATTGCCTCATAAATCGGTGAGTGGACTCGAACATATCGATAAAATTATAGATATTGACCAAAGCCCTATCGGCCGTACACCGCGCAGTAACCCGGCCACCTATACCAAGGTGTTTGACGATATCAGAACCCTTTTTGCGGAGTTGCCCGAAGCCAAAATCCGTGGTTATAAACCCGGACGTTTTTCATTTAATGTGAAAGGCGGTCGTTGCGAAACCTGCGGTGGAGCAGGGGTTAAGACCATTGAAATGAACTTCCTGCCGGATGTGTATGTGGTATGCGACTCCTGCAACGGAAAACGTTATAACCGTGAGACGCTGGAAGTAAGATACAAAGGCAAATCCATCAGCGATGTGTTGAATATGACTATAGACCAGGCCTGTGCTTTTTTTGAGCATGTGCCTTCTATCTTCCGACAAATAAAAACATTGCAGGATGTGGGGCTCGGCTATATTACCCTTGGTCAACAGGCTACAACACTGAGTGGTGGAGAAGCGCAGCGTGTAAAACTCGCAACTGAATTAAGCAAACGTGATACCGGAAATACATTTTATATACTGGATGAACCCACAACAGGCTTGCATTTCGAAGATATCCGGATTTTGCTGGATGTGTTGAATAAGCTTGTGGATAGCGGAAACACCGTGCTTGTTATTGAGCATAACATGGATATTATTAAAATGGCCGATCATGTTATTGACCTCGGGCCTGAAGGGGGTAAAGGTGGTGGAGAAATCCTGTTTACAGGTACTCCCGAGGAAATGGTAAAAATAAAAACCGGCTACACAGCTAAATATTTAAAAAAAGAACTTTAATAACCGACCGTTTAAATACATACATTGGCGGCACATTTATTGAGATATAAAATCGTGTAATAGAAAAATTAAGAGTTATGAATCCCTATAATGATGATAAGATCCGTAAAGCATTTGCCACAAAAGACTGGAACGACATAAAAGCCTCGGATAGCTGGCAGATTTTTAAGATCATGAGTGAGTTTGTGGAAGGCTTTGAGAAAATGAGTAAGATCGGCCCCTGTGTTTCCATCTTTGGTTCGGCACGAACCAAGCCCGACAATAAATACTATATCCTGGCCGAAGAAATTGCATTCAAACTGGTTCAGGAAGGTTATGGAGTTATAACCGGTGGTGGTCCCGGAATCATGGAGGCAGCCAATAAAGGCGCCCGCCGGGGAAAAGGAAAATCGGTAGGTTTAAATATTGTTTTACCTTTTGAACAGAAGTTCAACGATTTTATTGATGATGACAAGAATATCAATTTCGATTACTTCTTTGTTCGCAAAACCATTTTCCTGAAATACTCCCAGGGATTTATCGGTATGCCGGGTGGTTTTGGTACGATGGACGAATTATTTGAATCGCTCACCCTGGTACAAACCCATAAAATAGCGCAGTTCCCGGTTGTACTTGTTGGTAAATCTTATTGGGAAGGACTTATCGAATGGCTCAAATCCAGTATGATGGAGCGTGAAAGCAACATCAATCCGATGGATCTTGAGTTATTTAAAATCGTGGATACTGCAGATGAAGCTGTGGCTCATATCACGGAGTTTTACAGTAAATACTTGCTGAAACCGAATTTCTAAGTGTGTCAAGCCTGGGACCGTAACCAGGCTATGGCCTCATCCTCACTGGCGAAGGCTTTGCTTGGTTTTGCCGGTTTATTAAAACGCAGGTAAAAGTTAACCATGAGTTTCTGAGCCAGGTTTCGTGCTACAAAAGCGTCGGCAATGGTGAAACGCAAGCCATTCGGACTCGATGATTCATCGCGTGCTTCTGCATCGAAATTAGTGTCTTCGGCTGCAACCGTCAAAACAAGAGCCTGTTTTCCTTCCGTTAAAATGCCAATGGCATTATTTACTTCAATACATTCTTTTCGGCCAATCATCGCTTTCGAAAAAAATTCGATACGGATCAGTTCAGGATTCCAGAGTTGTACTTTGCCGTACGAAAAAATAATTTCTTTGACGAGTTCCATAAAAGGTCAAATAAAAATAGCTATTTTATCGACTAAATGAAAAATTTTTAAATTTAGAATTTAAGCACGTCCTTAGCGAAGTGAAAAAACTGGGCTTCTATATCGTACTTCCTTTTATTTACGGAATCTCTCTTTTGCCGTTTTTTATCTTTTACGGGCTCGCCGATTTTGTTTTTGTACTTCTGTACTTTGTGATCGGTTACCGGAAAAAAGTGGTGTATCAAAATCTCAAAAATTCGTTCCCCGACAAATCACATAAAGAGCTTAAACAGATAGAACGGCGCTTTTACAGGTACCTGGTCGATTTGATACTGGAAACCTTTAAAACGCTCACTATTTCAAAAAAAGAAGCGATTAAACGCTGTGCGTTTACAGATGACACGCTTTCTCTTTTCAAAAAACTGGCAGATGAGAAAAAGTCCTGTATTATCGTGATGGGGCATTTTGGTAACTGGGAATGGGCCGGCAATACATTCAGTCTTATGAATAAACAGCAGCTGTACGTTATTTACCACCCGCTGACCAATCCATATTTTGATAAACTGATGTACGATATGCGCACGCGTTTTGGCACAAAACTGTATGCCATGAAAGACACCATGCGCGAAATGATTAAAAACCGCCAGGAAGTGAATGCCACCGCATTTATTGCCGACCAGACACCGGCCCCCGAAAACGCCTATTGGACAACTTTTCTGCACCAGGATACGCCTGTTTTCTGGGGAACTGAAAAAATTGCTCAAAAGTTGAATTACCCCATTGTGTATGTCACGGTAAACCGTGTGAAGCGGGGCTACTATAAGGTCCATGCAGAAGTTCTTGTCGAAAACCCTAAGGATACAAAGGAGGGTGAGATTTCAGAACTGCACACCCGTAAACTGGAACATGATATTCGTCATCAACCCGAAATATGGCTCTGGAGCCATCGTCGCTGGAAACACAAACGCCCGGCTTAACATCCATTTAACTTTCGCTTTTCTTTGTATATTTGCTATCCTATGCTCCAGGGTAAACAACTCATTCTTGCCACCAAGCCATACGCCCGCGAAAACAGGGCATTAAGCTGGTACTACACACTCAGTACACTCGTTATCCTATTTGCATTATTAGCAGGCACAGCGTTACCTATTCATTGGGCTTTTCGCCTGATCTGTAGTATTGCCGCAGGCCTGGTCATCGTACGGATGTTTGTAATATATCATGATCATCAGCATAAAGCCATTCTCGATAAATCATTCCTGGCCGATATGATTTTTACATTCTTTGGTTTCTACGTATTGGCCCCCACAGGTATCTGGACTGCAAGCCACGATTATCACCATAAAAACAACTCCAAGTTATTCAGCGCCAGTATAGGATCATATCCCATCTATACACGTCAGAAATATGAAAAACTAAGCCGCGCAGAAAGGCGTCATTACCTGTTTATACGCCATCCGCTGACAATCCTCTTCGGTTATATTTTTACGTTTATGTATGGCATGTGTATTAAATCGATCATTAACCGTTTCACCAAGAATGTGGACTCGTTGATTGCATTGATTGTGCATTTTACATCGCAGGGCCTTATTTTTTATTTCCTGGGATGGCAAACCTGGATTCTGATGTGTGCCATTCCTCATTTTATTTCCGGTGCTATGGGTAGCTATTTGTTCTATGCCCAGCATAATTTCCCGTCGGTAACATTTGCCGGTAACGAAGAGTGGACCTATGAAGGTGCAGCGCTTGATTCTTCCAGTTACATGGAACTTAATGCTTTTATGCGTTGGGTGACTGCAAATATTGGTTATCATCACATTCATCACATGAACGCGCGTATTCCTTTTTACAGGTTGCCGGAAGTGATGCAGGCAATTCCTGAAATGCAAACCGCCAAGCGCACATCCCTGAAACCAAAGGATATTATGGCCTGCCTGAACCTGAAGGTCTGGGATTTTGAAAAGAAAGAAATGGTTGGATTATAATGCAGGCCGGGGTTTAGTGCAGTTTTGTAACCGCTTTAAACTCGTCTTGTGTCAGTAAGAGATCGTCGATAAGCTTAAGCACAAACTCCAGTTGCTCTTCTTTACCCAGATCGGTGTTGTCAAGTACAATGGCATCTTTGGCTTTGATCAATGGATTTTCTTTGCGATGTGTATCTTCATAATCCCGTTTTTCGAGATTCTGCTTTACTTCTTCAAATGTGTAATATTCGCCTTTACTGCTGAGTTCATTCAGGCGGCGTTGTGTCCGCACATCCGTATCGGCGGTCATGAACAACTTAAGTTCTGCGTTCGGAAACACGTGTGAGCCTATATCGCGGCCATCCATCACAACACCTTTATGCTTGCCCATCTCACGCTGTGAGGCGACCATTTTTTCACGAACTTCTTTGATGGAACTTATTTTACTTACGTTCTGTGCCACATCCATTCCCCGTATCACACGCTCCACATTCTCATCGTTCAGGTAGGTTTCCGAAACCCGGGTCTGGCTGTTGTATTGGAAATATACAACCACATGCTTCAGTTCTTCCAGAAGACGGGGCATGTCAGGTATATTATTGTTTTGTATAATCCCTTTTTTAATAAAATGATAGGTTACCGCGCGGTACATAGCGCCGGTATCGATGTAGCTGTAATTGAGTTTCTGGGCAAGGGCTTTAGCTAAAGTGCTTTTACCACAGGAAGAATAACCGTCGATAGCTATGGTAATTTTAGACATACATTGTAAATGTACTGAACAAATGCATGTTTTTCAAAATCTGATGATTTATTTTTTGGTAAAATTAGCCAAAGAAGTTGCAATGCTGAATGTGTGCGAATTTCCTACAATATTGTATTTGGAAAATGCATAGCTGAACTGGAATTTATAAATCTTGAAACCAAGGCCCAGTGATAATCCGTTCACACCTTTTTTATCGGGAAGCTTCATTTCCTTGCCACGCATAAAATTATAACCGACGCGGAGATTGAAATTTTTGGTAACAATGATTTCGGAAGCAATCGTAATATGACGAATAAATTTATCGCCCCAGATCTGTGACTTGGTGCGTTTCTTGGCAGGTTCATTTGTAAACGGGTCAATCTGGTTGGCTTCGTCGAGCGGGCTTACATAGGTCAGATCCCATTTCATAAGCTGATCGTATACGGCAATAAGACGAAAAGGCGCTTTCGGAATTTTTTTGCTGATACCAATCTGCAGATCTGCCGGAAGCGATTCTTTTACGCCGTCTTTTCCGCTGTACGGGCGCCATTGCTTACCGTAGTTTTTGGCAACAATAGAGGCTGTGAGCTGATGTTTATTGTGGTAGGTAATTCCAAAATCGAATGCAGAACCAAAGGAGTAATACTGATCGTAATGCGAATAAATGGTTTTGGCAGTTATACCAACTGAAAAACAACTGTCTTTACTTATTGGTCTCGACAGGCTCAGGTTTAAGGAATAATCCGCGGCATTGAATTTTCCGGTTTGTTCATCATACTCATCGCGGCCATCAAATTTACCGTAGTTAAAATATTGAATTCCGGCAGCGAACGTACCTACTTTCTTAAAATGGTGGGCATAGGCAAAATTTCCATAATTGAGGTCCGCCACATAATTCACATAGTTAAAGGCAAACTGGTTGTTGCAGTTATGGTTCAGCAGGGCCGGATTGCTGTAGGAAAGGTTAATATCATCATCCCAGATGGCCATGGTACCATTTCCGCCCAGTGCATTGGCCCGGGCCGGTATCGGAAGATCCAGGAAGCGGAATGTTTTTGTGCCACCGATCTGGGCCATACCCAGGGCAGCAGTGAAAATGGAAATATATAGGGCTAATTTGCGCAAACCGTATGTTAAACGTTAAATATAGGGAATTATTGCCTTTAATCAGCGGGTTCTGAATACATTGGTTTCCACCCAGCCTTTGCCCCAGTTTTCCTTTTCTTCGGCGCTCCAGAGTTCCGGGTAGAAAATACGTTTCTGGAAGCGTGGTGGCAGGTATTTCTGCCAGTTTGTTCCACCGGTGGCAGGCACATCGTCCTGTCCCTGGTTCAGGTAACGCACTGCCGATTTATAGTGCATCAGCGGCCAGTTTACATTCACATTCACATCCAGTTCCTTGAGGGCATTGATCAGTTGTGGGTTCTGCTGATCCTGCTGACTAAGGGCTTTGTATTTGGCCCAGAGGTTCTTGGTTTTGTATTCGTTGGCGAGTGCCATAAATTTTTCCGAATATTTCTTCTCAAATTGCTCGAGTGTAAGTGTTTTTTTACCGGTTGCCAGTTCTGTGGCGCCTTTATTCCAATATATGAATGGGAACATCTCTTCGATAGAGGCCTGTTTCCCTTCAAACTGAGGCCTTACATCTTTATCAACGAGGTTGAAAAAATCGGTAGCACTTATTTCGATCATGCGGTATTGAGCACTCTGGAAGCCACTGGCTGGTAAAAGCGCCATACGGTAACGTAAAAACTGTTCGCGTTCCATGCCGTCAACCATAATATCGAAGGATTTGGTGAGTGCTTCGAAGTAGCGGTTAATGCGGACAACGCGTTCGGTAAAGAACTTCACATCGAGGCTGTTTTTCCATCCCAGGTCGTGGCCATTTGGTTTTATATGGCGTCCGTTGTTGGCAATCTGGTTGAATTCGTGAAGCGACAGTTTAAAATATAACTCAGTGATCTGGTGATAAATAATGAAGATCAGTTCATCCGGGAAATCCGTTTTCGGATTTTGAAGGGTCAACAGGGTATCTACCTGTGTATAATCCCAGTAGGTGAGGTAGTTTGATAATAACAGGCCATCTAGGTAACTCTCCAGGCTCTGGCCCATGGAGCTGTATTTTTCTTCGAGCTGATTAACGCGCTCAACAATTTCTTTTGGTAATTCCATCGTGTTTCAAAAATAAAAAAGGATATTGACTTTTCAGTCATATCCTTTCAATTATTTTGAATACATGGTTACTTGATTTCTGCGGTGGTGTTGGCCAGGTTTTTCATGTTGGTGATATCGAGTTTAATGGAACCCACCAGGATTTTAGCCTGTGCACGCACAGGAATGTGGTTTTTATCATCTGTGATCCATACGTTCAGGTCTTCCTCGCTTTTAAAGATGCGACCTTTCTGAACAATCGGGCGGAATTTCAGGCATCTGAATTTACCAAGGTCTGTTTCAATTTCTTCTTTCCCGACGTAACGGATTTTGAGTGGCCATACTTCCTTATCAACGAAACTATTGATTGAAAATACATCGTTGATTTTGGCATTGGAGAAATCCATATTCCTGGCAGCGTAAAATGCGGAGATCATATCCTGCGTGCCTTCGGGAACGTCAAATTTTTCGCCACCACCAATATCAACTTTGTTGGTATACTGATTGAATGTGTAATCCTGATTTATTTTATAGCCACCTTCTTCCACACGGCGAACAAACAACCACGGGAGCATGGCATCTTTATCGATATATGTTTCATAGCGGTCGCGTACTTTGAAAAAGAAATCGAAGGTACCTTTTGAATAACCATTACCAACGATATGATACACTTTACGGCCGGAAACCTCCATAACCTGGGGTTTTACTTCCAGTACAGCCACACCGGCATCAATAATCCCGTAGTGCAGGCGGTATGAAAGAACTTCGCCTTCTTTGAAGGCTGCATTATTGGTGGTAGGTAATTCTTTCAGGCTGGAAGATGGAGTAATAACCTGGGAAAGGGTGTGTTCTTTGCTTGTGTTTAAAGCGGCAGAACAAAAAGCAAGGGCAGTGGCAACGGATATTGTATAAACTGCAATATGCTTTGTAAGTTTCATGGTGTGCGTTTTTTCAAATCAGAAATCCAAATCCTGTGCCAATCTGTTTGGCGTCATTTTAACACCTGTTAAGATATGCAAAAAAACGTCAGGGTCAAGCCAGTTGTTCAAATCGGCTGATGAGCATTTCCCTTTCCTGACGGAGTTGCTTCCAGGCTTCCGGACGCGATGATTTTAAACGCAGTGCATGGAATATGCCACGTGTTTTTTTACGGAAAGGGGAGTAGTAGAGACAAAACCAGCCGCTAAGAATCGATAATAAGATCACTAACAAAGGCCAGCCGATATGGGGTGAAAAGGCATAGGTTATGAAAAAAACAGCCAGGTAATAGAGTGGGAAGAGGAGTGAGCCGACGCCAAGTTTGAAGGAAGCGGAAAATTCCACTTCCCTGACCATTTTATTGGGAATGGCATCGGAGAGTTTATAAGGGATATAATTACCAATGAGTCCCATGATATAAATTGGTAAGCCCAATAGCAGAATCAGAATACGCAGACTCAGCACGAGGTAATTTAACTGCTTCTGATGATAGGTCTCAAGCAGCCAGACACGTAATCCTCCTTTGTGAAGTTCTTTCAGGAACCTGGTAGTGTCTTTTTTCAATTCTGTTTTTTTTGCAGCATGCTCTTCTGAAACCCGGTTTATTGTGTCAATGATCTGGCCTGTAATGCGGTGGCTGTGTTCCAGGTTGCGGTAATTGAGATGTTGTTTACGGCAGGATTCGCGTTTATAGAGTTCCTCCATATTTTCTACGAGTACATCATCAGCCGGGTCGTTAATGTGTACGATGAGTTCGCGCATGCGTGGTTCCAGGTCCTGTAAAAAGCGGTTCATGGTTTTGGCGGGCGCGGCCTCATAATCTTTCATGTAATCACGTACATAGATGGGCTCACCGATATTGAAAAACACATCGCTGCGGAAATTCTTAGGGTTGGAATAGTTGACACCTACAGGCACTACACAAAGTTCGGGGTGACTAATCTCTTTCATGGCGCCAAACACCATGCGGGGCACACCTTTTTTGAGTGGACGAAGGCGGCGTTCCTGCACACAAAGTCCTTCTGCAAAAATGATGATCTTATTGTTATGATCCAGGAGGTAATTTACGCGGCGATAGGTCGCGTCATTTTTCTTCAAACCTTCTTTACCACCATCCTGCACCCTGAAAATAGGGACGATACCAATGCTCTCTAATAAGCGACTGATCAAGCCTGGTTTGAATACATCACCTCGCGCCAGGTACATCACTTTGGGAGGATACACGCGTGTGGTGAAAGCAATAGGGTCCATAAACGCATTGGGGTGATTCATGGCAATAATCACAGGTCCTTTGACCCGGATGGATTTGACATTGTGAACCTGCAGCCGCTTGTAAAAAACAGCGACTGTAAATCCCATGAGGTATTTCAGGATGTGCCAGAGCATAGGTTACTTGAGGCTAAATTTAACAGGTAAATTCAAATAAGTCTTACAGTATTTCCCGTTTTGGATGGCTGGTTTCCAGTCAGGCATGATGCTGATAAGGCGAAGCGCTTCGATGTCAAATTCCGGTGATATGCCTTTTAATACCCTGGGATCACGCATATGCCCCCGTTCATCGATGGTTACTTTAATATATACGGTTCCGCCAACACCTTGTTCCAGGCCCGGATCGGGATAATGCACGTTTTTGAGCAAAAATTCATTCATGGCTTTATAGCCACCCGGGTATTCGGGCTGTGCGTCGAGAACGGTCATGCCTGTATTTGTTTTCAGGCGCGGATCGCCGGAAGCATCCAGTGAATCGGTTTGTGAAAACGCGATAACAGACATGACTGTGAATATAGAAACTATAAAAGCCTTCACCTCAATCAGCTTCTTTGATTAAATGTCATGCGTTGCCCGTATTTGGTTTCATCAAACTGTCCGTTATTGTATACGAGGTGTCCGTTAACGAATGTTTTTTCAACTCCCGAGTGGAAGGTATAGCCTTCAAACGGGCTCCAGCCGCACTTATACAGGATGTTTGATTTAGTCACTTCCTGTGCTTTATTCAGGTTAACAAGTACCATATCTGCAAAATAGCCTTCGCGGATATAGCCTCTTTTATCGATGCCGAACATATCGGCAACATTGTGGCTCATTTTACGCACGATGGTTTCCAGGCTTATTTTACCCTGTTTATGTAACTCAATCATGGCCTGGAGCGCATGTTGTACAAGGGGGCCGCCGCTTGGTGCTTTAAGGTAAGGTAGTTCTTTTTCTTCGATGGTATGTGGTGCGTGGTCGGTGGCGATCACATCAATACGTCCGTCGATTACAGCTTTCAGAATATGATCACGGTCGTAGGCTGTTTTTACGGCCGGGTTCCATTTAATATAATTGCCCTTTGTTTTATAGTCTTCATCGCTGAACCAGAGGTGATGCACGCAGGCTTCGGCTGTAATGCGTTTTTCTTTGAGCGGGATGTCGTTGCGGAACAGACTCAGTTCTTTGGCCGTTGAGATATGCAGGATGTGTAAACGGGTATTGAATTTTTTCGCCAGCTCTACAGCCATAGACGATGATCTGTAGCAGGCTTCTTCGCTGCGAATGATGGGATGGAAGTAGGCCGGAAGGTCTCCGCCGTATTCTTCCACGATGCGTTTCTGTGTTTCCTTGACCAGGGGGTCGTATTCGCAGTGTGTGGCAATGAGTGTATTGGCTTCTGAGAAAAATCCTTCCAGGGTTTTGGTATTATCGACCAGCATATCGCCTGTTGATGAGCCCATGAAAAGTTTGAGACCACATACTTTTTTATAGTCTACTTTCAGCGTTTCCTCCAGGTTGGTATTGGTGCCACCCATGTAGAATGAGTAATTGGCGAGGGAGCATTCAGCGGCCCGTGTATATTTTTTCTCGAGTTCGCTGATGGTCACCGCCTGTGGGCTTGTATTGGGCATTTCCATATAGGAAGTGATGCCACCGGCTACGGCTGCCCGGGCTTCTGTATATATTTCTCCTTTGTGGGTAAGGCCCGGTTCGCGGAAATGCACCTGGTCGTCGATGGCTCCCGGTAACAGGTAAAGGCCTTCTGCGTCTATCACTGTTGCATTTTCGGCACTGATGCCGGGTTCTATAAGAGAAATATATTCGCCTTCGATAAGTACATCGGACACGAAAATTTCGTCTTCGTTAACAATCGTTGCGTTTTTAATGAGTGTTTTTTTCATGCAGGCGCTTTTGTTATTTCATGATTTTCATTTCATTGAGCAGGTAACCCGCTCCACCGAATTTATCAATAATAAAGAGGGTGTATCTGACATCCAGTGCAATATTACGGCATTGGGCAGGGTTGTACATAATATCGCTCATGGTGCCTTCCCAGTTACGGTCAAAATTAGTGCCGATTAATTCGCCCTTGCCATTGAATACCGGACTACCACTATTACCGCCGGTGGTATGGTTGCTGCCTGTAAAAGCCACGTGCAGGGAACCGCTTGCATCGGCATACTGGCCGTAATCTTTACTTTTATAAAGATCAATCAGTTTTGGAGGCAGGTTAAATTCTTCGTCGCCGGCTTTGTATTTTTCCATGATCCCGTCGATTGTTGTGTAATACTCATAATTTACACCATCTCTTGGTTTATAGGAGCTCACCTTACCGTAAGCCACACGTAATGTGGAGTTGGCATCGGGATAGAATTTTTTGGTTTTGATCAGTTCTTTCTGAGCGGTGACGTATTGTTTCTGCAGCTCATTAATTTCAAAGTCATCGGACTGAAATTGCGGAATGATGTTTTTGCTGTAGTGTTTCACAATTGAAGTGGCGAGGTAGTATACGGGATCACGCTCATAGAGTTGCGGGTATTTTTCCAGGTCGTTGAGCATCAGCTCTATTTTATTTTTTTCGGAAAAGGTGGTGTTGCTATACAAAAACTCGGTAAGTCTGTGTGCATCGTTGCCCTGGGCCGTAATCATAGAATCCAGCACAGCAGGACGATCTTCGTGTTTCACACTGCGGATATATTCGCCCAGCATGGCTTCGCATATTTTCATATCGGTAGACCGGTTGTAATTTTTAAAGCTGAGGCTTTTCTTAAGGTCCGCCAGGTTTTTATCGAACGTATTGGCTGTACCTTTTTGTTTTTTCTTCAATTCAGCAAAAAGATTGGAATAGCCCCTGGCAATATTCAGTACATCGATGGCGAGCAGGCACTCGCTGTAATAGTCCATCTGGCGGTTCAGAAGCCGGTAGTCTTTATAAATCTCTTTTAACTGTGGCAGCAGGTTGGCATATTTTGTTTTCAGATCGGGCGATTGGTTGAGTGCATCATTGAACTGTTGTTCAAATGCCTGTTTTTTAGAGAGGGCATCGTATTTTTTCAGGCCCAGCATTTCGCCCATCCATTTTTTATAGTAGTTGGCTACACTGGCGTATTTATTGGCATAAGCGATCCGGATGGTATCGTTGGAGCGCATATCGGCTTCATAAATAGCCAGTCTTTTTTCGCGCAGCGATACTTTGAGCGGATCGCTTTCATTCATGATCATATCTACAGCATACGAGGTCAGGTATTCCTGGGTACGGCCCGGAAAGCCGTATACCATGGTAAAGTCGCCTTCTTTATAGCCTTTCAGGGAAATAGGAATAACATGTTTTGGCTTATAAGGAACGTTATCGTTGCTGAATTCAGCAGGTTTATTGTCTTTATTGGCATAGATGCGGAATACTGAGAAATCGGCATTATGACGTGGCCACATCCAGTTGTCGGTTTCACCGCCGAACTTCCCGATAGAAGAGGGTGGAGCAAAAACCATGCGTATGTCTTTGAAAACTTCGGTTACGAAGAGGTAGTAATCGTTGCCGTAAAAAAACGGGCGTACAAAGGCTTCATAGTGAGTGCCTTCAACCGCGGCTTTTTCAATGGCTTTGATATTGGCTTTGATGATGGAGTCTTTTTTCACGTCGGTGGTTGTGGATGTAATACCATTGAGCACTTTGGCAGTTACATCTTCAATACGGTTAATAATAGTTGCCGTGAGGTTAGGAGTGTAGAGTTCCTGTTGTTTGTTCATAGCAACAAAGCCATTGGTAAGGTAATCGTTTTGAACAGTGCTGTGGTAAGCAATAGATGAATAGCCGCAATGGTGATTGGTGAGGATGAGTCCTTCTGAAGAAATGACTTCAGCGGTACAACCGCCGCCAAACTGCACAATAGCGTCTTTGAGGCTTGATTTGTTGATGCTGTAGATTTGTTCGGCAGTGAGTTTGCAGCCGTTTTTCTTCATGTCTTTTATGTTCATGGCATTCAGCAGTTGGGGCAGCCACATGCCTTCATCGGCCATGGAAATAAGTGCTATAAAGCTGAAGGCAAATGTCCACGAAAGACGATTGCGTCGTTGCATATTCTTGTGTTTTACTCTTTTCGTTGTGTCTGATCTGTTCATTTTACGTATGCTATTATATAGGCCCGCTCTTGGTTAAAGCCATGTATGATATCCGAATAAGCATGATGAGGCTTATCTGGCGGTTTTGATACCGGCCATATTCATAGCATCTACTTTAATCGCGGAGTCTAATGTGATTTGCTGTTCAACAGAATATCTGGTCGATTTCTTGAGTAGATTTGGCGTTTCGCGAATTTGTTTCTGGAAATTTTTCACAGCCCTTTCTTTTTCCACGCGGGCATAGTAGGTTTCAGGGCTTGTATAAAGTTCGTAGGCATCTTCAATAAAGGTATTTCCGAATCCTGATAAATTGCCATCACTGTATAGAACCATGATTACCTTATTGCTTTCGATAGATTGCTTGAGGTCCAGTTGCCAGACCTCTACTTTCTGATTCGGCAGAGGGGAAGGAATGACCTTGTTGTAGTAATACCAGAACTGACCTCCGGCAAAACAATTTTGAGGAACACCAAGGTATACGGGGCCATACCAGTAACTGTCTGAAATAGTAAGTACACGCGTTGTGTTTTTTGTCGAATCCTGTTCAAACATTACTTCCGGGTAGGCCAGTTTCTGATTCTGTTCGGGATTGCGATACAGGTTCATGCTCTTAAGCACGTCGTTGTCGCGGCTCCTGGCTGTGTCGGATACTTCTATGTTTTGCCACACGATTTCCGGCATGTCACAATGATGAAGGTGTTCTATATGATGTATGATTGTATCGGCAGCCAGGCATTCGCCATAATAACTCCAGTGGTGGCCGAATTTAGGAAAGAGCGGATACTGGGTACTGGCTTTGAGTTGATGAAACCAGCTCAGGAGGTCAAGTGTATTGACTCCGTATTGTTTTGTGAGACGAATGTACTCCTTGTAGTTTGTTGTTTTGACAGGGTGTATATATTTATCAGGAACCTGTTCGCTGCAGAACTCGCCTTTACCGGGCGCAAATACAAGAAGCAGATCAATCCCTTTTTTACGAAGGGTATCCTGCAGCACTCTGGCCTTTTCGATTTTGGATTTTATTTTTTCTTCGCCCACAAAGTCATCGCCGTAAGCCGAAAACAGGTAACCTTCGCTGAAAACATAATTATCTTTCCCGGATACAAACCCATTGACACGGATCTGGTTGAACCAATCGTAGTATAGCTGGTTATTGAGTCTTACATAAAGCTCCTTAAATGCCCAGTGATCGTTATTGTAATCATCTTTCAGGTTCTGATATTGTCCGCTCAGCCAGGTCTCCGCACTTAAGATAGAATCCGGATTGGCATTGTTGATTACAAGCCCGGTGAGCTTAGGGTTTTTATCCTTATTGACAAATCCTTTCAGCATAGGGAAAGCCAGGGCCAGGAAGGCAAGAATGACGAATATGTTGTATTGTTTCTTCATGCTCAGAACCTGAAATAAATAAAGGGGTTAAAGTCCAGGGCCGCGATGTAACTTAAAGAGATATAAAACAAGGCAATGCTGATCGAAAGTAAAGCTATGTGACCGGTTTGTGTATGGGATTCGCCATATACCGCAGTTTGAATTTTTTTGGTGGCGGGTATCAGTGCGAAGAAAGAGAATATACAGGCGAGAGCCAGTGTGAAATAAAAATCGTTGTTGAGGGCAAACTTACCATCGAAGAAATTGAACGAGTACATGGCTTTTACCACATGATTGGCGTAGGATAGATTCTCGTTGCGGAAATAAACCCAGCCTGTAACAACAATGATGAAGGTGAGCAGGGTAGAAACGATCTTGCCTGTTTTGTTGTATACATTGAGCAGAAAAACTCGTTCCAGCACCAGAAACAACCCGTGAAAAGCACCCCAGATCACATAATTCCAGCTTGCACCATGCCACAGACCGGAAAGTAAAAAAACAATAATAAGATTACGGTACAGTTTGGAACTGGAAACTTTGTTACCGCCCAGAGGGATATAGAGGTAGTTTTTCATCCAGGTTCCGAGTGTAATGTGCCAGCGGCGCCAGAATTCGGTAATGCTTGATGAAAGGTAGGGGTTGCTGAAATTTTCCGGGAAACGGAAGCCCATGATCTTACCCAGGCCTATAGCCATATCACTGTATCCACTGAAATCGAAATATATCTGAAAGGTGTAGGCCAGTGCGCCGACCCAGGCTGCGGCTGTATCGATCTGGGAAATATCCAGTTTGAAAATGGCATCGGCCTGTGCCCCGATCGTATTGGCAATGATTACTTTTTTAGCCAGACCTATACAGAAGGTATAAAAGCCACTGAGCTTTACATCGGTTGTGTAATTTTTTTCGCGGTTGGTGATCTGGTCGGCAATATCGTGGTAACGTACAATAGGACCGGCAATAAGTTTCGGAAAAAGCAGGATATAGGTTTGATAATGCCAGAAATTTCTAAGCGGTTTATGAATCCCGCGATACACATCGACGACATAGGTAACACTTTCGAACGTATAAAAAGAAATACCGATAGGAAGAACCACTTTAAGCCAGGGAATTGGTTTTGAACCCATCGGGCTTAAAATGGCATTGATGTTATCGATGAAGAAATTGCAGTATTTGAAATAAAAAAGCAGGCCCAGGTTCATGCAAAGCGACAGAACAAGCCACTGCTTTTTGGAACGGCTGTTTTTGGCTTCCGCCATTTTGTTAACGAAAATAAAGTCGAGGAATGTGGTACCCAGAATAACAAATACGAATTTAGGTCCACCCCAGGCATAAAATAAGATGCTGAACAGAAGTATACAGGCATTTTTGAATTTATTGGGCGTAAGATGGTACGCCAGCAAAAAGACCGGTAAAAAATAAACAAGAAACGTAATGCTGCTAAAAACCATAGTTATGCCCCTGCTCGAAACAAGGCATGAAAATAATAAAAAATAGGCTGAACCAAGCGACCATTTATAAACAAAGTCGGGCTTTTGTGGAAGGTTTTATGCCAAATGACTCAGTAAATTAAGCTTTTTGCAGTTCAAGGACGGTAATTTCGGGCCAGATCCCCAAACGGCCCGGATAACCCAGAAAACCCAGACCACGGTTTACGTACAGGTATTGGTTATCCTGCCTGTAGAGGCCGGCCCATTGTTTATAGAAATATTTGGAAGGGCTCCACTTTATACCCGGAATTTCGATGCCAAGCTGCATGCCATGTGTGTGGCCGCTGAGAGTCAGATCAATGTCGCGGTAGCGCGGGTCTTCTTTCACTTCTTTATCCCAGTGGGAGGGATCGTGCGATAGTAAAATTTTAAAGGTATAATCTTCTGTTCCTGTATAGGCTTTGTCGAGTTTACCGTATCTCGGGAAATTGAGGTTTCCTCCCCAGTTTTCGATTCCGAGCAGGGCTATTTTCTGCCCGTCTTTTTCAATGGCCACATGCTCATTCATTAAGAGTCGCCAGCCACTGGCAGCATGCACCTGTTTGAGGTCTTCCAGATTTTTCTTTTTGGCTTCACGGCTTTCCCATTGCATATAGTCGCCGTAATCATGATTACCGAGGGTTGAGTATACACCATGAGGGGCTTTGAGCATTTTATAAGTATCGAGGTGGGGAGTAGTTTCTGAAACCTCGTTATTGACAAGATCGCCTGTGAAAAAAATAATATCCGGTTTTTGTTCCATGGCAATATTAAACGCTTTCATGATAGGCTCGGTACTCATAAAGCTGCCACTGTGGATGTCTGAAATCTGCACAATCTTGAAACCATGAAATGCTACGGGCAGGTTGGGCGATTTAATGGTTGCCTTGTGAACCCTGAATTTATAGGCGCCGCGGATAATCCCATAAACCAGACCAAAAGCCGGGATGACCGTAAAGGCCATTGCCAGCTGGCTGAAAAATTTGAGACGGGAAATGTGGTGTGCATTTTCCGCTGTTTCCGTGGCAGGTGCTTTCTGCAAAAACGAGGCAATCCAGCGAAACGCTCTTACAAGATCATCCATTAGCAGAAAAACTACACCAATGAGTTTGCATAAGGCCATCACGAAGAAAATGGAAAATACCATACGGACAATCCCGTTCCAGTTTGGCGGCGGATAAAACATACCCACAATACCGAGAGTCAGATTGATGGCAAACAAACCATAAAATATATATAAGAAGACCCTTCGTTTATTGGGTGAAAAGTCGATAGAAACAGTTCTGACGGCCTGAAGGAAATAGATCTCGATAAGGACGATAATAGCAAAAAAAATAAGGTATCTGGCGAGCATGGTAGTTGAATAACAAGCCCCTAAGGTAATTGTTTGTATGTACAATAATCGACCTGATACGTTAATTTTCTTAAAAAACCGGTACCGTTCACCGACTTTTGGCCTGCTACAAAAAATAGCGCTCAAAAAGGGAAATACGGATTAATTTAGCACCTGAAACGTAAACCAATTTATGGAATTCGGCCGCTTAAAGAGTGTAGAAGGTATAGACCTGACTCTGCCAAGGGATCACCCAGGCACTGAAAAGGTGTTGGGGGGTAAAAGAGCTGATAATCTCCGTGTTTATATTGGTGCGCCGGTTTGGAGTGATGAGGGGTTTCCGGGAACTTTATATCCGCCCAAAGCACGCGCAAAGGATTTTGTGAAGTATTATGGCAGGCAATATAATAGCATTGAATTGAATGCTACCCATTACAGGAACCCGGAACCGGAGGCTATAAAACGCTGGCTGGCTGTGGTGCCTGAAGATTTCAGATTCTGCCCGAAGGTTCACCAGGAAATCAGCCATGCAGGATCGCTTACACACATGATTCCCCAGATGAAAAGCCTGATGCTGTTATGGGAAACATTTAAACCCAAGCTGGGACTTCCGTTTTTGCAGTTACCTCCACAATTGCATCATCAGAGAGCTGACGAGTTATTGACTTTCCTGGATGCGGTAATGCCCGATAACCTGGCTATTGAGATCAGGCATGAAGGGTGGTTTGAACCCGGAAACGAGGCCATGAGGCAGGTTTGTAATTACATGTACAGGAATCGTTATTGCCTGGTTATTACAGATGTAGCCGGCCGCCGCGATGTGATGCATATGCGGCTTACAAGCCGAAAGGTGTTTATACGTTTCCAGGCCAATGATCTCCATCCGAGCGATTATATAAGAATGGATGCCTGGGTGGAACGCCTGGCGCAATGGCTGGAGCAGGGTTTGGAGGAACTGTATTTTTTTGTACATAATCCCGATAAATCCCTGATTCCCGAATTATCCGTTTACTTCATCAAAGCATTCAATCGCCGCACGGGGCTTCAGATCCCTGTTCCCCGGTTATACAAAACGGAGGCAGAACCCGATAAACTTTTCTGAGGATCTTGGTGTGCCGGAAGAGTCAGGGAGCAGCGTAAACTGTTCACGCGATTTTCGCAGAGCCGGGTCAAGACATCCCTGTTAATATGTGTACAATGAGATTCCTCCGCTCCGCGTGCCGCTGAAGCTTCAGCATAGGCGCATAGCGGAGGCGCTAAGGTCGGAATGACAAAGGCGCTCTGCCGGCAATGAAGTGTTGTTCTGCTCTGTGCGAATCTGCGCGTTCTTAATCTGCGTCAATTTGCGTGAGTTTTTCCTGCTGATTTTTGCCGATGGGACGAATACAAGCCGGGTTATTTTATTTTACGGATAAAATGTTTTTCAAAAGCCCTGATGGTTTTTTCTCTATAATCTTTGTCAGAATAGCGGTTGCTGAATCGGTAAGCATTCAGGAGTTTCAGCCCGGAACTATGATCGTTGCCCCAGATGATAATATCAGCATAAGATGATTTTAGCCGGATTGTATCCTGATCCCCAATTTTTGTGTAATCCAGCAACAGAGCCAGGGTGTCTGTACGACCTTCTAAATAAAAGGTATTTGTACGGTTGTTGAAGTTGATATGTCCGTAGGCTTTGTTGAGTTTGTATACATCGTGGATCTGCACATTGTTTATGCACGACACCAATTGCCGTTTAGAGATGTCGAATTTATATTCCTTATTGATGGCGCAGTAACTGTTTAATTTGGGTGGAAGCATGGTAGTGGCTGCAAAAATGAAAATAGAAAAGGCACCAAGCAGGCGGGCAGACCAAGTGTGCATGACAGCATAGACCGGTTTATGAAAAATATAATAGGAAAACGGCACTGAGCCAAATGCTGTATAATCACTGAGGTCGGGAGTACGATGTACCGGGAACCCGACAGTATTCAGGAAATCCAGGCAGGGTTGTATCCAGGTTGTTTTCCAGAGTGCAAAAAGAAGGATAACCAGTATATGGATGGTTTTGACCCGCTGCGGCCAGATGCAGCTCAGGAAAAACGGGAAGGCAAACAGCCCGGCAAAATCAGAGAGCTTACCCGTAACCGCATTGTGAAACATGGGTTTGAAGCACCAGTCGTTTAATGCCAGGGCCAGGATGGCTGCTATAAACAGTGGGTGGGTTATTTTGCCGATATATTTCATAAAGCAGACAGTTGCCATTTATAATCCAACTTTCAAATGAAAGTAACATTAAAACCACAACTGTACAATACTTATATGAACATACAGGCGGTTTACACGCCTTCATGATTCACCCGCAATCAGGCGGGCATCAGGTTTGTGGCTACTCCAATGCGGTTCCATGAATTGATGACCAGAATAGCCATCATGACCTGGGCCAGGTATTTTTCACCGAGTTGCGCCAGTGCTTCATGATAGGTAGAATCCGAAACCCGCTGACCGATCAGGGTCATTTCTTCAGTCAGGGCCAGGATCGCTCTTTCTTTTACATCGAAGTAAGGTGTTTCGCGCCAGGCGCTGAGGGTATAGATGCGTTGTTCGGTTTCGCCCAGTTTTCGGGCATCGCGGGTGTGCATATCGAGGCAGTATGCACAACCGTTGAGTTGTGAAGCCCTTATTTTGATAAGCTCTTTGTGTTTAGGTTCCAGCAGGGAACCCGCGAGGTATTTTTCGAAACTCAGCATGACTTTGTATGCTTCCGGTTCAATCTGGCTGATGTCTATTCGTTTGTTCATGGTATAATGTTTTTCTCATGACAAAGGTGCAGCCCTTTTGCGGAAGAAATCTTAATTGTAATTAAGAAATGATTTTAAAAATCAGGCATCTTTTTTTGCGCGGATCTTGCTCAGAAATTCCGGAGTGAACCCGAGGTAGGAGGCCAGCATGTATTGCGGAATGCGCTGAATAAAGCCCGGAAATGCCGAACTGAAATGCCTGTAGCGTTCCTCTTCTCTCATTTCGAGCATGTATTGTGCCCTCATGATCGCGGCGGCATAAGCTCGTTGCAACACCAGTCTGAAATATCTTTCGAGTTGGGGGATACGTGTAAATACGTATTCCTGTAGGGTCGCATCGAGGACAACTATTTCAGTGTTCTCGACCGACTGGATATTTACATGTGTTATCCTGGAAGTGCCGAGGGTATTGTAATCGGACATCCACCAGTTTTCGATCGCGAACTGTACTGTTTGTTCGTGTCCGCTTTCAGTCATAATGTATAAGCGCAGACAGCCTTTTACGATGAAGTAATTGGCATGGCATACCTGTCCGGCAGTGAGCAGGTGCTCTTTCTTTTTCAATACACGGTGAGAAAGGTTGCTTGCCAGTACAGATTCTTCTTCGGCACTGAGTGGCACATACCGGCGAATATGATCGTAGAGCTCCTGGTACATGTTTATTTTTCTTTACGGATGGCATACACCAGCTCATCAATATACTCGCCGTGTTTGAAAAGCGTATTTTTGAAACGGGCTTCGGGTGTAAAGCCGCTTTTTTCGAGAACCCGCTGCGAGGCCAGGTTGGTGCCAAAAGGCCTTGCAAAGATCCGGTCTATATCGAAGTTTGCAAAACCATATTCAACCATCTGAGGGATGGCTTTTGTAATAATACCTTTACCCCAGAAGGGTTCCGCAAGCCAGTAGCCCAGTTCGGCATTTCTGCAATGTATATCAGACTGCGGATGTATACCGATCCCGCCACTGGCTTTTCCGGCAATATCGATGCACATAATATGGCGCGGTGTATGTTGCGAAGCAAAGCCAATAAATGAGCGGCCATTTTCCTCGGTATACGGGTGAGGGAACATGTTGGTCATGTTTTTGGCAATAGCACTGTTATTGGCATAGCGAACAAGGCTTTCGAGGTCGCTTTCCAGCCAGGGTCTCAGGGTAAATTCAATCTCCATAAAATCTTTTTTAGCAGGGTTGTATATGGTTCCGTTGAAGCAGAAGTGTACGTTATTATTATTTGAGCAGGGACAAAGCATCAAGGGCATCCAGGATATCGTCTTTAACAGAGGCATTTTTCAGCTTGTTGTCGAGGGCGTAGCCGTAATAAATCAGGGCTTTGTCGAACTGATGGCAATCGGCATAAACATAACTCAGGTATTGATATAGCTGGGCCGAGTGGGGGTAGAGCTCGAGGCCAACCGTGAAAACACCTTTGGCGGCCTCCGGTTTCTCATCTTCTGACCATTGCATAGCCAGCTCCCGCAGGTAATTTTCGAGGGTAGCGTATACGCCATGTATATCCTGCAGGTTCATTTTCAATATCATGGCAATATGCTTGATTTTAGCGCTGTCTGTGGCGACGTCTTCCTGGTAAAGTTTGTCGAGTTCTTCTATATATGGTGCTACTTTTTGCCGGCGGTCACTGAATTCTTCTGCTTTTTCTTTGTTTCTTTCGAAGGTCAGGATGTTTTGAAAGGAGTTCGCCGGTTCGGTCATATCCACGAGGTAGAAATCGTAGAGCTCCATGATGTCAATGGCATCCCTGTATTTAAAGGCGAGTGTACCGCAACCTCTTACGTAGCGTCTCATGTAGCTGTTTGAAAAGTCGTCGGAAATAATCAGTTGGCCATCGGGTTTGAGTTTGTGGCCTATGTCAGAAACCATGCGCCATGGGTTCATCATTTCGTGAAATGTACTGTTCACGACCACTTTATCAAAGATGCTATCGGGTAGGTTGCTATGTTTTTTATCGCCGAGAACCATCTCAAACGTGTTGGTTTGCGGGGTACTACGCAGTCCTGAGTAGTATTTAACCACCCGGTTAAGCTGATCACGGTTCAGGAGATTGGTATCGATATCTTCCACGTAAAAATGCATGCTATCAAACATCAACGATAGGATGCCCTCATGCCAGCCACTGGCAGCCCCTACATCGGCAATGGTTTGCCCGTTCCGCAGGTGATAGGCTTCGAGGTTCTGCTCATAATAGTCGGTAGCATCTGTTTTATTGAACGCAAAACCATATTTAAAAGGCCTGCTTTTGTGTGTGCTGAAAATGGAGGTAGAGTCGTTGTTGGTGTAGCGGCGGGCTATTTTTTGCGGGCTGCTGCAGCTTTGCAGCAAAAGCATGAAACAGGCAACGGCCGATAGTAAACTGGATTTGTGAGGCGTTTTCAATAGTATGTTTTTAGTGAGGTTAGGGGTTCTCACTTTTTATTAAAGGTATAAAAAAGCTAAAGTCCGCCAATAATCCGGCCGGTGATGAGTTCGGGAAAAGGGCCTGAGAGGCTATTCTTCAGAGTCTGACTTTTCAACTAATTTTCAACAGGGTGTTTTCTAAGTCTAATTTTTTTAAATATTTGTTATGAACTAAAAAACACAACAGAGTTTATGTCTGATGAGATTGAAAAAAATGACAGAGGCGATTTGTTCTCCAAAGCTGTAAAAGCAGGTAAACGTACCTATTTTTTTGATGTAAAGTCAACAAGGGGTAATGATTACTATTTAACCATTACCGAAAGCAAAAAGCGATTTGGTACCGATGGAAAGTTCTTTTATGAAAAACACAAGGTTTTTTTATACAAAGAAGATTTCGATAAATTCACAGAAGCTCTGAATGAATCCATTGAAATTATTAAAGCGAATGCTCCGGCTATTGTGCCTTCCGAGCATAGCGATAACAGCTCATCGACCAACGACATCGATTTCGACGACCTCGGAAAATGATGATATAAAAAAAGCGCCTGTATAAGGCGCTTTTTTATTTTAGGCAGATCGGTTTCCGGGTCTGTTTAACTGTTTTCTTTAGACACACCATTCTTTTTCATGAATTCCTTAATCAGGTCTTCATCGCTTTTACCCAGGTTCTGTATGGCCGCTTTGGCATCCTGTGCCCAGACTGTTTTGGGGTATTCTTTCACAATCTGTTCATAGAGTTTTTTTGCCTCAGCTTCGTTGTTCAGCATTTTGGGCTCATCATAGAGCCTGGCCAGCAGAAACATGGCAGCGCCACGATTTTTATATTGCGGAAAATCAGTAATACAGGTATTAAAAAAGCTTTTTGCCTTTTCGACATTCATCACGGATTGGGCTACCTGTCCGGCTTTCAATAAAAAAACCGGGGCCATAGAATCATTGCAGTTGCTGGCATAAGCCCCAAAAGCATTGATGGCTTGCTCCGCCAGCGCCTTATTCATTGCCGATGCTCCGAGAATAAGGCTATCGATATGCCGGGCATTTGCAGCCAGGACTTTACAATCGGCGGCAGCTGCCTTTGCACTGTCGGGTGTATTTACGGCAACAGAGTCTTTTGTTCCGGTATTTTCCTGGTTGGACTCATTTTTATCGTGGCACGAAAAACAAAATATGCCGCATGTAAACGTAAATGCCAGTAACAGGTTTTGTTTCATAACAATTAACGTGGAATCTTTATTTTATAATCTGCGGAGACTTTACCTTTCGATATGTCGGTAAGTTTGCCCGAAAGCATTTTGCGTTTGAATGCAGAAAGCCTGTCGGTAAAGAGTTTTCCTTCGATATGATCGTACTCATGCTGAATAACACGGGCAATGATCCCATCATAGGTTTCGGTATGTTTTTTAAAATTCTCGTCGTAATACTCAATGGTAACGGTTGGTTTACGCATAACATCTTCCCTGATTTTCGGAATGCTGAGACAGCCTTCGTTGAATTTCCATTCTTCTCCTTCTTCTTCCAGGATCCGGGCATTGATAAATACTTTTTTGAAACCTTTCATCTGGGCTATTTCCTCTGCCGTATATTCAGGTTCCTCGTCTTCATCCACCTCGGCAAACGGGCTGGCATCCACCACAAACAAACGAATGGCTTTACCAATCTGTGGCGCTGCGAGTCCAACACCGCTGGCCTGCGCCATGGTATCGAACATGTTTTTGATCAGGTCGTTCAGGCCTTCATAATTCTTATCAATATCAACGCCAACTTTCCTTAAAACAGGATCGCCATATAATACAATCGGTAGGATCATTTTTTTGTCTTTAAAATTCTTACTGGGGGCTTCATTAAAAAGCCTGCAAAAAATGCAGGCTCTAAGTTACAAGTAAAATAGTCAAATCCGGCGGATTAAAACCAAAAATTATTAAACCGGTTTATGGCTTAGCGGCTGTAGTTAGGCGCCTCGCGGGTAATAACCACATCGTGTGGGTGGCTTTCTTTAACACCGGCTGCTGTAATGCGGATGAATTTGGCTTGCTGCAGGGCTTTTACATCCCTGGCACCGCAATATCCCATACCGGCGCGTAAACCGCCGATAAGCTGGTACATCACTTCGGCCAGGTGGCCTTTGTAAGGCACTCGTCCGCTGATCCCTTCCGGCACCAGCTTTTTAATGTCGTCTTCAGCATCCTGGAAATAACGGTCTTTGGAGCCTTTCTGCATCGCTTCGAGCGATCCCATACCACGGTAAGCCTTGAATTTGCGGCCTTCGTAAATAATGGTCTCTCCGGGACTTTCTTCCACACCGGCAAACATACCGCCCATCATCACGGTGCTGGCACCTGCGGCAATGGCTTTTACAATGTCGCCTGTGAAACGGATTCCGCCGTCGGCAATCACCGGGATTTTACCTTTCAGTGCTTCCGATACTTCGAGAATGGCACTGAGTTGTGGAACGCCCACACCGGCAATAACACGGGTGGTACAGATAGAACCCGGCCCGATTCCTACTTTCACGGCATCGGCACCGGCTTTCATTAAATCGAGGGCAGCAGCACCGGTGGCAATGTTACCCACCACAACCTGCAGGTTTTTGTATTTCTTTTTAACGGATTTAAGCATATTGATAACGCCTTTGCTGTGACCGTGGGCGGTATCAATAATGATCGCATCCACACCGGCGTTTACCAGGGCGTCTACACGCTCCATGGTGTCGGCTGTTACACCAACAGCTGCAGCTACACGAAGCCTTCCCATTTCGTCTTTAGCGGCATTCGGGCGTACTTTTATTTTGATCATATCCTTGTAGGTGATCAAACCAACCAGTTTGTTGGATTTATCGAGGATAGGGAGTTTTTCGATCTTATGATCCTGTAGAATTTCTTCTGCTTTTTTCAGGGTAATACCATGAGCTGCTGTGATGGCTTTGCTGGCAGGGGTCATGACTTCCCGGATGGGGCGTTTCAGGTCCTTTTCAAAGCGCAGATCGCGGTTTGTAACGATTCCGGCAAATTTACCGGCTTTATCAACGAGCGGAATACCGCCGATTTTATTTTCAGCCATGATTTTGAGGGCATCGCTGATGGTAGCGCTTTCGCTGAGGGTTACAGGATCCGTGATCATTCCGCTTTCGCTTCGTTTTACCTTGCGCACGTGCATGGCCTGGTCGGCAATACTCATGTTTTTATGCAGTACCCCGATACCGCCCTCCTGGGCAATGGTAATCGCCATTTGGTATTCGGTAACGGTATCCATCGCTGCCGATACAATAGGGGTATTGATTTTGATACCACGGGTAAAGTAACTCGAAATGTTAACCTCGCGTGGCAATACTTCCGAATAAGCAGGAATTAATAAAACGTCGTCGTAAGTCAGCCCTTCAGGGACAAACTTCTTGGTGAGATACGATGATGGCATGAGAATGAATTTTAGGTTTTAAAATTCGGGCAAATATACGCATTAAAAATGTAAAAACGATATTAACTATTCATATTGGATAAAATTAAACACGAGGCCCCCCCGGGCCGGGGCATGCTTCTATCTTTGATACCATGTCGCCACTGCTCATCTTATGTTTTATAGGCCTTTATTTCGGGGGCTTGTTATTGATTGCTTATATAACCTCGCGCAATACCAGTGCCGACAGTTATTTTTTGGGAAATAAAGCTTCTCCCTGGTATGCTGTTGCCTTTGGTATGATTGGTGATTCGCTGAGCGGGGTGACCTATATATCGGTTCCAGGTAAAGTAGGGGCGGGCCACTTCTCATATATGCAGCTGGTGTTCGGTTATTTTGTGGGGTATTTCGTGATTTCCAAAGTGCTTCTACCGATTTATTACAAAATGAACCTGGTATCGATATACACATACCTTGAAACGCGTTTTGGCCGGTTTACCCAGAAAACAGGAGCCTTCTTTTTTGTGTTATCCCGGATTCTGGGTGCGGCGGCCCGTTTATACCTTGCGGCGCGTGTTATACAGCTTTTTGTGTTCGATCAGTTTACGGCTTTTCATGTGCCGTTCTGGGTCAGTGTTTCTGTGATCCTGGCCCTGATGCTGTTATATACCTACCGCGGCGGGATCAAAACTCTGGTGTGGACCGATACGTTTCAGTCGTTGTTCCTGGTGCTCGGCGTTATTCTGTCGATTGTAGCCATCATTCATAAAATGGATATTTCGTTCGGGCAGGCCATCAGCCATGTCGTTCACTCTAAATACTCGGAAACGTTTTTCTGGGACTGGAAAAAATCCAATTTCTTTTTCAAAGAATTTATCGGCGGAATTTTTATTGCAGTAGCCATGACCGGCTTGGATCAGAATATGATGCAGAAAAATCTGAGCTGCCGGTCCTTAGGTGAAGCCCAGAAAAATATTTTCTGGTTCAGTATCGTGATGGTGATCGTCACGTTTTTCTTTTTATCGCTGGGCGCGATGCTATACCAGTATTATGACTTCAGCGGAATCCAGATTCCGAAGGATGCCACCGGTAAAATCATCAGTGATAAGGTGTTTCCGAACCTGGCTCTGAATTATCTGGGAACTTTTGCCGGCCTGGTATTTATAATCGGACTTACTGCGGCAACGTTTTCGAGCGCGGATAGTGTACTCACCACACTGACGACTTCTACTTACGTGGATATACTTGAATATGATAAAAACACAACACTTTCGGATGCCGAGAAAAAACGCCGCCGTACCATCATTCATATTGGCTTTGCAGTTTTGATGTGGCTGGTTATTATAGTGTTCGATATCCTGAACCAGAATACGATTATAGACACAGTGCTGGTGATAGCTGGATACACATACGGGCCATTGCTGGGATTGTTTGCTGTAGGGCTTTTTACAAAGCTCAACCTGAAAGATAAATGGGTTCCTGCTGTTTGTGTGCTGGCACCCATTGTAACGTACTGCATTGCCAATTACGGCAAGCCTTATATGGGTGGCTATGAAATTGGCAATGAGCTGATACTACTCAACTCATTTGTAACCGTTGTTGGTCTCCTGGCTGTGAAACGGCAGCAGGAGAAAGCCGGGCTTGTTGCTTAAATGTTTTCAGGAATTTTTGATGCGGAGTTCTGAAAATTTGCGGAGCCCTTTCATATAATAATCGTATACAATATTGCCGTCGTATACACCGCTCACCGTGTCTGTAAAACCTTGTTTCTTTCTGAATTCGCGGCGTTTTCGCAGGGTTGAAAAAAACATGGCGTAATAGGAAAAATGCGCCCTGATCACTGCCAGAAAATGCTGCCCGCTGCCTTCAAACAAAAACTTAAAGGCTGCAATACCATCCAGGATCATCCTGTAGAATATTTTTACAAACAGAAAACCGGCCGAATGATTTTTGGTAAAGGTTATGAGGTTGTTTCTGAAATTGAGATATGTTTTCCGCGGACTGATTTTATTGAGTGTGCCGCCCCCCACATGGTATACCACGGAGCGGGGCTCAACATACACTTTATAGCCCAGGTTTTTCATGCGCCAGCAAAGGTCTATTTCCTCCATGTGTGCAAAATAGTCGTTATCGAAACCCCCGGCTTCCCAGAAAGCTTTGGATTTCACAAACATGCAGGCTCCTGTTGCCCAGAATACTTCGCGCGCATCGTTATACTGGTTGTCGTCTGCCTCCAGGCTGTTGAACAGGCGTCCGCGGCAAAACGGATAGCAGTATTTGTCGATATAGCCACCTGCGGCTCCGGCATATTCAAATAGTTTACGGTTATTATAATCCAATAGCTTTGGCTGGCATGCCGCAATGCGATTGTCCTGCTGCATGAGGCTGATTACCGGTGTCAGCCAGTCTGCTGTAACTTCCACATCGGAGTTGAGCAGTACATAAATATCTGCATTTACATGCTTGAGTGCCTCGTTGTAACCCCTGGCAAAGCCGTAATTGGCATTGTTCTGTATAATGCGAACATGAGGATATGCTGTTTTCAGGAAATCGATGCTGTCATCGGTCGACTGGTTGTCGGCCACAATAATGGCGGCACCTGGTGAGTGCTCTGTTACAAAAGGTAAAAACCTTTGTAAAAAAGATTTCCCGTTCCAGTTCAGAATAACAACAGCAACCGATGGTTCAGGCATATTTTATTATCGCGGGTTATTGAAAAGGTCATCGGAGTTATTGCCGTAGGTGTTTACGGGCTGCGTATCGTCTACGTTCTGGCTTTGCTGGGAGCGGGTTACAAGCCTGTAACGCCATTTTTCATCGTAGATTTCGCCTTTGGCATCGCTGTGAATAAGCTGGTAACAATCATCGGCAATATTGAAATTGGCAAAGACAAATTTCTTATTCGTAAAGAACTGCCCGCTGCCGGCATCTCTCAAACGATAGTATTGCCATACTTCGTAAGGGTAGGAGTTGGATGAGCTGTTCATTTGCGAACGCTGATCGGGTTTGCCATACTGCAGGTATACACGGCCGCGATCGGTATAGTAGCCTTTTTGTTTACCGCATTTAAACAGGGCCATAGCTTCCAGAGTACTCTTGTAATAAGGAATCCAGATCTTCAGTGGATCAATGGTATCGCCCGATTCTTTTTTCCAGAAATCAACCAGGAAATTACGCATGAGTGCCGGTTCTTTTTTAACGGCCTGGGTTTGTTCCCACTCACGTTCTTTCATGGTAGAGATCGGCCACAGGCATTCCACAAACATTTTGAGGGAATCGGCACTTTGAAACTGGTTGAAAAAATCTTCGATGGTTTTAATTTTTACATCAGCATTGATATCGGTAATGACCTGTACAGCCGTGTTCTTACGCTGGAAGTACCATTTTTTTTCATACTGCATAATGCCGGCCGAATCCCTTACTTCAATCACGAGGTTGTAATTGCCTGAAGGCAAGGTCGAAAGGTCGAATTGTGCCAGCAAGGGGTTCACGGGTTTTGCAGCTTGTTTCTGAAAGCCGGAAAGACCATCCTGTTTTTTTAATGTGGCATCTTCTTCAATGTAATAGCTGTACACAAATTTTGAATTTTTGCCGATCACCGTATCGAGGTTATAGGTTTCAAAGTAGAACTTCAGGCTGTTTTGAGCATCGGGATAGTAGTTTACATTGTAGGGAACCATATCATAACCATTTTTAGAAATAGCCGATGGTTTGGCCGATTTGCTGTATGATTCAAGCGGCTGAATGGTTGAAGAATAGACACGGTTTGTACGGCTCATATTTACCGTTATATTATCGTGGTAAGTGGAGGGTTTACCAGGATTGTTGTTATCCGCTACCTCGAGGTATAAGGTGTAGGTGCCGTTATTGAGTTGAAAGCGCTGGTTATCGATAAACGATGATTTGTGCAGGGTATCGGCTTCAACAGGACTGAGCAGATTGTACTTAGAGACTTTAACGGTATCTGCGCCTTTGCGTATGATATAGGAAATGCTTACGGATGCCTGGTAGCCGCCTTTTACAGGCTTGTACCGGACTGTATTGCCGGTAATGGTCAGGTAAGTTTCGATGTATGGTTTATTGGCAGGTGTACTGAATATACCATAGTTGAAATAGACGATCACATTTGAGAACATCGCTCCCGAAAACATGAACGAAACCAAGAGTAACAGTGTTTTCATTTTCATAGTTTTTTGTATTGAATATGGAGCGGGGATGGAATATTAATTTCTCTAAAGGTACTCAAAAAAAATATTCTTTGAAAAATACTTGCACAACCAAAAAAAATACTACTTTTGCGGCGGAGAAATGGCAGAGCGGTCGAATGCGGCAGTCTTGAAAACTGTTGAGGGTAATACCTCCGGGGGTTCGAATCCCTCTTTCTCCGCTGATAAATGTAAGGTGGTCTTGAATAAGGACCACCTTTTTTAATTTCCTGAAACGTTGAAAGCTAAGCTTTCATATGTGTAGGGGAATTTTTTAAAAAAACAGGATGCGAAGCAGACTGGCTTACATTGTGATAATGGGTGAACCGGGATCACCCGGTAATCCCTCCCTCACTGCAGAAAGAGCCCGCCAGAGATTTTTCTTCGTTGGGCCTTGCACCCGGCGATTATTATTTTTATGCGGGAGCAGATGGCTCATCTTCTTACGTAACCGGAGGGGTTGTCGTAAAGCTAGTAAGCCGTTATCGACAAAATATCAATGAACCAACTATTGAGCTAAAATAAAATTCTTTGATAACTGAAATATTAAGAAATTCGTGATGATTAAATGAAATTGAGTCCAGTGCAAATAGTAGCCGTGGTATTTTCTTTGATTTGTATTTCAAAGAATCCTGTGTTTTTTTACAGCACGGAATCAGTTGTCCCTGCTTGGTTATTTAAAGGCAATTTAGTGATTCTCCTTTTTTTCAGTTTTGTTGTTTTTTACCCCAAACATTTTTAATAGAATAAGAAAAATGAATTTAATTCGAAGAGCAGGTAAAAAAGCAAAAAAAACCTGGAAAGTTTTGGGGCCAGGTTTAATTACCGGAAGCAGTGATGATGATCCTTCGGGAATTGCAACATATTCTCAGGCGGGCGCAATTTTTGGTTTAATGACGCTGTGGACGGCCTTAATTACTTTTCCTTTAATGGCCTCGATTCAGGAAATGTGTGCACGGATTGGCATAGTTACCGGAGAAGGTCTTGCCGGTGCAATTAAAAAAAACTATAGCAGAAGTATTTTATATGTTATGCTTGCTTTTAGTTTCCCTGCTATTGTTTTAAACATTGGGGCAGACATTGCGGGAATGGGTGCTGTTGCAAATTTACTTATCCCGAGTATTCCTCCGTTTGCTTTTAGTATTCTTTTTACTGCATTATTAATTCCAAGTATAATTTTTTGGCCGTACAAAAAAATCGCTTCAATAATGAAGTACCTCTGCCTTATTCTTCTTGTTTATATGGTTGTTCCTTTTATTGTAAATACGGAATGGACAAACGCCTTTAAATTTTCTTTATTGCCAAAATTTGAATTCAGTAAAGATTACCTGAATATTTTGGTGGCAATTTTAGGAACAACTATTTCTCCATATTTATTTATTTGGCAAGCTTCCATGGAGGTGGAGGAAATAAAAAAGAAAGAGGCCGGCTTTGTTGTTGATAAACAGGTAATACGCAATATGCGAACCGATATCGGATATGGCATGTTTTATTCAAACCTGATTATGTATTTTATAATTCTTACAAGCGGAACAGTTTTATATAATGCCGGAATACGGCAGATTGACACTGTGGATCAAGCTGCTCTTGCATTAAAACCCCTTGCAGGCAATTTCTCATATTTACTTTTTTCACTGGGCATAATTGGTACTGGTTTTTTAGCTATACCTGTTTTAGCAGGATCACTTTCATACGCAATGGCTGAAACTTTCCAATGGGAACAAGGACTTGATAAGAAATATAAGGAAGCCAAACCTTTTTATGCCGTGATCGCGGTTTCACTTATTGTTGGATTGCTCATACATTATATTGGTATTAGCCCCATACAGGCGCTGATTTATACCGCTATCCTTTATGGATTAACAGCCCCGGTTCTTATTGTCATTATTTTATTAATCTGTAATAACAAAAAGATATTGGGTGAAAATGTAAATGGCTTTTGGTCAAATCTCCTGGGAATCCTGACCTTTCTCCTTATGACAATAAGTGGTGTCGCTCTGATATGGTTCTACTTTAATTAACTTAAAATATCTATGAAGCGCCGCGATCATAATCATTCACAGGCAGCGCCAAAACATATTACAAATGTGTTTGTAACCGGCCTGATTTTAAATGCTGCTTTTGTGCTCATTGAGGCAATTGCAGGATTATATACTCACTCTGTTTCCCCCGCTGAATAAATCAAAAAAGCCAACCTGCATAACAAGTTGGCTTTAGAAAAATAATGAACCTATTGCGGATTACCTGCCGGTTTTGGTTTCTTCTTTTTATTCTTCCTTTTAAAATTCTGTTGTTTACGACGGTTTTTACTTTTGTCGGAACTCGATGGCAGCTGCTTTACAGGCTGCGGAGCGGCTGCTACTGCCACATGAACCGATTCGGGGTAGGGGTGATCTGTTACCACCGGGATTGTTTGTTTGATCAGTTTCTGAATGTCTTTTAAATAGGGAGCTTCATCCTGCATGCACAAAGAAATGGCAACACCTGAGCTGCCGGCGCGCCCTGTACGGCCAATGCGATGTACATAGGTTTCAGCCTGCTCCGGAATTTCGTAATTGATCACATGCGAAAGCTTATCCACATCGATGCCGCGCGACGCAATATCGGTGGCTACCAATACACGGATGCTTTTATTCTTAAAGCCTTTGAGGGCTCTTTCGCGGGCTCCCTGCGATTTGTCGCCATGAATCGCCTCCGCTTTAATACCGTCGCGGTTCAAATCCTTGGCCACCCTGTCGGCTCCGCGTTTGGTACGTGTAAATACCAGTACATGATCGATTTTGGAATCTTTCAGGATAAATTTCAATAAGGCCCTTTTGTTTTCTTTGGCTACAAAATATACTTTTTGTGTGATCAGCTCTGATGTGGAAGATACAGGTGTTACAGAAATATGTATCGGATCTTTGAGCAGTGAGTTGGCCAGTTTCATAATGTCGGGCGCAGCTGTAGCCGAAAAAAACAGGGTTTGTTTTTTGGCAGGAAGCTTACTGATCACTCTTTTAATGTCATTGATGAAGCCCATATCCAGCATGCGGTCGGCTTCGTCGAGTACAAAAAACTCTACATGGTTGAGTTTTATAAAACCCTGTTCCATCAGGTCGAGCAGGCGGCCCGGTGTGGCAATCAGTATGTCTACGCCACGTCGCAGATCTTTTACCTGGTTGTGTTGTGAAACACCGCCAAAAATAGTGGTAAACGAAATCGGTAGATGGGCGCTGTAGGCGTTAATGTTTTCGCTGATCTGTAATGCAAGCTCCCGTGTCGGAGCCAGGATCAGTGATCTGATGGCTCGGCCCGAAGGATGCTGCTGCCGGGCAGCAAGCGTTTGTAAGATAGGTAGTGAAAAAGCGGCGGTTTTACCTGTACCGGTTTGTGCACATCCAAAAATATCGCGTCCTTCCAGTATATGCGGGATAGCTTGCTGCTGAATGGGAGTGGGTTCTGTATAGCCCATTTTATCGAGGGCGGCCAGGAGTGGTTTGCTGATTTTTAAATCGTAAAAAGTCATTTTTGGGTTCATATAAATAAATCATTCCTCAAAAGCATGTTGATGCCTTTTTTGCTTGTAAGAAGAAACATGTAAAATGACCGTATTGCATACTGCAGATGCAAAATGATTGAGACACAATCTTCTAAAGGAATTTGTGCAAAGATACTTTTTTCTGCGTATAAAGAAGCTCTGGCAGATTTTCAAAAAACAAATCAGAGTTCATGTTCTGGGCGCTGAAACAGCTGTAGTTGCGAACTTCAGGCAATGGCGTTATTTTTTCGTTTATTTTTTTGCAGGTTGAAGTAAAATATATATATTTGCACCCGGATTTTTAATAAGGCTTTGCCTTAGCAAGTATCCAAGTTCGGGGTGTAGCGTAGCCCGGTATCGCGCCACATTTGGGATGTGGAGGTCGTCAGTTCGAATCTGGCCACCCCGACAAAATTACCGGATTAGTTCGTTCATTATTGTACTGTTTTGTTGTAAAAACCCTGAGAAATCAGGGTTTTACAAGGTCTGCATTAGTTTTAAATGTGTGGTATTACGTTGTTTCAAACACCCATTGTAGAACCAATATAGAACCAACAAAATGAACACGTACAGTATCATCCTGAGAAAGGACAGAACTGATACGAGTGGTGTAGCACCGCTTGTATTTATTAGCACAAACAAAAAACAGGTTAAAAGGGAAATTGGTTTTAGGGTTAATCCTGGTGATTGGAACCCTGATACCTGTTTGCTCAAACCTTCGCCGCAAAACAGCCTAATTAATCTGAAATTAGCGCAGATCAAATCTAAAGCAGATAGTCTAATACTAAAGCTTGCTTTGGAAGGTAAAGAGTTAGACCCTATCGAGTTTTACAATCATGTATTTGAAGATACTAATAGAGAAATTGGGTCGGACTTTTTTGAATTCTTCGAGTTTTACCTAAAGATTAAGGATTACCCAACAAAACATTGGGAAAGTTACATTACCCTTCGGGATCAGTTAAAGGCATTTAAGCCAAATGCCACCTTCGAGCAGATGGATTACACATTTGCGGTTTCCTTTGTGTCGTTTCTTAAAACCAAGTACGGAAATAGCCCTAATACGCAGCAAAAAAAGGTAGAACTACTCCGTTGCATTTTCAAGGAAGCTGTCAAGCACAAAAAGGTTAAGGAAAACCCGTTTTTGGAGGTAAAGATTAAAACGACCCCCACGGATCGTATGGCTTTGACTATCCAGGAGGTCGAAAAGCTGGAACAGTTATATGATAGTGGTGTACTTACCAAAAACCAACAAAGCGTATTGCAGAGTTTTTTGCTAAGTTGTTTCACCGGTTTGCGCTATTCTGATTTGCTTCAATTCTCTGTATTTCACATCAAACGTAATGTAATCAAGTTAAAGCAGATTAAGACGGGAGGTGTGGTATCTATTCCTTTAATTGATCGCGCTAGAAAGTACTTGCCAACCGTTCGTTTTGAAATGTTGAGCAATCAGAAAACAAATACTAATCTTAAAAAGATCATTACGGAACATACCAATATCACGGGTAATGTTACTTGCCATGTTGGCCGTCATACATTTGCCACTATTGGATTAAACAGCGGCATTCCTTTAGAGGTTGTAAGCGAACTATTGGGGCATAGTTCAATAAAAGTAACAAAACGTTATGCTAAGATGTTGGATAAATTTAAAGAATTGGAAATGCAGAAATGGGGTAATGTTGGTCAAAAGCCTTCCCAAATTGTGGCGGCGTAAAGGCTCTTTATATGTGAAATGATTAACCGTTATTTACAAAGTCCCAAAAGATTTTACCATTGAGGTAGTGGTCATGAGCAACTTGTTGTATTTCTTTATTTTTGGTTATATAATCGGGGTACTCATGATACATAATGGCTATTTTCCCTTTCTTTGGATTTGAGTTAACAAAGTCTTTAATCTGCTGTAGGCTAACTGAACCATTGTTGATTTTAAATAGTTCATCAACTTTTTCTGCAATGTACTGCAAGCGGTTTAAGTGGATTTTTTTATACAGTTCAATTTCGTGATCTATTTTTATGTTGTTTAAGTAGAAGCCTTTTTCTAAATTCAGAAGTATTTTATCGGGAATTAATACAGTTTGCAAGGAATGCCCCTCAGTTTTTAAAAAAACATTTAGTTCACTGCAATAGTCAAAAATTTGATTAATTGGGCAAGCATAGAAGTCTATGTTTTCAGGATTTTTTTCCTCAAGGGCTTTTGTATCAACAAACACTATCCAAACCGGTATTAATAGTGTTTTACGAAGATTGTAGAGTTTTTCAATTTCACTATAACTTATATAAAAGGACACCTCATTGTTCAGGGGATTTGATATTTTCACTCTGCTTTTTACATCAAAAAATACAGTACCCAATTCAGGAATAGTTACAAGGAAATCTGGACGTTTTGCAAGACTACCTTTAATAATTTCATCGTTTTCAACTACGTCAAGACCTTGACCGATGCGCAGCGAAGGAATTTGTTTTTGACGTAAATACTCTTTAAATGCTGTTTCGGCTTTTATGCCTTTCAACTCACTTTCATTGTAAAAATTTTCAAGACTTATTTCGATCTCAGAGCCACCTGGCGGTAATTGAAACATTTTTAGGTACGGAGGCAGATTCTTTGTGGAAATTTCCTTGCTATTTTTCTTAGCTTTAATTTCAAAATTATCCCCTTTTAAAATTGTAAGGGTATTATTGTTTATGTTGAAAGTTATTTTTGACATGGGGTTGTTCTTTCATCAAAATTATGGAAATGAGATTTGAAAAATTTAAAGAATATATGAGGTAGTGGTGTTAAATATCAGGAATTAGAATTAAGTGAAGACAGGGAGGGTTAATAGTCTGGTCATTTATTGACTATTAGAAGTAATTGTTATCAACAATTATTTAAATATTATTTTTTTTACGTTATTTTTAATATATTGATAATCAATTTTTTATGGCTTTAAGTGTAACTTTTTTTCAAGAACTCTAGTATAAGAAGTAATATTTATTAAGGTAAAACGAAAAAAAAAGGTTTTTTTATTAAAAATAAATAAGCTGATTTTTAGATAGTTAAAGCAAGTGTTGCAGAAAAAGTGTTAAAAAGTTATATCTAAATGGAAATATGGCATACATTTGCTGAAAGTTTTAATCAATAAAGAAAAAATTTCGAAAGTTTTAAAAGGCATACAAAAAAAACAAGATCACAAGTTTTAAAAAAAACACCAAAAAACAAGATAGTTTTATTCAAAGCCCCACAGAAATGTGGGGCTTTAGTGTTATAAACCATTATTTTATTATATGACTCCTGCTTTAACCCCAACAAAACAACCAAAAGAAAGACCGGCTTTATTTACTTACGGTTATGTAGCATCTTATCCTGCTGGCACAACGATTATTCCAGGTCAAAAACCAAACGTAGAAAAGAATTTTGCCAACACTCTAAGAATATTAAAGGATTTGGCAATGCCCGAAAATTGGGAGTATAGTAATTCTACCAACGTTAAGCCTTTCCCAATATTGTATAACTATTTACTTCACACCTTTGCGCGAGTTCAGGAAGAGGGTAAAATTGCAGAAAAGGATGGTTACTCCTGTTTTAATACAGGACTTGTAACAAAAAATCAGGAGGAGATATTTATGCTATTCAAACGGACAAGTGATAACACTGGCTGGTATTTTATTGACTTTTGCAAGGATAGTTCTAATTCGTTAATTAGATTTAGCCCATTGCCGGAAAGAGCAACTTACTTTACGGATAACTCTCAATTAATTTATGATACACGCTTAGAATTAAGGGTGAATATAGATCATATAGTTGAAGATGCTGAGAACTTTGCAAGATTTCCTGATGATATTAGGCAATGGCCAAAACATCAAATTATTAATACTTTTCGTGGAGCTGTGGATCACGCGAAAAAACGTGTAAAGCGTAATTATTTAACTGCCATTCCTCAATATTATAGAGGGAAATACACTTCTACTCCACAATTGCAATTGCTTCTACCTCTATGTTTACGAGACCCTTCAAAAGCAGATTTGGCCCTGGCAGTTTTTAAAAACGAGGATAATTATAGTGGGCGAACTTGTCTAACTTTGGATATGGCTATCAATAACGCACGTCTGATTACAAAGCCTGATGATGAATGGTTGCGGCCATAAAATGTAAATTACAAGTGAATTGTTGCCAAAATTTACTGTCTGGTATTGAAGTATGTTAGGTGTTTTGGCTCATGGTTTTAAGTATAATTTATGTTAATATAAAATATTAAAATGAGGGTGTCAAAGAAAATGCTTTTATGTACATCGTTGATTTTATCTGCTATTTTTCCTTCATGCGAAAAAAATAGGATGGACGTTTTACAAGATAATATCAAACAATTTGTTCAATCCAATTTTGATGATCCGGCCAGTTTTGAATTAGTCGAGATCAGCAAGAATATAGAGGATAATATAGATTATGCGCCCATCATGGAGGCCGATGCAAAGCTTTTAAGTGATAGTTTAACAGCCTATCTTGAAGCCTCATTGGCAGGTAATAATAAGATACCAAAAGATAAATTGAAAGAGTTTAAAGAACGTCGTGAAGCAATTCAGCAAATGCAACCTTCTAAGAATGGCTATATGATTTTTGCGAAATTCAGAGCAAAGAATAAACTAGGTGCTCTTGTCCTGGAAAGTGGTTATTTTTACACAGATACAAATATGGTAGTTAAGAATTTTAAAGCTAGGAAGTAGAATGATGGAATTGTGGTATAAAAGTTCAAAGAGTTCTGTAAATGTTTTAAACAGCACGTTACTAAGAGAGAGTTTGACGCAGATTTTACTTGAAAATGGTTTTTTTCGGGGAACGTGGCTATTTGATGATGATAATTGCTATTACATTCAAACAAACAATAATGTTGCCCTGCAAAGTTTTTTGTCCCGGTATGGATTTGAAGAATTACACAATGGGAAACCGCATAGCGAGATGAATTTGTTGCTAGGTGAACAGATTGATTTCTGAAATATAATATTAAAAGGCCCAGTTATCCGGGCCTTTATCGTTACTATTAATTGATTTATTTATTCTGTAATCTGTTTCTGAGTATCTTCAATTTGCTTTTTCAATTCCTCAATAATCACAGTTTGATCGGCGATCTGTTGTTGTTTTTCTTCCGGTGTGCGGAGTAATTTAATGCCGTTAATGTCGTCCAGCTTTGCTTCAGCAGCCGCTAATTGCCCTTTCAGTTCAATAACTTGTTGTTTAAGTACTTCCTGGTTTGCTGCCTGGTCTGCTTCAGCTTGCGCTTCCATCTGTTGATTTAACAATTCAGCTTTTGCTGCTTCAGCAATCGAATCGTTTTTGGCTTTTTCCCTGGCTTCGATTTGTTCTTTTGATGGCCCGCAGCTTAATAGAAATAGGCTTGCGGCCAAAATGGTTGTAAATGTTCTTTTCATATTTTTTGGTTTTAGTGCTTTGGGGGCGCAAGCGAGTGTAAAAGTATAAATTTTAATATTTTTCCAGTAGGTATTTTATGTGATAAGGGATTTCGGAAAAATATTGACTGCATCGCGCGAAAATAAAAAACCCACCTGGCCGAAAGGTGGGGTAAATGCAGCCAGTAGGCTGTTTTTTTTGAAACTACAACTACGCCGAAACGATCTTAGCTAGGTTAGCATCTATAAAGTCGCTAACGGTTTTTCCCAGGTTTAAATTTTCTATGGCAACGTTTTCGATGGTGAACTGTGTCATGAGTTCGGGCAAGACCTGGCCGCGATCATTCATACAATCTGTAATTTGTGTGCTGTTGAATGAAAGAACTTGCCCGGTAATGGTTTTTGTTTGCGCGCTGATACTGAACATATCCGGCACGACGTGGTACGATACTGTTTTTTTCAAACGTTCGTTTGTGATGGTTTGGTTTACTGTTTTCATGTGTATTTGTTTTAGATTAAGTGATATTTAAAACCCCGCCATTATTCCAAATAGTGTTAGCTGGAAGGCCCAGGGCAGAAGTAGGCAAGTCAAAAAGCTGTACCAGTCCTGCGACTGTATCAACTTGGAAAAATGCGTGTGAATCGGACAAGCGGCCAACCAGGAACTGAGAACCATACATTTTATGGCCGCCAACGGCATTGTAGTAGATCGCATAGGCTGCGCCACCGTCGCCATGTATTTCGGAAAAACCTGATCCAAACACGACACTTCCCAGGGTATTGATCCCGGTTGTTACACCGATATAATTGGCTTCAAAGGAGCCGCCAAAACCACCGTACACAGGATATGCACCCGTAACTGTAGTGGCCCCGTTTGGTGATATTCTAAAAGAGCCACCGCCGGATGTTACAGTGCCGTCGTCGGCAATGTGTAAACGTGAATAGGGTGTACCTTGCCCGGCTGGAATGGTTGCAAAATCAAAAAAACCGCCGCTATTACCATTGGTATTGAATGTTACACCACCCTGGTAAGCTGTAACGGCCAGGTTTCCGGCCACCGGCCCAACGTAATTGTAAGGGCTTCCAACAAACAAAGCCCCGTCATAGTAACTTTCACCGTTGACCCTGAAGCGTTCGTAAAATGCTTGTGTCTGGGTATTGATCCCGACAAAGTTCTGTACCAGGTTGCGATAAAAATAGGGGTCGCTGGTGATGTGTCCTGAAGGATCACCGTACAGCACCTCATTAACGCCTACGGGTGGCAAAGCTGATCCCCCAGTAAGTCCCTGGTTAATGATAAGTTTATTATTTGTCAGTACCATGATTATTTAAAATATTGGATGGAACATAAGCAAGTGTAACCGTTTGTAAACGGTAAAAAACGGGTCTGTGCGAGGTTTTTAAGTCCGCGTACCTCATAGATAGCCATGTGAAATAATTTGATGCCTACACGCCCAGTAAAACCTTGTTCAGGGCTTTGGCCGCTTTCTGTTAATACAGCAATGGGTGTGTAGGCCAGTTTACTTGTACCAATACTTAAAATACCGGCCTCATTGGTAAAGAATTGGAGTAAGGCCCTGGTCGCTTCAGCGGGTGGTGTCAGGTCTTTAATTTCAGCATCAGAACATTCGATTAATTCCGTACCTATACATTCACTGTAATTGATATTATCGTTTTCGCTTGTAAACATAACTTAGTTTTTAGGGATGAATTTTAAAATGTCTATTTCTGCACTACCGCCCCAACGGTTCTTATCCCGGTTGGTATAGGCTTTCAGGCTTTCGCAATAGATCAATGTATCTACTTCATTTCGCCATTTTTCCGTACCGGTAAAACCGCCTGCTTTAGTTCCCTGGCTCAGAATCACAAAAGATAAATGCGGGTATTTTTCCCGCTGGTGAATGAAATCATCCAGCTCGTAGTTTAAGCTGTCTTTACTGTCTATCACAACAATGTCAAAGTTCTTCAGATCATGGCCACCGATCCGCTTAACAATACCGAAGTTCTTAGAATCCTTAATTTTCAGGCGGTTCAGCATTTTGGTAAATACCGGTGTGCCGTGTTGTTCACCAGCTACATATAGCACCCGGTTTCCTTTTTGCGCCATGTAATTACCAAACAGCAGGGTAAAGGTGCTTTTACCGCTTCCACCAGGACCGTAAATAAAAAAGCTGGTTGGTCGGCAAGCTTCGCCGATCAGCTTTAGGTACAAGCCATCCAGCCCGATCAATTGAAATTTCAGATTGAGGGCCTGGTTAACACTCATAATCTCGTTACTTTCCTGTTTAGCGGGTTCTGCTTTTACCGGCTCCACTTTTACCGGTGCAGTGGGTTCAGCCTGGAGGCCATCAAGAGCCTGTTTTTTCTTATTACAACCACAACCCAACCCGTTTAACTCTGTACCAGGTTTAAGGGCTTTGTGTGCCAGGTGTTCAATGCCTTTGCCAACGGCAGCGGCTATCATCATGGGGATAAAGCCCAGGCCCTGCAATCCGTTCAATTCCTCCTGGCTGGCTTGCAGTTTTCCGTTACGTGAAAAAGCTATAAACAAGTTTTTTTGGGCCTGTCCCACATAAGGGCGCAAAGGATCAGTTTCTTTGATTGCTCCTGAATCCAGGGCGGCGTTAATCTCTTTATACAGCTTGCGTTGTTTCTCCTTATCCGTTTTGCCAAACAGTGTAACATAACGTTTCAGTAGCTTAACTGATAGCATTTCAGCTTCACTTTTACCGATGCTCTTGTACTTCTCCACACCCTCCACTTTGAGGCGAATTTTTGCATCCGGCTCGATGCCGTTATAGGCTTGCACTAATTGATCCTGGATGTGTTGAATAACAGAAGCGTGCGGATCTACTTTTCTGATCTGTTTGGTAATAATGGCCTTTTGTAACGCTTTAATAAAACTGGATAATTGCTTTTCTGTCAGGGTTTTGCCGTCCAGGTTAGCGTATCGTTTTATGAAACGTACTGATAGGGCAACCTGGTTTACCGGCGTTGGATCAGGAAAAGCAGAAACTTTTTTTATAGGTTCCGAAGCATTCAAACGTTGGTTTATGGCTGCAATATGTGAATCAACCAGGGCGCGTATGGTTTCATCTTCAACATACAGTTCAATGTTTTTGAATCCTTCTGTTTCGCCAATGATAAACTCATGTATTTTTTTCAAACGATCCGGCCAGCCACTTGTATCGAAATGCTGCTGAAGGTAATTGTTGACTGTAACCAGGTTTACGGCCTTTTTCGGTTTATGGGTTTTAACCGGCTTTTCCGCTTTGGTTTTCTTTTCCCTTTTGGGTTTGGTAATTTTCTTTTCAGCTACAGATGGGGCGGGGGATGGGTTCGGCTTTGTTTCCTGCTTTACACTTTCTTTTACTGTTTCTTTGGCGGGTTCGGGTGTGATTTCTTCGGTTTTCTTAGCCGCCGGGTCGTCCAGGGCAAACAAGTTTTTTTCTGTTGCCGATAAAGCACTACTCCGGTAAAATGTACCGTAATCGTTTTTGATGTAGTATTTATCAGCCCCGTTTTTTTTGTGCCATTCCAGCGTTTTTTCACCCAGCAGGTTAATATCCTCTAAAATGCTAACACTGTAATCGCTCCAAAAGCGGGCGCGGCCATTGGGTGATTTCAGGATCAGTACCAGGTACATACCATTCGGCATTTTAAACTTATGCCAGGACGGGTGCATTTCAGCTTTATAAAAAACAGTCTGCCCTTTCTTAAATTTTCCTTTCCTGGCATCGGCTTTGGCCTTGCTTTCTGCTTTGCTTTTGGCAATACTTTCATCCCATTGCTTGCGGCGTTTGGCTTCTTTACTGTCAGGGAAATGCAGTACCAGGTAGTTATCCTCGTCAAAGCCTACGTGATCGTAATACCCAACGTGGAAATAGTCGGTTTGGCTGTCGCTGTCGTTAAAATTGTATTGGTTGGTGATCGTTTTTACTTTGCTGACCAACTTCTTAAATTCATCATTAAAGCGGTCCGGGTACTGATTGTAATGGTTTCGATGTTCGTAATTATATTCCTCGATGCTTTGGCCACCCTTAAAGGCATTTAAGAAATGTTCGGTATAAGGGTTAAATGTCAGGTCAAGAATTTTCACCGTAATGGAACTGCCACCGCTGAACACATCCGATGTAACACTGAATTTAGCGATCCCTTCAAATTCAATTTCCAGTTCTTTTTTGATAAGCCCTGCAATTTTTGAGGTACTTAAACCTTCTGCATTTTTGTGTTTCTTGCCGACCCATTTATACCCGGAATAGCCTTTGTCCTCTTTGAATATTTCGGCTTGTCGTTTTTCGGGTAACTTCTGAACATAGGCGTTCAGGTCAGCCAGGTAATCGTCGATGGTTTCAGCGATACTATGACTTGTCTGATAATGCTCGATATTTTTGCTAAAAAACTGATGTCCTTTTAACAGGTTTTCGGGTAGCTTACTTATCCCGATTTTTATAATCAGTTCCTGGTAGTTTTCGATGGTAACCTGGTTCGTGTTTCCAAGTCCCCGGCGATTGCTGAAATACACATCCATAGTGTTAAGTTTTGGTAGTATGATTGTTAGGCTTTGCCTTTAATCTGATGTGGGTATATGGCACCTTTGTATGGTTGATTGATCCCTTCCAGTATTTCGGCCAGGAGTTTCGCCCCTTGCATTTCAGCGGCGATCAATTCTTTTGCTTCCGGTTCGGTGAGTTCTTTACCCTGGAAGGCCTGTATGTATTCGCGGGCCTCTTTTGGGTTCATTTGCGTGAGCATTTCTGCGCCCAGGATGCAGGCTTGTAAAACATTGACAAGCACCTCTAAGTGTTTACCTGATAGCCCCGTAATGTCGCGGGTACTGTTTGGATCGGCGAAATCGCCGTGTACGATACGTTTGATTTTCATGGTTTGTTTTTATTGTAAAATCAACATGGCTTTAGCTTTTGCTTTTGCAATGGCCAGGGCCTTTGATTTTGGGTTTTCTGTATGAGTTATTGGGGCCGGTGCATCTGTGATCTCCACACCGAAGGCCGCTTTTACAGCTTCCTTTTTAGAAAGGGCTGGCCTTTCAGCTTCAAACATATCGCCGGGCCTAGTGGTGGCATAGCTGGCATATAGTTTGAAATAATCTATGATTTGTTTTTGCGTGGTGCTGTCGGCAAAAATTTCGATTAACTTAAATTCCAGTTCATTGAATTTTTCGGCCACGGAGCCGCCGAAAATATCAACCTGGTTTTTCCATTCCTGGATAGTACCATTTGTTTTAAAGCCCAGGTAGTCGCGCAATCCCAGGACGGCTTTACTGATCTCCTGGTTTATATTTTGCTGGCCCCGGCATTTTAAAATGTACAAAGCACTTTTTTCGATAGCCTTCTGCAGAGCGACCGGCAACTGTATAAAAACATCCGGTGCGTTTACATCCCCGTCTTTGAAAATGAGGTTTAACAGGAACTTGGTAACGAAGTTCACACCGGTTTCATTTATAACACCACCGCGCGTATAAACTTCCAGGTCGTCGCCTCTTAAAACGTTTTCTTTAATCAGCAGCTTTAAGACGTTGCTGGCCCGGATCAGTTCGGATAAACTTTGTTCGCCGGTGTCGCGGCTTAACAATTCATCCAGGATATGATCGAGTGCCTGGTCGTTCAGCAGACCGACCTTGCTTTTTATCTGTGTGGTTTCATTAGCGACCGCTTCCAGGTCTTTTTGTGTGTATTGTCCGAGTTCGATGGCTGTTTCATCGTCCACACGTACCATGCGTACCATAACCGGATGCTCGATACTGTCTATATCTTCTGATATGTCGTAACAGGCTGTATTTTGTTTCAGCCATTGTCTGTAATGGGCCGGATCGTTCGGGAAATTATTGTAATAGTATTTGATGGTGTAGGCTCTGCCGTTTCCCTGGATCACTTCGCCGCGCATATTCACTACCGGCGCACCGGCGTAGGCGGTGGCTCCCTCCACGATTTCAGCGGGGCGTAAATTTTCAGCAATCAGTTTGGGGGTATTATGCCCGCTGGCACTTGTTGCCCTGTTACGGGGTTGTGCTTCGGGGATAAAGTGTAAAGGGTTCTGAATATTTCCAATATGTGAGGGCTGCAAAACGTCCGCATCTATTACACAATACCAGCCTTTTACCACTTTATTCAGCGCAAAACTGATTTCACAATCTTTGCCATCCAGTTTTTTAACGGCATTAGCAGATTGCCGGATATATACCACGTTATCCATTGTATAAGAGTGGTTCAGCCTGGCTTCGTCAAAAACCCGACCCAGGCCAAACAAGGCGATTTGTCCTGGTAATTGCTCTGCATCCAGGCGTTCACTCTTTATGGTTTGTGCTTTGAAAATGGCCCGTTCTAAGGCAGGTTTGTAAACCAGGATATGATTTTCTGTAAAGCCGTTTTTATGCAGCTTGTCAATGGGGATGCTGGAAAAAATATACTTGTAAGCGTATAATTTCTCCATGTATTCGGTCAGACGGGCCAATGGTAGTTTTTCCACTTTTGTTTTCAGAAGTGTAATCAGGTTCGCGGCGTTCCATTCCTGCGATACCATATAAGGCCCGGCAAAGCCCTTATTATTTGATTTGCGGCTCATTAACGAAAGCGGATAGGGAAATACACCTTTGCGGTAACACGTTTGTTTAAAAGGTCATAACCGATTCCAAACGTTTGTAGTCGTTTAGAAACGAATAAGGCTTCAGGCCCCAGGCCGAACGAAAATTGTTTATCCAGGCTCATAGAAGCCCCAATGAGCAAAATGGGTTTGGCGGGTTTTTCGAGGGTGTTCGTAATAGTGATTTGTTTATCGGGCCGGAGTAGTTTATAATCCAGCTTGTGATCGCGGATTTTGTTTTCAAATACTTTGATCCGGGAAACAGCCAGGATATTTGTGTCCTGGATAGTGTCGGTATAGTTGTATTCTGTAAAGTGGGCTTTCAGTATCGCCAGCGTGTCAACCGTTGCAGGTACAGGGTAGGGTATGCTGTCGCCTGGTTCTTTCACCTTTACGACCAGCGGAAACCATTTATTAGAATAGATATACTTTGTAACTGTATCACTGGCTACCGGTTTACCTGGGTTCGTGAAGGTTCGTGAACCCGTGCAATGTTTTAGTTCTAGGATTAAGAAAATAAGGGCAATGACGAATAAACCGCTGGTGATCCCGCACCAGGTATTATGCACGTTGTTGTTTGTTTCCATTGTTGTTTTTTTTCTTTGAAAAGGATTGTTTGATTTTGTCTTTATTGATTATGGCGAGTATGGTCAGTATCAAAAAAAAAAGTCCGCCTCCGACTGCGCCTTTATTTTCGTTGATCGTGGTGGCAACCTTCGCCAGGACATCGTGAAGCTCTGTGATCCGGCTTTGTGCTTTAGCCAGGCCTCCTGTTTTATCGGGGCCTGTTTTGAGCCATCCCCGGTTAGCCTGGAAAACGGCATTTAAACTGTCCGTGAGATTTGTAAAGCCATTGATACCGGTTGTGTGGTAGGCTTTGAGGTAGCCTTTTTGTGCAGCGGTGGCAAACTCACGAACGAAATAATCTACAACAGCTTTGGCAGCCACAACCGGATCAGTGATAAGTAGATCAGGGTTGTTTACCAGGTCGGCCCCGATACGTTTACCGATGCTGGCGTAATTGCCTTTAAAGGTTAATTGATTGGGGCCACGTCCACGGTATTTATAACCTTCATTTGCAGCGTTGCCGTACTTGCCGCCATAGATGGCATTAAAAAATGCAACGTCGTTCGCTTTGAGGGCATTTAACTGAGCATCTGATAAATGAGCCAGGCTGGTAAATACTTCGCGTATATGGGCGTTCGGTGTCGTGCTGTAGCCTTTCTCAGCTTGCCAAACAAAATTGCTTTCCTTGCTGACTACAGCCAGGATTGCCGCTTGTGTAAACGGATTAGTGATACCCACCCGTTTCATTTCGGTGATGATCGCCGCCAGGTTCGCTTTTTGGGAAGCGTTCAGCGACTGAACATAAGTTGACATTTTAGAGTAGTAGTTTGCTGACGTCGGTAAGCCCGTCAATAAGGGTTTCCTTTTGAATACCGGATGTGGCGTATGCCTGTGTATAGGCAAAATCGCTCACTAAAAACAGGGGTAATTGCTTTGGCCTGGTTTCAAACAAATTCACGTTTGACAGAGCCACGTAAGCCGTGTAATACTTGCGCGGGTTTTGCGCATTAAAAATCAGAATAGGTAAAAAGAACACGCTGTTTTCATCGTCAAAGAATAGTTTGCCGCCATTCTTTTGAAGGGTAGCCTTGTCTATAATTCCAACGACGGTGTTGGCTTTTGCAGTCCCGATAACATTGGGACGAAGCGTAAAAATGGCACTGCCAGCTTTGGGACTTTTGCGAACGCGGGCATCCACTTTGGCGACCACATAGGAATATTTTTTAAGATTTACAGTGGCATCCTGTGCCGCCTGCGAGGTTGGTTTAATGGCCCCGTCCTTAATGCCCAGAATATTTAAGATTTGCTGATACGCACCGCTGCTGACGTGCTTACGGGTATCTTCCAGTATATCTTTACCGCCACTGGCTTTTAAATATTCCTCCTGGGTCTTTTTGTAGTCTGTGATCTGACGGAATAAAGAAATTTGTACGCTATCCTCTGTGTAAGTGGCTCGGTTTTCCGAATGGATTTGAGAAGCAATATTTGCGCTGTTATCTTCAGCGGCGTGTGAATTGGTTTCTTTTAAATCCTTATCCGCTTTCCAGTTCTTATACAGGTGATAGCCTCCAAAAGTCAAAATACCCAAAGCCACGACCTTCAGTGTAGTGTCGTTACCGGCTCTGCCATAGTAAACCGGTGGCGTGTTGTTGTTGGTATTTCGGTTGTTGTTGCTCATTAACGGATGGCCATTTTAAATAAAGGATTGTTGAACAAGTCTTTCAGTTTGTCATTGGCGTTCGGGAGTTTGGAGAGTTTGGCGATTTCTGCCTGGTTCTCTTTTGTGAAATTGTCGGCAATGGTCTGAAGTGAATTTTTAACAGAAGCAATCACGATAGGCGAATTGCTGTTTAGGGTTATAGTGATCTCTGCCATGTGAAAAATTTTAAATGTTGAATGTTAAGGGTTGAGTTATTTTTTAATTCGTGCCGTTGTTGGTTGTTGTTGCTTGCTGGTGTTGGCCCGGAAAGAATTTTTCAAAGACCACTTTTAAAACGTCCGGGTGCAGGGCCAGGTGTTCGGTGAGCATGGTAAGCATGCCGACGACTTCCGGGGTCTGTTTTAACAAAATCGAATGGATCATATCTAAGCAGATTTGAGCATCAGGGTCGCTGTGTTTGCTTGCCCCATTCAAAGCATTACCGTCGTTGCTTTGTGTTTGTGCCTGGTTCAATCCTTTGGCCATTGGGTGATTTGGAAGCAGACCGGCGATAAATTGCCAGGCTTCGGCGGGCATGGTTTTTACGTCCTCCATGATTCCACTCAGGCCCTGTTTTTGTTTGCTGACCAGATCCAGTTCTTTTTGCTTAAACTCTAAATCCCGTTTATCCTTTTCGGTGGCGTGTTCCCTGGTTAGGCGTAAATTTTCATTGTAGTACTCATCGTTTTTGCGTTCCAGTTCTTTATTACGGTGTTTCAATTCATCGACTTTTTCAGCCAGGTATTTGTTTTCCGTTTTGAGTTGTACGACTTCTATATCGGCCTTTGTAATCATGGGAACCTGTTTTTCGTGAGTGGGTGTAAAGGGTTTGTAAACCTGGTTATCAGTCGTTGAACTCTGAGCAACGGGGGCCGTTGTTGATTTCAACGGTAACGTTGTTGATTCAACAACGGCGGGAATTGTAGCCATGACAATATCGCGGCGTATGGTTGAAGTACCGTTTTTTGCGAATAGGGCAACGGTTAACTCTTTGAGGTTACGGGCCTGGGCTACCTTTTGAAAGTAGTTTTCCAGGTTCCCGTAAAGTTCCTCGGCCCGCTGGATGGATTGTTTACCATATTGGGAGCTGCCGGGGATCACGACCTCAAACAGATAGTTTTTTGCCCGTATCAGGTGTATCAATTCTGCCAGGCTCATTAGGCTTGCGAGGGATCGTTAGGGGTGTTTGTTTCCTGGTTAGTTTCGCTGCTTGTATTATCCGGTGTGGCCGTGCCACCGCCTCTGATCTTGTTAGCCAATTGAAAAAAGGCTTCTTTGTTTAAGGGCATCCCGGTTATCACAGATAGGTTTTCCATGTTCGACCAAAATTCTACGGAGAGAATGATAAAGGCGACCAGGCGTGATAAAGGGAAATGAATAAACTCTAAAAACAGCTTTTCAAAGTAGTAGGATAGAATAATGCTTAACAGGTAAAACAGCAGGTCAAACACTTTCTTTTGCATTTTCTTACTATCCCGCCAATCGGTTAAGGTTTTAAGTCCGGCTGTTTTGGCTTTCTTACGGGCTGCTAACAGGCCGGTAATGAAATCACAGATAGAGAAAACAAAGGCAGCAATTAATAGCGGTTCAATAGGGCTGAAGAAGGCGGCTATTGCCAGCAGAATTTTTGTGATGTGCTGCGTAAAAAACGCTTTGAGTGATACTACAAGTTTTGGGTTCATGGCTTTAAATTTTAAGATTGAATAGTTCCGATCACGCTGGATATATCCGCAACGTTCCGGGTGAGAGTGTAATCCCCTTCGTATTTGATAGGTATATCATTTGCCAAAGGCAGGGGTGTTGATTTTGGCAGGGTGAAGGTCTGACCTGGCAGGATCACGATATTATCCCACAGGTAGGCTTTTGCAGTCCCGATATTGAAAAGTGTAAAGTCAATACAGCCTTTTGTGAAAATGTATTTGTGTTCTTCCTGGTAATAGAAGTGTTCCGCGATCACAGCTTTTTCATGTTCAGCTTTTCCGGCGAACTTTACACTTGTTTCCGTGTATTTGACTAATAACAGTCGTTTTATCAGGGCTGGTGCTGGCATGGTTTAGTTTTCGTTATCGAGTAAAAACAAAATGTCTATATCCTGCACGGCGGTTGTGGTAGCGAAGTTTTCCAGGCTGATCGTGATTTTTTTGCCGTTTGCCTCAAAAGGAGATTCAACAAAAAAACGATCCTTAATAGCAGGGTTCTGTGATACTTCCAGGTGCTTCATGTTAACCGGTTCCACAATCGAGTTACCGGCTCCGTCTTTGATCCCGATTTTCAAATAATCGGTTCCCTGGTTGCGGATCACGTAGAAGCCCCGGCAGGTCTTAAACTCGCTTTCTAAATCCACGTATGTATTACGTTTAGCTGCAACCGTACCGATGGCCAGGGCAATCGTTTGTACTTGCAGTTTTGATTTGATATTTTTTGAACCTTCCATTGGTAGTTAGATTTGAGTAGATAGAATTGAGATTTTGGATAGAGTAGTGAGTATAAAGTATCTGAGTGTTGTCTGACATCTCAATACTTATTACTCACTACTCACAACTGCTTAGATGCGATCCCCGACATAGACACCGATCAGGCGTATTTCCATGTAATGCGCTCCGGCTGGTATAGCGGTATTGTCCTCTGCGAACTCTAACTGCGCCTTTACTTTTTTGCGGTAATCCAGCAGTTTCGGTTGAGGCAGTGCTACACCATTTTCGTCGTTTGCTTCGCCAGCATACTCAGCGTATGCATTTGCAAAGAATTTTTTGGTACGCACTTTTAACACGGGTTTATCGCCATTTAAGAGGTTAAACTCTGAGTTAATGATCTTTGTCGGGATGGTGTTTAAGTATTCCGCGCTGGAATAGCGAACACCGGCAGGGATGTCAGGGGTTGTGCTGGCAGGATCAAGTGCGTAGCTTACACCAACCTGGCAAAGAGCCATGTAAGTACCGTTAGGCAACAGGGCTTTGTCGATGTTGTTAACGCCAACTTGTTTATTGTCGATCTCTTTAATGAGGTCGATAGTTCCGGCGAAACCCGATAAACGTTTGCGGATAAAAAAGTCCGCTAAGAAAAATTCTTTCTTACCGTTTCTGATGTCTGCTTGCGTCTGGTCGTCCATACGGGCAAGGATTTCAGGGGTTTGTAAGAATCTTGCGCCCCTTTCTAAAATGATTTCTGATAGTGATTGCATTGTTACTTGTTTTTTAATGGTTTGTTTTTTTGTTTTGGTTGAAAAGGGTAGCACGCTTATAGCATCGTGCTACCAATGGAATTGAGGTTTGTTACGTCGGTATATCCGATGTCCTCCGTACCGGCTACATCGTCCAGGTTAGGCATACCGTTGAGATCGTCCTCACCTAAGAGTGTTTCGGCACTGCCCAGGCTTGGTAAGAAATTGCGGATTTTGGATTTCAGGTTTTCCGGGATCAGACCGGATAAACCGGCGGCTCCAGTATCGCCAGGGGCGGCCACCTCTTTAACAGCGATATTACCCAGGCGTAATAAGCTGTAACCGGCTACACCCAGGGAAAGGAGTTTTACCCAAGGGTTCTTAATGAACATGGCCCCGGCAACACCTGCGCCAAATGCGCCGACATTGACTAGTAAGCTGTCTTGTTTTTTGATCGCCTTTAAAGCGACGTGTGCAGCGATCATACCGCCTACGGTAGTTACACTGGCAAGGCCCCAGGATTTCAGGTTATCCACTGAAAAACCGGATTTGTCGATGGCCTCTTTAGAGATTAAGGTTAACATGGTATTTGCTTTTTTTGGTTTTTGGATTGGTGAAAATTTTTGATTAGTGGCCGAAGTCCTGGGCGTTAATGCTCACAATGCGACCAATGATGTTGTTATGATCTATCGGGTTGATCCCGGTAAGCACGAGTTTTAAATTGCTCAGTGTTCCGCAAATGGATTGAAAGCGTGGTGTGCCTGGTGTGCAGGTTGCATTTAGAAACTGCGTAATGTTATCGTTAAACAGGGTGAAGTTCATGGCTTGTTTTTTTAGGTGAGTTTTACAGTTTGTATTTTTTTCTTGATGGCCCGGTTTGCTATGCCTTTCAGGTCTTGCGGTTCTTTGGTGTGTGTTTCTTTAGCTTCTTTTTTGTGTCCGCTGGTTGCGGCAATGAGGGCGATTGCTGCCACTGCTGCCACCACAATACCCGCACCGCTGCCTGTTTTCTCCGGTTCTGTATTGGTGGTTTCTTGCGTGTCTTTGGCGGTGTCTGCTTTGATAATGTCTGTATTGGCTTTTGCATCGGTGGTGTCTGAGTTGGTGGCTTCCTGCCTGGTTTCACGTTTGGCTGTCGGGGCATGATCGCTTTCCTCGTCGGCAGCACCTTTACCGTCCCCGCTACCGCTTCCACTGGCAGCCGGTGAACCGCCGCCGCTTTGGTTCACGAAGCGGTTGTAAAGCATTTCGGCTCCATCCCTTAAAATGGTTTTGCCCGGATCAGTTTGTTTAAAGCCTTCGTTTGGGTCGCTGCTGGTAGCATCTGTTTCGCCACCGGTTTCAGTTTCTTCTTTTCCTTCATTGCCCTTTTTGCCCATGACTTTTGTAAGGAATCCGGCAACTGCCGTTAAGAAGGTCATGGCAGCGGCAACGGTTGCTGTTGCAACTACACCCAGGCCACTCACGCCCATGAGTTCGTCGATACCGTTCAGTTTGCCTTTTTTAGCCAGCTTCTTAGCCACCTTTGCGGCGCGGCCGGTAATGATTGCTTTTTTCAGAGCATCGAATGATCCGGCCAGTCGTTTTTCAAATAACCTCCTGATGAACTCCAAGCCCTTTACCGCCTTTTGGTAAAAGGATCGGGAAACACCGGCTTTCACGGCTTCAGCTTCAGAGAAAAAAGCCCAATACACACGGCTGGCAATCCGCATGACATTTGTTTTCATGGCTGCCAGGAACCCGGCGCGGATCGGAATAACAGCAGGATTGTATTTGAGCAAAGCACCGCGGGCAATTTTTTTCAGATCAAGTTTTCCTTTGCCCTTTGCGGCTTTTACAGCGTGTTTCATTTTAGTGAACACACCTGTTTTTTTCTTGCGGGTATGGCTACCGGTAGCATCCTTACGGGCCTTGCGCTTTTTACCTTCCAGGCTGCCGATGCCATCCAGGTCGGCGTTTATCAAACCAAACAGTTCGCTATCTGAGCCGTGAATAATATCACCAAGACCCTGAAAAGCAGGTTGCAAGAGTGATTCCTCTGTACCGCTTAATTTTTCCAGCATTTTATCGCGGGAACTTTCGTTATCCCAGGCTCCGATGAGTTGATCGTAGGCTCCCAGCAAACCCTGCACATTGTAGATATGGCTGATTTGTTTGGGATGTGCTGCAATGTGGTTTCGTGTATTAATGAGGTGCATTTTACAACGTCGGCAAAAATCCGCGTGTAAACGTTTGTGGTCGGTTTCTCCCAGGCTATCGCCCAGGCCCTCGAACTCCTCACCTAAACGTGTGTTTCCTACACCGTTCAGGAACTGTATAGGCATTCCCTGCATGGTCATTTTTTTGTCTTTTGTTTCGGTTATTCCTGGTGCTTCCAGGTCGTATTTGTCCACCACGGGATCAATCACGTAGTAGTTGCTTCGCTTGCTCATGTCGGCTCCGTCAGATTTTGGAACCACGACATAGATGTGTTGGTAATAGTCGCGCCCGTACATTTTCACCATTCTCAGGTAATGGGGAATACCCAGGTTGGTAAGCATGCTGGAAACGAAAATGGTAAAGCAATCACAGTCGATCCCTTTTTTGCGATCCTGCCAGGCACGGGCGGGGCGGCGTAATTGTTCCACACCAGGTTTGTCGATTTCATACTGAATGTGTCTGTAGCTGAAATCAAAAATGGCTTTGCAGGTTTCGTTAAGCGTTTGGCGTTTTAAAAGCTGGCTAATGATGGTAGTATCTTTCCGTGTTTTCTGAACGATATTGCTGCAATACTCAATCGTGTCGTAAACAGTCCCTTCCGGGTTAATGATTGGATCGGTGTTTAAGGAGGTAGGGAACATTTTTGTGAATGCATCCCCCGCCAGAATTTTGCGCTTGCTACTGGCAGTCAGTCCCAGGCTTAAACCGGTGATCCGTCTGTAAGGAAAAGGATTATTTAGTATTTGCTCCATCTGCCGTTTACCCGCCGTTGTTGATTTGGCAACGTTGGCGTTGTTGATAGGCAAAGGTTCAGTTAGAGCAAAGGGCTACTTGCGGTCTTTTGCGCACTTTTGCGGTCTGTTGCGCATGTTTGCGCACATTTGCGCATGTTTGCGGTCTTTTGCGGTCTTTTTTTGGCAAAAAAAAAGCTACCGGTTAGGGTAGCTTTTGTGTTTTTGGGATTATGTATGTGCTATTTCCAAACGGATAATACAACACGCTTTCGCTCGATGGCTTCTTCCAGCATTTTGATTTCTTCCTGTATCTTTTGAGGGCTTTTGTTATGGTCATTAGCACTATCCAGGAGTTCGTCAAGTGGCTTCAAATAATGGCTGATTGTCAAATCTTCATCGTCATTGAATAAGCTGTATAGTGGTAGTTTCAGTATTTTGGCAATGGCTTCTAAATACCGGAGTTCAATAGTCTGGTTTTCCAGGGTTTCAAATAATACTTGCTCTGGTAGATGCAGATATTTCGCCAGGCTTGGCATATCATGCCCATTTTCGCTGAGTTTTTTTTCAATTCGATGTATCAGTGTCATACCGCAAAAATATGTTGAAATTATATACCTGCGTTAGTAAATTATTATACCGAAATAATTTTTACAGTTTGCTTTTCCCCTAACTTTATACATCCATGCAAAAGGAGTATTCAAAGGATATTGTAAAGTCATTAAAGGCATTTATGGCATATTATGAGCCGGCCAACGCCTCCAATGTGAAGTACTTTATGAGTACGCTGGCTGTTCATGCCCGAATTATGGAGGAATGCCCAGGGGCAAGTTTTACTGTCCAGGATGCGTATAACTTCATGCTTAAAGCGGGTTATATATTTGAGAGGCTAGGGGATGATCCGACAAAAGCGACCTGGCTTTTGAAACGGGCAAGCAGATAATTTTACTACACATTTTTTTTGCGTAAAACCGTGATTGTGGAGGATATTTGAAACGGAATGAACCGCTAATTTCCTTATCATTGTTAGCGTGTAGCTTCTAACGGTTTCCTGCATGTAAAATAATTTCCGAGTGTACTATATTTTGTAATATTTTTGTTTTCGAGAATAAAAATATAGCAAGTTGCATTAACTCGACCTGTCAGGGCAAATCTGGTAAATTTCAAGTGGACAGGAAACAGTTAGGAGCAACACGTCGATACGGGCGTGTTCTTCTTCCTGTTTTCAATTCTACGAGGCTTACCAGAGCCGCCCTGAGTTGTTAACATAGAAAACACGCCCTCTTTTTTTGGGCTGCCTCAAAGCCATATGAAAGCAAGATTCGCACCGACAAAAGCCTGGAAGGAACTAAAAACCGCTCTGTTACCGTACAATACGTTGTTTGATGAATGGGTGCAATCACCCGCTTGTTTTCTCACGGTTCCTGAAATCGTTGAAATCAATATTTATTTGAAAACCAGGTGTTACGCGGCAATTACAGAAAAGCTGCCTGTTTCAATTGTTACCGCTGCAAATGATATTCTAAAGATTATTTCAAAACTAAATCTGCGTAAAGACGATTACCTTACCTGGAAGCAGCACTATCTTAATTGTCTAAGGGGAAAATTGGTATATGTGTCCGAAGCAGATCAATTGCTTAATGCACCTGCATTGCTGCAATACTTTTCTCCTGAACTAAAAACAAAATTTAAGATTATGCAGGTGGAAACATTGTATGATCTTTTAAAGGAATACTCGGAAAATGATCTGTTGGAATATTGGGACTTAGATCAGAAACAGTTACTGGAAATTAAAAAATCGTTACTGAAATTTAACTTGTCTTACTTGCTTTCTGAGCATAGTTTTCAGAGGATTGATAGTGGATAGGATGTTGCTTGAAAGGCTTATTGTTACTGATTTTCTAGTAAACTAATACTCGTCGAAATAGGTATTTTTACCCATTGACATTATGAAATATTTACCAGTAATTTACAACCCACTCAAATAAAGTGAACTGAGGCCATCTGTATTTTTTGTATCTTCGTTTCATTCAAAAATATGGAGGGCTTTAATTGAAATAAAAAAATAGAATAAACATATTAAGCGTTTTATGCTGTACCGTCGATCTCAAAACCGCGAATTTTATAGACAACAGATAGTCAGCAAGGAACGTCCGAAAGGGCGTACACTTGCTATTCTGTTGTGGGAGCTTCGCGGTTCCTGAGATCGGGTAGTATAGTTGTTACGCCCGATTTTTTTATGAGAAGCCTACATAAACTTAAAAATCCAACTCCCTCATATAGTGTTTTTTTTGACGACGGATAAACTTCGTTTATGGTTGCATTATTGCCAGTTGTGAAGTTAATGCTGCCGGTTATGCAATTTGCTGTAGCAAAGTTGCGCCAATAACTACTTTTAATAAAGTTAAACGTAAACAAAAAGAATAGAAATAATAAAAAATACAATATGAAAACATCTATTAAAATAGGGCTAGTTATAATTGGAGCCCTGAATTTTTCCTTAAAGGCTCAAATCGAAACTCCAATTCAAGTTGTCGAAGATACTGTGATTAGAGCGGCCAAGCCTAATGGGAATGGTATCACTTGGAACTTTACTGGAATTAACTTTTCTAATTATCCAGCAGTAAATGATTCTGATTTAGTAGAGTTACAAGACCCAGAAGCAGTTTATGATAATGCAAATTTTCAAAATTTGGGAGACAGTGTAGTAGATAATTTGCCAAGTAGGCAATATGTGAATGATTTTTTCACAATGAGTCGTCAAGGTAAATATATAGCTCAGTATGCCGGTAATGGAACACTAAATATTCCAGGATTGTCCTACACGAATGTAGATAAAATTAAAATTGTTGAGACATACTATTTGATGTCTAGCCCAGATACAATTTCAAGCTATACAAATTCTTATTACGCCTTTTTTAAGAAAACAGATAAGACCTATTTGTTTTCTACATTTAGTAAAAAAAGAACATTAAAAGGATTTCTTGGTACTACAGTGTATGGTATTAATTTTAACGCTATAACGTCAAATGGTCAAGCTAGTGTTTTCAACAATGCAAATTTGCAGATGGTTCTAAATCCTAATCCAGCAACAGGTCAAACGACATTTTCCTATAATTTGGTTGCTGGTGCAAATGTAATTATTCAATTGACAAATCAGGCAAGTACGATTAATACGACTGTGTTTTCGGGGAACAAGGCTAGTGGACAATATCAGCAGATTATTCCTTTGACAGGGTTACAAGCTGGATTATATAATGTCCGTTTAATTGTAAATGGGATTGCGTTTTCAACCTCACTAATTATTCAATAATCTTAAATATCCATGTTTATGAAAAAATACATTTTTATATGGTGCTTTAGTTTATTTATTTGTGAGATAGCTAAAGCGCAGCAAAGCAATCCAGATTGTCCTAATGGCGATGTGGAAAGCGGAAGTTTCGCAAATTGGGCAACTTATACTGGGGTTAGCTCCAATCCTCAAAACATGAACAGCTTTACTATGACCTATAATTCATCCAGAGCTGGAGTTCAGTGTGGTGCAGGTTCTGGATCATGTTCCGGTTTTCAATTGAATCCTTGGCCAATAATGATACAAGGAGGTATAGACAAGTATGGGAATTTCGCTCTGCCAAACCAAGGGACTTATTGTTTTAGATTGGGGAATAATGGGATAAGTAGTGGCTCTTATAATGATGGTTATCAGGCTGACTTGTTGCGATATACATTTGTCGTAACTAATAACAACAAGCACTTCAAGTTTAGATATGCAGTTGTTTTTCAAGACGGTGGACACCCATCGGGAGTGAACCCAGAAGTGTTAAGTTATATAACCCTTGGTAATAAAATATTTCCCTCTAGTTTTGGCCCATTTTGGATAAATGATTTCCATCTATATGCGCAGACTATAAGAGTTCAAGTGGCTGATGCTAATAATCCATATTATAAGCATTCGACCTATGCGGGTGCGCAAAATGTGATTTATAAAGATTGGCAATGTATTGAATATGATTTATCACAATATGTTGGGCAAACAGTTTCATTTATTTTTCTTGCTCGTGATTGTGCGCAAGGTGGACACTTTGGTTATGCATACGTTGATGGACTTTGTACTGATTGGCCAGCAATTGCGAATATTAAATTAAATATGACGGATTTTTGTGATAATGGAGTACCTGTAATTTTAGATGCTTCAGGCAGTACAGGAGAGGATCGTTGGAATTTAGATATTGCGGAATGTGATGCATCGGGAAACTTAATATCAGGAGGTGTTGACATAAATGAGTGGTTTTATGGTGTTCAAGCACCATCTAATTTTGACATTACACAATGGTATGCAAGCAAGGGGAAAAAATTTAAATGTAATTCTTACTATAAAGTTAAAGTAGGAGTGTTAAATGATTGTGCTTCTTTAAATGAGAAATCCCAAATCATTCATTTTAGATGCCCTACTGCAATAGCAGGTGCAGATCAAAATGTATGTTGCCCAAAAGAAGGAATTGCTAATGATAACCCACCATGTTTTAGTTTTGGCGTTCCTCCTGACCCAAGTTTATCATATTCTTGGACCTCTTTTCCAGTTGATTTCCAAAGCAATCATTCGCAAATAAATCCTTGCCCGTCTGTTTCAACAGCATACATTTTAACTGTTACAGATCATAATGGATGTAAAGCAACTGATTCGGTCATAGTAAGGTTTAAGCCGTCTGCTTTAGGCCTTACAATTACTTCGCCAAATGCCTCTCCAACTGGATGTACAGCATGTGGGGCTGATAAAATTTTAAAAGCACAATATGGATTTAACCCTTGTACTGAAGATGATCCATATTTTGAAGCTAATTACCCAACACTTACCCCAAACTCGGTGAGCTGGATTTTTTACGATCCCAAAACAAATACATATTCGCCAATCGCGCATGGTGATACGTACACACCTCCAAATGCGGATGGCGTTGTTTATACAAATGTCACCGATGGCTGCGCTACTGCATTAGTGAAAACAGTTGTGAAAGCATATACCCCGCCAAGCTCTTTTAGCTATTGGGCAGCTAACGCTATGGATTTAAGTAACCCAAATCCTTTGATAAGTAATTTGATTATTTATGATGGTAGCTCGAACGCCCCTGCTTATGGGATTGGTCCAGCTTACGGTGCATCTGACTTTGTTCTAACGGTTTATGATAGATGGGGGAATGTGATTAGGACTGTTTCAAAGGTTGACGTTGGATTAGATAATTCTTCTGACTGTTTAAAACAAGGGGACGTTCGATGGGATGGAAGAGATGAAAACGGTCAGGATTTACCGGAGGGAGTATATTCTTTTCAATTATGTATGCAATTTTGCCCAGGTGCGGTAACCGGGTTTACACAACAAACTTGCGGATCAGGTTATAAACTTGTTTGTGCGCCAAATATTGCAGATGGTGCCATTTGTTGCGGAGACCAGCATTGGGTTTGGTGGCCACCTCATTATGAATGTGGTTGCGATAAACCATGTGTTTATAGTGTTACTTTACTTGGCCACCATTAAAATTCATTAAATAAGCAGTATCTTTAAGCTGTTGAAAAGCTTGCTATATATATACGGCTTGTTATTTTTAAGTGCCACCATGTTTGCTCAAAAAGAAGCGAACTGGTGGCATTTTGGTAATCATATAGCGATGAATTTTAGCGCGGGTAATCCTGTTTATTCATATAGTTCATCTATAAGTGTTACTGAAGCATGCGCAACGATCTCTGATAATACAGGAAATTTGTTGTTTTATACTAATGGTGATACAGTTTGGGATAAGAATAATAATATTATGCCTAATGGTACAAACTTGTTAACTCAGGCAGGATTTAATGCAAGTGCATTTACTACTACCCAGGGAGCAATGATACTCAAAAAACCAAAATCATTAGATCATTATTATATTTTTACTTTAGGCACAATTTGGGATAACGCATTGGAATACGCAGAAATAGATATGAGTGCTAATTTTGGTAATGGTATAGTTCTCACTAAAAATAATTTACTTATAGCGGACACGTTGACGGAGAAAATGACCGCGACAAAGCATTGCAATAATAGTGATTTGTGGACTGTCGTTGTAAATTGGGATAATGTTGAACCAAATGGCAAAAACAATACATGTAGCTTTTTAAGTTATTTAGTTTCGCAGAGTGGTATTAATCCACAACCAATTGTTTCCTCTATTACTTTACCCGAAAGTGTTATGGCAGTTGGACAGATGAAATTTAATCCACAAGGAAATATTCTGGCTTGGGCTTCACCAAATGGTATAGAACTATTTAATTTCAATTCTGAGACAGGTATAGTTAAACATAATTCATTTATTCCACTACCATTAAATAATGGTTATGGTATGGAGTTTTCATCGGATGGAAAGAAAATTTACGTTAATGAAAAACAATATGACCTGGTTACCGGGACACTTACCTCATTGTTAAAATATGATGTACCAGCTCAATTACAAATGGCACAAAACGGCAAAATATATAAATATCATTTTCCTAAAGCTGAAATTCTATCTATTGGAAGTGCGAATACATGGCAAGGTAGCGTTAGCATAAACAATGCTTTTAGATTAACGGAAATAAAGTTTCCTGATTTGATAGGTGTTTCATGTACTTTTGATACAGCATTTATTTACGATTACTCGTATAATTTCTCTGGATATTCATTAGGACTTCCCAATTTTCCATCTTTTTATTTTCACCATCCAGTAAGTGAATTTCAGTACAACGGTGTTTGTGTTGGAACACCTTTCTCTTTTTATTTGAGTGATCCTACAGTTTCAGCTGACTCTGTTAAGTGGATGTTTTATGATAATAACCAATCTATGTTTGGAAATACTGCTGTTCATACATACTCATTTTCAGGATCAAATCAGGTAGAATGTATAGTTTTCAATGGTGGCGTTGGAGATACTACTATCCAATGTGTTACTGTATGTGGTGCTGGATATTCTGTTCTGCCCAGACATATTACATTATGTAAAGGAACAGACACAATTATTAATGGTGTTAGTCCTTGTGGTGTCGGGTATCGTTGGAACACTGGGGATACATTGTCAGCCATTTCTATAGATCAAGAGGGAGTTTATGTACTTCAAACCAATGGATTTTGCGGGAGCTATTTTGATACTGTATTTGTAAATACTGTATATTGCGACCCGGATTTTGAAATACCAAATGTCTTTACTCCAAATGGCGACGGTGCAAATGATGTTTTTTCTATTCGATTGAAAAATATAGAATCTATAAGTTATGAAATTTATAATAGATGGGGCAATTTGTTAAAGAGCAAATCGGTGGCAGTTAACGTAACGAATTGGCAACATTATGACATGTGGGATGGAAAAAAGGATGATGGTTCACAATATAGTGATGGAACATATTTTTATGTTCTATTAATGAAGGATTTTAAAGGTAGGGAGATAAAAGAAAAAGGTTTTTTTAGTTTATTTAATAATGAGTAATATGAGATTTAAGATTTTTTTAGGGTGCTTAATTGTCGTAGGTTGCAAGAAAAGTTACAATTGCGAATGTGTTAATTACAATGTTAATACCCATGAAACAACAACAACAAATTACACTTTCAAGGAGACTAAGAAACAATATGCAAAGGATGATTGTTCTAAAAAGTCGCTTTCATACACTGATTCACAAGGGAATCCTATTATACCAAATTGCTCTTTAAAGTAGCTACTTTCGGTTCTTAATTTATTTTGGCTTTTTTACCATTTTTGGGTTGAAATGCTCCACTTACAAAGTTTCTTCTGCATCCTGTAAACTGTGCTAAAAATTCTTTAAACGGTTGTTTTATCTTTATTTAGGCTTAATTAACAGCATTTTTTTGCTAGTTCATCGGCAATAAAATTAGCTTTATACCCGTTTTAAATCTTAATAGCAAATAGTTTATGTGTTACTGGCCCCCTTTAGCTCCGAATTTTCATATTTGGTCTGCCCCGCCTTATGAATGCAGTAGAGTTATCTGCATTTTATTTTCAACTCCCTGTGTGTTGAAGACCTCTTAAAGGCGTTATATCGAAAATTGTACTTTTATGGATTACCCTGTTACTTTTGATAGGGCTAGGTTTGATAACCTGGTTATGAACGGCTTTACCCATTATTTGAGGATTTTTATGGGTACTGAAGCAAACGGAAGAAAAATATATTACATTATGCCATTTCGGTCTTTCAGTGCTGCAAATATGTACGTTACCGATGTGAACATAAGTCCCGATAAGTTTGACATTGATGAAAAAGGTGATTTTACAGAGGAAATTGTGAATGGATGTGTATCGAATTGCACCTTTTACTTATGGCCTTACGGGCTAGTATAATACTTAATCCAGCTTATAGAAGTAATTACCATTAAATCCATACCCTTCGGGAGTGTCTTTAAAGACCATTTCTATAATATACCTTAACTGATGGCTATTATATGTTGGGGATATTATTTTTTTACCCTTATGTTCCCTGATAGTTGCAAGTTCTTCGAGTGCTTTACGGTGTGGTTTTAAATAGTAAAAAAATGTACGATAGCTTAAATTGTACATAGCTGCCAGGCTTTTTGCATTATATTTGGTCTTTTGCATACTACTCAGGATATTCAATTTTTTCAATAATTATATCTAATACAATCACCTCGACATTTACACCAAATCGTTTTTTTACTTCATTGGGCCACTCACTTACTCCAATAACTTCGCCCTGGATATTCTTAGTTTGAAAGCACAAAACACCTTTGGCATTTACATACGTAATGTGCTTATACATTTTGCAGGTGATCCGACTGCTATCTATGATATTGTTGCGGAAAAACATCCTGCTCATTAGCTTTTTAAAATATCCTATCAGAAACATCACAAGTTATATTTTGGTGGTAAATCGTTAGTTAAAACGGTGCTGAGAGTGCCGGAATAGTGCATAAGTAGATCTTCTCCGGGAGGCTTACGATTATCAAACAACATACATTCTTTTATACGTTGTTGAAGGCTGGTGAACTTCAAAATGAGTGCATCGAGTTCTGTGAGATTTTTATAGCCTTGCTTTTGGTAATTAATCAGGTTTAGATCGCTTCTGTATGTGAACCGATTGCCGTCATTGAATTTACATTTGAGAGTAAATGTAGCCCTGATTTTACCCTGCCTGGTGATCTTTCCTGAAAGGCTGTTACCGCCTGTTAATTGCGTTGTTGCTTTTTGTTGATGCATAGAAAAACGGTTAATAAATTGGGGCCTTTTCGGTGCTATTTTTGGCCCCAACACCTAAATCCCTCGACAGTGTTGAAAAACACTGTTAGTAATTTGCCGGATTTTTTAGAGAAACCTCGACTTTTTTCGGATAAACCGGGTAAACAGATAAAAACGAGTAATCCAGGGGAAACGGGTAATCCAGAGAACCGGAGAAATTTTAAATAAATCCTTTGTCAAGTCTTTATCAATTTCTGGAAACATTCATACCCAAAACTTACAGATTTATTGTAATAGCATCGGGCATCTGCCAAATGCGAATTTTATCATGTGAATTGTAAAACAAATGCTGGTAAACTTTCCCGCCATTTAGAAGGTCGTTTGCCTTGCGTGTACACTTCTTACTTTCATACTTTCTAGTTTGGACTGTAATAAGCCCTAAACGACTTAAAATACGTTTCCAATATGCTACTTGTCTGAAGTCGTCGAAAGCGAAATACTGCATAAGTTTTCTTACAGAAGCATTAAAATCGGACGGCAGCGAGTGCCAAAAATCGAAACTTTCTGACCAGCGTTTAAACGACAAAATTTTTTCGCTTAATATCTTTTCGGCCATTAATTCAATGGTTTGGGGTAGTGATCCCCATAAGCGGGTTAAATACTGTCTTAGCTGATTGTTTGATTCGATAAGTTTGGCAAACGCAAACGCCATCCTGTTTTTATGCTCCGCAATCGTTAGAGTGCGAAGTATATGCTCTAATTTGGGGCTATCCTGGGGGTTTACCTCCAAACTGTAGAACTGCTGTTTTTTCACTTTATACCGCCGGGCGATTGTTTCCCAGGATTCCAGGTAAATGTTTCCGTATTTGTCAATAGAAACCAGGCTATATTTTTTCAGGTACTCTAACCTGGTGTACATTGTGTTTCGGCTTACATTAACCTCGGAAGCCAGGTACTGCATAAATGCATCCAGGCTACCATACACATTTTGAATCTTTCCGGAAGTGGTTAACTCCTTCAGGAACATAAAGGTTTCAAAAGCCTTGAATATTTGATGTGTTTTGTATGTTATACGAACTTCCCTTACCTGGGCAATGGCTGCCGGTAGGTTCTTCAATATTCTGACCTTTTTAATCATTCCAGGTATGTGTATAGAATAGAAGCGGATCAACAACGGTTCAACAACGCAACTGTTGATTTGCCGTTGTTGGTCATTTTAGATTTTCAACGGCTTTCAAAATATCCTCATCCATGAGGTTTCCGTTTAAGATTTGCAGGATTTGCATGCTTAATTCAGCAGTACGACGTTCCGGGAACTGATTTTTAATGTCGCGCATTACCTGCCTTGAATCTTTGCCATCAAAAGCCTTCTTTACGCGCTCGGCGTATTCTTTTGTTTGTTTGGGTTCATTTTTGCTTTCTTCTTCCATGACTGTAAGGTTTAGTGTTAGTTATTTTCGATTACTTTAAGTTCCTGGCTGGTGTACTGAACACCCGCACTGTCAACATTTTCCGGGTAGTCAATCTCTACGATTTTTTCACCGATACGCTGACGACCTTTGACCTGTTTAACGACCCCTTTGCGCTGCATCATATAGACATAATCAGCCTGGATCATCACAGGATAGCAATATCCATCTATGTACATATTCATCAAATGGATGCGCCCATCATTGGAGGGCTTAATGTCAAGTTGAAATGTCATTTTCTTTGTCTTTTTCCGGTTTGATTTAATGGAGCCTGCACCCAGGCGTGTAAACTGTCAGCAGTGATGAGAAAGTTTTTTTCGGTGGGAACACAGTTTAAAATGCCTTTTTTGATATAGGCGCGGATTGTTTGACGTTTAAGTCCAGTTGCCAGGGCGGCTTCTGTTACTGTGTAACTCAGTTTTGATACCTGAGTAGGAGGGGGGCTTTCCTTTTGGTGTATTGCTTGCCTCAGTTCTACAACTTCTTTGACAAGGTATTTTTGTACCTCTGCCATTTCGTTAACCATTTTTTCAAACTCTTGTAGCATTTTGTTTGTTGTTTTGTGATGGTTTGTTTTGTTTTGGACTACATACTCCCTATATTGAGAGCGTTTTTAATGATAGTATTACGTTGTTTCAAAAACGTGGCACGAATTTAGTTACAAATTGTAACATTATGTTACTGATTGTAACGTGAGTTTTCAACATATAGTGTTTTAATGACAGGAAAAGACCTAAAAGATTTGTTTGATACAAGTGGGATGTCAGGTGATGAATTTGCCAGTAAAATGGCTATATCCCGGATGCATCTATATAGGTTATTTAAGGCAGATGAATTGAAGCCGATGGATGTTGAAAACTCGAATGTGATTAGGAGGGAAGTTTTAATTAAGCATCAGTATTACCTTCCCTTGATTGATTTTAACCTAATCACTTTTTTTGGCAAAGCACAGTTTGAAGAAAAAATAAAGGGGTGTGAGTTTTATAAAGTACCCGATTTTGAGAAAATTGGAACTGATTATTGTGTTAGGATGCCCGATAATTCAATGGAGCCTCGAATTATGAAAGATGATATTCTGGGTTGTAAACATATTAAAGGGGAATCTTTTATACAGCCTGGCAAGGTTTATGTGATTGATACATCCCAGGGTTGGATGTGTAGGAGGCTATTTGAAGGAAAAAAGAAAGGAGTATTTAAAGTTATAGGAGATCGTGAAGAAAGCCTGGGATTTGAAATGCCTAGGTCTGAGTTTGAAATAAAGGCCCTTGTTGTAGGTCGCATAAGTGTTTATAGTATTTAATTTTCGTTGTTTGATATACGTTTTACCTGTTTTTAGAACCATTGTAGAACCAAACCTTTACAATGCGCACTAATAGGGCAAAGTTGTCGGGTGGCCACCCCGACAGAAAAACCGGAAAAAAGCCTTTCAGAAATGAGAGGCTTTTTTATTTATGTCCCGATTCATTTCTTCCCGCAAATCAGGACTTCTTATTTCTCTTCCACATTTTGTACCTTAGAGATCAAACACTCATATATTTTTCATGTCGAACATTCAGCTTATTATCGAAGAACGCGCCCGCGATATTGGTAATTTCACCGTTGGCCGTTTATTGCCTTTCCATAGCAAACGTATGGTGGGCCCCTTTATTTTTATTGATCACATGGGGCCGGTTGCCATGAACGATTCACAGAATATGGATGTGCCGCCACATCCGCATATAGGCCTGTCGACACTCACGTACCTGTTCGAAGGACACATCATGCATCGCGATAGCCTGGGTACGGCCATTGAAATAAAACCGGGACAGGTAAACTGGATGACGGCCGGCAGGGGCATTGTGCATTCGGAGCGTACACCCGAATACCTGCGCCATTCGGAGAAACACATGCATGGGCTTCAGATCTGGGTGGCATTACCCAAAGCGCTGGAAAGCATGGAGCCATCGTTTTATCATGCCGACGAAAACCAGCTGCCCGTATGGGAATCCAATGGCGTTCATTACAAACTCATTGCCGGAAAGGCTTTCGGACACGAATCGCCTGTTCCTGTTTATAACCCGTTGTTCCTGGTGGAGCTCAGTTGTAAACAAAAAACAACCATCCGTGTGGGACATGAACTGTTTGGCGAAGCGGCCATGTATATTCTGCGGGGCAGTATTGAAAGTGAAGGAAATCGTTATGAACCCAAACGTATCCTTGTTTCGAAAGATAGCCAGCTCTGCGAATTCACCATGGAGGCCGATACCACCATATTTATTTTTGGCGGTGAGCCCTTTCCGGAAGAACGCCTGATTTATTGGAATTTTGTAGCCAGTTCTCAGGATATTATTGATCGCGCCAAACAGAAATGGGCCGAGCAGAGTTTTGATAAGATCCCCGGTGAGACAGAATTCGTGCCACTTCCCGTCCGTTAGGGTTTAATCAATGGAATCCTGTCCGGGATTCCGAATTCAGCACACATCGCTTTCATTTTTTTGTAAAATGCATCTGCATAAAAGCGGGGCAGGTTGGTATTGTTTGCAAAAAAACGTTTGTATTTATCGAGGTATTGTGGATAGTGCTTCTCAATGGCCCTGAACATAAGGGTTTTGCTGTCGGAGTTTTCGTTTCCGAAAAGTGTAATTCCTGAAGGGAAAATATAATGGATGCCTGCTTTACGAAACGTTTCAAACATTTCCTGCAGGTGTGCGGCGGTATCACTCACATATGGAATCAGCGGCATGAGGCTGACACCGCTTAATGCGCCATGCTGCAAAACATTCTCCATGGTTTTTAAACGTACGGAAGGTTTAGTGGCACCGGGTTCAAATACAGAAGCGATTTCGTCGCTGACAGTTGAAAATGAAAATGTAATCAGTGGTTTTCGGGGTAGTGGCAGATCCTCCGGAAATACAGCATCTGCGGCAATCTGCTGCAGCAATTCAAAATCGCGCCATACCAGGTCCGATTTGGTGATAATATGCACCGGAAAACGATGCTTATGAATGACCTGTAATAACTGACGGGTGAGCTCATAGGTTTTTTCAAACTGAAGATAGGGGTCTGTTGCCGACGACATTACAATAAGACCATATTGTCCTTTACGCACTCTCAGGCTGAGTTGTTTATCAAGAAGCTCTACAGCATTGGTTTTCACCGAGAGTTTTTCTTCCATGTGTGTGCCGTATTTACTGCCTCGTATGTAACAATACAGGCAATTGAAAGAACAACCACTGTAGGGATTAATGGTGTAATCGTCAAGGAACCATGAGTCCCGGCTTTTTGTTTTATTCAGTATGGATTTAACCTGTATGTCGTTTGGCATATTTGGAACTCCGGCCCAGGCCGATCTTGATTTTTGTTTTGAACCAGGGTCTTATATCAGCAGATGTAGTGATCTGTTGCTGATACGCCTGAATAATATCGGGGTGAAACTTAGCCGTGGTTTTGGCGGCCCAGCCAATTCCTTTTTTGGTGTGAAAATCGGTTGTGGTGCTTAAAGACAGGAGCAGTTCAAACATGTCTTTAACATGTTCTTTCTTCAGGCCTTTTTTAATGGCATAGTGGGCGCCAACACCTACCGAACGCACCACCCATTTGTCGGGATGTGCAGCCAGTTTTTTCAATACGGGTATTGTTTTTTTCGGATACATCAGCAGGGCATAACCCATTACCCGTTCGCCTATAATATCACAAACATACCATTCATTACCAGCCATCATGTATTCCGGGGCTTTCCGGAAGCATTCGTTGAAATGTTTGCTGAGTCTCATTTGCAGGGCAATACCCAGAAATACATTACCGCCTATTTCATGCAGATCAGAGATCAGGTCACAGACCTGGAGCTGTTCCTTGTCGGGAATGGCGCTGAATAGTTCGCGCGCTGTATACTCGAGCACAGGGAATTTTATTTTCTCTTTCAGGATTTGTTTGCGAAGTAAAGCTGTTAATGCCTCTGCACCCCCAGCTTCATAGGCATCGATCAATTCCGGCAGAATTGGTTTGACATAGCTTTTGGCAGAAATAACAGGCATTTGTATCAGGTGTTGAATAACGTAAAGATACAAATGCCTGTATAGAATAAGAAAACCTTAACGGGTAATAAGTGCATAGCCCGGGAACAGATGTTCCTTGTCTTTTTTATCAACTACTTTAATGAGGTAGAAATAGGTTGCATCCGGACAATTCTCACCATTGCTGGCTTTACCGTCCCACGAGGCATTCAGTACATCCCAGCTGAACAGCAACTGACCCCAGCGGTTATAGATATAACCCTCGGCTGTTTTAGCGCCGGTAACCGTTACATGGAAATAATCATTGACTCCGTCGCCATTCGGTGTAAACACGTTTGGTACAATCACAATGAGATCATCTTCTACTTTGATCACCACCATGGCAGTATCCACGCAACCGCTTTCAGCATCGGTTACCGTTAACACCACGTCATACGTGCCGCCACTGTTGAAAACATGGTTCGGGTCTATCTGGCTGGTACCGTTACCATCGCCAAATACCCAGCTGAACTGGTCGGTAGATGTAACACCCGTACTGTTTGAGCCTGTAAAGTTTACCGATAATGGCGCATTGCCCGTATATACATCGGCCGTGGCTATAGCATGAATGTTATAATAACCTGCAGTAATTGGCGTGGCCGCGCTTACACAACCATTCAGTGTACCCTGTGCATAGTAGGTGTATGTACCATTGGCACTGATGCTTGGACTGTATGAGGCTGAATTGGCAGCCAGTACGGTTGTGAGAGAGGCGTCGCTGTACCAGTTAATAGTGGCACCACTGCCAAAGTCAGCAGTCAATATAAGCGGCCCGCCGTAGCAGGTAGAGTCGCCGGTGGTAGCCACCAGGGTTGGTGTAGGGCTGATGCTTATTTTGACGGTATCGCTGGCCGTACAGCTGGTCGTCGTGTTGGTTACACTCAGCGTATAAATACCTGAGGCAACAGGCTGTACATTTCCGATCTGCGGGTTTTGCTGTCCGGATGAAAAACCATTCGGACCGCTCCAGGCGTATGTGCCTCCGCCGGTACCGGTCAGGTTTATGGTGTTGCCGGTACATACCACATGAGCCGCCGCCGAAGCATCTATAATCATCTGAGGATATACATTCACGGAAATAGTTTCGGTAGTTGAGCAGTTGTTGCCATCGGCTGCTGTTACGGTATACACACCGGTGTTGACAGTACCTGCATTCGGTATAGATGGATTTGAAATGCCCGCTGTAAATGAAGCAGGACCCGACCAGCTGAATGTATAGGTGCCGCTGGCATTAAACTGAATGACGCTGCCATAGCAGATGTTCGGTGCATTGACGCCGCTTGTAAATGAAGGCACAGTATTAATGCTTACCGAAGTTACGGTAGTGGTATTACAACCCTGGGCCGACGTAACCGTTACAGTATACGTGCCTGCATACGATGTGCCGGCATTCGGAATTGTCGGCGATTGCTGCGATGAACTGAAGCCGTTCGGTCCCTGCCAGCTGTACGTTCCGCCACCACCGGCACTGAGGTTTACAGTAGCACCCGCACAAATGGCATTCGGGTTGGCTGAAGCCTGTGCGCTTGGGTTTGCATTGACACCAATGTTAATGGTACTGGAACCCACACACCCGTGAATATCGGTTACTGTAAGCGTATAAACACCTGCAGCAGCTGTTCCGCCATTGCTGATGTTCGGATTTTGCTGATTGGAACTGAATGTGCCGGGTCCGGCCCAGGTATAGCTGGTAGCCGAGGATCCGAATAAATGAATGGTATCCGTTGCACAATATACGGTGTTTGATGAAGCAGCATTTGGCGTTGGTAAGGGGTAAACCGTTACACTCACGCTCGTAGCCGGTCCGCTGCAACCCGACTGGGTCATGTATACAGAGTATAAACCACTCATGCCGGTTGTTGCATTGGTAATAGTAGGGTTTTGAACGGTAGATGTAAAGCTGTTGGGGCCCGACCAGGTGTATGTACCGTTGCCATTGGCAGAGAGGTTAATGGTTCCATTCTGGCAAACAGCAGTCGGCGCTGCGCTGGCTGTAGGGGCTGCCGGTGCGCCCGGGTTCGAGATACTGTAAGGTCCGAAATTGTTTAAACAACCGTTTCCGTCTTTTACCTGCAGGTTGTAGGTACCTGCCGGCTGATTGTTCAGGGTGGCGCTGTTGCCCACTGTTGCTGCAGAACTATTGGTCCAGGTATATGTGAAGGCCGGATTTCCGCTTACCGTTACATTGGTAATGGAACCTGTGGCTGCGCTACAGTTGCTTGGCGAAACACTCGGTGTGGTCGATAACTGCGGCAGACTGTTTACCGAAACGGTTGCTGTCGTTACGTTGGAGCAGGTATTTACTGCAGTGCCGGTTACTGTATAAACAGTAGTGGATCCAGGACTTACAGAAATGGATGTGCCGTTTTGCGATGTAGACCATGTGTAGGTATTGGCACCCGATGCTGTGAGCGTATAGGTGCTGTTCAAACAAATGGTTCCGGATGCTACGCTTAATGTAGGTAGTGGTGTTACAGAAATCTGCCCCACTGCTGTATTGGTACACGAGTTGGCATTGGTACCTGTTACCGTATAAGTGCTTGTACCGGCGGGACTGGCGCTGATGCTGCCGGCGTTTGAACCGGTGCTCCAGGTGTAGGTAGATGCGCCACCGGCTGTAATGGTGCCCGTGTTGCCGCTACAGATGGTTACAGACGAAGCCGTAACACTTGGCAGGGAGTTTACGGTAACTGTGGTGGCTACTGTTTTTGTACAACCCTGTGCATTAATACCGGTTACGTTGTATACCGTGTTGGATGTCGGAGAAACTGTAATGGATGTAGCTGCTCCGCCCGGCGACCAGGTATAGGATGTTCCTCCGTTCCCTGCAAGCACTGTCGATTGCCCGTAACAAATGGTATTGGTACCACTGGCTGTAATATTGGGTATAGGGTTCACGGTAATGGTGGCGGTGGCTGTATTGATACAACCGTTCGTTTTGCCTGTAAGGGTATAGGATGTTGTGGATGATGGGGAAACCGAAATCGTACTGGTTGTCGGGCCTGTGCTCCATGTATAGGTTGTAGCCCCGCTTCCGGTCAGCGTAGTGGTTTGTGTGCCACAGGTACTGATCGGTGAGCCACCATTTATGGCCACGCTTGGCAGCGGTTTCACAACAATGGTTTTGGTTAAGGTTTGTTTATAGCCGCAGACTCCTCCCGCAATAAGGGTGTACGTAATGGTGGAGCCCGGATTTACAGAGATGGTTTGCGTTGTCTGACCACCCGGATACCATTCATAGGTTGTAGCACCCGGAGGGCCTGTTAAGGTTGTTGTACCGCCCGGACAAATAGAATCCGGCAGGGCTGTGATAGCAGGAAATGCAACGCCTGTGAGGGCCTGTATGGTATAGTTACAGATATCGCCGGCATAACCATCCACCATCAGTAAATAATCGTTGCCCACGGTGAGGCTGTTGGCAGTGATGGTAAACGTGGAGGAGCCTTCTTTGAAATCGGATACAGGCACAAAGCTGCAACAGTTTGTGGCCGAGAAGATCTGCATCTGGATCCCGCCGCTCGGATAGTTTCCTACCCAGCAATTGCCGATGGTTACTTTTAATGAGGCCGATGTGGCTGCCGCAGTAAAGCGGATCCAGGAGTTGTTTTCGATACTCACATCCTGTGCCGGTGAACCAGTGCCCCATGAGCCACCTGCTCCGAAAGGACCTGCAGGATTAGCACCGACACTATAGGTGTATGTCGGGCCGGGACCTTCACCGTTACCGCGCATATTGCAGGGATGGTCGGCTGTATAGGCAGCACTTGTGGAGGCAGAATATCCGTTTAAGTCGCAGATGTATAAGGCATTGGCGCAAAGGTCGTTGGTAGGCGATTGTACACAGATGCCGAAATTACCGGGTGTACTTGTTCCATAGGCCCAGTAGCGTAAATATACGGTTGCTCCGGGGGTTAATCCTGTTGCGGCAATATAGGGCAGACCGTCGTTCGATGCGCCGGGGTAAGCCACATTATCGTCGGAGCAGGCAATCTGGGTAAGACTTCCGCAGGTGCCACTGTACAAGGCCATCACGCCATCGGTAATATAGCCTGCACCCATATTGGGTTCTGAGGTTACATATATTTTTCCGCTGGCAGGTACTGTAATTTTGAACCAAACATCTTTTGGCTGCGGTGTGGTGGTATAGCCACCCACCGCTGCGCCGCTGCCCCCTGCACAGGAGGCCGGGTTTGGAGCCAGTGCCGAAGAAGTCCATGTAGCACCTACTGTAGAAAAGGTCAGGTAATTGCAATTGGCGGTAACCGCCGGTAACTGAATAGCCGAGCAGGGATCGTCGTTGGGTTGTGTGGTGCCTGTAATGGCAGCCCCCGAAACACAAATACTGAAAGGATATCCGCCGGTTGAATAGTAATCGTAAACCCTTACATAATATGTAGCGCCGGGTGTAAGGCCTGTGGCGCTGATGGTTTCTGCCCCACCTGTAAAACCGACATCGGTGCAGGTAAATGAGGTAAGCGACGCACAGCTTCCGGAGTATAACTGAACCACAGCATCCATATTGGCAGATGGAGTCACCTGGATGGTTTGTGTATAGTTATTGGCTGTGAATGTAAACCATACATCGTCGTCGGCAGTTCCCGAACAACCTGTATAAGACTGTGTGCCACCATACGATGTGGCGGCAGTATTGACGCAGCTGTTATTCACAGTAAGGTTAATGGCGTTGCCGCAGATGTCGTTGGATGGAGCAGGGGGAGGATTGGTGATGCAGGTGGTGAAGGTTGAAGAACCGGAACCTGTGCCATAGTTGTATATGCGGATGTAATAGGTATTGCCGGGTGTTAATCCGGTAGCATTGATGGTTTCAGATTGGCCGGAGAAGGTATTGTCCATACAGTTCAGTGAAACCAGGCTGGCGCAAACGCCCGAGAACAGTTCTACAACAGGATCGAAACTGGCAGAGCCCGTTACGGTAATGACGTGCGAAGAGCCTGTAGCTACAAATTTATACCAAACATCATCGTCGGCATTTCCGGTACAACCCGGGATGGTTTGTGTGGCACCTGCCGAAGTTCCGGCAACAGCTGATGCGCAGCTTGCCATAATGGGTAGTGTTGGTGCTGCTGAACAGCCGTCGGTTTGGGCCCATGCGATGTGAAAGCAAAGGCAGGCCAATAGTGAAGCGTATATTTTCTTCATGCGAATAGGTTAAATCTGTTATCTGAAAATTATCGGGAAGTGTCTTCTGAACGGAAATCGGCCGGTGAAAAGCCCCGGTTAATCAGGGCCTGTTTAATGTAAACCATGCTGAATTCTTTATCGCCTTCATTGGTTACTACTTTTTCGAGGGTTACCAGTTTTACCTGGCCGGCACTTTTTTCTGTTTTGTATTCTATTTTGGCATCCTGTACAAAAGGCAATTTGAGCAGGTCTTCTCTGAGAAGCTCCAGGGTTTCTTTAGTGGCTTCGCCGCTAAATGTATAATAATAGGTTTTGGAATATTCAACAACGTCTGATTTGGAATGCGCTGTTTTTTGCTGTTGTGAAAAAGCCGTTTTAGATACGGAAAGGCATGTAATAACCAATAAAAGGGGGATCAATCTCATCATGAAATGCTTTTGTGTACATACAAAAATATATCATTTTCCTGAGAACCTGCAATGTTTCCCCAAGTAAAAATGTTAAACGGTTTTAGATAAAAGCAATGGTAATTATTTGCTAATATAGATTTAAGATTGCTTATTCGATAGGAGTACCGCAGCCCTGAAATGTTTTGCCATTCCATTCAACTTTTACGGTTTGTGGCGCGGCAATACCGGAAGGCATGGTACACGGTTTGTTTTCCGTAACCAGCTTCAGTTTGGTGATTTTTCCGTTATTATTAATGGTTTCAGTCAGTGTCATGGGTTCACCGAATTTTATATCGGAGAAACTTTTATCCAGAATAAGGCTGTCTTTGCCGTAGTCGGTTACAAGACGAAGCTTGTTGGTGTAGAATTCGGCAAACCATCCCGGCTCAGAGCCGGTGGCCTTGTATACCGGTTTTGAAGCCGGTTTCTCTTCTTCAGCCAGCGCTTCTATAACGTCGGTTTTAGAACCGGTCACTATTGTAGCAGAGGCAACAGTGTCGTCGCCCTCACGAATGTTTTTTTCGCTTTCGGTGTGCACATTGTTACAGGCGGTTAATGCCAGTATAATGCCCAGGCTGAGAATAGTGTATTTCATGTGTTCCGGTTTTAAGGTGAGGGCCAACGAATCGGTATCTTATTTGCGTTTCATGACTTTGTTTACGGCTTCCACAATGTTTACTGTATCGAGTCCGTATTTTTTCATGAGTTCATCCGGTGTGCCGCTTTCACCGAAGCTGTCGTTCACAGCCACAAACTCCTGCGGAGCCGGCAGGTGGCGCGCCAACGCCTGTGCTACTGCATCACCGAGGCCACCATGCATCTGATGTTCTTCGGCGGTAACCACGCATTTTGTTTTTGCCACGGATTTCAGAATTGCTTCTTCGTCCAGTGGTTTAATGGTGTGTATATTGATAATCTCTGCAGAAATGCCCTGTGCTGCCAGCTGTTCTCCGGCTTCTATGGCTTTCCATACGAGGTGTCCTGTGGCAATAATGGTCACATCGGTACCTTCGTTCAACATCACTGCTTTTCCGATTTCAAATACCTGGTCAGGTGCGGTGAAGTTAGGTACAGCGGGGCGCCCGAAACGGAGGTATACAGGCCCATGGTGTTTGGCCACAGCCATAGTAGCTGCTTTGGTTTGATTAAAATCGCAGGTATTTATCACGGTCATGCCCGGCAGCATTTTCATTAAGCCTATATCTTCCAGGATCTGGTGGGTAGCACCATCTTCACCCAGGGTAAGGCCCGCATGCGATGCACAGATTTTCACGTTTTTATCGCTATAAGCCACCGACTGGCGGATCTGGTCATAAACGCGGCCTGTACTGAAGTTGGCGAATGTTCCGGTAAATGGAATTTTACCGCCGATGGTCATGCCGGCAGCCATACCGATCATGTTGGCTTCTGCAATACCTACCTGGAAAAAACGATCCGGGAATTCTTTGGCAAATGCATCCATTTTCAGTGATTCCGTTAAGTCGGCACATAAAGCCACAACATCCGGGTTTTGTTTTCCCAGTTCCAGTAATCCGGCTCCAAATCCTGAGCGGGTGTCTTTCTTTTCGGTGAAGGTATATTTTTTCATAAGTAATGTATCTTTTTTAGGGTGGATCAATTCAGTTTTACATTGGTTGTAATGCCCGATGCCACTGTAAATTTCCGTTCAATGGTTTTAATGGTTTCTTTAACGCCTTCGTAGCGGTATTCCAGTTTGTAATTGCCGGGTTGAAGATAAATAATTTCGTTCTGTAATGCATTGTTTAAGTTACAAACCCATACGAGTTTTTTTCCATCGTCGGTATAAATACTGCCGTAGCCGTTGCCGGCTTTGGTAATGTATACATTGCCGGATGTCGGAATTTTAATGCTATTGGTGGTGCTTTGCTTTATTTCCACATCCTGCAGGCGAATGCGTGGCAGAGTCAGGATTTCGAGATCGTATTTCCCGACAATGTATTTTTCTGTTTTTCCGAAATCCTGCACATTCAGTGTTTTTAAATCGCCTGATTTCCGTACCAGTGTTGTCGGATAATATTTGCTGATAGGCCCGTCGAGTTCCAGGGTGAGCATACCCTGTGGCGCATCGAGCGTAATGATGTTGTGTTTGCCACGGACAATGGTAATGTTTTTCTTTTCTACCGGTGGAATGGTGTGTACAAACAGATCGTAGGTTATAGCAGGATCAAGCACCAGGGTATCAGGGTTGCCACGGTGATTGATGGTATGCAGGTAATTGTACTTGATCTGTTTGGTGTTGGCATCGTAAAATGTCATGTTCACATCCGTTTCCGTTGGTTTTTTGGTGATGTCGAGCAGATCCACTTCTACGGTGGTTTGCGAAATAGCTTCAGTGAGCACCAGCTTCAATACATCGCCGAAATTGGCTTCATTGCTCACGTCATAGAATTTGCCCATGCAACCGAATACATCCGCAAATTTGACATCGAGTCCGACTCCGATCACAAAAGGCCGCAGGAAAATACCTTTCTTTTGCAAGGCCAGTGAGACTTCGCAGGGATTGCCCTGGCATTCTTCAATACCATCCGTGATCAGAATCACAATATTACGGCACGAAGCACAGGGTGTGAAATCGGCCACACATTCGGCCAGGGAGTAGGCAATAGGTGTTGTGCCGAGTGGTTCCAGTTTCTGAATGCGTTGCTTGATCTTTACCGCATTGGTATTGGCGGCAGCAAATGGTACCTCGAGTTTGGTATCCTTACAGTTGCGTTCCGGTTTTATAAATGTGGTATGACCGTAGCAGCGTAGCGCGAGCTCCAGATTTGGCAGGGATTTCAGGCTGTCGAGAAATTCGCCCATCACTTTCTTGGCAACTTCTATTTTGATGTTGCTGTTCCAGGGCGCATACATGCTGTATGAATCATCGAAAATAAAGAGAATGCGGTTTGTGACCTGGCCAAATGAATTTGACAGGCACAACAAAAGCAGAACAATTGTTTTTAGTGTTAAGTGTTTAATTTTAAATATGGCCGAAGCTTTGGTCGTCATTAAGCACTCAAAACTAATCACTAAACATTTCAAATCAGTAGTCTTTCAGGGTTTCGGGGAGCTGAGCCAGTGCTGTCTGCAATTGCTCATCGTTTGGCGCTTTACCGTGCCATTTGTGGGTGCCCATCATAAAGTCTACGCCGGCGCCCATTTCGGTGCGGAGCAGGATAATAACCGGTTTTCCTTTCCCGGTTTCGCCTTTGGCTTTGTTGAGCACGGCAATCACACATTCGAGATCATTGCCTTTTGATTCTTCTATCACATGCCAGCCAAAGGCTTCGAATTTGGCTTTCAGGTTTCCGAGCGACAATACGTTATCCACATCACCGTCGATCTGGCGGCCGTTGTAATCAACCGTTGCAATGTAATTATCTACCTTATTGGCAGAAGCATACATGGCGGCTTCCCAGATTTGTCCCTCCTGAAGTTCTCCATCACCATGAAGGCTGTATATGGTTGATTTGTCGTTGTTTAGCTTTTTAGCAAGTGCGGCTCCAATGGCTACGCTCATGCCCTGGCCGAGAGAACCACTGGCTACACGCACACCGGGCAGGTGTTCATGCGTGGTAGGGTGTCCCTGGAGGCGTGTATTGAGTTTGCGGAAGCTTTTCAGTTCTTCTACCGGGAAGTATCCGTTACGGGCCAGAACACTGTAAAATACAGGCGAAATATGGCCATTGCTCAGGAAAAACAGGTCTTCGCCTTTGCCATCCATGCTGAAATTCTTAGGATCGTGTTTCATGATCACGTTGTAAAGTGCCACAAAGTATTCCACACAGCCCAGCGAGCCACCCGGGTGCCCCGAATTTACTGCATGAACCATGCGAACAATGTCTCTGCGAACCTGTGAACTAAGATTTTTCAATTGAGCGATATCGGCCATATATGTTGATTTTTGGGCAAAAATACTATTTCCCTAGGGATATAACGGCGATGTTGAAAATAACTACAGGATGTTAAAAACTATGTTTAATGAAAAGACCAATCGGCTTGACGAATGGGCTTTGGCTTTGGTATATTTGCGGGTTTAATTTACAGAATACGGGAATTTCAGGCATTGTACCTGTTATAACAACTGAAATTCATTGATTCTCAAACTCTAAGAAAGATAAGATGGCTTTAAAATGTGGAATTGTGGGGTTACCGAATGTAGGAAAATCGACCCTGTTTAATTGTTTAAGTAATGCGAAAGCGCAGGCGGCCAATTTTCCGTTTTGTACAATCGACCCGAATGTCGGAACGATAACTGTACCGGATGAACGTTTGAATAAACTGGCAGACCTGGTGAAACCTCAGAATATTCTGCCGACTACCGTGGAGATTGTTGATATTGCCGGGCTTGTAAAAGGAGCCAGCAAAGGCGAGGGTCTTGGAAATAAATTCCTGGCCAATATCCGCGAGTGTAATGCCATTCTGCATGTACTGCGGTGCTTTGATAATGATAATGTGGTGCACGTGGATGGAAGCGTGAACCCGGTTCGTGATAAGGAAATCATCGATACAGAGCTTCAGCTGAAAGACCTGGAGAGCGTGGATGCCAAGATCAAGAAATTTGAAAAGCCCGCCAAAACAGGTACCGATAAGGAAGCCGTGAAAACCTATAACACACTTTTGAAAGTAAAACAGACTCTCGAAAGCGGTCAGTCGGCACGCGCAGCCAACCTCGACGAAACCGAACTGCCATATGTGGCCGATCTGCACTTACTGACCATTAAACCGGTGATGTATGTATGTAACGTGGATGAGGCTTCTGCCAAAACCGGCAACAAACATGTGGATGCCGTTCGTGAAGCCGTAAAAGGTGAGAACGCCGAAATACTGATTATTACCGCGCAAATGGAAAGTGAGATCGCTGCCCTCGAAACCTACGAAGAAAAACAAATGTTCCTGGCCGAAATGGGACTCGATGAACCGGGTGTGAATAAGCTGATAAAAGCCGCTTATAAGCTGCTCGATCTGCAAACGTATTTTACGGCAGGTGTTAAGGAAGTACGTGCCTGGACAATTACCAAAGGCATGAAAGCGCCGGAGGCTGCCGGTGTTATTCACACTGACTTCACCAAAGGATTTATTAAAGCTGAAGTAATTGGCTATAACGATTTCATAACCTACGGATCAGAAGCCGCATGCCGCGATAATGGTAAATTACGCATCGAAGGAAAAGAGTATGTGGTAGCAGACGGCGATGTGATGCATTTTAGATTTAATGTTTAATTAAAGTAACAAAGTATCAGAGTTTTCAGAGCAGATAGAGTAAGTTTGGCAACAATTAACAGAATAGAAGATTTATTGGTGTGGCAAAAATCGAGGGAGTTAGTGAAGGTTATTTTTCTATTGACTTCCGGTGAGGGATTTGCGAAGGAGTTCTTTCTAAAAGATCAAATCAAACGTTCAGCTATTTCAGTAATGTCTAATATTGCTGAAGGTTATGGACGAGGCGGAAACAAAGAATTTGTTCAGTTTTTATACAATGCCAATGGATCTTTGAATGAGCTGAAAAGCCAAATTTATATTGCAGAAGACTTTAAGTTGTTACGGCAGGAACAAACCAAAACTCCTTTTGACCTCATAAAAGAAATTGAGTTGATGATAAAAGGATTGGCTAAGAAATTAAAAGAAACGGAGTATAAAGGACCAAAATTTAAAACTTAAGAAGATCAGAACTCTGATACTTTGAAACAAGAAACTATAAAACTTAACATAGCTAAAGAATCAAATCATAAAAGTATTTTCAGATTTTATAGCATACCTAAGCAATAATTGACAATATGTGTGGAAGATTAATACTAACTATCAGCATTTTGCTTGTGTTTTCATTAAAAGGCTATAGCCAATTAATGAAACTTCCGTGCAATGGCGATAAGCTTAAAGAAGGGGATACTTATTTTAAATACGATCATACTATATTGGATTCATTACTCACTTTGCCTCAACGCCCATATCCCTATTTTTCAATGGTTGGAGTGGATGCTATTTTGAAAATAGCTTTTGTGGTAGATACCAATAATAAGGTAACCAAACTGGAGGTAAAGGACTATGAGATCATACATGCCTTTGGTAGTAAAACCATTTATTCAATGGATATTAAGGAGCTGATGAATGGTAAAAGACATTGCTACAATGAGGTGAAGCGCATGATGGAACTAACGAATGGACTTTGGAAAATCGGGACCAAAAATGGAATTAAAAAAGAAACAAAATTTCAATTGTCTTTCCGCTTTTACACAGATGTGTTCAAAGAAGATGTAGAGGCTATGAATAAAGCCAAGCAGGACCTTAATTCTAACTATGACAAAGTACGGGTTACTTCTGCCATTCGTCCCGGCCCACCAGAATCATTTAACAGGCTGCATAATTTTGCATCGTATGAAATGAATAAAAAGGAATATGATGTCGCCAGGGTTTTCTTAACGGAGGCACATGATCATTTTCCCAAAGACATAAGCATATTGGCAGATATGGGAGAAACATACTATCAATTGAATGAAATTGCAAATGCTTGTGTCACATGGAAAATGTGTACAGGTGATAAAAACGTAGAAAATAAACTGAAAGAATATTGTAAGTAATAAGCATGGCTAAAGAATCAAATTATAACGAAGACAGTATTAAATCCCTCGACTGGAAGGAGCATATCCGGATGCGTCCGGGGATGTATATCGGGAAACTGGGAGATGGGGCTGCCTTTGACGATGGTATTTATGTACTCCTCAAAGAGGTGATGGATAACTCGATTGACGAGTTTATGATGGGATCCGGTAAACGGATCGATATTACGGTGAAAGAGGGCAGTGTTTCTATCCGCGATTATGGCCGTGGTATTCCATTGGGCAAAGTTGTGGATGTTGTATCCAAAATCAACACCGGTGGTAAATACGATAGCGAAGCCTTCAAAAAATCAATCGGGTTAAACGGGGTGGGTACCAAAGCAGTCAATGCACTGTCTAATAATTTCAAGGTGACTTCATACCGCGACGGTCAGTGTAAAACCGCTGAATTTACACGCGGAGAACTGATCAGGGAATCGAAACTCGAAAAAACAACCGAAGCCAATGGTACTTATGTAGAGTTCAAACCCGACGATACTATTTTTAAAAAATACCATTTCGTACACGAGTATATCGACCGGATGATCTGGAACTATGCGTTCCTTAATACCGGGCTTACTTTGTATTTCAACGGACAGCAATACAAATCGGATAATGGGTTGAAAGACCTGCTCGAGAAAAATATTTCAGGCGAAATCCTGTATCCGATCATTCACCTGAAAGGCGAGGATATTGAGCTGGCCATGACGCACAGCAATGAGCATTTCTCCGAAGAATACTATAGTTATGTAAACGGGCAGTACACCACACAGGGTGGAACGCACCAGGGTGCTTTCCGTGAGGCTGTGGTGAAAACGATCCGCGAATTTTTCAAAAAGGATTTCGATCCTACGGATGTCCGTAAATCCATTATTGCCGCTATATCTGTAAAAGTGCAGGAGCCAGTGTTTGAGTCGCAGACCAAAACAAAACTGGGCTCCCAGGAAATAGCACCGGGCGGACAATCCATCCGTTCATTCATCGGCGATTTTGTAAAAGAACAACTCGATAATTACCTGCACCGTAACCCTGAAACCGCCAAGGCTATAGAGGCCAAAATTCTGGCTAACGAGCGCGAGCGTAAGGAGTTATCCGGTATTCAGAAACTGGCCCGTGAGCGCGCCAAAAAAGCATCGCTGCACAATAAGAAATTACGCGATTGCCGTGTGCATCTTGATGATAATAAAGATCCGCGCCGCCTCGATACCACCATTTTTATTTGTGAGGGTGATTCGGCCAGCGGATCCATCACCAAAACCCGCGATGTGAATACACAGGCTGTATTCAGTCTGAAAGGAAAACCACTCAATAGTTTCGGACTCGGTAAAAAAGTGGTGTACGAAAATGAGGAATTCAACCTCCTGCAATCGGCACTCAATATTGAGGATGGACTGGATGAACTGCGCTACAATAACATTGTGATTGCTACCGATGCCGATGTGGATGGGATGCACATCCGTTTATTGCTGCTCACGTTTTTCCTGCAGTTTTTCCCTGACCTCGTAAAGAACGGTCACGTGTTTATTTTACAAACACCTTTGTTCCGTGTACGTAACAAAAAAGAGACACAGTATTGCTACAGCGACGAAGAGCGTAAAGCAGCAATTGCCAAGCTGGGACCAAAACCGGAGATTACACGATTTAAGGGGCTGGGTGAAATTTCGCCGGATGAGTTCAAACATTTTATCGGGAAAGATATGCGCCTGGAGCCGGTACTGCTGGATCAGCAGGCTTCGATACAGCAGTTACTGAATTACTATATGGGTAAAAATACCCAGGAGCGCCAGGAATTCATTATTGATAACCTGCGTGTGGAGTTGGATACAGAAGAAGAGTTAGTGAAATAAAAAAGGACGAAAGAGAAAATGGAAGAGAACACAGATAATAATCACAACGAATTGGAGAGCATTACCCATGTATCGGGGATGTTTAAAAATTGGTTTATTGATTACGCCTCCTATGTTATTCTGGAGCGTGCCGTACCGGCCATTGAAGATGGATTGAAACCCGTTCAGCGCCGCATCATGCACAGTATGTGGGAAATGGAAGACGGCCGCTATAACAAAGTAGCCAACGTGATCGGTAATACCATGAAATATCACCCGCATGGCGATGCCAGTATCGGTGATGCCATGGTAGCCCTCGGGCAAAAAGATTTATTGATTGATACACAGGGAAACTGGGGTAATATTTTAACCGGCGACAGTGCTGCTGCACCGCGTTATATTGAAGCCCGCCTATCGAAATTCGGATTGGAAATTCTGTTTAATCCGAAAACAACCGATTGGGGGATGAGCTATGATGGTCGTAATAAAGAGCCGATCACATTGCCGGTGAAGTTTCCGTTGTTGCTGGCTCAGGGTGTAGAGGGGATTGCTGTTGGTTTGGCCTGTAAAATATTGCCGCACAATTTCAATGAGCTCATCGATGCATCTATACAGATCCTGAAAGGGAAAAAGGTATCCATTTATCCGGATTTCCCGACGGGTGGTATTGCCGATTTCGCGGATTATAAAGACGGCTTAAGAGGTGGTAAGATCAAGATCCGTGCACGGATCAAGGAATACAATTCCAAAACCCTTGTGATCAGTGAGATTCCGTTTGGTACAACCACGAGTTCCCTGATCGATTCTATCCTGGCGGCAAACGACAAGGGTAAGATCAAGGTGAAAAAGGTAGAAGATAACACGGCGGAGAATGTGGAAATCCTCATTCACCTGCAACCGGGTATATCAACCGATAAAACCATTGATGCGCTGTATGCCTTCACCAACTGTGAGATGAGCATTTCTCCCAATGCCTGTATCATTGAAAATGAAAGGCCGCGCTTTATCGGTGTGAGTGAAATTCTGCGGATCAATACGCAAAATACGCTCGACCTGCTGCGTCGCGAGCTTGAGATCGAAAAACATGAACTCGAAGAGAAATGGCATTTTTCCTCATTGGAGAAAATCTTCATCAAGGAAGAAATGTACATCGACTTTAAAAAATACAACAGTAAGGAAACCTTATATGCGTATTTATACGAACGTTTTGTACCATTCAAAAAGAAACTGATCCGCGATATCAGCGACGACGATCTGCATCGCCTCACACAGATTCCGATGATCCGTATTACCCGTTTTGATAGTATTAAAGCGGAAGAGCACATGAAGGAACTCGATGAGAAAATTGCACAGGTGAAACATCACCTGGCAAATCTGGTAGAGTATGCGGTAGAGTATTTCAAAAACCTGAAGAAAAAATACGGTGCCGGTCGCGAACGCAAAACGGAAACCAAACAACTCGAAACCATTATTGCTACAGAGGTGGTAATGACCAACGAGAAACTGTATGTAAACCGTACAGAGGGTTTTGCCGGTACAAGTCTTAAAAAGGACGAGTTTGTATGCGATTGCAGCGACATCGACGATATCATTGCGTTTACCAAAGACGGTAAAATGAAGGTGTTTAAGATTGCCGACAAGGTATTTATCGGGAAAGACATTGTGCATATTGCCGTATTCAAGAAAAACGACGAGCGCACCACGTATAACATGATTTACAGTGACGGCCCTAAAGGTGTTACTTTCATGAAACGTTTCAACGTAACCGGTATTACCCGCGATAAGGAATATGATCTGACCAAGGGTACTGCTAATTCTGTGGTGCATTGGTTTACGGTGAATCCTAACGGCGAAGCCGAAAAAGTACAGGTGATCTTAAAACCGGTGAGTGGCCTGCGTAAATTTGAAATTGATGTCGACTTTGCCGAAATGCAGGTAAAAGGCCGTGCATCGGTGGGTAATATTGTAACCAAATATGCTGTGAAAAAGGTCGTGCTGAAAGAAAAAGGCACATCAACCCTTGGTGCAGAGGACTACTGGTTCGACGACAGTGTGCATCGTCTCAATAAAGATGAACGCGGCACTTATCTGGGTAAGTTCGCCGGCGATGATAAAATACTGACGGTAACTGCCAAAGGTTTTTATAAACTCTATACATACGATCTGCTGAATCACTTTGATGAGGATATCGTGCTCATCGAAAAATTCTTCCCGAACCAGACACTGACCTGTATTTATTACGATGGCGAAAGTAAATCGTACTTCACCAAACGGTTCACACCGGAGAATACCACTTCCAAGTCGCTCATTGTTACAGAACATGAGGCATCCAGAATTGAACTGATCACAAGCCAGGTAAATCCGGTCATTGACGTGAAATTCGCTAAAGAGAAGGATAAGGAAATCCCGATGGAAACGATCAACCTGGTTGAATTTTCACCGGTGGTGAATATGAAAGCCAAAGGCAAGAAACTGACCTCTTATAAAGTGAAAGATGTGAGTTTACGTGTGCCCCAGGAGATCAAGGATGCAAAAGCTTTCCTCGAGAACGAAGAGGAAAACGAAAGCGGCTTATCGCCGATGGAACTTCACCGCCGTGCCATGGAGCGCATGAACAATAAAAACCTGCTCGACGGCGAGGGACAGATTACGTTCGATTTCTGACGCTGATTTGTCGTTGCCTGTACGCAGGCCGACTAAAAAGCCCTGATTTTATAAAGAGGTAATTACACCAAATACGTGTAATTACCTTTTTTATTTGCGGGCCCTTTGGCGGCTATCCAATCCCGATTCCGGATCTGAATGAAATACAGCTTTTTTATTTAACCATCAGCCTGCTGCTGAATACCTCGGTGCCTTTGCGTATCGTAACCAGGTAAGCGCCTTTGGGAAGGTTATTTACATGGAGTGTATGTGTATTATTGCCCGGTACTGCTTTGCCGCTGTCGGTAGCGATCAGGCGTCCCGTTACATCTTCTACACTGAGCGTATAAGGGCCTTCGCTGAACGTTGTAAATGAAACACTGCATTGGTCCTGTGCCGGATTCGGATATAGTTTTATTTCCCCGTTGTGCCGGGTTATTTCATGGATGCCTGTTACGCAGGAGTTCAGGATAACGGGATCTGAGCTGATGCCGTTGGCTGTAACCACCATGGAGTAGGTAGCAGGTGGCATGCCTGCGGGTAATTGCAGGTAGGTGGTATCGGCCTGGTTTCCGCGCATCACGCCGTAGCTGTTCCAGTTAAAGGTTTTGGCATAGTATACATTGGTGCCGTTGCTGAGTCTTACAATCGGGTAGTTCGTTGCCATCTGCCAGTCGTCGCCATAGGCTGCTCCCTGCGAGATGCCGTTAAACAGGGTGCCGGTAAGCATCAGCGTATCGCATGAAATCCGGTTCACACTGTTGATGGTTGGTTTGCCCGAAGCCAGGGGCGAGCCTGCAGGCGTATAAATGTAATACTGTGCGGAGCCCTGCGAGGCATACAATACGGTACCGTCGGGGAGGTCGAGCATATTGGTAACGTAGCCGGCCACGTTTAAGGTATCGGTACCGTTGGGTGCCTGAACCTGGGTAAATGTATTGGTCAGGTAATCGAACTCATAGAAATAGGTGGGCGTTTTGAAAATACTGTCGGTAGCCGTTGCGGTTGAGCTTGGCGAGAATGCACAGAGTATTTTGCCGTTCACCATCATGGCTGCCGCGGCGTCTACAGCGCCCAGTCCATTTGGTATATCGGGTCCTGCTGCCCAAGTTCCCGGAGCATTGGTGCCCGATGGGGTGTAATAGGCTGTTTTACTGGTGCCGCCGATAAAGAAACCGCGGCCATCCGGCAATAGAAAAGAAGCACCGGTTTCTTCGCCAAAGGGTTCATAGAGGCTTACAGGTACGGTGGCATCTACCACCCACTGATTGAGTGACGGAATAAAGCGCTCGGAGCTCACATCATTAATATCTACAAATAAAATACTGTTGTCGGGGAGTTTTAACCAGGCCGATTCGTCGTGGCTTTTGTGACAGGATGGTGCGTGTGTATAGCTCATGGTTACAGGGTTGTAGAACAGGTTGCTGTTGTAGCCGTATGTAGTCGATTTCACAACGGCCTGCAAAATCCGGCCGTCGGGCAGCATCTGCGAATTGGCATCGCTCATGGTATCGCCTGCGTGTACGGTTCCGGCTGTACCCCAGATGTCGTATTGCGGGTAATAAATTTCGCCGTTACCGCCACCGGTGCCGTATTCGCCGCCGGCTACATACACTGTACCATCGCGCAGAACCTGCGAAGAGAAATACAGGCGTGAGTCGATCATCTGGGCAATGAAGCTCCAGCTGCCGTTTACATAGCTACCGCTGGCATCGGGTGTAAGCCTGTTCCAGCTATTGCCCACACCATCGCTGGAGCCGGCATCTGTTTTACAGATTACCGATCCGTCGGTGAGCAACAGCATCACGCCCGCGTTGGAGTTAAGGCCCTGTGTGGCAACCGGTGTCCAGGTGCCGGTGGTTTGTGCTTTAAAAGCAAAAGAAAATAAAACGGAGAGAAAGGTAAGAGTGTAGTGGTTTATATTCATATAAAACGGTTTGGGTTATGTGTTTTTTATAAAACTAAAATATAGATATTCTGATGGAGTTTCCATCAAATCTCATAAGTGGTGGTTTTTTTCTGATAATTGGTAAATGTAACAGGATCCGGTACCTGAAAACAGAAATAATCCCGGGAAAACTGGAAAGCAAAACAGGCCTGGGGGGAGGGCTTTACTTTTTAATAAAATCTTCGAACGGAATACCCTGTTTGAACTCCGTAGAGTAGACATACTGTTTGATCAGATCGGCCCATTGCCAGTGATTGCGGCTGCTATCGAGGATGGCCGAGTCGAAGGGTTTACCGAAATGAATTTTTACCGTATGCCCCTGTTGCTTGAACATCTCGTCGGGCAGGAACATCATTTCGATATTGGCTTTGATGCCTATTTTTTTGCGGAAGTTTGCAAAACGGTAAAAGAATCTGGAGTTCTCGCCTTCAATAAAGGTAGGCACGATCATGCGTTTATGATCGATACCCTGGGTCACGAAACTTTTTTTCCATTGGAGATCCACAATCCGGCCTTTGATCTTACGCGATACAAGTCCGGCCGGGAAGAAGAGTACAGCATCGGTGGTCATGAATACATTTTCCATGTTGCGCAGCGACTTGGTGGATGCTGAACCGATCTTATTCACGCCGACAAAAACATCGCCGTAGTTTTTGAGGTTTTTCAAAACGTCGTTCACCACAAAATGCACGTCGGGGCGGATATCGCCTACGGTTTTCACGAGGGCCATGCCATCGAGTCCACCCAACGGGTGATTGGCTGCCACGATAATGCCACCGGTTTTGGGTACGTGGTGGGCATTCACCGCTTCAATATTGGCACCCAGCATAGCCAGGCCGCGTTTGTTGTATTCAAGTCCGTAATAATCCTTAATGGCGTTCATGATCTTGTTGATGTCATCTTCATGAAGCTTGCGTTTCACCCATTTCAGGGCAAAGCCGGGCAGCCATTTCCTAAGCCCGGGCGCTTTTTCTTTCAGGACTTTGTCAATATCTATAAATTTGGTGTACTCACTCATAAACAGAGACTGCGGGGTATGTTCTGAATTGCTAAAATAGATTTATTTCTTTAATTGTTTTTCTATTTCCCGGAGGCGGTCGTTCATTTTAGTGAGGCCGCGGAAAAGCACATAAGCCCGTTTGTATTCGCCAATGGCAAATGCAGGAGAGCCCTGTACCACTTCGCCTTCTTTGGTGATGTCGTTTCCGACGCCCGACTGTCCGGCAATCTTCACACCATCGGCTACGGTTAAGTGCCCGATCACACCGGCCTGTCCGCCGATCATCACGTTCTTGCCGATCTTGCTCGAGCCGGCAATAAAGGCACCACCGGCCATGACGGTATTTTCGCCAACTTCCACGTTGTGGGCAATCTGGATCAGATTGTCGAGTTTCACCCCTTTGCGTATAATGGTAGAACCCATGGTGGCGCGGTCTATGGAGGTATTGGAGCCGATCTCCACGTGATCTTCCAGGATCACGTTTCCGATCTGCGGTACTTTTTTATAATTGTTTTCGGAGTTCGGCGCAAATCCAAAACCATCGCTGCCGATCACCGTGCTGGAGTGTACCGTGCAATGGTTGCCGATAATACATTCATGGTAAATTTTCACACCGGAGTAAAAGGTGCAGTTGTCGCCGATGGTTGTATTGTCGCCGATATAGCAGTGCGGGTAAATTTTTACGTTGTTACCGATCTTCACATTTTCGCCGATGTAGGCAAAGGCGCCTACATAGCAGTCGGTGCCAAGCTTGGCGCTGGCCGCAATAAACGAAGGTTGTTCAATGCCTTTTTTATCCTGTTTGAATTGCGTATACATTTCGAGCAGGGTTGCAAAACTGCCATAGGCATCTTCCACACGAATGAGTGTGCAGGTTTCCTTCACCGGTTTATCAAGCACCAGGTCCTTGTTCACAATCACAATGCTGGCATCGGTTGTATACACATAGGGGGTATACAGTTTATTGGCCAGGAAGGATAGGGTACCGGGCTTGCCTTCCTCAATTTTGGAGAGGTTGCTTACCGTGGCATTTTCGTTTCCTTCGATCGAACCTTTTAAAAGTCCGGCTATTTGTTTGGCTGAGAATTCCATATCTCAATACAGTTTAAGGGTTATGTTTTATACGGCCAGTTTTTTATAGCGCGGGCGTTTCGGCTCTACGTTTCCTAAGCGTTTCTTACGGTTTTCTTCGTATTCGGAGTATCCACCCTCAAACCAGTATACGCTTGAGTCGCCTTCGAAGGCCAGGATGTGGGTACATACACGATCGAGGAACCAACGGTCGTGGGAAATGATTACGGCGCAACCGGCAAAATTCTCAAGACCTTCTTCGAGTGCACGCAGGGTGTTTACATCGAGGTCGTTGGTAGGCTCATCGAGCAGGAGTACGTTACCTTCTTCTTTCAGGGCCATGGCCAGGTGAAGTCGGTTACGCTCACCACCCGAAAGCACGCTTACTTTTTTACCCTGGTCGCTGCCCGCAAAGTTGAAACGCGAAATATAAGCGCGTGAGTTCATCGGGCGGCCGCCCAGCATAATATTATCCAGTCCGCCGCTGATCACATCGTAAACGGTTTTGGCAGGATCGATCTCTTTGTGGTTCTGATCCACATAGGCAATTTTTACAGTAGGTCCTACTTTGAATTCGCCGCTGGTTGGTTTCTCTTCGCCCATGATCATGCGGAAGAGCGTGGTTTTACCGGCACCGTTCGGACCAATGATACCAACGATTCCGGCAGGTGGTAATTTAAAGTTCAGATGTTCATATAAGAGGCGGTCGCCAAAGGCTTTGGAAACGTCGATGGCTTCGATTACTTCGTTACCGAGGCGCGGACCGTTCGGGATGAAGATCTCGAGTTTTTCTTCCTTGTCTTTGATATCCTCGTTGAGCATTTTTTCGTAGTTGTTCAAACGGGCTTTCTGCTTCACGCCACGGCCTTTCACACCCTGGCGGACCCAGTCGAGCTCGCGGGCCAGGTTTTTCTGGCGTTTGCTTTCTGTTTTCTCTTCCTGTTTCAGTCGCTCGCCTTTTTGTTCCAGCCAGCTGCTGTAATTGCCTTTCCACGGAATACCTTCGCCGCGGTCGAGCTCCAGGATCCATCCGGCTACATTGTCGAGGAAGTAACGGTCGTGGGTTACTGCAATCACAGTACCCTTGTATTGTTGTAAGTGTTGCTCCAGCCAGTCAACGCTTTCGGCATCGAGGTGGTTGGTAGGCTCATCGAGCAGGAGAATGTCCGGTTCCTGCAACAGCAGGCGACACAGGGCTACACGGCGGCGCTCACCACCCGATAATACTTTGATCTGGGTATCGCTATCCGGGCAACGCAGGGCATCCATGGCGCGTTCCAGGCGGTTGTCCAGGTTCCAGAGGTCGTGCTGATCAATAAGCTCCTGGAGCTGTGCCTGGCGATTGATGAGTTTATCCATCTTATCGGGATCGTTCAGGATCTCTTCGTCCATGAACTTGTTGTTCACTTCTTCAAACTCGTTGAGGATATCCACGTGGGCTTTGGCGCCTTCGCGAACGATTTCAATCACGGTTTTGTTCTCGTCCAGTTTTGGTTCCTGTTCCAGCAGGCCTACAGAGTAGCCCGGCGACTGGTGAATTTCGCCGATATAGTCTTTATCGATCCCGGCCATGATGCGCAGGAGCGATGATTTACCCGAACCGTTGAGACCGAGTACACCGATTTTGGCACCGTAGTAAAAGGATATATAAATGTCTTTAAGAACCTGTTTTTGTGGGGGGTGAATTTTGGATACATTCACCATGCTGAATATGATCTGTCTTCCTGTTTCTGACATAGGGCTTGAGATTTTGTTTTTAGGTGGGTGAAGATAGTAAAATTCCCTTAATGGGGAAAGGGGGAAAAGGGTCTAAAAAAGGCTTTTTTTCGTTAGTTTTCAAGGGTTTTCCCAGCCGGAATTTCTAACCGAAACCGTACAATTTTCCGGACCCGGGGCCGTTTCAATAACATGCCGCACGGTTTCAGCTTATACATAGCCTGCATCTGTTTCTTCCGGAGCCTGGTGGCCCCGGCTCAGCAGCCCTGCAGTGTGAGCGATACCGTGCATTTTGAACGCATCTTCGGGGCCGATAAACTCCTCACCACAGGGGCCGATACCATTTACAGCGACCATGGAAACCGCATCATGTATTCATGTTGGACCTGCGATATTTGCTGCCTCAATAGCAAGGGCCGGCTCATCTGGCGCCGCGATTTGAGCAGTGTTGGCTGCCATCTGCTGGCCTTCCGCAAAATGCCGGCGAATAAAAAGGGCAGGAGCGGGAAACAGAATGTTGTGATCCAAACCAGCGACAAGCGCATTTTTATACTTAAAGTAAAGCGGGGAAAACTCCGGCAGGTAAAGTGGTAGAACCTGCTGCGTCTTTATTTTTTTCACTACCTTTCTGCTACCAAATGAATCCCGATCCCAAAGACGATATCATTCAAAAGCAAAGCCGCGCCATCGTGTACCTGGCCCTGATCATCGGACTTCTGCTGATCTGTGTTTTTGTGCTGGCCTATTGCAAACCCGCCGATAAACCCGGAGAGTGCGGGGTAAGCAGCATGGAACTAAAAAAAGAACCTGTGTGCGGTATGCCGGGCATGGAAGCTGACAATACCGAATGGGCCGCCAGGGAACTGGGGATTACCGATTACGACAGGAATGGTTCTCAACTGTTTAAACAAAACTGCGCGGTGTGTCACAGTGTAGGCACACTAAGGCTTACCGGGCCCGGATTAAAAGATGTGCACCTGCGTGTGCCCAAACCCACCGCTGACTGGCTTCGCAACTATATACTCAACAATGAGAAAGTGCGCCGCTCGGGCGATGCCTATGCCAAAAAACTGGCGGCTGAAAACGACGGCGCTGCCATGACGGTGTTTGAAGGACAACTCACCGAAAAACAGGTCAATGCCATTATTGTATACATGGTAGGATGGTCCAGATGAAACCAAACCGACTGCTCCATATCGCTTTTATGTGTTTGCTCCTTACGCGGCTGCAGGCACAGCTCCAGGTTGGCGATGCCCTGGTGCCCTGTGTGCATAAGCCCGATACGGTAGCCGGGCAAACTGTATACCTGGTGGCCGACAGCATGCCCGAATATCCGGGCGGACTGAGTTGTTTTCTGAAATACCTGCACCAGCACATCAAATCGCCGCAGGAAACCTGCATGCCACTGTACAGTACCATTCATTTTACCTTTGTGATCGATACCGCCGGAAAACCCTGCCAGATATGTGTTTTGCCGGTAGGTGCCCATAAAATATACACCGAAACCGACCAAAGCATTGTTGAAGCCCTGCAAGGTATGCCCGCCTGGACACCCGGCTACAAATCCGGGAAGAAAGTGTTTGTACGCATGAATTTCCCTGTTAAGATATGTTTAAAGTGAGGGGTGTGGTTTCTGATTTAGGTAGGATACCTTCGCTTTATAGATAGGATATAATGTGGTCGAGGTGTTTCCTGCTTGTTGGTTATGATCAAATGTTAGCGGCTGGTGCTTTCAATCATCGTCAACGCTTCTCCCGGAGTCATGGTTGGGATAGAACTTGTTTTGAAATCTTTAGTGTCACGCGTCACAATGCAGTCGATTTTACTTAGTGTTTTAGCACAATTATATTGTATAGCGTCTTCAAAATCTTTAAACTCTGATTTTAATGCTTTTCGTATGACGTCTTTTGATACGTCAATAGCTTCTGTCCATTCCTGGAGTTCATTAAGTATCTTAATTGCCTCGGAATGCCTGCACGATTGTCTTAGGATGTAATAAATGTTGTTATACGAAACCGCAGCAACATAAATAGTTACTTTCTTCTTAAACGAATAGTTGAAAAGTTTAGCCGCCTCAAGCGAAAAAGGTTTTCTGTCTGCAAGGAAGTCGATCAGGACATTTGTGTCCAGAAAAATATGTTTCATAACTTATATTTTTTTGCAAGACCATTTGTCAGCGTTTTTTTATAGTCAAAATCTTCTGGCAGCTCAATTGTTCCCATCAGCTTCAGAATTTTCGGAGAAATTGTCTCGTCCTTACTTTCTTTTGTTGTCAAAGTCATAAGGTAGTTCTCGACAATGTCAGAAAGACTTTTGCCTTTGTTTTTAGCATATTTTTTTGCAACCGAAATGACGGAATCGTCAATTGTCAATGTCAGCTTAGTTGTCATGATACGTGCCTTTGTATTTGTAAATATACGTATAATGTACCGGAAAATGAAATTTTTGTTTTCCTTAACGCGCACTGGCTACCAGTGGTTTCGGGCTTTTCGGTCGGGACGGGTTTCGGAGCACAAAACTGCCAACCTGCACTGAATTTGAACAGAAGCACAAAGCTTCAGGTTTGCACGTCAACCCGCCTGGTATAAAACCCGTGTTATGTGTACCCATTATTTCCAATCTCTATGCAACAGGTTGTCTGTCCAAGTCACTATATGGGTAATGGCCAGCCTCTTTTAGCTTCTTGAACAATTCTTTGCTTCCGTTTGCTCTTGAAAATTCCATTTCACTTCTAAAAACCTGCAAGCATAAAAGCAAATGATGCTTTCTGTTCCCAATTCTAAATTCTTTATTATCCGGTTGGTATAGGTCAAAAACGAGGCAAGTATTTTCTTCTCCTTCACCATTAGGAACTTCGCAAGTTTCATTTGGATTTAGAACCGCTTGTCGAGAGAAAAATCCAATTGTTGTAAAGAAACCACAAACTTTTCTCTCAATAAGGTTAAACGGTGTTTGTGTGTCCTCGCTATTGTTATAGTCGTGTTTGGTAAAGGCAACTAGTTCATAGGTGCCAAGTCTGTTTGGTAAAGGTCCGGTGCCATCAGGTTCTAAAAGTTCCATTGTTGCAAAGCCTGTTCCTTTAATATGGTTTGGAAAATAATACATGTCTACCGCACCACCCACCGCAAAAGGAATAATTGCGTGTCCAACCAGGTCGTGCATTTTACCAAGCACATCTTCAAGTCCTTTTGATTTTTGTTCATAGTCAAGTTCGTGTTCCTGCTCTGTAAATTCTCTTGGCATTGGTTTTCCAGCTTTGCCAAATAGTCGTTTAAAAAAACTCATGTTTCTATTTTTGTTTTATTGTTAATTGGGTCGTCCTATGGTTACACATAACGGTTTCGGGCTTTGCTTTGGTGGGCTTTCGGAGCACACCGCTGCAAGTTTTCACGTCAACCCGCCTGGCGCAAAGCCTGTGTTATGGGCAGCTTTTATTCATTCGCGATTTGTTCAAGTGTTCGTAGTTGCTGGTCTGTCACTTTAACAAGTCCTACTGTCTTGTGTCTGTAGAATTGCGGTTCAGTAATTTTGGAAACTTCAATTGCTGTCTTTGCAAACTCTTTTGCTTCTTCTCTTTTATTTAACTTGTCGCAAATGTGAGCAATAAGTTCAGCGTAATAAAATTTGTCATTGTTAAATGTCAACTCGGATACTGGATAGTTTTTGCAAAGTTTATATGCTTCATCAAACTTGTCTGTCCTGTTAGCTGTTAAAAATGTTTCTGCAAGTTTTAAGTCAGCTTTAGCACTTGTTCCGCTTCTTGAATTCTTATTTACATAATGGTCGATAACTACACGGAAATATTTTTCAGCTTTGTCAAAGTCGCCAGTTCTTAAATAATAGTCGCCAAGTTGTTCTTGTCCAAAAATTACACTAAACTCTTCGGTGGGAAAGTCGGTTACAAGCCGCTCCATTTGTCTAACGCCAACTAATTGAATTTGCAGGTCTGAATTGTCGAGTAAGTAAGAAGCTTGAATTCTTAAATATTGTGCTTTGTGAAATGCTCCTCTTGAACGTTTCAGTCGAGCTTCAAAGTCAGTCTCAATATTAGTGTCCCAAGTTGTATTTCTATACCAGTCGTCTGTTGCCATTATTTCCTATTGTGTCGTGTCTTAAAGTTGCCCACTAACTACTAAATATACTGATGTTTTATCATACTATCTTGAAAAATGGAGGGGATAGGATTCGTTTTATTGCATTAACCTATACTCGAAAGTAGCTTTATTTTCACTCATCCACAAGTCCCGTTTTAACCGTTTACCCCCGGCTCCATATATGGCTTTTTATTTTACCATGCCAGATTAAATGCATTTCCCCGACATAGCATTCGGTATAAATACCTGCTTTGTAAGCAGAGTGGAAGAAGGGGAAGGAGAACCGGTGGAGGAAAACCGGTGGAGAAGGCAGAGGAGTGGTTTCTTATGTGGGACAATGAGATTCATGGCTTTTTACTTTGCCCAGTTGTAATGGAAATAACTGAATTCATTGTCGTCTGTAGAATACAACTCAAGCCGGTGTTTCAATCTCTGTTTTGTAAGTGTGGAAGATACCAGGGCGGCTAGTTTTTCCAGGTCGTTTTGCGTATTTGCTTCCCCCTCAATCAGAAATTCATCAGCACCAGTTTTTTCAAATGTTAATCCGGCGCCGGTATCTGTCGAAAGCCTTAAGTATATGCCATCCTGAAAATGCGATGAATGCCTGATTTCATGGTGGATTGATGAGCCCCGAAAAAAATCATTGAGAACCACAATTGAATTGTTGAAGAGCAATTGTCCGGATATGTATGGATGAGTTGGCATTTGACATGCAATGAACATGTGTTTGTTTTGTCTTTACACGTTACATGTTTGAGTAAAAATACACAAAAAGATTACCCGCCGGTGTTACAGCTATATTTACTTCCTGCTCCATTCTTTCCAATAGCTTTTACATATTTCCATGAGCTGGTCAATAGTCATTTCACGTTTGTTCTGGTCAAATACTTTTATTGCCTCGCAGCTTATGGTCAGGTTGCCACCACTATAGTCAAAATCAGGATCATGCTGCATACAGCTGACAACAACAAGCTTGTTTTTTACCTCGGCTGAAAGTATTTCAAGCTCTGCTTTAAAAATATCTGCAAAGTCGGTTTTGATGATCGCAGGAATGTCAACCGGATTTGTCCATGGATCGAATTCCATGTTGTCAATATTGGCTAACTGAACATAAAACCTGTCAAATGACGTATCCATGCGCTCGGCCAGGTATAAGCATTCAATAGTTAAAGTCAGCAGGCTTTTGTCGCCACTCCATGCAGTTATTGTTCCATCGTGTAGAATCGAAAAAACGGTGTTTATCTCATTCGCGGCATTCATTTTTAATTGGCATTTAACACGCTTTTCGGAAAGAGTGTTTCTTACATATACGTGTGATCAGGGTTTATATTCTTTAGCACATATTCTGCAATGGCATTTTTCACGCTTCTTTAATAGCAGAAGTCTTCGGCGAATTTCGACCAGTGTATTTCTTTTATTTTGTCTAAGATAGCATGGTCAATCGGTAAGGCATACTGATCCTGAAACCAGGCGACGATCAGCTGTGACCCATGCATGTCCATATCCCGCACGGGTTGGCCGGAAGACAGCTCGGCAACACAAATAACAGAGGGCATAGACATAGGAACTCCGAAAGGATATTTTCCATCGTATGGAATTGGCGTCTGCTTTGGTTCAATAATATATACAGGTATATCAGTGCATAGTTTTTTGGCTCTGTTAGGTAATTCTTTCAGAATTCGATCGTTCATTTTATTATGCGGAATCCCATCGATAAGTCCTCCATAAGTTCGCCATTGGTATAGACCTGTAATTAAAACCTGTTTGTTTTTTTCTATGGTCAGTTCGTTATTCATAAGTGCCTGTAATATAGCTGTTTTGCGGCGTATGTTAGCTCACCGGAACCTTCCACTCGCAGTTATTTGCCATACATGTCGCTGTTCGTTAAGAAATAAAGCTCTCTGTAGATATTCTGCATGGCTATGATTGCATGTTACAAAGATAGGGATAGATGATCTTCCGAGCCTTTTCCGGCATGTTTAGTCTAGGGTCTTTTTTCTATGACCGTATCATTCCTGTAATAGGTCGTGTCCTGCAGCTTATTGATTTTTGTGGGCACCCATTTCCCTTCTTTGCCGCGACGGGTGAGAACATTCACGGTGTCGCCACCGATGAGCTCATAAGATAACGGGCAGTTTTCATCAGCTTTATTAGCTGCGTTGTTATTACACGACATCATCATAAAAGCTGCGGCGGCTGAGAAAAAAGCTATATGTTTCATGTTTTTCATAGGCTTGTATTCAGGATAATTTATAATATATGAGCCATGCTGGTTCTCATTTGTCTTTACCTATACATTGGTTTTGCCGGAGTATAGTTGAAAGGCGATATAAAAATCAGAAATATTGATCTTTTTGGGTGCATAAAATAAGTACAAGGCATTTGAAACTTTGCTATGTCAAGTTAGGCATTTGAGCGCAAACCTACAAAAACGACGCAATTGGTTACTACCGGAGGGGGTACTATGAAAAGTCAGTCAGGATCGCTCTTACCATAGCCTTATACCATTGAATAAAAGCGGGTTTGCTTAGAAGTCATATCCTTATTCTATTCACTAACCAATGCAAACCTGGTTTTCTTTTGGGCTGTCATATAACCTGTTGCGTCCAGCGTCATAATCCCCTCGTAAGATACCCACCGCCCTTTGTCCACTGAAAATTCCGCAATAGCCTGGTGTGTAAATTTCATCATGGTTTCCTGATCGCTTCCATCACCTGAAAGACTCGGGAAAGTAAAAAAACCGTGTACATACTCCGCAATGTTATATTTTAATACTGCAATAGTTTCTCCTTTTTCTTTCTTAATATCGATCAATGTAACTTCATTGATTTTATATGAACTGTCGCAACTGAAATTCTGATCGTTACTGATTAAGTTAATATCGATACTCCATGTATCGCCAATTTTTACCGGTTTTTTGGGGAGTTCAAAGAAAACGGCGATCAGGTTTTTCTGATTGCTTTTAACCCAAAAACTATGAATACCCCCGGTTTCGTAAACAGACCCCCGCAATACCACACCTTTATTGAGAGACTGTATCATTTTCAATATTTTAGCGTCTTCATTACCGCTTGTATCTTTTAAGGATTCATTACTGTTGTCTTTCTGGCTTGCCAGCATGGTAATGTCTATGATGCCCCGACCTTTGTTGGTCAGAGTCGTAACATAATCAGTGTTTTGCAGGGCTTTACCAAAGCTTTTCACGAGTTTTTGGGTTTCCGATGCTTCATTATTTGCGCTGTCGAAAAGTGCCTGAAAGGCTTTCCCAAAATTCATTTCGAATTTGGTTGTATCTATATTGCTCATGATTGTCTGGTAATTGAGTTTTTCATTTTTCTCAATTTTCCATCTTAACTCAACGGTCCGGTTTTTCTGTCCGAGAGCTGTCAAAGTAATAACGGCAAGAAGTATTGTTAATTTATAGTTCATAGTATCGTGTTTCTTTATATCGGCAAACAGGGGCTTATATTCCGGCTCCTGTTTTCTCCTGGTCAATTTACGCATTTGAGCACAAATCCATCCGGTTATTGTTCCATCGTGTAGAATTGAAAAAAACGGTGTTTATCTCGTTCGCTGCGTTCATTTAATGAGTGCCAACAGGCATATTATGTATTTTGGTTTTTTCATGTGTTTACCTCTAATGGTTTCAGGCAATACTATAATCAGTATGGTTTAAATATCACATAAAACCTTCACCGGGTACTTTTCCTGCTTAAAAATGCGGATATGATTATCAAGATCACTGAATATATTTTCAAATCCTTCGAAACTGGATTCATACCCCAAGCTCTGGGGCCTTTTCAGGCTTTCAGCTATTTTTAAGGTTCCTATCTTTTCGAATTTATCTTTTAGTTCCGTAAAATTTTGATGAGTAACCGCAATTTGAACAACCCCAAAAGCGACATTTGTTCGGCCAATAAATTTCCATATTCTTTCAATGTCGGGTTGAAATGCTTTGGCCTGTTCCTGGCTGAAAGAGCTGAAAATTGTTCCTCCAAGAATTTCTTTATTGAGTATATCTTCAACAACCGGTTTTTTATCGGATTTGTATGTTGTTGGCACCAGAATGTAATTACATTGCCCTCGGTGCTGGCTTACAAGAGCGCAAATAACAGCGCAATAACTGCCGTCTTTCAGTCTGAAAGTCAGTAAGTCGTCCGGCTGGAAATACAGGTTGGTGATTTTTCTGTATTTTTTCCTTGGGCGAACTTTGAGATTCGGGTTACTGATTTTCTCAAAGTACTTATCCAAAACCTTTTGCCGGGCCTTGCCAGACTTCTCGTCTTCCTCAGCCCATTCACTCACGCAGGCTCCCTTATCGATAATGGATTTGATATAGGTCAGTTTGTCTGCAGTCATTTGCCCTATTTCCCAGTAGGCAAGACCACATGCTGTAATATAAATCTCGTCGTCGAAATCGTCGCCTGATTCGGTAATGCTTAATGGATATTTTTTGAAAATGGTTTCAAGATCAGCACCGCTGTCATAAAGATCCATAATTCCCCAATACACATCGTGAGCTGTATCGCCGTCTATGATTTTTACGCCATCTGTTGCCATATATTAAGGTTTTGTTTAAGTAGAACGGGTTTTCCGGGTTATAACTGTTTGTGTCGTGCTATTCCTTATATGCCCAGCCGAGTTTATTAAATAGCAGGTCCTCGTATTCTTTATTGCCTTTAACTAAAGTAACCAGGTCATTGGCATTATTTGGAATTTTGGCACTGTGTTTAATTCTGTCGGCATAACTTAGTTTGTAATGGTAGAGCTCAATTATGTTTGTGGTTTCGGCGGCTCTCTTCAGAATAGCATGATGGAGCTTATCTGCGTCGCCATTTTTTTGTGGACGCAAATGGTATAGTAAGTTGGAAACCCCCAGCTTTCGAACAATATCTCCTGAGTTAAACTTATTGGCAAGCATGTCGGCAACTGCTTTTACCCCAAATACACGTATGCATGGCCGCAGGAACACTCTGTTGAAACTCGGATCTTTGAAATCTATGGCGGCATTGATGAGTGGTTCAAATAAGTCGGCGCTAAAGGTTTCGTAGAGATACAACATGTCGGCTACAAAAAACGTATCTTTTATGTCGCTGGCAGTATTAAGAATATTAACAAACTCCTGTACCTGATCCTTCGAAAGGGTGGGGAAGCTGGCCTTAAAAGAGGAGAGCAGTTCGTTATCCCTCTCGTATTCGGGATCGAAGAAATTGCCGCTGGCTTTGTATTTATTTAGTGTTGCCTGAATGTCCATTGTTTCTTGTTGTAATGCCTGTACGGAACCCTGTAGTAGCACTACGTTTACTGTTTATTCCGTATATCTTCCGATAGCCCGATCAATATACCTTCGATGCCGCGAATATAGCAAAGACGATAGATATTCTCATAATTCACAACCTCGCCAACCAGTTCGGCTCCATGTTTTTTTAAGCGCAACAGCAATTCGTCAAGGTTATCCACTTCAAACATCACCCGCAGGTAACCCAGCGAGTTTACCGGGGAGCTTCGGTGGTCGGATACGGTGGCCGGAGCCAGAAACCGCGATAACTCGAGGCGGCTGTGCCCGTCGGGTGTTACCATCATGGCGATTTCTACCGACTGATTGTCGAGCCCGGTTACACGGCCTGCCCATTCTCCCTCTATCATGGCGCGCCCTTCGGGCCTGAGTCCCAGTTCTGTGAAAAAAGCAATGGCATTGTCGAGCGACTGAACCACTATCCCCACATTATGCATCTGAATTAATTTACTTTTTGTCATCGTTATTTCTTTATTCTATGCTTCTTATATAAACACTATTCTCATCATGGTTTCTATGTTTGGGTTTAGTGCATCATGTGGCTTTCGCCGGCCTTAATTTCCATAGCACCAGCCAATAAAAAATTTTACCATCGTGCCCGTCAGGCGGCTGTAACCTACCGGGTATGTTTTCTCGCCGAAGCCATACCATTTGGTTTTGGTGCCATCGTACAGAAAGTTGGCGCTGGCACCCACCGAGATTCTTTTGAGCGGTTGTGCCCTGAATTCGATATGAGGAATCAGCGAGGCGTTGAAATTGAAATAAGTTTCAGTGCGTGTTTTCCGCGCCGTGAGTACCTGGGTCCCCGCCAGTCCGCCGCCACCGAAATAGAGGTCTATGTATTTATTTTGCGGAAACACATCGTATTTATACAGCAGGTATATGCTGCCGGCACACCAGTTGGTTTTTGTGCCGTCGGGGTTGTGCCTGATCTGGTTCAGGAAATAGTTGAGGCCCCATTCCGGGAAATCATTTCTTTTGCCATAGCCCCGTGGATGTTCGCTGCCCAGCGATATAAATGGCAGGGGATAGGAGAGGCTGTTGTTTGTGCTGGCGATGGGGTTCCTGAACTGACCTGCCACAGGGTAAAATAAACCATAGGTAAATTTGTCACTGTTGCGGTTGTCTGACATAAACACCTTTTGGCATAAACCCGGCATGGCCAGGATCATGAAAACAGAGATGCAGGCAATTTTCAGGAGTGGTTTATGCATGTCGGGTTCTGTGAATAACGGTGTTTTCTGTGTCATTTTTAAACCGGGATCAGCGCCCGGGCCTGCGTTTATAAATGGCTAAGCCATCGGTGAGCATACCTATAATAAGGAATGCCGGGCTGCTTAACTGAAACGTATCGCCCAGCGACAGCATAAATTGCCCGTCTCCGGCCCGGCTCCAGTCTTCCGACAGGTCGATATAGAAAACCAGCGGGTGAACCACAAAAAGCATCACGGTCATATACAGCGCAACCGTAGTTGTTTTATAGCTTCGGGTGTTTGCCAACTGTAAATAGATTCTGATAAAATAGATGGCAGACAGGATCGCAAACAGAATGGCCAGGCAAATAATAACGCCCTGCCCGGTTTTGGAATAGTCCTGGTAGGGAAAAATGCCGCTAAGTATGCTTTCCAGTGTCAGCGACAAGGGAAGCATAATGAGCAGGGGAACAATGAAGGTATAATACAGCAAAAAGCAACTCGCCGAAAAAATGAGACCTATAAATGAGGCTCTGTATGATTTGATTATGCTTTGCATATTGGGTCAGCCGGCATGGCATCCGACAGGGAGGCTGCTGCCTGTGCTTTTCGCCTGGTTAATTTACGCATTTGGGTACAAACCCGTATTGCATGGGTGCATTTTTTATTTTGGTTGTCTCACCAGGTTTAATAATTTCTTTGTGGTTTCGGTATCGCTACCATAGTTAAACTCAACCTGCCATTCTGTATTTTTGGTTCCGATTATTAACCATTCAGCTCCACCGTCTGTACAGTCCGGACAACCCATTGTATGTGGGAGCATATAAAATGCCTTTACATCGATGGCGTTAACCATGTTTTTCCAAATGTTCATTTCCATTTTCAATGTATCAATTTTGTCGGGATCTTTATTCCAGGATTTGCCTGTATGTATTATTAGATCCTGAGTATATTTTGTTTCATGAAAACAATAGCCGGAACACTCTCCGAAACTTGTTCCATGTTTTATAAAAAGGATGTCGCCGGATGAGTTTTGAGTCGCATCTGTCAAAGCGTAAATTGCGGATAGTGTTTCCTTCGTACGTTCGTTAGTATATAAGGAGTCAGCTTTTAGATAATAGGTTTTTGCGGTCAGGAAATTTCCGGCCAGAAAAAGCGAGTCTGCTTTTGAAATTAACTTATTGTAAATTGGCCTGGTTTTAAAGTTATAAAGTATTTTTTCTATTTCTTTGATTCTGCTTTCCGGGTATGTTTCCTTTGGTTTGATTTCCAGTGCGATAGTGTACAACTTTTTGGCTTCTTCAAATCTTATTTTATCGGAAGGCTTGTCTTGGCTGCCCCAACTTTTAAATGCATATGCAGAGTCCGCTTTATTCAGGGCGATTGAATAAAGAGAATCTATCTGTCCTGAACAAAGTTGCCCGAACAGAAGGAAAAGGGATGTCAGGAAAATAGATGTCCACTGTGTCATTCGTCCTCAGGTATAAGTGTAAACGGTTTCGGAGCACAAAGCTCCGGGTTTCCAGGTCAGCCCGCCTGGCGCAAAACCCGTGTTACCAGCCGGCATTTCAATCAAGAGTTTGGTGATATTGTCGATACTATTTTGCATTTGTCACATTTAAAGTCGTAAAGATTATGTAATTGTGTTTTCAAAGCCCATTTTTTACCGCAACTCGGGCAAAGTCTTTTTAGTTGGTCGTCCTTAAACTTTTTATAGTTAAATAAATAGTAATAGGTCGGAATTGAAGTTAGTTCTTCAATCTTTCTGCAAATTTTAAGTCCTTGTTTGGAAAGCTGTGAAGTTATTTCCTGCATCTGATTTAAAGCCCAACGTTCGCCAACTTCACAATTTATCTGTAAGCTGTCACAAGAAATATAATTTGTTTCCCAACGTAATATTGGCATATATCCATAGTCGTTGTATTTAGGCAGTTGGTAAAGTGGAACTGATTTATGACAAGTCCCACAAGTCAATGGCGATTGGATTGTGGTATAGTTTGTAATTAGGATATAGAAGTCTGATTTTTTACAATGACAAGGGGCTTTGTAGCTGTCATAAGACTTGCCTACTGTCTTAAATATTAGTTTAGAATTACAAAGCTCCTCAACTTTTTTAGCTTGTCTGTTTACATAGTAGTTATTGAATTTTTTGTCCAAAGAGGCCTTTTCAAGAGTAAAAGGCAAACAAACGATTTTATCGTTTTCGATATACTGAGATTCGATTTTTCCTTGTGTCTGTCCGCTGCTACGATAAAATGACATAAGTAAACCAAACTCGTCAATAAGTTCGTCTTTGTCCACTTTGGTCTTTATTTCAATTGATATTTCTTGAATGTACATGGTCGTCTTTTATGCTTGCTCTTACGGTTTCGCGGTTGGCGTTCGACGGGCTTACGAAGCATCCACTATCTACAACCGCAAATGTTTATATGAAGTTACAAATGTTTTTGAAACGCCGCAATTGAATTCGCGAAGCTACCACTATTCCGCACCGAGCGATGACCGAGTTCGCCCTCTTACGTTTATTTGCTGTTAGTAGGCGTTTTTCTTGGTTTCCACTTCCCTTCTTCTGGTGGGGTCGACCCGAAAATATTTCCTAAGTCTATATTGAATGTTGCACCGTCATTTGTGTCGTTCAATGAATTAAAAGTCGCTAAGATAATGAGCAGCAAAACATCAATGTCGTCATTAGCTAATATGATAAAGGTGTCACGGTTAAAGAAGTGAAAATAATTTTTATCAAACTGTGCTACTTGTTGGCCATTTTTGAATAACGATTTATAATGACTTTTGTGTGTGCTGAATATATATTCGTTGCCTTCAAGTTGAAACTTAAAAACCCAGTCCTTAAAACTTTTGAGTATTGTTGGTTCAATTTTTATTGTCTTGTCGTTTTGTTTAAAGTGAAAGTAGAACTCTGATTTCTGAAAAACTCGTCGTTTAAAATATAAATAACCTACTTCATTTTTTTGTGTATCATATATTGTCAATTCGTCGCCTGCCCATGCCCAACGCCAACCTGTTGCAACTTGGCAAACATAGTCGAATGGTTGTCCTTTTGTCTTGTAGTTTTTATAGACGTAAAAAATTCCGCCTCGTTGGTCTATTTGTATTGTCATAAAATGCCTCCTAACCACTAAATATACTGATGTTTTATCAGTTAGAAACAGATATTAGGTTTTTTTGATCTTGATGCTTTTAGCTGTGCCGTCTTTGCGATACAGGGTGATCCTTTTTCTGGCTTCAAAGTCGAAGGAACTACATGATATACAATAGATATAATATTCTACGGTCTTCTTCACACGACCTTTTTTATCGAAATAGGTCCATTTGCCTTCTTTTCCGGGAGCATCATTTAAGCGAAAGAAACTATTGCATGTATCGAGTGTATAGGTGTTGTTGTAGTATTCTATTCTTTTTATACGCTTATGAGTGTCGTAGTATTTTATTTCTCCTGTGAGGTAAGGGAAATAACCGTTTTTTGCGGAGAAGATCAGTTTATTATGTGCTTTATATACTCTAAAATAATGAACAGTATTGCTAAACATTACAAGACTGTCCTGCCTGTTGAGCTTTGAAGGATTATAACCGAATGAATGAACTCCCCTGTAATTTTGAAACCAGTAAAACATATAGGTACGGAACCTGACACCGGCTTTGTTCCTGTATATATCAATGGTATCTACCCGGGTTTCAGGTATTTGAGCCTTTGCTAAAAAGGAGAAAAACAGAAGAAATATAACTGTTTTGGATTTTATACTCATAAATGCTCAGGAGCGTTGAAAATGGTTCTTACCCAAACGTATATAAGGTTGTTTGAAAAAGCAAATTAGTTTTGCCGGCTTTATTCTCCTACGTCACTTAAATATTCTTTCTTCCCGTTTTTCCAGATGTATATTTTGCTGTCAATAACTTCCGGTGTTCCGTCAGACTTTGTATCTGTCAGGTATATGGTGTTTACAAGGTCGCTGCTTCCGCCATTTTCGTTGGCTTTCCATATCTGCATTTCCTGTAACCCCCCTTTTTCGTCGTAAAGTTTCAATGTATCGGTTAAGGTGCCATGAATATAATGGCCCGTGGCTTCTATCGTTCCGTTTTTTCTGAATGCGGTATAGGGGCCGGTTTTATAGCCATCAACAAAGGTCCAGGTAAAGCGTTTATAATTGTATTTTATATTCCAGTCTTCCCATAAACCATTCATAATAAAGTCAGTGTTTTCGTATTTCCCCTTATAATAAGATATACCATCCTGGGAATATATTTTTGCCTGCAGTGTTTTAGCATCAATTTCCATGAATTTAGCGCCGGTTTCGTAAAACTCTTTGATGGTTCCGGCAAGTTCTCCTTTTTTGTATTCAACGATTAATTGAATTTTTCCGCTTTCAAAGTAATATTTGCTGATGCCGTCTTTTAAGCTGTCTTTATAATTGATTTCTGACAATACCTTCCCATTGGGGTATTTTTCAACGACTTTTTGGGCGTTGATATGAATGGTAATAAAAAGCAAAATGGAGATTAATGATCTTTTCATGTTTGGGTGTCTGCTGTTTGTTGCTATTTGTGTTCTTTCGAAAAACCTCTGTTAGCGGGCGTTATTTTTGCTGTATTACAAATTGGGTTGGTTTTTCATTTGTCCACATTCCAATTGTCGTAAAACCTTTTCCATTTTTCTTCAATGTCTCTTTTCTCTTGTTAAATGTATGCATTAACACTAAGTCATTTGCAAAAATATTCATCTCGTCAATATTGTCGGCAACGAAAAAGTCAAATATGTTTCCTCTACTTCCAAAAGAATATAGTGAAAGATTCTTACTTGTCAATTCTATCTTTGGTATTTTTACAGAGCCAGTTAAAAAGTCCGAACGAAAAATATTTTTGTTCTTGGTAGTGTCCGCAAACCGAATACTGAACCATTTTTGCTGTTCACCCCTCCAGTCAAACCATTTGATATAAAGGGTGTCACTGTGTCCTGTTGACGAAACTGTCTCAATACGGTTATGATTATTGATTGTATCGAATATCAGGAAATATTTTTTATTTGTTTCGGTAAATACACCTTTCCCATACCAATCTTGCATATCGTCTGTTCCGCTGTACTGTATGAAAGTTCCAGACTTGTCAGATTTGTTTTTTTTAATAAAAGTGTAATCATTCCAAAACATTGATGCGTTCGCCTGTCTATAGGTCGTTGTGTCTTGCCCGAATAATTGTCCGAAAGTCAAAAATACGATTGTCAATATTATGTATGTTTTTGTCATTCTATAATGGCGGCTAACGTTCTCGGGCTTTGCCTTGGTGGGCTTTCGGTGCAAACAGCTTCAAGTTTGCACGTCAGCCTGCCTGATGCAAACCCGTGTTATGGAAAGTATTCATTTCAATTCGAATTTATATTATAACCAAGTCGTGTGCATTCGTCCACGTATCTTCTTCTGAATAATTCTGAATCAAACCCACCCAACTTTTTCTCCTTGGTTTTTAATACTTCAAGCTCCTTGTAAATTAAATTTAAGCAATATGGGATTATTTCTTCTTTTTCAATAGAAAGTAGTCGCTGAAAGTCAGGACGAACACTAAAGTGCCCTACATTGAAACTGTCCGGAGCTGGGGGTAGTCCGAAACTGGAGCGCCCTGATACCCGTTTAGCAAATCTAAACGGGTACCTGGGTTTACCATCAGGTTTTGCATGGCTTTCAATAAGTTCAAAGTCGATCCACAAATGTTCCATTGTCCCCCCATAATTACCGCTCAATTTTTCACATAGAATGGCAAAGACATCTCTTAACGAAGAACCGATTTTGTTCGTTTGCATGTCCACCATATTTGCGTGAAGCCCAACTTTCATATCTTATTGATTCAGGTTTTAGGTCTGAACATATTGCCGCCAACGCTTGGCTGCTACTTGCAGTTTTTTGCTCTGTCAAGTTACGTATTTGAGCGCTAAGCCGCAAACATTGCAGGTAGGTGCTGTGAGGTGGCTGGTGGTGGCACACAGATCCGTCATGTTGACGTGTGAGTCGTTTGGTAAGTTTATCTGTGAGTCCACCATTTTTTTTCGGTGCCTGTTCTGGTCGCTGAAGTAGTAGAATTTTGAACTTGAAAATGCTCAAGCTCGAGGTTTTCAATGTCGAAGTACCATACACCAGTTAGTTTTTTACATAAGCGGAAACCCATTTCTCCTCCAACTTGGTCATGCGTAGCTTCGTTGACCGAATGGATTTCACCATTTCGCTTAAACACTATCCATTCGTAGACTTGATTATTATTTTCGTCAGGTTTCAGGTTTTTGTAATTTGCTTTCTCTTCTTCAAGAATGTCGCCATAGTCTAGCCATAAATTTTCAGCATTTCCAGCCTTGAGTCTTTTCTTTATTCCATTTACCGAATAACTATAGATATACGAATTGTCGAACTCATTGTTTACGATGGCGAGAACCTCAGAGTCAGGTTGAAGATCAAAAATCTTTTTCTCAATGCCTTTAGGCTCGGTCTCAAGGAAGTCGTCTGTGAAGTCAAGTCCGATGAGAATGGTGCAGTTATTAAACTTTCCGATATAGACGCCTGATTTTCCAGTTTCACTGTCAGCATCCTCAAAAGGAATTTGTCCTGACGATTCAAACTCAGTGATACCAAGTTGTTTTAATAAGTCAGCGTTTGAAATGTCGAATGCAGGTTTTATTAGAATTGTTTCTGTACGAAAGCCCATATATATAATTTATTTTTTTGTCCGGCAGGATATCCACCACTTGCACCTAACGTATTGCGAACATGCTCGGTTTGCAACAGTGTTTAGCTAAATGTTTATTTAAAGATACTAATGATTGTTGCTTTTACAAAAACAAAAAATGTCACCGAATATGTTTTGCAAAAGCTATTACCTCGTCTGCATACATTTTTGTTTTATGAGATTGAAAGATCAGCAAATAAATAAATTAAAAGGAAAAGAACCATGGCTATTATTAATAAGGTTAATATACCATATGAAAAACCTTTCATTATCGCATTTACATAAGATTTCCGGTCTAATAGATTTCCGGTGTTTTTATCTTTACGAATTATACGAAGAGTTATCACTAGCCATACTATTGGTAAAACTACAACCAACAGAATTATTGCAAGTTCATACAATAGAATACCAAGTCCCATTGCTGCTTGTAGTTGTATGAACATAGTTGTCAAAACGTACATCCGTAATTAGTCACCATAAAATTTAAGATATGTATGTGCGTCCGTTTTGCATTTTTCTGCCAGCGACATGATTTTGTCTATAGTGTCTTTTTGTTCAGATAGTTTTTTTAATAAGCCCAAGTCTACAATTAAGTCGTCAATTTGCAAACGGTTAAATGTTGTATCGCCGTAAGGGTCTACATAGTTAAAGAGTTTAAACTTTGGGAGAGTTAATTTGCTCAGTTCTTCGTATTGAAGAGATTCTGCCAGCGTTTGAATTGCTTCTCCCTTTTCATTTTCGAGTATAATTGTCCAGGGCATATTTGTCTGTTCGAATGTTTTTGTCTACCGAAATGTTTGCTGCTACAATTGTAGCTAACGGTTTTGGGTTTTGCGGTCGGGCGGGTTTGGGAGCACAAAACTGCCAACCTTCACTACGCTTGAATAGAAGCACAAAGCTCCAGGTTTCCAGATCGGTCCGCCTGACGTAAAACCTGTGTTGGCAACAGTTCTTCCTCTCATAGCATTATAACCTTTTGTCCGTTAAATAAATCAATTCCGTTATTCTCCGATAGGAATACACTTTTATATTCAATTTGTTAGACTCGTAAAATCAAATATAAAGTGCTTCAATATGCCTATATCAGAATGAGTTGATTCATAATAAGGTTTTATTAACTCGGAGGATTTGATTATTAAAGTTTCAGTATTCCTTTTGTCTTTTTCTAGTAAAGAGTTGATGCCTATTACAGTTTCGTTTGTCAGGCCTTCAAGTAGGTAACCAATTAGACTGCCATTTTCATATTTTTTGGATACAAAATTGTCAATTCCTGTGTCAATGTACCTACGTTTTAACGCAGAATCGTTTTGCTTTAGATTTTTTGCTTCAAAGAAATATTCAAATTCATAAGTTGATATAAACGAAGTAAGCCTAAAATCTATTCTAGGAAATTTATCAGAAAAACCTTTTTCTTTTTGAATATCCTTTGGAATATCTGCTTCTACATTGGTTGACACTTTCCACTTTAGTCTCAACGGATTTTCTTTTATGTGGCGGTGTATTTCAGAAGAAATATCATTCTCGTTCCAGTCTAATTGGATTATTTTTTCTGTCACAGAGGTTTGATATGCTTCAATAATTAACTGACAACATTTTTGCTCAAAAGCATTTCTGAATTTTTCATAAATAACAGTATTCAATGCCATTGTTAATTTCCGTTTAAGATTTCTAGAATTAATTCGGAAGCATCTTCTAATGCCATTGACTTTGACCAAAATCTACGTTGGTTCGGTCTAATGATATAAATATCGTTACCTGTTTTGTAGTTTAATTTTTTTCTAAAATAAATATTACTTGAATTTGCATCCCATAAATGGCGATCTATTTTTTTTAATTCATTTTCAACCAAATCTTTCGACGTAATAATTTCTTTTTGATTTTTTGAAAAGGAAAGTTTAATCATCATTAGTGGCGTGTATCTACTAATGTTGTAAACTGTGATATTTGTAAACAAATCCTGTCCATCAAGAAAATCGTTAAGCTCTGAGCTTATTATCTTTCCGTATTCTTCTGCTTGGTCTTGAAGTAATGGAAATAATGCTATTGATTTTTCTTGTTTATGAAATAAATCAATATTATTTAATAAATGCTCAATGATAAATTGATCATTTTTTGAGATATAGCTTAAAATATATTGGTTTATTTTTGCCTCAATTGTTTTATACGGTGTGTGAAAATTTTTATCGATTAGTTCGTTGTCAAATATATTTACTAATTCTTTTTTTTTCTTTTCGCTCTGTTTAGCTAAAATGAATGGAGATTCAAATAATTCTTTGTGCTTAACAACATCCCTTTCAAGCCCCCAACTAGAAGTTGTTAAAAACGAATAATAACGGACAAAATCTGAATTGAAATACATTGTTAAGATTTTAAGTAAATCAGTGTCATTATTTTTTGAATAAACGCCAACTACTCCTTTTGTAAAAGCGCTTTTATAATCGACGAAAGAAGAAAGTAAAGTAAGGCGGTTATTATCTACCTTTACACCTTCATTTATTAAAATATGTGGTACTTGGTAGGCTTCGGTTTTTCCTAATCTTCTGAATTTATCGTCGTTAATTCTATTGTTCGTTTTTGGGGTATAATACTTTAAAATGTTATCAGGTGTATGAATAGGTAATTTTTTGATTTCATTGTTAGGTTTATCAGCAGGATTGCTTAGTTCGAAACCAACTCCGTAATCTATATTTTCCTTTTCAAAAAAAGTTTCGATTGTGTTAAAGTTGCTTTTTAACCTGCAAATTAAATCCCAATCATTCATGCCCCCCCACATAGCAATTTTCCAAATCTTAGTGTTTGGATTTTGACACTCTAACCTTGGCAGATATTTTAAATCGGTAAAATCAATACTCAATCCATCAATTACATTAGATTTAATAAATGTTTTTGGAGCATAGTAAGCAATTTTATCAGAGGGGTTTTTAGGTTTCTCTTTTTGGTAAAAGATAATGCTTATTGGGCCTGTTGCATCGCCAAATAATTGCCCTCCAAAATTCTTTTTAGCATTACGTAGAATAGAAAAGTTGAAAATCTTTTCTACATAACAACTATTGAATAACCACTCTCTGAAATTTTGATAGGTTCCACCTGTGTTAGTTAAAACTTTCGTGTTGAATATTAAAGCTATTTCTCCATTTGGAGCGAATGTTGCTGCTTTGTGAAGAAAGGGTAGAACCATTTCCTTCGCAAAATTTTCTTTATCACAATATTTTTGAATTGATGACGATAAATCTTTTGTGCCAAATGGGGGATTCCCTACTATCAAATTAAATTCGATATTTTCAATTTCTTTATTTTCCTGAATTGTATCTCTACAGAAAAGATTTTTACCTTGAGCTTTTAATGATTTATCGTTAGGGTTATTAATAAGGTTAGGTAAACGATGTTTTTTCTTTTGCCATAAATTTTTTGGGTCTAATTTGTCAACCAAAGCCAAATATAGACTAAAGGCTGCTACTTTTATAGCTTGAGGATGAAGCTCAATGCCGAAAATATTGTCAGTTAATAGTTTATTAAGCTTTGCAAAGTCGGTTAGTTTTTCTTTATGTTTATTTTCGTATCGTTTAACTATTCTATTAAAGCTTTCTACTAAAAAAATCCCGGAACCGCAACTCGGGTCTAAAATCTTGATATTATAATTTTGAGCAGCCGTATTAATCGGTAATTTTTCATTCAGAATAAATTCCACTAATGAGGGTGGTGTATAGTATGTTCCTGTTTTTTTCTTTAAAACTGGATCCGTTTTGAATAAGAAGTTTTCGTATATCTCACTCAATAATTCTATTTGAATGATTTTAAAATCAAATATTCTCCAATCTTCAAACAATTTTGCTTGAGACGTGTTATCATTACCACTGATAAAACATTTTTTAATAAGTTGAAGTTGTTCTGTCGATATTTTCTCTCCCTTTTCTAGGGTAAAAACATTACCATTAAAGTCTTCTTCTAAACGTTCGAATAAAAGATAGGTGGCTTTTGAATCATTTAAAATGTCAAAATAAGATTTTGTGCCTTTTTTTATTTGAGAGTATAGTTTTTCATCTGTTGCACCTCTATCTTCTAAATATAATAAGAATAGTGAGCGGAGTATGATTTTATGAATGAAGTCAACTTTAAGACCTTGTTGCTCCAATTGTTGAGCTGTGTTTACTAAACTTTCAACTAAGTATTTATCAACTCTTCTCTGTAAATTTATTCTATCTCTTATTGATTGCGCCTCTTCCAAAGTCCAAAGAGTTCCTGTATCAATCGCAATTCGCGAAAATAGTTTATTCAGCTGCTGAAGTTGTTGTTTGTCTGAAAAGATATATGTTTCTATTTCAATTTTACCTAGTTCTTTCTCGTAATCAAAGCCTTCTTTGGTTTTAATGAGAGGTTTTTCGGAGCAATTGTAAATGCGAATTTCTGTTTCCGAATAAACATATAAGAATAGTACTTTTTTGTAATTCCATATTTTTTTATGTGTATCCGCAATTTCTTCTAGGGTTTTCTTATCAAAAGAGGTTACTTTTTTGAGAAACACGGCAGGGAAACTATTTCCGTGCTCATCTGTATTAAAATAAACTGAATCAACTCCAAAACCACGAACATGATCAAAAATAATAGATTCACTTTCTAAGAGTTTTTTACCCTTAGAATTTAGCGATTTGGCTCTATCTAAACCAATAAGTTCTATTACTTCTTGTCCAGTCATTGTAAGTTTGTTCGTATGCGAACCTCTTTCTAAATGAAAGATTTAGCGGCTAAAACTACCCATTTTTTGTGAAATTTAGAGTATAAATTAATTCTCAAAGGAAGTTTGTTTTTATTAGTTCCTAACAACTCTAGTCCTAATTTCACACAGCTAAATTATAGCTAAATATTGCTTTTGACTGCTATAATTTATAGCAAATCACCAATTAGTTATTTCTGTAGTGAATTGTAGTAATTTAAAAGGAGTGGTGTGTGTTGATTGTGATTGTTGTTAAGTTTTTCTTTAATATCTTTTATAAATTCAAAAGGGATATGAACACCATAATAAATGTAATATTCGTCTCTCATACTATCATTGTGAAAATCAGCTCTATTATTTAAATAAGTTATATCAATGACGCCTTTATCACAAACATTAAATCCATGATGTATGCAGTTTTTAAACTTTGGACCATACAAAAGACCTTCAAAATATTTAATACTGGAATTATTCAAAGATATTAAAGCACTATTATGGAAACATTGGCTAGGGGTATTTTGTGCCACATGTAAATCATTTGGTAAATCAACTATTTTGCCTAGATGTACTGAGGTTTTAAAAAACCACTCAACAAAGCCATCAGGTATATGAACATTATCACCAAAGTCCCAATAAAATGTTAGGGTGTTTTCTCTTATGTCATTATTTAAAATGTCTTCGTCTTTCATATTTAAAACAAATTAATTAGATATGTTTTCTTATTGCTTTATTTTTTTGGAATTCTAGTATCTTTTTCAAATCTTCTAAAACTTTTGCACTACCATTGATGAAACCTTTAAAGCAGTCCTTTTCTCCTACGTTATTTCAAATAGATGGGGACTTTTTGTAGTCTCTATATATTTTAATCGAATCTACATGAGGCCAGTATACCTTGTAGTATTTGTACTTATATTCTGTTAATTCCTTGGTGAATTTCGTTTTAATAATCTTAAGTTGATTTTCAGGAAATTTAATATCTATACCAACACGTCTTATCTCAAGTTTTCGTACACTTTCTTTTTCGACAACCATATCTGTATCAATTGTTATGTTTGCATATCCCTGGCATAGCTGTAAGTATAAATACCTTTTTTTTGAGGGTAGAGCGGAGGCAGTATGAAAAGAAAAGATAGAAAAACAACCTTCATGAGGGGGGGGAGGAGACATTTTGCGGGTCCAGCATCTGTTTTCATTAAGAATCAAGTGGTTTTCGGGTGAGAAATTGATTTCTTCCAAAAATCGTTGTCTTGAAATGTAGTTCCTGTCTTTCAGGTGGCCATGACATAGATGTAACAGGATACCATCAATATAGCCGATTTTTGATTTAATTGTCAGGTATATTGTTTATCATAATCGTACGTAACGATATATATAAGCAATGGTGGGGTATTTGGAAACATTAGTCCAATGTTTTTAAAATTGCTAGAATACCCCTTTATAAAGCAAAGATTTCATGCAACTATACTGAATCTAGATAATATATGTTCTAAAGTATCTGGTTGCAATGCCCACCTATAAGCAAGATGAACTTCCCAATTGTAACCAAAATCTACAAATGAAGACGAGAGATAATTGTTTTCCTCGAAATATTTTCTTTGGATTCTGCCATCATCAAGCCTTTTCCATGCGGTCAAAAAATTTATTTTGAATAAGAACTGAGCTAAATCTTGTGCAGATGCGGTTTTTCCATTTGCATATCGAAATGCTCCTCGGTCAATTATCTTATTGATTTTTAGTTTTAATTCTGCGGTTTGAAAATTGAAAACTTCTGAAGCCTCTTTGGTCTTGCCGCTTGGCTTCATGCCAAATATTAGCCTTTCAATATCCGCTAATTCTGTTTTGTATTCTACTATTGTATCATGAATAACACCCTGTGAGAACTCTTCAAATACAGATTCCCAATGGGCCGAGGTTATCTTCCTAGCGCCATCTTTACGTGCCTTTCTAGCTGCTAACGAGCATAATTTAACAATATCCCGAGGCCGTTTTCGAATTAAAGATAGTATGACGTTATGTATTGGGGCGTTTTCCCACTTACCATTACCTTTAAAATTAATATCCATAATTGGTTCCAAAAAATATGATAGCTTTCTTTGGTCCATTTTTTTTAGGTTTTCTTCGTTTATGGATTGGCCTAAGAAGCTCATGACTCTCATAACCAACATCACATAAATCTCGTGTAGAGAGTATGCATGCCATGTCACTGAGCCTGAGAATTTATCGGATGATTCATCCTCGAATCTTATTGCAGCATAAACATCAGATCTCAAAGATACTTTGAAAGATAGCCCAGGATTTATAGAAGACAGATCTCTAATTGCATTCAAAAGCGCTGAAATCATTACAACTCCTTCTTTTCTATTTTGCCAACCTCTGTCTAAATCATCGAGATAAACTATAACTTTTTCAGTTTTTAAAAAATTCTCAACTAATAGACGCTTTCCGGGTGCAAAATCTACTTTTTCGTCTAAATATGGTTTAGCCATATCGGAAATCAATTTAGTAACTTTCATTCCGTATTGGATAATTTTTCCTTTGAATGAATCGTCACTGACACCGAATTGCGCTAAAACTTTCTCAGTGATAATTGAAGTTAAGCCGAATTTCCATTTATTTATACTAATTAATAGGGTATCATGCTTTTCTCCTATTTCAGCAATGTCGTCTGGTCTAATTAATATTGTTAAATGGCCTTGTGATTGTTGTTCGTTCATTGCCACTTTAAACAGTGCGGATTTGCCAACACCTTTATGCCCAACGAGCAGGCGAAGTGGTAAATCAGAAAGAACCTCTTCAAATGAATCATTCTTGAAATAATATTGCCGCAATCTTTCTATTGGCTCACCTTCAGCATCTTCGAAGCCAAAAAGTTTTCTAATATTTTCTTCAGTGAATTGCACTTGTTCCATGAAATTGAATTTGGTGAATAGTTATTAATTCTCTTTTTAGATATAGTATTGTTGTCGTAATGGAAGAACTCACTTTAAATGTTCTATAGCTTACTTGTATTTTTTGTTTGTGGTTACTTCTATATTTTTTTCAACCCCATTATAACCGTTTACTCCCGGCTCCATATACAGGAGTTGTCATTTTATGACACCAAATTAAATGCATTTCCCCGACATAGCAGTAGGTATAAATACCTATTTTACAAGCAGAGCGGAGAAAGAGAAAGGGAATGAGGAACGGAAAACAGAATGGAAAAGAGAAAGAGAAGGTGAGGGGAAGAGCGGAGGAGAAGGGTCGGGACACTCAGTATTTACTAAGGTTTTATGTCAAACTTTACTTTTGACGGATGGACGCTAAGGCTTAATTTTGGGGGCAGGTTCCGGGTTCGGGGTTTCATGTTTCAGGTTTTTGGTTTCAGGTTCATGGAGCTCCCCGCACAAAAGGCCCTTTATAAACTCCCCGATCGCTTGGCGCCTGCCCAAGCCGGTTGTCAGAATTCAGGCAGGCAAACTCCCACTTATTAAATAATAACACCCTGCCTGAGCCAGGCCGCCCGCATCGCCAAAAGGAGAAAAGGGAGGCTAAAACAGGTTGTTTTTGGTTAAAATGCTGTAAAAGAACTATTTACAATGATTGCTGACGACGGAAAAATGATTTTTGACAGGTCTAAAGTGGTTTTTGACAGGTCTGCAATGGTTTTTGACACCTCTGCAACGGTTGCTGACAGGTCTGAAATGGTTTTTGACACCTCTGCAATGATTGCTGACAGGTCTGAAATGGTTTTTGACATCTCTGCAATGATTGCTGACAGGTCTGAAATGATTTTTGACACCTCTGCAACGGTTGCTGACAGGTCTGAAATGGTTTTTGACACCTCTGCAATGGTTGCTGACAGGTCTGCGATGGTTTTTGACACCTCCGCAATGATTACTGACGCCCTCATCATCTGCCCAGGCATCATAAAAAAGTCGGGAACATGCGGAAAAAAGACCGGAGGCTCCCTTCGTAACTTAAGAAATCGCGCAACAATGACTATACAAAAACCGACAGTCACTCCCGGGTCCCCTTCAAAGTGGAATCACGTGACAACAGAATAAATTATTAACGCTAAACATGTAAAAATTATGGGATCAACATTTCTTCCGGTCACCGACAGCGACAAAGCTGTATGGCTCAACAATTTCGCCGCCAAACTGGGCACCTATGCCGCGGCAGTAAACGTCACCGCCGCCGAAGTTACGGCCACTCAAAAAGACGCGGCCTTCTTCCAGTACATTATTAACCTGCAGGAGGTGTACAAACAAACCCTGCAAAACATCACAGCCTACAAAAACCTGCTGCGACACGCCTCGGGCCAGCAACACCTCAGTGCCACCGTGCCTGCATTGCCAACCCTGGCGACAGCGCCGCCGGCTGTGCCCGAAGGGGTATTCGACCGCGTGTCGAAACTCGCTGCGCGCATCAAAGCCAGCACCAGCTACACCGACAACATGGGTTCCGACCTGGGCATTATTGCGCCAAGCTCCAATTTCAATACCGATGCCCTGCAACCCGACATAAAGGTGAAGCTCGATGCGGGCCGTCCGCACCTGCGCTGGACCAAAGGCGATGCCGATGCCCTCGATCTCTATGCCGACCGCAACGATGGCGCCGGCTTTGTGCTCCAGGGCCGCCTCATGCGCCCGGAGTATATCGACACACACGACCTCGCCGCCGGCAAGGTCATAGACGAGTGGCATTATAAAGCCATTTATGTCATAGCCGACCAGCCCGTAGGCCAATACAGCCCGGCAATCAGCATTACCGTCAAAAAACTCTAAACAAGCGTAACGTGGTTCAGCAGAAAAGCACCCCCAGGGGTGCTTTTTTGTTTTTTTGCCGGAACAGATCTGCCGCCTGTTGAATAACAGTTTTTTTGACTTAAATTTATTAAGCGGTATAGCTGCTATATTCTGTTGTTAATGATTTCAAGACTCGCCAAAGCTATTTTATATCTTCTTTCCCTTACCCTGGGCGCTCAGAACTGGGCGCCCCTGGGCAAGGGGTTCGACATGGGCTTCTATCCCAGAACTATGGTTGTTGATTCAGTAAACAATAAACTTATTGTGGGAGGAGATTTTAAATGGATCAATTCTGATAGTGTTTTAGCGAATGGAATTGCTACATGGGATGGTGCCAAATGGGATAGTTTGGGGCAAAGAATACAGGAATGTCCTTCGTGCAACAATGTTGCCCCGGTAACAAAGTTATATTGGTTTAAAAACGATCTATATGCAGATGGTTTTTTTTCGGACCCGGGGTCGGCTATTCACCATGGTAAATTTAACCCTGTTACTAAAAGCTGGGAAAATCTCAACTTATGTTCTGATCCCACCGGAACATGGCAAAGCTGGTCTAATACTGTTAATGATGATTCGCTTGTAATCAGTGGTTTAATAGATACGGTATGCAACTTGCCAAAGGCCATAGGTTTTTTTTATGATGGAACTAATTTCTATTCTTATCCACCCTTGGCGCAGTTGCCCGCAAATGCCAGTACTAATTTTGTGAGATACCTGTTTAAATACAAAGGCATTTGGTATGTGTCCGGGCTTTTTTACAATCCTTCAACGGGTACTGATTTCGGGTTTGCTATGTACGATGGAGCAAATTGGGTTCCTGTGCCTGGCTTTACAAATTGCCCGGGCTTTTCGTTGATCAAAAAATTTAATGATGAACTTTACTTTGCAGGTCCCTTTTATAAACAATATGGCTCCCCGGGTAATGCTATTGTAAAATTTGATGGCACCACCTGGAGCGATCTGAGCGGGGGTGCTCTGAGCATCAGTCATAATCCCAACGATCACAATTCCGGCTTCACAGATTTTACCATGCACAATGGGGAGTTGTATGCGGTGGGCTATTTTTACGATACAACAAATTATCCATACGCACGGGTTGTAAAATATAATGGTCACGAATGGTGTACAACAGGCGATGTGTTTGATAATGAAATAGACGGTATAGGTTTTCTGAATGACACTATGTATGTGGCCGGGGCGTTTAATCATATCAATACACAGGTTATTCGCGGTGCAGCCAAATATATTGGCGGCGCTTTCACCCAATGCGATGCGGCGGGGGTCAATGAAACAGGAGCTTCTGCTCATCTGTTGAGTATTTATCCAAATCCGGCCAATACATACATTTCCATTTCATCCAAAGGTGCTGATTTGAAAGGAGCCACCGTTTACATTGAAAACACCCTGGGGCAAATGGCTTTATCGGTTCCTTATTCAGAAACCATTGATGTAGCAACTCTTCCTGCCGGGTATTATATCCTTACGATAAAGACATCCGAAAACAGGGTATTCAAAACGAAATTCATGAAGGAATAGAGTGGGGAAGACATAAGAGCCAAGTCTATCCTCAGTCCCTGGGAAAATAAACCGGGTGCGGGCCACCCCCTTCAAAAAAACGATGAGCAATCACGTAACGTGGTTCAGCAGAAAAGCACCCCCCGGGGTGCTTTTTTGTTTGGGAGTATATTCCCGAAAAGAGATCTAAGGTTCTGTCTGCTCCATGGTGATGGTCAGTTTACAGGGCTCCTGTTCTATAATCACGGTTTGGCCCTGCTTAAATCCAGGTTCCCCGGGCTATTGTTAGTTATCCGAACTTTCATTCTCGATGTTGTGTTTAAGATCAATCAGTCGCTGCTTTACGTTTGCCTGTAAGTTGTTTTTTATAGCGGTTCTCAGGAGGCTAAACGGAAACCTGAGCGTGAATGAATATAGAAAAACTACTTCTGTCTTTTTAGTTGAGATTTTCTTAAATGTCCATGAACCTGAAAATGATTTAAACATAAAAGGCCCTTTAGTCATTTTTATGGCAGTAACCTTCGGCCTGTTATATGTAACATATTCTGTTACCATACCAATGCCATTTTTGGCAACACAGTATGCTTTCACGCCTTTCTCGGCTTTTAGTGCGCCGTCTGTTAAGTCAGCCTTTTTTAAAAAAGTATCCCACTTCAGACGATTGTTGTAGTCTTGAGTAAAGTCAAATACTTTTTCTGCATCCTCATCAATTAAAATTGTCTCTGTGAATTTTATCACTTCCATTTACAGTTAGTTTATTATTTGATGTTTCGGAATCAAAGGATTTGGATTGAGGCGAGGTGTTTTTGTGGTCATATTTTAACGCTGCGTCGTTATTTATGCCGGGTATTTTTCGCAGGCTTTTAACCAGGCTTCCCAAGAGGTTAGGCCTTGCGATTCCAGTAATTCAGTGTAGTCTTTTCTTAGGCGTTTTATTTCTTCTGTTGGCGCGAGTAGTTTTTCATGTTTCAGTTTTAGGGTGTCGGCCCACTCTTTATTTATTTGTTCAAGCAGTTCTTCCTGTTTTTTGAATGCTATGATTCTGCAGTCCTGGTGCTCAATTCTGTGCTTAAGTTCATAGTCAAACGCCATGGTGTGAGTTATAGATTGAAAAACCCAAAATAGTAATTCATTTAATTCTTTTGTTGTCTTGCGCTCGTACTCTTCCCCCGCTCACATACTACATAATGTAAATTGCCCTTATTGTCGACTTCAATGTGAGGTCGCCCTGTTTGTTCAGAACTTTCAAATGTTGGAAACAGGTTAGCGGGAGCTGAAATGATTTTGGCGTATTTGTTTAGGTATTCCTGAATTTGTTCAAAGGGCATTTTAGTTCAAAATTGAAAGTTGATACTGTTTTGAGCTTTAAGCGCTACACAGGTGCTACACGCTTACCTGCCTGCCTATTTTAATTGCAGATCAAAAATATGTACTTCTTTTGAGTCTTTGTCAATTATTCTTTCATAGTAGACAGAATATATTTTTCCCCTTTTCAGGTTTTTGAATGTTGCCGGTGTTGAGTAAAAAGCAACGACATGGTCAAGAGCAAAGGTTTGAGGCCTTTCAGGTTGTGGATTTATCATTATCGTGTCGTTTCTTAAAATACCTGAGTCTGATATTCGCGTTAATTTTAAAATCAACTCGTTTTTGTCTTTTATTTTAATGATTGTTCCATCAAGTGCCCCACAGTCGCTGACTCCAACAAAACACAACGTGTCGGTCTGTTGTTTAAAGCTTACCGTTATTTTTTCAGGAATCTTTTTGTTTACGTTCCAGTGTCCGATGTTTTGTCGATTAAGCTTAACATAAAAAGTTTCGACCAGAAAAAAGCTTTTGCCGAACGAAAAGCAAAGGGAAGTTGCAATTAAAATAAGGATAATTCTCATGTGGCGGAGTGAGTCTTTATAACGGAATTTGTCCGTGTTTTATTTTATGTTTTTGAAACGGGTTTCATTTTCCTATAATGCCTTATTGTCAAAACGGCTACCACGATAAAGGGAACAGTAGACAGTATTATTTTAAAATTCATGCTCATGATTCCGATAATGCACATAAACACCAGAAGCAAAGCCAATCCGGCAATGCCGATATAGGTCAGGGTTTTACCCGGGGTCTTTTGAAATAATGTAATGAATAAAAGCACCTGGCTGATAAGCGGAAGTATGGTAAACGGATGAAGTACAGAAACAGGGTCGGTAAATAACCTGGAAAAAATCTCTGCTTCGGCTTCAAAAAGAAAAGTATGGCTGTTTCCGCTCCACTCCAGGTACCCGATAAGCGAAGTAAGGATGATGAGAAGATTTAAAATTTTGCTTTTCATGATTCTGTGGTATATACCCGTTCGCGTTGTTGCTAACGGCTTAATAAAAATATTGTTTTCCCGTCTTCCGGCATTTTACTTTTAGGCATTGTTTGATTTTTTAATCGCTACCAAACAGTATTGTCCCGATTTTTTCTGTCGTTCGCATACTACAATTTCACCGGGCTTAAATGCTAATACTTCATTATCCGGGTCGAAGTCCGGATGCAGTTTGACCCTGTAAATATTCTCCTCTATCCTGTCGGCCCGCATAGGGCGCCAAACAAATACCTTTTCCGCATTCTCATCAAGTGAAATTGTCTCTGTGAATTTTATTACTCCCATTTACAATAAGTTTTTATTTGATGTTTCGGAATCAAAGGATTTGGGTTGATGTTCTGTTTCTGTTCTTATATTTATTTACAATTACAAACGCAAAACCCTTATCAGTGGCCGTATTTATTGTCCTAACATTTTTTTACAGTTTATGAAATTGTCAATCAGTCTTGACGGGTTTGTTTCGTCAAACTTGTCAAAGCCTAAAATGAATGATGGTTCCGGCATTATAAATCTTGTTAGTTTGGTTATTTGCCCTACATAGTCAGAGGCATTGCCCTGAGTAGCCATTCCTAATGCTATTTCAATGTCCCAGTTCAATTCTTTTGCCGGTTTGTAAACTAAGAATGGAATAACAAAGGGAACATACTTGCTGAAAATTGGATTTTCGTCATTTGTCAACCGGGTGTCGGGCCAGACCATGATGTTTTTAAATGCTGATGACGGATCTACCAGGAAAAGCCCGTTGTTATTTATAATTTCATTAAAAGCTTCGTCTTTTTTATTGTTTAAATACAATTGAACATAACCTGCCTGCCATGCGGTTGTCCCTTTTGGATTTACAAGTTGATAGGGATGAAATGAACTACCAATAACAATTCCGCCTTTTATTCCGATTACTTTTTTGTAAAGTTCCCCGAATGATTTGAAATCATTTGATTGTCGAAAAGGGTTGTCCGTTAAACCGTAAATGTAATAGCAGTCAAAATTGGTCAAAGCGTCTTTTTGAGTCGTTTGAGATGTCTGCGGAGTAGGGGTTTGTTTGTCTTTGCTTTTAAATATGTCGAATAGTCCCATAGATGGTTTCGTTATTGCCGTTTATACTTGATTTAATAGACCATTTATATGCCCGTGCTTTAAAGGTAGGAAAAGCATCCTGATTAGTTAATTGTTTTTCTTAATAACAATGACGCTGTCCAGGGGTGTTTTTCGGTAATATACCGTGTTAATTTCATTGCCTTCTTCTATGCTAATAATAGAGGTATCGCGACACAAAAAATAGGATGGGGCACCGGAAATACTATCATAGTCTATTATGAATCTTGTAAGGGCCTCTGATGAACCTTCATAAAGTTCTGAACTGACCTTTCCATTTGCATAATAATAAGTCAATTTGGAGTATTTTGAGTTGTAGTTTATGCTGGAGCGAACCTGTAATCCACTTTCACTCCAGGTTGTATCACCCAAGCTCTTTCCGTTATTGTCAAAATGCTCTTTGTACCTGATTTTGCCGTCAGAATAAAAACGTTGCAAAACTCCGTTATATTTATCATTCAGCTTTGTCCACGACATTAATAGCTGACCGTTGCGACTATAACGTTTGTAGTACTGTTTCCTATCCTTTTTGAACAGGTCCATATCAACAGCAAGGATCGTAAATTTTTTATCGTAAAATATCTGGTATTTTTTGGTATCACCTTTAAACTCAAAAAGGTCTTTGTTGAATTCATGCAAATAAATGGCAGTATCGTCAACATCAAAACTCCAGATGTTTACCTGAGAACTGTCTTTGTAATAGTATTTTGATGGCGGCTCATTATTCACAATGAATGAAAGAAGGATAGGGAGTACAAATATGATGATTGCTTTTTTCATATATGAATTCTTGATTGGCAGAATAATAAGGCAGTTTTTTTCCGGTATTATTTCTGCGGAATATGGAAGATAAGTTTGAAAGCACTATTTAATGGAATCCTCAAATGTAGGTCTTTTACGTTTTCCAGCCATCACGTCAGTTACTATGGATTCAATATTCTTGTTTATAGAATCATTCGGCTGAATTTTAATTGCTTTTTGAATTGTGTCTTTCGCTTCAATATCTTTTTGTGCAATTAATAAATTCATGGCATGATTTCCCATGAGGGCGAAATCATTTGGTTTCCTTTTTAGGGATTCTTCAGAATAATATATGGCCTTTTCAAAATCTTTTAAATGCATAGCTTCTAATGAAGCTTCCATTGGAATTGTGTGATTTTTTAATTCTATTTTAGCTGCTAATTCCAGCTGCGCAAGAGCTTCTGCGTGTCTTTCCAGGCGTTGAAGAGCTTTGGCCATCAATACCATACTTTGCCAATGATCAGGGATTATTTCAAGACATTTTTGAAAATCCATTACAGATTCTTTAAGTCTTATCTCGTCAGATGTGGTCAAGTTTTTTCTTTTATAGCCATCCAGAAAAATTAATCCCTCCTGTTTTTTTCCGGCTCTTTCATATAGTTCGTTAAACTTTTGATATTTTTGATTTTCAATTTCGTTTTTATCAATCTGGTCATAAATCGTTCCGTTCAATAGGCTTTCAATTTCTATTGGAATTAATTCCTTTCGATATTCGGAATAAGGGTTTAGAATAAAACTTGCACCCTTAATGATTCCAAACAAATCTTGCCCCTTTAAACTCAAATACGAAACTTGTTCTTTTATCACACCATTATCAAAAATTCTATTGGTTGAAGTAAAAACAGGGACTTGTCCATTTTCAAAAGTGATGAATTGTAAAGTCAGATCTTCTTTCAAAGTTTGAATACCTTCATCGAGGCCTTGTTCCCCGTTTGTCAGCACAAACAATTCATTCCATAGGAGTTTCTGGTAGAAGGTTTTTTGAGCAGATACGTCAGAAGCAGCCTGCATTAAAACCTGTTCTAATTCATTTTCAGGAAATGTTGAATTCGTTTTTTTTCTTTTAAATAGATCAAATAATCCCATTGCTTTTATTTACTCACTGTTTTGAAGATGTAGTCTTAAAGATACAAATGATTTGGAAACGGTCACGAAGGCCAACTTGAAAAGCCTTACCCCTTCGGAAAATAAACCGGGTGTTTGTCGTTATACATGCGTATATAACGTGAGATAAGATCTTTTTTCTTCTTTTTGCTCAGGGCATCGTACTCCTTGTATATTTCGGGGTCGCGCTTCAGGTATTCTTCGGCCTTTTCGATGGTAAACAGCGAGAGTTCGCCACTGTAAAAGTCGAGCAGAAACTGCTTGAACTCCCGGGTCTTAAAAGCCGTGCTGTTCATTGGCGCATTCATAAAAGGATCCATATTCGTATAGTTTCCCCTTACTTCGATGGTGCCCAGAAAATAGCTGATGTTTCCGAACACCGGAATCCTGTAAAAGTAATTTTCGTAATTAATGAAAACGAAATTGTTCTGGCAATACCCGAAAATGCTGCTGGTTTTTATTTTACGCACCGAGCTGTCGCGCTCATAATATTTAATCTCCTCGTTTTCGAGAAGCTTGCTGTAAAAGTCGAGCTGGTCTTTATTAATGTCGGTAATGATTTTCTCTTTCGGAATAGGCCAGTTGAAACGCAGATCCTGGTAATTGATATAAAGCCCCTCGTAAAGCCTGAAGTCGCCCAGGTAAGGAATAGAATCCTGGGCCTTTACATGAAACAAAGGAAACAGGCAGAGTAACACAACCACGCACAAATACCGCATTAGGCAAATATCTGTTTTTTTAGTAATTTAACATATAAAATTCAGATCAATGTTCAACCGTTTCACATTTTTTATCTTGCTTGCGTTTGCTTCTCTTGATTTACTAAGCCAGCACAACTGCAACCCGGCTTTGATTCAGCAGCTTGAGATGGAGCAACCCGCCGCCACACAGCTCGATATACTGGTGCAGGTCAGGCCCGGCAAACTGTCGGTGCTCAGGAGCATGCAGGGAGTAAACGTGCACTACACCGCCGGCAACGTGGCCTCTGTAACAGCAGCCATCAGCGCGGTTCGCCAGCTGGCATCACATCCCGATATCCTGTATATGGAATATATAAAACCCGGCATGAAAACCATGACCGATACCATGATGGTGCGCAACCGCATTATAGCCGCCAAAACCGGCATGTCGCCACTTACGCAGGCCTACGATGGTACCGGTGTTATTGTCGGGATCATCGATTCGGGCATCGATTTTCATCACCCCGATTTTAAAGACGCTGCAGGCAATACACGCATCAAATATATCTGGGATATGACTGTGGCATCGCCCACCACCATACCCGTGGGGTTTTCGTACGGGCAGGAGTGGACAGCCGCCGATATCAATGCCGGTAACTGCACCCACACCGACCTGGCCCAGTGGGGCCACGGTACCCATGTGGCCGGTATCGCTGCAGGCAACGGTTCGGCCATCGGGCATTACGAAGGTGTGGCACCCAAAGCCGACATCATTGTAGTAGCCCTCGATTTTAACCGCCCCGGACCCACCATTGCCGATGCCGTCAATTACATTACCGCCAAGGCTTATGCCGCCGGAAAACCCTTTGTGATTAATGCCAGTGTAGGCGATTACATGGGCAGCCACGACGGTACCGACCTCCAGGCCCAGATGATCAGTGCCCAGATATCGGGCATGCCGGGCCGCGTGATGGTAGCTGCCGGTGGCAATGCAGGCGCCATACCGTTTCACGTAGGCTATAACCCTACAGCCACCGATACAAATTTTTTCTGGATCAGCGTCAGCGGTAACAGCCTCTCCCTTTCGTTATACGCCGATACCAACGATATTAAAAACGTAAAATACAGCGTGGGTTGCAATAACCCCAACAACTTCAGCGACCTGGGGCGCATTCCTTTCAAAGCCTATAACTACCCCATTGGCAGCACACGCCACGATACCATTTACCATAACACCAACCGCATAGGTGTGGTAAATAGTGTAGCCGGCATCAATGCTTCGGGGGTGTATGAGCTCGATCTGTCTGTTAATGCCGACAGCTCCGGTTATCTGTGGCGCATCGAAAACACAGGCCCCGGACGTATCGATGCCTGGACCTTTGATGTAATTAACGATGGCTTGCCTACAGCGGCACAGTATCCGCGCATTACAAAATACATTGTATCGGATACCAACCAAACCATTGTGAGCAGCTTTCAGTGCAGCGACGAAGTCATTACCGTAGCCAATTATGTAAACCGCAATCAGTTTATTGATGTGGCAGCCAATACCCAAACCACTACCGAAACACCGGGCCAGATCAGCGCCAGCAGCAGCCGCGGGCCTACACGCCGCAACCATGTAAAACCCGAAATAGGCGCATCGGGGGCCACAAGTTTATCCTGCGGTGTGATTTCCATGCTGCCCGGCCTTATCAGCAGCAACCCCGAAGTAGTGGCCCAGGGGGGCTACCACGTGGTTGGCGGCGGAACATCGGCTGCGAGCCCGCTCGTTGCAGGGCTTGCGGCTTTGTACCTGCAAATGGACCCTACGGCCACCAACCAGCAGGTGAGGCAGGCTATAATAAATTGTGCCTACACCGATGCGTTCACGGGCACCAACCTGCCTAACAACCGCTTTGGTTACGGTAAGCTCGATGGCTTTCATGCCATGACCTGCAACAGCCTTGTTACATCGGCCCATTCGGAGCAGGCCAACGATGGCTGGAATATCTATCCGAATCCGGCCAACCAGTCGTTTACCATTCAATCCAATACAAGTGCTGCCTACCAGGTCGTATTATTCGATATGCTGGGCAATAAAGTATCGGCCACAGTTTCTGCCGAAAAGGAATTGCAGATCCATACAGCACATTTACCGGCCGGGATCTATATGCTGGAGATCCAGCAGGGCGGGCACGTGCTGCACCGCAAAATGATTATTGAGCGCTAGAGAAACTTATATCCGCGCATGCATAAACTAAAAAAGGCCTTCGCTTGCGAAGGCCTTTTTGGTATATAGCGTTTTTCAGGATCAGTGAATGAGTCGGTAGCAAAGCCCCATTTCAACCGCAAAGCCGCGGATATTGGTCGAGTAGTTGTTGCCGAAGGTATTGCCTTTCACATCTTTCGGGCTGCAGGTGCCGGTGTAATTGCTGATCATACCCAGGGCACCAAAGCGTTTCCAGAAATAATAGCGGGCACGGGCCCCAACACGTACAATGGTACCATTGGCAGTGTATTTATAGCTTACATCGCCCACTGTCTGATCGATGGTTATGGAGTTCATACCGAAAGAGTGGAAGAGGGCCAGGTCCAGGCGTTTGTTTACAAGCACATGGTAAGCCACCTCGAAATTAACCTCATTGGTTTTTACTTTCATTTTGTCTTCGGAGCTGCGCACACCATAGAACTTTGAAGGGTTCAGGTAAAATACATCGTTCCCGAAGCTGCTGCCTATCGACCAGCGATTGGCAATGCCATATTCAAAAAACAGGGGATCGCGGCAACCGCGCATATTTACTTCCATGGTTTTTCCGGGTTGCGAACTGCTTATATCGCGGGTGGTATAGTGCGACTGTGTCCAGCCTTCAGAAATACCAACAACCAGGGAGCCACGGCGGAAAGCCAGCTGGGCATCACTGTGGCTGCTCAGAAACATGGCTAATAAAACAGGGATACACGAAATGAATGAGTAATTCTTTTTCATTTGTTATGTTTTTGGTATAACAAATATAATATTTTAACGGGTATAGGCAAGTATTGATTATGAGTAAGTTGAAAATTTAATTTAAACATTTTAGGTAAAAACTTACATGGGTAATGTCGCGGGACGATGCGCATTTTATCCGGGCGATATGGGTTGTTACTTTGAACCAGGAAATCAATTGACAATTACAAACGATCTAAAACCCGGAAACCATGAAAAAGATATTTACTCCCACTGTTTGCCTGTTCGCCTTCTTAAGTATCGGATCCGTTTTATCAATGCACGCACAGGTAGCTGCAGGCGTCACATTAAAAACATCGACCGATTGGACTATAGCTGCTGCTTCAACAGATCTTAACATGGTAACAGCACCTGAGGGGCCCGGAACCAAAAAAATTGCCATGATCATCCCAACCCTGCGTTTTGAAACCGAAAACTGTTCGGTGAGCATCAGCTGGGATATAGCCCCTGAAGCCTATTCCTATAACTACGAGCTTCAGTACAGCAGCGACGCCACTATTTTCCGGACCATAGACGTTGTAAAAGCCATGTCGGGTAAAACAAGCTGCACCAGTCAGCAAACCATTCAGAAAGATGGTATGGGCTACTATCGCATCAAAGTGATCGGGTCTACCGGAGATGTTTATTATGGACAGATTTCAGCTATCAGCCTTCAATGCCAGGCTACCCAGGTAAAAGTATATCCTACCATCGCCGTAGATAAAGTATGGATTGAAACACCGGATGCCTCTTCGCAGGTATGCAGTATATACAGCGATAAAGGATTAAAATTAGGAACCGTAAATCTCACAGATGCTCAGACAGCTGTTGAACTGAGTGGCTATCAATCGGGAATCTATTACCTCGTGATCACTTTAAACAACGGAAAGACACAGACCTCCAAAATACTGAAAACCGATTATTGATATGTATTTCCCTGGCCCGACGTGGGTTATGGATTGCTTTTCTTCTGGTAAAGATAAGGGGTTACGGAATGAAAGCTCAGACAGATTTCAAATGCACCAATGGCTTTTGAGGAGCGGGCCAGGGAGGATACATTCAGATCGTAATTGAAACCCACCGAATAATTTTTAATATCCAGCTTTACCGGAAAACAAAATGCATCTGCATGTCGGTAAAGACAGCCCAGGGAGATATAAGCAGCCTGTTTCAAACCGGTGTACTTTGAATCATCGGAAAGTCTGTAGCGAAATAAGGCCACCACCAGTATGTTTTTCTGTTTTCCATTGTACTTATTGGGATAGGTGAGGTGACGGTTAAAATTGACGGATGCGTCATGAAAAAGTAAACCCTCAGCCCGAACCAGATCCGAAGACCTGGAACTGTGAGGGTTTGGTGTTTGGCACCGCAGCAAAGATAGTTATTTATCCCGGTATTCTCTCTGTATTCTCTCTTATTCTTCGGGGAAAAATACCCGGAAGAATAGGTATTTATACGGATTGTATTTACGGGGCGCTCTCCCTATGTTAGCATCTGAAAAAAGCTCCTTATTTCATTAACCCTTAAACCTATATCTATGAAAAAACAATTTGTTTGGCTTACCTGCCTCGTGATGACCATAACGGGAATTCGCGCCCAGGGAACTGTGACTGTTGCTACAACACCAGCCGGCAGCACTGTTCAGGCTCAGCCCACCAACACCCTTCCTGCAGTTACCAATTCGGTGGCGACGACCAATACAATGCAGGCAGCGCCATCGGCCACAGTAGCATCTCCGTCATCTCCCGCCGTTTCCAAGCCCTATGCCATTTCGGTAATCATGCTGGATTGCAAAAAGCCCGACTTTTATACGCCCTACAGCTACATCAATGTACACACCACCAAAGAGGGGTACACCTATGCCATTCAGCATAAAGATTCGCTGAGGCTTCTCATTAACGGCATCTGGCACTCCACCATTAAGCCGCTTTATTTCAACATCGACGATACATCGGTGGTGTTCAAAATGAATTACGATACAGCGCAGGCATCACCCTGGAAAATTTTTTATGCATTCCCGAATTATTGGGAGGTCTCGCATCCGAATACCGGCATCAGCATGGGCTTTCCGAAAAGCAGCTTCATGAGCTACAGCGAAGAAAAAGTGGAATTGCGCACATCCAGCTACCTCCGGATTATTATAGCGTATGCCATTTTTATACTGATCATTGTAATTATCTGGAACCGTAAATTGTGGAAGTATAACAAAAGTATTTTGCGGGATATAGCTTTATATTCTCAGAACGGCGTGAAAATAAACAACCTTCCGACCAGTATTGCCGATGGAACCATTAATTACAAGGAAGTACCTTTCAGTATGGCGCGCTCACAGTTTTTTATGTGGCTGATGCTGATCTTCCTCGGAATCCTTCACATCTGGGGCTTTACGAGCATACTTACCGAACCTACAGGCTCTGTACTCATTCTCCTCGGAATCAGCGGCGGTACATTTTATATAGGCAAAGTGATCGACGTGGCACCGGCAGCCGGGGCAACTACTGTTACCCCACAACAAGCGGTTACCGATTTTGTAAATGGCAACAAAAAAAGCAAAGGTTTTGTAAACGATATATTGTACGATGGAAACAGTATATGCCTGCACCGTTTGCAATTATTTATGTTTACCGTCTTCTTAGGGATATATTTCCTATGCAGTTTTTATACAAATCTGGCATTACCATCATTCAGCACTACCATGATGACACTCATGGGAATAAGCAGTGTGACATACGCTGGTGTTAAAACAACAGAGAGTTGATTGTAAGTTGTTTTCCAAGCATAAAAAAAGCCTCATTATTCGATGAGGCTTTTTTTGTGATCCGGATTGGATTCGAACCAATGGCCTGCTGCTTAGAAGGCAGCTGCTCTATCCAGCTGAGCTACCGGACCATTATTTTTTGATAGAGCACATTAAGGACT
>JAFDXR010000003.1:559205-651443 GCA_018267825.1 Bacteroidota bacterium | reverse complement strand
TTACCCAGCCGGCAGTGTTCACTGCGGTGGCTACAGGCACAAATGTAAAATGTTATAATGCCTGCGACGGTAAAGCAGTTGTAAGTTATAGTGGTGGCACCGGACCATATACATTCCTTTGGTCACCATCACTGGCAACAACATTCTCTGTAACTAACCTTTGCGACGGCATTCATAATGTAGTGATTACGGACGCGAATAACTGTACGGCTTCTTCTACGGTAACCCTGACCCAGCCTGCACAGTTAATTGCCACAACTACAGCGTCAAATTCCAACTGTGGTCAGGCCAATGGTAATGCGTGTGCCAACGTGTCCGGTGGTACTGCACCACTTGCCTATATGTGGAGCAACGGTACGGCAACATCATGCAACTTCAATATTGTAGCCGGTGCCTACTCGGTTACAGTGACCGATGCCAATACATGTTCAGTAACGGCGATCGCCAATATCAATGATATTGCAGCACCGACAGTTGTTGTTACAGCTACCACACCTGTTTCGTGTTATGGCGGAAATAATGGTACAGCAAATACAAGCATCTCAGGTGGTGTAACACCATATAGCATACTTTGGTCTGGTGGTCAGACCAGCGGAAACGTTACGAACTTAAATGCCAATCTTCATTCAATCACGGTAACGGATGCGGCCGGTTGCGTATCATCGGCTTCCGTACAGATCACACAGCCAACCCAACTGGTGTCAGCTATTCAGAACCCGGTTAACGTAACCTGTAACGGACTATGCAATGGTAGCGCTTCCATGCTTGTCAATGGAGGTACAGCGCCATATTCATATAGCTGGAACAGTGGTGCTCAGACAAGCAACATGGCAGTAAGTCTTTGCGCAGGAACCTATACATGTGTAGTAACAGATAACAACTCCTGTACAACAACAAAAACTGTAACCATTACGCAACCACAGCCTCTGGTTATCAGCAGCTTTACTGTTACGGATGTAAACTGTAATGGCCAGGCCAACGGAGCGATCAATACGAATGTAACCGGAGGAACGCCGGGTTACAGTTACTCATGGACACCGGCCAGTGCCGGAACAAGTGGTAATACAGGCGGACTTACTGCTGGGCCTTATGGTGTATCCGTATCAGATAATAATGGTTGTACGGTTATCGGAAACTACGTTATTAATGAGCCGGCTGCCCTAAGCAATATTACGGGTGATGTAGCTGCGAAATGCGGATTGAACAATGGTAGTGCAAGCATTGTGAACCTCACCGGAGGAACCGCACCATACCAGTATTACTGGAACTCTTCGCCGATCCAAAGCGGTGCCACCGCATCAGCATTACCTGCCGGAACATATACCTGCATCATTACCGATGCACATGGATGTTCCAAGACAGATGTTGTGATTGTGCCGGATGCGGCAAGCCCCGTGGTGGATTCAGTGATTGTAACAAAACCAACGTGTTTTGGATTCCAGAACGGACAGATCCAGGTATTCTTCCACAAAGGAACGCCTAACTTCCAATACAACTGGTCGAACCCGATCGCACAAACAACGCAGACTGTAACCAATATTGGTGCCGGTGTATATACATTCACCATTACGGATGCCAACGGTTGTACAGTGAGCTCTGTTGTAAACGTGACAGAGCCACCGATTCTCACGCTTATCGTAAACCCTGATCCAACTATCTGCTACGGACAAACAACCCAGATTTATGCACAGGCCGGTGGTGGTACACCTAACTACACATATTCCTGGAACCCAGGTACACTAAGCGGTAGCGGACCAATCACCGTGAATCCTACAAATACAACACAGTATACAGTTTCGGCCGCCGATAGCAGAAACTGTACAACATCACCGAAAGTGATTACGGTAAATGTAAAACCGCAGCTTTCTGCTTTAGGATTCTCTGTGTCGGCCTGTGATAAGGACTCTGTTACACTGACACCGAATATTACAAGTCCGGGTGCCGGTGCTCCGTATACCTATGTGTGGAATACAGGTGCTACAACCAACAGCATTAAAGTAAAAGCAAATACTGCAGCCTCACCAGGCAACTACACCGTAACGGTGAAAGACGGATGTACAATTCCGGATGGTATTGCCACATTTACACTGAATGTAAACCCGCTGCCTGTGGGTACTTTTGCAGCCGATGTTCTGCAAGGCTGTGCACCACTTGCTGTAACATTTACGGCTACATCCAATGGCCCGGGCGATACGTATGCATGGACTTTTGGAGATACACAGAGCGGAACTGGCAGCCCTGTGACACACACGTATGCTGATTCAGGTAAGTTTACTGTAAACCTGACGATCACCAATATTTATAACTGTAAACGTGATACCCAGAAAGTAAACTATATCAAAGTGTATCCTCAGCCGATTGCGTCGTTTATTCCGAATCCGAATCCAACAAGTATCCTGGATCCGACTGTTTCATTCCAGAACACGTCGCAGGGAGCAAGCAGTTACTATTGGGATTTTGGTGACCCGACATCTAATGGTTATAACTCATCGACCCTGGCAAATCCGGAGCACTCTTATGAACACACCGGAACCTATTATGTATATCTGGTTGCCCTCTCAAACCATGGTTGTAAAGACACTGCTGTAGAGCCGGTAACAATTACCCCTGATTTTGCACTGTACATTCCGAATGCATTCACCGTGGATGATAATGGTAAAAATGATATTTTCCAGCCGGTTGGTGTAGGGATCAATGAGGATAATTACCGCATGGATATTTTCGACCGTTGGGGGGAGAATATTTTCACAAGCAATAACTTCCGTAAAGGATGGGATGGTAGCGTAAAAGGTGGTCGTCTTGCCAAACAGGATGTGTATGTATACAAAATTACCGTATACGATCTCATGGGTGAGAAACACTCCTTTGTCGGACATGTAACACTCCTGAAAACGAACTAGAAGGATGAGTTCATTTTTTTTAAAACGCTCCGGGAAATCCTGGAGCGTTTTTTGTTTATTTTTGTTATACCAAACCAAGTATATGAAAACGTTTAAATCAGCAGTTCTGGCATTTGTTCTGTTAACAGGTATTGTGGCCTGTGCTCCCGATAAAAAGGAGGACCCTGTCAGTACACCCGCAAATACCGACGATCGCGATAAATATGTGGGCCACTGGCTTTGCAATGAAGTGAGTAAAGTAACAGGACCTACTTCTTATACAATCAATATTACAAAGTCATCGGCTTCTTCAACAGAGATACTCATCGACCATTTTTATGACCTGGCTACCACTGCGAAAGCTAATGTCAGCGGGACATCGGTGACGATTCCGTATCAGCAGCTGGGATCTTTCGGTTTTGCAGCCGGCAGCGGAACGCTTTCAACGGCCACACAGCTCAATCTCACGTATACGACCAATATCAGCGGAAATAAAGACACCTGCACAGCCAGCTGCGTGAAGCAATAAGGAAAGAGCCTTACTTGTTTTTTGAAACCCGGTTTGTAAAACCGGGTTTTTCATTTACTCCCGGTTCCACTTTTCGGGTAATATCCGCCACTTAAAAGATTATTCCGGCCACTTCATAAAGAGCGATATGTTTCTGCACGCATCTGTTCTAATTTTACTTTAACAAATTACAGGAAGGAGTGCACCCCCCCGCAGATTTGTAAATAAAATGTATAACCATAAAAAAACAGATTATGATACTCTTCAATAATAATGCTGACAAGCTCAATGAGCTTGTCTTTGAAAACCGGAACAAGAGTTATGGTGCTTATGCTATCCGGATGGCATATTCGAATACCCTGATGAAATCGTGCCTTATTGTGTTTTCTTCGATTGCCGTTTTGCTTGGCACTGCAGTGATGGCGAGTGAACCTGCGGAAAATATCACTATAATAGAAGCACACCGGAACAATGATCCTTTAATTGATACCATTTCAGTGGATCTTTCGGAAATGGAAAAACCGGTTGAAAAACACGAACCCGTTGAAACCACACCGGCATCGGCTGCACCGAATACAGCCATTGCTACAGTTGTTTCCGAGACAGCGGCTGTTACCGAACACTCGGTAGATGTCAATAATCCTACCTCGGGTCAGGGTGAGCCATCTGCTACCGGCACATCGCTCACTTCGACCGTAACAACAAGCAGCACCCTGACTGCAACGGAATCTACGTTAGCGGCTACAGGCGCTGAAATACCGGAAACTCCTTTTGCTGAAGAGATGCCTGAGTTTGCGGGTGGCATTAAAGGTCTGATCCGTTTTATAGCAGAGAATATTGAATACCCGGAGCAGGCCAGGGCGATTGGCCAGGAAGGAACAGTACATGTAACTTTTGTGGTAGATGAATTTGGATACGTAACAGGTGTAAAGGTGATCAAGGGAATAGGTTATGGTTGCGATGAGGAGGCAGCCAGGGTTATCAGTAAAATACCGAAATGGATCAAACCAGGTAAAAACGGGGGACACCCGGTGAGGGTTCGTTTTAATCTGCCTGTATCATTCAGGCTTCGTTAACCCAAACAAAAAACCCCTTCGCAATCCGAAGGGGTTTTTTGTTATACATTGTTTTATCGGTTAAGCATCTGCTTTTTTTGTTTCTTTCAGGTTCTTGGCGCTATCGAGCATTTTCTGTACAGCGTCTTTTGATAGTGGTTCAGAATCGGCTGTACTGAAGTCTTCGAACAGGTAAGCACTATTACCCAGTTTTTGAACGGAGTATAAGTGAAATTCAGGTTTTGTAATTTCGCTTTCCCAGAAAATAGTAGTTGGTTCTTCTACAACGAAGGACTTAAACTTATTTACTTCGTCTGCTTTAATATCGCTTTTCTTTAATTCGATATCTCCGGCTTCTTCTTTAATAGATAAACGGAAACCTTTTCCAACAGATATTTCGAGTGCTCCCCAGCTTTGTTCAACAACCTGGAGTTTTGCCGATGTGGTGTCAGGAACAAAGATGGCAAATGGCTTGCCGTATTTTGTGAGGTCCAGAGCAACCATGCCGGCAGGAGCCTGGATGTCTTGTTTGTCTTTTCCGTTTCCGCATGAGCTTGCTACAAGCACGGCGCATGCAATGAACAGCGAGGATACTAGTTTTTTCATAGGTGGTGATTTTTGTGTAATTGGAAACAAATATAAGCTAAACGGATGTGTTTAGGAAAAGATGGAATGAATATTTGTTGTGGGGAGTTACAAAATCTCTATAAATAAAAAACCCCGCTGAGCGGGGTTTCTTATTACTTCTTCTTAGCAGCTTTTTTAGCCGCTTTTTTAGGAGCTGCTTTTTTAGTTGCTTTTTTAGCAGCTTTCTTTGGAGCTGCTTTTTTAGCAGCTTTCTTTGGAGCTGCTTTTTTAGCTGTTGCTTTTTTTGCCATGGTTTTTTGTTTTTGAGATTTTGTTAATACGAAGTAAATAAATTTATTAACGCTAACTAATTTTCAGAGCATTATTTTATTAACACGATTTTGTTGAAATTGTTAATTGCGCTTTTGCGATTCTGAAGCGTGTTCGGCAACATGAAAAACAGATGCTTGTAATGTTTTTTCGATGCTCTGCATGTATTGATTTTACAGGCATTTCGAAGGCTCGTTGTTTTTTTAAAAAAGTAATGATGTAGTGTTTTGAAAAATACGTGATCAGAAAAAATCAAAAACGGGCGTAAAATTTTTTTTTCGAAAGAACGATTTTTTTGTCGGCAGAGATGAAAAATCAGATTATTGGACCTTCCACTCATTTTCAATTTCCCAATCAGCCAGTAGTTTAATTGGATTTGCATTGTAATAAATACGCTCCGGTTGTTTATGACTGATAAAATCACCATCGTCGAAACGCCCGTTATTATTGGCATCTTCAATGACTTTAATAAAATAATTTCCAGGTTTGAGATTTTGAAAATCAAATTTTTGTTCGGCAGTTTCAGTCAATGCAAACGATTTAAACTCCATTCGGATAACCTGATCTTTATCATTTAAGAGCTGAACAATGTAATTTTCTTTTTTTGGGAACATCAGTTTAAGGCTTAATTGGGCATAATCTTCAGGAGATGTTGTTTTGAAGTTGTAGGATGTGGAATCGCTGGTGCGGCCTGCGTTATCAGTAAACAGGCCTTTTTCAAGAGTCAGGGTATATGCTGTTGCAGGTGATAGTTTACTTTCCAGTGAAAAGTTGAGGAGATCGTTTTGGGGATTTGTAAGGTGAACTGCAACCTGGTTCAGCATACTGTCCTTCCATTCTGTCAATTTAATTCTGTCAGGATCTATCTTGCCCGATAAGGCAGGGTAATTTATGGAGATCTGCGGAAACCGGTAATATTCAAGACTCCCGGAGGAGACGTTTGTCGCTATGAAATATTTCAGACTCTTTTTCTGCACAAGCTTTTTGTAGCTTTCTTCCGACATGATCCGGATCGACGCGGTATCGGCTTTGCGATCTTTATACCGAACAACAACGCGTGCCGTATCGAACATATCTCTGTAATAGATAGTCAGCGTATCTTTTGTCGGGTTGGGGCTGTAAGCAAAAATACCTTTTCCATCTGCCGAGGTGTAATCGACATAAGGCTTATTATAAATGATCTGTGCTTTCCCGTATTCGGTAGCATAAGTTTTTCTGATGAAGGTTTTAGCAGGTGTTTCTTTAAAAAGCTTCAGGTCATAAATGGCTGAATCGGGTTTGACCGGTGCGTCATAAAATGCGATCATTTCATCCGGGCCATCGTACATCAGGTTTTTGTTCACGTCTTTAACAGCGATTAGCTTAAAAGCACGATCCGGAAGGTAATTGAAACGGAATTTGCCCGATGCGTCTGTTTTACAGATGTACAAAGGTTTTTCCCGATAGATAAGACTGTCGGCAGCCTGCGCATCATAGAGCGATACCAGCGTATTATCCGCAGGCCGGTTGTCGAATGCCTTTGTAACAGAACCTGCCAGGGTCAGACTATCGATTCTTTCACCGGTAGAAAAAATGTATTCGAAATCCTGAAAAGGATTGTTTTCACGAAGATCAGTAATGGCATTTCCAAAAGCCATTTTATAAGTGGTATTTGCCTGCAGGGGTTCTGCAAATTTAATGATCACCGTTTTGCCGTTTGCCTCAATGTCGGGCAGCTGGTTCATGGCAGGTGTTATAATGAGCTGGTTCGAAAGGTCTTTCAATACAATGAACTCATTGAACTCAAGCACCACGGTTTTCGCATTAAAATTCAGAGAGGCTTGTTTGGGTTCAGCCTTAAGAAGGCGTGGAGCATCCGTATCTTTTTTACCACCTGTTAAAGGTGTGATCTGCGCACACCGCGTAAACAGAACGGTGAGCAACATACAGGCGATTATTTTAAGCAAGGGCTGCAGGTAATTTTTTTACAAAGAAAAGATTTTTTGGCCAGTAAAACAGGCATTTTTTGTTTTGTTGGCAAAGGCCTTATAAGGCTATTTGAGGTAAGATATAGCGATGATCTGAATCTTACGTTCAGCTGCAGCATAGGGGCTATACACCGAGTTGCGGACATCTTTCACATCGTCGCTGACCTTGCTGACGGGCAGCTCGCCTATGTCTTCATTGAAGAATTCGATGCGGCCATCTGCTTCATTGGTATTGTCGACATATTTCACAAAAATGCCTCCTTTGTATTCCATGAAGTAATTGCGCAGACTGCTGATACGTCGTTTGGCGAGGTTCACATTGTAATCCGTACTGGCGAGCGGGCTGCAGTACCCTTTCATGGTTATTTTTACTTTTTCGCCACGTTTCAATACCTGTTCCAGCAGTTCAGCAAATTTATCGAGATCTTCCATGCCGGCATCCACACTGTCTTCAAAGAAATTGGTGATGCGGTTTTCGGCATAGGATTTCTGATCGCCTTCAAGGCCCCTGGTATATTCTTCGATATAACGTGGCTTGAGAGCGGTGTAGTCTTCGTAGGTTTTTTTGTAATTCTTTTTGGTGACAATCACCTTGGTTTTCGGTTCCGGCTCATCATTATGAAAATAAAGGGTCAGGGGTACCAGTACCTTCATCTGGTTAATGATCTGTGCTGTTGTATCAATAGGTTTTGGCGGTTCGGTGAGTGGTGTGATGGTAAACGTATAAATGTCATTGCAGCAGTTGGGTTTATCTTCAAAATAAGAACCGATACGGTTGGAGGAAACATAAGCACGGTCTTTTTTGGAGTTGATGCTGTAATAAATATCGTTGAAGCTGCTGTTAATCGGGTAACCTACATTCTGCGGGTCACTGAAATCATTATTCTTATATTCTGAACGGAAAATATCAAATCCACCCAGGCCTTTATGCCAGGTACTGCTGAAAAAGAGGGTGTTGTTTTCTCTGACATACCAGGGGGTAATATCATCCTCCACAGAATTTATTTTTTTACCGGCATTCACCGGGATGTCGAATGTACCATCGGCATTCACCGGTGCGTACCATATATCCATTGCGCCTTCACCACCCGCGCGGTCGCTGCTGAAGAACAATACATCTTTGCCGTTTAATTCGCTGTAGCATGGCTGCGTAGTGTTACTTCCGTTTACATTAATAGGGGAGGGCAGGGCCTGCAATTCGCCCCAGTGGCCGTTTTTCAGTTCAGACATGTAAATATTGCAGCGGTATTGCGTGGCATTAATGGCTCCGCAACGCGATACAAATACTTTGGTGAAATCCTTATTAAAGGAGGTGTTGGCATTATGAATCCCGTTTTTATTAAAGAGGCTGTCGAGCTCCTCGGCTTTTTGCCAGCGGTCTTCTTTCTTATGCGAGGTATACAGTTTATTATAATTTACGGCATTGGCATCTTTTTGGTTGCCGTTACGCAGCGATGAAAAATAAAGGATGCTGTCGTATTCAAATGGAGCATATTCACTCACTTTGCTGTTCACCATACTATCAAGGTGTTCTACTTTTACATCTACGGGGTTTTTAACCAGTATCTGGGCATAATCACAGGCATCTACTTCCTGTTTGGCTTTCAGGGCCAGTTGTTTTTTGGTTTTATCCTTACTGTTACGCTGTTTTTTATAGTATTTGTCAAAGTATTTTTTGGCATCCTTGTATTTGCCCTGTCCTTTTAATAAGGTGCCGATGTAGAACGGCGCTTCGGTATAGGTTTTTCCATTGTCTTTTTTGTATACTTTCTGGTACCAGTGCAGCGCCACGTCATTATCATAATTGAGACGCGATGCTTCTGCAAATTTGTATTGGTGTTCAATATCGGAGGAGTCTATCAGGATCACCTGGTTGTATACCTGTGCCGCTGATGAATAATCCTTTTCGGCCATGGCGGCTTCACCTTGTTTCATAAACTGTTTAATGCTTTGTGAAAACAGGGATGATGATACCAGGATGGAAAGGATGATCAGTAAGCTACGCATACAGTTTTTACATATATATTGGACAAACCCGTTTTTTAGGAACAAAAGGAACGATTTTCTTGAAGATATAATTGACGTAGATTTCAAATGCGCCACGGCGGTTGGTGGCAGCCAGAAACTTGCTGGTATTTACATCATAACTGAAGCCTGCTGTCAGTGTTTTGAACTGATACCCGATCCGGCCGATGACTGCATCCTTCGTGCGGTAATAAACACCGATGCTGGCAGCCTGGTTGGTTTTCGGATCGAGGTAAAAGCGGAACATGGTGCCCGGAACCACCTCGTGGTATTTGCCCTGTTGGGAATACATCATCTCTGCAACTACATCCACCTGCGAGGCAATAGGGTATTGAAAAGCCAGGTAATTGGTGAGTTTAGAGTCTATTTTAATGCTGTTGTTGTTCTGAAAAGTCAGCTTCGGGCTGGTAAGGTGATTGTAGCTCAGACCGTATTGTACAAACGCTCTTTGTTTGATGGCATATTGCAGGGCTGTTCCGAGATTTATATCGGCATAGGTAGTTGAGTTTTTCGCAAAGTTCTCGCCGGTGGCATAAGTCGGATTATACGTTGTACCATCATACTGGTTATCGAATGTCATTTTGTTGTAATTGAAACCTACATTCGAAATTCCCACGGTAACACCATTGCTCCACAACAGGGTGGAATCGCTGTTGAGTTTGTGAATGTATGAACCCGAGAAATAAAATTGATTTGTACCAAAATAGGTATCACCGGCTTTGTCGTTATTAAAAAGCACTCCGAGACCGAAGCAATCGCTTTTCATTTTCTTGCCTTTGAATCGTCCGTCTGCTGCAAATGAAAAGGTTTTATATGGAACCGGTACGCTTTGCCATTGGCTGCGGTAGATGGCACCTACGCGGTAATCACCATCGAAGAAACCCGTAAATGCAGGATTTACATTAATGATAGAACCATTGTATTGCGAAAAGTGTACATCCTGAGCCTGTAGCGAAGTCACTGTAAACAGACAGGAAAACAAAAGACAGACTGTTTTATAACAGGCTGATGCTTTATGTAAATAAATGTGTTTCATACATCCTTCAAGACGGCGTTAACGCACAAGGGTTACGTTTCCTTTTTTAAATATTTCGTCTGAGTTTTCGCTGCAGCGTGCCTTGATGTAATAACCAAAAACACCCGGATCGCAGGGTTTTCCATTGAACATCCCATCCCATCCCTGGCTTGGATCCTGGGTTTCGAACATCATCTGGCCCCAGCGGTTGTATACGGCAAAGTAGAACACACCAAATGCCGGCCCTCTCACTCTAAACACATCGTTGAACCCATCATTGTTTGGTGTGAAGGTATTCGGAATATAGAGTTCGGGGTTTGTGATCACGTTAATGGTTTGTGCCTGTAAGGTATCATAGCAGCCAAGCGAATTCGGAATGTAGGTTACGAGCGTAATGATATAGGTGCCTTGTCCTGTATAATGATGCATCGGGTCCTGGATGGTGTCAGTGCCGTTGTCACCGAAATTCCATTGCCATAGAGGAGTTGTGCCCGGAGGTGCCTGCACGGAGCCATGAAACTCCACCATGTTTTCGGAACATGGAACCGGGGTAAAGGTAAATGCACCTTTGAAAGCATTGCTGATGGCCACTGTTGTATGCACGGTATCATTACACTGTGGTTTGGAAGCTACATAGGCCACGAGTGTCACTGTGTAGGTTCCTGTGCCCGGATAGGTGTAGGTTGGACTGGTTACGTGCGAGGTGTCGGCATTGGTAGAAGGATCGCCGAAATACCAGTTGAAGCCAAGGCCACCGCTGCCGGTACTGTTGTTGGTGAACGATACATTGGTGGTGCCGCAAATGGCCTGTGGAGCCTGGGCAGCGGCCACAACCACCGATGGACAATCTTTTACAATGATCTGGTAATCGCGGCGGGTTTCGCTGAGTAATACACCGGCACGATATTCTTTCACTTTAAGGCCCACAACAAAATAACCAAGCGTATTAGGAGTTGCGCTTACAAGTCCGGTACTGGAGTTCACCGTGAGTGCCACGCCGCCAAGCATGTTGGCCGTGCTGTATGGCGATTGCCATGGTACGGTTACATAAGGTGGATTGTTGGGAGGCTGCGGCATGGGGGCAGCTGCAGACGCCCCGTCGAATGGAGTGAAGAGCTCATATACCAGGGAATCCCCGTCGGGGTCTATGGCAGAGTTGTCGAAGGTAAAAGGTTTATTCACACATACAAAAGGTGGAATAGGATGTTGGAATATAGGATTACTGTTAACCGCCACTACTTCAGGTCCTGGAATAAAGGCGGTATAGGTGGCACCTACATTTTGCGGATTAATAAGGTTGAGGATGTTCTGGTTGCGGCAACAGCGCTGGTATACCAGCTGGTAGCCACCGGCCAGTGGGGGAAGTGTAACGGTATCTATATAATGACAGTACTTGTAACAGAAAAATACGGGAACATCGGTGCAGGGATCGTAAATAATCGGTGGCACGTTGCCGCTGTCGCGGGCAGACATGAGTTTTTGCAAAACCAGGTTATTGTTTACATCAAATACACCCAATGAAGCAGGATCATCAAAACCAACCTGTCCGACACAGGCATCTCTGAAAATAGTAACACGAATTTCGTATTTATTACCGCCGAGGTATTTGTAGTTTAATTCTCCCCCGACAATGTGAGTTGCAAATGCACCTACAGACAGGAAGCACATCACTGCCAGTATACAGAAGCGGGAAAACTGTTTTTGCATATTACAATGTACATCAATTTTGCGAAAATAAAAAACCCATTCTCTATTTTTTAATAAAGAATGGGTTTGAATGAGTAAGGGAAAAATATTAGCGGAGAGTGCCGTTAGAGTCGGCCTCTTTGTTCTGTTTCATGATAATGAAAATCCTCGAAACCAAATAATAAAGAATAAAGAAAGAAATAATAATATTTGGTATCTGTCCTAAGCCACGCATGCCTTTGAAGATCCACTCGAAGAAATCACCGATACCATAAAATACATCGGTCCAGGTTATCATTAATGCGATTAAAGCGTTCATTGTGATTGTAATTTTGTAAGTTTACGGCACAAAAATAGGATTATTTACGTAATCAACAAATAAAAATGGTGGTCGGCCCCTTAAAAAACAGCCTGCAATCGGCTCTTGTAATCATGATTCCGGCCTGCCTTATTTTGTTCGGACTTTCGGTCTGGACCATGCCTCCCGATGCTGCCGTTAATAAGCTTTATCCGCAGCATATTCTTTACAACTATATTGACTACCGCCTTAGTGCCACCTGGCTTATACAGACATTGAATTTTCTCGTGATTCTGATAGGTGCAGTGGCGGTTAATTTCCTGGCGATTAACCAGGAAGTAGTGAATAAAAACAATTATCTGCCGGCATTCCTCTATATGCTCTTTGCTTTTTCGGCGAACAGCAACTCCTTTATCCATCCGGCTCTCCTGGCCAACCTCTGTGTGTTGATTTCCCTGTATTTTTTCATGGAAACCTACCGGCTCGATCATGCACTTTCCGCCCTTTTCAAAGCCGCTTTTTTTATGGGGCTTTCACCGTTTTTTTATACCGAATACCTTTTACTTTTCCCGCTCTGCTTTATGATGCTGGTCATTCTAAGATCTTTTCAGTGGCGCGACTGGGGCGTGACTCTCCTCGGGTTTTTACTGCCCCTCTACTTATTTATGGGGATTAGCTACCTGGCTGGTAAAGATGTCTGGAGGATTTTCACGGTTTTCAAAGAAACGGTCGAATCCTTTCAGAAACCATCTGTTTCTGAATATTTCTACCCGCTCCTCTTCATGATTATCATCCTGGTGGTGCTCACCCTGGTGTCTTATGTAAGTAAGGGATTCGGGCCTAAGGTCAAAACGCAAAAAACCAAATACATCCTGCTCTGGTTATTTGTATTACTCAGCATCAATATTTTTATCGGAAACGACAGCGATTTTATTTTCATTGCCAACACCATTCCGCTGAGTATTCTGCTGGCCGATTACCTGGCCGAAATGAAACAGCTTAAAATCGCCAATACCCTGCTGTTTCTGCTTCTCGGCGGAATTGCCGTTATTTATCTGCATAAATTATCCATGATATAAAGCCGTACTTTGTTCAAAAACACCGGAGAATATCCGGGCTTTTTGATTAACTTTGTGGCCTAAATTTATTCAAGCTATGAAATTTGGCGTTGTAGTATTTCCCGGTTCAAATTGCGATGAGGATATGGTGTATGTGCTTCGTGACATCATGAAGCAGGAAACTGTAAAGCTATGGCATAAAAATACAGACCTCGAAGGCTGTACACACATTGTGTTACCGGGAGGTTTTTCTTATGGTGATTACCTGCGCAGCGGCGCTATTGCCCGCTTTTCACCGATCATGGAACAGGTGATCAAACACGCTGAAAACGGTGGATTTGTTTTCGGCGTATGCAACGGATTCCAGATTCTCTGCGAAAGCGGATTGTTGCCGGGAGCCCTGCTTCACAACAACAGCCGTAAATTCATTTGCAAAAATGTATACATCAAAGCCCAGAACCACCAGACTGTTCTGACGGCTTCTGTACCCGATAAAGCCCTCAAAATTCCAATTGCACACGGTGAAGGTAAATACTATGCCGACGCCGAAACTATTGCAGCTCTTAATAAAAACGGCCAGGTGATTTTCCGCTACTGCGATGCCAACGGACAGATTACGGACGAAGCTAATCCGAACGGAGCTATCGAAAATATTGCAGGAATCTGCAATGCCGGTAAAAACGTATTTGGTATGATGCCTCACCCTGAGCGTGCCGCAGATCCTAACCTGGGCAACGAAGACGGTCGCTTCTTATTTGAAAGCATCCTGAAGGCAAGCCTGGTGGGTGCTTAAACAGATTTTACACGTCGGAATTTTTTCTGAAAAAGAACAGGGCTATTTGTCCTGTTTTTCTGCTGCTGCACGTTTCAGCCGGTCATTAATGGCAATCCCCAGATGTTCTTCAGGGAGCAATTCTGAAATAATACATTCGCACGCACTCTCATCGAGCCGGCGAAGTGCCGAAAATAAATTAGCCGCAGCTTCCTGGTAATTACCCGACTCCGAAAGGTTGATGATTTCAGCATGCGGATTAATGCTTTTAAAACGACCAAAGGCAATAATACCTACAGATTTTGTATTGTAATCAGCATCCAGCTCCCTGAGTTTACCTATAAATAAAGGCTTGCGCGGCGCATAATGACTTTTGAGCTGCCCGGGAGCTTTGGGGTTCGATGATTGATTGATGCGGAGTGCAACAGGACCAACAATGGCTTCAATATCACTGATGGCCAGGCCACCAAGACGATACACACATACCGTATTTTCCTCCATGCCTGCAATGGTCGATTCCAGTCCTACTTCACTGGGGCCACCATCGAGTATATAGGCTACTTTGTGCCCGAGTTGTTTCTGCACATGGGCAGCGGTGGTGGGGCTTATATAGCCAAAGGGATTGGCACTTGGTGCTGCTACCGGAAAATCAAGGCGCGAAAGCAGATCCAGAGTTAAGGGGTGTTTCGGAATTCTCACAGCTACTGTGTCAAGGCCTGAACTTACAATATCCGGAATCACCGTTTTTTTTGGCAACAGGAGTGTTAATGGTCCGGGCCAGAAAGTATCCGCCAGTTTACGCAGCGGCGGTGCAATAAACTCCACATAGTTCAGTACTTTTTCGAGGCTGTTGGTGTGTATGATCAGGGGGTCGAAATGCGGACGGTTCTTGGCTTCAAAAATAGCAGCGGCGGCCAGTGGATCAAGTGCATTGGCTGCCAGACCATATACGGTTTCGGTAGGAATAGCCACAAGCTGCCCTCTTTCGAGCAGCTGCTTTGCTCTTGCTATATCTGTACCCATGAGTTCCACGCTGCAAATATCAAGATTTTTACGGCGAATATTTTGTATTTTTACGTTTTATTTTTTGCAATATGAAAGCATCTTACAACTGGCTCAAAACCCTTATCAACCTTGAAAACATAACGCCGCAACAGGTCGATGAATTTCTGACCTCGAGCGGATTGGAAGTAGAAGGCGTTGAAACCTTTGAAACACTTCCCGGTGGATTGAAAGGTATTGTAGTTGGTGAAGTGATTCATAAAGAAAAACACCCGGACGCCGACAAGCTGAGCCTCACGAAGGTGGATATCGGAGCAGGCGAACCGCTCAGCATTGTGTGCGGTGCACCGAATGTGGAAGCCGGACAGAAAGTACTTGTAGCAACTATCGGAACCAAATTATATCCGACAGAGGGTGAACCTTTTGAAATTAAAAAATCCAAAATCCGTGGTGCTGTTAGTGAAGGGATGATCTGCGCCGAGGATGAAATCGGTGTCGGGAAAAGCCATGCCGGTATTATGGTGCTGCCTGCCGATACAATTACCGGTACGCCGGCCTCCGAAGTATTTAAGATAGAAACAGACTATGTGTTTGAAATCGGGCTTACCCCAAACCGTGCAGATGCCGCTTCGCATTATGGCGTAGCGCGCGATCTTTCGGCAATTCTCAATACACATGTACAGAAAGATGGTTTTGAAGCCCGTATGCCAGGCATTCATGAACTGCCGGAAGCTACCAATCTCAATAAGGTTGAGATTTCTATTGGCGATGCGGAGGGCTGTAAGCGCTACAGCGGTGTGGTGATCAGTGGCATTACCGTGCAGGAATCGCCGCAGTGGTTGCAGAACCGCCTGAAAGCGATTGGTCTCCGCCCGATCAATAACGTGGTGGATATTACCAATTTTGTATTGCATGAACTGGGACAACCTTTACACGCATTTGATCTCGGGAAAATAAAAGGAAATAAAATTGAGGTTCGTACCTGTGCCGAAGGAACCCTGTTTAAAACACTGGATGGTGTTGAACGTAAACTGGCCGCAAACGACCTGATGATCTGCAATGCCGAAGAACCTATGTGTATTGCCGGCGTATTCGGAGGTCTCGACAGTGGTGTTACCGAAAACACAAAAGCTATTTTTATTGAGAGCGCATACTTCGATCCGGGTTATGTTCGCCGTACCGCTAAAAACCATGGTCTGAAAACAGATTCTTCATTCCGTTTCGAACGCGGTACAGATCCCAATATGGTAATCGATGCCCTGAAACGCGCGGCGGCACTTGTTCTGGAACTGGCCGGCGGTGTGGTAAGCATGGGCGTTACAGATTTGTATCCTCAACCACTCGAGCCGTTTAAAGTGGCATTTTCATACGATAACTGTACGGCCCTGATTGGTAAAAACATTGATCGTGCTGCCATTCGCCAGATCATTTTATCTCTGGGAATCGGCATTGCTTCTGAAGGAGCCGACAGTATGCTGCTCTCCGTGCCACGTTACAAAACCGATGTGACCCGCGAAGCCGACGTTGTGGAGGAAGTGATGCGCATTTACGGATATAACCATGTGGAGCCATCGGCGCAGATTAAATTCACAGCTTCTTATGCTGACCGTGAGCAAACCACACGTGCGGAAAACGTTGTAGCAAGTCTCCTGGTTTCATTCGGCTTTTACGAAATCATGGGACTTTCGCTGACAAAGAGTGCCTATTATTCAAATCCGGAAGGGTTGGTAAATGTAGTGAATCCACTAAGCTCCGACCTGGATGTAATGCGCAAATCCATGCTCTATGGCGGCCTGGAGGCCCTGGCATATAACATCAATCGCAAAAGCAGTGACCTTAAATTCTTTGAATTCGGGAAAACATATACAGCCAATAGTGAAGCTTTTCCTTACAGTGAAGAAAAGCATTTAAGCCTTTTTGTAACAGGACGTAAGTATGCGGAAAACCCTTATGGCGAAAACAATAAAGTAAATTTTTCGTATCTGAAAGCTTGTGTAGAACGCCTGCTGGAACGCCTGCAGGTTTCTTTCAAAACCGAAGAGCATACAGATGATAACCTGACCTATGCACTTGAATTGAAGCATCAGAAAAAGACACTGGCTGTTATCGGGTTAGTGCAGAAATCATTGGCAAAGAAATTCGATATTCAATCGGAGGTTTTCTTTGCGGATATAAACTGGAATCATGTTTTAAGTCTCGCGAATAAAAAAGAGATCACCTACCAGGAGATTTCCAAATTCCCGGCCGTGCGCCGCGATCTGGCCCTGCTCATTGATAAAACAGTGAAGTATAATCAGCTCGAAGAACTGGCCTTTGCAACGGAACGCAAACTTCTGAAAGAAGTTAATCTATTCGATATATACGAAGGCGATAAACTGGAAGCCGGCAAAAAGTCCTATGCGCTCAGTTTTATACTCCAGGATGAGCAGGCCACACTTACGGATAAGCAAATTGATGCGGTGATGCAGAAACTGATTAAGACATACACCGAAAAAGCAGGAGCAAGTTTGCGATCTTAAAGAATGGTCAGGAAGATGCCCCGTTTATGCAGGGTCCTTCTGTTACTTCATTTTTACTTCTTCCACCTGAATCACTTCATAGGTAGCAGCATTGTAGAGAAATGCAATGACATGGAGGCGGTTTTCATTGTACAACGGATTTATGGCAAAACCGGTATACGATTTGGTTATGCTGTCGTTGGCAGCTACAGCAGCGGTATTCACAGGGTCGCCCCAGCTACCGTTAATGCCACCGCGAAGTACATGCATGAATAGGTAGTTGGTAATGACACTTGGATTTTGAGAGTAATCTTTCTGTGCACCCACAATGCTGTCTTCGGCCAGTACTACCGATAATTTATAATTGGCACTGAGGGCATGTATGAATTTTGATTTTACGCTTACATCGAGTGTTTTGGCGGAGGTATTATAGTTTGGTGTAATGCTCAGCTTTACATCAGCCGCCTGATTTATAAAAGGCGAGGTTTCTGCTGCCCAGTTGTTGTGATTTTTAATATGTGTTCCGGCGGGATAATCTTTGCGGTTTATCATTCCATTGGGGTTTCCGGCGCCCTGGCTGATACCAAAAAAAGTATCCCAGTCGGTTCCGGCTGTACAACGGAAATCATCCGTAAACGGCGCAGCAGCAGGATCAGCAAAATAACCGGCATGAACCGCCAGTAGAACCACCTGGTCGTGATAGAGATTTTCGAGATCCTGGCCCTTGATAGCAGCTGCAGGACAGTTGCCGCATTCGTGACCGGTGTAATCTTCTACCAATACTTTGCGCGTAACAACATTCGGCGTCGGTGTTGTACCACCACCTGGAGTTACAGACGTTGGCTTATTGACATAATCGCAACCCAGAAATGCAAAGGCCGAAGCTGCAATAAAGCTATAAACAATAGGTTTCATAATACATAAAGTTAGTGAATTAGACCTTGTTTTTTTCATGTCTGTGCATTTTTAACGTTTAGAAACTAGTAGTAATACTTACTGATAAACCATTGGAAGCTGGCACGTTACGGCAAACCCCGCCTACACAGAAAATACCGGCTCTTTGCTTACCGTAGCTGATCGAGATGCGGTGCGCATCCTTGGTATAACCTACACTCCCCAGAAAATAATGCAATTGCATGGCCGGGTTGCTATTACCGTAGTTGTACTGGTCGAGCACTGCTACAAACCAATGGCTGTTTGGCGTCCATTCGAGCATACCTACACCCCAGCTACCATTGGCAATGGTCGGGTGCAAGGGATCCGATTTTGTAAACAGACCCTGGAGCTCCAAGCGGATAGCCGACGAAGATTTATATTTGTAAGTAATATCGAGCACACCGATATTGGAATTGATGTTGTTATAACCCGCATTGTCAGACCCGAACTGTACCATGTTTTTATTATAGAACTGGTTCGAATACAAAGCAGTCATTTTCCATTTTTTTGTAAACTTCTTGTTGATCTCGATAAAGAAATCGTGGTAATACTGTTCGCCTACAGCACCCCATTCGGCACTGTAAAAATTACGGCCATAAGCGGTGTCATGCAGGTAATGTTCTTTTAAGCCATGTGCCACAGAGAAGTTAATGGTAACATCCATGCCATAGTGACCGCCAAGGATACTGTTTCGCGGTACCTTAAACTGGATTTCGCCCATCCCGCCAATTTCACCATTGGGTTGTGTGGCATACGGGTAGTACGCCGGCATCAGGTATGTGTGCTGCTTGGTGGTTGCCGGCAGGTAATTGATCATGAGGTTTTGAAGGGAAGCATCGCGATCGCTGCGGAAACTCATATTATCGATGCGTTTACCCTGGAGTAAAATAGCAAAGCCTTTTGTGGCATAGGAGGTAGAAAGGAAAAATGCTTCACCATCATGATAACTCAGGTTATTCTGAAACGACGGGTCATTATTTTTGGAAGCATATTCTGTGTACAGATTAAAGCCTCCGCGGGTCAGATTCATGCGGCCGGCAAATACACCTACATTTTCCGGAAGGTTGTATACCGGATCCTGGTCCTGCTGATATTTCCCAACAAAACTCCCACCCAGGATAACCTTTGTTTTTTTATTTCCGAGAACAGAATCAAACAGATCATTGATGTTTACCTCTCCGTCAAAGCCACGAACAATGCCGGGACCTATGGTAAAGAAGCTCCGTTGCTTACCGGTAAGCCCTTTGATGGTGATCCCTTTGATCGGGTTTGAAATGATCCGGATTCCATCGATGGAGTTGTCGTACAATAAACCACGTTCTTCATATGCGCGCAGGGTAAGACCACTTCCGAACTGTTCATAGAAATTACCAACGGTGATGTCGAGCAGGTTGGTTTTGTAACGCATGTAACGGTTCACAATGCCCTGGCCTTTATAACGCTTGTCGAAACCCTGCATCACGTTATTGTATGATTCATAACGTCCGCCGGCACTGAATTTACCACGGGTGTAGGAAACCTGTCCAAAGGCATTGCTCAGCATTTTTTCCGGTACATAAGGCGCGCCAATAGCACTGTCGGGCCTGTAATACTGACCATCGAACTGAAAGTTACCATGAATGGAACTCAATTCGTCATTGACTTGTTGCGAGATTTGTGAAAAAGAGCGGGAACTTAAAAATAAACAGGCTATTACCAGTGTAATGGTCGTAAAATGTATTCTCATCTGCGTGTAGTGGTCTTGTTTTTAGCGTGTAATGGGGTAATGAACATTTAGTGTTCCAGCTTTTCGCCGTTGATTACCTTTTTTACATTTTCAAATAATTTATCTTCATCACCTTCTGAGTAGGAGTTATGGCTCCAAACAATTTCACCTTTACCATTCACCAGGAAGGTATGAGGTACATTCATCACATTCAGGGCGCGTTTGAAGTCCTGGTTTTCGTCGATATACACTTCGTAATCCCAGCCTTTGGCTTTCACATCAGCCACCACTTTTCCTGAACTACGGGCATCGTCGATAGAGATAGCGATCAGTTTTACGCCGGTTTCTTTTTGCCAGTCACTGTAGTTTTCAGCAATGGCATCAAGTTCTTTTTTACATGGTTTACACCAGGTTGCCCAGAAACTGATAATGATAGGTTTCCCATTGTTGGTGAAGGTGGCGGAGCTGACTTTCGCACCGTTCAGATCTTTCAGGGTTACTGTTGGAATCTTGTCTCCGTCGGCAGTCATAAAGCCTGAACAAAGAACAAATACAATGGCACTGAGGGCTAAAATACGTTTCATGTGACTAAGTTTTAATACAAATGTAAAGTGTTTCGATACAAAGAGGCAATAAAAATGCCAAAATTGGCCAAAGAAAACTGGATTCTTAAAAGAAGAGCTGATTATATTCAAAAAGCGTCATCAGCGATGGAGGCCCTTTGTAACCCTTTTCAGTGGCGAGTTTGAATAATTCAGCTTCCGAATCTACACGGAATTTAGTTTCGCTATCGAATACAAACAGCATGTAACTCCGGTCTTCGGGGGTCTGGCCAAGCTCAAGCAGAAGGAAATGTTGATCATAAGCGAGTTTTCTTATATGATGCACATCCAGATTCAGTCCGTTATTGTCGCTTTGGGCAAAATCCGTAATTCCGGCTTCATTATACAGATCAGCATCATCGTTCAGGATAATGCCATGAAGCGCATACGGGTAACGCAAAGGATAGCGGTAATAAGTCTCGAGCCAGCTGAATCCGAAATAGGTGTAGAAATCGTCCGGAACACTTGCTTCTGCAGAATCGGGCAGGTATGAACGGATCAGTTGTACCTGGGGGTTTGGATTCAGGGAGTCGAGCAGGTAAGTCCGTTTATCTTCCGTGCCTTCTTCATAGGGATGTGCTTTTAAGCTGTGTTCAATAGACTGGGCAAAACCGCTTGCTTTTTTTATCACTTTACGGGTAAATAAAACAATACATAACACAAGCCCGATAATAGAAATAATGGAACATGTGAGCCAGGTCCATTTGCCGGGTTTGCTGTTTGCAAAAGCCAGAATTCCGAAGATAAGGCAGACAAGTGTAGCGATTAAAAAAACGATTCCGAGAATTGCAAGCAGGAAAAGTTTTGCCATGGTTATTTTTTTTGAAGTTGTTGCAGAGCCATGTTTTCAGCCAGGAGAACCTTGGTCTGCAGCGACGATAGTGTTGCCTCTATAGAGATAACCGGCGTTTGTTTAAAATATAATTCCTGCCAGCTGTTTTCGTTGGTGAATAAATCGGGTTTATTTAATTCCAATAATTCACGGATATGTGTTTTTGTTTCTTCAGGTATCGTTGATTTGTTTATGGCTTGTAAGGCTTTTTCATACAATAACACAAGCTGTTCTGTATTTCCGTCTGAATACATCATATAACTGCCGATATCCGGATTGTCCAGCTCCGAAATCTGGTCGTAGCTCCTGAACGCCTCATCATTATTGGCCCGCAGGCCTATATCATGTTTCAGCTTTTCGGCAAAGGTGCTAAAGTTTGTAGCGGCAACCTGTATAGCCTCGGCCTCCCGGGATCTGGTGCTATCGATATGCATCAGCAAATCATAATTGTGATTGGCCAGAATTTTGGAAAGCGCTATTTCATTTTCATTGGAAAGTATATTGCCCACCAATACCCCTTTGGTAACAGACCGGTGCATGGCACTGAAAATCAAAGAACAGGCTATCAGCAGCAAAATCAGGGCATCGGGCGATATGGCACGTTCTTCAGGCTTTCTGGCCGTATGTATAATCGCAAATACAAAAATCAGGGGGATCAGGATCAGCAGGCTGAATAGTGAAAAGGTTTTTCCACCCGGCCAGTGCATCAGCGAAAAGAGCACACCGATGAGAAAAATAACCACAAAAAAACCAATGGGAATAAGTGTTGCCAGGGTTCTTTTTCGCTGCATGCCCACGGTAATGAGCGTCAGCAATAAATAAACGGGCGACAGGAGCCCTGCTGAAAGTATAATGCCAAGGTTGGCTCCCGGCCAGTGCATAGCTTTGGAGATACAGCTAAAAGCCAGTATCAAAGCCGCCAGGAGCCCAAAAATGGTAGTAAAAATTCTCATGTATGATTATAACGGAATATTTCCGTGTTTTTTGCGGGGCAGTTTATCTGCTTTATTCTGGAGCATGCCAAATGCGCGAATCAGTTTTTCGCGGGTTTGCTCCGGGCGAATCACTTCATCAATAAAGCCTCGTTCGGCAGCGCGATATGGGTTTGCAAACATAGTTTGGTATTCCGCTTCTTTCTCCTTCCACTTGGCGTCTTTGTCTTTTGCGGCAGCAATTTCGCCTTTGAAAATAATTTCAGCGGCACCTTTGGCACCCATCACTGCAATTTCGGCCGATGGCCATGCATAGTTCATGTCGGCACCAATGTGTTTGCTGTTCATCACATCATAAGCACCACCGTATGCTTTGCGCGTAATAACGGTAATGCGCGGCACAGTGGCTTCGCTAAAGGCATAAAGTAATTTTGCGCCATTGGTAATGATGGCATTCCACTCCTGGTCAGTGCCAGGCAGGAAGCCCGGTACATCTTCAAACACCAGTAAAGGAATATTAAAGCTGTCGCAGAAACGAACGAAACGTGCAGCTTTGGTAGAGGCATGAATATCAAGTACACCAGCCAGTACGGCAGGTTGATTGGCTACAATGCCAATGGAGCGCCCGGCCAGGCGGGCAAAACCAACCACGATATTCTCAGCGAAATGCTTATGCACTTCAAGGAAACTATCCGCATCAATCACGCCATTGATCACGTCGCGCATATCATAGGGCTGATTGGCATTATCCGGAATAACATTGTTCAGCTCCGGTCGGACTTCTGAACCATTGTTTGAATATTCAACTGCAGGAGCATTCTCCTCACAGTTCTGAGGCATGTAACTCAGTAATTGTTTAATGTGATTAATGGCTTCCAGTTCATTGGCGCATGCAAAATGTGTTACACCGCTTTTGCTGGCATGTGTCATGGCACCGCCAAGCTCTTCACTGCTTACCTCTTCGTGTGTTACTGTTTTCACAACGTTGGGGCCGGTAACAAACATGTACGATGTGTTCTCGACCATGAGAATAAAATCAGTAATAGCCGGCGAATACACTGCCCCGCCCGCACATGGCCCCATAATGGCCGATAACTGAGGGATGACACCGCTGGCGCGTACGTTGCGGTAAAAGATATCGGCATAGCCTCCCAGGGAAACAACGCCTTCCTGGATACGTGCGCCACCACTGTCGTTGAGCCCGATCACCGGCGCGCCGTTCTGCATGGCCAGATCCATGATCTTGCATATTTTTTCGGCATGCGTTTCAGATAAAGAACCGCCGAATACGGTGAAGTCCTGTGAAAATACATAGATCAAACGGCCCTGAATAGTACCGTAGCCTGTAACAACCCCATCGCCCAGGTATTGTTCTTTGTCAAGTCCGAAATCGGTGCTGCGGTGTGTTACCAGCATACCTATTTCCTCGAAGCTTCCTTCATCCAATAAAAAGTGAATACGCTCGCGAGCCGTCAGCTTGCCTTTTTTATGTTGTGCTTCTATACGTTTTTCTCCGCCGCCCAATAAAGCTTCTGCTTTTTTCTGTTCCAGTAAATCTAATTTAGAAGTCATAGTTTCGTGTTTTTTTAGCTGGCTAAATATACGAACTATACAGGAGTTTGGTACGCTTTACGACGAGTTTTCAGACTCCCTGGAGGCTATTTCAGGCGTCTGTATTTCTGGTAGTAGAAAGCACCGGCCAGGCAGGCCAGGAAGAATCCGAAAAGTTTAAGTACCTGAGGCAGAACGGCTTTAAGGCCGGCATTACGCAGGAAAATACCATAAAAAGCTTCAAGGCCCCAATTGAGCGGCGAAATGCCGCTGAGTTTCCGCATCACTTCGGGCATCACAAAGGTAGGTACCCATACACCGCCGATGGCGGCCAGCATAATCACAAATACAGCACCGAAAAGCGAAGCCTGGTCATGCGAGGTAGAAACCGTACCAACAAGTAATCCGAAACCGGTAGCAGCGAGTCCCGAAGCCAGGGCGACCACAAAAAGTGAAAACACGTGATCGCCAACGTTGAGTTGTGGAAGACCCAGCATTGGTAATATGTATATGCCCATGGCCATCATGAGGGTAAATTGCAGCAGGCTCACGATAACATAGGTGAGCATTTTGCCGAGAATAACATACATGTATGAGCCGGGCATGGTAAGCAGGCGGAATGCACTGCCGTCTTCACGTTCACGGATGATATTTCCTGCTAAAGGAATGCAGATAAAAAACATAGCAAACATGCTCCATGCGGGAACATTGTGTTGCACCGAATTGGGAATGATGCTGCTGTTATGTGGTGAAGCGTATTCCTCGCGGATACTGACCAATGGTTGCATTTCAAGAGGTTTGGGATTTGCCAGCGGAAAAGATTCTTTCATATTGGCATTGAGTGCTGTCACCATATTCTGCATTTCTAGCTGCGACAAAATTCGTTCCAGTGAATTGCTGATGATGCTCTGAAAGGTTTTTTTGGTGATCGGATCAAAGTATAACTGGAGCGGAAGCTTACTGGTGTCAGTGGTTACAGCTTGCGTGCTGTCGCCGGAAATGCTGGCCATCAGGGTTGCCACTTTATCGCCAGAACGTTTGCGGAGTTGTTCGCTGGTATGCTCAGGCACAATAATGCCGATGATGTATTTTCCCGCTGCTACCTGTTCACGGGCTTCTTCATTGCTGAGGTTCTTTTTGGTGATCTCAAAAAAACGGGTGGTGTTCAGGGCTCGTTCCATCTGTACGGAAAGTGAATCATGGTCGCGGTCAACGAGCAGGAGTGTAATGGCATTCTCGTTCACCGAACGGAATGTGGTATCCTGGATCAGTGTGATAATGAGCACCAGAATCGTAGGCATAATAAAGGTGATAGCGAGTCCGGCCCGGTCGCGGATCAGCACTTTGTATTCTTTATATATGCTATAGAGTAGTTTCACTATTTATCTCTGAATTTCTGGCCGGTTATTTTCAAATAAACTTCTTCTATACTCTTGCAGTTGTATTGACTGATGAGCTCACGCGTGGCCCCCTGTGTAATCAGTTTACCCGTATCAATAATGGCAATATGCGTGCAAAAATCTTCCGCTTCATCGAGGTGATGCGATGTGTATAAAATAGTCATGCCGCGTTCGCGGTTGAGTTTTTTCAGATGATCAATAATTGCCTGTTTCGACTGAATATCGACGCCGACTGTGGGTTCATCCAGGATCAGCAGTTGCGGATCATGCAGCAGCCCGGCAATCAGGTTCACACGGCGTTTCATGCCTCCGGAGTAGCTCTGGATTTTCTGATGCATATTGGCTTCCAGGCCAAGGATCTGCAGATTCAGTTTTATTTTATCACGGAGGGCATCGCCACTCAGGCCATACATGTGTCCGAGGAACAAAAGATTTTCCCAGGCGGTGAGTTTCGGATAGAGCGCAATTTCCTGCGGAACCACACCAATAACCTGTTTGCACTGGTTCGGGTGGCTTTGCATGTTGAACCCGTTGATATATATTTCTCCCGCACTCGGTTTGAATAAGCCACAGAGCATGGAAATGAGTGTTGTTTTGCCGGCGCCGTTTGGTCCAAGCAGGCCAAAAATATCACCTTTGCTGAGGCTGAACGACAGGTGGTCTACCGCCGGGTAGGGCGCATCTTTGTATGACTTTGAAATATTTTTTATATCGACCAGCAAGGGTATGTATGACAAAGCCCCAAATTTACTAATAATCCCGAAAGTTTAGGTAGTTGTGATGTACAGTCTGTGAAACGGGTGTTGCCTGGGTGCTCCGGTATTAGCTTGCCGGTTGTTCTGTGCTGTATGAATCTCAATAATCTGCGGTTTCTGCGTTCAAGACATGAAAGAATAGGGCAGAGATGGGGCGTGCTAACTCCCGCAATGACGGGTAGTCCCGGTCGCTTTCCGGTTTTTCAGGCGTTCTCCTGGAGGAATATTTTCATTTCGCAGCTTGCCACCAGCCGGCCATCGCAGTATGAGCGGGCCTCTACAAGCGATACATTCATAACCTGTGTTTTGGTGCTGACTTCGGTAATAAGTTCTTTGCCCACGGCAGGCAGGTGCGTGATGCTCAGGTTTTTGATATTGCCGATGAATCCCACGGCAGGGCTTGTATTTTCGGCCACAGCCTTGAAACCCGCAGCCGATGCGGCTGTTTGTGCCATGTTTTCAATCACGCCGGGTTCCAGCAGTTTGCCGTTTTTTACAAAAATATGCCCTTCGGCAATGTCAAAGCCGGTAACTACCGATTGATCATCGCATTTATAGATACGGCTCACCAATACAATGGGAGGGCGTTGAGGAATATAATTTAAAATGGAATCGCTGTTTACGATAGCCTGTCCGACTTCAATCATTATACAACAGTTAGTAAAGCGTTAGCATATGAGAAGCGGGCGCTCTCAGGAACCGTGAGTGCAATTTTCTGGCCTTTCTGCAGTTTGCCTGAATTCATGAGTTCTTCGAGGGCAATGAAAATAGAAGCGGATCCGATGTTGCCCACTTTGGTGAGGTTTACAAACCATTTTTCCTGAGGGAGCTGAACACCATATTTTTTCATTTCATCGTCTACTTTCGATCGGAAGTATTCTGATGAAATGTGTGGAAGGAACCAATCGATACTCAGCGGATCAACGCCATGTTTCCTGTATAGTTCAACATATTTTTTGGTGCCGAGTTGTGCAATGTAAATGTCGAGCAGTTTCACATCCTGCTTGAGTGCGAACAGCGATTTTTCAGTCCACTCAGATTGTTTATACGAAGCCCATCCTTTCAGGGAACCATCCGGCATTTTTTCGGCACCGGCATACATACAGGTTTCCACTTCATTGGCGAATGATACGATTTCGATCCATTCAATTTTCAGAGAAATGCCGTTGGTATTGGGTTTATCGGAAACCCAGGCTGCAGCAGCCCCATCGGAAAGCATCCAGCGGAGAAACTCTTTTTCAAAAGCGAGAATGGGTTTTTCCTCTACGGCTTTTATTTTTTCGGCTTCCTCTTTAAAACTGTTGGCGGCCAACCAGTGCGAAAGTTTTTCAGATCCTGTAGTTACGGCGTTGTGCGCCTGTCCGGTGAGAATAGCCATCTGCGCATATTTAAGGGCATTCATGCCTGAACAGCAGGAACCGGCAAAAGAAATAGCCTCAACAGGACCAGCATTCAGTAAGCCATGTACCATGGGAGCATGACCCGGTAAAAACTGGTCCGGTGATGTGGTGCCGCAGGTAAGCAGATCAATATCCTGGATAGTGCGGCCATCTGTACATAAATTCTTAATGGCCCGTGCGGTCATTTCCGCATTTGTATACATGCTATTGCCTTGTTTATCGATGGCGTAATAGCGGCTTGTAATCTTATTGTTACGCAAAATCAGGGGTTTTGCCCGGGAGCGGATGTCGCCACCAACAAAGCCCAGGTACTCTTCCATCTCATCATTATTAACCGGATTACCGGGTAAAAATTTTGCGATCTTATTTATATAAACGTTATCAGGCATGACATTTTGCTACAGTTTACTCAAAAACAATAGCGATCTAAATTTGTTTAAAGATTAATTCCACAAAAATAAGATTATTACGCTACCGGGAGGGATAATTCCCCAAAATTTTAGTACGTACCAATGGGTATATTTCAGCTTTGCACCACCAGATTCATAAGGTCTTTGCCAATGTCTCTGCGGTAATATTTCTGATCATAGTCGATCACGGCGGCGTTGCGTAAGCTCCTGGATACGGCATCTTCAATGGTTTTGCCGAAAGCCGTGATCGCGAAAACACGCCCCCCGTTGGTAAGCACCTTTTCGCCGGCATTTTTGGTCCCGGAATGAAACACATGACAATCAGTAGTTTTATCGAGATTATGAACTTCCTTATTTTTAACATAGTCTTCCGGGTAACCACCGGAAACCATAACTACGGTACTGGCTACATCGCCGGTAACCTCATAGCTGCGCGATTCGAGGCTTTGTGTGGACACGCCTTCCAATAAATCGAGCAGGTCAGACTGGATCCGCGGGATCACAACTTCTGTTTCAGGATCACCCATGCGGCAGTTGTATTCAATTACATAAGGTTCACCTCCGCAATTCATAAGGCCTACAAAGATGAAACCACGGTAGTCGATATTCTCTTTTTTGAGGCCGGCAATGGTTGGTTTTACAACCTTTTCTTCCACTTTGCGGAGAAAGGCTTCATCGGCAAAAGGAACCGGGCTGATGGCGCCCATTCCGCCCGTATTAAGCCCTGTATCACCTTCACCGATGCGCTTGTAATCTTTCGCGGCTGGTAGCAGCTTGTAGGAAATTCCATCAGTCAGAACGAAAACAGAGAGTTCAATGCCTTTCAGAAATTCCTCAATCACAACCGTATTGCCGGCATTTCCGAATTTGGCACTCAGGATCATATTTTCAAGTTCCTGTTGGGCTTCATTTATATCATCCAGGATCAGAACCCCTTTTCCGGCCGCCAGTCCGTCGGCTTTTAATACGTAAGGAGGGTTGAGGGTTTCGAGAAATTTCTTTCCTTCAGCAATGTTGTCGCGTGTAAAGCTCTGGTAGCGGGCTGTTGGTACGCCGTGCTTAAGCATAAACTGCTTACTGAAATCCTTGCTGCCTTCCAGGATAGCACCATCTTTTTTAGGGCCTATCACCGGAATATCTTTCAGTACCTCGTCTTGCAGAAAATAATCGTGAATGCCTTTTACGAGCGGGTCTTCAGGACCAACAAGTACCATATCGATACCCTTTTCCCATACGAGGTTTTTAATACCCTCAAAATCCGTTACGGCAATATCGACATTGGTGCCGCAATGTGCAGTACCGGCATTTCCAGGAGCAATATAGAGATTCTCCAGGCGTTTGCTCTGAGCTATTTTCCATGCAAAGGCATGTTCGCGTCCGCCTGATCCAAGAATTAAAACGTTCATAATGCAAAGTGTTTGATGGCGCAAAAATAAAAAATCCCTTTTTAGCAAAGGGATTCTGTTTAAAGGAGCTTATAAAATGTTATTAATGTTTTTTCTTACTGAAAGCTTCGTTACCCCGCGTTCGGGTAGCTGATCGTCGCTTGTTTTGCTTGGCCAGTAAGCCATCGCGATAACGTTTGCTTTTGGTGCGTTCGCGGGAGAACAGTTTTGGTTGCTCACGGTTTTGTTTTACGCCTGGCCGGGTTGGTTTATAAACCCATGCACTTCCATCTTTATGAGGGTGAAAAATCCGGGCAAAAAATCCGCGATTCCGTTTATTGCTGGCAAAATTATCGGCATGACCACCACTTTTATTACGTTTAAAGAGGTGTACACCACCACCACGCTGATTACGGTGCTCACGCTTACGGCCGCCTTTTACCTGCGCCATAATAGGCGTGGTAAGCCCAATCGCAAACAATAGAAATAAAACGGAAAGGAGTCGTCGTAAGTTCATTTGTACAATATTATACAAAAAAAATGATAATGTCCAACCAAACCGGGCTTTTTATTCCTGCCGGGCCTAAAGATTTTAACAATAATTCCTGTAAAACTTTTCTTTTTGTGGATAACCCACTTCAGTATGGGCTCTGTTTTCGGATAATACGTCCGAATAGCTTTGGGAGGAATCGTTTTATTTTAACGGCGAGCAACTCTTTTCCGCCGATAAGGATCTCTTCCTCCTGGTTTTTGATCCCGTTCAGAATCTGGCTGGCACAGGCTTCGGCGCTTAAAGCATGTTCATGACTTTCGTCCATCCGGTTGTGTGCCTGCCCATCGGCTGTTTTGGCATTGAACGACACATTGGTTTTTACTTTACCGGGGCAAACCATCAGAATCCGAAGCCCCTTCGCTTCCGTTTCAAGGCGCAGGCTTTCGAAATAGCCATGCAGCGCATGTTTGGCAGCAGAGTATGTAGAACGAAGGTAGAATCCGAATTTTCCGGCAATGCTGCTGATTACCACTACCTGGCCGGTACCCTGCCCGAGCATATATGGAATAACTGCTTTGCTGAGGTTTATGGCACTGAAATAATTTACTTCCATCAGCTGCCTCTCAATGGTTTCGGAAGTAGCCATGGCTTCTGCCCGCTGGCTCTGGCCGCCATTATTAATGAGAATATCTATTCTGCCGAATTTTTCAATGATACGCTTACTGTAATCTGCAGCGCCGGAAGTGTCGGATAAATCAAAAGGAATAATAAGAGCGTTGTTGTCATTTAACCCTGCAGCTTTTTTCACCCGCTCCAGTTCTTCTTTACGTCGCGCGGAGAGTACAATCAAACTGCCCTCCCTGGCAAAAGCATGTACCAGCGCTTCACCAATACCGCTTGAGGCACCCGTTATCCAAACTACTTTTTGCTTAAATATACTCATGGTAAACGGGTATAAACTTCGGAATAAAAATCGAGATAGTCAGCAGCAGCCCTTTCCCAGCTGAATTGAGAGGCCCATTGAATAAGTGCCGTGCGCTTTTCGGGCTGGCTTTCAAAATCGTTCATACCTTTCTGAAACACATCATGCATGTGTGCTTCGTCAAAATGATTCCAGTAATAAGCCAACTGACCGCCGATTTCGGGAAGCGAACCTTTGTCGGAGAGAAATACGGGTTTTCCGAGGCTCATGGCTTCCACAACCGGTAGCCCGAATCCTTCGGCCAGCGAAGGAAAGAGAAAGGCACGGCAGTTTTTATAAAGCCATAGCTTTTCAGGCTCGGTTACCGGCCCGGTAAAATACACCTTATCCGAAACACCTTGGGCTTTGGCATGATCCATAATTTCGGCAGCATAGGGGTGACTGTTATTGCCCGACAGTACCAATGGAATACCACTTTGCTTCACAATCCCGATGAGGGTATGCATGTTTTTTTTTGGATTAATGATCCCGATGCTGAACAGGAAATGGTCAAATGGCAGACCCGCAGGTTTTGATCCGGCGCCGGTTGCAGAAAGGCAATTGCCATTGTAGATGACGCGTAAGGGCACATCCGGAAATTTTAAATGCGAAGCCGCCAGGTCCCTGGTATACTTCGAAATAAAAGCAAGTCCATGTGCCCGCGAAACCTTTTTTTGCAGGGCAGCAAGCCTGGAGCGGCGTTTGGATTCGCTGTCGTACTTTTCAAGAAAATTGAGGTCGTGAATAGTCATGACCGTTGGTGTGCTTCCCGGAAACAGCCGTGAATCCTGGTGTGTGCAATGAAACAGATCGAGCGAACGATTCTTTACACCGAAAATCTTGTCGAAGAAAACGATCTGGCTGTATTCGGTATCAAAATTGAAGGTCTGATTCCGGGGGTAATAATAATGCAGGTGTATGTCGTTGCGCTTTTGTGTAAGCAACCCGGCGGCCAGATGCAGGCAGAATTGCCCGAGCCCGCTGTTCACATTGCGCAAGCGCTCCAGGTCAACTCCTACGATCATGATAAATCTGTCTTATTTTTTTGTATTTGAGCCAGGTGGCGTACGCTGAAATCCTGGAAATGAGATAGCCAGCCTTGCCATCCAGGAAGCCAAGATGGAGGATGTAATGATCGATGAATTTTGCCACAGGGTTTGCCAGGAGCTTATACAGAGGGGCTTTCTTTCCTTTTTCCACATAGGCTTTGGAGGCAATGGTGGTGAAATATTCAACCTGTTTGTAATGATCCTCAATGGAGTTATAACTGTAGTGAAGAATATCGCCTTTGATGTGGCGGGTGTTTTTATCACCGTCATTCAATTCATATTTATCATGCGGGTTAATACCTGTCCATTGTCCTTTCCGGCTATCCCAGAGGCGAAGCTTGGTGTCGGGGTACCAATTGCAATGCCGCACCCAATGCCCGCAGTAATTGGTGAGGCGGTTCATGTAGTAGCCATCGTGTGTCCAGTTTTGCTTAACCTCTGCAATGGATTTACACAGTATATCGTTAAGGGCTTCATCGGCATCGAGTGATAAAATATAGGGCGATGAAGCATAGGTTATAGCCCTGTTTTTTTGCTGGATGTGTCCGTCGAAAGCATGCTGAAAAAACTTTACTCCTTTTGATTCGCAGATTTCACGCGTCTTATCGGTACTGAAAGAGTCAAGCACCACAATTTCATCGGCAATGTCTTTTACCGAATCCAGGCAACGCGCAATGTTTTTCTCTTCGTTGTATGTAATGATGACGACCGATATTTGTGGCACAGGATAAAGGTAATAATTTTATCTTTGTTCACTATGAGCAAAGCGGCAACGCACATAAAACAAAAGCCTGATCTGATGTATCCGCTTTTGCTGATGCTGCTTGTGCCGGTAATTTATTTCAAGGTGTTTTCTGCCGGTTTCATAAGCTGGGATGATAAAGAAGTGCTTCTCGGGAATATGGATGTACATACATTTAACATGAAGGCATTTTTTACAAAGCACTATGTCGGGAATTACGCTCCGCTTACCATGATCGGTTTTGCCATCGACTGGATGCTGTTCAGGGGCGATGCCTTCTGGCAGCATAGCATCAATCTGTTGTTTCATGCCATCAACGTATTTCTTGTGTTTCGGCTGTCGCGCATGCTCCTGGGCGATTCACTGAAAGCATTTTTCGTGGCACTTGTCTTTTGCATGCACCCCACGCAGGTAGAAACAGTAGCCTGGGTAGCCGCCAAGAACAACCTCGTTTATAGTTTGTTTTTTATATGGTCACTTATTCTTTATGTGCGTTATGTAAAAGAAGGCGGATGGAAATTCCTGGCCACGTCATTTCTGATGTATGTGCTGTCTGCACTCAGCAAGCCCTCGGCAATCTGTCTGCCCCTGGTCTTGTTTGCCATGGACTACCTTCTCGGAAAACCCCTGACATTTAAAACACTGTTGCAAAAAGTACCCTTTTTCATCGTGTCGCTCATCATTGGTATCGTAACCATATATTCGCGTACCGAAGACAAGTTCATAAATGATACGCATCACTATGCGATATACGAACGCATCGGCTATGCCGGATACGCCTTGTTTTTTTACCTTTTTAAGTTCATAGCCCCGCTCAGATTGTCGGTCATTTATCCGTATCCGCAGCAAACCCTGATGGCCCTGATTGGTGGTGGCATTATGCTTACAGGGGTACTGGTGTGGTTCGGAATATTTCTTCGCAAAAAACAATATGAAAGGGCAGGGGCCTTGCTGTTTATTGTTTCCAACCTCATTCTTGTGTTGCAGTTTATTCCCTTTGGTGAAGTGATTGCTGCCGACCGCTACATGTATTTACCACTGATTGGTTTTGCGCTGCTGGTTCTGTCGGTTCTGAAACTGAGTGCCTCCCGGCTCCGCATCGCGTGCGCTGTTCTGCTTGTGGTGTACGGTGTACTGACGTTTTCGCGGGTGGCTGTCTGGAAAAACAGTATTGCACTGTACAGCGATATCGTTGATAAATATCCCGATTCATTCCTGGCCCTCAACAGCCTGGGAGCAGAATATATGCTGCATGGCGATGCCGGAAAAGCCCTGCCCTACATGAATAAAGCCATTGCCATAGCTCCGCAGTATTACAAAGGCTATTACAACCGAGGTTTGCTGTTTGCCCAAACAGGCCACTATACCGAGGCGCTGGCCGATTTTACCAAAGCCATTGATTTAAAGCAGTACATAAAAGCATACGTCGGGCGCGGCAATGTGTATTATACCATGCACGACATTCCGAAAGCGAAAGCCGATGCTGAAAAAGCACTGGCTATTGAGCCTAATAACCCCAAGGCACTCTTTCTGATGGGGCGCTGTTACGACGACATCAATGAACTTGATAAAGCCATGACCAGCTACAATACCTGTCTGCAGGCCAACCCCGAAGATGCCATGATCCTCCTGAGGCGCGCTATTCTCTTTGGTAAAAAGCAGGATTTCAGAAGTTGTGTGAGTGACCTCGACGCCTGTATTCGTTTTCAACCGGATTATGCCGAAGCGTATTATTGGCGTGGTGTAGCCAGGGCCAATCTCCATCAGAATCCCTGCGCCGACTTAACGCAGGCGTATCAAAAAGGTTTTACAGGTGCGCGCGGCGCCCTGGAGAAATATTGTCATTAGGTAGTGATGGAGTAAACAGGCTCCTGTCTGCACAAGTCAGTCTTTACGTCCGGGACATTTCTTGCAGCGATCTCCTTTTTTGAAAGATTTGCAGCATTTCTTATGCTTTTTGTGTTCCGCAAAAGCGATCATTAACGGGCAGTTATTTTGCCATTTCATGGATTTTTCACGGCCGGGTTCACAAATCATATATCAAAGGTCGTCAATCGGTCCCGGGAAGTCTATACCTCAAAAAGGGTAATTTGGTTTTTGCCTTTTTTAATGTGAACTTTGAGGGATTTTATTTTCTGCAACAACCGTGACGATACTACCGCTGAATACCTGGATAAACTCTGCTTCAGAACCTTTGCTGATTGCAGGGCCGTGTGGGGCCGAAACCAAAGAACAGGTGCTTGCAACAGCCCGTGAACTGGCTGATACAGGCCGGGTGAGTGTATACAGGGCCGGAATCTGGAAACCGCGCACACGCCCCAATGCTTTTGAAGGTGTGGGGGAAAAAGGACTTGAGTGGCTGAAAGAAGTACAGAAAATGGGTTTAAAAACCACTGTAGAGGTGGCCAATGCCCAGCATACAGAACTGGCTCTGAAACACGGAGTAGATATACTCTGGATCGGAGCACGGACCACGGTAAACCCTTTTTCGGTGCAGGAGATAGCCGATGTACTGAAAGGTGTTGATATACCAGTGATGGTTAAAAACCCGGTACACGCCGATCTGCAATTATGGCTCGGCGCCATTGAACGTGTAAGCAACAGCGGAATTACCAGGCTGGCTGCCGTACACAGAGGCTTTCATTATTTCGGGAAAACCAAATACAGGAATAAACCATTGTGGGAAATTCCCATTGAACTGAAAACTCTTTTACCGGAATTACCTATTATCTGCGATCCTAGTCACATCAGCGGTAAACGCGAGCTGATACAGGGTGTGGCCCAGAAAGCATTGGACCTGGGCATGAACGGCCTCATGATTGAGAGTCACATCAATCCCGACAAAGCCCTGAGTGATGCTCAACAGCAACTGACCCCGGCCGATCTGAAGAGTTTGGTGGAACGCCTGGTATGCCGTAAGTCAACAACCGATAATGTTTTGTTTACGGATAAGTTGTCGCAGTTGCGTAATGCCATCGACGAAATTGATGACGAACTGCTCAATGTGCTTAAGAAACGCATGACCATTATCGAACAGATAGGTCTTTATAAAAAAGAACACGATATCACGATATTCCAGCTCGACCGTTGGCAGGATATTCTCAAAAGCCGCGAGCAATGGGCAGCCAGGCTTGGCCTTTCCAAAGCCTACATCGACAAAATCTGTATGTTGCTTCACGAAGAATCCATTCGTGTGCAAACGGAGGTGATGAATAAAAACCAGGTTGAATAAAACTCAGAATTCCGCTACTTGTTTGCGGATGTTGTGATAGGTTTCACCGATTCTTACAGTCATACCGGCCCGGGCCTGAATAAACCCGATATTTTCCACCAGGTTCCTGCGGACGCTGTGCCCTTCATAATCGGCAACAAGGTCGGAGCCCGACATATTGACCTTATACGTCTTTGTATCACTTACCTTAAAGGCAAAGTATTCTTTGGAAGCAAAGGGCATATAATAGCCGATGCCTGCAAAAAAATTGATGTGTTCGTATTGATAGATAATGTCAATGCCGGGGGATACCGCCATGTGCTGGTTTACATAACTGATACTGCTGATATGACTGCCAATATTGCGATCATTGAGCAGAATGCCTTGCCCGCTGACATCGTTAAAGTCGGTTCCGATTTTGTAGCGGTAGCCCCCGCATGACAGGTCGATATGCGGGCGCAGCAGCGTACGTTCATTATCGCTCAGTGAAAACACGTAACCGATTCCGGCCGAAATCTTATAAATAAAATGATCTTCAGTCCAGGGATTGAAAGCAGTCTGGAGCGAGGTATACAGCCTGTTTTTCATGCTCCATTCACCGCCGATGCTTACATTGTAGAGCCGCGAAATATCTTTGAGGATAATGTTTTTCTGAATGATGAAATCGGGGGAAGGGGATTTGAACTGAAAAAATACGGCATCAGGGTATCGCCCGTAACTGTATGATTCGGCTCCAAGTTTCAGGCCGAAGTAATCGTGGCCCCAAACCGGATTTTTTTCATAGGGCAGTTTTTTACCGGCAGGAGTCTGTGCCTGCGAGCTTATTAAAAATAATGAAAAACAAAAAATGAAAATACCCTTCATGATGCCCGGGATTTAGCATATACTAATGTAATAAAATTACAGCAGAAAGCAAAGTCCCGGAAAGGCAAAAAAATGCTAATCGAGAGTCAGGTTTGTGGCGGCAATCACAACACCATCACAACTCACCTCAATGATGTATTTGCCTGGCACAAAGGGGCCCTGGCCTTCACAATAAGTCACACCACTGATTTCGGCATTGGCGTAATTGAGGGATTCTTTGCCGGCATAATACCCATTCGATTTGTCGAATGTGAAGCGATAGCTATCGTCGTAGTTTTTTGCCATCTCTTTACCGTCGGGGGTGATGATGCGTACATACACTGTTTTCTCACCGGCTTTGGCAATTTTATTTTCACCCAGGGTAAACGATACTTTTATTTTCTGAACGCGTGAGGCTTTGCTTGTTTCGGTTTCTTTTTTACCACCGCTTTTGAATTTCACACCTTTGGCTACAACATTGAAGCAGCTGAGAATGGAGCCTTTCTGAATGGTTGCCTGAAGGTCTTCTTTTTCTTTATTTAAGCTGCTGGTTTTCGTTTTCTCATTACCCAGTTCTTTCAGCACGGTTTCTTTTTCGGCAACCAGTGTTTTATTAAGGGTTCCCAAAGAGTCTATGGTTCTTACATACCCTTTCATGATGGTACGTAATGTTTCTGTTTCTTTCTTGAGTTTCGAAATCACGTATGCATCACCCTTATGCTTATCGGCTTCTTCGAGCAATTGCGCGATGTATGCCTGTTTTTCCTCAATCTGTTTTTTAAGACCTTCATCTGTTGTTTCAAGGGTTTTGTATTCCTCCTGTAATGAAAGTAATTCCGATTTTACATTGTCGCGTTCTACCACAACTTTTTCTGTAACAACGACCTGCTCCGCAGCTTTATTTTTTTCGGTTAACCACAGGTAAATAGTAACACCGTTACTAACCAATAATATCCCTATGAGGACCCAGAGTAAACCGCCTTTTTTTCTATTCTCGTTTTGTTGTGTTTGTTCCATACTTTTATGTGTCATACAAATTTAGTATTTTTAAGTTAATATGATTCACGATTTTATATCGCTCATTTATCCTCGCCAGTGTCTGGCCTGTGGAAATTCACTTTATAAGCATGAAAATCATATTTGCCATTATTGTTACGTTAATCTTCCGAAAAGCAATTATCATGTTTCACCCGGAAATCCGGTTGAAAAGCTCTTTTATGGCCGGATTCCGGTGATTTCTGCAGCCGGATATTATCTTTTTCACAAACATAGCGGAATCCAGAAGATGCTGCATGATATCAAATACAAGGCCAACACCGGTTTAGCTTTTAGCATTGGGGAATGGTATGGCCGGGAACTGGCACATTCAGAGCGGTTCAGTCATGTAAGCTGTGTAGTTCCCGTACCACTGCACCCCGAAAAACTGAAGCAACGGGGCTATAACCAGAGTGCTTTGTTTGGGAGCGGCCTGGCTAAAGCCATGGGTGTATCACTGGATACGGTGAGCCTTGTGAGAAAGACTTATACCAGTACCCAGACCAAAAAGGGAAAATTTGAACGATGGAGCAATGTGGAGGATAAATTTGAACTTCAGAATCCGGAAAGCCTGGATGGCCAGCATGTCTTGCTTGTAGATGACGTGATTACAACCGGGGCCACCGTAGAAGCCTGTTGTGCCGAGTTGCTTAAAGCTGAAGGCGTGCAGATAAGTGTGGCCAGTATGGCCTTTGCTATGGCATAAGACGTGCCAGACGTTTCAATGCCGTATTTTCCTTACTTCTCATGAGTTCCGACTGCGCCCTGGTTTTGTCTTTATAGCCGCAAAGGTGAAGCACCCCGTGAATCATAACGCGCTGGAGTTCATTTTCGAAGCTGGTTTTGAATTTTGCTGCATTCTCTTTTACCCGATCTATACTGATGAAAATGTCGCCTGAGATCAGGGCGTCTTCCGTGTAGTCGAATGTAATGATATCGGTATAGGTATCGTGATTGAGGTGCCTGATATTGATATCGAGGAGCTCTTCATCGGTGCAGAATACATAAGCAATATCGCCGGTGATAAAGCCTTCGGCAGATGCCGTGGATTCAATCCATTTGCGGAGAATGGATTTGTTTTTGAGTGTAAACCGGATGGATTGGTTGTGGAACGAAACGGACAAGACTAATTCACATTAAAGGTGAGCGATACTTCTTTTCCCTGCTGGTAGAACTCTACTTTATCGGCAAGGTTTTTCATGAGGAAAACGCCGCGGCCATTGGGTTTGTCTATATTAATAGGATCTGTGGGATCGGGCAGGTTATTGAAATCAAAACCTTTGCCTTCGTCGGACACCGAAAAGATGATGTTGTTTCCGATAGACTCGAAACCGATCTGAATTTGTTTATCAGGATTTCCCTGATTGCCGTGGTATATAGCATTATTAACGGCTTCGGTAACGGCAATCAGAATGTTTCCGAAATTATCTTCGTTGACGTTAAATACTTCACAAACATCTTCAACGAGCCGCTCTACAAGTCTTATATTTTCTGCATTTGACGCGATTCTAACCTTTTCCCCTTTTGCCGGTATCATTTGTTTACACTGTTAAAATAATTATTCACTTTATCTTTATAATAGGGAGTTAAACCAGGAGGAACCGTATTTAATAACTCCAGTTCTTTTTCTTTCATTCTTTTATACTCTAAAAACTGCGTAGGGTTACTATAATTTTGATTTTTTGCCTCATTACTTTTACGTTCTTCATCCTGTTCGCGTTCCCTTTCGGCTTTTTCGCTTTCTAAAAGTTTAGTCATAATCTCCTGCTGACGTTTCATTGTTTCCTGTGTAATGTGTTTATTCACCAGGTCTTTTTCGGTTTGTTCCATGAGGTCTGCCAGGTTTCCGCCGGGGTTTCCACCTTTGCCTTTTATCTGATCCATGAGTTGTTGCATCTGGCGGCGGATAGCTTCCTGCTGTGCGGCCATTTTAGCAAGTTGTTCGCTCATGCCGGGCATCATCTGAGAGCCATTTTGTCCCTGTGTTCCACCCATACCCATACCGCCGGGTTTTTGTCCGCCCGGCTTTTGTCCGGGTTTATCGCCGGGCTTATCGCCAGGTTTCTGACCATTTTCAAGCGCTTTTTTCAAATCTTCGAGTTGCTGGTTAAGTTGTTGCTGCATCTGCCGCATGTTGGCCATGCCGGGTTTGGATCCGGGCTTGGAAGAAGGTTTTCCTTTACCTGGTTTTTTGCAGCTGCCATTGCCTTCTTTTTTGCTTTCCTGCATTTGCTTCTGCATCTGCTCGAGCACTTCGTTGAGCAAGAGGCTGAGGTTATTGATGGAGGTCATGGAATACTGCATACGCATCTGTGCATTGCCCTGCATACGTTCTGCCAGTTCATCCACAGCTTTGCCCATGTTCATATGAATGGCCGAAATTTCGCGGTTTACCATCGCACTGATCTGTGGTTCACGTTTGCTGAGTGCCAGCAGGCTGTCTTCAATAATCCGTGAATCGTCCTGAAGCTTCTTTTGCTCCTGAGGTATTTTGGTAAACTGGGGGTTATTGACTGTTGTTTTCGACAGGCGGTTCATGAGGTCTTCCTGGCTGAATGAGAGATGGAGCAGGTTTTCAAGAATCTGGCGAAGGGTTTTCATGTTCTCTTCGGGTTGTTCTTCCTGCATGGTGTCCAGTGATTTCTGCATGGCATTTTTCATCTCCTGCATTTTATCGGAAGCATTTTTTTGCGACTTGGAAGCATTTTTCTTGTTGTTCTGATTCAGCTGATCAGAGCTGTTTTGCATCTCTTTGCTGATCTCATTTTGTTGCTCTTCTGTTTTAGGCAGCGCATTAGGTTCTTCGAGCGATTCATTTTTCTTTTCAAGCTCCTGAACATCTTTTTTCAACTGGTCAAATTCTTTGTTGAGTTCGTTTTGTTTTTGCTCGAGTTGTTTGTTGTCAGCGTTTTTTTGCTCAGACTGTTTGCTGAGGTCGTCCTGTTTTTTGCTGAGCTCATCGAGCTTGTCGATGGTCTGCTGCATTTTCTGTTCTACCTCCAGCTGTTTAAACGACTCCAGGGTGCGGTCCAGTTCTTTTTCCAGGTCCTTATTGGTAAGCTTCATTTCTTCGAGCTTTTGCTGCACCTGGTTTTTGTCAAGCTTGTCAAGCATTTTATTGAGTTCATCAAAGAGTTTTTTCATCTCCGGGGTCATGATGTTCTCAAACAGTTTCTCGAGTTGTTTCTGTTTTTCGAGAATCGATTCGTCGGGTGGTGTAAATTCCTGTTGCTGCTGGTTGTTCAGCTGGTTTTCCTGTTTGGCCTCTTCAATTTTTTGCTGCAGCTCTTTTTGTTTATTGAGAATGTCTTCGAGTTTCTTTTTTTCTTCCCAGCCCAATTGCTTTTTGTCAGCCATTTTGCGGCTCATGTCATTGAGATCCTTCTGTAGTTGTTTGGCTTTTTTAATGCTTTCGTCGAGGTCCGACTTAATTTCAGAATTATTTTTATCGGTATGCTCATTCATTTCATCGACTGTTGGCGCCTTGAACGACATGACCTGTGTTTTGGAAGATTTATTTCCATTTACACCATCATTATCCCATACTTCAAAATAGTATTCTACTTTGTCACCCGGTTTGAGATTGAAGCGCGATCCGTCGAAGAAATAAAAATAAGGTTGAGAAACCTTTTGTTTATTTATACCAATAACCTGCTCCCCGTTTTTGGTAGTGGGTGTACCGCTTGAATCCTGGGTGTAGTGTGTGTATTTAAAAACCAATCTTGAAAATCCGTAATCATCGCGCACAGACCCCGAAAAATAAATATTACGGAGGTTCAGCGAATCTTTTTTCTCACTCACATCAATAGCAGGGAACTGATCGGCCAGGACGTTGATGGCGTAGCTCACAGAGTCGGCACCGTTTTTAATGAACTGATTCACAGCTTTGATGCTGTATGGCGAACTCTGCATGAGGCGTTTGGCGAAGGTAAATTCCTGTTCGCCACTTTTCCCGGAGCGGATTGTTGAATCGGGGAAATGGAGCACCACATCATCGGCATTTTTGGAATAGAACAGCCAGGTAACCTTTGTCCCCTGGGGAACAGAGAGATCTCCGGTATTTGATACAGACTCATTCTTTTTGTTGAGATAAGCCGGATAATTCAATTGGATTTCGAAGCGGGTGAGGATAGGTTTAGGAAGTACATTTAATTCATACGACGAAGAATTGAAGCCAGCCGCATTAAAAACAAAGTCTACGTTTTTCTGTACATTTTTGAATGTGTATTTATAGGTGACATTGTTTTCTTTTTCCATTTTGTGTTCAATACCGTCGGTTTCAATGAACACTTCTCCCGGAATTTCATTGCCTTTGAGATTGAGAACGAGCTCATAATCCTGTTGCTGAACGGCATTGAGATCTTTGTTGGCAATAACAAAACTGAAAGGAGCCTGTTTTTCGAAATAGGTTTGGTGATGAATGAGTTTGCTCGTACTGCTGGTAATAATGTGTGGCCAGATGATGATGAGCGCCATGGTAATGAAAAGCGGCGGAATCACATATTTGAGGTAGCGTTTGTTTTCGGAAATATTGATGGCCGCAGAAAACGGAACGGGTTTCAGTTCAGCAATTTTCTGGCTGATGCCAGCGAGCAGGAGGTCGTCGCTGCCGGTAAAGGCATGGTTGTTCTGAAGCTGAAGTGTGTTCAGCAGTTTATCCTGAATGTTGCTGAAGTGGCTGCCAATGATCGATGAGGCTTCTTCGTAGGTGAGGGTAGATCCGATTCTGTTGAGTTTCAGCAGGGGGATTACAATATAACGGGTCAGCACAAAAGCTGAAAGGCCGATGAAGGAATAAAACAAGACTGTACGGGCCACGATACCGAATTCGGCAAAGTACTCGGCCAGGACTATTGCCAGAAATGCCACCAGCAAGAGCGCCGCCGAATATATAAGCCCTTTTACAAGTTGGTTCTTATAATACTTACGTATAAACTCGTCGAGCTTGGAAATGAGTATGTTATGGTTTTCGGCCAAGATGCAGCATGTATATACACAAAAATACTAAACAGAAGCGCAACTGCCTGTTTGTTTTTGTTAAAATATCCCCGTTTCGTCTAAAAGACCCGCCTTCATGCATTATTGTAGAAGCTTTCGTTTAGTCGGTAATGACTTTTTTAGAGAGCACCTGGTTTCCGGAATTCACATGAATACATATAGAGGCCTTTGGCCAGCTTTAAGGATTTCAGGTCAATTTCCGTTTTGAAGTCTGAACGGGCATTCAACAATTCAGATGAATGGAAGGTCAGATTTCCATAAATAAAAAACGGGCTTCCTTTAATAAGGAAGCCCGCTTACACACGCTGTGCGATTTTTTATTCTTTGATGACCCGTTTGATGTAAACTTCTCCGGCGAGGTTAACTTTGAGGATGTATACGCCAGGCTTACTATCGTGGATAGAAACGGCTTGTTTCTCCTCGGCACTGGTGTTTTGCAGCAGCAATGCACCATAGCTGTCGTAAACTTCGTAAGTGTATTCTGTGCGGTTGTTTTCTACCAGGATATTGAATTCACCATTATTTGGATTAGGGGCAATCATAACAGTGCTTTGTGTTTTTTGTGGACTTACTTCCGTTACAGGAACTCTTTCTGACCGGGTTACCGGACCCTGCTCAATGACAAGGGATGGTCCGCCGTTAGATGTTCTGCAATTGGTACAGTATGACACAGCCACCGTAGCTTCTGTGTAAGCGCATGGGTTCCATACCCCACGGGTAATGCGATATTTATGTGAAATATCGAATACTCCTGCGCCCGTTGTGATGGAGGTGTTGTCAGAGCAACCGCCACTTGAGTTACTGCTATAGCCCGGGAAATCATTTGTTGAAGCGTTGTTCCACCAGTTCGATGGGTTGATTACTGAGCATAACACATTGTTGTTGTTTGCCGGATCAAGTGTTTCTACTTTCCAGAGGTATCCATAGTTATAACCGGTGTTGGTGCGTGCTGTTGATATGTCCAGATTTGTTGATCCTGCCACTGGTGTTACTTCTACACTGAACGACTGGCTGGCCGGAGGTAAGCCTGAAGTAATGGCAAAGAGTGGACTGAACGTCAGGTAATTTGGCATGCCGCCAACCTGAACGGAAGCTGTTGGATGAAAGCATGGATAGGCAACAGCATTATACACGGCTGTTACAGAGTATTGGGTTGTAGAACCCGGACTTACGGCCAATGTATTGCTTGTGGTGGTTATGTTTCCCGGATTCCATGTGTATGTTGAAAAGCCAGGGGTAGCAGTAAGCGTTACGGTGTTTGCCGAACATGTCACCGAGGGGCTTGATGCAGTGAGTGTGAGGGTTGGAATTCCCGGACAGTTATTGAATATATTCAGGTCACTGATAACACCTGTTAAACTTCTCATAAACGATCCGCTTTGATGCTGAAAGCTCTGTACGTTGCTTAATCCCTGAATATTCGGATCGATCTGGAAGCATTGCGGCGACATAGGAATATGGATTGTTCTTGCTGCATCCGAAAATACGCTGATCATACATGTGTTGGCACTGAGGCGTTCCAGACGGATGAAATAGTTTGTCTTTAAAGCAGGCAATGGAATGCCCCATGACCAGTTTAACTGTGAGGAGTTGAACGGAGAGCTTGCCGGATAAAAACTTCCGCCGGCTTTTTTTGCATGACCGTATATACACCAGCCACTGGTTGAGGTGGCATTGGCTGCCGCGGTTTGATTAGCCGGTGTGAAAGGCTGCGAGCTAAAACTGTTTGGAATCTGGTTTGTGCCAAACGCCACAAGTGATGCAAAAATACCATCCTGTGAGGTTGCCGACCAAACACCACTATTTGCTGAGCCGCTGTTACATGCCCAAGCTGAAGAGGGTGAGTAATTTCCTTCAGGGTCTTGTGTTCCGGATGTTAATCCAATAAGGCCGTAATTCGGTGCGTTTCCTGTTGAGATATTAATCACGAATTCAGTTCTCCATGAAGTGTTGCTTACAGTTCCAGTCAGGGGTCTGTAAATGCGCATTTCACGGTTACTGCAGGCACCTGCCTGGCCGGGTGCCATACAGCCGCTTCCGCTTGCTTCGTTAGGAGTGATGAGAATGTTGTTTTGTGTTGTGTTTACAATAATGCGCCCATTTCCCGTAGTAATTGGGTCTATCTGGCTCCATGGCGTTGCGTTGCTGAAATCGTCCTGGTCCATAGGGAAGATACATGGGTTTAAAGTAATCTGTCCTGAGATGGTGCGTTGCGAAAAGGCACTGTGCCCGACACACATCATAAGCATTGAAGCTCCGAGGATCGTTTTTAAATTTTTCATTGGTTTATGTGATTAATGTGCCTACTCTGTTAGCTTTTCGGCGACCGCTTGTTTGTGGCGCCAAATGTGTCGGATTTTCAGAACAGAGAAAATACAATCTGAGTAGTTCACATTTTTAAATTAGTGATTAACAGATTCAGCCTATTTCAACTGCCGAGTTCCAGCTGATTTTTCACAAGCTCGTAGTAAGCACCCTTGATTGCGGAGAGTTCTTTATGATTTCCTCTCTCAATAATTTTGCCTTTGTCGAGAACAATAATCTGATCGGCATTTTTCACGGTGCTCAATCGATGAGCTATAACAATGACGGTCTTGTTTTTATAAAATTGATTTAAGTTGTTCATGATTATTTTTTCGTTGTTTGCATCCAAAGCGCTGGTGGCCTCATCAAAAAACAGGTACTGCGGGTTTTTATATACCGCCCGGGCAATCAGGATGCGCTGTTTCTGACCGGTACTGATGCCATTGCCCTCCAGGCCAATCCGGGTGTTATAGCCATGAGGAAGGCTTTTGATAAATTCATGGATGTTGGCAATCCGGAGGGCTTGTTCCAATTTTGCATAGTCGATTGTTTCTTCGCCTACGGCAATGTTACCTGCTATTGTATCATTGAAGATGTAGCCTTCCTGTAAAACAACACCTGTTTTTGCACGCCAGCTGTGTGGCTGGACCTGACTGAGATTTATGTGCGTTTTTTTTTCGCCGGAATCGGAACTTAAAAATATGTCACCGCTGGTTGGCGCATAAAACTGCAGCAAAAGTTTCATCAGCGTACTTTTGCCGCTGCCACTGCTTCCGACAATAGCTGTAACTTTGTGCGCCGGGAATTGTACTGATATGTCTTCCAGTACCACCTGGTTTGCAGCCCCGCCATAGCTGAAGGAAACACCTTCAAAATGAAGGGATAGGTCCTCAGGTATTTCTGCCAGTAGTGATTTTGAGGGGGCGTCTTCTTCTTCTTTTTGATGAATTTCATTGAGCCGTTCCAGGCTGAGTTTTGCATCCTGCCAGCGTTGTATGAAATTAACCATTTCCAGAACGGGAGAGTTAAGCTGTCCGGTGATGTAACTTACAGAAAGCATCATGCCGAGTGTTATGTGATTATCCAGGACAAGTCTGGCTGCAATGAAAGTGATGATAATGTTTTTTAGCTCATTGATCAAGGAGGATCCGGTATTTTGTACATTGCTGAGTGATAAGCTTTTCAGAGTGATCTCAAAAAGCCTGGTTTGCACCACTTCCCATTGTCTGCGTTTTTGTGTTTCGGCATTGTGTAGTTTGATTTCCTGCATACCGTTAATTAGTTCCAGGATCTTGCTTTGATTGATGCTGCTCTGGTTGAATCGTTTGTAATCCAGGTCGGCCCGACGTTTCATGAAGAAGAGAATCCACAGAAAATAGCACAATGTGCCGATAAAGAAGACGGCAAATATGAGAAAACTATACCAGGCAAGAACGATGCTGAATACAATGAAACTGAGCATGGAGAACAACGTGTTAAGTGATGACCCGGTCAGAAAGTTCTCTATCCGGTGATTATCATCTATACGCTGCATGATATCACCAGTCATCTTTGTGTCGAAATAACGAATAGGTAATCTCATCAGTTTGGAGAAGAAATCACGTGCCAGGTTGATGTTGATGTCGTTGCTTACACGCATGAGGATGTAGCTGCGGATGACTTCAATCGTTGTCCGTCCGGAAAAGACCATCAGCTGTGCGAACAGGATCAGATAAATGAAACCAATGTCTTTGTTCCTGATCCCTTTGTCGATAATGTTTTGTGTGAGGAATGGAAAGATCAGTTGCAGTATGCTTCCCAACAGAAGCCCCAGAAGTACTTGTATGATCGGCTTTTTGTGCTTTAGAAGATATCCGAATAGAAAGGGAAAACCTTTTTTCCGGGTTTCGTCATTGCTTTTCGGATTGTTTTGATAGAACTCCGGTGTTGTTTCCAGTATCAGTGAAATGCCCGCTCCCTGCTCTTCGTCCAGCCAGCTTTTGGTAAATTCATCGTGCGTGTATTTCAACTGGCCATGGGAGGGATCTGAGACATGAATGAATTTTTTGTCTATTTTGTATACAACAACAAAATGACTGTTGTTCCAGTGAATGATACAGGGCAGTTTTACGGAAGTAGTCAGACCTGAGAATGTAATTTTGGCGCCACTTGCGCGGAAACCCAGGTTTTCTGCAGCGTTGCAAAGTCCGAGCAGACTGCTCCCGGAACGATCTGTTCTGCTAAGTCTTACCAGATCATCCAGGCTGTAATTTTTTCCGTAATATTTTGCAACCATCTTCAGGCAGGCGGGTCCGCATGTCATCGAATCGGTTTGCATAAAATGTGGAAATCTGCGCATGCGGTGTGTATTACTTACATAAAACTATGGGCTTTTCCTGCTGCTTCATGCGGGCCAACGAACTTTTGTAACTGCGGGACAAGAGATCATAAACCACAAACTCATTGGTTCTGTTGCGTCCCATAAACAGACGGTCCAGATTCATGTGCAACAGACTCGCCAGGAGTTGATTCAATTCAAGCATGAGTGTACCGTGATGCTGCATGTCAAGAATTTTGCCTGCGATTGGTTTATTCAACACACTTCTGCGATTAAGCAATTCAATGGCGGGATAGTAGTCTTTCCCGAAGTCCAGTTGTTTATTCAATGCGTCTTCAACATCTGGTCTCAGGGTTCTGAATTTTGTATCAAGCAGTACCTTGAGTTCTTTCTGAGCACCATGTTCCCTGAAAAATGCCTGACTGAGATTTTCAATCAGCCTGTGCTTTTGCTCAAGGGTTAAATTGAAATCTTCGAGTAAACTATCAACGGATCGGATGGCCATTTTCCAGCGAATAATGCCGCCGGATTCCGGGTCAAGCAGGTTAAGCATTCCGGCGACAAACTCACTATCGTGATAGAATAAGTCTTCAGCAAGATGAATGGAGTTGTCTCCGTATCGATCGAGTTCTCGCTTGTAGGTGTCTAATTGTATATTTGATACAAGGTGCTGTTCCAGAAGTGGATGCAGGGCTTCATTCACGCTTTGTATAATGTGTCCGTATTTTTTAAAATCAGTAATATGCAGCCTGAACCGCAGATGCGTTTCCGGATCAGCGTAGCGAATAAAAAACCACTTATCGATACAGCGTTCGCCAAGAAAGCCCTCGGTCAGAGCTTTGATTTTTTCAGTCAGTATCGTATCGGCAGTCTTTACGCCACAATAGATTTTGTAATATAACCATTCGCTGCCTGCCGGGAATAGAGCCTGGCTATTATACTTTGAAACAGGAGTTATGTTTTCGGATTTTTCGACATGACCATTCAAAACAACGGCCAGGCATTCATTGGTATAACTCCTGAAAGATAAATCTTTTACAAGTGCGGATTCATCTTCAAAAAGGTATTCTTCCAAAGTAAGTTCTTCCCGGTTTTTAATGGTGTCTATAAACACATCAATGGCAATATCGTTTTGTGTGTCGATCAGCAATTCATTGTCACCGTCCACGATAAGGAACTTATCTGGCAAGCCTGAGTGGATCTTGAGTTCGGAGAAGGCCTGATGTTTTTCTTTTAAGCCCGTTTTTTTATCCTGCAGTTTTTTAAGATCATCTTTCTTCAGCCGCCATTTGGCTGTACTCAGGATAGTGTTGTTGTATTCAACCCGCGGAAGAAAAGCAAATTGATTGGTCAGAATGCCCCAGTTAAAGCCTAACGACAGGGTGGTGGCATTTTGAGCCTGCAAATCGCAAAGAAAATGATATACCGGCAGGCTATTAACACTGAACATGTGTGCGTTCCCCATGCGGGGTATAATTTCTTTATTTAACCTTTTGTCAAACAGAATCAGTTTATTGTTCCTGATTTTAAGGGTCAGATCTTCTACATGTATCTGGTGAGCGGTATCGACGGAACTTTTGGCGAGGTATGGTATTTCGTAATTCCTGAAGCGGGGTCGGGCAAGGATGTTTCCGGTTCTGCTTTCCGGTAGATGCACAACTTCTGCCAGAATTTTATCAGGAAACTGCCGCTGCTCGAAGTCAGCAATTTCCAGGGCCATGTTTTCCAGTTCTTTATGGCCACCGGCAAAACGTCCCATCAGATTAAGACCGCTGCTTCCACCGATGATCTGGATTTCCAGTTTATGAGAGAATCTGTCTATGACTTTGAATAGTACAGAGTAAGAAGGAGGTTGAGTACCGTCTGAAAAGTCGATGCCTTCGAAATCTGCTTCACTGAGGTTAATCACTTTTTTATTTTGACGTATGGCATCACAAAGGATTTTCAAAGTGGCAGTCTGAAGAGCATCCCATCTGAGCGTGTTGACTTCGTTATGTTGGCGAGGGTAAACATCGTCTATAAGATCATTAACCCCCTGATTGTTTTTATTCGGATAACCAATGCCTGCCTCAGCATCAAGCGCCGTTAGCAGAGGCACTTCATAATCTTCATACCGCTCGTAAAAGCGATGTATAAAGTCATCGAGTGGTTTTATGGTGGTTTTGGGCGAAATTTTTCTGAGAAAGCGAATCGTAGAGGATAGCTGGGCATGAACAGTATGATCCAGGGTAGCGGATTCATATTTTTTATACAAATCCGTTTGAAATAAATTGGTTTCTGTCAGGCCAGGCAGAATGTCTTGGAGTTGTTGAAATATATTCCAATACATTTCAATCGGGTTTAATATATCAACATCGGTTTTTTTGATGAGGATTTTTGTTGTATGCAAAGCATCAAGGATTCGGTTGAGCTCGTTTGATGGCTGTTCTGCTTGTATGTTTTTTAAGTGAGTATGCAGTACTTCAAAATAGTCAGGACCGGTTAAAGTGGGCTCAAGATGGTTAACCAATAATTGAATGGCGATGAGTTCATCTACAAAGGATGATGCTTCACTTTCACTGATATCATTTCCGATAAGAAGTTCTGTAATTTCAGAGTGTTTCAGTCCGGATCTGCATGCTTGCAGCACCTCCTCGAGATATGATGAGAACTCTACTTTACTGATATTGTGAAACCGTCTGTTTTGCAAATAGAAGTGCTCTATGTATCTGTAATTGTTCCCTATCCTATAAAGACTGTTGTTGGGATAATATCTTAACGCGTTCCGGACACAATCGAGTTTTGCAATTTCCTGTGCCAGTGTACATAGTACATTCATGTCTAATCTGGTTTTCCTTTCCAGAGCATTCCTGGGATTATTGCTGAATGTAACTTCGTTCGTCTCAGCCCATTTGCCGGAACCGAGCCCTGCAAACAAACCGTACGGCGTGCACCGGTTCTGCATCCGCGTGTAATATTTATAGAGCGAAATAGTAAGTTTGTGAATGCTTTTGGAGTCGGATAATAAACCCTCATGCCACTTAATCATTTCGTTGTATAGTGTGGCTGATGCCAGATATATGGCTTCTTTAAAAATATCCTGTTTGGTTAGTTCGAAAAAGGCGGATTTGTCGTTCGGCATGGAATCGGAGAAAGGCAGGACAGGTGTCCGGACGATAAATTTTGGATGAAATTCTGGTGAATCTGTTGTTGCTTCCATTTGTCCTTATAATGAGTGTCACTGATGCAAATTGCAGAATGGTGTTTTACGATTTTTCTTTGCGATAAGGCTTATAGTTGCATAAGAAATCAGGGAGCGCTATCAATAGCGCTCCCTGATTTGAATGTTAACAACAGCCTGATGCAGCGGTTGGGCTGCAATGTAATGGATCGCTGGTAGTGTATACACAGCAGGATTTACCAGTGGCAATAGATCCACCGATGATCATGTTCATTTGTTCGTTGTTAAGCTTTACTACAGTGTCTTTCTTGATAGAAAGTTTACCTGTTAAATTTACTTTTTTCATATTGTTATGTTTGTATTTAATTGCCTACTCTTTAGCTTTTCGGCTCCCGCTAGTGAATAGTACCCGCGCGTTGGTATATTCAATATTTTAATGAATGAGAAAACACTCATTCCAATGGTTTTCAGACATGAAGGGTTGGAGGTGATTCAGCATCACCATGGCAATTCCTATATTCCCTTCCAGGAAGCTGTCTTCCTTTTTGAAAATTTCAGCCCTTGTATCGAAAGACTTGTAACCGGCTGCGACATCTTTATGACTTGAAAAGTCAAGGGTTTTTTGCATCCAATAGTTGCTGGCCTGTTCCAGTTCAGGCATGCCGGTTTTCTGGTAAAAATGACGAAAGATATGCGAGACGCCGGATGCTCCATGGCAAAAAGCAGCGTCAATAATTTTTTCCTGATCAGGATTTCTCCGTTTGGTGGCATTCAGCAATAGCTCAATAGCGAGTTGCTTCAGGTCTGTTCTTTGCAGGCTTTCTGACGCCCGCCACAAACAGATAGCGTTTCCGAGGTCTCCATAGCACCAGGCCAGTCTGCTTATCTCACCCGGTTGATCTGTTTGTTTCACAGATGGAAACCACGATCGGAAGCCTGCCGGGTTGCGACAAGAGAGAAGGAAATTGACTGCGCCATCCAGGAGTTCGTATGTTAATTCGTTTTCCGGAAAACGTTTCAGAACTTCCGAGAGCAGAATAATCTTTCCGGATATGCCATGTGATAAACTCAGATTAAGGCTTTTACTCCCGGTTGATGCGTCAGTCAGCGTTTCCCACACACATCCGCGGGAATCCCTGATGGCGAAATCGTATAGAGAATTAAGCCAGGCGTTTGCTGATTTTTCATCCAGTGCATTGTTATCCATTAATGTATAAATAATGCCATCGGCGCCGTGTAAAAAATCAAATTCACCGGCAGCAGATAATCCCAAAGCAGATTTCTTAAGTGTGTCGTGTAGATCAGCGAAAACATCATCGAACTCGAGCATGCCAGTTTTTCTTAAATGGTTCATTGTCCAGACCAATCCGGATAAGCCCCTGCAAAAAGTGGGGTTGATTGTGTCAGTGTCAAGGCGCTCAAATATGTTTTCGATTGTATGTTCGATTTTGGAGTCATACGCATTGCTTTTCAGGTAGTGTGATAGGTAACAATAGAATAACACTTTCCCGCTTTCTCCTGTATGAAGTCCGATATCGCTCATCCTCTCAGGGAGGGCATTTTCAATCTCGATGATTTTGTTCAGTATTAGATCTGTCTGGTCAATCATAGGTGATTTGAATCTGAAGGCACTCTGCCTGTGACGTGAAATTGTTGCATTTAGTGTGTAAAAGAAATGCAGAATTAGTACTTCACAGATTTGAATGAGCCGTTACCAGAATTGCAATCCCATAAAACTGTATTTTTATGAGGTGACAATGATATTGAGATTAATAACTGCCCTGTTACTGTGCACTTTTTTTTGCGGGGCACAGAATATACCGTTCCGCAATTACTCGGTTAGTGATGGACTTTCGAGCTCCGAAGTGTATAAAGCTATTCAGGATTCCAAGGGATATATGTGGTTTTGTACAGATGCCGGTGTATGCCGTTATGACGGGTATTCGTTCAGACAGTTTACGAGTGAACACGGATTGCCGGACAATACAATTTTCAACATATATGAAGATCACCGGCAGCGAATCTGGTTTTTTGGAATGGCCCGCAAATTGGCGTATTATGACCCTGATTCCGATACCATTGTCAGTATCGAAGGAAACAATGTACTGAGCAATAGTATTCATTCCAGTGTCATTACATCAATATATGTCGATGATGCTGATACTTTGTTTGTGGCTTACAACTTTGGCGATGCATTTTATAAAGTGCCTCCCGCGAATAATTATAAGAATGTGATTCCGATCATTTTTAATGAAACCGGTTGGCAATTCTGGTCACCCAAACCAAAGGAATGGGTTTGGGGAGTTACAGGCAGGGGATTGCTAAAATATGATGGTAATGAAGATAAAGTGGGCCCTGATGGCATGAAATTGAGGACCAGCAGGCATCTGATACTTGGCCGTACCTTCCGGAGAGCGGAGTTGGAGAGCTATACTTCAAACCTTGGAGAGCAATTCAGACAGGCTATTCCGGCAGGGAACAGAATCTTGTTTTTTGATGGTGGAAATGTGTATCAATTGGAAAACGAAAAATTATCATTTCTTTTTTATGATGCCGATCTGATTAGTTTGTATGCCGATAAAGATCAGAATATATGGCTTGGAACTACCGGAAAGGGGGTTTCCGTATTCCCCAGGGGAGACCTGAGTAAAGCACCGGTTCATTATCTGGAAAACAGTTCTGTTAGTTCTGTCTGCCAGGATCGGGAAGGCGGTTATTGGTTTACAACCTTGAACCATGGTGTGTTTTATACTCCGTCCCTTTCATTTGGATATTATAATGCGGCTACAGGATTATCCGGAGAAAAGGTTTATTCTATAACACCATTTCATGATAGCATATTATGCTTCACGGAGAATCGGATCATGAATAGCATCAGCAAACAGCATGGTGTCAGACAGAATAGATTTCTAAATGGAGTCAAGGCTACAGTATTTGGTGAGAGAGGAAATATTCTGATTATAACGGATAATAAATCCTACTGCTATGACGCTGAAAGCGGTGAGCGACGCTTTTTGAAAGTTATTAATAAAGGTGTGGCATCAGATGTATACATCAGGAAATTGATTGTATCAGAAAAAAATGAAATTTATGCCCTCTATTCACTTGGATTATCAAAAGTAGATGTCAAAAACGCACGCTTAGTCCCAATGGGACCGCCATTCAGACGGGCGAGCTCTCTTTATGTCAAAGGAGATTCCATATGGATTGGACTTCCGCAGGGACTTATTTTAAATTTCGCGGGAATATCAGATACGCTTGGGCGCCACAATCCGCTTCTTTATAATAGGATTGATGATATAAAAGAAGATAAGCGGCACTGGATCTGGATGGCTACCAAAGGGGCAGGCCTTATTATAAAAAAAGGGAGTCGCCTTCAGAGAATTCAGACAAAGGATGGACTGGCCAGTAATCTTTGTAAAACCGTTTTAATAGATGGAGATAAAACAGTGTGGGTTGGCACGAACCATGGAATAAGTAAAATCACGTTGTCGGGCAATGATCAATTCTCAATCGAAAATTACAGCAGTACAGATGGCTTGTTGTCGGATGAAATTAATGATATGTGTATTTTAAACAATGAACTCTATGTTGCCTCAAATAGGGGCGTGGCTGTATTTGACAGAGTGCATCTTAAATTGGATAAGGTACAACCACCTGTTTATCTGACCTCCTTTGTTGTAAACGAAAAAATACATCCTCTTAAGGGGAAACATGTCCTGATGCACGATGAGAATTTTATACGTTTCGAATACATCGGATTATCTTATAAAAGTCCTGGCAAAATGCTGTATAAGTACCGCCTTGCGGGACTGGATACGACCTGGCATTTTACAAGTAACCAAACAGTACAGTACACCACTTTGCCACCGGGTGATTATACATTTCTTGTGTACGCCATCAATAGCGATATGGTAAACAGTGCCGAACCGGCACGAATACTTTTTACAATCAGGCAACCATTCTGGCGTGCATGGTGGTTTATACTCGGGCTTGCTATTGTACTGACCGGTACAATTTATGGCATTCTCAGAACCCGTATACATCAGTTTCAACAGAAAGAGCGGGAGAAAACGGAAATGGAGAAAAAGATAGCAAGGATAGAACTGAAGGCTATCAGAGCTCAGATGAATCCTCATTTCATATTCAATGCGATCAATTCCATACAACATTATGTTCTCACCAACGATTCGGAATCGGCATACAGGTACCTGTCTAAGTTTTCAAAATTGATCAGGAATGTACTCGAAAATTCCAGGCATGAAATTATCCCGCTCCAAAAAGAAATTGAAACAATTGAATTGTATATTGAACTCGAAAAATTAAGATTTGAAACCCGGTTTACACACACTATATATATTGATCCGGCCATCGATGTATTGTCCTATGGTATTTCGCCCTTACTGATACAGCCATATGTTGAAAATGCGATCTGGCATGGTCTCATGCACAAACGGGATGTAGGTCACCTTGCCCTTTCATTTATTGATGGAGGCAATTATATTCTTTGTGTGATTGATGACAATGGTGTGGGACGCAAAATGTCTGAGAAAATTAAGGAACAACATTTCAGGAAACATCATTCAATGGCACTGTCTTTAAATATCGACAGGCTGGAGATTATTGGACATTTGTTTCAGAACAAACAGAAGGTTACCATTGTTGATAAGAGAGATGCGGCCGGCGAAGCGCTTGGTACCCGCGTAGAAATAGTAATTCCCAAAATAAATTTCAAAAAATGATAACAGCAATTATTGTCGATGACGAACTCAAAGGTGCCAAAACACTTGAAATCCTTATCCGTAGGTATTGCCCCCAGGTAGATATTCTGGGGATATATGAGGGTATTGAAGAAGCCAGGGTAGCTGTCGATTCCCTCAGACCTCAGCTTTTATTCCTGGATATTGAGATGCCTTTTGGTAATGGCTTTCAATTGATCGAGAAACTGCCGGAATACGATTATGAAGTGATATTTACAACGGCATATAATCATTATGCTATTCATGCCATTAAAGTAGAAGCAGTAGATTACCTCCTGAAACCTATTGAAATTGAGGAATTGGTTGCCGCGGTTGCCAAAGCAGAGAAGCGATTGGCCAAACTGTCAGGACACGCTTCAGAGGATATGCAACGGATGATGGCACAGTGGAAGGAGGTTCAGCCACGAAAATTGATGCTGCCTACAAGTGAGGGAATCTTTATTGTAAATTCAAATGAAGTGGTAAGCTTCGAGGCCGACTCAAATTATACGTATGTTTATCTCGAAACCAGGAAACGGATATTGATCTCAAAGACTCTCAAGACATTTGAGAAGATGATCGAAGGACTTCAGTTTATGCGAGTCCATAATTCCTATATTGTTAACTTGTCGCAGGCCGAAAAATATGTGAAAGGCGATGGTGGTACATTGGTGATGCGGACAGGTCTTCAGGTGCCTGTTTCCAGGGCATATAAACAGGACCTGCTGGCAAAAATTGGCATCGAGCTGATTTAGCAAATTTTGAGCAAAAGGGCTGTAAAAGCAGAACATTTAAGCTATATTTGTGCTTAATAGTTTTTTGATTTTTAGCATCTTATGAAGATAATAATTCCCATGGCGGGCAAAGGTAAACGCATGCGCCCCCACACCCTTACTGTGCCTAAACCCCTGATTTGTGTCGCCGGCAAACCTATTGTACAGCGACTTGTAGAGGATATTACGAAAGTATGTGGTGAAAAAGTGGATGAAATAGCCTTTGTGATAGGCCCCGATTTTGGTAAAGAAGTGGAGGAAAACCTGGTGAAAATAGCCAAAGACCAGGGCGCAAAAGGCTCCATTTATTACCAGGAAAAAGCCCTTGGAACCGCTCATGCCATTATGTGCGCCAAAGACTCCATCGGTGGCAAAACCGTTGTGGCATTCGCCGATACGCTTTTTAAGGCAGACTTTGTGATGGATACCAACCAGGAAGGTGTGATCTGGGTTCAGGCCATCGAAGACCCGCGTCAGTTTGGTGTAGTGAAAGTAGATGCACAGGGCGTGATCACCGATTTTGTTGAAAAACCACAAACCTTTGTAAGCAACCTCGCAATCATTGGTATTTATTATTTCAAAGACGGCGACTACCTGAAAAGCGAACTACAATACCTGCTCGATAACGACATCAAAGAAAAAGGCGAATACCAGCTCACCAATGCCCTCGAAAACATGAAAAGCAAGGGCACGCGATTCACACCGGGCAAGGTAACAGAATGGCTGGATTGCGGCAACAAAGACGCTACCGTATTTACCAACCAGCGTGTACTTGAATTTGACAAAGGACAGGCACGCCTTCGTGGTAAAGACGTGAAACTCGAAAATGCCATCGTCATTGAACCATGCTTTATCGGCGACCAGGTTGTAATACGCAACTCCATTGTAGGACCACATGCCTCTGTGGGAGCCGGTTCTGAACTCGTTGATTCAGTAGTGAAAAACAGCATCCTTCAGAACAATACGAAAATTAAAAACGCCGTTATCAATAACAGCATGATCGGCGAAAGCGGTGAAGTGATGGCAAAAGCCATGGAACTCAGCATCAGTGATTATACAACCCTGGCATAGTATTGATATTACGCAAACATATTTTCTCCGGAACTGTTTTCATAACGGCTTTGATTCTGGCTTTTCCGGCCTGTAAAAGCACTAAATCCACGACATCGTCTGCAACATCACAAGCTGCTGCATCGCATGGTCATGGCTTGTCGGAACAGGATCAGATCCGTTTCGGAGCTATTTTCGTGGATGCCTGTAAAGAACGCATGCGTGGCAACGTGGAAACCGCTGAAACCATGTTTCGCGAATGCCTCAAAATCGACCCGACATCCGCGGCTGTTAAATATGAGCTTGGAAATATTTACCGCTTCAGTGGTATGTATGACAATGCACTTAAGTATGCGCGTGAGTGCGCCAACGATGATCCCAGAAATCAATGGTACCAGTTGTTGTATATTGAGTGTCTTCACAACAAACGCCAGTATGCCGCTGCGGCCGATGTGTATGCCCGCCTGGTTAAACTCTACCCCGAACGCCCTGAGTTTTACGAAGGGCTGGCAGCCGAGTACATGTATGGAGGCAACTACGATAAATCTTACAAAACCTACGATGATATCGAGAAGAAATTCGGGCAAAGCGAAACCTTCACACTCAATAAAATAAAACTGCTCAAACAACAGAAAAAAACAGCAGAAGCAGAAGCCGAGCTCCGCAAACTCATTCAAACCGATCCATCCGAAGCACGCTACTATACATACCTTGCCGAGTTTTACCAGGAAAATGGTCAGAACGACAAAGCCCTTGAAGTATACAAGAGCATACTGGCAATAGATCCCAATAATCCCATGGTGCATCTGGCCCTGGCCGATTACTACAAGCAGCAGGGGAACAAGCAGAAGTTCAATGATGAAGTTAAACTGGCTTTCGAGAACCCCGATCTCGAAGTAGATGCCAAACTGAAAATCCTCATCTCCTATTACCAGTATACCGAACAATATCCCGAGTATATTCCGCAGGCGTATGAACTTTGTCAGATCATGGTTAAAACGCATCCTTCTGCAGCCGAGGCACACAGCATTTATGCCGATTACCTGTACCGCGACAAAAAAATAAAGGAAGCCTGCGACGAATACCTGCAGGCAGCCCGTCTGGATAAAGGACGTTACCCGATCTGGAATCAGCTGATGCTGCTGGAAGTGGAACTGAACCGTTACGACTCACTGGCTGTACATAGTGCCGAAGCCCTCGAATTATTCCCTAACCAGGCGAATACGTATTTTTTAAATGGTATTGCCAATATTCAGCTTAAAAATTATCAGAAAGCAGTAGATGTATTGAAAGACGGACTTGAGTTTGTGTATGACAATAACCAACTCCTGCTCCAGTTTTATTCGAACCTCGGGGACGCTTACAACGCCCTGAAAAACTACGAAAAATCGGATAAAGCATTTGATGATGCATTAAAGGTTGACCCCGACAATACATCTATACTCAACAACTACGCCTATTACCTGTCATTGAGGAAACAAAACCTCGAGAAGGCTGAAAAATACTCGAAACGCTGCAATGAACTCGCGCCCAACAACCGCTCGTATATCGATACATATGGCTGGATCTTATACCAGTTGGGAAAATATAAAGAGGCAGAAGAATGGCTGGCCCGGGCGGCGAAAATGGGTAACAAAAGCGCTGTTATTCTCGAGCATTATGGCGATGTGCTGTATAAACTCGGCAGAACCGAAGAAGCCATAGACTATTGGAAAGAGGCCAGACAGGCCGGTGGTACATCCGATACCCTCGAGAAAAAAATAGCGGATAAGAAATTGTATGAATAGATGGTTACCCGCTACAGGGTTTAGATATTTTGGATTCTCCTTTTGTATGCTTTTAGGCATACTCTATTCCTGTAAATCAAAAAAACACCTCCAGCAAACCCAGCTGGCGCCAACCGAGCAGCTCGATACAACTTTAGGCCGCTGCAGGCTGGATTACAAAAATGCCAAAGCCCTCATCAAATATATCCGGGATAATGAGTTCAAATACGATTGGATCAGTGCAAAAGCAGATGCCGAGGTAAATGTAGATGGCGAAGATAATAAACTGGATATACGCCTGCGTGTGCGTAAAGACAGCGCCATCTGGATTTCCATACAGGCCATCGGATTGGTCGACATTGCCAAACTCCTGATTACCCGCGACTCTGTTAAAATGGTTGTGTATGTCAAGAAACAGTATTTTAAGGGAGACTTCAACTACATCAACCAGCTGCTGCATGCCGACCTCGATTATGACCTCATCCAGGCGGCTCTTTTTGGAAACAGTGCCGAGTTTTACGACGAGGACGATAAGTTAAAACCTGTAACCGATCGGCAGAATTGTCATTATATGCTTAGTACCGAACGTAAACGGAAGTTGAAACGACTGGTTTCGGGGCAGGATTCGTTAAAGCGATCGCTGCAGACCATGACACTGAACCCGGAGAACTTTAAGATTATACGCAATGATTTTATTGATGTATCCACCAACAGGAGCTTCCATGCCGAATACGATAAGTTTGCCGGTACAGACTCGATTTATGCACCACATGCTGTTAATATTGACATACGTGCGGAGAAGAAAATAAGCCTCAAAATTAATTATGTTCGCATAGATGTAAATCAGCCTCAGAAGCTGACGTTAAATATTCCATCAAAGTATGAGCCTATTCCGATTCAAAAGTAAAATCAGCGGACTCCTCTGGGGTCTCTGCTTTTTCATGATCGGAACATACTATTCACCGGCTTTTGGTCAGACAAAGACCAAACAATCTCAGAAAGAACTTCAGGACAAAACCAAAAAGCTGAATGAAGACATCAAACAGCTCAATTCACAGCTGAGTCATACCAAGCAGGTCAAAAAATCGCAGATCAACACCATCGTCGTTATCAATACCAAGCTAAAGGTTCGTGAAGAACTCATTGGAACCATTAACGCTGAACTCACGCAGGTAAACCGCGAAATAAAGCAAAACCAGGTAGAGATCGATATGCTGAAGGCGAAACTCGACAAGCTTAAGCAGGAATATGCCAAAATGATCTATTTCGCACAACGCAACCAGGAGTCGTACACCAAACTCATGTTCATTTTTGCTTCCGGTAATTTTAACCAGGCATACATGCGCCTGAAATATTTTCAGCAATATACCGAATTCCGTAAAAAACAGGCCATGGAGATCATGGTTACCCAAAACCTCATCCTGGAAAAGCTTCAGGAACTGGAAGCCAGGCGCCACGAGAAAAACGTACTCCTCGGAAATGAACAGGAAGAAAAATCGATCCTCGACAAAGAGAAACAGGAGCAGGAATCGGTGCTTGGAGAGATCCAGGCCAAAGAAAAAGAACTGAAGGCTCAGCTCGAGCAAAAGAAACGGGACGCTGAGAATCTGCAACTGGCCATTAAAAAACTCATTGCCGACGAGATCAAACGTAAGGCTGAGGAAGCTGCTACGGCTGCGGCTGCCAAGGCTGCCAAAGAGAACAAAATCAAAACGAATAAGGCCAACAAAACAAATAAAACCAACGAAACAAAACCCGAAGCCAAGGTATTTGTGCCAGAGCTTACGGCCGAAGCGGAAGCAACAGGAAACGATTTCGCAAGCAGTCGTGGTAAACTGCCATGGCCGGTTGCCAAAGGCGTAATCTGCCAGGGTTATGGGGAATACGAACACCCGGCCATCAAAGGCTTTATTATGTATAACAACGGGGTTGAAATTTGCGTGACCAAAGGAACACAGGCCCGTGCAGTATTTGAAGGCGAAGTAACCAGTATAGCCATATCGCCAACAGGAGGTAAACTGGTGATCATCAGGCACGGCGAATACCTCAGCGTATATTCCAACCTCGGCGATGTGTTTGTGAAACAGGGCGACAAGGTTACCATCAAGCAGGCTATTGGTACCATTATAGAAGATGATGGTAAAACCAGTATGAACCTCCAGATCTGGAAAGGCAATAAAACCATGGATCCCGGCGGATGGCTGTTCAACGGACGCTGATACATTACAGCATGCGTGGGTTAATCCTGATAGGGTTTGTTCTGTTTACATGTTATCAGGGACAATCGCAGACGAACGACGCAAACAAGCGCCGGCGCGATAGTTTAATCCGGGTTGTGATGCAATACGAAGCCGAACTCAACGGCAGGCATTCTTCTACATTTACAGCAGTGAAAGGGCAAGCCGGGGTATACGAAAACCAGGGACGATACCATTCTGCGTATTTTCAATTGCAGCCTGATTCGGGTTTTGTGTATTACCGTGTATTTGAGGTCGGCTATTCACTTACCATGGGCACGTATCAGATTCGTTCAGGTATTATAAACTTTACCTGGGATAGCCTCAAAACCATGAATGCCGTGAAAGATAAAGCGATCTATGGGAACTATTACAAATATGCTTCACCGGGGCCGCATGTGATGGTTAACCTGAAATACAGGATGTATACCGATAGCCTGGTATATATCCGCGAATGATTATTTTATTTTTTTGGCAGCCTGGATCTGGCTGAGTTTCTCAAGCACCCGCTCGTATATCGATTTCAATACTTTAGGATGCTTGCTGTAAAAAGCAAGTGAAGAATCAAATTGCGCTTTCCTAATATCATGATCTTTCAGCGGATTGAAAACGTAAGCCGAATCAAATTTTGGTCCGGGAACATTCAGTACATTAATTCCCGAAGCCGCTTCGGCCAGGTAACAATCAGTCAGCACCGGAACAAGCTGTTCCTCGGTAAGCACACCTGCCGGAATTTCGGCTACAGCTTCCTCATTGGGCTTGCAGGCCGCAATACAAAGCAGTGAAATACAACACAGGATGAGTGATACTTTGCGCATAGAAAATCAAAGGTAAGGCTTTAGCTGCTTATAGCGAAGAACAAAAAATATCATGAGGCTTGATTTAGAGAATATTAGCACTTATTGTGGGTATCAGTAATTTTTGTATTGCACGGGGCTTTGTAATATATTCGTATCATGAAAAAACCGATAAGCGCTATTGCAGCCAGGGCATTTGGCCTTTTGCTGATCATCATCTTTTTTGCCCAATGCGGCAACCTGCATTTTATGCAGCGTAAGTATACCAAAGGCTACTACCATGACTCAGGAAAAGAGCTCAGCCATAAAAAGACAAACACAAAACCGGCGGAACTTCCGGAAGTAGATGGAAAGACAGACTTATCAGTAACAACACCCGCACCTGTTGAGTCGGAAGACAAAGGTGACGGTGCTATAGCCTCAGCCGCACCGGACAACAATAAGCCGGCAGATACGAAAGCCAGTGCTGAAAAGCTGCCGGATCCTAAAGCACTTCTCAAACTGAAAGCAAAGGTTTCTGCCAAAACATTGAAAAACCTGGCGAAACTCCCGTTTTCAGAGGTGTTGGTTCAGAAACCCAAAAAATCAGATTCCGCAAAAGGCGGCGATGATCACCTGCCATCTACGATATTATCTATCGTTGGTTTTGCCTGCGGTATTCTGGCTATCATCCTGGCTATTTTTGCCATAATAGATTCCCTTATTATAGCAGCAGTCTCTTTCTATTTTTATATCGCCATTGCACTGGGTATTATTGCCATTGCCTGTGGTATTACAGCCCTGGTTCTTGGGCACGGAGATCTCGACGGATTCCAGAAAACATTCTCCGCGCTGGCCATTGCACTGGGTGGGGCAGGGTTGCTTATAGCGCTGGTGTGGTCATTCCTTATTTCAATGATTGTGGCCGAATAATCTGCGAAACTATTCATCATAAAAAAACCCGGTATGATAACCGGGTTTTTTTGTAAAACGATTTTAGCTTCTGCTGAAATCAGGTAATGATTTCGTCGTTGTTTTTATTGTGGAATTTATATTCCATAAATCCGAAGCTTGACATAGGCTGGATTTTCACCCATTGCTTATGCTCAAAGTACCATTTCCACTGCATGCTTCTCAGGAAGCCACCCTTCTTGATGAAGGCTTCGATGTATGGATGCACATTGAGTGTAATATTTTTTTCGTTCTGTTCTTTAATGATGTAGCGAAGTGTGTTTTCGATCTGGTCGACAAATAGCAGGCTTGGTTGTACTTTACCGGTACCACCGCAGCTTGGGCAGGTTTCCAGAACTTCTACATTCACCTCAGGACGCAGGCGTTGACGGGTAATCTGAATCAATCCGAATTTACTTGGCGGCAGAATGTTGTGCTTGGCCCTGTCGGATTTCATTTCCTCTTTCAGCTTATCGTAAAGCAGCTTGCGGTTTTCAGGGTTATGAAGGTCAATGAAGTCAACCACAATAATACCACCCATATCGCGGAGTCGTAACTGGCGGGCCACCTCAACAGCAGCTTCCAGGTTTACCTCCAGGGCATTTTCTTCCTGCGATTTTTCGCTCTTGGCACGGTTTCCACTGTTTACATCAAATACGTGAAGCGCTTCTGTATGTTCAATAATCAGGTAAGCACCACTCTTCATGTGCACGTGCTTACCGAAAAGTGATTTGATCTGGCGCTCAATCCCGAAATGATCAAAAATCGGAACTTTGCCGCTGTAATATTTTAAAATATCGACCTTATCCGGGGCAATGTTTTTAATGTAGGATTTCAGATCTTCATACACACTCTGATCGTTTACATGAATGGCATTGAAGGTGGCGTTCAGGAAATCACGAAGCATCGCGTTCGTGCGGTCCATTTCGCCTAAGAGTATTTGTGGGGGCTGAGCGGTTTTAAGCTCATTGAAACAGGCTTCCCATTTTTTCACAAGGTCGTTGAGATCGCCTTCGAGTTCGGCTACGCTTTTACCCTCGGCTACTGTGCGCACAATCACACCAAAGTTTTTTGGTTTGATGCTGTGCATGAGTTCTTTCAGACGGTTTTTCTCTTCAATACTTTTCAGTTTGGAAGAAACAGAAACCTTGTCGGAAAATGGAATAAGTACCAGGTAACGGCCGGCTATAGAAATTTCGGAAGTTATACGTGGCCCTTTAGCCGAGATAGGTTCTTTGGCAACCTGTACAACAATCTGCTGGCCTGATTTAACAATCTCATTGATTTTTCCGTCCTTATTGATGTCCTTGTCATTCTTAAAGTACATCAGGTTGCTTACATTCTGTTTGCCTGAACGGACGGCTTCTACATATTTAATCAGCGAATTGGCCTGAGGGCCAAGGTCGAGGTAATGCAGAAAAGCATCTTTTTCATATCCTACATCTACAAAGGCGGCATTAAGACCGGTCATCACCTTCTTAACTTTTCCAAAGTAAATATCGCCTACCGAAAATCGGGTATTATTTTTTTCCCTGTGGAGCTCTACCAAACGTTTATCGTTTAATAGGGCTATAACAACTTCGCTAGGCGTGGAATTAATTATTAATTCGTAATTCACGCTCTAAAATATTTTAATTAGTGTCCTTATATCAATCGCAGACCACGGGGGCTACGTGAAATATACATATATGCAAATAACACAAACGGAAAAGATATACATCCTTCCGTTTGTGTATCAAACAAATAAAAACAATTAGCTGGGCTAATTATTTTTTCTTATGACGATTTTTTCTCAAACGTTTTTTGCGTTTGTGAGTTGCCATCTTATGTCTTTTTCTTTTCTTTCCGCTTGGCATAGCTTTCTGTTTTTAAAAATTTATACTGTGTTAATTATTTTTTCTTTAATCCCTCTATCGATTTCCGTACCTCTTTCTTGGCAAACATATCCGGTGTAAGGCTCTCAAATTTCTCGAGCATTTCAATGGTTTTTGCCTTGTTCCCCATCTGATCGTATGCATCGGCCATATGCAGGTATGCTTCAATAAACGATGGGTCAATACGAACCACATTTTCAAAACGCCTGATGGCTTTATCAAACTGTCCCGATTTTACAGAGAATAATGCAAAGGTCATTTGCAGTTTCACATTGTTACTGTCGGTTTTTTCAACTTCACGCAGCATGGAAATACCTTTCATCGGGTCTACAGACTGATCCACATAACAGGAAGCCAGTTGTATTTTGGCGTCCACATTACCCGGCTCAAGCTTCAGGCCTTCCGAATAGCACCGAATAGCCTTACCATACAGGGCAGCTACTTCCGAAATGTCTTTTACAAACTGAATGGAATAATAATAGCGATCGCCGGCTTTGATCCAGGCGGAGGCAGTCTTAAGATTCAGCGCTGTTTTCTCGGTAAAATAAGCAGCCATATCGGGCCGCCTGTTTTTATCCCAGAATTTTACCAGGCTGTCGAGGCCATGTTCAGGGTCTTTTTCTGCCTGCTTAACCAATTGATCAAAAATTTCTTTTTGCCCGCTGGTATTTAAAGAAGCTACGGCATTTTTAACAAACAATTCCATATCCACCGGAGCTGCTGCTTCTTTTGAAGTCATGGCTGCAGGCTGATCGGAATCTGCTTTGTGAGAACGAGGTGCAATAAATAAAAGAACGAAAATGACAAGGGCTGCCAGGACCAAACTAATTTGTACTATCCTGGGCTTTGTCATTCAACTTGTTTATTATCCAGAGGTTCAGCAACTTTTACATTGCGTTTCACTCTTTCCGAAAACGTTTTTGCCGGTTTAAATGCCGGAATGAAATGGGCAGGAATCACAACAGTCGTATTCTTGGAAATATTACGACCGATTTTCTCAGCACGTTTCTTCACCACAAATGTACCGAACCCACGCAGGTATACATTCTTTCCTTCAGTCATAGCTGTCCGGATCGATTTCATAAATGCTTCAACGGTCGACTGAACGATTATTTTTTCAATTCCTGTTTTTTCGGCGATTTCGTTTACTATATCGGCTTTGGTCATCTCAAAAATTTAAAAATCAATTAGTTAATTGTAAAAACGGGCTGCAAAGATAGTGTTTTAATTGAAAACCAAAAATTTAGCTGTAAAATTTAAGCAAATATGGAATTAATACTAGCTTTAGGTTTTGGAGTATATTATGGAAAATGATCGTAACTATCTGATTAAGAATAAGGAAGCGTGGAATTTGCGCACAGCCGTACACGTCGGAAGCCGGTTTTATGACATGCCGGCGTTCATGTCAGGCGCCACCTCCCTCCAAAGCATCGAATTGGACATGCTGGGATCTGTTGCCGGGAAAAAGATACTGCATCTGCAATGCCATTTCGGGCAGGACAGCCTGTCGCTGGCCCGCATGGGGGCACGGGTTACCGGGATAGACCTTTCGGATGTAGCCATCGAAAAAGCCAGGGAATTGAATCATGAATTAAAACTGGATGCTGAATTTATTTGTTGCGACGTCTATAGTTTACCCGAAAATCTTAACGTGCAGTTTGACATCGTATTTACAACGTATGGAACCATTGGCTGGTTGCCCGATATGGATCGCTGGGCCTCGGTGGTGTCGCATTTTCTGAAACCCGGAGGCGAGCTGGTATTTGTTGAGTTTCATCCGGTGGTATGGATGTTTGACGAAGGTTTCAGGCAAATAGACTATAATTACTTCAACGAAAAACCGATCGAAGAAACCAGCAGCGGTACATATACCGATCCGGATGCTCCTCTCCGCTATGAAACAGTGTCGTGGAACCACTCCTTAAGTGAGGTGATGCAGGCACTCATTCGTCAAGGCCTGAACATCCGGCAGTTTAAGGAATACGACTACTCGCCCTATAATTGTTTTCAGAATATGGTAGAGGTGGCTGAGCACCGGTTCCGGATCAAACACATCGGGAATAAAATGCCCATGGTGTATTCCATCCTTGCCGTAAAATAAATTAAAACCTGAATTTAAAACCGGCGTTCCCCGATATATAAAATGGTTTGAACAAAACGCCCGGCGTATTGGCCGTGTTGGTTAAACCATAGCGCATGCCTGGCGCCACGGTAAAATAAAACCGTTTGGTAAATCGTACGTCGCAGCCCAGGCTCAGCAATAACAAGGCATTGAACCTGTTGCCGTTTATGTGGTTATAATTCAGGTCGCGACGATCATGCTCCTTTATTAAGGTAACCCTGTTCTGTTGTGCGATCATATACGATGCATTGACACCAATGCCGGCATAAGCCTGGATGTGCGATTTATTAATAAAGTACCAGTTCAGGTGAAGCGGAACATTTACCATGCGCTGTGTGTATGCATAGGTATAATAAGCAAAGAACGTGTCGATAGGCGCTGCCATATAGAAACCCTGGAGAAGCACATCTTTATCAATCGGGAGAGGGCCGCCAGAAGTCTGTACCATATAATCACTGGAAATATATTTACTGAACCTGAAATAGGTTTCGTCCTGCCGGGTGCTGTACTCCTGATAGGAAACGCCAATGCCTCCCGAAAGTCCTGGCATAAAACGGTATTCAAGGTCCAGGTGGGCATTGTAGGTTTGAGGATGGTATTCGTTTTTTATGGAAAATCCTGTACTTGACGGACTATTAAAAAATACGTTAGGCCCTCCCGTTAATGAGACGGCCCACCGGGCGTAAGGTAATGTTATGCTGCTGTCTTTGTGTGGCGAGGATGCCTTGCTGAGTGTACTGTCTTTTTTATCCGGTTCTTTTTTCGTGCTGTCGCTGGCTGCTACGGCGGCTTCTGTGTGTTCGGCGGCAGTTACGGTCGTGGTGGTTACAGCACCGGTTGTCTGCCCGGCTGCTTGCTGTTGGGTTGTTCCCGCATCACCAGTATTGTTCTGCCCCTGGGAAAGAGGTCCGGCAGACTGTGTGCCGGAAGCAACAGAGGTTACCGTATTTTCCGGGGTAGTAACAGGTGTGTACTTTGTCTGGGTTACAGCAATAGCGGTGTTGGTTTGCGATGGCGTTGCCACTCCATGCGAAGGTATGGTGCTTTTGGACGGTGTTGTATTGGGTTCAGATTTGGTTTGATTTTGAGTCAGAGCCGATGAAGTAGCAGAGCGTACAACCGGTTGCTTTTCTGCTTTGGCTGAATGGGTCATAGTTCCGGTTTCATGGCTGTTCGTCATAGGTTCATGGTAAGCCACAGCATCAACAGGACCTTGCTTTATAAATGCGTCTTTGAAGCCCGACCGGCGGATCAGGTCCAGGTCTTTCTCAGGATTTTCGATGCGGGCATAATAGCGGGTGAGACCATCGGCACCGGTTTCGGTAAGCACAGCAAAAGGCAGCTTACTGAACATGCCGGGTTTTGGTGCGTGTTTAAATGCACCCAGTTGAACATGGGTTACTGTTTCTTCCGAAACAGCAACTTCAGCGGGGGATGAAACAGAGGATTCCTGTGATGGGGTTGTATCCGGATGTGCGCCGGGAGCAGCTGATTTTTCTTTGGTTTCAGCAGTTCCGTGATCTGCGGCAGGCATGTTTTTCTCAACCTTTGCAGGTGAAGCGGAAGATGCTGCAGCGCTTTGTTTCGACGGTGCGAAAAATGAAGAGACGGACGAGCCATAGCTTAAAAACAGCCATGTGCCGAGCAAAAGCAAAGCTCCTGCACCACTGAAGAAGATCCACAGGAAACGTTTCCTGCGTTTTTCTTTTTCACCGGCTTTCAGCGCCTGATCGATCATCTCCCACGATCCGGCCGAAGGTTCCATGGAAGCATCTTTCAGGTACTTGCTGAAAAAGACTTCGAGGCCATCTTGCTCTGTATGTTGCTCTGGATGACTCATGATGAGTGATTTTCAATGTTAACGTTACTTTCAAAATATTTATTCAGCAATTGCTTCAGGTGGTTTTTTCCTTTCGCCAGCTGGCTTTTTGATGTGCCTTCACTGATGCCAAGGATCTCGCCGATTTCTTTGTGCGAATAACCTTCGATCACGTACATATTAAACACCGTGCGGTAACCATCCGGCAGCATGTGCAATATTTTCAATACATCTTTTTCATTTAACGGGCCGCTGGTATCATTGTCGCTTTCCACGGCCATAGAACTGTCATCATCAATATCGTCAAAAAGACGGTGTTGCTTCTGCACCGTGATGAAATTAATAGCCGTATTCACCATAATACGGCGAACCCACCCCTCAAATGAGCCCTGAAATTTATAACTGTCGAGGTTTTTAAAAACCTTTATAAAACCATCCTGCATCACATCTTCGGCATCATCGCGGTTTTTACAGTAGCGAAAACACACAAACAGCATCTTTCCTGCCAGGGATTCATAGAGTTTTTTCTGAAACTCCCGCTTCCCGGCAAGGCAACCTTTTATAATATGTTCTTCTATGTCGGCCGACACTATTGTTAAGATAGACATATAAAGGAACGCATCAGTTGCCTGAGAAAAAAATATTTTTTTGAGGCAACCTTTCGGGTAACCGGGCGCTCTTTATTATAAAATCACGCTTATGAAAATCAAATTTTACACCTACCCGATTGCTGTAATAGCATTTTTAGCCGTATTCTTCATCTCCTCCGCATTTGACAGCGGCACCAAAAAAGTAGAAAATGCCGGTGGTACATCCACCAGCACCGGCTCTCCCGGAGAAGCCCATACCTGTTCACAAAGCGGTTGCCATGGTGCCGGCAATGGTAACGGTTCAACAGGCGGTCTGGCCGATAATGCAGGCCCGGGCAGTATTACAATCAGTTCAAGTCCGGCATTTACCGCCAATCATTATGTGCCCGGTGCTGTATATCACATGAGTGTTACAGTATCTGAAACGGGTAAATCCATTTTCGGGTTCAATGCCGAGATACTTGACAACAGCGGGAATACTGATCTGCATATCAATAATACAGCAGGTACCCTCACCATTACCGACCCGGCCCATACCCGTATTGCACAAGCCTATGGCACCGGCAGGGCCACTGTGACTCACACCCTGAACGGCGGGCTCGCAAGCAACAGTAAAACCTTTGTGTTTGACTGGACAGCGCCGTCGACCGGCACCGTTAATATTTACACATCGGGTATCGCTGGTAATAACGATAACCTGGCCAATGCCATTGATAATGTATACCTGGCCGGCAAGCAGCTTACTCCGGGCGCAGCGACCGGCATTATAGCTGAGCAGGCTGCTGCCACTTCTCTACAATTGTTTCCGAACCCTGCAACCGGTCAGTTTACGCTGGCGTTTGAATCGCCATACAATGAAGCTATTCACATGCAAATAGAGAGTCTCGACGGAAAAACAGTGAAACAATTCGCTGAGGTATCACCTGAACAAGGGCTTTTTCACCAGGCATACAGCACAGATGGTTTTGCGCCGGGGGTTTATCTCGTGAAAATTTCATCGGCGCATTTACAGCAATCCCGCAAACTGATCATACAGTAACTAACCTTTTAAATTTCGATCATGAAAACCAAAAACATTGTTATAACTGCCGTGATCGCCATACCGGCATTTATTCTCCTGACATCCGGAACTCTCGAAACCATGGACTCAAACGGTAAACTGGCCAGTTCGGGAGCTCCGGGTGAGAGTACCTGCTCCCAGAGTGGTTGCCATGGTTCCGGAAACGGAAGCAGTTCTACAGGAGGCCTGGCCGATAATGCGGGTCCGGGAAGTATTACACTCACATCCACACCATCGCTCACGGCCAACCATTATACGCCAGGCGCTACCTACCACATGACTGTAACGGTGCATGAAACCGGTAAAAGCCTGTTCGGCTTCGATTTCGAAGCGCTCGACAACAGTGGCAATACAAACCCTATGGTAAATAATGCAGTGGGAACAATTGTTATTACCGATGCTGTGCATACCCGCATGGGACAGCCGTTTGGCACCGGGCGTGTAACCTGCACGCATCAGCCGTCAGGGGGTGCTGTGGCCAATACAGCTTCATTTGTCTTTGACTGGGTAGCGCCATCAAGCGGTACCGTGAATATGTATTATGATGGCATTGCCGCTAATTCCGATGGCTTGTCGAATGCGGGCGACAATGTATATGCACACAGTCTGCAAATCACACCGTTGGCAGCTACAGGGATTGAACAGGTAAACGAAAAATCGCTTTCCTTCGACATGTACCCGAACCCGGCCACCGATCAGTTTACCATTGTTTCTTCCGGAATAAAAGACGGACCGGTAAATGTCAGCATTTATAACATGAATGGCAGCCTGGTTCGCGTATACGATACCGAAGATGCCGTAAACGGTTCTTTTTTTCATACATACGAAAGCAGCTCATTGCCGAGAGGGCTTTATTTATTGAAGGCTACCTCGGGTGAAGGAACGATGACAAGCAGGCTCATGATCCATTAAAAAGGGTTGGGGATTGTGGGTACTGCCTGTCATTGTACAAAGTAGTGTGTTCTGTTCCATAGTAGTGTGTAAGCGCCTGTCGAATTATCGGCAGGCGCTTTTATTTTCAGGCAGCTATTCCGTTATTTGTAGTGGTAATAGATGAACCCGGTTTCACATAAACTTATTCATTGGTATAAAGCCAATAAACGCGACCTTCCCTGGCGCCATACAAAAGATGCGTATCATATCTGGTTGTCGGAGATTATTATGCAGCAAACCCAGGTAGTGCAGGGGCTTGCTTATTACAATAAATTTGTGGAGCGTTACCGGCAGGTAAGTGATCTGGCGAAAGCCCCCGAAGATGAGGTTATGCGCCTCTGGCAAGGTTTGGGCTATTATTCGAGGGCACGAAACCTGCATGCGGCAGCGAAACATATTCACGCGCAGTTCAAGGGGAAATTTCCGGATAATTATAATGACATAAGGGCCCTGAAGGGTGTGGGCGATTACACCGCCGCAGCCGTTGCCTCTTTTGCTTTTGATCTTCCGCATGCTGTGGTCGACGGGAATGTGTACCGGGTCCTGTCGCGGCTGTTTGGAATTTCAACACCCATTAACAGCACGCAGGGTAAAAAAGAATTTCAGCAACTGGCCGACGAATTGCTTGACCGTAAACGCCCGGCATTGCATAACAGTGCCATGATGGAGTTCGGCGCTTTGCATTGCAGGCCGCAGAATCCGGGATGCGAGAGCTGTGTGTTGCAAAGTCATTGTTATGCATTTCAGCACAAGGCCGTCCATAAATTCCCGGTAAAGGAAAAGGCAGCTCCGGCAAAAGAACGCTTTTTGAATTATATAGTACTGAAGCATAAAAACCAGGTGTACATTCGTAAGCGCACGGAAAAAGACATCTGGCAGAATCTCTATGAATTTATGCTCATCGAAACAGCAAAGCGGAGCAAAGAAGAAAAGATTCTGACCGATCCTGTATTTAAATCTTTAAAGGTTGAATTTACCCTGCAGCATGTTTCAAAAGAATACAGGCATATTCTGTCTCACCAAATCCTCCATGCGGTATTTTATGTCGTGGAACTCCGCAAACCCCTTAAAAATAGCACATTCAAGGCGGTGAATGTCAGTTCCCTCGATGAATATGGCTTTCCGCGTTTAATCGGTAAGTTTCTCGGCGATTACGCCAAACTCAGTTAACCGCGAACTATTTGGTACATATCTTGTTAAACAGGGTATAAACCAACGTTATGAAAACATTCATTTGCCTGGCCATATTGCTCATCTGTCAGATTACAGCAAGCGCGCAGATTTTTAGAGGCAAAAGTGAAGCCACAACAATAACCTTCTTTTCTAAATCACCGCTCGAAGACATCACCGCCACCAATAGCAAGGGCACTATTATGATGAATACCACTACCGGCGATGTACAGGCTCTGGTAACCATGCTCTATTTCAGGTTTAAAAAGCCGCTGATGGAAGAGCATTTCAATGAAAACTACGTGGAGTCTGATAAATACCCGGCATGTGTTTTTAAAGGAAAAATTGCAGATAAGCCGGATCTCAGCAAAGACGGTGATTACAAGGTAACAGTTACCGGGCAGTTTACCCTGCATGGCGTTACGCGCGATGTGAGCATGGAAGGCACCATTACCCGCAAAGGCGATGTGATAACAATCAGCTCAAAATTCAAAATCCGTATCGCCGATTATAATATCAGGGTTCCTTCGCTTTACGTTCAGAATATTGCCGAAGTGGTTGATGTTACGGTGAGTTCGGAGATGGCGCCTTTTGTGAAAAAATAAATCAAAACCTTTACTACCACAGCTAAGCCGTGGCTCCCGTTTCCGGTTTTTTCTGATTATATTTGATTCGTCGAAATCGTATAGCATTCATGTTAAAACACTTTCTTGCCCTTTTCGTTTTTATCCTGCCTTTTGCCGGCTGGTCGCAGGAAGATTTATTGGGCATGGTGAGCGATTCCGCTAAAAAAGCACCATCCCGTAAAGTTTACGCTACTTTCAAAACAACCAGGGTGGTGAGTGCGCAAACGATCGAAACCGTCAGAAAGCGCAACCTGGACTTCAGGATCACGCATCGTTTCGGGAACCTTTATAATAATACACTTCCCAATGCACTGAATGATGCCGCGCATAAATTTTTCGGCATGGACAATATCAGCGATGTGAGGCTTTCGTTCGACTACGGCATCACCGATGATATTACTGTAGGTATCGGTCGCAGCAAGTATCGCGAAATGTATGACGGTACATTCAAGTGGCGCTTCCTTACACAACGCGAGAATAATTCTGTTCCCGTTTCGGTTTGTTTTTATGGCAATGTAGGGTATACATCCATGACCACCGATAATCTTTATGCCGGTGTGATTCGTCCCAAAACCAATGAAGCACACCGCTTCCAGTACCTGAGCCAGTTCATTATTGCCCGCAAGTTCAGTAAGCGGTTATCCCTGGAGTTATTGCCAACCTATGTGCATCGTAATTTTATAAAGCAACAGGTAAATACCCGCAATGGTAAAGAAGATCAGAATGATCTGTTCTCGCTGGGAATTGGCGGGCGCATCAAGCTTAGCCCTCGATTTGCGTTGGTAGCCGATTACTTTTATAATTTCTCCGATTTTCAGCGGAACAATCCGGCAGGATTCTATAATCCTTTATCCGTGGGTGTCGAAATAGAAACAGGCGGGCACGTTTTTCATGTTAATTTTTGCAATTCAACAGCTATCCTGGAAAGCAGCATGCTTACTTCTACCCAGGATACCTGGAAGAGCGGACAGATCAAATTAGGGTTTAATATTTCACGTTGGTTCGTGCTTTAAGAGAAGAGGTTGTGCCAGTTCAGGTTTTAAGTGCCATACACGATACATTAATGCATGACAGTGCCACCGTGGTGCGTGCGGTATACGAGCCACTTTTTTCGGGCAATTTACTGAAGCCTTTTCACCCGTCGGCGGTGTTCCGCAATGGTCATGATATGATCTGGCCGGCCATCCTGTTGTTTGTCGTTTTTTCATTCATTGTATTTGCGCGGGTTACCGAACCCAAAAAACTCACGAAGGTATTTACCGCATTTTATAGTTTGCAGGCCTCCAAGCAACTTCAGCGCGAAGATTATAAGATCGGGAAAAGGTTGTCTGTTATATTGCTCATTGTGTTTCTTGTATGCCTTTCCTTTTTTCTTTACAGTTTCAATGCCTATTTCGGTTTCATTCTGCGCGACACGCCGGTCTGGAAGCAATTCCTGTTTTTTATGGGTCTCGTAGGGGCGTCTTATCTGGTGAAATACATGGTTTCCATGGTGCTGGGACACGTCATTAATATGACCGACCTGATCCGGGAGTATATTTTCAATGTGTCGGTTTTCAGCCAGGTTCTGGGAATTACACTTTTCCCGTTTGTTATTGCACTTGAGTTTTCGGGCCTCCGCGCCGAATGGTTCCTTTACCCGGGACTTGTTATTTTCATGGCTTTTTACCTCTTCAGATTTGTCAGAGGATTCGCTATATCCGGAATGGAACAGGGTATAGGATTTTTTTATATTTTTTTGTACCTTTGCGCCTTAGAAATTCTGCCCCTGTTGGTGTTAGTAAAATTTATACTGACCCACTTTTAAAATAAAGCATATAATTTTTTATGGCTGTAAAGAAAAAACCGCTTGCCAAAACAAAACTTAAGAAAGTACCGGCTGCTAAGAAAAAGGCCGCGGGCAAGGCAAAACCAAAGGTAACTCCTAAGAAAACGCAGGCTAAAAAGAAAGTGGTTGTCAAAACAAAGCCGGCCGCTAAAAAAGCCGTAGCCAAAAAAATTGTAAAACCAGCCCCAAAACCTATCGTTAAAAAAACAGCGGTTGATAAACAAAAAGCGGTTGCGAAACCTGTGGTGAAAACGCAGGCCGCTCAACCTTCCAAAGAATCGAAGGTAGAAACAGCGAAGCTGGTAAAAACAGGGGTAAAAACCAGGAAACAACTTGTAGCGGTTCCGCCACCACCGGTGATCGAAGTATCTAACTGGCCCAAAAATAAAATCAGAACTATATTGATTTCGCAGCCGAAACCTGCCGAAACTGATAAGAATCCATACGTAGACCTGGCACATCGTTACAACATCAAAGCGAATTTCCGCCAGTTTATTAAAATTGATGGTCTTCCGGCGAAAGATTTCCGTTCACAGCGAATCGATATCCTGGAGCACCATGCCGTGATCCTGACCAGTCGCCTGGCGGTAGATCATTATTTCCGTATGTGTAATGAGATGCGCATCACCGTTCCTGAAACGATGAAGTATTTCTGCATCAACGAAGCAACAGCTTATTACCTTCAGAAATATATCCAATACCGGAAACGCAAGATTTTCTTCGGACATCAAACCATCCAGGACCTGGTAGATGTTATCCGTAAAAACCGCGAAGAGAAATTTTTATTGCCGGTGTCGGATGTGCACAAAGAACAAATTGTTGAGTTTCTCGATGATCTTAACATTAAGTATACAAAGGCAGTGATGTACCGTACGGTAAGTGCCGACCTTTCTGATATTAAAGATCTGAAAGAATATGATGTGCTGGTGTTCTTTACGCCGGCCGGTATCCGGTCGCTGAAACACAACTTCCCGAACTTCAAGCAGGGTGATACCCGCATTGCATGCTTTGGTGCGGCTGCGGCCAATGAGCTTAAGAAACTGGGCTACAGATTGGATATATATGCGCCGAATCCGAAAAACCCGAGTATGTCGGGCGCGATTGAAGAATACCTGAAAGAATCGAACAAACGCTAAACATAACGAGCCCCGCCAGTCGGGGCTTTTTTATACATGCCCACGTTTAAAAAAATAGAACGCCTCTGCAGTAAAACGGCTATTACCATTCTCTTTGAAAAAGGTAAAAGTAAAACCGCGCAGCCGCTTAAGCTGATGTATTATCCATCCGTGTTTGAAAGCAACTCCCCGGCCCGTTGTATGTTTGTGGTGCCCAAGAAAAAATTTAAACGGGCCAATAAACGGAATATTCTGAAACGCCGTATGCGGGAAGCATACCGCCTTCATAAAGAAGAATTATATCAGGCGCTTGGCGAACGTAAACTGGATCTGGCTTTTATTTACCTGAGCCATGAACCTGCGGAGTATGCCCGGATCGAGTCGGCCGTGAAACAACTTTTAACATTTCTTATTCAACAAAATAGTATGAGCGGTGAAATAAAGCCGTTGTAATGCAGTAAATTTAATGGTATCTAAAAATCAGAGGAGTATGAAAAAGCTGATCATTATATCGTGTGTGGCGGCAGCCGGTTTCCTGGGCTTTAGTTTTTCCCAGGATTATTTCGAGGTGTCTAAGAACCTCGACATTTTTAATACGCTCTACCGCGAATTGAACATTGCCTACGTGGATGAAACAAAACCCGGGCAGCTTATGAAAACGGGAATTGACGCCATGCTCGAGTCGCTGGATCCATATACCAATTACATTTCTGAAAACGATATTGAAGATTATCGTTATATGACCACCGGTGAATACGGAGGCATTGGTGCACAGATCCGTGATATTGATGATAAAATAACCGTTACGGAACCATACGAAGGATTTGCAGCGTTTAAAGCCGGGCTTCGTGCAGGCGACGAAATCATAGAAATAAACGGCAATAGTGTGAAAGGTAAAAACACCAATGATATTACGCCACTACTGAAAGGACAGGCAGGGACTCCCATCAAAATGAAGATCATTCACCTGGGACAAACCACACCGGTTGAAGTGAGCATGACACGTGAAGATATTAAAGTAAAGAGCGTTCCTTATTTCGACATGATCAATGCCGAAACTGGCTATATTAAACTGACCAGCTTCACGGATAATTGCAGTGGCGAAGTAAAAAGCGCGCTTCTTAAACTGAAGGAAAAGGGATGTAAGAGCCTGGTGTTCGACCTGCGCGGAAATCCGGGTGGTTTGTTGCAGGAGGCTGTAAATATAGTGAACCTCTTTGTTGACAAGGGCAACGAAATTGTGTTTACACGTGGTAAAGTAAAAGACTGGGATAAACATTACCTGGCGGTGAATAACCCTGTAGATACACAGATTCCATTGGTTGTGTTGGTTGACAATAACTCGGCATCTGCATCTGAAATTGTAGCCGGTTCATTGCAGGACCTTGATCGTGCCATTATTGTGGGGCAACGTTCCTTCGGAAAAGGACTGGTGCAGCAAACGCGTGATCTCACTTACAATGCAAAGCTGAAGGTAACGGTTGCCAAATACTACATTCCGAGCGGACGCTGTATCCAGGCGCTCGATTACTCGCACCGCGATGAAGAAGGCCACGTACTGAAAGTTCCTGATTCCCTGATCACAGCTTTTAAAACAAAAAACGGCCGTATCGTTTACGATGGAGCAGGCGTTATGCCGGAGTTAAAACTCGATCCGGCAAAATACAGCAATATCCTGATCACCTTGTTGAACAAGAATCATATTTTTAAATATGTGAATGAGTATATGATCAAACATCCGCAGCTGCAGGCTAAAGCGGGTGATTTCAAATTTTCGGATGCCGATTACAATGATTTTATTGCTTACCTGAAAGACAAGGACTACAGCTATAAAACACAGAGCGATTACGAGCTGGAAGATCTGAAGAACGATGCCGAATCCGAAAAATACTACGACGATATAAAAAACGAATATAATGCCCTGCTCGCCAAAATGGCTTCCAATAAAAAAGACGATCTCAACCGTTTCAAACCGGAGATTAAAGAATTTATAGAAGAAGAGATCGTTTCGCGTTTTGAGTTTGAGAAAGGCCGGATTCAGAATTCGCTGAAATATGATACGGAACTGCAGGAAGCAACAAAATTGCTGGCCGACAAGGACAAGGTTAAATCAATCCTGACAACCATTGAGAAGCCGACCAAACCGTTTAATCCCGGTAAGAAATTCTAAACTGAGAAAATAGCAGGAGATATTTTATTTCCTGTAAAAATTCATTTCATCGATGTACTGCCATACTGGGGCCGGTACAAAATAAGACACATCTTTTTTGGCCTTGATGGCATTGCGTATAAAGGTGGATGAAATCTCCATGACCGGTGCTTCTGTCATAACCACATGCTGGTGAAGACGCAGTGCGCCGCCATCAAAACCGGGTCTCGGATAGGTGTAGATTTTATAATTGTCGAGAATCGTTTCGTAGTTTTTCCATTTATGAAAAGTCTGCAGGTTGTCAGCTCCCATAATCAGGGCAAACTCATGCTTCGGGTATTTCTCTTTCAGATGCGCCAGAGTGTTGATGGTGTATGATGGCTGGGGTAAACCAAATTCAATATTATTGCTCTTCAGGTTGAGGTTATCGCCAATGGCCAGGTTCACCATGTGCAGACGCTGGTTCTGATCGAGCAGCGACGATTTTTCTTTCAACGGATTGTGTGGCGATACCACAAACCATACCTGTTGAAGGTCGGTGAACGAAAGCATGTAATTGGCCAGCACCATGTGCCCCACATGTATGGGATTAAAAGAACCGAAGAATAATCCAATGCGCATGATCAGGAATTTAATTGAGTAATGGTAAGCCAGGCCATGAGCCCACTGCCGGTTTTCAGAGCATCTTCATCTATATCGAATGTAGCGGTATGCACGCCCGATGTTATACCTTTTGATGTGTTGCCGGTACCCAGTCTGTAGAAACAGCTTGGCACTTCCTGGCTGATATAGGCAAAGTCTTCGGCGGTCATACGTATCGGTAATTCCTCGACATGATCAGCGCCCAGGTACTCCTTTGCAGCTTGCATGCAGGCATTGGTCAGTGTTTCGTTATTGGTAAGAAAGGGGTAGCCTTTTATGATATTGATATCGGCACTGGTTTTATGTTGCGCACAAATACCTTCAACGACTTCTTTTATTTTCTCATGCGAGGCTTTGCGCCAGGCTTCGTCCATGGTTCTGAATGTACCGGCCATTTGAACATGGTCCGGAATAACATTGGTTGCACCTTTGCCTTCTATTTTACCGAAAGCAAGCACCGTAGGAATATGGTTTGCGGTGTTCCGCGCCACACCATCTGCATCGATCGTATAAGGAAATTCCTGCTGAAGCTCCGTGATGATTTCGGCGGCGCTCACCAGGGGATTGATGTAATCGCCGGCCATGGCCGCATGCCCGCCTTTGCCTTTAACGGTGATATGAATTTCGTCGGTACTGGCCATATACATGCCGGCTCTGAAACCAACCTTGCCGGTTTCCATACTTGGAAACACATGTTGCGCAATAGCTAACGTAGCATCCGGATTTTTTAAGGCATGTTCTTTAATCATGAGCGATGCACCGCCGGGCAATACTTCTTCGCCCGGCTGGAAAATCAATTTCACCGTTCCTTCAAAATGTTCCCGTAGTTCACATAAAATCATGGCAGTGCCAAGTAATGAGGCACTATGCACATCATGTCCACAGGCATGCATTACACCTTCATGTTTCGACTTATACGCAACCTGGTTCATTTCGGTAATGGGCAGTGCATCCATATCGGCGCGTAATGCCAGCACTTTTTTAGAAGGATTTTTTCCTTCGATGTGTGCCACAATGCCGGTTTTTACAAAGCCTTTGGTGTAAGGTATGTGCAGGCTGTCGAGTACACGGCAGATGTATTCAGAGGTTTTATATTCTTCAAACGAGAGTTCGGGATATTGATGCATGTGCCTGCGGATGTCCCTGACGGCCTCGTATTTTTTTTCGGCAAGTGCCCGGATGTGTGCTGCTGATACCATGCAATAATTAAAAATCTGTGCTCAGCGAAATATAGGTCATTGGTTTCTGAATCTGCTTGTCGTCTACACCCCAGGCATGATCCAGGCGGATGAAGTAGCCCAGGATGCGCGAGCGTACACCGATACCAAACCCGCCCACCAGTGGCTCTTTCTGGTTGTATATGGTGAGTGTGATCGGGTTCCCCGGGTATACATTTTTATTGAGCACATTGTCTTCGCTGTAAGGATTTTTATCGTACCAGGCCATGCCCATATCACCAAATACATTGATCTGGAAGTTATTGATAAAGTCGGAACGGATCGGGCGGTTCAGCAGGTAACGGAAAATAGGAACGCGTATTTCACTGTTCCATACCACAAAGTTATTTCCATTGCGGATGTTCTGTTTGAAACCGCGCATGGGCGTTGCCAGCGTCTGGAACTGGTACTGGTCGGGATTTACAATATTGATGGAGCGGTCGAATTGAGGATTGATCCAGTTGTCGACACCGCCCATGTAAAAGATAAGGCGATCGGTTCCCCACGATGAGCCTCCGGCCAGGCGATTGGCCCAGATCAGGTCGCGGTGCAGTTTTTTATAATTACGGGCATCGAAGCCAAAGGTAATCAGGTCGTGCCTTTCGGTTTTAATCAGTCGCCAGTATTCAGCCCATAGTTTTAAGCGTGTTCCGTTGTAAAGGTTAATACCGCGTTTACGCGTGTTATCAAAAATGTATTCGAGTCTCGCACCGCCATAGTTATCGTAGGCATCGCGCTTCGGAAGGGCAGCATCGCTTACTGCGGCAAATACGGTTCTGTCGTTCCGGTAAAGAATGGAAAGGCGGGTGGCCGATACTTCACTGAAAGGTAATTTCCACGAATAACGGGCATCGTGGGTTTGAATTTTTGCGACGTCGCCATAGTAACTGTTGATCTTTACAAATGACTGGCGGTGCAGTACCAGTTGCTGATCAATGCGTTTCACGCGGTTTTCCCAGCTTAGCAGGTATTCTGTATTCAGTGTGCTTGTAAGCCTGAATCCGGCCGTAATCCTGTAATCTTCAAAGAGGTCGCTTAATCCTATTTTAAAGAGGGCGTTCAGGCCAGGGTTGAGGTATACGGGACTTCCTCCACCAGTAAATTTCTGGTAATTGGTGCTGAGGTAGGAATTGTCGAGCTGAGTCACCACCTGGTCGGTACTGAAGCTGATGTAATAGTTCTGCTGTATCGGAAATTTCAATTCATCGGGGTTATGCGTTGCCCTGATCGAATCCTGCGGATTGCCGGAAGCATTTGATGTGGCGTTCGTGTTTCCCGTTGTGCTTTTTGCCTGTTCTTTTTTCTTTTCGCCGTTCAGTGTATAATTTTCAAAATCAATACCACCGTTGGAGCTGCTGCTGTCTTTTTTAGCCGGTGCTGTTTGCTCTTCTTTTCGCACGGGGTTTACAATATTTATTTTGTCGGGGTCCGTGTATTTAGGCCGCGTGAGGGCTTTAAACCAGGTGTTTTTCAGTACGCGCGGTTTCTCATCGGGCGCCAGGCTGTGAATGGTGAGCATTTCTTTGCCATTGCTGATATAGATTTCGGCAATCTTGGTGTGCCGTGTATTCACCTGGTGTTCATTAATGTTTTTAAGGTTATTGGTAATGGATTTGTTGTTGAAGAAATAACGGAAATGTTCGGTTGTATCAACAAAGGAAATTGTACTGTCGAGCACACCTACAAAACGGTTGTAGATTCCGTTCATATCGCTCAGAAACGAAATGGTGCCTTTGCCGTACTCCTGCGGTTGGGTTTCATTAACATCCGGTGTATTTGTAACACGGTACAGGGCAATGGATTTGGAGGCGTAGTTGTAATAAAATATATCGTTGTTGCGTGTAATACGAACGTAGTACTTGGCGTCTTCATTTGATTTTATGGTGTCGCTCTGGCGATTGCTTTCAAAGGCAATGCCTTTCGAGTTGTCAACAAACACAGGGTTGTTGTCGTCCCAGATATCGTTTGTGATCTGCTCCACGCCGCCATTATTGAGTGTAAATACAAAAATATCCGACTGGCCTTTTCCTTTTTTTACGGCGCTCATCACGATGCGTTTTCCGTCGGATGAAAAAGAGAAACTATTTATTTTTTCGAACCCGGTAATAGGACGTTTGAACGATTCTTTACTGTCAAGGTCGATGGTGTGTAACCTGATAACGTTCTTCTTTTCATACAACATGGCAATCACACTGTTGTTCGGATGCCAGGCCAGCAGGGGGTAATTGTTATCGTCGAGGCGTTCAATTTTTGGCCCCAGCTTCAGGAGTCGTTTATGCTTCTTTTCGCCCAATGTATTGTACCATACTTTTATCTGGCTCATTTCATTGGTGGCGTAGATTATTTTCTGTCCGTCGGGACTCACTTTCAATTGAAAGTAATGCCTTTGTTTTTTTTGTTTGAGCTTTATAGGTTCCGAAATCACATTGCTTCGGGCTGTATCCCTGTTCACCATATAGCGACGCGAAAAGGCACCCGTGAAATCGTCGATCATATTGGTAGATGAGATGCCCAGCACGAACAAAAATGCATTGTCAGCATTACGTGTTACTTTGGTCATGTAGAGCAGGTTCGGGATCACGGCCTCGCCGTAGGTATCGGCAACATAGTACCAGAGCGCATGTCCGGCAAGTGTAGCTTCTTTTCCGGTGAGCTGGTTGAATTTATAAAAGCGGTCGTTTTGTATGGCATCCATCACCTGGTTATCGGCATCACTGGTCCAGCCTTCGGAAATGTAGGCGATCAGGCCGTTCTTAAACCAGTCGGGCAGGGTGAGGAGTGTTGAGTTTCTTACCACATCGCGCGTGCGTCCGCCGTACATCATCTGGTTTACCATGAGTTCTGCCAGGGCGGCACGTATCTGCCTGTCGAGATCGGCATGGGAGCCATTGAAGAAGATGGAGATTTTATCACCGATAATGCGGGTTACGCCCCCCACATTATACTGGTCTTCGTTCACAAGGCCCAGGTTGCTTTGTTTAAAGTCATTCTGGTTATTATATACCAGCACCTGGATTTTGTCTTCCAACTGAAAGTCAAGTCGTTTTTCGAGAATGGGCAACTGGCGGTTGACAGATACGGCGGCATAACGCGCTATTTCCTGTCCGCCCTCATACAGGTAAACCCTGAAACGTTCAAAGTCAAAGTATGTCCAGTTAAACGTCTGGTACTGGATCCGGTTTTTGCCAAACTCCATTTGCGAGCCATAATAAAACTGCCCGAAATGAGACTTAGCTAAAAAGCAGAGGAGGACAAAGACGTATAACTTTTTAAAGGCCATATTGAAGCTAAAGATAACAATATTTCAGGCAATTTACCGCCTTAAAATACTTTCTGAACGCTGTAGCCGGCATCGTGTTTCATGAGGAGATTGATGCCCGGATTTTTACCTTTTTCGAGGGTTCCGAAACGATCACCAATCCCCAGTGCAAGAGCCCCGTTATGAGTGGCCCAGCCTATGATCGATTCCAGGGGCATTTTGGGGTAATGATGCGATATGGTATTTATTTCCGATACAATAGAAAGACCGTGATTGCTTGCCAGGCTATCGGTTCCAAGACAAATAGGTATTTTACTTTCGTAAAGACTTTGTATATCGGGCAGGTTTTTTTCGATATAGAGATTGGCATTCGGGCAGAGGCACCAGTATAAAGTCTGTTTGCTTTCTTCAGCAAAACGGATATCGTCGTGATTCGTAAGTGTATTGTGTACCAGCAGTACATGTTCCGCTTTTGAGAGGAAAGGCAGATAGCTCTGCAGGCTCGATTTATGTGTAGGTTCAAAGAAGTCAAGTGTGAGGCCAATGGTTTCGTAGAGTTTCAGGAAATCACCTGTTTTATTCATGAAAAAATCAGATTCTGCTTTGCATTCCTGGTTGTGAATGCTGGTCATTTTTCCTTCGCCCGCAATCTGCTGCATCAGGTCGTATGACACACTGTAAGGCGCATGCGGCACCAGTGTAGCGGCGAGTTTATGTGCTTCAAAAGAAGCTTTCAGTTTCCGGCCATCCTCCATAACCTGCCCGGCCCGTGCGGGATTAAGGCTGATGAGCTCAATAAAGGAATGGTAATAAATAGCCGATTGCTGTTTCACGGCAAGGGTGTGATCGGTGTTGCAGATGTCGCCAACGGCCACAATCCCGTTCTCCGCCATGGTTTTATCGGCTTCATGGGCAAAGCCTTTTATGTCGTCTGTAGTAAAGTCGTTGCGGGTTTTCATGATACCCAGTGCAAAATTAACGAGACCGGTATGTTCCGGAATTTTATGAAGCAAATGGCTCAGCTCCAGGTGGCAGTGCGCATTTATAAACCCCGGGCAGAGTATGCCTTCATAATGTTTTACCTGTGTGGGATCCACCTCTTTTTGCGTGAGCAGATCCAGAATTTGTCCTTTTTCATTGACGGCAATAACCGTGTCATCAGAGAGAAACCGATGACCATTATGAATGGATGTTGCGCTGAGATAGTTCATAGTATGACAACGAAGTTAGAACATCTTTTTCGTATTTGTAAAGGATTAATGATTCTCTCATGCGGCGGCGGATTGCCTTTATTTTAGTACCTTTGCATCATATTGTCAGCAAAAAAAGATATTCGTGCCTATAGCTTGCCGGAGCTTACAGAATTTTTGAAAGCCCAGGGAGAAGCTTCATTTCGTGCCAAGCAGATTTATGAATGGCTCTGGAAGAAAAGTGCCCGGAGTTTCGATGAAATGAGTAACCTCTCGAAAACCCTGCGCGATAAGCTGAATGAGGCATTTGAGATTCGTGCTGTAAGCATCGACGATATGCAGATCAGCAACGACCGTACCATTAAATGTGCCATGAAACTGGCAGATGGCAATGTGGTGGAGAGTGTTCTTATTCCGACGGAAACCCGCATGACAGCTTGTATTTCGTCGCAGGTAGGCTGCAGCCTTACCTGTAAATTCTGCGCTACCGGTAAATTGAAACGTCTGCGGAACCTTAATGGCGATGAAATATACGATCAGGTAGCCCTTGTAAAGAACCTGGCGGAAACCAGATACCAACAGGCCCTCACCAATATTGTATACATGGGTATGGGAGAGCCGCTGCTCAATTACCAGGAAACACTCCGCTCTATAGACCGGATTACCTCACCGGATGGATTGGGCATGAGTCCGCAGCGTATTACGGTGAGCACAGCCGGTATTGCCAAGATGATCAGAAAGCTGGGCGATGACGGGGTTAAATTTAACCTGGCCTTATCGCTGCATGCCGCCAATGACAAGAAGCGCGACATTATCATGCCGATCAATGAAACCAATACCCTGGAAAACCTGGCCGAAGCATTGAATTATTTCTATGATAAAACGGGCACGCGTGTGACGTTTGAGTATATTGTTTTCAGGGATTTTAATGATGGCCTACAGGACGCGAAAGAACTGGCGGATTTCTGTAAAAAAACGACTGCTAAAGTCAACATCATTGAATACAATCCTATTGGTGATGGCGAATTTAAACAGACTACTCCCGAAAGGCTGGAAGTATTTAAAAACTACCTGGAGAGTCGCGGTATCATTGTAAATGTGCGTCGCAGCCGGGGCAAGGATATAGATGCCGCCTGCGGTCAGCTGGCAAACAAGAATAAAGCCACCACACAGGTATTGAAGTAATGCGGGTATTCCGCAGTTTATCTCCTTGGCTGTGTTTTTTCATGAAGTCAACTGTTTCCCGATTCAAATAATGTGATGCTCTCATCTGCGGGACTCTTAATCTGCGTGTTTCTGCGTGAAATAGGTTCTCGCTGATTTTCGCTGATGGCTCCGCGGATTTTCGCAGGATCCTATTTTATCTTTCTGCGTGAATCTGCGTGCCCTTTATCTGCTCACCTCTGCGTGAAATTGGTTCTCGCCGAATCACTTTTTTTTCTTCAGTATGCCATACCCTGTTTAAGCCAGTGCCTTGTCATGTCTGGCTTATCGAGGCACTTCTGTTGGAATAGCTCACATGAGATTCCTCCGCTCCGCGTGCCGCTGAAGCTTCAGCATAGGCGCATAGTGGAGGCGCTTCGGTCGGAATGACAAAGTGCTGTTATGCCTACCTTATAGAGGCACCCCTGGGAGTAATATTAGTAGTCAGGTGGTTGTTAATAGCAATAAACTGTAATTGTCAGCAAAATCCGGAGCCTGATAGCACAAGAAACAAGTAACGAAATCTATCGTTTTCCCAACCGAAAAACCTTAAATTTACGTCCGTATGTCAGGGATCGTAGATCAGATAAAAGCACCTATTGCATTTCACATGGATGAATTTGAAAAAAAATTCAAGGATTCCATGAAGAGCTCTGTGCCTTTGCTGGATAAGATTACAGGCTATATCGTGAGACGCCAGGGCAAGCAAATGCGCCCCATGTTCGTGTTCTTAAGCGCGCAATGTACAGGTGAGATTAACGAAAGTACTTACCGCGCCGCAGCTCTTATCGAATTGCTGCATACAGCCACGCTTGTGCACGACGATGTGGTGGATGACAGTAACGAACGCCGCGGTTTTTTCAGCGTGAATGCCCTGTGGAAAAATAAAATTGCTGTACTCATCGGCGATTTCCTGCTTTCAAAAGGCTTGCTTCTGTCGCTCGACAATAACGATTTTCATTTGCTGAAACTGGTCAGCAATGCCGTGCGTGAGATGAGTGAGGGAGAGTTACTCCAGATCGAGAAAGCCCGTAAACTGGACATTTCCGAGGAGGTTTATTTTGATATTATCCGTAAAAAAACAGCTACCCTCATTGCAGCCTGCTGCGCCTGCGGTGTGGCATCTATCAGCCAGGATGAAGCGTTGATAAACCGTTTCCGTGATTTCGGAACCTATACGGGGATTGCCTTCCAGATTAAAGATGATCTGTTTGATTTTGGCGATGATACGTCTATCGGTAAACCCACCGGGATCGACATCAAAGAAAAAAAGATGACACTGCCGCTTATTTATGCCCTGAATCAGAGTTCATGGGTAGAGAAACGCCGGATCATCAATATTGTGAAAAATCACAACAACGATCCCAAACGTGTGGCAGAGGTAATCAGCTTTGTGCACGAAAAAGGAGGCATCAAATATGCGGAAGGCGTTATGCAGACATATAAAGAAAAAGCATTATCTTTGATTAAAGACATCCCCGCCTCGCAGGCCCATTCGAGCCTGGAGCAATTAGTAAACTATTCTATTGACAGAAAAAAGTAATTGCACATGCGTACATTATTGATGTTTTTTGTGGCAACCCTTGCGGGTATTTCCTTTTCAGCCTGCCACGGCGATGCTACCAGCCAGAAAGCTGCAACAAGCGATTCGTTGAAAGCTTCACAGAGTCCGGAAAAAGTAAATTTCAAAAGCAACGACCTGATACAGCCGCCGGATAGTGATTATACGGGCGATTATATTGACCGTTATAAAAACGGTGTGATAAAATTCAGGGGAGATTTTCGTTTTGGGAAACGCCACGGACAGTGGATCGCTTTTTATCTGAATGGCGAAAAGTGGAGCGAGTGCTTTTATAACAAAGGCGCTAAAGAGGGAGCTTCCAATATTTACTACCCAAGCGGTAAGATTCAGATGACAGGCTGGTATAAAAACGACCAGGCCGATAGTTTATGGACGTTTTACGATACCCTGGGTAAAGTTATTCAGACGATTCACTATAAGAACGGTATTGAAATTCCTTCGGGTAAATCCAATCCGGGAAAATCTAAGTAAGATTCCTGATCTTATTGATCAGATACGGGTGCCCTACAATTTCACTGCAGGTTACTACTGCACTTACCGTTACCCCCAGTACACCATGGAGGTTAATGTTCTGCCCGGTCAGGAACAGGTTTTTGATTTTGGTGCGGGGCGTAATAAATGTTTTCAGAGGTTCCTTATAGTCTTTGATAACACCATATAAGGTGCCATCGCGTGAACCAATGTAGTCGCGGTAGGTGAGGGGTGTGGCACAGGTGTATGACTGGATATTCTGTTTTAGTCCGGGCATCCGGCGTTCCAGGAGATTCAGCAGTTTATCGGCTTTTTCGGCCTTGAATTCTTCGTAGCCATCACCGCGAAACGACACATGTTTTGGTATGGTGCTGAAACTATCTGCCCAACGTGCACAATCCTCATAATTCATGTAGGCCATCACCGTGTAATTCTCCATGTAATCGGGGCTTTTAGACGATGTGGTGCCAAAGAGGCTTACGCTTTTAGGCCATTCGCCGGGAGCATAATGGTGACTGTTCCACACATCTTCTTCTTTTTCGAAATGATACAGGTTGTGGAGCAGTGGAGCCATCGTATGCGGCTTCGGAACAACGTTTAATATAAATGAAGAGATTGAATTTTCGAGGCTGCGAATCCGGTTTACGAAAGCCTGTCTGAGCTGGTTTCCTTCCACCATATCCACTGTGCGGGTCAGGTCCATGCCCGAAATAAACATCTTTGCAGCAATGCGGGTACCGTTAGTCAGTTCCACTTCATCAATTTCATCGCCTTTGAAATGGAAGCGGCACGCTTCGCTGTAATTGCGCAGCTCTCCGCCCATTTTTTTAATCCCGTTGCTGAGGTGCCTGGCAATCTGGGAACTGCCGTCAATACAGCGATAGGAGCTTTCAATGTATGAGTTTACAACGAGCGCATGTACATACAAAGGTGTTTTCCCTTCAATGCCGGCATACAGCATATTTGTTCCGGCCAGTACATGTCGCAGGGTATGATCCGATACGACAGAGTCAATAAAACTTTTGGCATCTATATTCAGATACCAGGCATTTTCAAAATCCTTTTTTGTATCCTCGAGGTTGTATAGCGGGAAGGCTGCACAGATTTCGCGGATTTTACTGATGTATAGCTTCAGGCCATCCCGTTCTTTTGGGAAGTAACGTGCGAGTTGCTCCACAAAATTGTCATAACCCTGGGCGTGTGGATACTCATTTTTATCGCCGTCAAACGAAATAACATCGTAACGATCCATGTCCAGGCGTTGCAGTTTCAGGGAGTCCATCAATCCGAAATACTTGAAGTAGCGATTCAGATTCTGCCCTTCATCAAGTCCGCCGATATAATGCACACCGGTATCAAAAACGGTTTTATCGCGACTGAAAATCTGGAGAGACCCACCGATCTGGCGGTTCTTTTCGAGGACGCATACATGCATGCCTTCTTTCGCCAGGATGTAAGCTGTACAAAGCCCTCCAAGGCCACTTCCGATTATGACGGCATCAAAACGAGACATGCGTACTATAGAAAAAGTAGACCCTAAAATTAACATTTAATTTAAAAACTGGAACTTTCTTCTCTTTTTATTATTTTTAGAGATTGATAAAAAATATTTGTGAGCGCCTCTTTTTTCCGGAACATAGGTTTTATCGTTTTATGCTGCATGCTTTGGATACAGGCTGGTGCCCAGACCTATACCATTCGTGGGAAAGTATATAACTCCGAAACCAAAGAACCGCTTCCCTTTGTGCCGGTGCTGATCAAAGGTACAACCACAGGGATGAGCACTGATTTTGACGGAAATTTTTCCATTACAACAGATAAACTGGGTGATTCATTGGTAGCTGTGTACGTAGGGTATCAGCGCCTTGCAAAACCTATACTGCGCGGGCAAAACCAGGAAGTGAACATGCCCCTCGTGCTCGAGGGTGTAAACCTGATGGAAGTTGTAGTAAAAGCCGGTGAGAACCCCGCCTGGAGAATCATACGCAATGTGATTTCGCATAAGGAGAAAAATAACCGGAAACGCCTGGGGGCTTATCAATACGAGTCATACAATAAAGTCGAATTCGATCTTAATCGTATTTCAAAAGAAATGCGGGAGCGTAAAATCTTCAAACCTATTCAGTTTGTATTTGATAATGTGGATAGCGTAAACTCCGGAGAACGCCCGTCGTTACCCATTTTCATTACAGAGACCCTGTCGGATTTCTATTACCGGACAGACCCGAAACTCAAGAAAGAAGTCATAAAGGCCAATAAAATTACGGGGATCGAGAATACCAGTATCACCCAGGTGATGGGAGATATGTATCAGAACATCAATGTATACGATAATAACCTGATCATTTTCGAAAAGGACTTTGTGAGTCCTATCTCGGATAATGGTTTCTTTTATTATAAGTATTACCTCGAGGATAGTTTGTTTATCGGCAGCACACGTTGTTACCAGATCCGTTTCAAACCAAAACGCGCGCAGGAGCTTTGCTTTTCGGGGAACATGTGGATTTCCGATACCACCTGGGCTGTAAAGCGTCTGGAGATGAGCATTCCCAAAGATGCCAACATCAACTTCATTAATGCAGCATCGGTGGTTCAGGAGTTCAATCAGGTCGACAGTACCTGGATGTTGTCTAAAGATCGTCTCGTGATCGACTTTGCCATGAATCAGAAACAGGTCGGGGTGTACGGTCGGAAAACCACATCGTATACTGATTTTGTTATCAATCAGCCGAAAGAGGTCAAATTCTATGAGTTTGGAGATAAGATTGTGGTTGAGGATTCGGCCAATACCAAGAGCGAGGAATTCTGGCAACAGCATCGTCATGATTCGCTCACCGAGCGGGAACAGAAGATCTATCACATGATCGACACGATCAAAACCTTACCAATTTATAAAACCTGGGTCGATATCTTCACATTGTTCGTTTCGGGCTATAAAGAGGTCAATAATTTCGAGATCGGGCCATACTTCAACCTCCTGAGTTATAATAAAATTGAAGGCCCGAGGCTGCGTTTTGGCGGCCGTACAAGCAGTAAATTCAGCCGTTGGTATGAACTCAATGGTTATGTGGCTTATGGTTTCCAGGACGAGAAATGGAAATACAGTCTGGGCTTTAAAACCTTTATCACCAAGAAACCGCACCGGCAGCTCGTGGGTATGACCTATCGGAGCGACTACGAAATCCTGGGGCAGAGCCAGAACGGCTTTTCGCAGGACAACCTCTTTGCATCGTTTTTCAGAACCAGTCCGCTCCGTAACCTGACCCGTGTTGATTATACCTATGCCTGGTATGAACGCGAATGGCTGGATGGACTTACAACCAAAATAACCCTTGCCAACCGGATCATGACACCATTGGGAGGCGCCAAATACCTGTATTACAGAAACGACGGAAGCATTGGAGACAAAGGCCGGATCAAGAATACCGAGGTGAGGCTGAATGTACGTTTTGCCTATAAGGAAAAATACGTCAGTGGCGATTTTACCCGCATCAGCCTCGGTACGCGCTGGCCGGTGGTTCAGCTCAATTATGCCAAATCGCTCCAGAATGCTTTCGAAGGGGAGTATGATTACCAGAAGTTTGTGATCAATGTAGACGACCGTGTGCGCTTCAGTTCTATCCTGGGGTATACCGACTACACGCTCGAAGCCGGTAAAATTTGGGGAGCTGTGCCATATCCGCTCATGGAACTGCATGGCGGTAACGAAACCTATGTATACGATTACATGTCGTACAACATGATGAAATACTACGAGTTTGCCAGTGATCAGTACGCCTCGGTGGGTGTTTACCATCACTTTGAAGGCTTATTGTTCAATAAAATTCCTTTGCTCCGGAAACTCAAATGGCGTGAGGTGGTAACCTGCAAATCCCTGTGGGGCAGTGTAAGCGACCAGAACAGGAAAACGCTTATTTTCCCGAGCACTCTGAGGGCTTTGGATAACGGGCCTTATATGGAAGCCAGTGCCGGTATTGAGAATATTTTCAAGGTATTCAGAATCGATGCCCTCTGGCGGATGACCTATCAGCGCCCGAAAGCTTCTGATAATTTCGGCGTAAAAGTAGGCTTCCAGCTTTCTTTCTGATCCTCTTTTTGTTCTGATCTGCGTGAATACGGTTCTCGCTGATTTTCGCCGATGAATCCGCTGATTTCCGCTGATGTCGTATCATTCCAGTCATGCCGGGTTGTTCTGATCCGCGCGAATCTGCGTGCCTCCTAAATCTGCGCATTTCTGCGTGAAAACGGTTCTCGCTGATTTTCGCTGATGTCTGGTCATTCCGGTCATGCCGGGTTGTTCTGATCCGCGCGAATCTGCTTGCCTCCTAAATCTGCGTATTTCTGCGTGAGAAAAGGGTCTCGCTGATTTTCGCTGATGTCTGGTCATTCCGGTCATGCCGGGTTGTTCTGATCCG
>JAFDXR010000003.1:204951-559080 GCA_018267825.1 Bacteroidota bacterium | reverse complement strand
GATCTGCGTATTTCTGCGTGAAAAAAGGGTCTCGCTGATTTTCGCCGATGAATCCGCTGATTTCCGCTGATGTCGTATCATTCCGGTCATGCCGGGTTGTTCTGATCCGCGCGAATCTGCGTGCCTCCTAAATCTGCGCATTTCTGCGTGAATACGGTTCTCGCTGATTTTCGCCGATGAATCCGCGCACTTCTGCGTGAAAAATTGGTTCCAGCTGAATTATCCCCATTCCACCCTTCTTTCCCGACCTGCCCGAAAAGCTCCATTTTTCACATTCTTTTTCATTCCCAAACCCCTTTCTTTCTGTATATTTGATACATCTTTTGACTATGATACTCCGCTCGGAAAACCTCGTGAAGAAATACAAAAACCGCATTGTTGCCAACAATGTGAGTGTAGACGTGAAACAGGGAGAAATTGTAGGCTTACTTGGACCAAACGGAGCCGGGAAAACCACCTCGTTTTATATGATTGTAGGCATGGTGAAACCCAATTCCGGCGCCATTTACCTCGATGATCTCGATATTACAAATTATCCCATGTACAAGCGTGCGCAACTCGGTATCGGTTACCTGCCTCAGGAAGCGTCGGTGTTCAGGAAATTGAGTATTGAAGACAATCTGCGGGCTGTATTGCAAATGACCAGGCTGACCAAAGGCGAACAGGAGCATAAAGTAGAGAGCCTTCTCGATGAGTTTGCCCTTCATCATGTACGCAAAAACCTTGGTGATCAGCTGTCGGGCGGGGAACGCCGCCGTACTGAGATTGCGCGGGCCCTGGCCACAGATCCTAAGTTTATTCTCCTCGACGAACCCTTTGCAGGCGTGGATCCCATTGCTGTAGAGGATATTCAGAGTGTGGTGCGTAAGCTGAAAGATAAAAACATTGGTATCCTGATCACCGACCACAATGTGCACGAAACCCTCAATATCACGGACCGCACATACCTCCTGTATGCCGGTACGGTTATAAAGTCGGGAAGTGCCGAAGATCTGGCTAACGATGAAATGGTAAGAAAAGTTTATCTCGGGCAGAATTTTGAACTCCGGCGATGATTTTCAAAGCCCGGTTTTTGTTCCGGGAGGTTGCCTGCCGATGTAGCTTGTTTTCAACACTTTTCAACAAAATTTTACCAAACACACTCAACGCATAACTTTGTGCTTTACTTGAATTTATGAGCAGTCTAAAGAAAATTAATAGTGCCCTGATCTCGGTTTATTATAAAGATAACCTGGAACCTGTTATTCAAAAATTACACGCACTCGGTGTTGAAATTTACAGCACCGGCGGCACCTTATCGTTTATCGAAAAACAAAATGTGCCGGTGAAGGCTGTTGAAAGTTTAACAGCATTTCCTGAAATACTCGGTGGTCGTGTGAAGACATTGCATCCGAAAATTTTTGGTGGCATCCTTGGCCGTCGCGAATTGCAAAGCGACGTTGCACAAATGGAAGCGCATCATATTCCAAATATCGACCTGGTAATTGTGGATTTGTATCCTTTTGAAGAAACAGTTGCAGGCGGCGCATCGGAAGAAGACATCATTGAGAAAATTGATATCGGTGGCATCTCCCTGATTCGTGCGGCTGCCAAGAACTTCAATGATGTGGTGATCGTATCATCGCGTAACGATTACGGCTCTCTTCTGAATTTACTGAACGAAAAAAATGGCTTCTCGGATAAAGCAGATCGCAAACACTTTGCAGCCAAAGCTTTCGCCATGAGCAGCCACTACGATACAGCTATCTTCAATTACTTCAATACCACCGAACAAATCGGCAATCTGAAAGTAAGTATCGATAAAGGCAATCCTTTACGCTACGGTGAAAACCCGCATCAGAAAGGAACATTCTTCGGAGACCTCGATGCGATGTTCGATAAACTGAATGGTAAAGAGCTTTCATACAACAATCTCCTCGATGTGGATGCTGCTGTGAACCTCATGGCCGACTACACATCAGAACCTACCTTTGCTATCCTTAAGCACAACAATGCCTGTGGTGTGGCAAGCCGCAGCACGTTAGCCGAAGCATGGAAGGATGCACTGGCCGGAGATCCTGTATCGGCGTTTGGTGGAATCCTTATTACCAATACGGCTGTAGACGAAGCTACAGCCCAGGAAGTCAATAAATTATTCTGTGAGGTTATCATCGCTCCGGCTTATGATGCCAAAGCACTCGATATACTCAAATCAAAACCAAACCGTATTATTCTTGTGCAGAAACCTGCCACCCTTCCGAAAACACAAATCCGTACACTCCTCAATGGCGTCATTGAGCAGGACAAGGATATGAAAATGGAAACGGCAGCCGATCTCAAAACGGTAACAAATACATCGCCTACAGCCGATGAGGTACGCGATCTGATCTTTGCCAACAAACTCGTGAAACATACCAAATCCAATACCATTGTGCTGGCCAAGAACAATCAGTTACTGGCAAGTGGTACCGGTCAGACTTCACGCGTTGATGCACTGAAACAGGCTATTGCCAAGGCGGTGAGTTTTGGTTTCGATCTGAAAGGTGCTGTGATGGCAAGCGACGCGTTTTTCCCGTTCCCCGACTGTGTGGAGATTGCTCACAAAGCAGGTATCACGGCGGTTATTCAACCGGGCGGCTCTATCAAGGACAAAGACAGTATTGAGTATTGTAACGCACATGGCGTAAGCATGGTATTTACCGGAACACGTCACTTTAAACACTAAAATATATTTGAAAATCAAACAACACCCGTACATTTTCAAATCACAAACTGATATATGGCATTATTCGAATTTTTAACCCAGGACATAGCGATTGACTTAGGAACCGCTAACACCATTATTATTCACAACGAAAAAGTGGTTGTGGATGAGCCCAGCATCGTAGCCGTTGACCGTACCACAGGCAAGGTTATTGCCGTTGGGCGCCAGGCACAGCTCATGCACGGTAAAACCCACGAAAATATCAAGACCATTCGCCCGCTGAAAGACGGAGTAATCGCCGATTTCCAGGCTGCAGAAGAAATGATCAAGGGAATGATCAAAATGATTAATCCCGGGAATCGTTTTTTCAAACCATCGCTTCGTATGGTAATCTGTATCCCAAGCGGGATTACAGAGGTTGAGAAACGTGCGGTTCGCGATAGCGCCGAACATGCCGGAGCCAAAGAAGTATACATGATTCACGAGCCTATGGCTGCTGCCATTGGTATGGGTATCGACGTGGAAGAGCCCATGGGAAATATGATCATCGATATCGGTGGTGGTACTTCCGAAATTGCGGTAATCGCCCTGGGAGGTATTGTGTGCGATAAATCAACACGTATTGCCGGCGACGATTTCAACGCCAACATCGAAGAATACATGCGTCGCCAGCACAACATCCTTATCGGTGAGCGTAGTGCCGAGCAGGTGAAAATTGAAGTAGGAGCTGCGATGACTGAGATCGACAACCCACCGGCTGATTATGCTGTACAGGGCCGTGACCTCATGAGCGGGATTCCGAAAGAAGTATTTGTGAGCTATGTGGAAATTGCGCACTGCCTCGATAAATCCATTTCGAAGATCGAAGAAGCGATTCTCAATGCCCTCGAAATGACGCCTCCGGAGCTTGCTGCGGATATTTACCGCACGGGTATTTATATGGCAGGTGGTGGTTCGTTACTGCGTGGCCTCGATAAGCGTATTTCCATGAAAACAAAACTGCCGGTACATGTGTGCGAAGATCCGCTTCGCGCTGTAGCCCGCGGAACGGGAATTGCACTTAAAAATGTTCATAAATTCCCATTCCTCATCAAATAAAGCCCTCTTTGGGGTTGTAGATTTATTAGACACATTTCAGCCGAATGTGTCTTTTAATTTAAAATCATAATATAACGGTCGGCACATCCATGCACATGAGGCATGTGTGTTGATGGGAACAAAAACGCAGGATGAAAAACCTCATTAAGTTTATATACAGAAACAATTTCTTTTTTGTGTTTTTGTTACTCGAGATTTTTTGTTTTTTGTTGCTTGTCAAAAACAATGGATACCAGGGTTCCAGCCTCATCAACTCGGGCAACGAAATCAGTGCCCGCGTATACCGCACCGCTGCCAACACCCGCGAGTACCTCCTCCTGAAAGATGAGAACGAACGGATTGCCCGCGAAAATGCCATGCTGCACAACATGCTGAAAACAGGCTATGCAGCCTTACCGATGGAGGTTTTTAAAAAGAATGATACGCTTTATAAGCAGCAGTACCTTTACGTTTCAGCCAAGGCCATCAATAACAGTGTGAATAAACGCAGCAACTACATCACACTTAATATCGGTTCCGACCAGGGCATTACACACGATATGGCAGTGATCAACAGCAACGGCATTGTCGGCGTGGTAAAAGACGTTTCGAAAAACTTCGCGTCCTGCATGTCGGTGTTGCATAAAGACGTGCGTGTAAACTGCGAATTGAAAAAAGATCATAGCCCCGGCCCGCTTTTTTGGGATGGTTCCGACTATACATACTGTTACCTGACTGATATTCCCACATCGTCGATCATGAAAAAAGGTGATACGGTTATTACCAGTAATCTTTCCGGTATTTTCCCGGAAGGTATTATGGTGGGTACAGTTGATAGCTGGGAACGTCGCCAAAATGAGGCATTTAATACGGTAAAAGTAAAACTGAGTGTCGATTTCAAAAAACTGAACCATGTTTATGTGATCAAATACAGGTTCAAAGCAGAAAAAGACAGTCTGGAAAAAATCTCACAGGTGCAAAGTGATAAATAACATCATCCGAAATACGCTCCGGTTCCTGGTACTTGTTTTATTACAGGTACTCATTGTTCAGAACATTCGTCTGGGACCTTACGTGATTTTATTTCCCTATGTGTTGTTTATCCTGTTGCTTCCATTCGAAACACCCCGCCTGCTGGTGCTTGCTTTATCGTTTGTGCTGGGGGTTACCATTGATATGTTTTACGATACCGCCGGCATGCATGCGGCAGCCTGTACCCTGCTTGGGTTTGCAAGGTATTATGTGCTCAGGCTTACATCACCCCGGGAAGGATATGATCCGGGATTGGCTCCCACAGTGGCTTACATGGGACTCACCTGGTTTATCACCTACGCAGGTATCCTTATTTTTATACACCACCTGTTTTTCTTTTACCTGGAAATTTTCCGCTTTGGCGAATTTTTCAAAACCCTGTTGCGTGTTATTCTGAGTTCTGTAGGTACATTTGTATTCATCTACGTCATTCAATTCCTGTTTTATAAAGCCGATCCGAAAAAATAATGAGCAAGAACGCACAATTAGCGGATAGAAAATTCATTATCGGGGGATTCTTCATCCTCGTGGCTTTGATTTATATATTTCGTTTGTTTTACATCCAGCTTGTGGATGACCAGTATCTGAAAGACGCGCGGAATAATGCTTTCAGACATCGCACGGAATACCCGGTAAGGGGTTATATTTTCGATCGCAAAGGGAAACTCCTCGTCATGAATGCGCAGTCCTATGACCTTTGGGTGACTCCAAACCAGGTAAAAGACTGCGATACGATTGCGATGTGTGAAATCCTGGAAATCGACAAGAAGGAGTTTTTGAAACGTATGAAGAAAGCCCGCCAGGCGCCGAATTCACCACGCAAGGAAAGTATTTTCGAAAAGCAGTTATCGCCGGCGGTATATGCTGCATTGCAGGAGAAATTATACCGGTTCAAAGGATTTGACGTACAGTCGCGTACTGTGCGCAAATACCCGCGCCCGATCGCTGCGCACCTGCTTGGGTATGTAGGTGAGGTAAGCAAGGAGAAAGCCGCAAAAGATCCGTATTACCGCGAGGGTGATTATATCGGGGTAAGTGGTATCGAAAAGTCTTACGAAGAAGCACTTCGTGGGGTGAAGGGCGTACAGATTGTGATGGTGGATGTGAATAACAAAACCAAAGGCCGCTACATGAACGGGATGTACGATACACTGGCCGTTCCCGGCAAAGCCCTCTTCAGTAGTATTGACGCGGAAATGCAGGAGTATGGCGAAAAACTCATGCATGGCAAAAAAGGAAGTATCGTGGCTATTGAACCCTCTACCGGCGAAATTCTCTGCCTTGTTTCCAATCCTTCCTACGATCCGAATTTATTGGTGGGTGGTAAGCTCCGCGCCAAAAATTACGCCATGCTCCAGATGGACACATTGAATGTACCCCTCTTCAACCGGGCTACCCAGGCCATGTACCCTCCGGGGTCTATTTTTAAATTAATTGATGCGCTCATCGGACAGAAAGACGGCGTATTAAAAACCAGTACTGTATACCCATGTCATAGTGGTTATCCGCCGATGGGAGGCAAGCCGAAATGCCACGCGCATCCGGCCTGCGATCTCACACACAGTATTCAGCAGTCCTGCAACTCCTATTATTCCTACGTATTCCGCAGCATTGTAGATCAGCCGGCTTTCCCGAAATTCAAAGACGGTTACCAGCACTGGCGCGATGCCGTGATGAGTTTTGGTCCGGGTACCAAACTAGGTTACGATATTCCATATGAAAAGCCGGGTAACGTACCTTCTGTGAAATATTACGACAAGGTGTTCGGTACAAACGGCTGGCGCAGTAATACCATTGTGTCGCTGGGAATCGGGCAGGCAGAGCTTACCATCGTGCCGATCCAGATGGCCAATGTAGTGAGTATTATTGCCAATCATGGGTATTACTACGTGCCCCACGTGATTAAGGGTGTGGGTACCGAAAAGAAACTCGATACCATGTATACCCGGAAACACTACGCCTATGTAACCGATCACCAGATTTACGAAAATGTGATTGATGGGATGCAACTCGTGGTGGAATCAGGAACAGCGCGAACCTCCAAGATACCTGACATTGTGATGTGCGGTAAGACCGGTACGGCACAGAACCCGCACGGGAAAGATCATGCTGTGTTCGTAGCCTTCGCGCCGCGTGAAAATCCTAAAATTGCCATTGCATGTGTGGTGGAGAACTCCGGATTCGGAGGTACCTATGCAGCACCGATTGTGAGCCTCATGGTAGAGAAATACCTGAAAGGGAAAATCACACGTCCGGATATTGAGAAACGCATGATGGAAGTGGATATCATCAACAATAAAAACCTGATCCCGACCAAACACCATTAATGAGGAGAGACGAGCATAAATTGTTTTATGGTGTAGACAGGATCACTATCCTGATCTATGCACTGCTTGTGATTATGGGCTGGCTGAACATTTATGCTGCAGTGTATAATGAGGCCCATCAAAGCATTTTTGATACATCACAGAAATACGGAAAGCAGCTGATCTGGATTGGTGGAGCTATCGCGCTGGCCACATTTATATTGATCATTGATGCAAACTTCTATACGGTCTTTGCCTATTTCTTTTATGGTTTTTTGCTTCTCGCCTGTATTGCCGTGCCTTTTCTCGGGCGAGAGGTGAAGGGCAGCCGGTCCTGGTTTCGCTTTGGCGATTTTGGGATTCAGCCTGCGGAGTTTATGAAATTCGCTACGAACCTGGCTCTCGCCAAGTTTCTGAGTAACGAAAATATCGAAGTCGAAAACTCCTCGCGTCGCACCAGGCTTTCAGACCTGATTAAAAACTATAAGAACACCATTTTTGCGGTCGCTATACTCGGTTTACCGCTTGTGATCATAAAACTGCTGCAGGACGAAACAGGCCTGGCGATTGTGTTCATGGCCTTTATCATTACACTGTATCGCGAAGGATTATCTATCAATTTTCTCCTCTTCGGTTTATTGTCTGCCCTGTTGTTTGTGTTATCGCTTGTGATGGATTCAAAAACGCTGATCATCAGTCTCAGTGTTATTTCCCTGCTTTCGTTTGTATTCGTGCGCCGCACACGCAAAAATGTAATTATTGTATCCATTATACTGGCTGCTGCCAGCGGCGTGGTACTGGGAACAAACTATGTGTACGAACATCTGGAACCCCATCAGAAAACACGTATTGATGTGCTCCTGGGCCGTGGAACAGTGGATCTCAAAAAAGAGGGCTATAATGTGAACCAGGCTAAAATTGCCATTGGATCCGGTGGTTTCTTTGGAAAGGGCTACCTGCAGGGTACACAAACCAAATACGATTTTGTACCCGAGCAGGATACCGATTTTATTTTTTGTACGGTGGGTGAGGAGTGGGGCTTCCTTGGTTCCAGCATCGTTATTCTTCTGGAGCTGACGCTTATTTTGCGGGTTATTTTTATGGCCGAGCGACAACGATCTGATTTCAGTCGTATTTATGGCTATGGGGTGGCTTCCGTCTTGTTCTTCCATCTTGCCGTGAATGTAGGCATGACTATTGGCCTCATGCCCGTGATCGGTATTCCTCTGCCATTCTTCAGTTACGGAGGCTCCTCGCTATGGTCTTTTACCATCCTGTTGTTTATCTTCATTAAGCTGGACGCAAACCGTCTGCTGATATTAAAATAAGAGGATCGGATTATTTAACACTGAGATCGTCAGGATTTCTCCGGCCATCAAAGATGGAGAGAACATACAGGGAATCATTCCGCACTTCATAAAACAGGAGATAGTTCGATACAAGAATTACCCGGACATTATCAATCGATGTTGGTCTTCCGAGAAAGGGATTTTCAGAAATGTATAACAGGTTTACCTGAATTTTTTGAACCAATTTTTTGGAGTAAGATGTAGATCCGTTGCGAAGGTTCCAGAATTCAAGAATGTCGAATAATTCCTGCCTGGCATTGCTGGTCCAGATTATTTGTTGAGCCATTTTGTTACCTCCTCATTCAGGTCCTCATTCAGGATATAGTTTCCAAGATCTATATCTTTTTTGGCTCTGTATATCGAATCCTGTTGCTCTTCAGATACATGAAAAGGATCCTTTTGGGAGGTGGAATTCAAAAGAGTGTAAATGGCCTCAAGCAACGTTACATCCTGTGTATCGTCAATTTTTGAGATCAGCAAACGTTTCAACTCCTTAGTACTCATACTCAAATGTATGAAAAATACGCGAGCCCGGCAATTTCCCCTGAACGCTTTGCTATTCCTCTGAATCGCTTATCTTTGTGATGCTTCAGATCGACCCCTGGAGCCTTGTATATGGAATATCATTTCAAAGAGATCGAACAAAAGTGGCAGGCCCGGTGGGCCAAAGACAAAACCTTCAGGGCAGAGAATAATTCTGCCAAACCAAAATATTATGTCCTGGATATGTTTCCGTATCCTTCGGGCGCCGGCCTGCACGTGGGGCATCCGCTCGGCTATATCGCCTCCGATATCATGGCCCGTTACAAACGCCATAAAGGCTTTAATGTACTGCATCCGATGGGCTACGACTCCTTTGGATTACCGGCCGAACAATATGCGATTCAAACCGGGCAACACCCGGCTGTAACCACCGAGCAGAATATTAAACGTTACCGCGAGCAACTCGATAAGATCGGCTTCTCATTCGATTGGGATCGCGAAGTGCGTACCTCCGATCCGAAATATTACAAATGGACTCAATGGATCTTTATTCAGCTGTTTAATAGCTGGTATAATCCACGTAACAATAAAGCGGAGCCTATCAGTACACTGATAGCCGTGTTCGAAACAGAAGGCTTCAAAGGCAGTGATCACAATATCCTGACCGGTGATATTGAAAAAGACTTGGTGCCATTTACAGCAACAGACTGGAAAAGTTTTGATGCAAAGAAACGTAGCGATATACTCATGCATTTTCGCCTGGCATATCTCGGCGAAGCTTATGTAAACTGGTGTCCGGCCCTGGGTACTGTATTGGCCAATGATGAGGTGAAAGACGGCGTGAGCGAACGGGGCGGGCATCCTGTGGAGCGCAAACTGATGAAACAGTGGAGCATGCGTATAACCACGTATGCGCAGCGCCTGCTCGATGGTCTTGATGATATCGACTGGACCGACAGCCTCAAAGAAGCCCAACGCAATTGGATTGGCCGGAGCGAGGGGGCATCATTGGAATTTGGCCTCATCCCCGGCCCTTCTCCTAAGGAGAAGGGAGTTGATAAGCCGCGTTGGCAAACCGCTGATCCTGCTATTTATGATATACTGAAGAAATATGCCCGGGAAAATCGCCGGCCACAAACGGAAGCAGAGGATCTTGTGTGGCAGCAGGTTCGGAATAATAAGTTGGGCTTTAAATTCAGGAGACAGCATGCTGTTGGAACTTATATTGCGGACTTCATCTGCCTGGAAAAGGGCCTGATTGTTGAAATTGACGGCGAGATTCACGAGTTGACTAAAGAGAGAGATGAAAACAGAACGGCTGTTTTAGAGCAATTGGGATTTAAAGTCATTCGATTCACTAATGCAGAAGTGAAACAGAATATAAATGATGTCATCGCACGTATTCGTGAAGTATGTAACTCCACCCCCTCTCAGATGGAGAGGGGGCAAGGGGGTGAGGCCAAAATAACCGTGTTTACCACCCGTCCTGATACAGTATTTGGTGTATCGTTTGTAACCCTGGCTCCTGAACATGAACTTGTGGATGTGATCACCACAGCCGAACAGAAACAGGCGGTGAACGATTATGTAACCAAAGCCAAGAACCGCAGCGAGCGTGAGCGCCAGGCCGATGTCAATACGATCAGTGGGGTATTCACCGGAGCGTTTGTTGAACATCCATTTACCGGAAAACCGGTGCCGGTGTGGATCGGCGACTATGTGCTGGCTGGTTATGGTACAGGTGCCGTGATGGCTGTACCGGCTCACGACGAGCGTGATTACAAATTCGCCAAACATTTCAACCTGCCATTACCGCAGGTTATCGAGCCTACAAGTGCCGAACACGATTTCGCCAAAGATGCCTGGGGGGAGAAAGAAGGTAAACTGATCAACTCCGATTTTCTGAATGGGCTGGATGTGAAAGCCGCCATCAAAAAAGCAATCGCTGAAATTGAAGCACGCGGTCTTGGAAAAGGGAAGGTGAACTACCGCCTGCGCGACGCGGTATTTGGCCGTCAGCGTTATTGGGGAGAACCTATTCCGGTATATTACAAAGATGGTATTCCGCAGGTACTGGCCGACCATGAATTGCCATTGGTATTGCCTGAAGTAGATAAATTTTTACCGACCGAAGACGGCGAGCCGCCGCTGGCACGCGCCAAAGACTGGAAATACAAAGGACAATACGATTACGAATGGACTACCATGCCGGGTTGGGCCGGAAGTTCCTGGTATTTTCTGCGTTACATGGATGCACAAAATGAAAACGCTTTTGCAGATAAAAAACTGGCCGACTACTGGCAGAATGTGGATCTGTATATCGGTGGTAGCGAACATGCCACCGGTCACTTGTTGTATGTACGCTTCTGGACCAAAGCCCTCAAGGACCTTGGATTTATTGGTGTTGATGAGCCGGCAAAGAAATTGATCAACCAGGGGATGATACAGGGGACGTCTGAAAAGGTATTTATGGTAACTGGATCGAAAAGCCAAATAGCCATTGAATATTTTAGAAATAAGGTTCTTTTTACACATCAAGGGCTATATCATAAGTCGGTTAGAAATATATTTATTTCAAGTGAAATTGTTCTTAGTGAGAAATTAGAAGATGGAGGGGAGTTCGTTAATGTACCGATAGAGTTTGTTAATAATAATATTGTTGATATCGAGCAATTCAAATTGAGATTGGTACAAAATGGTTTATTTGAGAATTCTATCATTGTAACTAAACAGGGTTATTTCTATAATGGAGAGTATTTATTCTTGGATGGTAATACCGAGTTGTTGTTTAGATCTAGGTCTGAGGTCGAAAAGATGTCTAAATCAAAATGGAATGTCCAAACTCCTGATGAAATCTGCGAAAAATTCGGTGCCGACACGCTCCGTCTCTACGAAATGTTCTTAGGCCCGCTGGAACAAAGCAAGCCCTGGAACACCAATGGTATTACAGGTGTGGCAGGCTTCCTCAAAAAACTCTGGCGTTTATTTTATGCCGGTGGTGAGTTCAATGTAAACGATGCAGAGCCGACCAAAAGCGAATTAAAAACCCTGCACAAAACCATCAAAAAGATTACCGACGATATCGAGCGTTTCTCGTTCAATACGTCGGTCAGTAATTTTATGATCTGTGTAAACGAACTCATGGAGCAAAAGTGTAACAAGCGTGTTATCCTCGAACAATTGCTTGTGCTTGTGTCGCCTTATGCACCGCATATTGCCGAAGAGCTCTGGGAGAAACTTGGCCATAAGGAGAGTATATCTACTGCGGCATTCCCTGTGTTCAATGAAGCCTACCTGGTAGAAGACAGCTTCAGTTACCCGGTATCATTCAATGGCAAAGTACGTTTCAATATCGACCTGGCTACAACCCTTTCTCCACAGGAAGTAGAGAAACTGGTACTCGAAGCTGAACAAACCCAGAAATACCTCGAAGGCAAAGCGCCTAAGAAAGTGATCGTTGTTCCGAAACGGATTGTAAATGTGGTCGTGTAAACGAATCAATACATAGAAATAAAAAAGCCGGAGATGATCCGGCTTTTTTTATTAATGATATAACAATATGCAGTGTGATAGCTAAATGAGGATCTATGCTATACATTTGTTTATGCATCTTGTGAGGTACGGCTGATTTTGGTAAAACGATGCGAAATCCTGGTTTTTATGGGTTAATGAAGTGTCGATGGTGCGCATAAAAACGGATTTGGTGTTTTACCTTGTCTTTTTTGTTTCTTTTTCCGGCTGGATATGTAACAATTACAGCTGTCAATTTTTTATTTGTAAGACAATTCTATGGGTGTGCATGGATATACAACCGTATAAAGTCTCATGCGAATCTCCTCCCGTTTTTGAATCTGTTTATGGCGTATTGTTTCTTTTTGTTCGAATAACTGGTAGTTTAATTCACGTCCCAGATCTGTTTCAGCCTGAAAAGAGAATTGTTTATTGATGGCATCTTCTGTGGTTGGCTGTAAACTGATGTCTTTTGTACCTGAAACGGCATTAGCGTCTATATAAGAGAATACAGATCTGTCTCTGAAACCAAGCACCACAACACTATAATGCATCAGCTCATTCAAACTTTCTTTTACACCTTTGGTATCCATGCGCATGGTTTGAAAACTACTGAGCTTATCCGGTACCATATAGGCTACAACCCGGTCATACTCTTTCATATCGCGAATATGAAGCTCGATGGGCTTATATTCAATTTTCGCTGTTTTTTCACTTGTAGGATCCTTGTAGTTTAAAGATGTACGGGTTATTGTACTTTCATTCACATACGCGTCTACATTTTTCCAGCCGGTACTGCCAATGGATGCTGTCCAGTAATTTGCAGCTGGCGGATTTGTAATAAAAGGCTTATCCAGTTGTCTGTATGCTTCTTTCAGGTTGACCGTATATTCTTCCAGGAGGGTTTTGGATTCTCTGATTTTTGCCAGGGCTTCATGTTTATCTCGGTTAGCCTGAGCTTCCGTATCTTTGGCGAATTCATCGGCATACATTTTTTCAAGGGCAGCGCGGGCCGCTTTGGCATAAGTTGCAGTACGTTCTTCTATATAGGATTGAAGAGCCTGTGCAGTTTTGTCGGAAATATCCACTCCACCATCGCGGCGCTTGAAAAACTCAATGAACTTGTCATGTGCACTTCCTTCTGTCATGCCTGCTGCTGTGCTATCCAGTTCATATAAAGGAGCACCAAGATTATTGGCATACAGATCAAAAACGCAGTCTTTACAGGTTGTAAAGATAGTTTGCAGTCGCTCTTCAAATTCTTTGGTAGCCAGGATGGTATTGTTGAATTTTCTATCCCAGATGGCCTTGATACGGGCTGGGTTTATTTCCGGGCACTCGCTGTTGTTGCAGTCACTAATATTGATGGCTGTTCTACCTGTCATGTATTTCAGCATTTTATTCATATCATCGTCATTGAGTATGCCTTCAAAGACTGTCATCGCAGCCTGATTATTTTCTTCATAAATTTTATTTGCATAGACATCACCCGACTTAATCATTTTTTCATTATTCAGAATATATGCTTTAAGCCAGGACATGGCAGGCTTTGGTACGCGGTTTGCAACACCGGCAAGACCCGGTCCGGTCAACTTTTGCGTACCCATACTATGGCATACAGCACAATTCTGTTTGAATAAAGCCGCACCGTCTTTTCCACGCCCGCCGGCATAACGAATGAGTTGAGTTTCTTTTGTTGTGTCTGTACGTACAGTGTTATCTTTTGCTGCCCGGGCCACTGAATCGGCAGAAAAGTTGCAGTATATAAAGGAATAGTAGATGCTGTCGGTAAGCGTCTTGTTTTTAATATCAAAGCCAAGCAAAGCCAAAGAATCCAGGAAATGCGGCGGATAGAAATTAAGAGAAAGAATATCCACGGTGTTTAACTGCTTGATCATGGCTACAGGGTTGATCCAATTAATGCTGCCATCTTTGGTGCGTTGTCCGTCAAATAGCATCATGTTCGATGCACTGTTTGATGCGGGTACAGACACCTTCAGCAATCTACTTTGATTGATGCTGAGATTGTCATTTCCGCTTCTGGCATTGATGTAAAACATACCACCTGTTTCCAGCGCGCGGGCGTCGCTCATGGTATTCAGGCCGGCCCTCATGATGTCAAAAGGAGTCAATGCTTCTTTGATTTCCAAATCAAAAGGTTCTTCCACTTCACCGCCGAATTTGTCAATGAAAGATTTAGCCGGAACAACAACGACGATCCCATGCTGAGTTTCAATAATTGTATCGCGCATGCCATTGATATGAAACACCTGTGACTCAAGCTGTTTATCGGCTTCCGACCAGTTACTGTTTCCAAGTTCATTCAGTTCATGCCGGATCTGGTTGTCGGGTTTGCTGAGTTTGTTTTTTACAAGTACAATGGCACCCAGCACAGCCAGTGAAATAACCAGTCCCAGTCCCAGTTGTTTCAGGGTTTTGCTGCGACTGATTTTTTTAGCGGAACGGCTCACCTGGGTTTGTATGCCCTGGCGCTGCAGGCCCTTCATAATTTGTTTCTGAGCTTCGAATTCCTTTTGCAGGCTTTGATCTGTTTTGAGTTTTGCTTCAAAAGCCTGTTTGTCGCTGTCGGACATTTGTCCTGACAGGTACTGATCGATAAGTTCGGTGTAATGATTCATGACAATGTGATTAATGGGTTAATTCATGGTAATACCCGCGGGCCTTTTCAATGCAACGGTACTTCTGATTTTTTGCCGTTTTTTCAGAACTGAAACCAAGTTCCTGCGCAATCTCTTTCAGGCTCCTTTTTTTGAAATAGAAGAGTTCCAGTAGTGCCCTGCATTTTTCACCGAGCCTCGCAACAGCCTGCTGAGCTGTTTTCACATGCTGGTCTTCGTGCACATCGGCTTCATATTCAGGAGTCTCAGAAGCGATATGCCCGGTGTTTGTTTCCTGCAATGGCATCTTGTTCTTTTTCTTCAGCTCGTCCAGCCACAGGTACCTGCACACACCATAGAGGTAAGTGTCGATACGGCTGCTGAGCACAAAATCTTCAGACAAGGCTTTGCGACAAAAAATGATCAGGCCTTCCTGGAAGATGTCTTCGGCTTCCTGGCGGGTCCCATGGTTTTTGACAATAAACTTTCGGATCACCGGAAAATACGCATATAGCTTTTTCATGGCCGGGTGATACTGGTTCTGTCGTATGCATTGTATAATAGCGTCGTCGTTCATAAACGGGTATTTATACATGAATGGCCAAAAACACAAAAGGTCATCACCGAAACTAGACATTTTTTTTGGAAAAAGGCTAATGCTTTGAAAATGAGGAAATTTAAAATCTTTATATGTACCTTTATCTTTGATATGAAAGCCTTTATTAAATACATATATACCGGGAGCCTTGGTTTGTTCAGCCTGGCACTGATCTCTCAGAACACCCTGAAACCGGGCACCTGGCGGGGGGTACTGACCCTGAGCGAAAAAAAGAATGAAATTATTCTGCCTTTCAATTTCAACCTGAGCTTTGTAAAAGGAAAACCGGTGATCGATGTATTGAATGCCGATGAGAAAATAAGGGTAACCGAGATAAACTCGAAAGGAGATTCGGTTACCATACACATGCCAGTATTCGATTCGGAGTTTAAAACCATTCTGAAACAGGATACACTCAGCGGTGTGTGGATCAATCATAGCAAAAAGGAAAAGAATATCATCCCTTTCGAAGCCTATTACAATGATAAAGTCCGTTTTGTAAGCGATCAGAATGCAACCGCCGATTTCACGGGACGCTACGAGGTTACGTTTAATGCCAAAAAAGAAGATGAGTACAAGGCCATCGGTGTATTTAAACAACAGGGAAACCGTGTTACAGGAACCTTCCTGACCGAAACGGGTGATTATCGCTACCTCGAGGGTATTGCACAGAATGGTAATATGGCTGTGTCGTGTTTTGATGGTGCTCATGCCTTTTTATTTTTTGCAAGCAGCGCAAAATCAAAAGGGAAAGCCGACAGCCTGAACGGAAAATTTTTTGCGGGAATCTCCGGAACCGAAGACTGGTTTGCCGTTCGCAGCGATTCTTTTCAGTTAAAAGATCCGGAAAGCATTACCTACCTGAAAAGCACAGATGAGAAAATTACTTTTTCTTTTCAGAATCTTTCGAAGCAAACTGTAAGTCTCAGCGATCCTAAGTTTGCCGGTAAACCCGTTATTATACAGGTGATGGGAAGCTGGTGCCCGAATTGTATGGATGAAACCGCTTACCTGGCGCAGCTCTATAAACAATACAAAGGCAAAGGCCTCGAGATTGTGGCCCTGGCCTATGAGCGCACACCCGATTTTGAAAAAGCGAAGAACAATGTCCTCCGTTTGAAGAATAAATACGGCGCCGATTATGAATTTCTGATCACCGGACTCACAGGTGCCGCTAAGGCGTCAGAGAGCCTGCCGTTCTTAAATAGGATTTCTGCATTCCCTACCACCATCATCCTGGATCGCAAACACCAGGTTAAATCCATTTATACAGGCTTCAGCGGTCCGGCCACAGGCAAGGCCTACGAGCAGTATAAACAAAAAATGGAGAGCCTTGTACAGGAATTGCTGCTTAAAAAAAACTGATCTGTTCTAATATTTAATGAGCTTGCGACGAACCAATTGATTGGTCTGTGGCTCATAGAATTCCAGGAAATATATTCCCTGGCTTAGTTTATTCAGCTGAATGCTGGTGCTGCCCTGAAACTCTGTGTTAATCAGCACTTCACCGAGACTGTTCAGCAGCTTTAACTGGTAGCTGGCACCATCATATACCGATACCTGCACAGCATCCTGCGCCGGATTCGGATATACACTTACCTTTTTATCAGCGGCTGTTTCCTGGATGCCCACAAAATAGCCCGACAATGGAAGTGAGATGTAAGAGGTTCGCAGTGCATTGGTGTAAATGGTGTTGGTAGCAGTTACAGGCGATACCAGCACATCGAGATTGTTTCCGGGATACATCGGGCCATCCGTATTCATATTGCGGTTGAAACGCGGATAGTTGGACGATGTAATGTCGACGCGTATCTTATGACCTGTTAAAAAAGTAATGGCGGTGTTAGGCAGGCTCAGTGAGAACGAGTATGCCGTTCCGGGAATGATGCGCGACGTATCAGAAGTATTGAGGCCATTGCGGAAACGCATGCGCATCGCACCATCGTTCACCAGCATGGAACGTCCGTCGGGATATACATCCGTTAAGCGAATATCGAAATCGGTGTCATAACGGTTCGAGGCTACCTGCAGATGCAGAATGGCATTGCCCTGCAAAATTACATTTTGCCCCAGTGGTGCAGTTGTAAAAGAAAGTATATCATTACGGCTTTCAACCTGTGTAGCCTGATCATAAGGGCCCTCGTTGAGATCGTTGCGGAGTGTAGGCCCGCCAACAGTAGGTGAGGGATCATTGGGATCATAAGCATAACTCAGCGAATCACTGTTATTGGAAGGCATAACATTATCAAGAGAGCCGTCTTTATGAAAATAGAAAGGAACCGGATTCACACCGGTGGGTGGCCAGGCCGGTGATTGTTTCCAGGTGTTTTCACCCATCTGGTAATATTGTACATACGGGGTGGATAACCAGCCGTTGGCTTGATTACGCAAATAATAATCAAAAAACTGACGGGCCAGTGTGTCGCTTTTGTTAGCGGCATTTGCATAATTGAGCTGCCCCTGTGTGGCGGCGCCAACGCCTTTATGGGTCCATGGACCAATCAGGAAACGGTGCTGATCGCGCACGGCCGGTGGCGACTGACTACGGATAGCACTGAAGAACGGCATCATCTTTTCGGTGTTATGATCGTACCAGCCTTCAATCATAAAGCATGGCACGCGAATGCTGTCCGGATAAAAATTGGTATTCTCAACGTAGTTCCATACATTGTTCCTTACAGGGTTGGTCATCAGAAACGGTGTCAGGCCATAGCCCAGGGCACCCAGCTGTTGCACGTATTCTGTGCGAAGGTCACCATTCGGAAAATACTCATTGTAATTGAACTGGGGGCCTTCTACCTCCGGGCAAATACATACCAGATGGGGCGGATTTTTCTTGGCGGTCTGAAACTGCACTTTGCCAAGGGCTGAAGCGCCATAGGTACCAATCTTGCCATTGCTCCAGCTTTGCGCTGCAATCCACTCCACGGTACTGTATCCGTCTCTTCCCTGGTCGGGACTACCACTGTAGGCCGCTGCGGCTGAACCGTAGAAACCGCGCCAGTCGGTGATCACAAAAATATAATTGCTGGAATTAAGATTGAGCCCGATCTGCAATGGAAGGCTGTAACGGAATAGCTGACGGTTATAAGGCGTTTGAATGAGAATAACAGGCCCTTGTGTCATGCCGGATGGAATGTAAACATCGGCAGCCAGTTTTTTACCATCGCTCATCGGGATGGAATCAACGGTGGGTGTGAGTTGCGCCTGAAGGCCAAAACAGAAGAGGGAAAACAGCAGGAGTAATTGTTTTTTCATCATGAGAATACGTTTAGGGTATCTTAAATGTAAATAAAAATCTGAAGGCTTTGACCGGCAATTACAGTATGGGTTTAATGGGTGTCAAAAAAAATCCCGGCTGGATGGCCGGGATTTTTTTGAGATAATAAATAGGAGTTAGTCTCTTTTACCAAATAAACGAAGGAGGTAAAGAAAAATATTAATGAAGTCGAGATATAATGTTAAAGCTCCACGCACACCAAGTTTCTGATACATGGCACTTCCATCACTATAGGTCGACATTTCTTTGATCTTTTGGACGTCATAAGCGGTTAAACCGGTAAAAATAATCACACCAAGAATACTGATGATTAAACTTAATGTGCTCCATTGTCCAAACATATTAATGATTGTGGCAATGATGATTCCAATTAAACCAATGAAAAGGAGGGAGCCCATTTTTGTAAGGTCTGCCTTAGTTGTATACCCCGCTATAGCCATAACACCAAAGAGGGCACATGTACTGGCAAATACCTTTGCAACGGAGGCTGCAGTATAACTCATTATTATAACACTGAATGTAACTCCATTAACTGCGGCATATAAAAAGAAAAGCCCTAATAGAACCGCGAAAGAGAGTTTCTCCATTGCAAAATTAATGACCATAACAAGACCCAATGGTGCAAACAGACAAATCCAGAAGAGGGCATTTGGCGATTTAACAAGATTACCTGCTGCATTTAAGTGTTCGCTGAAAAGAATATTACCGAGCCCTTCAACGTTTGCGAATAAAACAGAGATGAGGGTAGTAATACCGAGGGCAATAAACATCCATGTAAATACCGAGGCGAGTAAGGTGCGGGTGTTTACAACCTGTGACGTTTGAAAACGGTCGATGTTCGTATTTCTATAATTTGTTTCCATAATTTAAAATTAGATGTGACAAAGATACGAATTAAAACCTGAAATTGAGCTGCCCGATAAACATCCTTGGAGGCCTTACATCGCCCGGACGCAGCGTGTATTCTGCATTAAACACGTTGTTGACGATAAACGACACTTTAACAATTTTTGTCACCTGGCACGACATACGCAGGTCATGAATCCAGTCGCCCTTGGTGTGGGCAGCCCTGTATTCCTTTAAACCCGGGAGAATATAAGTGGATGGGGCATTGTCCCAGTTCACATCCGGGGTGTTGTATTCGTGAAGCACACTTTGTGTGAAACGACGGTCGATGTTTTCGATCGGGCTGTAATAACGTGTACTGAAACCCAATGAGAACTTTTTGTAATCCAATTGTATATCGTTCTTAAACAAATGACGGTTGCGGTACTTCAGTACTTTAAGCCCGGGTAAACCCAGTGTGTCTTTTGCAGGGTTGTAATTCGGATTGATCGGGTTCATGTAGGTGTAACCGGCCAGCAGGCTCACATTCACAGGGCCGATTTTTCCGGTACCTGTCAGTGTTACATCCAGGCCGTTAATGGTGCCATGGCCCACATTCTGCGATTTGAAACCAGCATAGTTCTTATCGAGGTAGAAAAGTCCTGTTTTAGGACCGTAGATGTCGAACACGAATTCCACCATGTTGGTGTACTCTGTCCAGAAACCGGCCACATCCAGGAATCCTTTAAAGCCGCCGATTCCGAAGCCCTGCTTGATCCCCACTTCGGCACTCCAGCCACGCTCAGGCTGCAGGGCACTGTTTGGGTAAATCTTGAGGCTGCTGCCCACGGAGGTATTCACAAATTTTTCGGCAATAGACGGGAAACGGTATCCCTGGCCGAACGAAGCCCGGATGAATGTATACTCCAGGGCATGGTAATTTAAACCCGCTCTGAACACAGGCTGGAATGGCAGGTTATTGATCTTGCTGTTGATATAACCCCTCGTATAAGCCGTATCGACCCGGTAATATTCGCCACGCAGACCAACAGAAGCTGTCAGCTTCCCGAATTTCTTGTCGAGCTGAACATAGCCGGCTATATTCCGGCCTGAGTGTTTTCCGTAAAGCGAATCGGCGATCACCACCTGTTCCATATACACGGCTCCGGCAGTGATGGTAAACTCCTTTCTAAACCGTTTCTGATACTGTAATTCGGAATAATAGAGCTCGGCTCTGGAACCCTGGTGTGTATCATTGGTGTTATTGGTAAGGAAATAGCGGGTTCTCAGACTGATTTTTCCGCCGCTTTTGAAAAAGTAATTGATATAGGGATCAATATTGAAACGCTGGTTGTTGTACCTCTGTATTGTATAGCCCTGCGGTATATAAGCGGAGTCGGCATTCTGCCAGAGAAAAAAAAGTCCGCCGCGGGTATTCATCATATTGGTATTAACCCCCATAACCAGGCCTCGGGCTTTCTTGAAATTATAGCGGATGTTGGCATTGAAGCGCTGGCGTTTTTCTGTTTCGAGGTAGCGGTAACCTTCGTCGTTATACATGTGTCCGCCCAGCACCAGGTCGAAGCGCCCGATTTTTTCGGCATGCGAGAAATTGATACCGCTTTGGTTCTGGCTGGAACCCCTCCACCATTTCAGGCTGCTGCGTCGCGGGGCATCATAACTTCCGAAAAACGAGGTGACTGACGTCATGGGTTTATCCTTGGCATAGGCCGTACGCATGTTGATCACCCCGTTCAGGGCCGAGGATCCGAACATGGCAGAGGCCGCCCCTTTGATCACCTCTACCTGCTCCATGTTTTCGAGGGGAATGTAGTTCCATTTGATATCACCGGCATCGGCACTGATCATGGGCATTTCGTCTACAAGCATCAGCACGCGGCTTCCGGCTCCGTAACTATAGCCACTTCCGCCGCGGATACTGGCCTGGCCATCGGACACGATCACGCCCGGTACCTGGTTCATGATAATATCAAGCGAAGTGGTGTTCTTGTTTTCAATGAGCGCGGGCTTTATCACCTCCATACTCACGGTTACATCAGAGAGTTTCTGTTCGAATCGACCGGCGGAAACCACCACCTCATTGAGAAGCTGGTTGGCATTTTTGAGCAATATGTCCAGTTTCAGGGTGTCGCCGGAAGCAATGGTAACGGGCATTTTAGAGTTTGTGTAGCCCACTACGCGGCATTCGAGCGTATAAGAGCCTGCCGGGGCAGCCAGCATATAATTCCCTTCAATATCGGTAGATACACCCGTTTTGGAGTCTATCGACACGATAGCCCCGGGGAGTGTTTCCTGGGTTGCCTGATCTTTAACCGTTCCTTTTATGTAACCGGTCTGGGCATATATTTTTAGGGCACCAAGTAACAAGGTGCTGAAAATAAATTTTGCGTTTTTAATCATTAACTCGTTATTTTAACACACTCCCAAGATAATAAATAACCTATAAAAAGCAAATGTCAGCGGGAGAAATTACTTATCAAATCGGCCTTACACTTCTTGAAGGAATCGGTGATGTTTTAGCAAAAAATCTGATTGCATACTGCGGCAGTGCGGAACAGTTATTCAAGGCCCGAAGGTCGCATCTGGAGCGCATTCCGGGGATCGGTCCCATTCTCGCTGAAAAAATTTCTTCGCAGAAAGATATTTTGAAACGTGCTGAAGAAGAATTGAAATTTATCGACAATCACGGTATTCAGGCATTGTTTTTTACTAATGAAAAATATCCCCGCAGGCTTCGTCAGTGCCATGATAGCCCGGTGATGTTATATTACAAGGGCAACGCCGATCTCAATGCCGAAAAGGTAGTGGCTGTGGTAGGTACAAGAACACCTACTGCATACGGTCGTATGCAAACGGAAAAACTCCTCGCTGAATTAGCGGGCACGGGTATTTTGATTGTGAGCGGACTGGCTTACGGCATCGATTATACAGCACACAAGTGTGCCTATGATCATGGTATGAATACGGTGGGTGTGATGGCACATGGCCTCGATCGCATTTATCCACCCATGCATGCACACCTGGCTGACTGCATGACGCGGCAGGGAGGGCTTCTGACCGACTTCATGAGCGGGACAAAACCCGATAAGGAAAATTTCCCGGAACGCAACCGCATTGTGGCGGGCATGTGCGACGCCCTCGTGGTGGTGGAATCGAAGCGTGGCGGCGGAAGCCTGATTACATCCACCATTGCCAATAGTTATAATAAAGATGTATTTGCATTCCCTGGCAGGGCGGGGGATGTGACGAGTGAAGGGTGCAATGGGCTAATAAAATCAAACAAAGCTGCCATGATCGAGAGTGCGGCCGATCTGCTGTATATGATGAACTGGAATGAAAGTGAGAAAAAGAAGCCGTCGCAGCAGATTCCGCTGATGCTTGATCTCAGGGAAGATGAACAGATGGTTGTCGATGCGTTTCAATCGCATGAGCAGCTTCATATCGATGAACTCTGCTATGTTACAGGTTACCCGGTCAGCAAGGTATCTACCATACTGCTTGGACTCGAATTTTCGAACCTTGTGAAAGCATTGCCCGGAAAAATGTTTAAGCTTGTTCGATAAAAGACTTTCGGCGAACGACAGGGAAAACACGCTTGCAAAATTGCCTGCTCAACTCAAAAAAAGATGTAACTTTGCTTGACTTGAAAAAGTATTTAATCCCGTTTATTCGTTATCAGTATGGAAATTTCAAATGTCGATGTATTAGTGATTGGTGCTGGCCCTGCAGGGTCTGTGGCTGCCAGTATTGTAAATAAATCAGGACTGAAAGTCCGTATGGTTGAAAAAGAAAAATTCCCGCGTTTTGTGATTGGTGAAAGCCTTCTGCCACGTTGTATGGAAGCACTTGAAGAAGCCGGGTTATTGAATGCCGTTAAAGAACAGGGATTCCAGGAAAAATTCGGAGCCAAGTTTGTACGCGGTAATGAACTTTGTGATTTTAACTTCGGTGAACAATATACCGAAGGCTGGAAATGGACATGGCAGGTGCCACGTGGCGACTTTGACCTGACCCTTGCCCGCGAAGCCGAAAGACAAGGTGTACAGCTCGATTTTGAAACAACAGTAACAGATATAAAATTTGACGGAACGGATTCTACAACAACAGTTGTGGATAAAAACGGGAAACAGTCGCAAATCAAAGCCCGCTTTATTATCGATAGCAGTGGTTATGGCCGTGTGATTCCGCGTTTGTTTAACCTCGATCGTCCGAGCAACCTGCCTCCGCGTAAATCGATGTTTGCGCATATAAAAGATCCGAACCGGTTAAAATATGAAGAACCGAATCGTATCATGATTGTGGTTCATCAACCAAAAACCTGGATCTGGATCATTCCGTTTTCCAATGGAGTAACTTCTGTTGGTTTTGTAGGAAGTCCTGAATTTTTTGCAGAGCATAAAGACAAAACACCGGAGCAAACCCTGCGATATCTCATTAACTCCGAGCCACACCTCAAAGAACGTTTTGGTGAACAGGAATTTATGTTCGAACCTAAAGTACTCGAAGGGTGGAGCGTGACCACCGACAAATTTTTCGGTGATGGATTTGTGCTCACCGGAAATGTGACCGAGTTCCTTGATCCTATGTTTTCTTCGGGGGTCACTCTTGCAACAGCATCGAGCCAGCGTGCCGCACACCTGGTGATCCGCCAGCTGAACGGTGAAAAAATCGACTGGGATGCTGAGTTTACAAAACCAACACAAATAGGTGTGGATACATTCCGTAGTTATGTAATGGGCTGGTACGACGGCACGCTGCATGACATATTTTTCTCCAAAGAGATCAATGCCGATTTCAAAAAACAGATCTGCTCTGTATTGGCAGGATATGTATGGGATACAAGCAACCCGTTTGTGAAAAAACACGATCGTGCTCTGAAATCACTGGCAGAAGTAATTCGTATAAACCGTGAAAAGGAAAGCGCGGAGAATGTATAAAGTTTGATATGTTATTTATGCAACAAAGCCCGGATTTCCGGGCTTTGTTTTTTGTATGAATGATAAAACTAAAATTAAATATAGCTTAATTTGAGCATATTCGTACGGCCCCGTTCCTTCATTGGCATACTGGCCAGGTTAATAACCAGGTCGTCGGGCTTCACAAAACCACGGTCACGGATAAAGTCTTTGAGGTCGGCAATGGTCTGGTCGGTACTCTCGTATTTATCATAGTAGAATCCGCGTACACCCCATACCAGGCTAAGCGTAGACAGGAGATTGTGATTGTCGGTAAATATGAACACATTCGCTTTTGGCCGGTGACTGCTCAGTTTAAATGCCGTATACCCCGAGTTTGTAATGGAGATAATCGCTTTTACATCGGCTTGCTTGGCCATCACAATGGCATTGTAACAAATGCTGTCGGTAATATAGGTAATGGTTTTAAGTTCCGGAGCATGCTCGCGGTAGTATATTCTGCCGTCATTTTCAATCTGGGTAATAATGCGTCGCATGTATTCGATCACTTTTACCGGGTATTTACCTACTGATGTTTCGGCGCTCAGCATCACAGCGTCAGCTCCGTCAAGTACAGCATTGGCCACGTCGTTCACTTCGGCACGGGTCGGTGTGTAGCTGGTAATCATGCTTTCCATCATCTGTGTGGCAATGATCACAGGCTTGGAAGCGTTGATACATTTGTTCACAATCATTTTTTGCAGGAGCGGAACCTGCTCCATCGGAAGCTCTACACCCAGGTCGCCACGGGCCACCATCACGCCATCGGTTACATCAATGATGTTGTCGATTTCACGAACGGCTTCAGGTTTCTCAATTTTGGCGATGACGCGCGTATGTTTTTTCTTCTTGAGAATAATATCTTTCAGATCAACAATGTCTGTAACACTTCGCACGAACGATAAACCGATCCATTCAAAATTATTATCCAGTGCAAAATCCAGATCACGAAGGTCTTTCAGGGTCAGGCATGGCAACGAAATTTTTGTATTGGGAAGGTTTACGCCTTTTTTGGAACTCAATGTGCCACCGGCAATAATGGTACAGCGAACTTCGTCGCGGCCGTTGGTCTCAACGACTTTCAGCGTGATTTTACCATCGTCGATCAATACGTTTTCGCCCACTTTGACATCCTGGGGGAATTGCGGGTATGTGATAAACAGGCGTTCTTCAGTGCCTTCTGTTTCCTTGGTGGTGATAAAAATATCTTTTCCGGCAACAAGCTCGGCAGAACCGCCTTTCATTACGCCGATGCGGAGTTTAGGGCCCTGTAAATCGGCCAGGATACCAACGTGGCGATTCAGTTTTTTATTCAGTGTACGGATATTTTCAACGGTGTGTTGAATGGCTTCATAGTCGCCATGCGAGAAGTTGATACGACAGATATCAAGACCGGCTTTAAACATTTCTTCGAGTACGGCAACATTTTCTGTAGCCGGCCCCATCGTAGCGACAATTTTGGTCTTATTAAAATTGGTGTCCATAATTCGGAAAATTTTACACGAATGTACACATTTATTGTCGCTTTCGGGAACGTCGCAGGGGTTATTAAATCGTAATATTTCTACCCTGCTTTTGGCTTAAGCAGACGCTTTATACAATCCTGAAGAAAGCAGGGCTCTGATCTGCAATCACACGCTATTTGCCCGGCAGGCTGCGTGGGGCTGCGGTTTTCCGGCTGTGGATGTGTGCTGCACTCAGGGCAGATAAAGGGTATAGTATCAGGAACTTTTTAGCGGAGATCCGCACCCTGAATGGCTCACTGAGGAGTCTGCTTTTTATCGGTTTCGATGTTTCAGGCATGGTAATTCGGAAGTGAGGCTGTCTGCCTGCACATATAAATCGGTTAGTGGAATGATGGAGCTGCGACCATTTTGAAAACGGATGAAGCGGTTGCCATAGTTGAGCGAAGGCAGCTGCAACATATCATCGGTACTATCATGGTATACGTTTTCAAAGCCTTCGAAATTCGAAGCCGGGAAAGAGCTGATGATCACGAGATGTTTTCTGGTCTCGGGTGCCATGTTCTTCCCATTGAAACGAAAACAGTTCTGGCACTGATTATCGGGAATGAAACAATATACACTGCTGTCGTTCAGCCTGACCGAAAACCTTTCAAGATAGGCGTTCAGCTCATGTGTCGTTTTGTCTTCCGGATCTGAACAGGAAATTAAAAACAGAAGCATACTAAAAGTTATAAATGAAAAACTGTGTGGTTTCATAATGTTCATGATCTTTGAAAACAGGCATAGCCAGGCCTTTTCCAGGGATAAAGAAATAGCTGACGGGATTGACAAAGGATTTATAAAATGTATAACGAGCAGTGGTTTCAAACTGATTGTTCAATACAATGGCCTGAAGTAACTGATCGTCGGGGGTCGGGAGGCGGTCTTTGACTGTATGTCTCACGGGTGCAATGTAAAATAGCACATAATGTTTTGTGAGGGGGTTAAAATAGATTGCCGAATATTGAAAATTGTTGAGTTCGTATTGTGTCTGGTAGCTGCCGTATTCGGCTGTAAAAGCCTTATTGGTATAGGGTTTTGGTAGTTTGTAATCGGGATTGTGTATGGGGTGTTTAATTGTCTGACCGCTACTGCGGTTGAAGGAATAGATGGTGTCGTAACATGGATAGATCACATCAAACGTTTGGTTGTGAAAACAATATTTAGCCATTGGAAAGCAGAACCCGGAGAGACCTTTGGGCTTTGTGAGGTAAGATCTCAGGAAGCAGATACTATCCTTCAGAATCCTGAATTCAGCAAAAACAGACTCATGAAAATAGTGGTTATAATTGCTCAGGCTTGAATGGAATGGTGCCGTTATAAGGGTGTCGTGACAAAGTAGCAATGGACTGTCATGTGAAGATAAGAGCATAAACGAATCTTTGAGAAAAGGAAAAGAATGCTTGATACCCAGCGCATACTGTTTTTCAAGCCCGCTACTGTTATAAACACTAAAGATGTTTTCACGGCTCATGAAGCAGGCCTGTTGATTATCGCCTGCAAAAAATGTGCTCCACGCCGGCGTTTCTATAGCGTGAGTGGACTTCAGATGAAAATGCCCTGATACATCTTTAAGGTAAAAATCCAGGTTTTTATACAAGGGATTAAAGCTGTACAGCAGACTGTCATTATAATAATGAAATTCCTGCACTTGCTGGCCAATGTCGATGTCATGTACAGTAAACGAGTCGACAGGTTGAATTTCAATCAGAGCAGGAGTTTCGGGAGTGTTGCAGGCTTGCGGAAAAGCAATTGCAAAGGGTAATAAGATCAGGAGTATTTTTTTCATGGCTGTTTATTTAAAAGAGGCTGATGTGATATTCACATCAGCCTTTATTAATTATTGCATGTAACCGCCCTGGAATGCAAATTCCATATTTTCGAGAGTTACCGGGTAAGTTGTGCCGCAGATAAAGCTGGCAAGAGAACCATTGTCATTTGATTTAGCCAGGTAGTATTTGCCTGATTTTAATTTGCCGGCAAGATCATCGCCCAGGTAATCATGATTGAGATTTGTAAAATCAGAACTCAGGAATACATTGGCTACAGCAGATCCATTACCGTTGCCGGAAACTTCATCAAGTGCTGTTTTCATGGCAGCCGTCACTACAATATCCGGTTCGAAGGTAACACAGTTAGCAGCAGCACCACTACACCAGCCTTTGGCCGGTCCCTGCAATACCATATGCATGAGATATGCCTTTGGCCCACCGCCTGTCATTTTAGATGCGAGGGTTGTACTACCGGAATTCGGTGCCGGGCTTGCAGTCTGTGCCGGTTCAGGATTGTTTTTTGTTTTGTTGCAGCTTACGATCATGATAGCAGCCAGCAACGACGGAATGACGATTTTTTTCATAGGATTTAAAATTATTAATTCGATAACTAAATTATTATAATTAATAATATAAATTCATAACAAATTGATTTTTAACATTTTAGTAAAAAAATACTATAGTTTGACCTGAAGTAAAACCTTAGCCTGTCGCTGTATTTATGGCTAATCAGATAAGAAACCAAAAGCAGGCCAGCGAATTTTTTTACTGATCTTTTTTGACAGAGGCCTCCAGTTTCGCAGCAATATTTACTTTTGTGCATGCCAAGTAAATTAGAAAAGTTCGCTGATTTCAGCTCCTTCCCAAATTGTTTTTCATTTGCGTTTGAACAAATCCAACAGGGTTTTCCCGGAAAAGGAAAATGGCACAGTGATGTGTTTAAAAACGATAACCCTATTGTTCTGGAACTTGGCTGTGGCCGCGGAGAATATACCGTGGGGCTTGCAGAGCATAATCCGGTGAAGAATTTTATCGGAGTCGATATCAAGGGGAATCGTATCTGGACAGGCGCCAAACATGCAATTGATACGGGCTTACACAATGTTGCCTTTCTGAGAACGCGTATTGATTTTATTGAACACGGTTTCAATGAGGGCGAAGTGAGCGAGATATGGATTACATTTCCCGACCCGCAACCCCAGAAACCACGCGCACGCAAGCGACTCACCCATCCATTGTTTTTGAATCGCTATAAAAAAATCCTGAAACCCGGAGGCCTTATACACCTGAAAACAGACAACACGGGTTTTTATGAATACACACTGGAAGTGATTGAAGAACTGAAACTGCCCCTGCTTTTCGCTACCAATGACCTGTATGCCAATTGCCCGCCCGATCGCGAAGAGCTCACACGGATTAAAACCTATTACGAAAATCTGTTTACTGCCAAAGGCGAAAAGATAAAATACTGCTGCTTTCAACTCGGAAATTAAGAAGATGTCGCTGGTTGCCCGCTGGACTGTATATTATGTGATCTCTTTGCTTCTGATTATCGGGATACACGCGCTGGCTATTTATGCGCTGGATACTGAGGAGCCTTTATTCGCCTTGATGGCGCTGGCTGTTCTGGAAGGTATTATAATGGTGCTGGTTATCACATTTCAGCTTGCCATTATTCTGACGAACCTGTTTTCTCAAAAAGTGAAACTACGTTTTTTTACGGCATTTTGTTTTTTGTATGCCATAGCGGGCATTGGATTTTATGTGCTCTGCTGCTGGGTATACTTATCCCTGGCCGGTGCTGTCGATATGATTTCGCAAATGGAGGGTTATGATCCGGAACCCGTTTTCCCGAATCCATACTTTCATTTCCATCTGTTGCTTTTACTGCCCTTCATGCTGCAAATGATTATATTTGGCATGTACTACCGGAAAAATAAAAGAGCAAAGATCAGTCAACAGCATGGAAGCACCTCGGAAAATCAAACGCCTGCCGCATAGACGGCATTTTTACAGAGCTGTTTTGCGCAGTTTCTGTTTCTCTGTTTTGTTTATCGGGTTCTCACTGTTCATCGGAATGGTGGGTTATAAGTATTTTATGCACCTGAGCTGGGTCGATAGCCTCATTAATGCCAGCATGATTCTCACCGGAATGGGACCGGTAGATCATGCAGATACCGATGGTGCTAAAATATTTGCTTCGTTTTATGCTATATACAGCGGTGTTGCTTTTCTCACAAGCGTGGCTGTTTTCTTTTCGCCGGTATATACCCGGTTCATGCATAAGTTTCACCTGGACCTGGAGGAGTAAGATGCTGTTGAAAGCATGCACATCACTGATGTTTGGCATGAGTCTGTTTGCCTATGTGCTCATGTGGTACGACAAACACCAGGCCATCCGCCGGAAGCCACGCATTTCGGAATCTACCTTATGGTGGTTTGCCATCCTGTTTGGTGCTACCGGTATTTTTCTCGGCACGAAGTGGCCATTGTTTCATAAAGCTGCCAAACAAACATTCCGGATACTGGTTCCATTACTTGTTTTGCTACAGTTTTCATGGGTCATTTACCTGGCTTTCTTTAATTAAGAGTACACCGCGATCACCGTATCCCGTGAGAAAAATGGCCGGTTTTTGCACAATATTCTGCTAAATCTTACATGTGATATCTTGACGCTTTATTGTCAAAGTGCTGAGCGTTTTATTTTTATTCCTTTGTTTAAAATTATGCTCCATGGAACAATCAATTTTCAATTTGGATTTTAGCAGATGGGAAGCGATACTATTGTGTTTCTTTCCCGGCCTCGTTAATATTGCGATTTTTGTTTATTCGTATTCTTTTCCGAAATCGAGAATCAATAATTTTTTCTCCATTTTCGTTTTGCTGCTGGCTTTATGGCAGTTCAGCGACGGCTGTATCCGCATAAGTATATCGGCCGATGTGGCCATGCAATGGAGCCGCATATCATTGAAGTTTCTGTTGTTTGTCATTCCTTTCGGAATTCTCTTTATGTTGCGGTTTTCGCAATGGCATAAGATCATTTCTTCCAAACTGACTTTTGTATTGTTATTCGTTCCTACAATCTTTTTTTACTTCATTCTGGAAGCAAAACAGGAGCAAGACAAGGTTGTGTACTCTGATTATATATATTGGGTTGTAAATCCACAGCCTACAGTTATAACCGGACTTTTGTATGGCTGGTTGAGTCTTGTGGCATTGGTGCTTCTTTCGCTCGTATGGATATACTACTGGAAATCCAAAGAAAACAAACCGGAACGACGTAAAGCATTACTGATTGCATCGGGACTTACCTTGCCGATTTTAGGTGGTATTGTGGCAGAAGTAATCCTTCCCATGCTGTTTAAGTACGATGACATACCGCTGGCAACGCCCCTGATGAGTGTGTTCTCCTTAAATGCACTGGTAGTGATCAGGAAGCATAATATGCTGAACTATTCCCCGAAGCACCAATGGGCACAGATTCTTGAGTCGATAAAAGAAGGGGTGTTGATCGTGAATAACGCGAACGAGATTATGTATGCCAATAACGCGTTTTGTAAATTACTGGGTTATGAATTTGAAGAAATAAAAGGGAAGCTGGCCAATAAAGTCTTTGATATTAAAACGGTAAAAACGCTGGATGATAGTAACGACGATGTAGGGCCCTATATTACAGGTCGCCAGGAAGTGGAAATGGTTACCAAGGCAGGACGGCATATCTGGGTTATTATTGGCAATACACCATATACAAACGAAAAGGGAAAAGTCGTAGGTTCTATCAGTCTTCATACCGATATCAGTAATCTCAAAGCGGCGAATCAGGAACTTGAAACATTTATATACAAAGCATCGCACGATTTACGCGGCCCTCTGACATCCATTATCGGGTTAATGAATATAAGCCGGATGGAAGTAACCGATGAGACGGCAATCAAATACCTGGGCATGGTAGAGCAGGCTGTACAGAAACTGGACGGCACATTGGTCGATCTCGTGAAAGCCATGCAGATTATGGATCAGGGCAATGTGAAAAATGAAATTAATTTCGAAACGATCATTGAAGATATTCTGAATAAGTTCAAAAATTTCCCTGGCTACTCGCGTATGAATATACACCTGCACGTGACGCAGTCGGGACAGTTTCTGTCGAGCAAATTTATTGTGGAGACCATTATGCAGAACCTGATCGAAAATGCTATTAAATATCAGAATCCCGGTGCGAAAGAACCGTTTCTGAATATTGATATCTCCGGAAGCCCGCATGAAGTCTATATCCTGGTACGCGACAACGGTATTGGCATTGATCGGGGCAGCCAGGATAAAGTGTTTGATATGTACTATCGCGCATCGAATGTATCGCGGGGCACCGGCCTCGGATTATACCTGGTCGAAAAAGCTGTGAAGAAATTAAACGGTAAGATTGAACTCGAAAGCGAAAGCGGCAAAGGAACTATATTTACTGTATACCTGCAGGGCGAAGCAGCATAAGCTACACCACCCGGATCAGGAAATTGTCTTTCTTGCCTTTGCTCACGAGGATGTACCTGCCCTGCAAAGCATGCTGCATGGAAACAACAGCGTTCACATCAGATACTTTCGTTTTATTGATGCTGATGGCATTTCCCTGTACCATTTTGCGGGCCTCCGTTTTGCTCGGTAAAACTTCGGTTTTAGCACCCAGCAAATCGATAATATTAATGCCCTGTGTTATTTCAGCGGCGATTACTTCAAAGGTATCGATGCCACCAAGCATGCGTTCCAGTGCATCAGCCGACATGCCTGCAAGGTCATCGGTTTTTGATTTGAATAAAAATTCTGTGGTGGCAACAGCCTGCTCAAAATCAGCTTCACTGTGTACACGTATGGTAATGTCTTTGGCCAATGCTTTCTGCAAATGCCTCTCATGTGCTGCTGCAGCCTGAGCAACTTCCAGTTTTTCGATTTCATCTTTCGGCAGCATGGTGAAAATACGGATGTAGGATTTGGCATCCTCATCGCTCGTATTGAGCCAGAACTGGTAAAATTTATACGGCGACGTTTTTGCAGGATCCAGCCACACATTACCACTCTCCGATTTTCCGAATTTAGTGCCATCGGCTTTTTTAATAAGCTGGGTTGTGAGCGCAAATGCTTCGCCCCCGGCTTTACGGCGAATAAATTCCGTGCCCGTGGTAATGTTTCCCCACTGATCAGATCCCCCCATCTGTAGCATGCAATGGCGTTCTTTCCAGAGGTAGTAAAAATCATAACCCTGTATCAGCTGGTAGCTGAACTCGGTAAACGACATTCCCGAGTCACCGGTGATGCGGTTTTTCACAGAGTCCTTAGCCATCATGTAATTCACGGTAATATGTTTTCCGGCATCGCGGATGAAGTCGAGAAAAGAATAATTTTTAAACCAGTCGTAATTGTTTACAAGCTCAGCACTGTTGGCACCACAATTAAAATCCAGGAACTTTTCGAGCTGTGCCTTAATCCCATCCACATTACGTTGCAGGGTTTCCGCATCCAGCAGGTTTCGCTCAGCCGATTTTCCCGAAGGGTCGCCTACCATGCCGGTGGCACCGCCCACAAGAGCCAGTGGTTTATGCCCGGCCTGCTGAAAACGCACCAAGGTCATAATCTGGGCGAGACTGCCCACATGCAGGCTATCGGCTGTAGGGTCAAAACCAATATAGCCGGTTGCCATACCCTTACTGAGTTCTTCTTCTGTTCCCGGCATCATGTCGTGTAATACACCACGCCATTTTAACTCTTCTACAAAGTTTGTTGTCATAACGATCAATAAAATCCCCGCTGAAATCAGGGGCTCAAAATTAAAAATAAATACCCGATTATTTAATTTGCCTGGTTAAACCAGCAAGAGGTAGCAGTATTTGGAATGCTTTATACCTGCTTGTTTTTTTCCTGGCAAAGCTCTACCAGTACACCATTTGTACTTTTCGGATGCAGGAAACAAATCAGTTTATTGTCTGCTCCGTCTTTGGGTTGCTGATGGATCAGTTCGAAGCCTTCGGCTTTTAAGCGTTCCATTTCGGCATAAATATCCTCTACATCATAGGCAATGTGATGAATACCTTCACCTTTTTTTTCAATGAATTTGGCAATAGCGCTGTTTTCGTTGGTAGCCTGCAACAGTTCTATTTTGGTTTCGCCAAGCATAAAAAAACTGGTGCTTACACCTTCACTTTCAACGGCTTCTATTTTATAGTGGTCTTTCCCGAAAAGCTTTCTGAACAGGTCATTGGAAGCTTCCAGGTTCTTTACGGCAATGCCGATGTGTTCTATTTTCCTGAGCATGGCTTAAAAGTAGGAAAAATAGGGTATTTTTCAAGTTATTTTGCTAAAAGCCAATAATTTATTATCTTTGTAGCCTAATTTTTATCACATGACACAGGCACTCATTCTCGGAATTTTAGGTGGTTTAGGCGCTCCGGAAATCATCATTATCTTGGTCATCATCCTTTTATTATTCGGCGGTAAGAAAATTCCGGAATTAATGAAGGGCTTGGGCCGCGGCGTTAAGGAATTTAAAGATGCTTCCAAAGGAGAAGAATCTACCGACGTAGAGAAAAAATAATTACGTATTTGTATATTTAAAGCGTCATTCCTTTAATTGGGTTGACGCTTTTATTATTTATAAAAACACCTCATTGTGTATTCATATTCAAACATAACAACCCTCCGTTCCGACCTTGAGAAGGGCACGGTGAGTGCCGAAGGACTTACCAACGAAACATTAAGCCTGATCGAATCAAAAAAACACCTCAATGCATTTCTGGAAGTTTTTGCAGATTCTGCTTTAGCAAAGGCAAAGGAGGTTGATGCAAAATTAAAAGCCGGGAAAGCCGGACGACTGGCCGGTCTCATCGTAGGGCTTAAAGATAATATCTGTTATAAAGGACATAAAGTATCGGCTTCTTCCAGGATTCTGGAAGGCTTTGAATCCTTGTTTTCATCGACGGTTGTAGAACGCCTGCTGGCCGAAGATGCCATTATTATCGGCCGTCTCAACTGTGATGAATTTGCGATGGGAAGCAGTAATGAAAATTCGGCATTCGGTCCTGTACTCAATCCATTGAACGAGAAAACAGTAACCGGCGGTTCATCCGGGGGCTCTGCAGCAGCTGTTGCAGCGGGCCTGTGCCATGCCTCTTTCGGGTCCGATACCGGCGGATCTATTCGTCAGCCGGCATCTTTTACCGGTACAGTTGGTTTAAAACCAACCTATGGCCGTGTGTCGCGCTGGGGGCTTATTGCTTATGCATCATCATTCGACCAGATCGGACCGATCACCCATAATGTGGAAGATGCCGCCATTCTGCTGGAAGTGATTGCCGGCGCTGATGAGTATGATACCACGGCTTCACAAAAACCGGTGCCCGCCTATTCAAAAACGCTGGGCGAAAATAAAACCTATAAGATTGCATACCTGAAAGATTGTATGGATAGCGAGGGTCTCGATCCTGAAGTGCGCAAGCATACGCAGGCAGCTCTCGATAAACTGGCCGCTGCCGGTCACACCATTGTGCCGGTCGACTTTCCATACCTTGATTACCTGGTACCCACATATTACGTGCTCACCACAGCCGAGGCATCGTCGAATCTGTCGCGTTTCGATGGGGTGCATTTCGGATACCGCAGCAAAGAAGCAAATGACCTGGAGAGTACCTATAAAAAATCGCGCTCCGAAGGTTTCGGGAAAGAAGTAAAACGCCGCATTATGCTGGGAACATTTGTGTTAAGTGCAGGTTATTACGACGCCTATTACAGCAAAGCCCAGAAAGTGCGTAAACTGCTGCGCGATAAAACCATGGAAATTCTGAATGACTGCGATTTTATCGTAACGCCTTCCACACCGGGTACAGCTTTTGAATTTGGTAAGAACAGTGCCGATCCGATCAAAATGTACCTCGAAGATATTTTTACGGTTCAGGCTAATATTGTTGGTGTTCCGGCGGTGTCGGTGCCGAATGGACAGCACAGCAATGGTTTGCCGATCGGTCTTCAGATCATGGCCCGCCCGTTTGATGAAGCCGGCATGCTGAATCTGGCGGCTAAGGTGATCGTATAAGTAAATGAACCTGATCAGGCTGTTTGGTTTGACCGGCGTATTTGCAGAGAATGCATAAAAGAAAAAGGCCGCTATGCCCATCCCCGCAGATGACATAACGGCCTCTTAAAAAGTTTTGTAACCTATAAAACAAAACCTAAACAAAGAACGTACTATAAAGTTAAGCCCCGGATCGGGGCTTTTTTTATGCAATCTGATAAGTGGTAGCGCTTTTCTGATAAGTGGCAGGAATTTGCATAATCCCGGTTTCAATCCCGGCTTTTTTTACTTGTTTTTGCCAGCCCGCGTTCTGAAATTTAGTGGAGCTTCACAATTTTATAGACTTTCTGTGCGCTGCTTCCGATCCGCAGGAAATAGACGCCCGGAGCCAGTCCGCTGAGGCTTACAGCGGTGTTTTGTTCCTGCAGCATACCATTCGTGATCATCTCACCGGCCATGTTGTGGAGTGCGTAGGGCTGATTTGCGACCGGGTTATCCTGGCGGATGGTGATCATGTCTGTAGCTGGGTTCGGATAAATGGTTACAACCAGCGATTTGGCAAGCTCCTCCACATTTACGGAACCATCCAGTTTAATGACCCAGAAATCGTCGAGGCCCTGGTTGGGTACCACGGCCGATGAATTGGTCCAGCCCGAAACAATGAAGCCTCCGCCCACCGTGGCATGAGCGCAGGTGCCGGCATCCGATCCGGTAGTGCCGTATGTTTGCTGCCACTGAATGGAACCGCTTGCATTGAGCTTCACAAGCCATAAATCCATATCGCCGTGATTTCCGCTTACATCATCATTCACAGAGTAGGTGTAACCCGAAATAATAAAACCGCCATCCGGTGTCTGTTCACCAAAAGCAGCTTCATCGTCGTTGGTGCCACCGAGCGATTTTTGCCATTGTATGGCACCGAGCGAATCTGTTTTCACAACATAGTAATCCTGTACACCATGATTATCGGTTATAATACTGTCTTTCGACTGGCTGTACCCGGTCATGATAAACCCCTTGTCGCTTGTTTGTGAAATGCTGGCGAGGCTTTCGTAACCGGTGCCCCCGATGCATTTTTTCCATTGTACGCCGCCGGTCGAGTCGGTTTTTAAAATCCAGAAATCGGCAGACCCATGATTTCCGGGGACATTGATATTGTTTGAAAAAGAAATGCCTCCCATCACATAGCCTCCGTCAGTGGTGGCTTTTATACAGCGTCCGCTTTCAGTAAGGTTGCCGCCATATGCCAGTTGCCATTTAAGCGTGCCTGCATCCCCCAGCTTGGCAACCCAGTAGTCGGCTATGGTGTGATTGCCCGTTACATCGCCGTTGTTTACAGTTTGTGTAGTGCCTAATACAATATAACCGCCGCTTGTAGCTAATTCCACAGAGCCGATGGTTTCAATGCCATTCCCGCCGAGTGCACGTTGCCATTGCAATGTGCCGGCCCCATCGGTTTTCACAATCCAGATGTCTGAGTTTCCGTGTTGCCCCGTTACATCACCATCGGTTGATGTTGTATTTCCGCCTATAATGTAGCCACCATCACTGGTCTGAATAACGGAGTATGCATCATCATTACCGCTGCCGCCATATGTTTTTTGCCATTGAAAGTTGCCTGAGGCATCGGTTTTTACAACCCAAAAATCTGTACCGCCATGATGGCCTGTTACATCGCCATTCGATGAGGCGGAGTTGCCTGCTACCAGGTAGCCTCCATCGCTGGTTGCAATAATGGTATTGGCATGGTCTGTGGCCGAACCACCAAAGGATTTTTGCCACACAATAGCACCGGTTTGTGCCATGAAAGAAAACGAGAAAAGACAGAGCGAACAGGTGAGTGATTTTATCATGATATAAAGATACAGTTTTATGCCTTGAAATGTAATTGGTATAAAAAGGGAAAGGCTGCTATGCCCATCCCCGCAGACGACATAACAGCCCTTCAAAAAAGTTTTGTAACCTATAAAACAAAACCTTAAACAAAGAACGTATAGTAAATTTACGTCAGAGAAGATTCAGTTTTATATGCAATCTAATAAGTGGTCGGTTTTGTTTGATAAGTGGTCGGTTAAATCAAACCTCTGGCTTTGAGCTCCAGGTATTTGTTGAGGGTATTGACAGTGAGTTGGGCCGGTTTGGTATAAATGCACTGAACCCCGATACGCTGAAGCTCCAGAATAATCTGTTTTTTTTCGTAGTCAAATTTGTTGGCAATGGTCTGGCTGTAAATCTCGGATGTATTGGCCGGTCGCCGGGTAAGCAATTCATCAAGTTCTGTGTTTTCAAAAATAACAACGACGACCAGGTGATTTTTAGCCAGCTGGCGGATGTATTTCAACTGCCGTTTTAATCCGTTGAGGGTTTCAAAATTTGTAAAAAGTAACAGGAGGCTGCGTTGCGTTACTTTGGCCCTGATATGACTTACGAGTACATCATAGCTGGTTTCATGGAAATCGGTTTTGGCATTGTAGAGGGCTTCCTGAATACGGTAGAGCTGGTTTCCCTTGCGCTCAGCCGCCACACTGGTGTAAATCTGGTTTGAGAAGCCAATGAGGCCGGGTTTATCGTGTTTTATAAAACTGATGTGGCTCAGCACCAATGAAGCATTGATGGAGTAATCGAGGAGACTGAGTTTCTCGAAAGGCATTTTCATAATCCGTCCCATATCTACCACGCAATATACCTGCTGGGCACGCTCATCGCGAAAATGGTTTACCATCAGCTGGTTCCGCCGCGCCGTGGCTTTCCAGTTAATAGTACGGATATCGTTGCCGATAACGTATTCTTTAATGTGATCAAACTCAGTGCTGTTCCCGATACGCCGTATTTTTTTGATTCCTACATCCACCAACCGGTCACTGATAGCCAGGAGTTCATACTGCCTGAGTTTGAGGAAAGATGGATAGCATGGCAGCATCATGTCCTGATCAAAACGGTATTTTCTCTGCACGAGGCCAAGCACTGTTGACGCCAGCACATTGAGGCTACCGAAATGAAATTCGCCGCGACTCACGGGTCTCACAGAGTATTTGAACCTGACCTGCTGATTGGAATGAAGGGTTTTCTTCACTTCAAAATCACGGTACTGAAACTGCACAGGGAGCTCATCAATGATGAGGGTATGAATCAGGAAAGAGTAATTGTTTTCTACGGAAATAAAAAGATCGTTGTCGTCGCCATTGGATAATTTATGATGTGCCTGCCGCGAAGCATGTATGCCGTGTTTGTTGGCAAACAACAAAAAAGCATCGGTTGCAATGAGACACAGGGTCAGCCAGAAAAAAATCATGCCGATGTCGTAAAGCACGGGGTAAAAGAAAGCCAGCACAAATACAACGATCAGCAGGCCCACGAGTATGTAGAGCCTTTTGGTGAAGAATAACGACAGAAATATTTTCTTAATGAATTTCAAACCCTGTTTATCTTGGTACTTCAATTTTATCGATCAGTTGTTTGATAACCAGGTCGCAGGTGATGCCTTCCATTTCTTTTTCAGGAGTCAGCACCACCCGGTGGCGGAGCACTGGCAGGATCACATGTTTAATGTCTTCGGGGCTCACGAAATCTTTTCCGCGGATACAGGCCAGTGCTTTGGCGGCATTCATAATGGCCAGCGATGCACGCGGCGATGCGCCGAGGTAAAGCGATGGGTTGGAGCGTGTAGAGTGTACGAGCGCAGCAATGTATTTCATCAGGTTGTCTTCTACAACAACATGTGCTACCGTAGCACGCAGCGATGCAATGGCACTTTTGTCGAGTACAGTCTGGATCTGTGAAAAATCAACATTGTAATCCTGGCGGTGATGTTTCAGCAGGATAGAGGCTTCCTCTTCTATAGTCGGATAATCGACAACGAGCTTGAACATAAAACGGTCGAGCTGTGCTTCCGGCAGACGATATGTCCCTTCCTGTTCAATGGGATTTTGGGTAGCCACCACCAGAAATGGGGCCTCCAGTTTGTAGGTTTTTCCATCTACCGTTATCTGGCGCTCCTCCATGGCCTCAAAAAGAGCAGCCTGGGTTTTTGCCGGGGCACGGTTGATCTCATCGGTGAGTACGATGTTCGCAAACAAGGGACCCTGTTTGAATTCAAACTCATTGGTTTTATTATTGAAAACAGACGTGCCTGTGATGTCGCTTGGCATCAGGTCTGGCGTAAACTGAATACGCTTAAACGAGGCATTGATGGTTTTGGCCACCAGCTTGGCGGTAAGTGTTTTGGCCACTCCCGGAACCCCTTCAATGAGCACATGGCCGTCGGCCAGCAACGCTGTGATGAGGTATTCGACCAGCTGATTCTGGCCCACAAGGTATTTGCTTAATTCGGTTTTTATGCCCTCTACCTTTTCGGTGAGCTGACTTAAATCGAGGCGTGAGGTGAACTGTTCCATTAGCGTATACTTTTTTGTTTAAAATTATTAATTCTGTTGTTTAGTTCGATGAGGTCGTATTCCGTGAGGCTTGGCGCCTGCCTGAGTCTTTCGCAATAGGTAAAGAGGGTTTTCACGGCATCATAATCAACGCCCGAAAGCTTACTGACCTTATCCATAAAATCAGTATCAATGACGTGGGTATTTACATGAAATTTCTGCCGGATGTCGAAATAGAAATACTGGATTTTTTCTTCGGCAATATGCAGGTGATTTCCGGAATTGAAATAGACATGACTGATTACATCCACAAACCGGAGCGTCGAATTTTCCAGAGGTTTTACAACTTCTATAGGACGCTGGCGGCGCTTGAATTCAAAGATCATGAAAATGATCACACCCAGCACAAGAAGCAGCCAGGCCATGTATAGCGCATCGCTGTTAAATATGAATTTGAGCGGACTGTCTGTCTGAACGTTGTATGTTTTGTAATACTCATCCCATATAATGGTATTGTTTTTCAATAGGCTTAACAAAGCATAAGGGTAATACCGGGTTGGGCTATTTACAATGAACAGGTTGGTAAAGGCATCCGGTGTTGTGCAGAGGTAAAGTTCTCCGCTCCCTACGCTTGTGTGAATCAGAAGAGGTTTGTTCTGCTGATTCACAGCAATCACTTTGAAACGTGTGGAATCAAATTTTGAAAAATAAGATTCAACAGCGGCCTGATTATAGAAGTAGGGTTTTTTATTGGGCGTGTTATTGTCGGGTTGCACAAATCGAACGGAGAATCCGGGTTTTTTTAACAGGCTGTCGATAGATTCGAACTGGCTGAACCAGTTATAATTGGTTTGTATGTGCAGGGTGTCGGCCAGTTTACCGTCGAATGTATTGGCACACAGCAAAACTTTATTTCCCATTGCTAGAAACCGGAACAATTGCTTTGTGTCCAATTTCGAAAATGTAAGCTGGTCATTAATCAGAATAAGCGATTTATCACGGCCTGCATCGGCAGCATCCATATTATAAATGGATTGCTTACTGATCTCAAAATTCCGCGAATACGTGTTTTTCATGAGCTCAACCATAGCATAACACCCAAAAGGAATTTTGTCTTTTTGCATGTATGATTTTTTCCAGTCGGTTGGCTTGGGTTGAAAATATTGCAGCACCACGATGCCGATAAACACAGCAGCAAATACAAAGTAATATTTTCTGTTTCCCTTAAACACTATTGCAAGGCGCTCTTAAATTGTTCGAATTCCTGTTTCAGATTATTGAATTTATTCAGATCAATGTCGTATTTGCCATACCAGGCAAACTCATAGATATAGCTGAGTTCCTTAAATGATTTTTGATAAGTTGTTTTGCCAAGCTCATTGTAATAATCAATATTGGTTTTGAAACTCTGCCAGTTGATGAGCTGCTTCTGGTGCAGCAAATGCAGTATTTCGAGGTAATGCCAGCGTACAGCCAGACGATAGTCCTTCTGGTCGATGGCAGTTTGGATACGTTCTGCAAAATTGATGGACGATATATCCTCTTCTACATCGGTAAAATTGAATTTACGCGCCTTCGAGTTGCCCTGAAGAAAACCGGAAAATTCGGAGCGCAGCAATATCCGGATGATAATACCCAGTACACCTAAAACAATGACCCAGAAAATGATGCGTGAAGTAATATTAACGGTATCAGGATCGGCTTTGCCAAAAAGAGATTCGAGCAACCAGTTGATAAAACGATCAAGCCAACCGATGTCTTTCGCTTTTTCGCGATTATAATGCAATGCCGGATCCGAGAAAATCTGTTTTTCGATATGGATCGGTGGTTGTATGATCCTGATATGACTGGTGTCATAGTACGTACTGTCGGTCTTTGGCAATGCCATGCCTCTGCTCTGGCATAATACCAGGACGGCGCAGAAAAAAAGGTAACGGAAATATGTATGGAAAGCCTGCAGAACTATTTGATTTCTTCGATACGCGACATCAGTCCGGTTCCTTCATGCTTTTCTTCATGCCCCATGAAATTGAAAGCACAGATTACAAGCATTATAGCAGAGGTGGTTGATGAAAGAACGGTCGATATGGTATACAATATGGTAAGTAGTATAGAAGAGTCACTGGGTTCACTCATGCCAAACGACCGGATTCTTGAAAAGGTTTCAACACCGGAAACGATGGTGGCGGGAAGAGAGAATACAACCCGGCAGATTAACAGGCAAATATAGGCCACAACAATAATAAGCCAGGTCCACCAGAAACTGCCTTTCATGTATTGCCGCACAGTTCCGAGTGCACTGAATATATTAATCTTATCGCGGACAGTCACGAAAAATCCCGCCGGGAAATAGTAGATCATAACCGGACCAAGAATAAGGACAAAGGCAACCATAAGAAGGACAAGTAAAACACCGCCAAAAATGCCAAGTCCCCCACCGATACCGATAGCTGCAAGGGCAATTACTCCTCCTATGATCCCGAACACGACAGAGAGTAAAAGAATGGAACCTATAATGCGCCAGACTCCCGCAAACACCTTGCGTCCGACTTCCGAGATTAATACTTTTTCTCCGGGTAATTTGGCATCGTAAAGCAGCATATATTCATACGTGGTTGAAACAACAACAGCATTGGCTATAAATGCAAATAGAATTCCGATACCGAGCGACAGATAAAGAGATGTAAGGTCGAGTCGGCCCTCGCTTATAAAGCTGCGGGTGAGCGCCCCGCCCGAGGAAAGGCCTTGCACATAACCGATTGAAAGACCTGCAATAAGCAGGAATGGTCCCGCAATGAGCAAAATACTTCCGAAAAGTCCCTTGAAATTCTGTTTGATAAACGCAAGGGAATCGCTGAATACAGCGCTGAAATCGCGTTCTCTTTTGAAATTGATCTTGTTAACCTGCATTGTTTTTTCGTTTTAATAAAAATGGAAGAAGAATAAAATACCAGAAAATAAAACCCATGGATCCGATTATGATACTCAGGCTGGCCCACAAAGGCATATTGGTATACCGGGTCACAAAACTTTCGAGGAATCCGGCACACATAAACACTGGGATGAGCCCGATCAGCACTTTGATGCCGTCTTTGGCCCCGCGTTTAAAAGATTCGGTTCGTTTAAAAGTACCCGGGAACATGAAACTGTTGCCGAGTATATAACCGGCACAACCGGCAATAATAATGGCCGAAATTTCGAGGCTGCCATGAATCCATACCACCTTCAGGGCCTTGTCAAATACATTATACTGGTAAAACATCCCGAAAAAAGCACCGAGTCGGATGCCTTCTTTCAGAAGCAGCCAGGTATTACCCAGTGAAAAGAGGGCGCCCATGGCAAAGATGTAAAACGACACATAAATGTTGTTGGTGGTTATATAGAAGTACATGAACCAGTTCGGCATTTCGCCATATATACCAAGCGGATCACCGCGTTTGATCCGCTCAATGGTTTCGTTTACATAATCGTCTGATAGCATCAGGCGTGCAAAAGAATCGTCGGTAAGTTGTGATATGGCGCCAAGTATAGCGCCACCTGAAAAAATAAGGAACGATAATAAAAGCAGGTGATGGTATTTTCCGAAGAGGGTGGGAACTTCGGACTTCCAGAACAGAAAAATACGACGGCTGTTTTCCTTTTTATTCCTGTACACCAGCTGGTGAACACGTGCGGTTAAACTGTTGAGGTATTTGGCGGTTTTAGAGCCTTCATAATTTGTTTTGGCATAAGAGTAGTCATCTGTGAGCTCAATAAACATATCGGCCACCTTTGCCGGTTTATTCTGAGCCTTTTTTTCCAGCATGGTTTCATACCCTTCCCATTTGGAGGCGTTTTGTTTTAAAAACGTGATCTCTTTCACAAAAAATAAAATTTTACGCATAAATTTAGCATTTTTGTTTTTATGGACGGCATTAAAATATCCACCACGCAAAACGTAGAACTTGAGTATGAACCGGCTGGTATCGGTCTCCGGATTTTGAGTACTATTCTCGATATGATCTTTATGTTGGTATACATTGTACTTGTTGTATACGTAGTAGGGGTTATCGGAGAGCTGAAAAAGGCAGAGTATGGCGAACCCGATTACCTGGCAATTACGCTGGTGATTATTGCATTGCTGCCCGTTATTCTATATCATTTCCTGAGCGAAACCTTTATGAACGGACAGAGCTTCGGGAAAAAAATACTGGGGATCAAGGTGGTGAAACTGGACGGGACACAACCCGGTATTGGATCCTACGCGCTGAGGTCTTTACTGCGGATTATTGATATTCACCTGTTCGATGGCTTTGTGGCGCTCATCTCTGTGGCACTGACCGATAAAAGTCAACGGCTGGGAGATATGGCAGCAGGGACAACGGTTATAAAGCTTGGATCGAAAATTACCCTGCGCGACACTATTCTTCATAAACAACAGCCCGATTATACTATTTTATTTAACCAGGTGGCTTTACTGAACGATAAGGATATTGATACTATAAAAGACATTCTTGCATACAGCATAAGCAACAACAGACCCGATGTGCTTACCAAACTGGCTGTTAAAGTTAAGACCAAGATGGGCGTGAGCAGCAATTTAAGAGATGATGAATTCCTTAAAGCAGTGATTATGGATTATAGTCACTATCAGTTTGAAAAATAGAGTTACGAAACATCCGCTTAGAAGCTAATCGTATTCTTTTTCTGTTTTCCATACCGACCCGCTGAAACTCCGGTTGAAACCAACCAGTAAATAAGCCGTGACCCCCGAATAGAAAATAAGCAGGTGAAAAAATGTAGCGATCCGGTAGCCACACCAGTAAGTGGCTTCATGGTCGAGTGTAATGAGGCGCGTGGGCAGCGACATCGTAGTTATAAATGCGATACTGCTTACAGTTAAAAACAGCGTTTCGAAATTTCTAAGCGGGAAGGCACGGAGCTTCTGATGCCATTTCAGTTTATGCCCCCAGGCATGCACCAGGTAATAATGTCCCTGGGCGGTCCATGCAAATAAAACGGAATGATTGTCTTTTTTATCCCGGCCAAACTCACTGGCGGGTGCCAGGATGCTGAACTTGCAGAGATCCATGCCGCATACTTCGTTCAGGTGTTTTATTTTCAGAATAGCCTCGTAGGGGATGTCAAATTTATAATGCCTGCTGTCGAGAAATTTCAGACGAAGTGCTATGCATTGCGTTTTGATCTCTTTTTCAGAAAAGATCATATCGGCATCCAGGTGCTTTTCATCCGGGAGTTCCGGCAGTGGTTCATTGTGGCGAATGGTGTGTAGAATAGCCTGTTCCTTAAATGCACTTTCTTCCAGAATGGAGTCTACGGCATGTATGAGTGCGTCGGGGGTCTTCTTTTTTTTATCCCGTTCACGCTTCAGTTCTTTCTCAATATCAAAGCCATCAAACATGTTATGTAAATTTCGGAAACTTCGTTCGTATCGACAATAGATTCTCCGGAGTTTTTGGAAGCTAATTGAAAAAAATGTATCTTAGATAAGGCCTCTGGATTTTTCCCCTAACTCTTAAAATTTACTATAATGAAAAAAATTATTCTTTTGATGTTGCTGAGTTTTTCAGGCTATCTGGTGGCACAGACAGACTGCGCGCATCCTGTACCTTTTTGTACTCCCGGAGGCAGTGTTTTGCTTGCACCGGGTAATACAGTTGGTGCCGGGCCAAGTTACGGCTGTCTTTCCAGCCCGGTCAGCGCCTATTGGATGTACACACGGATCACAACAGCCGGTAATATAGACCTGCAGTTGAGCAGTAGTGTGGATTTCAGTATCATCTGCTGGGGTCCATTCCCTGGTACCGGTTTTTGTGCAAATATCAGCGCTGCAAATATTGTAGCCTGCGACGATAATGCCACGAGTACCAAAACACTCAGCATTCCCAGTGCCACGGTGGGGGCTTATTATGCCTTCATGTTCTCTACACAGACTCCCCAAACGGTTAACATAACCCAGGTGGGTGGAACAGGGCAGGGATGCGGTACAAATTGCAATGAGTTCGTTCCGCCGGCTGTTTGTTATGTCAATGCAGACGATAACGTACATAATTCAGTGTATTTTAATCATGACATGAATGCTGCGCTCGCCGGCACCATTATTTACCGCGAAAGTGCGGTGACCAATGTCTGGGATTCTATCGCGTATGTGCCACTTACAGCGCCTGATGTGTATGTGGACACGGCTTCCAATTGCAATCAGAAGTCATATCGCTATTATGTGCAGCGTCTTGATACCTGCGACGGTCGCTCTTCGAATTCAGGAATTCATAAAACCATTTTGTTGCAGGCCAGTCTCGGAGTCAGCAATGTGGTGAACCTGAGCTGGAATAACTATACGGGTATTTCATATAATACACAATACATTTATCGTGGGGTAAGCACTAGCTCCATGAGCCTGTATGCGCAAGTTGCATCCAACATAACCTCGTATACCGATACTTCACCGATCGGTGGCACAGCGTATTACCGCATCGCTATCCCAAAACCCACAGGATGTACGTCGAATGCAGGAAATGCAGATACACTGGTGTATTCAAACATGCGGCAAAATGCCGTGAGTGGTATTTATGAGTTATCGGCATTACCCGACTGGAGCTTATCGCCAAACCCGGCTACCCATACCATAAAAGTAAATTGCGGATTGCCGTACAGTGTTGTTATAACCGATATGCAGGGCCGTACTGTTCTTCGGCGGACAGGACTCCATGGAGAAACCACAATCGCGGTGAATGACCTCGACAGGGGAGTTTATATGGTTTCGATTGTATGCGAACGAGGAACCGGCTACAAACGCCTGATACTGGATTAAACGGATGAAATGAAAAGAGCCCCGGCGGGGCTCTTTTTTTATGAATCAGGTCTGAAAGTTTAGCTATTCACGAGAAGCTTAAAGCCTTTGCCGTGAATATTTATGATTTCCACTTTATTGTCGTCTTTCAGGTATTTGCGAAGCTTGGCAATATACACATCCATGCTGCGGCCATTAAAATAGTTGTCGTCGTGCCAGATGGTTTTCAGAGCAAAGTTACGGTCGAGCACATCATTTTTATGTACACATAACAGGCGCAGCAGCTGACTTTCTTTGGTGGTCAGTTTTTGTTCTTCTTTGCCATGAATGAGTGTTTGTTTTTCTGCATCGAACGCGTATTTGCCGATAGAAAATTTTACATCGTCGCTGTTTTGCGCGCGTTGTTTGTTACTGCGGCGTAGCACGGCATTTACCCGAACGAGCAGTTCTTCCATGCTGAATGGTTTGGTAATATAATCATCACCACCGGCATTGAATCCTTCGATGGTGTCTTCTTTCATGCTTTTGGCGGTCAGGAAAATAATCGGGGTGTTTTTGTCGGTTACCCGGATTTCTTTGGCGAGTGTGATCCCGTCTTTTACGGGCATCATCACATCCAGCAGCAGCAGGTCGAAGGCGCCTTTGCAAAAAGCATCGAATCCTTTTTTGCCATCATCGGCCAGCTTTGTTTCAAAACCTTTAGCATCTAAATATTCCTGTAAAAGGGTACCTAAGTTAGGATCATCTTCTACAAGCAGTATTTTGGTTTTTATATTTTCCATATACGTTTAATTTATCTCGTTTTATGTAATACTAATTTACTTGTTTATAGGGCATTTTCACAATAAATGTACTGCCTTTCCCGGGTTCACTTTCTACATTTATCGTGCCACCGTGTTTCTGAACCACTGCCAGAACGTAGCTTAGGCCAAGGCCAAACCCCTTGACATTGTGTACGTTACCGGTAGGTACACGGTAAAATTTTTCAAAGATCTTTTTCTGGTTTTCCTTGCTGATTCCGATACCATTATCTTTCACAGCAATCTCAATACCGTCTAACGTGTTTTTGGTGCTGATTATTATATGCGGAGTCTCTTTTGTGTACTTCACAGCATTGTCAATGAGGTTAAATACAATGTTTGTGAGGTGAACTCTATCGGCATTAATGGTTGGATTATCAGCCAGGAGTTGTTTTACCACAGAGCCCTGGCGTTGTTCAATTAAAAGCTGGGTATTCTGAATAGCCTGGTTAATAATATCATGTACATCGATGTCCGATTTTTTCAGTTTAAACTCACCTTTATCAAGAATGGATGTCTGCAGAATACTTTCCACCAGTACACTTAAACGCTTGTTTTCATCCTTGATCATTTTTACGAAACGGTGTTGCTTCTCCGGAGTCTTGGCTACCGTTTCATCGTTGAGCATCTCACAGGCCAGCGAAATAGTACTGATGGGTGTTTTGAACTCATGCGTCATATTGCTGATAAAATCGTTCTTGATGACCGAGAGTTTTTTCTGCCTGAAAATGGTGCCAATGGTGTAATAAAATGCAAAGATGAGAATGAGGATCACAATACCCGAAACACAAAGCATGGCCCACATGGTTTGAAGCAGGTAGTTTTTCTGATTCGGAAAACTGATGCTGAGGTATTGGGGTTTGACAAAGACGTTGTTGGGCGAAAGATTGATTTTATAATAACATCCCAGTGAATCACATTCTTTACCGGGTTCTTTAAAATTGCCCTTCAGCTTGGAGGCCGATGTGCTGATAAAGTATTTATAGTTTGCTGAAATGCCTTCTTCCAGCAGAGAGGTACGCAGGATGCTATCGAGCATCAGAGAGTCGATTGTGGGCTTATAGTCTTTATATATATTAATACTGATGAGCTCATCGAAAATGTCGTTAACGATTTCTGTTTTGGTTTCGAGCAGGTCGGCTCTCAGATTTTCAATATTTTTGGCCGTATTCTGGGAGGCACTCAATAATTCATAGGGCAGGAAATGGTTCTGCATATTGAGCGAATCGCCCACAAATTCTTTCTGCGATAAACGACTGGTAATAACGCCACTGGAGTCGGTGCTGAGTTCTTCGAAAATTTTTACCTGAACATTTTTATTGTCTTTGGTTGGTGTTATGCTGGGATTGGTAACACGCACACCTTGTTTACGCAGCTTGATTTTTTTAGCCACTTTATTGGCGGTGGCAATTTTCTCGAGCTTATAGGCGGTGATCTTCAGGGCCTCATTCACCGAGCGTTCAAACTCTTCTTTTTTCAGGGTCATGGAACTGCGAATCCAGTATACCTGAATGGCAATGAGCGCAACCAGGGCAATCCCCACTAAAACTGATATCACACCTACGTTGTGCTTATTCATAAAGTACAAATGTAATTAAGTTGTCGGTCTGCAAACTGTGGCCTTAACGTTTTTTAACGGGCCTTTACCCTACGAAAGCCCGTAGTATAGCACATAGCTGGGGTACAGCCTCCAGGTTCAGCGTATGGCCTGCATTTGGAATAATTTCGAGCCTGCAGCCGGGAATAGCTTTTACAACCTCATTGGCCATGTGAACCGGAAACAACAGGTCTTTTTCGCCCTGGATCACCAGCGATTCTGAAGTCACACGCTGCAGGGCCGGCCTGTAATCGGGACGTTCCTTGGTAGCACGCATGAGTTTGAAAAGCGCCTTGCTGTCTTCGTTGGTTTCCTGGCGCGCCTGTTTCATAAGGTCTATCGGGATCAGTGGATTGAGGAAGTAGTTCTCGCTTAGCACAGATGGTAGCATAATGTCGAGCATAAGGCTGTAGCCGCCTTTTTCAAGGGCCCGCCACCACGAAAGTTCTATCGCCTCGTAGTAGGGTGTTTTATGCGCAAAGGTCGACATGAGTACCAGTTTTTTAATCCGCGAAGCATGGTTCACTGCCATGTGCTGCGCTACCAGACTGCCATACGAAATACCGGCCACAACGGCTTTATCAATACCGGCCTGGTTCATCATGGCGATCACATCGTCTGCATGCGTATCGAATGTGCGCCATTCACCGGTTTTATCACTTTGTCCCTGGAAAATAAAATCCATGAGTACAATGCGGTAATCGTTTTTGAGTTGTGGCAGCATGAGTAGCCAGGCTACAGTCGATTGCGAAAGCCCGTTCAGGAAAACAATGGTATTGGCAGCAGATGCATTGCCATGGATTTCATAATACAGGTTCAGGTTGTCGTTGGTTTTGCAATACATACATCAACAGATTAATAAGATAAGACGGCATGGGCAGCAGTGACATCAAGCATGGCTTTACGCCCCATATACAGTGCCAGGTTCCGGTCTATGTGTCCTGCCGGAAAACCGAAGCACACCGGATATTTGTATTCGCTTACAGCTTCCGCAACAATCTCTTCTGCTGTTTTTCCGAAAGGAATCGTGTTGTCTTTCATATCGCTCATACCGCCCACAACAAGGCCTGCAAGATTACTGAGTTTGCCGCTGCGTTTGAGCTGGAGTATCATGCGGTCTATATGATACAGGTACTCGTCGAGGTCTTCCAGGAAGAGTATTTTCCCTGTGGTGTCTATATCGCTTGGTGTACCAGCCAGGGCATAGAGTAATGACAGGTTTCCTCCGCATACAATACCTTCTGCATGGCCCTGGCGATTCAGGGGCTGAGTTTCTGTGCTGTAACGGATGGGTTCGCCGAACAGAGCCTTTTTCAGGCTTTCCGTAGCTTCCCGGTGCTTTGTGAAATTGATGGGCATGGTGCCATGAATGCTGGCAAGGCCCATATTCAACAGGGTGGAGTGTAATACGGTAATGTCGCTGTATCCGACAATCCAGCGTGGGTTTGTTTTCAGTGCATGAAGATTAACATGGTCAATGATTCTAACGGTTCCATACCCGCCGCGGGCACAGATGATCGCTTTGACTTCCGGGTGATCAACAGACCACTGGAGGTCAATCGCACGTTGGTGGTCACTTCCTGCAAACTGGTGTTCCTGTTCAAACAGGTTTGGAGCGCACAAAACACGCAGGCCATAGCCTTCAAGGATTGTTATGGCCGGGGCTAATTCTTCCCGGCTTATTTTTCGGGCGGTGGCCACAATAGCTACAGCATCACCTGCTTTTAAATAAGGAGGGATCAACATTATTTTTTCTTTTTGCGCTTCAGGAGTTTTGCCAGGGTAGAGGCTCCGGTTTTTGTAGATTTTGAACCGTTTTTTTTCTTTTTAGAGGCTTTTTCTTTCAGGCGGCTTTCGCGTTCGGCCGCTGCTTTCTTTTGTTCTTTTTCCTCTTTTTCGCGAAGCTTTTTGTGGTACTCGCTGTTTTTCAGGTATTCCTTGTATTTAGGATGTATCGGTTCACCTTCAACATGGATGTGGTACCAGAATTCGCCGGATTTGATGCGGTAAATATTCATTTCCGAAACACCGAATTGCCTGGCAATCTGCGCCAGTGTTTTCCTGCGCTCCGGGTCCCAGATCATCTGTTTGAGTTTTTCTACTTTTTTAGCATCGAGTGTTTTGGAGTGATAGCCCACCACCATGCGATGTTTCTTGGACATGATCACATAAGGGCTTTTCTTCACGTGCTCAATCTGTTCCTTCCGGGTGGCCCATTTCAGGTTTGAAACATGGTTGTTTTTTTTGTTATAATCGAGGTGAAGTACAAAGCTATGTTTGGGGGAGGGCTTTTTCAGAAAGGCTTCGGCTACTGCGCGGTGAATCAAAACGGCCCTGGATTTCTTATCAGTGCGGACATTTACCTGCAGAAACCCCCCATTGTTGTTAACCCTCAATATCCGGGCTTTTTTCAGGTCGTCGGTATAGCTCGACATCCTGCCATGGGTTGAAATAGCATATTTCTGAACGGCATTTTTACCCCGTTTCAGGTCAATGGGCTTCCATGTTTCTTTTGCACTCATGATATTGGGATTTTTAAAGGCAAGTTTATCTATTATCTTTGTACAAGATTACAATTTATATTCACAAATCAAAACCTTTATGCCCACGAATTATAAACGCACACTCGTCACTGCTGCCCTTCCTTATGCCAATGGTCCCGTCCATATCGGGCACCTTGCCGGGTGCTATCTTCCTTCCGATATTTATGTGAGGTTTAAACGCAGCAAAGGAGAAGACGTAAAGTTTATCTGCGGGAGCGATGAACATGGCGTTCCTATCACCATTAAAGCCAAAAAAGAAGGAGTGACACCTCAGGCTGTCGTCGATAAGTATCATAAAATGATGGGCGATGCTTTCAGGGAATTTGGTATTTCTTTCGATATATATTCACGAACCTCTTCGCCGGTACACCATAAAACGGCTTCCGATTTTTTCAAAACACTTTACGACAAAGGTGTTTTTACGGAACAGGTCACTGAACAATACTATGACGAATCGGCCAAACAATTCCTGGCAGATCGTTACATTACAGGAACCTGCCCGAAATGCGGCAATCCGAATGCTTACGGCGACCAGTGCGAAAAATGCGGAAGCTCTCTGAGTCCCACAGAACTTATTGAACCGAAATCGGCGCTCTCGGGAAATAAACCGGTGTTGAAACAAACCAAAAACTGGTTTTTACCGCTCGATAAACTGCAACCCGATATCAGGGCTTACCTCGATAAGCACAAAGACTGGAAAAGCAATGTATACGGTCAGTGCAACAGTTGGCTCGAATCGGGCGACGGACTTCAGCCACGGGCGATGACCCGCGATCTCGACTGGGGTGTGCCTGTGCCGGTTGAAGGTGCCGAAGGGAAAGTGCTGTACGTGTGGTTTGATGCGCCCATCGGGTATATATCGGCCACCAAAGAGCTGTTGCCTGACGACTGGGAGAAATACTGGAAGGATAAGGAATCACGCCTGATCCACTTTATTGGAAAAGATAATATCGTGTTTCACTGTATTATTTTCCCGGCCATGCTTATGCAGCATGGTGAATTTGTACTGGCGGATAATGTACCGGCCAATGAATTCCTGAACCTCGAAGGCGATAAAATCTCCACTTCCCGTAACTGGGCGGTGTGGCTTCACGAGTATCTGCTTGACTTTAAAGGTAAACAGGATGTATTGCGTTATGTGTTATGTGCCAATGCACCGGAGACCAAAGACAACGATTTTACCTGGAAAGATTTTCAGACCAAGAATAACAGTGAACTTGTTGCCATACTGGGTAATTTTGTGAACCGCACACTGGTGCTCACACACAAGTTCTACAACGGTTCGGTACCCGCTGCAGATAAGTATACCAAAGAAGACCTGCTGGTACTGGAAGAACTGGCATCTTACCCGGATAAGATCGAAGCTGCCATTGAGCAGTTTAAATTCCGCGAAGCACTTGCCGAAATGATGAACCTGGCCCGCCTGGGTAATAAATACCTGGCAGATACCGAGCCATGGAAACTCATTAAGACAGATGAGGAACGCGTGCGCACCATTATGAATGTAGCTCTGCAGATTACCTGCAACCTGGCTATTGTGAGCGAACCGTTTCTGCCGTTTACTTCCAGAAAACTGTTTGATATGCTGAATATGCCTGTATTGAAATGGCATGCTTCCAAACAGACATCAAACATGGCAGCCGGGCATACCATTAACAAAGATGAGCTGTTGTTTGCCAAACTCGAAGATGCTGACATACAGCCTCAACTGGACAGGCTGGAGGCCAGTAAGAAAAATAATGTGACGGAAAACCCGGTTGAAGCAGCGAAGGGGGAAACCTCATTCGACGATTTTTCTAAAATGGATATTCGTGTGGGTACGATCTTGGAAGCGGAACGTGTGCCGAAAACCGATAAGCTTATGAAGCTGAAGATTGATACAGGTATTGATGTGCGTACGGTGGTGAGTGGTATTGCGGCCTGGTATAAACCCGAGGAGATTATCGGTCAGCAGGTGAGTATTCTGGTAAACCTTGCACCACGTAAGATCAAGGGCATTGAAAGCCAGGGCATGATCCTGATGGCAGAAAACAACAAGGGGGAACTTAGTTTTGTGAGCCCTGTAAAAACAGGAATGAATAATGGGTCGCTTATTAAATAAGCTGATGATTGCTGTGCTGTGCGTCGTGGCTTCGAAAGCCGCATGGGCACAGGATACTTCCAGGGTCGGACCTAAACCCCCGGTATATGCCGAATACAAAGGCGATACGAGTTACACCCGTTTTAATAAAAACAGGGGGCCAGTGGCGAGGGCACAGATCAACCGTTTGAAAAACGGAGCGCTGCTGGTTCGTCTTAAAACAAATCAGAAAGCAATCGACAGGCTGAAGGCCGCCGGGAACATGGATCTGGCAACACAGGTGGAACGCGAGACCCAACTCACCAACAAGCAGATTATTAAGGCCTATCAGGCTAATTTTAAATTCTGCCCGGTTTATTTTTTCTTCTCGCAATATTCCGATAGCGTCAAGCATCAGCACCTCGATGGCATTTTTACCGATACTACCTTATTGGTAAATCCCAATATTGTTTGCCACGCGTCGTTTTACCTGGTGGCCGAGCAGGGTTATATCTGCAACTCTACGCTGGGGCTTGTGCCGAAAGAACTTGCCGAAACAGCCCATGAGGAAGGGGCAGCAACGAAAGAGGTATCGATTGTTGTGAAGAACCGCTATTTCATACAGCTTCATGAGCCCTTCCCATATTATCAGAAAGGCTATAACATGAAGAAGTATGCAGACTTTGTAAAAAACCTGGATGAACGGTTTCAGAAATTCTATCAGGAAAGCAGGGGTGCGGTTTTAGCACCCGAGCTCGAAGTATTTGTATACTGATTTAAGCCGTGCTACTTTTTCAACGCATTCTGTGAATAATAGGCAATCTGTTTTTTGAATTTGCCTGCAGCCAGCAGTGGTGCCAGCCGTGAAAGTATAGTAATAACAGGCGATAGAATCAGAATCGCAGTCGGGAGCACAATGCCGAAAATGCGGACACGCGTACGGCGCTGTTTACTGCCTGCTGTGCCGCGCTTCGAAATATAATTGGCATACAATGGAAACAGGGCATTGCCGCGGCCTTCCATCAGCATGAGGTTGCCACGGATGTCGAGTGCGCCTTTTGCATTCAGTTCTTTCTGCAGACTTTCCCAGTTATTTGTTTGTGTATGTGCAACAATAATTTTTCCAAACTCCTGTCCGTTTGCAATATCCTTTTCATTGACACCATACTTCGGAAAAATACCCAGGTAGCGGCCTTTTTCACCTTTCAATACATGGGCCAGTACGGTTACGAGGCTTATCAGGTTTGCAGAGTGGTCTACAAATGTGATATTGCCAACCAGTTTGGCATCCACGTCCAGCAGTCGGCGTTTCATTTTCTCCTGGGCGTTGAGCCACATATTGCGGCAATTGATAATGGTAATAACAGGTTTGCCTTTCAGGAGTTGTTTGGCTTGCGGGCTTACCAAAAAAGAAAGAATAGGTCGGCAGATGCTTAGAAACCAGGGTTGATAGGCAATAAAAACAAGATCGTAGTTTAGGTTCATATCGGCCTTTATGGGCTTTAATTCGCATGGAATAGCTTGAACATTTTCAGGGAAAGCATCGAAAAATTCGGTGTACTTCCAGGGATGTGGAAAAGGCACAGCAGGTTCGATGAGTTCGTAATGAACGGTGTAATCCGGATTATTTGTAAATGGCGCAAGTACCGAATCCAGAGCCTTTCGGGCCTGGCCGGTTTGTGTGAAATAGATGACGAGTATGTTTTTTTTCATGATGTGGAAAAATCCGCGGATAGATCAAAAATAAGGAAATTTCAGGAGCCCGGGCATCCTGTTTTCAGAGGATTAAGCGGTTCGTTTATTTTTTTGATTTTTTCGCACTCACCAGTGTGTAAGCTGTTTTCAGGGCTTCGTGGCAAACACTTTTGCGTACCGTTTTCAATTCAATGTTCGTCCAGCCCTGTTTGCCCCAGGCATTTGGCACTGCATAGATAATGGTATTGTCGTAAGCGGAAAATACGGATTGGTCAATCTCGCTGAGTTTTACACAGCCGCGGTTTGCTTTGACGTTCAACGTGGCAAAGATCTTCTTTTGTACACGGAATGAGGTGTTTTCGAAATGGGGCTCCTCACTTACCCCGGGCAGTGACATGGCCAGTTGGCGGAATGTATCCGTGCTTACCATCTTTTGTACCGGTTTTAATTGCTTTTGTTAATGTAATCGGCCAGTGCCTGTTGAAAATCATCCGGATCTATTATTGCAGAAATTACAGGAGATGTGCCCGGAACAGTAAGTTCATTCAGATAGCCGAGTGTAGCCTGGGTTTCTTTGGCAATATTGATACGTTTTTTCGCGCCAAATTGTGCAGTCCACCACGCGTGATACTCAGCGCCCGCTCTCAGAAACTGTCCCTGTAAGGTAACCTGGCCAGTTGCCTTCAATTTAAGAACGGAGGCATTCAGCTCCTCCCAGGTCAGGATATCGTGATTAATATAGTCATAAAATCCAATTATATCGCGAAGCGAAGCGCCGTTATCTTTTTTTTCGCAGGCTTGTATAGTCAGCAGAATACAGGCGTCGAGGAGATGAAAATTCATTTGTTTTTTATAATTTTAACAGGAAAGTTAGGCTTTCTTTTCGGAAAACCCTTTTCATTGTCCTGTTTTTTGGTTTGCACCGTGATCCAGTCTGATTTTAATCAGTTTTTTTCATGATAAAGCAAAAAAGAAAGGCCCAAAACCCCTGTTAACTTAGTCGACCATGAATAAGATAATTTTTATAGCTCTGAGTCTTGTTTTTCTTGAATGCGGTCACAACAAGGAAAAAATAAAGCCAACGGTTTCAGATATTTCAGAATCGGTTTATGCTTCGGGTATTATCAAAAGTAAAAACCAGTATGAGGCCTTTGCAACAGTCAATGGAGTTATCGAGGATGTGTTCGTGTCAGAGGGTGATACAGTCAATATCGGAACCCCGATTTTATCAATCTCGAGCGAAGCTCAAAAACTGAATAAGGAGAATGCAGAACTGGCCGCGCAGTTCGCGGACTTTAATAACAACCAGGGAAAACTGAATGAAGCAAAACTCGCCATTGACCTGGCGAAGAGCAAAATGAAAAACGATTCAGCATTGTATTTCCGTCAAAAAGCACTCTGGCAACAACAGGTGGGAACACGTGTGGATCTTGAACAACGTGAATTGGCTTATCAGAACTCAAAAACAGCCTGGTATAATGCGCAGGTTAATTTCGATGATCTCAAACGTCAGCTTGTATTTACATCCACGCAATCGAAAAAAAATCTGCAGATTTCAAATAAACAGGAAAGTGATTTTACGCTTCGGAGCGATATAAAAGGAACTGTATATAGTTTACCTAAATCCAAAGGAGAGATGGTAGGGCTTCAAACCCCATTGGCGGTTATTGGTGATTCCAGGTCTTTTATACTGGAAATGCAGGTCGATGAATATGATATCCTGAAAGTCAGAACAGGACAAACTGTGCTTATAACCATGGATAGTTATAAGGGAAAGGTATTTAAAGCCGCTGTGACCAAGATTTACCCGATGATGAATGAGCGCAGTAAATCATTCCTGGTGGAAGCGCAGTTTGTGGACGGCCCCCAGGTATTGTATCCGAATGTGACATTTGAAGCAAGTATAGTGCTGCAGACAAAATCAAATGCCCTGCTGGTTCCGCGAAACTACCTGTTACACGATTCTGTCGTTGTTAAAAGTAATGGCGAACATGTTGTGGTTAAAACAGGGCTTATGGATTATAAAAATGCCGAGATTCTCTCCGGTATCAGTGCAAACGATGAATTGATCAAGCCCGAGTGATAAAATTTAAACTTATAGCCGGCATTTCGCTTTCACTTTTATTGGCCCGGTGGAAGCAAACCCTGGTGGCCGCCATCGGGGTTACGTTCAGTATTACCATGTTTATTGCTTTGTTGAGTTTTATGGGTGGGCTGAACAGTTTGCTCGACGGACTTATTGTGAACAGAACAGCTCATGTCAGGCTGTACAATGAAATTCTTCCATCGCGGCAGCAACCGGTTGAACAGTCTGACGATTTTAAAAATAAGTATGCATTTATACATTCCATTAAACCAAGAAATGAACGTTTGGAGATTCGCAACAGTGGTGCTGTCATTGCTGCCATCCGGAAAGATCCGCGTGTTGTGGGGATTGCCCCAAAAGTAACCACACAGGTGTTTTACAACGTGGGAAGTATCGAACTGATGGGTGTGGTGAATGGCATTGATCCCGAAGCGGAAAACAGACTTTTTGCATTCAGTGAATACGTCACAACCGGTAATTTCATGGATTTGAAAAACGTTCCCAACAGTATTATTCTGGGAAAGGCCGCAGCCGAAAAAATGCTGGCGAATGTCGGCGATGTTATACAGGTGACAACAAGTAACGGTGAACGTATGTCTTTGAAAGTTGTCGGGTACTATCAATCCGGGCTGCAGGAGGTTGATAAAGTACAGAGCTATGCATCTATTGCCACTACACAGAAATTACTGGGAGAAACAAATAGTTATATTACCGATATACAGGTGAAACTCAAAGATATACTCCAGGCCCCGGCGATGGCAAAGGAATACGGGCAATTGTTCGATGTGGAAGCGATGGATATTCAGACAGCCAACGCCCAGTTCGAAACCGGTTCATTCATCCGTACACTCATCAGCTACGCGGTGGGAATTACCTTACTTATTGTAGCGGGTTTTGGTATTTATAATATCCTGAACATGATGATCTACGAAAAAATGGATTCTATTGCTATTCTGAAAGCAACCGGATTTTCAGGGAAAGACGTTAATCATATTTTTATTGCTATTGCATTGAGTATTGGTGTTTTTGGCGGATTCCTTGGGCTTGTGTTTGGCTTCGGGCTATCGGCTGCCATTGATCAGATTCCCTTCAATACGCCGGCTCTGCCTACGATTAAAACATATCCGGTCGATTACAATCCTAACTTTTACATTATTGCTACCGTCTTTTCAATCTTAACAACATATTTCGCCGGGTATTTTCCGTCGCGCAAAGCGAGCAGGATCGATCCGGTTATTATCATCAGGGGCAAGTAACATGAATACTACTGTATTAGAAGCCGTTCATATCACCAAATACTTTCACGACCCTTTAGACATCCAGGTTTTGAAGGATATAAACTTTTACCTGAACCGCAGTGAATTTGTTTCGGTGATCGGAAAATCGGGCTGCGGAAAATCCACATTGCTCTATATACTGTCTACCATGGATACGGATTACGAAGGTGATCTGTTGATAGACGGTGTGAGCATGCGACAAAAAAAAGAAGCTGAACTGGCCCGTGTACGTAATGAAAAAATCGGATTTGTATTTCAGTTTCATTACCTGCTCAATGAATTTACAGTGCTTCGCAATGTCATGCTTCCCGGACTTAAATTGGGGCTTCATAGCGAAGCCGAGATCGAACATCGGGCCTACGAAAAACTGAAAATCCTGGGCATAGAACAGGAGGCACTGAAACGCCCGAATCAGTTATCCGGCGGGCAAAAACAGCGTGTGGCCATTGCGCGTGCACTCATCAACGATCCTTTGATCATCATGGGTGATGAACCCACCGGGAATCTCGATAAGAAAAACAGTGAAATTGTATTCGAGATTTTTAAGGAACTGGCTGAAGTGTATCATCAAACACTCTTGATTGTGACACATGATAATGAATTCGCTGCCCGCACACAGCGTATTATCGAAATGGAAGACGGAAAGATCATCCGCCAGTAAGTCTTAGCCTTTCCAATCTGCTTTGTTGATCCGGTAAATGAAATTCAGTTTCGGCAACTCACCATAATAAGTCACTTCCTGTTCTCTTATTTTATGAGCACCTAATCTCATCACAGCAGTCTGTGAGCGTATGTTATTTGATCCAACATGCAATTCCACGCTCTCCGCAAAGGTGAACGCATAATTCAGCATAAGCGATTTGAGTGCCTTATTGTATTTACCTCCCCAATAGCTGCGGGCCAGAAAGGTATAACCGACAACGACTGTATGGCTGTTGGCATCAAAATTATAATAACGACTGCTTCCGATCACCTCATGTGTTTGGGGATCAATTACAAGAAAAGCTCCGCCGGATTCCAGGGCGCCGTTAAAAAACGTGAGGAATACGTCGCGTTTGTATCTGTCGCGATTCGGATGCTGTTCCCAGATAAGCGGGTCAGAAGCCACCTTGTAAAGCCTTTCAAAATCACCTGCCTGCAATGGGACCAGTTTTACGAATTCGTTTTCAAGGGTCGTGGGCTGTAGATTTGGATTTTTGTTTGTCGTCATGTTTATGAGTTTTTCAGTGTTGGAGGCCTGCATTCGGTTCTTGTATATATATTGCGTTTCAAAAGCTGTTGACCTGTGTGGGCATCAAAATAAGTTTCATCGATGTGGTTTTTGCGTTTACTGCCACTGCGTTGTATCATAATCTTAGGCACCACCCGGTGGCTGTTGCGAAGATACCATGCAGTCTTTTTGTTTTTAACAAGCGAAATGACTTCGTTGTGATTGATCACAGCACATTCAAAAGCATTTCTTTTTTCGTCCAGGTATAGGTTCATACTGAGGCCGTCCATCCACACGGAGTCCGAAGGGCTGTGTTGTATTCTGTATATAAGCTCCGATTGCATGGTGTGTACCCGCCCGGCAGAGTAGTATTGGCGGAGAAGAGGCATAAGGGCTGTGGTATCGGTTTCTATCAGCAGGGAGTCCGCATAAAAGTAGAGTCGCGGTGCAGTGGCCGTGTAGTTGGATGAAATCATTTTCCGGTGTGCACAAGCCAGTGCTACGGGAAGCAAAAGTGAAAACACAATATAACGTATCAGGTAATTCATCATTTAAACGAGGCTAAGCCTATAAACGAATTTAAGCTTTTAAAGGCACACATGAAAAAAGCCCCTCTGTGAGAAGGGGCTTTCCTGTTGCGATTTAAACAGCATGTTGTTAAGCAATTCCCTGTCCGTGACAGTTCTTGTATTTCTTACCGCTTCCGCAAGGACAAGGATCGTTACGTCCTATTTTTTGTTCTACGCGGATGGGTTGTTGTTTTGGCTTTTGAGGCTCCTGTTGTTGATTCTGCTGGTTGTTCTGTACAGGTTCTTCGCTGCGGCTCTCCACCAGTTTTTCTTTTGGTTTCTGCTGTGGCTCCTGTGTAAAACGGGCCTGCTTGAGCTGTTGCTGCGGTTGGTTACTTTCTACAGGTAATCCACCTTTCATCAGGAAAGAAATGATATCCTTGCTGGTTTTGGCGACCATATCGCGGAACAGATTAAATGATTCGAGTTTGTAAACCACGAGCGGATCCTTTTGTTCAAGCTGTGCATTTTGTACCGATTGCTTCAGGTCATCCATTTCACGGAGGTGCTCTTTCCAGGAGTCATCGATCATGGCCAGTACCACCGTTTTCTCAAAGCTTAACACCATTTCGCGACCCTGTGTTTCATAGGCGCGTTTGAGGTTTGCCATTACCTGTATAGCCCGGATACCATCGGTAAACGGTGTTACAATATTTTCAAAGGTATTGTTCGGATTGGTGTATACATCTTTGATAACCGGAAGCGTGGTTTCCGCAATGCTCTGTGATTTGGCACGGTAGTGCATTTCCGCTGCATCAAATAACTTGGCGGTAATATCATCTGTTTTGCCGGCAGCAAATTCATTTTCAGTGAATGGCGATTCAATACCGAAGTTTTTCAGACATTCAAGGTTAAAGCCTTCAAAGTCCTTTACTTCGTGGTATTCGTTTACAATATTGTCTGCCGTTTCATAAATCATGTTGGCCACGTCAATGCTGAGACGGTCGCCATACAGGGCATTGCGGCGGCGTTTGTAAATCACGTCACGCTGTGCATTCATGACATCATCGTATTCAATAAGGCGCTTACGGGTACCGAAGTGATTTTCTTCTACTTTTTTCTGAGCGCGTTCGATCGATTTGGTAATCATGCCATGCTGAATCACTTCGCCTTCTTTCAGACCCATTCTGTCCATGAGCGAAGCAATACGCTCGCTACCGAATAAACGCATCAGGTTATCTTCGAGCGATACAAAAAACTGTGAACTTCCCGGATCACCCTGGCGACCTGCACGACCACGTAACTGGCGGTCAACACGGCGGCTTTCATGACGTTCTGTACCGATGATCGCTAAACCACCGGCTTCTTTTACGCCGGCCCCAAGTTTAATATCCGTACCACGACCCGCCATATTGGTGGCTATAGTCACAGTGCCTGCAATACCGGCTTCTGCTACGATCTCGGCTTCTTTCTGGTGTAATTTGGCGTTGAGTACATTGTGTTTGATGCCGCGCAACTTCAGCATACGGCTCAGTAACTCGGAAATCTCAACAGAGGTAGTACCAACAAGTACAGGCCTTCCGGCTTTCACCAGTTTTTCTACTTCCTCAATAACGGCATTGTATTTTTCACGTTTGGTTTTATAAACGAGGTCCTGCTCATCTTTACGCGAAATAGGTTTGTTGGTCGGAATAACCACTACATCCAGTTTGTATATATCCCAGAACTCCTGTGCTTCGGTTTCGGCTGTACCGGTCATACCGGCCAGCTTGTTGTACATCCTGAAATAATTTTGCAGGGTAATGGTGGCATAGGTTTGTGTTGCGGCTTCGATCTTCACATTTTCTTTGGCCTCAATAGCCTGGTGTAAACCATCGCTGTAACGACGGCCTTCCATAATACGACCGGTTTGTTCGTCTACAATTTTGATCTGGCCATTGTCGATCACATATTCCACATCAATTTCAAATAAAGAATATGCTTTCAGCAATTGCTGAACGGTGTGGATACGTTCACTTTTCATGCTGAACTCACGAAGCACAACTTCTTTACGGGCTGCTTTCTCTTTAGAGTCGGCAACAGATTTTTCAATTTCAGCAATTTCTTCGCCCACATTCGGAATCACGAAAAAGCGAGGGTCGTCTGTATTTGAAGTAATCAGGTCAATCCCTTTTTCAGTGAGATCAACCGAGTTGTTTTTTTCATCGATCACAAAGTACAGGTCCACATCAATTTTGTGCATTTCCTTTTGCTGATCCTGCATGTAGTGGTTCTCTGTTTTCTGAAGCAAAGCTCTGACACCGGGCTCGCTCAGGAATTTGATGAGGGCACCGTTTTTCGGTAAACCGCGATAGGCTCTCAGTAGTGGAATACCGGCTTCTTTCTCTTTGCCTTCAGCAAAAAGACGTTTGGCATCCGTGAGGCAGATCTGTACAAATGAACGTTGTGCATTTACCAGTTTCTCCACACGTGGTTTAAATTCCATGAACTCGTGTTTGTCGCCGGTTGGTGTAGGACCCGAAATAATCAATGGTGTACGGGCATCATCGATCAACACGGAGTCAACCTCATCCACAATCGCGAAATTATGTTTACGTTGAACCAATTCATCAAGGCTGCGTGCCATATTGTCACGCAGGTAGTCGAAACCGAACTCGTTATTGGTTCCATACGTAATATCCGCTAAATAAGCCTGGCGGCGTTCTTCGGTATTTGGTTCGTGTTTATCAATACAGTCAACACTCAATCCGTGAAACTGGAATAAAGGCGCATTCCACTCGCTGTCACGTTTGGCGAGGTAGTTATTTACAGTAACCACGTGCACCCCGCGACCCGAAAGGGCATTGAGGAACACGGGTAATGTTGATACGAGGGTTTTACCTTCACCGGTAGCCATCTCTGCAATTTTACCCTGGTGCAGCACAGTACCACCAATGAGCTGTACATCATAGTGTACCATGTTCCAGATCACTTCATTTCCCGCAGCCATCCAGCGGTTTTTCCAGGCAGCTTTATCGCCGCGGATCTCAATGTTTTTATGGGTTTGCGCAAGGTTGCGGTCAAAGTCGTTGGCATTCACCACAATTTCCTCGCTCTCGGTAAAGCGACGGGCTGTATCCTTTAAAATGGCGTAGGCTTCAGGAAGGATATCAGTAAGAACATCTTCCAGTTTTTTGGTAATTTCTTTTTCGAGGTCGTCAATTTCCTTGTACAGATTTTCTTTCAGTTCAATGTCCATGTCAAACTCAGTCTCCATACGCGTTTTGATGGCATCGATCTGGGCTTTTTCTTCGCGGATCGACTCGTTGATTTTTTGTTTCAACGCCTGAGATTTTTCACGAAGCTGGTCGGCAGAAAGATTTTTCAGACCAGGGTAAATTTCATTGATCTCATTAACGATCGGCTGAATGTTTTTAACGTCTTTTTCGGACTTGGTACCAAATACTTTTTTAAGAAAATCGAACATATGGTGTAATTAATTGAGTTTAAATTTTAAAAGCTAACGAAGGTACAAAAAATTCGGAGTAACCGGATAATTTGGCATTCATTAATCCCTTGATTTTCAGTTCCCTTAACATAAATTTACCAGATATCAGGGAAATCCGGCCAATTACAAAATCGCGCGCGGAAATTAAGGCTTTATACATTACATTAGTGTAATCTTATGAAGCTGCCACCAATCCCAGCAAAACGTACCATATTGGCCTGTGTCATCCTGCTTTTTATGACATTATCGTTTTGCGCGCAGCAATACAACTTCAAAAACTATTCCGTGGAGAGCGGCCTGCCATATGTGCAGATATATGCAATGTGCCAGGACCAAAATGGCTATTTATGGAGTGGGGGTTATGGCGGATTAAGCAAATTTGACGGTAAAAAATTCTACAGCTACTCCCCGAAAAACGGGTTGGCCAATCACTGGGTCAATGCCATTATTCAGGATACAGATAAATGTATTGCCGTTGGTACCATCCAGGGACTCAGCGTTCTTAAGCAGGGTAAAATCTATAATTTTTATGTAAAAGACGGCCTGCCTTCCGACAATGTAACAAGCTTCTGCCTCGATCATAGCGGCCTGCTCTGGATCGGCACTGCCAAAGGACTCTGTTATTACGATGGAAAGCGGCTGGTAAGATATACACCTTCTGATGGTCTCCGGATCAATTGCCTTTATGGTGCACCCGATAACAAAGTGTATGTGGGTACCACAACCGGTTTATATTGTATCCACGATAAAACCGCCGGTGCCAAGGGTTTTGGAGTTGAGCTCCACAGTATTTTTGTTAGCAGCATCTCCTTGAATAAACTGAGTCAGCAGCTTTATATTGGCACGCAGGAAGGCTTATTCTCCATGGATATGGCCACGCATAAAACAAATTGTTATCACATCAGCAATGGTTTGCTCGACGAAGAAGTCAACACTGTACTGTGCCAGGATAACGGCACCGTATGGGTTGGATCCAAATCCGGGTTAATCAGTTTCAACGGGAAAGAATTTTCATATTATACCATCAACACCGATTATAATTCCAACCACGTTACATCGCTCCTGATGGATTATGAGGAAAATTTATGGATCGGTACACACAATGGTCTGTATAAATACCGCGGAAAAGGCTTTACCGTATATGGCCGCGAAGAAGGACTGGGCGGCGCTTTTATATACCAGATCGACCGGGATAAACAAAATAACCTCTGGATCACAACCGAAGCCAATGGTGTATATAAATATGCCAACGGCTATTTTAAAAACTACTCTGTCAAAGAAGGCTTGCTTGATGTAAAGTCTGTATGTATTATGCTTGCCGATGATGGCAGTATCTGGTTCGGGACTGAAAAAGGCATTTCTAAACTTAAAAATGACCGGTTCGAAAATTTGTCGCGAAGTGCCTCTTTTATACAGCAGGCTCCTATCAATTGTTTCTATAGGGATAGTAAAAGTCATATATGGGTGGGGGGGCGCAATGGCTTGTGCTGCATGGAGAAAACGGGCAACAGTTATAATGTAACCTATTATAAACTCCCGACCAATGTAAAAGATTATGACGTGTGGTCGATTATTGAAGATGATCATGGTGCAATATGGGCCGGAACATACCTGGCAGGTCTATATAAACTGGAGGATTCCAGGTTCAGGGCACAGACAACTTTTGTTTACAGCCCTGTAGAGTCTGTACTCGAAATGGATAAAGACCGCTATGGCAATATATATGCGGCAACGCTTAATGGTATTTTGGTGTTTAATCCCGATAAGAAGGGTTATAAACTGATTTCAGAAAAAGACGGACTGAGTTCTGAGCTGGTGTATACCATACGCCTTACGCGAAATAAGAAATACCTGTGGGCCGGCACAAACCAGGGAATCAACCGCATTGATATCGACAAATATCAGAAAGGCATTATTGATGTAGTATCCTATGGAAAAGCAGATGGTTTTAAGGGCATCGAATGCAATACACATGGTATTTATGAAGACACCGACAGCAGTATCTGGTTTGGCACTGTAAACGGACTGATTAAATATACACCCCGTGAATTTGTTCAGAATACCAGTGAATCGCGCACTACCATCAGCGGAATAAAACTGGCATATCAGGATACGACCCTGCCGGCCGGCGCTGTTTTACCGTTCTCCATGAACAACATCACCTTTGAGTTTACAGGTATTTGCCTGACTGATCCCGAAAAGGTGCGCTACTCATTTAAGCTCGAGGGCTTCGACAAAAAATGGAGCCCACCTACTACCGAAAATTTTATCCGCTATTCCAGCCTGCCCGAAGGCACCTATACATTTAAGGTAAAGAGCTGTAATAATGAAGGCGACTGGAATGCAGAGCCCGCTTCATTTACATTCACCATTGATCCGCCATTCTATCGTACATGGTGGTTTGTGTTACTTTCTGTTGTCTGTGTTTCAGCACTGGTAACCCTTGTTTTCAGAATGCGCCTGAGACAGGTAAAACGTAAGCAGAAAGCCGAATTCGAGCAACAGGTCGAGATTTCAAAATCGGAATTGAAAGCCCTGCGTGCGCAAATGAATCCGCACTTTGTGTTCAACTCACTCAATTCCATCCAGCATTTCATCATCACAAGCAAAAGCGACGAAGCCATTAAATACCTCAGTAAGTTTGCCAAACTGATGCGTACCATTCTCAATAACTCCGAGAAGCCAACCGTTACCATTAACGAAGATCTGGATTCTGTGAAACTGTATCTGGAACTGGAGCGCATGCGTTTCGACAATAAGTTCGATTACGATATTGTGATTGATCCCAATATTGATCCCGATTTCGATGAGATCCCACCCATGCTGATGCAGCCTTATCTCGAGAATGCCATCCTTCACGGGGTGAATCCCATGGAAGGTAAGGGGCATATTAAAATCGAAATTCTCATCCGGAATAATTACCTGCATTGCATCATTGCCGATAATGGCATTGGTCGTGAAAAAGCCAATGAAATGAAGGGTCTCACGCCGGGTGCTCTGCACAAATCACTGGGAATGAAAATCACGAAAGACAGGATCCGATTGCTCAATACCATGCAAAACTCCAACTTAAGTGTAAATGTGATAGATTTGTACGACAGCGATAAAAAACCGGCAGGGACCAGAGTAGAATTATTTATACCCTACATAAGATAAAATACGGATACGATAAAACCACCACACCATGATAAAAGCATTGATTATTGAAGATGAGAAAAAAAGCAGGGAAATGCTCTCATCGCTTATTCAGAAAAATTTTGCCGATAGGATGAACCTGCTGGGCGCTGCACAAAATGTGGCCGAAGGCGTTGAGATGATTAAAAAACTACAACCCGATTTACTTTTCCTGGATATCTCCATGCCCGATGGTACAGGTTTCGATGTGCTCGAAAAAGTACAGGGCGTGAAATTCGATATTATTTTCACAACCGCCACAGATAAGCATGCACTCAAGGCTATTAAATACAGTGCCTGCGATTACCTGCTCAAACCCATCGATATGGACGAGCTGAAACAGGCTGTGGATAAGGCGGTACAGAAAAAATCACCCGGATTGCCAAGCATGGAAAACCTGGAATTCCTGATTCAGAACCTGAAGCGCACCGACGATAACTATAGCAAAATAACCCTGCCGACCGGCCCGGCATTCGAAATTGTCAACATCAAAGACATTATCCGCTGTGAGGCCGACGGGAGCTATACCAATTTCTACCTTACGGGCAACCGCAAACTCATGGTATCTGCCAGTTTAAAACACTACGAAGACCTGTTGCCGGAGAAGGATTTTTTGCGTGTGCATCACCATAATCTTATCAATATGTCGCATGTAATCCGTTACCTGAAGCAGGATGGCGGATATGCCATTATGAGCGACGGGGCCCAGATTGAGATCAGCCGCCGCAAAAAGGACATGTTCCTGGAACGCCTTGGCGCTGTGAAATAAATAGAATGGCTTTTATTCTTGAATGTGATAATAAATAATTTATGAGAAAAGCGATTCTCTTCATGTTTACTGTATCGCTACTTAATTCAGGGCGGGCGCAAACGTGGACTCCAAACATAGGTACATATTGGTATCATACGGTGTTATATAGTGTTTTTTGCAACGAGGGGTATATGAGAAGTGATTACACAAAAGACACACTGGTTAATGGGAATAACTGTCAGATGATTACCCGTTATTTGTATCGTAATTGCATCAATGGAACTTTTAGCAATACCATCACACCAATATATACCTATACAGCCTCCAACGGTATAGTATATATGAATGACTATACAAGTTCTGACCCATTACAGTCACAATCGTTCGATACATTGTTTTGGTTTAATGCCCCCATTGGTGCGCAATGGCATATTTTACCTGCAACATATACAAATTGTCCAGGTCCGGATAAACCAAAAGTGGTTGTTCTTGATACAGGGAGCCGGATGGTACAAGGGGTTCATCTGCGGTGGCAGAAAGTGAAGTGTTTTTTTCAATACGAGCTCCAGGCCTCCATCATGCAGGACACTATTTACGAGCGCTTAGGGTATTTAAAATTCAATGCCTTCAATGAATATACCATTTGCTCACCTATCGCGGATCTTGAAGTTTTCCTCAACTTTAGATGCTATGGAGATAATCAGATTACAGATCTTAAATATGGACACAATAATAATTGTGATTATGTAACAGGACTGAAAGAAGCAAGTGGTTTATCGTTGGGGGGTAGCGTATATCCCAATCCGGCAGACCAAAAGCTAAACATTGCACTTACAGAAATGAGCGGACAAAATGGAGTTATCCGGATATTTGACTTTACAGGCAGGCAATTGTTTTATAGCCCTTATGTAGATGAGCTGGATATTTCGATGTTAAACAAAGGATTATATCGTATAGAGGTAAGATTCGATGATAGGCCGGTAAGTCGCTTTACATTCGTGAAATCAGATTGATTTTAGGAGATAAATAGCGATAAAAAAAGCCCCGTGTTGCGGGGCTTTTCATTTTCAGAGCTTTTGCTGTTATTTCTGCTCAAATTTCTTGTAATCAGCCGGAATAGCCACTTTCGAAGCGTCGAGGCTGCCCTTGGCAATTTTGGTAACTTCCAGCTTGCTGATCAGTTTACCATCCGAAATTTGTTTCTCTTCCGATAAAAGCGGCATAGAACCTTTTGGTAAATCTTTAATCTGGTTGAAGTAAATGCTTTGTTTGTCTTTACGGTTCCATAATTTCACCAGTGGCATAAAGAAATCATATTTACCGGTTGCAATCCAGTATGTAATCACTGTATTTTCTTCCGTATTTTTTACGGTATACTCCACGCATTTAATATTCTGAACGGTTTTGGTGCCTGTTCCCTTACTCGATACACACTGGCCTTTTATGGCAGCAGCAGTTTCACTCTTATGTTCGCCCCACACTTTGCGGACAGGATTCACGAATTTCACCTGGTTATTTGCCAGGTCAAACACGAAACTGCCTTCTACTTTCCCCGATTTTTTACCAATCTGGTCTAATTTCACATCATTACCCTTCACATAGTAAATGTTAGTAGTGGTGTCTTTGTTGGTTTCCATTCTGAATTCAATCGAGCCCTCATAAGACTGGGCCACAGCCATCATAGAACACACAACTCCGGCGAATAATAATTTTATTTTGTTCATGTAAGTAATAGTTTAAATTTATACTAAAATATATATTTTCCCCAATATGGAAAAATTCGTGCCAAATAAAAAGGAAATAGGCGATAAAGGGGAGGCTTTGGCCGTTGAATTTCTTCTTGGCCGGGGGTTCCGAATCCTGGAAACCAACTGGAAATACAAGCATCTCGAAATCGATATCATTGCCATGGATCGCAACCAACTCGTAATTGTGGAGGTGAAAACCCGCCTGAACAGCCAGTTTGGGGCACCGGAAGAGTTTGTAGACCTGAAAAAGCAGAAATTCCTCATAAAGGCAGCGAACCATTATATCGAACAGCACAACGTGGATGCCGAAACCCGGTTTGATATCATTTCCGTGATCCATTCGGGCCAACAACCCCAAATTAGCCATATTCCCGATGCATTTTACCCCACCTTACGATAAATAAGCGTATCTTTACCGGATTATAATCACCAATATGCGTCAAAGGAATTCAAGCGGAGGAAAATCGGATTTTTCCAGAAAAAGATCTACCGGAAAAAGCGATAGCAGGGGCGATAAGCCCTCATTTAAACGAGAAAAAAGCGGCCCGTCGAGAGAACGGTCCTTTTCTGATAAACCAAAACGCAGCAGCGATGGTTATGGAAAACCGGAACGCTCATTCGATAAACCGAAACGCAGCTTCGGCAGCAACGATAAAAAACGCCCATTCAAAAAAGAAGGCGGTTTTGACAAACCAAAACGCAGCTTCGACGGGGATGACAAGCGCCGCCCGTTTAAAAAAGAAGGAGGCTACGGAAAATCAGAACGCTCCTTTGACAAGCCACGCCGGTCTTTTGACGGAGACGAAAAACGCTCCTTTAAGAAAGAAGGCGGATTCGGCGGTGACCGCTCCTTCGATAAACCCAAACGCAGTTATAAAAGCGACGGCAACGGAGGCTTTAAAAAAGAAGGTGGATTCGATAAACCACGCCGCAGCTTCGCAAAAGATGATGACAGCCGCTCTTTCAAAAAAGAAGGAGGATTTGACCGTCCGAAACGCAGCTATAGCAGCGATGATAAAGGGGGCTTCAAAAAAGAATCGGGTTATGGTAAATCAACCGGCTCATTCGATAAACCCAAACGTTCCTTTGGTAAAGACTCGCGTAAGAGCAGCTATACAGAGGAAGGTGGTGACGAACTAAGTTACCGCGATAAAAAACACCTTGAAACATACGAGAAACTGGGTCGCAGCAAAAAGACCGGCAAAAGCAGCCAGGATGGCCTTGTACGCCTCAATCGTTATATCGCCAATGCAGGAATCTGCTCACGCCGCGAAGCCGATGTGTTGATCGCTTCGGGGATTGTAACTGTAAACGGTAAAACAATCACCGAAATGGGCTTTAAGGTAAAACCCGGTGATGAGGTGACTTACGACGGTGCAAAAATCCGCAATGAAGAAAAGCGATACCTGCTGCTCAACAAGCCAAAAGATTATATCACCACCATGGACGATCCGCAGGAACGTCGCACGGTAATGGAGCTCATCAGCAGTGCCTGCCGCGAACGTCTGTACCCTGTTGGACGCCTCGACCGTAATACCACGGGATTACTGTTGTTTACCAACGATGGTGACCTGGCGGCTAAACTCACGCACCCGAAACATAACATCAAAAAAGTATATCACGTTACGCTGAATAAGAAAATAACACCGGCCGATTTTAAGCAGATCAGCGAAGGTATTGAACTTGAAGACGGCTTTATTAAACCCGATGCCATAGAGTATGCCGAAGAAGGTAAGAAAGACATTGGCATTGAGATTCACAGCGGGCGTAACCGTATTGTGCGCCGTATTTTTGAACAATTGGGGTATGAGGTTGTGAAACTGGACCGTGTGGCTTTTGCAGGGCTTACCAAAAAAGATATCCCGCGTGGCAAATGGCGGTTTCTGACCCCGAAAGAAGTGAACTTTTTAAGGATGGCTAAATAATAAATCGGCTGATGCTGCGTTTTTTGTTTTTTATAAAATCATAAATTTGAATCACCAAACGGCAGGCAGGCATCTATCGCAATGCCGGCTGTGCTCCCAAAATAAAAACAATATATGTGCGGAATAGTAGGTTACCTGGGTAATAAAGAAGCGTACCCGATTCTTATCAAGGGTCTCAAACGCTTGGAATATCGCGGATACGACAGTGCCGGTATAGCCCTGTTGAATAAGAACGGCGAACTCAACGTATATAAGAAAAAAGGAAAGGTTTCTGAACTGGAGGCTTTCGCCAAAGGAAAAGATATTACCGGTACCATGGGTATCGGGCACACACGCTGGGCTACACACGGTGAACCCAACGATGTAAACTCGCACCCGCATTATTCGCAGAGTAAAAACCTGGTGATGATCCACAATGGGATCATCGAAAATTATGCTTCACTGAAAGAAGGTCTCACCAAGCGCGGTCATACTTTCATGTCGCAAACCGATACGGAAGTTCTCATTCACCTCATTGAAGATATCCGTCAGCACGAGAACATGAAACTCGGGCACGCTGTGATGGTGGCCCTGAACCAGGTTATTGGTGCTTATGCGATTGTGATCATGGATAAAAATGATCCGGATACCTTATTCGCCGCAAAAAAAGGAAGTCCTATGGTTATTGGTATCGGTAAAGATGAATATTTCATCGCTTCCGATGCATCACCGATTGTAGAATACACCAAAAACGTTGTATACCTCGAAGATGAGCAGATTGCCATTGTGCGTCGTGGCGAGGAATTGAAAATCCGTACAATCAAAGACAAAGAAATTACACCGTATATCCACGAACTGGAAATGGAGCTCGAAGCCATCGAAAAAGGTGGCTACGACCATTTTATGCTTAAGGAAATATATGAGCAGCCACGTTCTGTATTCGACAGTATGCGCGGCCGCCTCAATTCAGAAACCGGGCATCTCAAAATGGGTGGTATCGAGGAATATGAAACCAAGTTCAGTAATGCACGGCGTATTCTTATTGTAGCATGTGGTACCTCATGGCATGCAGGCCTGGTGGCCGAATACCTGTTTGAGGAGTATGCACGTATTCCGGTTGAGGTAGAATATGCCTCGGAATTCCGCTACCGCAACCCGGTTATCTACCCCGAAGATATTGTTATTGCCATCTCACAAAGTGGTGAAACAGCCGATACGCTGGCTGCTATTGAACTGGCTAAAAGCAAGGGTGCCACCATTTTTGGCGTGTGCAATGTAGTAGGATCTTCTATTGCCCGCGCTACGCATGCCGGTTCTTATACACACGCCGGTCCTGAAATAGGGGTGGCATCTACCAAAGCATTTACAGCCCAGGTTACTGTGCTCACACTCATGGCACTGCATGTGGCAAAAGTAAAAGGAACCATCGCCGAAAGCCGCTACCGTCAGTTATTATACGAGATCGAGGCCATTCCTCAGAAAATAGAGGAAGTACTTAAACAAAACGAGCTCATCAAAAAAATTGCTTCTACCTATCAGCATGCTTCCAACGCACTCTACCTGGGTCGTGGATACTCGTTCCCGGTGGCACTGGAAGGGGCACTGAAACTCAAGGAAATTTCCTATATCCATGCCGAAGGCTATCCGGCAGCTGAAATGAAACACGGTCCTATTGCCCTCATTGATGAGGAAATGCCGGTGTTTGTCATTGCCACCAAAGGTGCAAACTATGAGAAAGTAGTAAGCAATATCCAGGAGGTAAAGGCCCGCAAAGGAAAAATCATTGCCGTCGTTACTGCCGGAGATCATGATGTAAAAGGCATGAGCGACCATGTGATCGAAATTCCGGAAACAGATGAAACACTCGTTCCGCTGGTTTCGGTTATTCCATGGCAATTGCTGTCGTATCATATTGCTGTGATGCGCGGTTGCAACGTCGATCAACCACGAAACCTGGCCAAGAGCGTTACGGTAGAATAAACCTGTTTCTGTTAATATAGCCCGTACCAGTCGTACGGGCTTTTTTTATGCTTGTTTGGAAATTTTTTCAAAAAAACTTTCAAAATATTTTGAAAGTTCAATAACTAGCTATACATTTGTTCAGGAAATCAATTGTTATGAACCATCAGGAAGCCAAAGCCAAATTTATCCAGACCTGGGGAACCCTGGGCAGCAGCTGGGGCATAAGCCGTACCATGGCACAGGTTCATGCATTACTCCTCATCAGTCCTGAAGCCATGACCACCGAAGAGGTGATGGAAGATCTGAAAATTTCGAGAGGGAATGCGAACATGAATCTCCGCGACCTGATCGACTGGGGTTTGGTGTTCCGTGAACTCAGGGCCGGTGAACGCAAAGAGTATTTCAGGGCCGAAAAAGATATCTGGAAAGTCGCCAAACAAATTATCAAAGAACGCCGCAAACGCGAAATAGAGCCTGTTCTCAAAGTACTCGAGGAACTTAAAAATACCAAAGGGGATAAAAACGATAAACAGCACAAGGCCCTCGTAGAAGCTGTTTCCAATATAGAAAGCGTGGTTGAAAAAGCAGACTTCGCCCTGGAACGTGCCATTAAACTGGACGAAAACGCCCTGGTGGGTGCTTTATTCAAACTATTCAAGTAAAATTTTTTTCAATATATATTTCAGTAATTATTGAAAGTATAGAAAATAAGAAAAATGAAAACGCTCAAAAACCATACACTTCTCTACGACGATCAGTGTCCTTTGTGTAAAGCCTATACAGGAGCCTTCATCAAATCAGGCATGCTCGATGGGAATGGTCGCACCCTTTACCAGGAAGGTGTCAGAGCATTTTCCGGGAAAATAGATGCCGCCCGTTCCTGCAATGAAATTGCGCTGGTGAATACACAAACAGGTGAAGCAATATATGGTCTGCAAAGTCTCCTGGCCATTCTGGGCTATAATGTTCCATACATCAAAAGCATCGGTAATTTCAAACCGGTTTATGGGTTTCTCAATACGCTGTACAAATTCATATCATTTAATCGCAAGGTTATTGCTCCTTCACGAACATACAGGGAGCAAACCTGTGTTCCCACCTTTCATGCAGGGTTTCGCATAGCCTTCATCGTCCTGTGTGGTATCTTCACTTCATTGGTTCTCAATCACTACGCTTCAAGGTTACAGGGCCTTGTACCGTCCTCCAGTCTGTACCGTGAGTTTGCCATTTGTTTCGGTCAGATTGTTTTCCAGGGACTCCTGCTTGTGGCCGTGAGAAGCAGAAAAACACCGGTATTTGATTACCTGGGCAATATGATGACCGTGTCGCTCATTGGTGCTCTGTTATTATTGCCTGCTATCGGTTTGTCGCACATTATGGTCTTGTCCGGATATATATACCTGGGGTATTTTATGCTTGTGGTGGCCTTTATGCTTTTTATGCATGCCCGCCGCGTGGCTTATATAGGGGCTCCCGGCTGGCTGAGCATTTCATGGGTGGTTTATCGCCTGCTTGTATTAACCATTATTCTGTAATCATGTATACCATCATTGCTTACATATTATACCTGTTGTGCAGTTTCCTGATTGTGGTTTGGGTTGGTAAAATCCTGCACACCAATGGCAGGGCTTATCTTTTTGAAGAATGTCCTGATAAAGCAATCAGTGAAGCGGCCAACAACCTGTTATATGTGGGGTATTGCCTCGTGAACACGGGCTTTGCATTTTATCATCTTGACACCTGTGGCCAGATGTCTGGCATTGCCGATGTAGTTGAATTTATGGCAGACTCCGAAGGCTTCATTCTCATAACCCTGTCGATCCTTCATTTTATCAATATGTTTTTTGCACCGAAAATTATTTCGCTTTTCATAAAACGTAACGAGCTCGCAAAATCAAAATAAAACCATAAACTATAAACCCGCCTGCGCTGCAGGCATAAAACCTGGAAATCATGAATTACAACATCATTGCCTACACCATTTACATTCCTGTAACACTCGGATTAAGTATCTGGACTGCTAAAATGCTTCACAAGAACACCAAGGCTTTCCTGATCGAAACATTTCGGGGAAAAGAAGCTGTGGCCACGGCTACCAATAACCTGATGCAAACGGGTTTCTACCTGATCGCTTTCGGTTTTTCTTTTATGCGCATGCGGATTCGCGACAATGCTCATTTTAGCGGCGAAAGACTTGTGTATGATCAGCTGGCTTCATCACAGCAAACCATCGAAGAGCTGGCTATAAAGCTGGGTGTATTTACACTGGTGCTTGGAATCTTGCTTTTCATCAACTTTTTCATTATGTTAATTCTTCCAAAACCAAAACAACAACAGGTACAGCAAATCAGGATCGAAGAACAACACTGAGCAGAGTAACAACAACACGCAAATTCCCTGAATAATTCATATAAAACCGTAACATGAAAAAATGGAATAAAATAGTGATTGCCGGCGGCTCGGGATTCCTGGGAGAAAGCCTTACAGGATACCTGAAACCGTTAACGGGTGAAATCGTAATTCTGACCCGGGGAAAAGAAACCGTAAATGATGGTGTACGTTATGTACACTGGGATGGAAAAACAGCAGGAGCCTGGACTGAAGAACTTGAAGGTGCCGATGTGGTATTGAATATGTGTGGCAAAAGTGTGGATTGCCGTTACACTGCAAAGAACAAAGCACTTATTTTTTCTTCACGCCTCGAACCCACAGCTGCGTTGGGAAAAGCCATTGCTGCGGCGAAGCAGGCCCCCGGGCTATGGATCAATGCAGCATCTGCTACTATTTACCGCCACAGCGAAGCCGGCGATCTGCAAATGACTGAAACGGGTGGAGAAATCGGCGAAGGATTTTCTGTAGAAGTATGCAAGGCCTGGGAGAAAACGTTTTACAGTTTTGAAACACCCGGCACACGGAAAGTAAACCTGCGTATTGGCATGGTACTCGGTAATGCCGGCGGGGTGTTCCCCACACTTTGTAAAATGACAAAACTAGGGTTAGGAGGACGTATGGGCAACGGAAAACAACTGATGAGCTGGATGCATGTTACTGATTTCTGTGAAATGGTAAGCTGGTGTATCACTCATGCTGAGGTTCAGGGAACCTACAATTGCACAGCACCAGAGCCTGTATCAAATGCCGATTTTATGAAATGGCTCCGGACCCGTTTGCATGTCGCTGTTGGGCTCCCTGCTTCAACATGGATGCTGGCCTTCGGTGCTTTCTTTATCCGGACGGAGCCTGAACTTGTTTTGAAAAGCCGGAATGCTATCCCACAAAAGGCCATGGAGCAGGGCTTTCGCTTTGCATTCCCGGATGCCCTGGGTTGTATCGAAAACCTCCTTCAGAAAAAATAACATGCCGCTGATTTGTATCAATACCCGTATAAAAGCCCCGGCCGAAAGGTGTTTCAGGCTGGCATTGTCGGTAGATGTGCACATGAGCAGTACAGTCGGTACTCACGAAAAAGCCATTGCCGGGATCACATCGGGTGTTATGAAGCTGAACGATACAGTGACCTGGAAAGCACGTCACTTTGGGATTGTGCAAACACTCACCTCGCGTATTACCGTTTGCCGCGAACCGCATGAGTTTGTCGATGAAATGGAGCAGGGCATCTTCCGTAAAATTCATCATCGCCACCTGTTTCATGAAGAAGACGGTTTTACGGTGATGAAAGATGAATTTTACTATGAAGCCCCCTGGGGTATTTTGGGCAGAATGGCCGAAAGGCTTTTTCTGACAGCATATCTGCACCGTTTTCTGTTGGCCAGAAATGAGCACATCCGGCAGACCGCAGAAGGAGACAGCTGGCGATTATATCTTGATAAAGAGTCGGCAGGCAACTAAAAAAGGATGGCTAAACTGTGTGTGAATCGGTAAATAATTTATATTTTTGGCCATTAACTAAAAACAGAATTATGGGAAAAGGTGATCAACGTTCAAGAAGAGGAAAGATCCATATCGGAACTTTCGGCCGCTTACGCCCGCGTGCAAAAGCTGCTGCAAAAGCAAAAGCTGCAGGCAAAGCCGCCGCTCCAAAAAAAGCTGCTAAGAAAGCTGCAAAATAAGACAGAAATCCGCCTCCATGGCGGATTTTTTGTTTGTAAACAAATAGATAAAAACAACTGGTTTTTCGTAAATTCGGACTGCTAAAATCAACCACGATGGAAACAAAAACAATGACTATGAATTACAGGATAGAAAAAGACACCATGGGCGAGGTAAAAGTTCCCGCTCATGTATATTGGGGCGCTCAGACGGAGCGTAGCCGCAACAATTTTAAAATAGGACCTGAGGCAAGCATGCCTAAAGAAATTATTTATGCCTTTGCTTACCTGAAAAAAGCAGCAGCTCAGGCGAACCATGAACTGGGTGTACTGTCGAAAGAAAAATGTGATATGATCGGGCAGGTGTGCGACGAAATTCTTGCGCATAAACTCGACGATCAGTTTCCACTTGTGATCTGGCAAACCGGTTCAGGGACACAGAGTAACATGAATGCCAATGAGGTAATCGCCTACAGAGCTCATGTGATCAGCGGTGGTAAACTGGAAGATGAGAAGAAAGTACTGCACCCGAACGATGATGTAAACAAATCACAATCATCTAACGATACATACCCGACAGCCATGCACATTGCGGCATACAAGCAGGTAGTTGAAATCACCATTCCGGGTATGGAACGTTTACGCGACAGCTTACAGAAAAAAGCAGAGGCATTTAAAAATATTGTAAAGACAGGCCGTACACACTTTATGGATGCTACCCCTTTAACACTGGGACAGGAATTCAGTGGCTATGTACAGCAGATCAACATGAGTATCCGCGCCCTGAAAAATGCGCTGGAAGCTGTGAAAGAACTGGCTCTTGGCGGAACTGCCGTGGGTACAGGACTCAATACTCCTAAAGGATATGATGTATTGGTGGCTAAGAAAATAGCCGAACTCACCAAATTACCTTTTGTAACAGCCCCTAACAAATTTGAAGCCCTGGCTGCACACGATGCTATGGTTGAACTGAGTGGTGCTCTGAAACGCAGTGCCGTGGCTTTAATGAAAATAGCAAACGATGTACGTATGCTTTCATCCGGCCCGCGTTGTGGTATCGGCGAAATCATTATTCCTGACAATGAACCTGGATCATCTATCATGCCGGGTAAAGTGAACCCGACTCAGCCGGAAGCACTTACCATGGTGTGCGCCCAGGTTATCGGAAACGATGTGGCTGTATCGGTTGGTGGCAGCATGGGACACTTTGAACTCAATGTATTTAAACCGCTTATTGCAGCCAACGTACTTCAATCAGCCCGTTTGATCGGTGATGCCTGTGTGTCGTTTGCCGAAAAATGCAGTGATGGTATTGAAGCCAATCTGCCGGTATTAAAGCAACATCTCGAAAATTCATTGATGCTTGTTACCGCACTCAATACACATATCGGTTACGAAAACGCTGCAAAAATTGCCAAAACAGCCCACAAAGGAAATAAAACCCTGCGTGAAGCCGCACTGGAACTGGGCTTACTGACCAATGAGCAGTTTGATCAGTGGGTACGTCCGGAAGATATGATCGGAAGCTTAAAGTAATTATTATATAGGAATCGCTGATAGTGTGCAGGCGTGTGTCTCATGGTATCAGCGATTTTTTTTAACCTCTTATTTCTGAAAAACTCATGAAACAAGCATACATAATCAATGGCGTTCGTACCGGCGTGGGGAACTTCGGCGGCACATTGTCTGCAGTCAGAACAGACGATCTGGCAACCATTGTATTGAAAGAACTTATTAAAAAAAATCCGGGAATCAACTGGTCTGATGTAGGCGACGTAATAATGGGTTGCGCCAACCAGGCCGGTGAAGATAATCGTAATGTGGCTCGTATGGCGGCATTAATGGCGGGATTGCCTGTGTCGGTTCCGGGTCAGACAGTAAATCGCCTGTGCGCCTCCGGATTGAGTGCGGCAGTGGATGCAGCCCGTTATATTCAATTGGGAGAATGCGATCTCATGATTGCCGGCGGTGTTGAGAATATGACGCGCGGTCCATGGGTGTTGAGCAAAGCCAGCACACCATTTGGCAAAGACCAGGTGTTGTATGACAGCAGCTTCGGCTGGCGCTTCATCAATCCGAAAATGAAAGAGATGTATGGTGTGGATGCCATGGGAGAAACCGCTGAGAATGTGGCCGAAATGCTTAAAATAAGCCGCGAAGACCAGGATGCATTTGCCTTGTGGAGCCAGCAGAAAGCCGCTGCTGCTATAGCCGAAGGACGCTTCAAAAAAGAAATTATCCCCGTGGAGATCCCACAGAAAAAAGGGGACGCCATTGTGTTTGAAAAAGATGAATTTGCCAAACCAACAACAACGGCTGAAGGTTTAGCGAAGCTTAAAGCCTCGTTCCGCAAAGACGGAACCGTCACTGCAGGAAATGCATCAGGGCTCAACGACGGTGCAGCTGCAGTACTCCTTGCAGGAGAAACGGCTATAAAAACATACCATCTGAAACCCATGGCCAGGATTGTGTCGAGTGCTGTTACAGGCCTCGAACCACGCATTATGGGATTAGGCCCTGTGGAGGCCGCCAGGCTGGCATTGAAGCGCGCCGGCCTTACCTGGAACGATATTGATGTAATTGAACTTAATGAAGCTTTTGCTGCGCAAAGTCTGGGCTGTATCCGCCAGTGGGGTCTTGCTGATAACGATCCACGAATCAACCCGAATGGCGGTGCTATTGCCCTCGGACATCCTTTAGGCATGAGCGGCACACGTATTCTTAACTCCGCAGCCATCGAACTTCAGGAGCATGGAAAAAAATATGCACTCGCTACCATGTGTATAGGGGTAGGGCAGGGCTATGCCGCTATTATCGAAGCATGCTGAGTTTAATGACAGGCACGTGGCTGCCAATTTATGATAGCTGTGTTTTTGCTTCCGGAAGAAGATTTGAGAGGAAATGTTTTACTCCTACGGAGCAATTCGGCAGATGCCTTGACCCTTCTTAATGATGTTTGGCTCCTCCGGAGCCGCTTTGTCTTGCTTATGTAGCTACATTTCTTACTGCAAGTAAACTTTTGCATTGCTCCGTAGGAGCAAAACATTTAAAAAAGAATTTCGGGGAATAAGAGTTGCATATCTCCAGGCATCGTAAAATGAAAATGTTTGAAGCACATGTATAACAAATCCATTTGTCATACATATGCTTTTTTATTTCCTGCGACGTTCGTATAATTCGTGCACAATCCCGTCAGACAATCCGATCTGAGGTACAAATATATCTTCTATGTCGGCGTGCTTCATTGTGGTGAGGAATATTTTGGCAGCCGGAATAATAACGTCTGCACGATCGGGTTTCAGGCCCAGGACCTTTACACGTTCCTCGTAGGTATATGAATTGAGCATGTCGTGAATTCCCTTCAGTTTATTATAACTGAGGTTTTTATTATCCTTTTTGCTCATCTTGAAAATCTTGTTAATGTTTCCGCCTGAGCCAATGGCATGCAACGGATGGATACCATAGGTATTTTTCTTGACCCATGTTTTTAACTCATCCCAGGTTTCCTTTTCAACTTTATCGAGGAGCATACGAACCGTACCAACGTTAAACGACCGCGAAGCAATTACTTTATGGTCGTAGTACAATGTCAGCTCCGTACTACCACCACCTACATCAATATAAAGGTAGGCATGGCGGGGATTCAGCATCTCTTCAATGTGATTGGAAAATACCAATGAGGCTTCTACTTTGCCGTCGATAATTTCTACGGTGATACCGGCTTCCTTTTTAATGCGTTCAATGACTTCGGCACTGTTGGAGGCATCGCGCATGGCGCTGGTAGCAACAGCCCGGAAGCCGTCTACTTCATACACCTTAATGAGTTCATGAAAACCGCGCAGGGCTGTTACCAGTTTATCCGCTTTTTTTTCGGAGATCCTGTTATTAAGGAAAACGTCTTCACCAAGACGTATAGGCAAACGGATCAGCTCTTCTTTGGAAAAGTAAGGCTTTCCCTGGGTTTCATATACCCTGCAAAAGAGCAGGCGCATGGCATTACTTCCAATATCAATTGCGGCAAAGATCATGTGGTGGCAGTGGTCTGTGTATGATGAATGGTTTTTAAATATGCTTTTTTGTCGGCCAGAAGGTAGTTGTAAACTTCATCCTGCACGCGTATTTTTTTCTGACCCGGTTTCGCTTTTACATAGCGGTTTTCCTGGCGTTTATCAAGAATGCGGACTTTGGTATTTCCTGAAAGTTGTATGTTGAGGATGTCGCGGATCTGCTTGCGGATTTCCTCATCGTAAACCGGTACGGCTACTTCGCTGCGGCTATCGAGGTTACGGCTCATCCAGTCGGCTGAGGTCAGGTAGATTTTCTCATCACCATTGTTGCAGAAAACGAAAATACGGGCATGTTCCAGGTATTTGTCAACAATGCTGTAGGCTTTGATATTGTCACTGAAACCTTCAATCTCCGTAACAAGCGAACATGCGCCTCTTACGATCAGGGTAACCTGAACACCGGCCTGAGAGGCTTCGTAAAGTTTTGCAATCATTTCCTTATCCACCAGGCTGTTCATCTTCAGTGTAACGTATGCTTTTTTTCCTGCTTTGGCATTGCTGATCTCTTTGTTGAGCAACGACACAAAGGTTTTACGCATATAGAAAGGCGCTACAGCTAAGTGCTTGTATGTGCCGATTTTGAAATTATCGGTGTAGAAATCAAACACGCGTTTAATCTCTTCGGTAATGTTTTTATTAGCTGTGAGGAGACTGAAATCAGTGTAGATACGGGCTGTTTTCTCGTTGAAGTTTCCTGTTCCGATATGAGCATAGCGTATTTCTTTGCCTTTTTCGCGGGCAGTGATCAGAAATAATTTGCTGTGTACCTTAAGTCCGGGTACTCCGTAAATAACGTTGGCGCCTTCTTCCTGGAGCTTGTTGGCCCAGTATATATTATTTTCTTCATCGAAGCGGGCCTGCAATTCAACCAGTACAGTTACTTTTTTTCCGTTCTTAACGGCATTGATCAGGGCGTTGGCTATTTTCGAAGAATCGGCCACGCGGTATAATGTAATCTTGATAGATTCTACAGTTGGGTCGATAGAGGCTTCGCGTAAAAGGGTAATGATGTGATCAAACGTATGATAGGGATAATGCAGCAGTATGTCTTTATCACGCACTACGCGTAAAATACTGGTATTGATATGTACCAGGTATTTGTGGATCAGCGGACGGGGATGGTCATATACCAGCTCTTTACCGCCGATTTTGGGAAAGTTGATAAAGTCTTTGAAATTGTGGTAGCGGCCACCTGGAATGGCATTGTCTTTTTTATCCATGCCGAGTTTTTTCATAATGAAACTCAGCATTTCCTTGCTCATGGTGCTGTCGTATACAAAGCGAACCGGTTGTCCTTTTTTACGCTCTTTGACGCTCTTCGCAATTTTCTCGAGCATGCTTTTACTTACATCGCTGTCAATATCAAGCTCGGCATCGCGGGTGAGCTTAATGTTTATGGCTTCTTTGGCGGTATAACCAAACACCGAAAAAATATCGTTCACGCAGTAACGAATCACATCGTCGATCAGGATGATGTATTTTTTGTCGCCTTCCTGCGGCAGCTGCACAAAGCGGCTGATACTTTTCGACGATATTTCGATGAGGGCGTATTTCGAACGGAGCTTTTCATTGGTAGCAGAGAGGCGCACAAACAGGTAACCGGATTTATCCTTCATGTAAGGAAAAGGCTTCGTATCGTCGACCATGATCGGGTAAAGGGTAGAGATCACCTCGTTGTGAAAATAGTCTTTGACAAACTGCTGTTGCGATGCGCTCAGCTGTTTTTCATTGATGATGAAAATGTTGTTTTTGGCAAGTTCATGAATCAGTTCATTGTATATTTCCTCGAAGCGGTTTTGTTGCTCAATGACTTTGCGCTGAAGCTTCTGTAGCAGAACCCCCGGATCATCGCCGTAGATGGCTACGGCAGTTTTTCCCAGTTTGCTGAGACGTTTAATGGTGGCTACCCTTACCCGGTAAAACTCATCGCGGTTGTTGCTGAAAATTCCAAGAAACTTGATTCGTTCAATCAAAGGAGTGGTTGGATCAGCGGCTTCCTGCAAAACGCGTTCGTTGAAGGAGAGCCAGCTCATCTCCCGGTTAATGTAGGGAATGTTTTTTTTTGCCATAAGACAAGTACATATTTCTGCTTAAATAAAACAAAATTACACCTAAGTTTCTTAGTTTTACTGCGAAATATATAAACAAAATATACATTTTACGATCCCTTAAATATAAGCTCGCTTCCAGGGACCTGGCAACTGAAATAGTGCTTTGGGCCCTGTTCTTCGGATTTGCTTTCGTAATCCTGAATATTCCTAAAATAGAGCCTATCTGGGAGTTTTTCTCCGATTGCCGCGACTACAAAGGGCAGTCTCGTTACAGCTTATTCAGCATGAGTTTTTATGCGCCTGTTTCTAGTCCTGTTTTCGCGCCAAGGCCTTTTACCATACCTCTGTTTTACAAAATGGTCGGAACCGACGAATACAGGATCGTGATCATGCAGAAAGTGGTATACTGTCTGTGTTCCCTTTTGTTTGTAAGGTCTACGCTGGGTTTTATAAAATCTTCTCTTGTCAGAATTATCCTTGCGGCTTCCTTGTTTTTTTTCTTCACATGGTGGAATATTGTCGGTTGGAGCGATAACCTGTTGTCAGAATCCTTATCCATGTCGATGATGTTTCTTTGGTTTGCTGCGATCCTTTTTTTTATCCGGAAGCAATCCTTATCCAGCCTGGTGATATTGGCCATTGTGGGTTTTTTCTTCTCATTCACACGCGACACCTGGCCGTATATTATTTTGTTTACATACCTCGTGCTATTTGCTTTTTTTTACCGCCGTGAAAGGATCATGCGGCTGCGCTTATTGGGTTTATGCCTGTTTGCTGTGGGTACTTTCTTTTTTCAGCAATATACTGCCGATGTCGGAGAGCGTTATAAATTACCGGTCTTTAATTCCATTGCCGAACGTATATCCAAGAACCAGGAGTATCTGGATTGGTTCCGGCAAAGGGGAATGCCGCAGGCCGATCAGTTGGTGAAAGATTTTGGAAGTATACATATCGATACAAGGCCGGGTCAGGCTTTTATATACAAGCGTTACGAGGACAGTACTTACACAGCCTTGTTCAACTGGGTGGTGAAGGATGGAAAGTCGGTATATACAACGTTTGTGATCACACATCCTGCTTACTTTTTCATGATGGATCAGAGCGCGCAGGAACGTGCCCGTATTTTCAGTGTGGGCGACACAAAATATACGCTTCGTGAAGCCGGATTTTATGCCAATGCGGGCAACGTATTTCCGCTGTTTAACTCCTGGCTCATTCTGGGTTTGTTGTTGGTGCTTGTTTTGATATACCGTCAGTGGAATCCATCCCTGCACCTGTTGTTTCCGGCACTCATCTGCCTGGCCTGCATCGTAAATGTATACCTCTCTTATAATGCAGATGCACTGGAAGTGGAGCGGCATCTGTTCATCACACAGATTATTCTCGAAGTAATTGGAATCGTATCTGTATGCAGTATCCTGGATGCGATGATCCTGCGATTTTCTAAAAGACCTCCGTCACCACTTAATCCTGCCTGAAGTTTTTCGGGAAGCGGTGCGCTACTGTTTTACCTTTAGTGGTTTGGGTTTGCTGCCAGTTTTTAATATCGAAGTCAAGCCGCACCACGGCGCAGGTCGGCAGGTCCTCAAAAAACAAATCGGAACTGAGTTCGTTGCACACATTCGTAATGGTTGCATTGTGTGCGAATAACATAATGTCCTTGTATGCATTATCGAAACCGGCAATGATATCGAGGAGTACCTTGTCTCTGCATTCATAAATGGCAGGAACGGGACTTACCCGGGTTTCATCGTAACCCAGCTGCCTGGCAAAAATAAAAGAGGTGCTCAGGTTCCTGATGGCTGTACTTGTCACCATCAGTTCCGGTATCGGAAAGTGCTCTTTGAACCATGCACTCATGGCATAGGCATCATCATAACCCCGCTGGCTAAGCGGACGATCAATATCCAGGAGACCGGCATGTCCCCAGTCTGATTTTGCATGGCGTACGAGTGTTAAAGTTTTCATGATATGATTCGTTAATCTTTCACCCACATAAATACTTTGCCATTGTCTTTATAACGGTCAAAGTCTTTATCGAACATCAGTACACAGAAGTCGATAAAGGGCAGAATACCAAACACACCGCCTGCCGTAGCAATATATACAACCGGCACATAGGGTTTTGTACCCATATAAATCCGGTGCAGGCCTACAATGCCGAATGGGAAAGGAAAGGCGAGCACAGCGGCCGTTATTTTTTTATTGAGGCGTTGTTTTTTCTTGAGTCGTTCAAAAAGCGGGTGTGGTCTCCCGGAGCTGATACTGTTTTCCTGGAAGTGTTGTGTTTCCTGCCATACGGTATCTTCACTGCCGATAACCAGGCCGGAGCTATCGAGGTAAACAATGGTGCGTGATTTCGTAACTGCATGAGTGGTCAGGAATGCAGTGCAGGTAAAGAAAAGGCATAGCAGAAGTTTCATACACATCTAAAATAAAAAAAGGGATCGGAATAAATCGACCCCTTTACGAATACTATTAAACAAAGTGCTGTTATTTTTTAGCGGCTTTGTATAATTCAGCCACTTTATTCCAGTTAACCACATTCCAGAACGCGGTTACATAATCCGGACGACGGTTTTGGTAATGCAGGTAGTAAGCATGTTCCCATACGTCGCAGCCCAGAATCGGTGTGCCTTTTACATCGGCAATATCCATAAGCGGGTTATCCTGGTTAGGGGTTGAGCTTATTGCCAGTTTTCCGTCGGCAGTCACAAGCAGCCAGGCCCATCCTGAGCCGAAGCGGGTTGTAGCAGCCTGGGCAAACTGTTTCTTGAATTCATCGAGCGAGCCAAAAGCAGCATTGATGGCATCTGCCAGGTCACCGCCCGGAGCGCCACCGGCATTCGGGCCCATGATTGTCCAGAAAAGGGAGTGGTTGTAATGTCCGCCACCATTGTTGCGTACCGCTACAGGGTATTTTGAAATGTTTTTGCAGATATCTTCAATACTGAGTTTTTCAGCATCAGTACCGGCAATAGCATTATTCAGGTTGGTAACATAAGCCTGGTGGTGTTTGCCATGGTGAATTTCCATGGTTTTAGTGTCTACATGCGGTTCGAGCGCATTTGTTGCATATGGTAATGCGGGTAGTTCAAAAGCCATTTTATTGAGTTTTAAAGTTAATATAAATTGATTTTACAGGTATGAAGTTAGATAATATATCCATGCCGTGCAAGCCCCCCGACATTCCTTTTTGTACAGCATACACATCGTGCGCCGGGCGATCCTTCACATAGTCTGCGGACCTTTCCTGCTATAATATACATGAAGGCTTTGACCGTATTTATACTGTTAAATACAGCCCCAGATTCAGGGATCGTATACAGGACGGATTTTTATCATGATTAGAGTATTTCCGGAAAACAGGCCTGCATTTATATTGAAGTGAAATACTGTTCCTGGAAGATTCAACCGGGGTATTACGCGAAAGACGCGGATTATTTCAGATGCTGCCTCATTCTACCGGCATGTTTACTAAACCGTGGAGGAATCATTAAAGACAAATTATATGGTTTTAAATAAATAAAATCTTATTTAAATCAGGTTTCTATTAGTTAACTAACTGTACATCTTAGTAGGATAAGTTCTCCTAAAACCGTGATGAATAGGGCTTTTTTATGACCTAGTTTTGCATATTGTTTGATACCTGAGTGGGTTGTCGAATTAGTAAAATAAATAATGAATAAGCAATTAAAATGATACACAAACTCCTATACTACCTGAAAGCGACAGCAGCAAAAGTCTGCTTATTATGCGGAATGCTATTTATATCTTCTGCTTCATTTGCGCAAAATACTTATTACTGGGTGCACAATGATCTGAATGCGACCATACTCGAAAACAGTGCCGACCAGGTAAATGCCACAAACACGGGTGCAGGTACTGCATTCTGGAGACACTTCTCAAAAGTGTCAGGAAGCACCTCTACTGCCAACCTGTTGCCTGCATCCACGCCTATTACATCAGCTGATAATATTATTATTGATAATAATAGTTTTCCGGCATTTGCAGCAACGTATAATATGACAATTAACCATCCCGGTGCCTTAATCTGTAAGAATTTTGATGCTCATACGTTTGTCGGTGGCCCGCAGAAATTTAAAATAACGATCTCCACAAATCTGCAGGTATACGGAAACCTCAAACTCACACCCTCTAATAATTTTACTTCTATTTCAGGACCAAGCATTGAATTTGTGAATGGCCTTAATACGAATGTGGATAGTGTATATTTATATGGAACACGTCAAAGCCTGGGCATCCATCAGCTTAATGTTGGAACGATAGGAATAAAAACCAATGGTAAGGTTATTTTCTGTGATACAGTATATGGACCAAATGTACAATTATTTATTATAGCTAATGATAATGTGGGGGATAGCTGTCAGGTACATTTTCTGGAAAACATCTATAAATTGAATATTGTCGGTGTCAGAATCGGGTTTATGTACGTTCATAAAAATGTGACGGTCATTAATAGTTTTACACTTGGTCAGGATCCGGCAGGTGGCAATACAGCCGGGCCGGCAACCTGCAATGCGCAGTTTATAAGCCACGCGCCGGGATATTTCAGTGCACCGGGTGTCTGGAATACAGGCTTATGGGCGGACCCTACATCGCCAAATGGGCAAAACAAGTATGCATCATTTACTTACAGTGATTACAGAGGCCTTGCAGATTTTCAAAACTCATGGTTTGATGATTTGTCTTTATTCCATCAAAGTACTAATGGGCGTGGAACAGGTCTGAAGGGGAATGCCGGAATAAATCAGCTGACAAATAGTAATACTTACATGCGGTTTACAGGCAGGCAATGGGATTACTTAACCCGTGGTGCCAGCTTTAAGTTAAGGGGAAAGTATGTGTTTGATCAGGATTTGCCAAATAACAGGCTATTTGCCGGGCCATCATTTTTAAATGATACAATTGTTGACACGCTTTGGGTAAAAACCAATATTACGAATTGGTATAATACTTCTCCCTGTGTCATGAATATAGCACCAACCGGTTATGCAAAGTTCTGGCCGGGATTCTCGTACAAGGTAAATTCGGGTACCAATAACTATATCTCGTATCCATTAGCGTTTGCAATAAGCAATCAGGGTAAATTGATTTGTGGAGATACAACCGGTTGCAGCGGCTCCGCACCAACCAAAATGCTTCAGATTAATTTACTGATGCAACCCGGCGGTACGCAACAATTTTACGGTACACAATTTTACAATAGCCAGATCAAATGTGTACCCGTAGATGTACCGGCACAACGCGTTATACATTATACTAATTCTGATATGGGTGGAAATAACGGGCTTATTTTTCACCTGCAGGCAGGAATGCAAACCTTAAATGGGATAGTGGGAGCTGGTGGTAATTACGCCTATGGCACTGCTCCTTACACGGCTATCCCGTTTACAGCATCCAAAGCCAGAACCCTGCAATGGGACAATACCATCAGCGGTGCCAATTACTGGAGTCAATCCTTGTGGTACAATACAGCTGATGCAGATAACCTTTATAATGACTGTCCTCCCACGTTTATCGATTCGGTTATCGTAAATCCCGGGACGACACTGAAGCTGGACGGACGCCAAAACCAGTGTAAAAGTTTTGTGGTGTTGGCCGGGGCTACGACAACACTGGGAAGTAAGGCGACAACCGCGGCTGATTCAATCAATACGCTTGAGGTTTTTGGAAGTTTTTTACTGAATCAGAAAATCAATAATAACCTTCAGCGGAACATCATGTTCAAGGCCTGGCAAACGTATCCGCAAATCAAAACGTCGGGCAGTAATTTCTGGTGTGGCTTAGGATTCTGGTCCCTTAATACAAGCACCAATCCAAGTGCGGAAACCAATCCCGGATCCTGGACTTTTCTTGATAGTTTAAATCTCTACAACAGAAACATTGTATTTACACCACGTCCCAATTCTGCACCTGATTGTAAACGTATCAATTTCAATGCATGGACCTATGCCGTGACCGACGTGCCAAATAATTTCACCTTTACTGCTCCTACTCCGAAGGCCTACCAGTTTGTGTTGACTGCCGGCCGCATTTACACCAACGATAAAACCCTTCACCTTCCATCCTTCCGGGCCATTAGTGATGCCACTAAACAACAGCGCCTGTACCTTGGAAAAAGTATCATTAATATTTACGAAGGGGTAGAATCGTTTAATCAGTCTTCTCCCGCAGCCGCAGGAAATATGGGCTGGCTGGCTCAGGATAATGGCGGAGCTTTGATTATTTATCCGGGCACCTCGCACATCAAGTTTCACTGTAAGACGTTTATGCAGGCCAATACCTATTCTTCAGCCAATAACCTTATAACGAATGTATTTGGTACTAAAGGATTAAATTATTACGACGTTAGCTTTCTGCAAAACGATACCACGGCTGCAACCGGGGGTGGCGCTGCAGGACTTACCCGCGCCGGAATCTATTTTTCTCTCAATTGCAATTATCACAATGTGACCTTCTGGAATACCGATGGACAGAATGCTGCTTATCCGCAATTCCGGACAATCCGGGATACCATCAATAAGGTTTATTTCCGCTACAATACCGGAACTTTGAATTCAGGAACCCTGATGGGTTATACTGAGAATATAACCACCCCTCTGGCTGGGGTTACCAATGTTGTTAACAGCAGCATCGATTCTCTCGTATTTGATACTAAGTTGAATACACTTATTAATGGAATATTCAATATCCGGAAGTATTTGTTTTTCTCACCTGGTTCTACCAATACATTTCAGCCAGGCGTTCGAAACGTTATATATAGCTCAACATCAACTGTGCTGGGAAGAGCGCCTTGGGTTGATAGCACGCGGGGACATATCATCGGGTATTTTAATCCGGCTGAAGTTGCTCCGGCGGCTTTGCCATCATATACCTGGAGTCCATGGGGCGCCAAAGTGAAAACCCGCACAGTATGTGATAATACAACGATTTTGCGTTATGGTGGCTTCAAAAATGCGGGGAATGCAGTAGCGTATCCAACACCTTATTACTGGAGTGGGACATCACCCCGTGATACCTTTGATTTAGCATACCTGACCGTGATCGACGACAGTCTCACGCAGTTTCAGACTGTGGATGCCACAACAATTCTATCGGGCTCTACCCTTAACTGGGATGCGGGGAGCAGCACGCCGCGCACATTGGTTTTTCGGGGGACAGCTGCAGCCAGCGGTGGATCCTGGTTTGATAAAACGAAGTGGGCGCAGATCACATATCCGGGTGGTATTAAAACCGAATCACCTGTAGGTCAGTGTCCGCCCATCTGTGGCGACTCTGTTATTTTTGATAATCTATCGTTTGCAGCGCCTACTCATAGTTGTAATCTGGGCTCCGCAAATAGCGCCTATTGTGGTACTATGCTCTGGAAGCCCGGAGTAACGGGTGTATTGGCGGGGCAAAGTACTTCTGTTCTCAATATCTGTAACTCCCTTTATTTTAATACAACGATGTCTAATGGTTTTCAGGGACAGGTTGTATTTACAGCCAGTGACACCACGAAAGCTACCGAATATATTCAGACCGGTAAGATTGTGTTCAATAATCAGATCTATTTCAATGCACGGAATGGTCGTAAGGGTAAATGGTCTCTGCTCGACTCGATATATGCCAGGCCGATAGCCGCGGCAATTACTCCGGCTTTAAAAGTGAATGCCGGAACCCTGGATACCCGCGGAAAAAACTTAAATGTGATGGGAGGGTTTGATATAAACAGTAATTTGCAAAGAGGTGCCTTGCTGCATAATTCACGTTTGATATTGAGTGGTGGAAATGCGTTAACGTCAGGAAGTGGCAATGGTGTTGCATTTAATGTGGAGGGGGATTATACCAAATTAACCCTGAAGGCCGATTCGAGTGACATATACTGTACAAGTTATCCGGGTGGTGTGTCATTCTACCCCGCCCATTTCTATACATGGAACGGGCTGCCAAGTTCACAGCGTTATTCATCTGCTCCAAAAGGATTCAAATTTAACAGGATTACGTTTTTATATTTAAACAATCAGGCCAGCAATATATATATGCGTTCTGATACCATTAATGAACTGACAATTACAACCAGCGGTCCGGCGGGCGTACCTCAATGGTACCACTTTTATAAAGGATATGTAAAAAAGGCCACCATCAAGGGATTAACCAGTGCTATTCTGATTGGTAATGGATTATCAGTGGCAACCCCACTTTCGAGGTTTAACAGGAACAGAATAGATACACTCAGGTTTATATGCCCGTCTGCATCGCCTTCTTCGATGTACTGGGATACGCTTTACGTCAAAGATGAATTTACCATTAATCCGGGATCCTCGCTGAGTTTTGCAAAGGGTGGCCTCACCTGGTTTAAGAATACCTGTGCCGTAAATATTATAGGAACGTCAGCTTCGCCAATTACACTGAATTCGCCAGCAATCAATATCGGAACCACCTATAATTATCCGGCGCCAACCGGTAACCGTGCACAGAATGAGCATTATTTCAGAAAAGATAGCGGTACGGTATGTACAGATTATACTCAGCTCTATAATATATGGGCCATTGGAAACGGCAATGGGAACAACAGTTGTACAGGTGGTGCTGCTTTTGGCTGCTCACTGGATGCTGTGGCTACCGCTACGGCTTATGGCACCTGGATGTCGCCGTTGATGACACCGCTAACCAATATTCGTACCCTGTCAGATACAACATTTTATTCGTCTGAAACCCCGAGCACCCCAACTTCAGGACGTGCCCGTTTTATTGCCGGTGCCAATGCGGATATTGGTTGGCCAAACCCAATAGGAACACACAATACAGCAGGCTGGGACCCTACTCCCAGTCCTGTTTTTCCACCTGCCAGCCTGGCTTTAAGTCAATATACCATGTGTCCGGGAACGGTTGTAACGGTCAGTATGACATTAAAAGGAGCATTAAAGACCAGTGATTTTCCAATAACAATAACTTATAGCGTGAATGGTGTACAATCATCACATACCTATACAAGTGGCACGGTGACGCAAAATCCATTTACCTTTACATTATCTCCAACCGCCAATACAACAATTACCTGGCATGATCTTTCAAATATACGTTGTTTCAGCAATACAAAGGTAATTGACAGCACAAAAGTACTTACAGTATATCCCACCCCAACAATCAATGTGGTTGCGTCAAACAGTGTTGTATGCAGTGGCGGCACAACTACACTTACAGCCAGTGGTGCAAATACCTATACCTGGACAAGTCCTTCTGCAACAACGCCCACTGTCGTGGTTTCGCCAACAGTTGCCACCACTTACACTGTAGCAGGAACGAGTTCATTTGGTTGTCCGGGCAATGCTACAACATTCTCGGTAAACACTAATAGCTTACCGGTTCTTACGGTTAGTTCTCAGACAAATGTTTTATGTTTTGGAGGGAATAGTGGTGCTGTGGCGTTCAGCACAACAGGAGGTGCAGGAAGTGGTTACACCGTCAGCCCGTCATCAGTCAGTGGGCTGACGCAAGGTAGCTATACATACACCCTGACGGATGGCAACGGTTGTAAAAGTACAACCACGCTTAATATTACACAGCCGTCATCAGCACTTACTGCTGTTACCAGCAGTACAAATAATACCAACTGTTTGTCACCTAATGGATCTTCGCTAGCAACGCCCAGTGGAGGAACCAGCGCATACTCATATCTGTGGTCTAACGGACAAACCTCACAAACGGCGACTAACTTAACGGCAGGTACATACACGGTTACAATAACAGATGCTAATAATTGTACGTATACGACTCAGGCAACCATTACAAATCCCGCCGGACCTACTATATCAGCTTCTGTAAGCAGCAATACCATTTGTAATGGTGGTAATCTTACTATTACGCCGAGTGGAGGCACTACCTATTCGGTAGTAAGTGCGACGGGGACAACGACTACAAGCACGAATGCTGTTTATTCACCTACGGCTTCAGCCACCTACACCGTTTATGGCACGAATGCCAGTGGTTGTTTAAGTAATACACTTACCATTCCGGTTACAGTAAATCCTACACCTACAGTTTCCATTGCAGCAGGTAATCCGACCATTTGCGCCGGACAAACTGCCACTTTAACTGCTTCAGGAACCACAACATACAACTGGATTAATCCGGTATCCTCCAGTGCAAGTGTAACAGTAAGTCCTTCCAGCACCTCTGTTTACAGTCTTACAGGAAGTTCTGCCGGATGTTCCAGTGCAATTACACAGGTAACGGTTGTAGTGAATGCTAATCCGATACTAACGGTGAGCAGCCAAACCAATGTTTCTTGTTTTGCGGGGACAAATGGAGCTGTAACTTTCACGATGAGTGGAGGCGCAGGTTCCGGATATAGTGTTACTCCAGCCACATTCAATAATTTGGGGCAGGGAAGCTATTCCTACACTTTAACAGATGCCAATGGTTGTAAAACAAATACTACAGTTGCTATTACACAACCAACAGCCGCATTAAGTGGAATTACAGGCATTATTGGTAATTCAAGCTGTTCGTCACCAAACGGGCAGGTAAGTATCACCGCTTCGGGCGGAACACCAGCTTATACGTACTCCTGGTCAACAGGTGCAACCACGTCATTTATTAATAATCTCAGTACGGGATCTTACTCTGTGACCGTGACTGACGCCAATGGATGTACATTTACATCAACCGCTTCCGTTTCAAATCCATCTAGTCCTACAATTACAGCAATGGCCAGTAGCGCTGCTATTTGCTCCGGCACAAGCGTATCAATTACACCAAGCGGAACAAATACTTATTCGGTAACGGGTTCAACAGGCACTATAATTACTTCCTCATCCGTTTCGTTTACACCAACTGCTTCTGAAACATATACAGTTGTGGGTACAAATGCCAGTGGTTGTTTAAGTAACACGGTTACTATTCCGGTAACTGTAAATCCAACGCCAACAGTAAATATTTCAGCTAGCAGTGCCACGATTTGTTCGGGTCAGACAACGACCTTAACGGCAGCTACTGCGAACAGCTACTCTTGGATAAGTGGCCCACCAACGTCCACCTATACTGTAAACCCTTCGGCAACCACGGTGTATACTGTTGTCGGAACGAATACAACAGGAAGTTGCAGCGCCACAGCGATGTATACGGTTACTGTAAATCCAACACCGACGGTGAACATCAGTGCTTCAAGTGCGACTATCTGTTCAGGCCAGACAACGACTTTAACGGCAGGTACTGCGAATAGCTATGCATGGACAAGTGGCCCTACGACGGCAAGTTATACTGTAAACCCTTCGGCAACCACGGTATATACTGTTGTCGGAACGAATACAACAGGAAGTTGCAGCGCCACAGCGATGTATACAGTGACTGTAAATCCAACGCCGACAGTAAATATTTCAGCAAGCAGCGCAACGATCTGTTCAGGTCAAACAACGACCCTGACAGCAGCTACAGCAAATACCTATGCATGGTCGGGTGGTCCTCCGACGGCAACCTATGCTGTAACGCCGGCCTCTACCACAGTGTACACAGTGACAGGAACCAATACAATTGGAACATGTACGGCTTCAGCGATGTATACGGTGAATGTAAATCCAACACCAACGGTAAATATTTCAGCAAGCAGTGCAACGATCTGTTCAGGTCAAACAACGACCCTGACAGCAGCAACAGCAAATACCTATGCATGGTCGGGTGGTCCTCCGACAGCAACCTATGCTGTAACGCCGGCCTCTACCACAGTGTACACAGTGACAGGAACCAATACAATTGGAACATGTACGGCTTCAGCGATGTATACGGTGAATGTAAATCCAACACCAACAGTATCTATAGCCGCCTCAAATGGAACCATCTGTTCGGGTCAGACAACAACCTTAACGGCAGGAACTGCGAACAGTTACTCGTGGACAAGTGGCCCTACGACAGCAAGCTATACTGTAAATCCTTCAGCAACCATGGTGTATACTGTTGTCGGAACGAATACGACAGGAAGTTGTAGCGCCACAGCGATGTATACGGTGAATGTAAATCCAACACCGACGGTGAACATCAGTGCTTCAAGTGCGACGATCTGTTCAGGCCAGACAACAACCTTAACAGCAGGAACTGCGAACAGTTACTCGTGGACAAGTGGCCCTACGACAGCAAGCTATACTGTAAATCCTTCAGCAACCATGGTGTATACTGTTGTCGGAACGAATACGACAGGAAGTTGTAGCGCCACAGCGATGTATACGGTGAATGTAAATCCAACACCAACAGTATCTATAGCCGCCTCAAATGGAACCATTTGTTCAGGCCAGACAACAACCTTAACGGCAGGAACTGCGAACAGTTACTCGTGGACAAGTGGCCCTACGACAGCAAGCTATACTGTAAACCCTTCAGCAACCATGGTGTATACTGTTACGGGAACGAATACAACAGGAAGTTGCAGCGCCACAGCGATGTATACAGTCACCGTAAATCCATTGCCGACGTTAGCTGTAAGTAGTGTTACCAATGTGAGCTGCTATAACCAGAACAATGGTGTTGCCAGCTTCACGACAAATGCAACAACATCTACCATCACCGGTACAGGCATATCAGGCAACACCGCCACCGGTCTTGCTCCGGGAGCATACACCTATACAATCACCGATGGCAATGGTTGCAAAAATACAACCACTGTAAGCATTACGCAGCCCACGGCTGCGGTAACAGCCAGTGCTGTAGTGACCGCTACCAATAGTAGCTGTACCAATCCAAATGGTATTCTGTCGATCACAGCTGCCGGCGGTACGCCATCCTATAGCTATGCTGTAGATGGAGGAGCTGCTACAAACAGCAGTGTTACTTTCAGTCTCAGTACAGGCACCCACAGTTATGTGGTGAATGATGCCAATGGATGTGTCTCCGGAACGGGAACTGTTTCTATTGCGGGAACGCCAGGCATTACCAGTTCAGTGAGCAATCAACTGAATGTATTGTGTTTTGGAAATAATACCGCCAGTGTTACAGTGAATGGATCAGGTGGATCAGCATATAATTATACACTGACACCGATTACAGCCACAACTTCTGTGCAGAGCAATACGAGTGGCCTGTTTACCGGCCTGTCTGCGGGAACCTATAGTGTTTTTGTGAACGAACAAACCAGTAATTGCATCAGTACGAATACGATTACTATTACACAACCTGCAGCATCTTTAACCCTCAGCTCATTAAACACAACCAGTGTTTTATGTAACGGAGGAAATGGTACAGTTGTGGCAAACGTAAGCGGAGGAACACCTCCATATAGCTATACCTGGAGCTCAAATGTTTCGACAACCAATTCTGCAAGTTATGTGGCTGGTACCTATAGCGTTAATATACACGATGCCAATAATTGTGTCATCGCAACCCAAAGCTTTGTGATTAATCAGCCGGTGCAGGCTTTGGCGAATACCATTCAGACAAATTCAGTATTGTGCTATGGCGGAGTGGCCACAGTAAGTGCAACTGTAACGGGGGGAACACCTGGTTATACTATGAACTGGAATGGTATACCATCTGCATCTAACACACAGACCTTTACAGCGGGAACGTATACGATGAACGTAACAGATGGGAATTCGTGTTCAACAACTACTCAGACATTTGTGATTAATCAGCCATCTAATCCATTAAGTCTGACATCATTGAATACAAGCAGTGTTTTGTGTAACGGAGGCATTGGTACAGCAGTTGCAAATGTAACGGGCGGTACAGCACCATACAGTTATACGTGGAGTTCAAATGGTTCCGCTGTCAATACAGCGAGTTACACTGCCGGAACGTACAGTGTAGATATACATGATGCCAATAATTGTACAGTTGCCACCCAAACATTCGTTATTGCGCAACCTGCGGTTCCTCTATCGGTCAGCAGCATCAGCAATCCAAGTGTGACATGTGCAGGCGGTATTGCAACTGTTAGTTTAACGGCAACCGGGGGAACTGCCGGTTATATATACACATGGCAGGGACATGCACCTTCAGCAGTAAATACACAGACATATGCGGCCGGAACATACACGGCGCTGGTTACGGATGCCAACGGCTGTAATTCAGCAGTTCAGAATTTTTCTGTATCATCGCCGTCTTCGGCCCTGCAGATCGTTTCTGTGTCCACTACCACCACAGGTTGTGGTCAGAGTACCGGGACTGTGGGTATAAATGTAACAGGCGGTTGGAATACGCCGGCCTATACATATACGATCATGAATAGTATTAATGCAGTTGTCAGCAATACAAATACAGCGACGTCTTTGCCTGCAGGGGCTTATACAGCAACTGTAACAGACGCTTTAGGGTGTTCCACACAAACAGTGTTTACTATAGGTAACCCTGTCACCCCTACGCTGAATATAGCCTCACCATTTACAGCAATTTGTGCAGGGCAATCAACAACACTCAGTCCGGTTGGTGCGAACAGCTATACAGTCAGCAATGGGCCTGTATTTACATCAACGCTTAACGTATCCCCGTCTTCCACTACGGTTTACACCATTACCGGTACAGATGCCTCAAACTGCGTCAGCGCACCATTAAGCGTAACTGTAACTGTGAACGCTTTGCCGGTACTCAATATAGCAGCAACTGGTACCGCTGTTTGTACAAGCGGTACAGCTACTCTGAGTGCCAGTGGTGCCGACACTTATACGTGGAGTACATCACAGAACACTAATTCAGTAACCGTTTCGCCATCAGCTGCAACAATATACACAGTAATCGGTACAAATACGCTTACAGGATGTAGTAGCGCACCTGCAGGCTATACCCTGGCTGTAAATCCGCTACCGGCTGTCGCAGTCGTGAGTCAAACCAATGTTGCCTGCTTTGGCGGGGCAAATGGTTCAGTATTATTGTCTTCATCGGCAACAAACACGAGCATTGCAGAGCCTACAACAGGTTTATCAGCGGGTAATTATACTTTTACCGTTACCGACCTCGCAACGGGTTGCGCAAATACGGTCACTACCAGCATAGCCTCACCAACAGCAGCATTACAGATTAACTCTGTGGCAACCACAACCACCGGCTGCGGGTTAAGTAATGGGACCGCTCTGGCCAATGTCAGCGGAGGATGGAATAGCAGTGCTTACACATACACCTTTACCCATGTTCTTTCTGCATCTACAGGAACTGTCGTTGGAAATACGAATCCTTCAACAAACCTGCCGGCAGGTGAATACAATGTCAGTGTTGCCGATGCAATGGGGTGTATAGCCAGTACAACTTTTACTATCGCTAATCCAAATCCGGCATCATTGAACATACCAACCGTTACACCATCACTTTGTGCCGGCCAGAGTGTCACACTGGCACCTACTGGAGCTGTTACCTACACGTTATCATCAACGGGAACGGTCTTCACAAGCACAGTTGTGGTGAGCCCTACCGTAACTACGGTATATAGTATAACCGGAACAGACGGCAGTTCATGTATCAGTGCGCCGCTATCTGTTACCGTTACAGTGAATAATTTACCGGTACTATCTGCAATTGCGGGCAGTACAACAATCTGCGCAGGCCAGACAACGACCTTGTCGGCTTCGGGGGCAAATACTTACACCTGGAGTGGTGGTCCTGCTACAAGCACATATACTGTGAGCCCGTCTGCCAATACTATATATACAGTAACAGGAACCAATACACTTACTTCATGTAGTGCTACGACAACTATTGGTATCAATGTAAATACAATCCCATCCTTTGCAATTACGAGTCAGACGAATGTACTGTGCTACGGTAATAACAGCGGAGCGGTGAGTTTCAGTACCAGTGCTACAGCATACAGTCTGAACCCTTCAGGTACTACAGGTCTTGGTGGAGGAAGTTACAGCTATACCCTTACCGATAATGCAACGGGTTGTAAAAATACGGCAAGCGTTACCATTACAGCGCCAAGCCAGTCGCTGAGCGCTACAGTAACCAATACCACGGCCAACAGCAGTTGTACGACGCCAAACGGGGCCTTTACAGTAACGGCTACCGGTGGTACGCCAAACTATACGTACAATACAAGTAACACAACCGGGGTGTTTACCGCTCAGTCTACGGGTACACATACCGTAAACATATCCGACAATAATGGATGTACGTACACCATCACCGCCATTATTCCGGGGGTGCCAACGCCGAGCCTCTCTGCTGCTACCCAGACGAATGTGCTGTGTAATGGTCAGAGCAATGGTGCAGCCGTAATTACAGCAACAAACGGAACCCTGCCGTACAGCTACAGCTGGACCAATAACACCTCTACCACGAACAGCATTACATCTGTATCAGCCAACCAATACGTGGTGACGCTCACTGATGCGGGAGGTTGTATTGTGACTCATACCTTTGTTATTACTCAGCCGACTGCCATCAATGCAGTTACCCAGAACATGACCGAACCGTGTGTTGGCCAGGATAACGGCGCCTTAAGTATTGGAATCACGGGAGGTACACCGGACTATCATGTGAACTGGAGTAACAGTGCCAGTACCACAGGCTCAGTATCATCCATCACCAACCTGAAAGCCGGCCAGTATATTGCCACGATTACCGACCAGAATGGTTGCAGTTATCAGTATCCGGTGCAGCTCGATGCCCAGAATGGTGTAGGTTGTACGCTCGTCATCCCGGAGATTTTCTCACCGAACGGGGATGGCAAGAACGATACATGGGAGATTAAAGGCCTTGACAACTATCCGGATAACAAAGTAACTGTATTTAACCGTTGGGGTGACCAGGTGTACAGCAATGCGCCATACAAAAGCGATTGGGATGGACAAAATACCGGCGATAAGAGTTTGCTTGGCAAAGGAATATTACCGGTAGGTACCTATTACTTTATTCTCGAGCTGGGTAATGGCGATAAACCAATAACAGGCTATGTGCAGATTACACGATAGGGAATAGATGTTAGATATGAGATAAAAGACATGAAACTCTGAAACCTCAAATACTAAACTCTAAATATTAAAAACTAAAAACTCAACACTAAAAGCTAATTACAAATACCAATAACCAAACAAAATGAAAAAATCAGCTATACTCCCATTAAGTATCATGATGCTGTTCTTTGTTTCTGCCCTCCATTCCCAGCAGGAGGCGCAGTACAGCATGTATATGTTCAATCCGTTAAGTGTAAACAGTGCCTATGCAGGTACACGGGATGCATTCAGTGCGGTGCTGTTGTATCGTAACCAGTGGACCGGATTTAAGGGGGCACCACAAACAACTAACCTGTCCCTGCATGCCCCGATCCGTTACTCCAATCTCTCGCTGGGATTAAGTGTGGTGGATGATCGCCTGGGGACTACGCAGACTACAGGCATAAAAGGAGATATAGCCTATAAGATCCGCCTTAACAGAAAGAAACATTACCTCAGTTTCGGATTAAAAACCGGGGTCGATCTGTTCAGTGCCAGTCAAACCAAAGCCCTGATAAATGATAATACAGATGCTACCTACAGTAACGTCATAAACCGACCATTATTTAATGTTGGGGCCGGTATTTACTATTATGGCAAACGCCATTATCTTGGATTGAGCACTCCAAAGCTTGTAGAAAATGTATATGATAATACAGGAAATACCCGCCGTTTTAAACAGGTTCAACACTATTACCTCATGGGAGGGATTGTGATACCGGTAAACTCAGTGGTTCAATTCAAGCCGTCTTTCGTGGTAAAAGCCGTTGAGAATGCGCCGCTGAGTGCCGATATCAATGCCAGCTTCTTATTCTACGACCGTTTATGGGTGGGCGGCATGTACCGGCTAAAAGAAAGCTGTGGTCTTAATGTGGTCTTCTACATCAACGAATACCTCACCCTGGGATATGCTTATGATTATACCCTCACCAAACTCCGGAACTACAATACCGGTTCACATGAGATCATGATCGGGTTTGACATGAACAGAAGACAACGATCATTTAAAACCCCAAGATATTTCTAGATGTGAAAACTCTGGATTCAAAATATAAAACTCGAAAATCTGAACCCATTACCAGTAATGAAAACACATTATCACTCTCTTTATTCCTTTATGAAAGTTAAAATAAAACAAGGCAGTTTTCTTTTCCTGTTTTTTGTTTTACAATTGGTGGGTTTTTCGCAGTTGCCTGTTGTGCAAACGCCTTCTGTTGTTGTGCCGACGGTGTCAATTTACATTTCTCCTTCAGGCAATAATGCAAATCCGGGCACATATGCTTCGCCGGTTGCAACTTTTCAGCAGGCGCTCCAACTCATCCCGTTCAGCAATACCGCAGATGTTTACGGGGAGATTGTTTATCTGCAGGGGGATTATTATCCAGGTCAGCCGCTGATACAGTTCCTTCCTGATTTTCAACAGGGAAGCTTTCATAAGAACATTAGTGTAAGGGGGCAGGGCCTTGTTAATATATATGGCGACAACATGTCATCCGGCAGCCAGTTATTGTGGATAAGAGGCTCCGGTATAAAAGTGGAGAATATCCATTTTCACAGAGCCAAGGGAATAGGAATTCTATTGGCGAATCCGAATTCGGCCGGAGCATACGATGTCAGCAGTAAAATGACAAATGTGGTATTGAAAGATGTATCTGTAGACTCGGCCGTAAGCCACAGTGTTATTTCTTTGCTGATTGAGAATCTGATGTTTGATCATGTTGAGGTAACAAATGGTCAGCAGGAAAATACAGGCACCAACGGTAACTGTCATTGGGGTTCAGCATTAAGGGCTGACTTATGTAAAAATATAACTATCCGAAACTGCCATGTCTATCATAACAGAGGAGAAGGTATTAACGTGGCCGCCAGTACCAATGCATTGGTAGAGTCTTGTACGGCCTATGATAATTTTGCTCCAAACTTTTATTGCATCAGGTCTAATAACGTTATTTTCAGAAAGAATCTTTCTTACAACGCCGATAGTATGTATTGGAGAAACTGCCAGGCAGATAATGGCGGAGTTCCACAGCCCAGGAGACCAAGTGCCGGTATATCCATTGCAAACGAAGTTTCATATTCAGAAATGATCAATAATTCCTGTTCTCCATTCAGAACACATGAAAACGGTGCATTTTCCAATAAAATAGCCGACAGTATTTTTATATATAACAATGTATTCGTATTAGCGCCACTCATAATCACGGACGAAAGTACCAGCAATTGCCTCATTACCAATTCCAACAACTTTTCTAATATTTTCATTGAGAATAATACATTCATCGGTGATATCGCGGCCAACCATGACTTTAAGAACAGGGGCCCTCTTGTCTATATGAATTTTGATCAGAATTATTTTTGGGGCTGCCTGTTTAATGTGGATGGAAGAGGGGTATACAGATTTGAAAATCTGGTATGGAAGAATAACATCGTTAGTCTGGAATCTACCTTTAATAGCCAGCCGGTAGCTCCTGCATTTGTTTTATATGGCGGCAGGCCCTGTAATGGAGGGACATTGCCGAGCAAATTCAATTCAGTAAATAATCTATGGCATCATAGTTTGCCGCAAATATACGATCACTATGCGAATGCAAGTATTCCGAATTTTTTGCAGGGAAGTACGGATCTGGTCAGAAGCCAGATGATTACATCCTGCGACCCAAGGGTTTCTTTAAGCACAATTTCTCCAACCAGTAACAGTGGCAGCAGTGCCTACCCTTTTTATAACCTGAGGCCGGTTTCTGCATATATAGTGGATGATTACTTCGGTAATCCGAGAAATGCAGGCAACAGTAATGTGGGAGCCATTGAGGCGGATCAGGCCATATCTGTACACGAACCTTTGAAAGAAACGCTTTTGATATATCCGAATCCTTCGAACGGACAATTTGTAATACATGCAGGGTACGATTCCTCGTACAACATTCATATACTTAACCTTATGGGTTGCGAAGTACCGTTTACTCAGCATCAGGATAACGGCCGAATAACTATAACCATGGATACAGAGTACTCGGGTGTTTTTTTATTAACGTACCATTCTGGAAAAATCAAAAAGACAGTTAAAGTTATTGTAAATGAACAATAGATGTGATGGCAGAACTCCGCAGGATTTTAAATATACAAGAGAATGCTTATCTGCTGAAATGCAAAACCCGATATCAGTTCATGAGACCATGGAGCTGCTATATCAGTTTGCCATACGTGTATCTGTGCATGGTCTATATCTTGCAGTCTTTGGTCTGAAAGAGAGCCAGGCTTGCATGTATGACAGAATAAACTACTATGAGAAGAGTACTCTGGCGTTTTCTGCACTAAACCAAAAAAGAAAACTGGTGCGGAGAATATCTTCCAGGCGGGTTTGGAGTTATTGTTTTCGGGATATGCTCTCTGAGACTGAAATATAAGAATGATGATCAGGGAGGCTGAAACCAAATATCAGGTATCATCACGCACTAACTGCTTATTGCCAATAACTAAATCTTAAATATCAAAACGAATAACTAAACACTAATAAATAATATAGACGATTCACTGCTATGAAAAAAAACATTCTACTCCCATTCATTATTCTTTGCTTGCTAAGCTCACTATCATTGAGAGCCCAGGGCATTAAGGAGAACCTTGCCGATAAGTACTATAGGACCATGGCCTATGAGAAGGCTGCACCGATGTACGCCGAACTGAGCAAAAAGAAAGAGGCCAAAACCGAAAATATCCGAAGGGCTGCAGATAGTTATCGTTTTCTGAATATGCCATCTGAGTCCGAGAAATGGTACAGTGTATTGTCATCTAAAACAGATGTTCAGCCCCAGGATCATTACAACTATGCCCAGATACTGTTCATGAACGGCAAGTATAAAGAGGGCGAGGCGGAGATGAAAAAATTTTATGATCAGAAAGCCTCCAACAGTGTTGCCAAACGTTATTACGGCGTTCCGGTCGATTACACCACCCAGATTAAAAGAGACTCTCTCAAATTCAGTATCAAACACCTCGATCATATCAATACTCCGGAAAGTGACTTTGCGCCTTCTTATATGAGTAAAACAGAACTCATCTATACCTCCAATAAAGAAAATCACGGGGCCAACAACAGACAGTTTGCCTGGGATAACACCTCTTTCCTGGATTTGTATACTGCCAAAATTGACTCATCCAAACAGGAAGCTTCTGAACCCAGGCGTTTTGATAGAGCATTCAAAACATCCTATCACGACGGACCTGTAAGCCTCAGTGCAGATGGTCTTGCTATGCTTATTACACGCAGTAATTACTTTGATGATAAGATTGAAAAGTCAAGTGCCAATACCGTGAACGTGGAAATGTATTATGCGACCCGTACGGCTACCAATGTGGCCTGGTCTGAATTAAAGGCCTTCCCATACAACAATAAGGATTATTCGGTGGGGCATGGTTGTTTTTCTGCTGATGGGAAAACCATATACTTTATCAGCGACATGCCCGGTACGTATGGTAATACCGATATCTGGAAATCAGACTTCAATAAGGAGCAGGGTTCTTTTACGCAACCTCAGAACCTGGGACAGGAAATCAATACCGAGGGAAGAGAAATGTTTCCCTTTGTGGATGAAGATGACCTGATGTTTTTCGCTTCCGATGGGCATGTGGGACTTGGAGGCCTGGATATACACATCGCTCAGTTACTGCCTAATGAGGCCGTTTATATTGCCAATGCCGGTTACCCGATGAATACCAATTTCGATGACTTTGCCTTTATTTATGATCCGGCTACTTTAAAAGGATATTTCTCTTCCAACCGGCCTAAGGGAAGTGGTAAGGATGACATCTATGCGGTAAAGATCCGGGATCCTTTCCTTGAAAAGAAAGTGATTCAGGGTATTGTCAGGGATGAGAAAACGGGCGATCCCATTCCTTTTGCCAGCGTGAAAATCACGGATGACGGGGGAAATGTTATAGAAGAGCTCAAAGCGGACAATAAAGGCTACTTCAGTGCCCTGGCTCCAAAAGACAAAACGATTCAGATGCAGGCTTCCAAGGACGATTACATGAAAAAAACGACCCAGCCCATTGCTTATAAGGATATCCCCAAAGAGCCGCTTGATATTCTTCTGAATAAAAAAGTGTTCAGGCTTGATGGCCTGGTATTGAGTGCTTCCACGAATGAGCCTCTGGAGGGAGCACAGGTATCCATCCTGGATGCGACCACCAATCGCGATGCTTATATGAAGCTCACCGATAAAACCGGAACCTATATGATAAGCCTGGATGATAAGAAAGATGCTGATAAGATCAGGTACGTGATCCATATTGAAAAGCCGGGGTTTAAGCCAAAAAATATTACCATCGAAAAATCGCATCTGGAGTTTATGGATGAGCCTCTCATTAAACTTATTGAGAAACTCGAGCCTGAAAACGGTACCACACCTTCAGACGATGCACCGCTTGCCGATCTGGAATTACCTGTTATTTATTTTGATCTTGATAAATCTGACATTCGTCCGGATGCCATGGCCGAGCTCGATAAGTTTGTCGAAGTACTTAAAAACAGAAAAGATATCAAGATAGAAATATCTTCATCAACCGATTGCCGTGCTTCTGAATCCTATAACATGGCTCTCTCGCAACGAAGAGCTCAGGCTACGGCCGATTATCTTAAATCCAAAGGAATCAGCGCTGGCCGTCTCAAACTCAAATGGACCGGGGAGTCACAGCTGAGTACAAACTGTCCGTGTGAGCCAACCAATGAATCCGGCTGCTCTGAAGAACAACATCAGCTCAATCGTAAATCATCCTTCAGGGTTACAAACTACAAAATAGATAATAAACTTAATAAGGGAAAGCTATAGAAGTATATCGTACAGGGTAGAAACTGCTGAGTAGAAAGTAGAAGGTATACAGTAGCGAGCGAGGAATACAAAATGAAAATATCAATATAACAAATACTAAATACAAAACACTAACTACTAACTACCATGTACCAAACACCAGTTACGAATATGAAAGCATTTTTCACCACCATTCTTCTGCTCATCGTTTGTGCGGGTTCCCAGGCAGGACCACCGGAAGCAACAAGCAAAGCCAATTTCAGCTTCTTTGCCAAACTGCTGGTATATCCCCTGCGCGTGAAACAGGAATTGCATATTAAAAACGGCGGTGATGATAAATTCTTCATCGAACTCAAGGATCATAATCAACGCGTTATCCTGTCCATGAATGCCTCATCCTATACCAGCACCACACTCGTGATCAAAGACTTTGAACCTGGCAACTATATCCTCAAATGCTCCAAAGAAAATGAAATACATCAGGTCGAAATCGTGAAAGAATAAGATCTGATAACCAAACAAAGGCGTCGTTCAATTACTGTTGTAGTTCCTTACAACTCGGGAGTGTGATTGATACGGCGCCTTTTACTCCAACTGAAAAAGAAGGAAATTACTTCGATTTGATAAACTTGTTGAGTTCTTTCTGGATGGTTTTGGCCTCATCATCCTTTAGTTGCATGCCAAATCGGATGCGTTTCGACTGGCAGATAAACTCAAGACGTTCACCACCTTTTACCCAGAAACTTTGATTGAATACATCCGCAAAATTTCCCTTTTCGAGCGGGAGATAATCTATGGTCTCAATCAGGTTAAGATCATATTTTTTGATTTTTCCACGGCCTGAAATTTCACGCTGATAAAAAACTGTCCCGTCTTTGATCCATAATTTTTCCTTACCAAAACGCTTCCAAAGAAATACACGGGCAATCTTAAACTCAAAATAAGCCCAGAAACCCAGCCATATAATCACAAATAATTTTGCGTTGACATTGGTGAGTTTAAAGTAATTGGCAAAGATGATGAAACCACTGACAGTCCAGAGAAACAGCCACAGGAACATCAGGTTCACTTTACGCTTCTCAGAAGTAGGAAGGATCACCAGGCTTAAAAGATTTTCTTTTTTCAGAATGCTGGAACGTTCACCTATAACCTGCATGCGACTAAAATTTTGGCAAAGATAAAAGAATAAACGGTGTAAATATTATTCCAACTCCTTATTTGAAGCATAACGGCGCCATTTTTCAATAACGCGCTGCATATCTTCAGGGAGCTCGCTATCAAAAAAGATGGGCTCTTTTGTGATGGGATGCGTAATGCCAAGTGTTTTGGCGTGAAGGGCCTGCCGCGGCAGAATTTCAAAACAGTTTTCGATAAACTGCTTGTATTTATTACTTGTGGTGCCTTTCAGAATGCGATCACCTCCATATTCATTGTCATTGAACAGCGGATGCCCGATATGTTTCATGTGTACCCGGATCTGATGCGTGCGGCCGGTTTCCAGCTTACATTCAATAAGTGTTACATAGCCGAAGCGCTCCAGTACTTTGTAATGGGTCACGGCATGCTTTCCGTGTTCGCCATCGGTAAAGGTGGCCATCACCTTACGGTTTTTCAGATCACGCCCCACATTAACGGTAATGGTGCCAGCATCTTCTTTTACATCACCCCATACCAGGGCAATGTATTTGCGATCCAGATTTCTGTCGAAAAAATCCTTGGCCAGGCGAACCATGGCCAGCTCGGTTTTGGCTACCAGAATAATTCCCGATGTGTTTTTATCAATACGGTGAACAAGTCCCGGGCGCTGGATCGACAACTCATCGGTGAGTTTTGTTTTTGAAGTGGGCAGGTGCTGAAAACGATATGCCAGCGCATTTACCAGTGTGCCCGTGTAATGCCCATAGGCAGGATGAACCACCATGCCAGGCTCTTTATTGACGACAACGATGTAATCATCTTCGTACACAATATTAATGGGCAGATCTTCCGGAATTATATCTACATCTTTGGGAGGAACAGAAAGTACAATCGAAATCTGGTCGAGTGGTTTTACCTTGTAGTTCGATTTTACAGGTTTGCCGTTTACAAGCACACTTCCCGAATCGCAGGAGTTTTGAATTTTTGTACGAGTAGCATTTTCAATGCGTATCATCAGAAATTTATCAATACGCATCATCACCTGGCCTTTATCGACCTTCAGGCTGAAATGTTCGTAGAGTTCTTTTTCTTCATCCGGACTTTCGTTCAGATCAATATCAATAGCCATTAGCGGGAGATGATTAATTTTTCGGGCGCCGATTTGCTGTCGGAAGACGTGAGGTATATAAAGTAGATACCGCTTTCAAGCCCTGATACATCAATAGCTTCAGAGGATCCGTGGTAAGGCTGTTTTAAAATGTTCTGCCCGAGCGATGAAACAACTTCGACCTCGGTATAGGAAACATGCTGATGAGAACAACTGATGTAAATTTCGTTTTGAGCCGGATTCGGATAGAGGTCAAATGCTTTGCGAGTGGTTATAGGTTTTTTCTCCTCAATGCCTGTAGCATAATCATGACGACCAAAAACCGGATGCACCATCACGGATCCCTTAATGGCAGACTGGGTCCAGCCATTACCAATGTCATAATATAAAACATCATGATGATCGGTGTTTTTGTCAAAGCCAATGTTGAGCCCTGTATTGGTAACCTGCTGAAGCCCTATGTAATAGGTGCCGGGTGACATAACCAATGGTGAAGAAAGTGCAAAGCGTGGCATGACATTGTAATAACTTTCTTTCAGATAAACCGGAGTGCCAATGCTGTCTTTGAGCAATCTGTTTGTGCTGGGACCATTGCCGCTATCGGTCCACACACACATAAACGCAGTGGTGAGCGCCAGGTTCCCTATTGTCGGTACATTTAGCACAGGATCAAAATAAATATCGAGTGCCTGCAGGGTATCCTGCACATTGAGCGTAAAACGTTGCGCAAACCGGGCCCCGTATGCGTTCAGGTAGTATCCTACTTCTGCAGAGCAATCGTCGTAGGCATAATAGTTACTGAGGCGCTGAATTTGCGTGATGGTATCGTTTCGCCGTTCAATATCAGTGGCATTGTGTACAATATGCCTGATTTTGTAAAAAGTTGTATCGGGTCCTACCGGGAATGTATATCCTATAGATGGGTAGGCTAAACCAGAGGATTGAAGCCATCCGGCGGAGGGAAACGGGTAGCAGTTATCTGATGCAGTTATGTTAGATGCAATTAGCATAACGTCATTTTTTGTATAAATAGTATCCCAGTAGTTAACATTTTTGAATGTACTGTTATTATTCCTGATCCAGTTGTGCACATTGGTGGCCATCTCTGTAGGCTGGAATTGCTTGGAAGGCATGGCACTATAATTTTTGAGGTAACTGCTCGGCATCATGCCAAAAGCAATGTCATCAAAAATAGTGTCGCTCATGTTCCTGTTTTTATTCAGGTAAACATAGTCGAGGTTCCAGTGATCCAGGCTTCCGGTTTGTGATCCTTTGTTTCTGAAGCGAAAGGTAAATAAACTATCAAGGTATGCCGTATCGTTGATGGCAATCATCACAAAGTGAAACAATGTGTCGCTGCCGGATGGATTATAGCCTTTGCGGCCCCATACATTTACCCATGTTTTCTGATTCGGTTTGAAAAAATCCAGGCACAATGAGTCGCCGGATTCAGGAGGATCGCCCTGGCCCCTGGCCTGGTAAAAGAAACTGAAACGTAAACTGTCGAAAAGTGTATAGCTGTGTGTTGTTGTTAGCTGCAGGTTAATGGGTTGGGAGGTGAGCGTATCAGCACTCCCCGATACAGTGGAGGAAGCACTGGGATTATATGGATAACCGTATTTGTTTAATCCATCGAAGGTGGCTACGCCGAGGCTTGGCGGGGCAATGGGGAAACCGGTATTTACATATACCGAAGAGTCTTTCCAGTATTTAGACTTAGGATAGGGGTTTTTATAAGCGTAGGAAAAATCTTCAAAAAAAGGCAGGTCGAGTGGGGTAACAGTTTGTACTTTTTTTATGCTGTTATTAGCCGGCACATCCCGTTTGATGTGTTGCAATTGGATGTTACCACTCAAAGGCCTGAGTTGCTCCTGTGCATTTCCCGTGAGTGAAAATACCCATGAAGCTATCAGAATGATAAATGTGTTTATGTGTCGGTTCATGTGTTTCATTAATTTCCGGCCGTTCCGGCATCGTCGTCTGTGTCATCGTCTCCGGGTAAGCCCAGTGAATCGGAAGGAGCAATAATGCCTCCGAATTGTTTAACGCCTACATTCAGATCAATGACACTGCCTTTTTTAATAGGAGTGCCGGGAGCAATTTCTTTTCCTTTATAAAATTGTTTCAGGATGCATCCATTACAATCGCCGTTTACCTGTGTTTGTTTACCGACTTTGAGGCCATAGCTTTCGATCATGAAAACGGCCTGGCGTAAGCTCCGGTCGACCAGCTTCGGCATGGCGATTTGGGGAGGCAACATACTAGTAACGTACAGGTAGATGGTTCTATTGTGTTTTACGCTCGAATTAGCTTCAGGGTCCTGTTTTAAAACAATACCCGGTTTTTCTTTTGGGTCATAGATACTGTCGATAATGAGGTAACGCACATCCTTGCCGGATACGAACTGATCCAGTTCTGTAATAGTCTTGTTCCTGAAATCAGGAACAGTTACTGTTTCACCATGATCGGTGTATATATCCAGCAATTTGAAGAGAATCCACAAGACAATAGCCAAGCTCAGGATGGCCAGTCCGAGATGTTTCCAAAACTGCCTGGATTTTAAATAATCGATAAACCCGCGCATAAAAAATTTAAGATGCTAATATACGGATTTCCGGTGTGCCGGGGAAGCTAAAAAAATCAAAATCGGGGCGAATTTATGAGATTTTACTGGCAATGGGCCTGCCAGATTTTCCGGACAAAAACAATGTTTTTACTGTTATATGGGCCGCAATTGCAACCGTTGGGGCCATTGCAATTCCATAGTTCTATGTTGCAGATGGGATCTCCTTTATCGTTGTATAAATAATCGTATGTAGGATCGCATAGTTGAATGCTGTATAGTTTCTGGTTGATACTTGTTTCCTTGTATTCCAGGATCAGAACAGGGCAATCGCCGCAGGCTGTCGCCTGGTGGCTTTTTCCGGACCGTTTAAATTCTCTGATCATGTTTTTTACCCAGGGAGGGATGTCGTCCGGATAATCTTTCTTACAACCTGTCAGAAAGAAGCAAATACTGATTGAAATAATGAGATATTTTTTCATGTTTTGGGTTTAGAACGGAACGCCTAAAGCTATATAGGTTGATGGAAATGAATTACCCTTATACTGATCGATATTCTGAGCAAAGATGAAACCGCATTTAAAAAACATATCCTTTACACTGCGTTGAAAGCGATATCCCATCATGGCTCCGATATAATTATTAAAATCGTAAAGCAGATTGCCGTTTGTTTTAAACAGAGGTGTGTATCCTATACCAAATTCAACCCTATGGTCTTTTCCATAAAGCGCCGAAACCGATACGGGTAGCGTATTAATGCCATACTCCGTCCATCCGAAACTGTAAGAAGATTTTCCACCGGCTGAATACTTCTGTGGAACCGCGGAACCACCAATCCGGGCAGCCAGGGCAAAACCGGATTTGAGAGGAAACAGCCGCTCATAGTTCAGTGAATAGAAACCGCCATTGCCACCCATTTCAAAGAAAATGACATTTTTCGCAGCTTTTGGCACGGGTTTGCTAAAAACTGCTGTATCTCTAAAAACAGTCACCCTTGTTTCGCTGGCTTCTGGCGATGCAACCTGCTCAGTGATCCCGTTTTTATATTTAATCGCTTTTAATTCCTTTTTGTCTATTTTTTTGGTTGGACTTACCGGGTAATCAAATGGCTTATAAAGCACCTGTGAAATGTTTACTTCGATAAGCTTAACTACAAGTATTTCACCATTCTTTTTTACAAGTGTATCCTGGGCAATAAGACCACCGGATAGATAAAGTCCAAACAGGAGAAAAAGACAATTTAGTTTCATTTTTGTGAATAACGCAGCAATGTGTTGTTTATTGCCATAGGCCGCTGTAAGCATGGTTCATTTTTCTTTTTATCTTTACCATTCGTGATAGAGAAACTCGAACAAATTGACCGCTCCCTGTTTTTATGGCTCAACGGGAAACATGCACCCGCGCTGGATGTATGCATGTATTATGTGTCGGCCATTTTTATATTTACACCCTTGTTTATCTGGTGGTTCTATGAGGCCTACAAACTTATGAATGCCCGTAAGTTGTTTGTGATGATTGTGATGATGGGCCTTGTGATTGTTCTGGCAGACCAGAGCTCAAACCGTGTAAAACATGCTGTGCAGCGCTACCGTCCGACTCATAATATTGAAATAGGGCCTCAGGTGCATATTGTGAACGGTTACAAAGGCGGACAATACGGCTTTTTTTCCGGGCATGCAGCCAATACCTTTGGCATAGCGATGTTTGTATACCTGATGTTTAAAGGTAAGAAGCGTATTTTCCGTATGATCCCGTTTATATGGGCGATCCTCACCTCATACAGCCGGATTTACCTCGGCGTGCATTATCCTTCCGATATTTTTGTGGGTATGTGTACCGGCCTGCTGTGGGGGTTTTTAATGTACAGGCTGGCCGACTGGCTTACCGTTAAATATGTTGGAAATGATGAGTCTGCGAATTAGTTACATACTATGCTTTTGCTGCATCGTTGTGATGCTTGATGGCGCCATGGCCCAGCTGCCGGAAACGGATATATGGCTGTTTCAGATCGAAAAGCAGGAAAAAGAATCTGTTTGCAAAAACGGAATCAATATAACCAACCGGCCCGGGTATGATAACCAGCCCGCTTTCTCTCCGGATAATAAAACGGTGCTTTATTCGAGTGTGAGAGCCGATAAGCAAGCTGATATTTATGGCTACCGGATCGGATCCAAAAAAACAAACCGACTCACCAATACACCGGAGAGTGAATATTCGCCGACCATAACACCCGACGGACTGATGTTCTCCGTGGTGGTGGTTGAGGCAGATTCGGCACAGCGTATCCAGTGCTATTCACTGGATGGACATCGCCGTTGTTACACGGTGAGCCCCGAAGATTCAGTGGGATATCACACCTGGTACAATGCCGATAGCATGTTGTATTACAAACTCACGGAACCCCACTCGCTGCACATACAAAATCTCATAACCGGCAACGATGTAAAAATCTGTGAGAAACCCTGCAGGGCTTTCAAAACAATTCCGGGTACCCATTATTTTATTTATGGAGTAAAAGACACGGCCGGTGTTGTGTATCGCAAATATGATCCGGTACTGAAGAAGAGCATGGATTATGCCCGCGCTGCAACACAAAGTGAAGACTTTATATGGAATGCAGAGTGGGGCCTGGTACGTTCCGAAGGCGCTGCACTTTTGCGGTATGATGAGCGCCAGGCACTTTGGATTCCTTTATTTGATTTCAGTACACAGGGTATTCAGAAAATAACACGTTTCATGTTTGACAGTAAAAACAAACAATTGGTTTTAGTGAGTAATAAATAAACGATGTATCCGGAAAAACAGATAGAAGGGTTTTTATATTCGGCCGACAAGTCGAAACTGCAACCCGAAGTCATACATGCATTTCTGTCGCAAAGAAGTTATTGGGCACAGAACATCCCCATGGAAATTGTGAAACAGGCCATTGCCGGCAGCATGTGTTTTGCCGTCTACGATGGTCAGGCGCAAATCGGCTTTGCACGCGTGATTACCGATGAAGCAACATTTGCTTACCTGGCCGATGTATTTGTGGAAGAAGCGTATCGGGGCCGTGGAATTTCCAAACAGCTCATGCAATATATAATGGATTATCCGGCTATGTCGAAAATACGCCGCTTCATGCTGGCCACAAAAGATGCGCATGGCCTGTATGCCGGTTTTGGGTTTAAGCCACTGAAAGAGCCTGGCCGATTCATGGAAATTAAACCATTCGAACGCTATTGATTTTAGCACTTATATATTTTATTCTGTTTTGCGTCCTGATCTGGTACGGCAAATTTTTCAGGAACAGCGGTGTATCCCGGCAGACCTTGCTTTTTCTCTTCACCGTTAAATGCCTCGGCGGTTTTGTGTATTATTGGATTTACTATGTGTATTATCCCGGCACATTCATGTGCGACACCAAATCGACCATGCACGATGCATCTGTTATTTACAGTGCATTACCATCTCACCCGGGTGATTATCTGAAAATGTTGTTCGGGATTCATACCGAAGTAGAAACCGATAGCTTGTATAAATCCTATTTCCACCTGATGGATAAATGGCACAGGCGCGAGGATTTTGAATTTTTTCTGAATGATAATCGCACCATGACGCGCCTGAACGCTTTTCTCATGCTTTTTTCTTTCGGTCAATATCCCGTACATGCCTTGTGCATGGTTGTAATTTCATTTGCCGGACAGTTATTGCTATATAAAACCTTCAGGGCTTTCTTTGAGAATAAATTGCCATTTCTTTTAGTGGTCATATTCTTTGCGCCATCCTTGTTTTTCTGGACATCCGGTGTGCTCAAGGAACCGATTACACTTTTTCTGATGGGGCTGTTTCTCTACTGTTTTTTTGAAATATGTATCTGGCAGCGTGCTTTTTTCAGACATTATGTATTCATTGGCCTGGCTGTAGCCATGTTCCTGGTTATGAAACCATACGTGTTTGTGCTGCTCCTCATCCCCTTGCTGATATACACGGTGGTTTATCACAGAAATATAAAACGTGTTGGATTGTTTTATGCATTTTCTTTTTTTCTGCTGATGGGTATTTCATGGGCAGGACTTAAATTCTTGATGCACAAGGATGTTATTGCAACTATTGTGCGCCGGCAGAACGACTTTGTGAACTTGAGCTATGGCGGACGTTTTATGCTGAATAAGGAAAAATACGTTCGGTTTGAATATGCCGATAGCAATATGCTCCAAAAGGTGAGCGATACACCATTGATGTACCGTTTTAAACCGCATGCACGCTATATGTATTGGAACCTGGATGCTATTAATGATACTGTTTATGTACAGGATAATACAGATACGTCGCTTTACCAGGGCCTGTCGATCATTGCACCGGCCGGTTCCGGTATTTATTTTGAACGGCTCGACTATTCTGTTTCATCCGTATTGAAAATGGTACCTTATGCATACCGTAATCTGTTTCTGGTTCCTTTGTTTGCACCCGGCGAATCGCCCACGGAGCTGTTTGCCTCTGTAGAAAATGTATTGATCCTTTTGTTTATCGCCCTGGGGTGTGTGTTTATGGCCTGGGCTCCCGAAAAGAAAAACCTGTTCTGGTTTCTTCTGTATGTCGTATTATCAGCCTTTCTGCTTATTGGGCTAACCACTACCGTGAGTGGGGCTATTGTGCGTTATAAAGCCCTTTTCCTGCCCTTTCTGCTTATGATTCCACTGCTCCTGATGAAGGATTCGGTGCTGCAGAAAATCCCGTTTTTAAAACGTTTGCTTAACGGACAATAGTTTTATCTTTGTTTGGTTAAATACTATGAGTTTACAGTCATTATTCAGAAAAAAATCGCTTTCAGCAGTCAGACCTGATGAGGCAGAAGGACATGGCGCCGGCCTGCACAAGGTGCTGAATGTTCGCGACCTGACCTTCTTCGGTGTGGCAGCCATTATTGGCGGCGGGACTTTCAGTGCCATAGGGAATGCCTGTTTCGCGGCCGGACCGGGTGTTGTTATTCTTTACATTATTTGTGCTATTGCCTGCGGATTCACTGCCATGTGTTATGCCGAATTTGCATCGCGTGTACCTGTTTCCGGAAGTGCTTATACCTATGCCTATGTTTCCTTTGGTGAATTGTTTGCCTGGATCATTGGCTGGGCCCTGCTGATGGAATATTCCATCGGCAACATTTATATTGCCTTTTCATGGAGCGGCTATTTTACGAATCTTGTACACGGCCTTCCTGAATACCTCACCATCAATTATACGGCAGCGCACAACGACTTTCTGAATAATAGGATCGGCGAGGGCTATACGGCCTGGACCACAGCGCCGCAGCTTTTTGGACTCCGCATCATTTTCGATTTACCGGCGGTTGTTATCAATGCATTGATCACAGCCCTGGTATTTGTCGGCACAAAAGAATCCAAGCATTTCAGTAATGCAATGGTAGTGGTGAAGCTGCTTATTATAACATTGGTCGTAGGTGTTGGAATTTTTCAAATAGATATTGATAACTGGAGTCCGTTTATGCCAAATGGCTTCAAGGGGGTTATGGCTGGTGTTTCGGCTGTATTCTTTGCATATATTGGTTTTGATGCTGTTTCAACACTGGCCGAGGAAAGCAAAGACCCCCAGCGGGATCTGCCACGTGGTATGATTTATTCGTTGGTTATCTGTACCGTAATTTATATTATTCTGGCACTGGTTCTCACGGGTATGGCTTCATATACTGTACTGGGCGTTACAGATCCGCTGGCAGAAATATTCAAGATTAAAGGAATGAAGTGGATGCTTTTTATTGTGTCTATAGCAGCCGTGGTCGCTATGACCAGTGTTTTGCTCGTATTCCAGATGGGACAACCCCGGATATGGATGAGCATGAGCCGCGATGGATTGCTTCCGAAACGATTTGCATCCATACATCCCCGGTTCAAAACGCCGGGCTTCTCTACCATCGTTACAGGCCTGGTTGTCGGGATCCCGATTTTCTTTACCGACGAAAATTTCGTGCTTGATTTCACGAGTATCGGTACTTTGTTTGCATTTGTGCTGGTATGTGGTGGCGTTCTTACATTGCCACACGATCAGAATGCCCACGCAAAAGGAAAGTTCAAAATGCCTTATGTCAATTCCAAATGGATCGTACCTATCGTGTCATTGCTCGCTTTCATTTTGATAGGCCTGAAAGGCACTGATATTTTTTTCAATGAGAAAGAGCATACAACATACAATTATCCCATATTCATTTTCTTTGCTTTCTGGGCAGTGATTGCCGTATTGAGTTTTATCAAAGAATACTCCCTGATCCCTGTTCTCGGATTACTTTCCTGTTGTTACCTGCTTACGGGTATGGGCTGGAAAAACTGGGTCATGTTCTCTGTATGGCTGGTCATTGGTCTGGTGGTTTATTTCCTCTACGGCTACCGTAAAAGTAAACTGGCCACTACTGAAGAGCCATCTGTTTAAACCTAAAGAAATAACTATGTTAGCACTCATCACAGGCGCAACATCCGGTATCGGGAAAAGCTGCGCACATATATTTGCCCGGCACGCCTATAACCTGGTTGTTACAGGGCGCCGCCAGGATCGCTTGAATGATCTGAAGAAGGAACTTGAAGAAACGTATAAAATAAAGGTATTGACCTTATGCTTTGATGTTCGTAAACAAACTGAAGTGGATGCAGCGGTTGCATCCTTACTGGATGATTACAGAAACATCGATGTGCTTGTGAACAACGCCGGACTCGCGGCCGGACTGGCACCTATCCAGGACGGGGAAACCGACGACTGGGAGCGTATGATCGATACCAATGTGAAAGGCTTGTTGTATATGACAAAAGCAGTGAGTCAGCTGATGATTGCCCGTAAAAGAGGTCACATTATTAATGTTGGCTCTATCGCGGGTAAGGAAGTATATGCCAACGGCAATGTATACTGCGCAACCAAGCACGCTGTAGATGCTTTAAATAAAGGCATGCGCATCGATCTGCTACCACATCATATCCGCGTTTCTGCAGTTAACCCGGGTATGGTTGAAACAGAATTCAGCCTTGTACGTTTTCATGGTGATGAGCAACGTGCCAAACAGGTTTATGCCGGAATTCAACCGCTGACTCCTGATGATATTGCAGAGACTGTTTTCTGGATCGCTTCGCGACCGGCTCATGTCAATATTAATGATATCGTGATCATGCCTGCCGTGCAGGCCAATGCAACAACAGTACTCCGGCAAAATTGACACATCGGCTGCTAAAATATGCATGTTTTTGTTTACTGATCATTTGCACGGTTTCGGGTCATGCCCAGGAAGATGGTGGACGGAAACTACGTGCCAAACGGAAAAATGCCCGTGTGAAAACCAGGCTGAGTGTTTCGCCGGTGATTGGTCTGTATAAGACAAACGCGCATCATACATCGTCTCCCCGGCAGAAGATGGCGTTTTGCGGTTCGCTCAAAGAAGAGATCCGCCTGGATAAGCAAAATAAATGTTTCCTGATGGTTGGGGCGGAGTACATGCTTCACGGGCTAAGCTTTAACTCATACTATTTCTATCCCGACAGCATTCAGCTGTACAATGGTCACATGGATTACCGCTACAGCCTGCTGATTCATGAATTGGATTTTCCACTGCAATTGAAATATTCTTTCAGGCGTGAAAATAACAGCATCTGGTCTCATTATATTTTTGCAGGCTATTGCTATCGCTGGCTGGTGGCCTCAGACCTACAGGTTACCCAGAGCGGACAGGAAGTCGATTTTCAGCACGAGAAACTTAAATTCAAAAACCCGGCATTCAACCCGGTGAACAATGCGTTTATGAATGTGGGCCTGGGTATGCAGAAAAACACACCCATGAAACAAAATGCTTTTTTTGTAGAGCTGCAGTTCCGTTATGGCTTATCTCCCTTTTATTTTAATGAGAGTTTTGCGCCCAGCAGCATGTATATCAGCGGGAGCCATATTTTCCTGACACTCGGTCTGAAATTTTAGAAAGTCTATTCGTCTACCGAGAAAATCTTTTGAATAGCGTCTTCGTATTTTTCTTTTATCACTTTACGTTTCAGACTCAGTTTCGGAGTCAGCTCACCTGTATCAATCCCCCATTGTTTTGGTAATATCTCGGTGCGTTTCAGCTGTTCGTATGGAGCCAGTGTTTTATTTACAGCTTTCACATGCTCATGAATCATGCGCTTCAGGTCGGCATGCTGGCTCATAATGGTGTGGTCTTCCCAGGCAATCCCATTGGCCTTGCAGTATTCTTTGAAGTTATCGAAATTGGGCACGAGCAGGGCCGAAGCAAACTTCTGGTTTTCGCCGATCACCATGCACTGTTCAATGTAACGGCTCTCTTTGAGTTTGTTCTCAATGGCCAGTGGCGTAATGTATTTGCCGGCACTCGTTTTGAATATTTCTTTTTTGCGGTCGGTGATTTTCAAAAAACGGCCTTCCACAAATGTTCCCACATCACCGGTATGAAACCAGCCATCCTGGTCAATGGCCTCCGCTGTAGCTTCCGGGTTCTTGTAATAGCCCATCATCACAGACGGCCCTTTAATCAGGATTTCACCATCTTCCGGGGCAATTTTTACTTCGGTATTATCAATAACCGGTCCTACGGTACCAATGCGGATATTGTCTTTGCCAAAGCGGTTTACTGCAACAACCACCGCTGTTTCGGTAAGACCATAACCCTGGAGCACCACAATTTTTGCGCAAAGAAAAATACGTTCGAGCTTTGGATTTAATGCAGCACCACCCGAAGCCAGGCATACGAGTTTTCCGCCAACGGCCTCTCTCCATTTGCTGTAGATAAGTTTATCGGCTATTTTTCGTTTCAGTTCATACACCGGGCCATTCGCACCGTTCACTTCATAGGCTTCGGCAATACGAATACTCCAGTCGAAGATGCGGCGTTTCATACCACTCAGTTTTTCACCGGCTGCGGTTATTTTTTCATACACGCGTTCAATCAGGCGCGGTACAGAAACAAAAATCTGCGGTTGCACTTCTTTGAGGTTGTCGCCAATGGTTTCAAAGCCCTCTGCAAAATAAACCGAGATGCCCTTAAATAAATAGAGGGTTATGAGCATGCGTTCATATACATGGTTCAGGGGGAGGAAACTCAGGGCTTTCCACCACGAATCGAGCGGAGCCAGCGTCTGGCAGTTCAATACGTTTTGCACCAGGTTGTTGTGCGAAAGCATAACTCCCTTCGGGGTTCCCGACGTGCCGGATGTGTACAGAATAGTGAGCAACTGATCCGGTTTAATGCCGGCCTTTATGGCGGCAATTTTTTCCGGTACAGGATTTTCCCGGCCCTTTTGTACCAGGTCATTGAAATGCATCACACCATCTACTTCATTAAAACTGATGACATATTTCACATGCGGGATTTCATTCTCTATAGCAGCAAGCTTTGAAAACAAAGTCTTATCCGAAATAAAAATGGCGCTGACTTCGGCATGTTTGAGAATATAGAGGAGATCGTGTGAACTGATTGTTGGAAAAACAGGCACCGTTACAATGCCCAACTGCTGACAACCGTAGTCGGCAAAACACCATTCGGGCCGGTTGTTCGAAATGATGGCTACACGATCCTGGTCGTTCAGGCCGAGGGCACTGAGTCCGTAGCTTACCTGGTTAATGATGTCAAGACATTCGTCGCTGCTGTATTTTCGCCACTGCCTGTTTTGCTTTCCGCATAACAGATCTTCTTTTTTATACGTGCTTTTGTAAAGGTCTAAGATGTCAAAAACCCTGGTAATACTCATGTTAATTTTACTTTATCTCAAATGTAAATAAATGTTTGGATTTTCAAAATGAAGCTGGCGGAGATTTAGTAATTTTACTACTTTAAATTCAGTATCATGATAGTTATAACAGGTGCAGCGGGTTTTATCGGGAGTTGTCTTTTGAGTCGCTTTAATAAAGAAGGCATCAGCGATATTTTAATTGTCGACGATTTTCAGAAAACAGATAAACAATCAAACTATGAGGGGAAAAAATTTCTCCGGAAAATGGAACGCTCCGAATTTCCCGTTTGGTTTAAAGAGCATGCGGGCGAAGTGAGTTTTGTATATCACATTGGCGCACGTACCGACACAACAGAATTCAATAAAGCTATTTTTGATGAACTGAATGTCAATTACACCAAAGCTATCTGGGAGGTGTGTGCTGAGAATAATATTCCGCTCGTTTATGCGTCTTCAGCAGCAACCTATGGTTTGGGCGAATATGGTTACGATGACGATGAATCACTCATTCCTTCTCTGAAACCTTTGAATCCTTATGGCGACAGTAAAAACGATTTTGACAAGTGGGCGCTTCAGCAAAAACAGCAGCCACCTCTATGGCTGGGATTCAAGTTCTTCAATGTCTATGGACCCAATGAGTTTCATAAGGGGCGTATGGCATCCGTGATATTCCACGCCTTTCATCAGATTCAGCAAAATGGTTTTGTGAAACTGTTCAGAAGTCATAATCCTTTATACCAGGATGGCGGGCAGCTCCGCGACTTTGTATATGTAAAGGATGTGGTAGAGGTACTTTATTTTCCGTATACCCATAAAATTAAAAATGGTATTTATAACCTTGGAAGCGGCAGGGCACGTACGTTTGCCGACCTGGCCAAGGCGACCTTCAGGGCACTGGGTAAAGAACCCGTGATCGAATTTATAGATACACCTGTTGATATTCGCGATAAATATCAGTACTTTACAGAGGCAAATATGAAGAAGCTGATCGGCCAGGGTTATGAGAAACATTTCACCAGCCTGGAAGATGGTGTTGACGATTATGTGAAACATTACCTGCTGACGAAATCCTATTATTGATTTGTTTTTATGATAAAAGCCCCGATAAAAACACTGGTGTACCTGCTGTTATTTATCGTTGGCCCGCTTTGTGGTTCTGCTCAATCACCCGAAGAGGAAGTAGATCCCGACAATATCAATACCCAATACCTCGAACACCTTATCAAATTTAAAATCGACAGCATCCGCGAACGTAAAGGGATGCATGTGTTTGTGAATGACAGTGTGCTGTATATGGCCGCTTCATATCATTCGCGGCAGATGGCGAAAACGCATGTCCTCAGCCATTTTGAAAACGGTGCAAAATATAAAACGCCGCAGAAACGGGCAGAGACATTTGGCGCCGTAAATTATTTTGTTGGCGAAAATGTAGCTGTATGTACGCCCTATAAGAAATTCTATATAAAAACGCCTGATCTGAATGTGTATTACAGCTATGGTGAACTGGCCGCTAAAATTGTGAAAGGATGGACGAAGTCACGTGCGCAACTCAAGAATATAACAAAGAAAGAGTGCCAGATTACCGGCGTGAGTATTGCTTATGATAAGGCGACGCGAAGGATTTATGTCACCCAAAAGATCGCCGAGGTAAAGAGTAAATTTGTTTTTGAAGAAAATCTGAGCCTCTTTCCGTTCGAAGATCCCAACACGGTAGAGTATGACCTCACAGAACTGAAACAGGTAGCACATACCATGCATAAGGGCCGCCATCGCTGGGGATTAAAGCCCCGGAAAAAATACCGGCGTTGCCGGCAATGCGATGCTCTTGCCGGTGTAGGTGCCGGATTTTACGTCGACTCCCTCAACAATATTCATGGCGTAATAACTAATGGCGCTTTCTTTAAACAGTTTACCAAAAGGCGCCGCGACGGACTTGCCGTTGAGATTGTGCACTATGGGGATTATGAATGCACCAATAAGAATTTTTTCCTCAAGCCAAGCCGGCGCAACGGGCAGTGTATAGCCAATGGTACTGTAGAGAAACCCGTCTATAAATGGAGGCTCCGTCGCACTTATCGTAAAGTGCGCTTTATCTGGAAACTCAATAAATGGGGAACAATCCGCAACATCATTCTTGGATTCCGCTTCCGGCAATACCCCGATGCATTTGCTCTGATTCCGAAACGTTTTCCGGGCTGCCCGATGGACGAGATCATTGGTAAGCTCCCGGCAGATGAAAAGGATTTTTATGAGGTCAATATTCTTTTCCTTCGTAAAAAGCGTGTCTGTAGCGTCGTTCACTACACCGATTATTGCGGTGAACATTTTCAGAACATTAAGCCTACGCCACTCTTGCCCGAACTCAGTGAGTTTGAGTACCGTTTCCCGGAAGATACCATCCGCTATGATTTTACCGTCAATTTCAAGCAGGGCAAAGCAAGTTATAACTATGCCGATATAAAGCCACTGCTCGACACCATTCGCCTGGAGAATTATAACATCGTAAAACTGCACATAAATGCAAGTGCTTCTGTAGAAGGCAGTGAGGAAGTGAATAAGGCCCTGACACTGAAACGGACCATGTCTATACGCAAAGTACTTGATTCCATGCGTGTAGATACGCTGATACACGATATAGACACCCGCGAAGACTGGGAGCATTTTTATGCCAGGGTGGGAGAAACGAAATATGCCTACCTCAAAAACATGGATCATGCCCGGGTGAAAAAAGAACTGGAGAATCATGAAATCAGCAAAGATCTGGAAGATATTTTCAGCCAGGAACGCAAGGCCGAAGTGAAACTGTGGCTCATGCTCCGCAGTACTGATTCTGCGCGGATTCACAATGCACTGCTTCAGTACCGGCAATTCAGCGGTGAGGCCGACAAAAAGAAAATAACAGCCAAAGACCTGCAGAAATTATACAATATTCAAACCTATCTCTACAAAAGTGTTGTGGCCAAAAAAGTAGCAGCAACTGATCTTTACACGGTGAAATTTCCGGATTCGAAACCCTATGCGAGAATTCACCGCAACGAAGTTATTTTTAATCATCTGTTTGATAGCACTGCTAACCGGGACATTACCAAACTCTATCATTCTTTTAAAGAAGATGCCATGTCGAAGCAGGCCACCCAGGTGCAACGCTATAATTTTTTAAGTATCCTGATCAATCAATGGGACAGTTTGCATTATTACGATCACGATGAGAAAATTACTCCCGAGAAAGTATTCGGATTGCTTGGTCGCCTGGGTGGTAAGGCTATTCCAAAAGACACCCTCGATCAGTTAAAAATGAATTTTTACTTCAAGGCCGCCGACTGGTTTTATAAAACGAAACCAGACGCGGCATTCCAGGCCAAAGCCATGAATAACCTGTTTTATGTTTATAAAACCAGGCATTACAACGATTCGGTAGCTTATAAAATGGCGCGCTATTTTATTTACTATTATAAGGATGAATACGCCTACAGGATCCTGGCTCCTTTTGCACTGGCCCCTAAACCAAATCACGAAGTTTTTATACTATACCTGAAAATGGCATACCTGCAGGATATGTATAAGAAAAACGGTAGGTTTTATAAACTCATGAAAAAAGCACCGGGAATTCTGTCGCAGGATGAATATTGCCATCTCTTTACCGGCCCCTGCAACATCAGTTTTCAGGTGCTCGACAATGAGACCATCCGTACACAATGGTGCCAGACCTGTACCGGTTACCCGAATTATGCCACCTGGTATCGCGAGCAGCAGCTAAAAAAGAAATAGATCAATACATGTTTTGCTTCCGGATCTTAATCGCATCTGCAAAGGTGATGTTGTGTATTTTAGAATCGAGCCAGGCATAGAAGTTGAAGAATTCGAGCGCATTTTTTTCGTACTTATCGGAAAATACCTTCTGCAATTCATCTTTAAATTTGATATAGGTTTCCTTCTGTTTACTGTCGCGTTTGGAAAGTGCAATTTTCTTGAAATAATCGAGGAATACCGATTCAAACTTGTATTGTTTTTCCTGGTTTGAAATGAAACGAACCGTCGACTTGAAAATGTAAGGCAGTAAATCTTCGTTACCGAGTTCAAAGTGGATAATGAGGTTCATGAGTTTGGAGATGCGGATTGTATCCTGTCTCAGCTCATCATAATTGGTGTTGATGATCCGGTTGATCCAGTGCAGGGCTTTACTGTATTCATCCACACCAAAGTACACCATCGTAATCGTATGGTAGATCCTCACAAGATCCTCATTGTTTATTTTCGATTCATGTTTATCGAGTCCTTTAATAACAATCGGGATAATGTTCTTGGCTTTATCGTGCTGACCGATGTAAGCATAGAGCAGCATTTCGGTAATGTAGGAGTGCGTGAAGATCGAGATCTGCAAATCGGTGGCCTTGAACATCTCATTCAGACTAAGCGATTTCAGTTTGTCGATCATTTTGAAACCGTCGTTATATTGTTTTTTGATGGCAAAATAGCGGATAATAAAACCATGCGCTGCAATATAATACTTCGGTACTTCTGATATGAGCTCCGGCTTGTTTTCCAGTTCCACCACCATTTCGGTAAAGGCCTCATACATGTTCTCAATATCATTCTGCAGCCGGCTTGATAACCCTATTGTGTAAAGCGAAAGAATCCTGGCTTTGGCAGAAAGTGTTTTGCCCCCGGTTACTTTTTTGGTTTCGTTCATCACCCGCGTCACATCGTCAATATCCTCTTTATTACGGGCGATCATCAGCTTGGCCGAAATACCGGTAAGCTTAGCCATCAGCACCTCATACGCCGCGTAATTTTCGATCTTGTTGAAAATGCTGTTCTCCTCATCAATCAGCTCATCAATGGTTTTATAATTGATCTCGCCAAAATGTGCTTCCATATCAATGAGTAGCTTTTCCAGCTCAATAATTTCAAGGATTGAATAAAACAACTCATGATCATAAGCCATTTTTTTTACAATACTGAGTTGTTTGCGCGATTGTTTGTACAGCGACTTACTGAAAAGGATCCGGATGTTTTTGATGCGTTCGTCGATATTGGCGCTGGCAATGGTTTCCTGACGCTGCAGGCGTAAACTGCGCAGGATGTGATGCAGCAACTGATTTTTTTCAGATGCCAGGTGCTTTATAAATGTTTCCTTTTTGAAATGCTCCTTCACCAGGTCCTCATCATAGGCATCCATCTGCTTAATGTAATTGAAGAGCTTCAGATAGTTTTTATCACCCTGTTGCAGCGATGAAAGCGTATTGAAGTTTTTCTCTTCCTCTGGAGTCAGGGAAACAATAAGATCGTATAGTTGATTGGATGGTTTCATGGTGTCAATACTTTGGCGTTATTAGTTTACCCAGGCCTTTTCATATTTTTCGTTCAACAGGGTATTGATAGACTTACCGGTTAGCTTGCTTTCCGTGTATGTTTCAATGTCAAAATAGAGTTTCACACTTTGTTCGTGCTTATCTTTCATTACTTCTTTCAGATCTTTATAGAAGCTTTTGAAAAAAGCAATTTCATCCTGTTTGGCTGTAACCCCTTCTGCCGCCAGCTTTTCAAAATAACTCAGAATCAGCATTTCTGTTTTAAACAGTGATGGCTGCGTTTTGTAATATTCCTTTACCGATGAAATAATATAGCGGAGCGGTTTCAGTCGGCCCAGTTCATAATGTAAGCCAATGTTAATGATGCGCGCAAAACACTGCAAATCCTGTCTCAGGAGCTTGTCGCCCTGGCTCAGGATCAGGTTGATGTAATCCAGCGCTTTACTGTATTCACCGGCATAGGCATGAAGCAGCGCAATGTTATAATAGAAGATTAAAACTTCTTCCTTGTTTATTTTTCCCTTGAAACGGGCAAGCCCCTCTTCAATGTTGTTGATAGCCTGTAAGGCATTTTCGTATTTGCCACTGTCTGTATAGGTTATCAGCTCAGCATTGTAAGTCGATGTGAATATTTTCAGCTGCAGATCGGTTGTGTTGAATGCCTTCAGTTCGGCTTTATCGCGAAGCAGTTTGATGTATTCATGGCAGGCTTTAAAGTGCCTGTTTTCATAAGAAATTGCAATGAGGTTATTGATCGCCGAAAGGTAGCGCTTTGGCATCTCTTCCATCAGCTCCGGATGTTTATCCATGATCCGGATCAGAGCTTCGCATTCTTTACGGCGTTTCTCGTTTTCCTGTTTTTTGGCGAAAAGGGCTGAACGGCAATCGTGGTAGATAACCTGAGCCCTTTTGGATTGTGCCAGACCCTCGTCTTTGAGCAGGGGTGAATTCAGCAGATCATCGAGGGCAATAACATCCGTTTTGTTTTTGGCTTTGCTGCTCTGCCGGGTCATCATGTTTATTTTCGAAAACAGAATGGTATAATCTCCCAGGTTTTTAGCCTTCTGAATCAGTGCTTTTTCTTCCGTGATCAGTCTTTCAATCGTTGTATGCACAATGCCAAACTGATTTTCAACGGCAATGAGCATTTTTTCGAGACTGATAATCTCCAGGATGAAGTGAAAACGCTCGTATTTATAGGCTTCCTGTTTTAACTTATTGAGCACCTTCCGGCATTGTTTATATTGGGCCTTATCGAAAAGGTTCAGAATATCGGTAATCTCATCCTTAATGGTAAAGGAGGCACTGCTTTCGGCGTAAAACCCACGTAAGCATTGCAGAATCAGGTCGTAAAGACTTTCTGAAAGCTGGCTTTGAGCCTGGAAAAGACCGTGTTTGGATTTGTGAGGTTTTATAAAAAGCTCTTCATTATATTCCTTCTCTTTTTCCAGTTCGTCAAAGAACTGGATCAGAACCTTCTGTTGATTGGTAGCCGCAGCATTCAGTTTCAGAAACCGCTTCTCCGACTTGGACAGGGACTTTACCAGGTCAAACAGGTCTTTGTTGGTTATCAGGTTCATTTTAGGATTCCTTTTTTAATTAAATACTATTGTAATTCTAATATTTACTCTATCGAAGTACGCAAATTTTCATTAATTTTATTTAAATAACCGTCGAATGAAACTGTTTAAAAAGTTCTGGCTTATCGTATTCCTAACCTCGCAAGTTGCTTTCTTTGCCCAGGTAAATACATGCCAGTCGGCCAAAAAAGCCGCGCAAACCTATACGCTCTACTATTCTCAGGCCAATCACCGCAGTGATACCATCGATATTCTGAAATACACCATCAACCTCGATATTACAGACTTTGCAGGACAAACCTTTAAAGGAAATACACAGGTGCGTTTTGCCCCGAAAATAAACGGGCAGACCTACCTGCGCCTGGATCTTCTGAAAATGACCATTGATAGTATCCGGATGAATAACTCGGCCCTGGCTTATGCCTATAACGATACCTTGTTGCGGGTTAACTTCCCGGCAGCACTCAATACAACCGATACAAATACAGTAACGGTTTATTACCATGGCCATCCGCAAGGTGATCCTGCGGGCTGGGGGGGCTTTTCGTTCAACGGAAATTACGCCTACAACCTCGGAGTTGGTTTCGGTGCCGACCCCCATTGCTATGGGCGCGTATGGTTTCCGTGCTTCGATAATTTTGTGGAGAAGTCGAAATACGAATTCAATATCATCACAGATACACTCAGGCCGGCTTATTGTAACGGGCAGCTGATGAGCGATACTCGTGTCGGCAATTACAGGCTCCGTTCCTGGGTCATGAACAAGGAAATACCTTCTTACCTGGCATCGGTGGCCGTGGCTGATTACACGCAGGTAAACTGGAACATTAATGTGAGCAGCGGCAATATTCCGGTTATTCTGACGGCCCGCCCAAGCGATACCACCTCTATGAAAAGCGGTTTCGTACACCTGAGTAATGCTATTCTTGGTTTCGAAAGCCATTATGGTCCGTATGTGTGGAACCGGGTTGGCTATTGCCTTGTGCCTTTTAATAACGGCGCTATGGAACATGCTACGAATATTGCCTATCCGCAAATTGCTATCGGCAATCTGGCTTATGAGCATGACCTGATGGCTCACGAGTTATCACATCACTGGTGGGGCGATCTCGTAACCTGCGAAACACAGGAAGATATGTGGCTCAACGAGGGTATGGCCTCCTACAGCGAAAAACTTTTTCTTGAATTCACCTACAATCACCAGAAATATATTGATGAAGTGCGCACTGTGCATGACGATATGGTAAAACACGCCCACCTTTCCGAGAAAGGCTTTCGTGCCATCTCCGGTGTGCCGCATGAATACACCTATGGCGACCATGTGTATAAAAAAGGAGCGGATGTAGCTCATACGCTGAGAGGCTACATGGGCGATGCTGCTTTTTTTGCCGGCTTGCATTATGTACAGCAACAGAAAGCATATAAGAATATGAACAGCCTGGAGTTCCGCGATTTGCTCATGACATCATCAGGTCAGAACCTGACTGATTTTTTCAATAACTGGGTACTTACAGGTGGCTGGCCGCATTTTTCGATAGATTCAGTGAAGACAAGCGGTACATCGGCGCCTTATACTTCGGTGGTCTATGTGAAGCAGAAATTATTCGGAGCTCCTGCATTATATTCTAACGTTCCGCTCGAAATAACATTCATGAACAGCCAGTGGACTCCTGAAGTGAAGCCGATAGTGATGAATGGCACTACGAAGTCTTTTACAATCCAGACAAATGGTCTTCCGAAATACGCAGGCATCAATGTCGATAATAAAATAAGCGATGCGATCTCATCGGAATACAAAATCATTAAAACAGTATCCAATGTAACGTATACCTTCGGAAAGGTTTTGCTCATGGTTTCCGATAAAGGCCTGGACTCATCATTCATCCGCGTGGAGCACAATTTTGCTGCACCCGATCCTGTCAAAGTGAATACAAAAAATTACCGGCTTAATACACAGCATTACTGGAAAATAGATGGTATACTTTCAACCGGATTTGTGAGCAAGCTACGTTTGAATTATGATGGCGGAAAAACATCCGGCCTGCCAAACTTGGATACCTGCCTGGTGGCTGCCAATGCCGATAGTATGATCGTGTTATATCGCCGCAATACTGCAGACGACTGGCATGAAGTGAAAAATTACACACGCTATAAAATAAGTTCGAAAACAGGCTTTTTCACTCTGGATACATTGAAATTCGGAGAGTATGTATTTGCCAATGGTAAAAGTGATGTACTGATTGGCATCAATGAAAAACAAAAAGACAAAGAAAGTATCCAGGTTTTTCCGAATCCTGCTAATGATGAAATACATATTGTACTGAAAAACGTGCAAAGCCCAAAGAACATGACAGCTGAAATTCAGAGCACCGATGGTAAACTGGTGTATAGCCAGACTTTACCGTCCAAGGAAAATACACTACCATTGAAAGGACTTGCCGCTGGTGTATATACGCTTACAGTGAGAGAAAACAGCCAGGTAGTGACTTCACAGAAGATTGTAATTGAGTAGACGAAGTATATATTTCTTTTTTTTGCTTATGCCTGTTGTTTCCTTTGCGCAGTTGCAGTGGGGGAGCAGTGATTTGATTGGGCGGTTTAAGGAGTATACATTGTATTCATCCGGAAAGATAGAGGCACTTCGGTATAGTATAAAACCAGGGTATAAAAATTTAAGTGTTTCTTTTGATACTTTGGGTCACCCGGTGATGATAGGAAAGTGCAGGCACGGTATAAATTATGGCAAATGGTTGAATGCTTCCGGAGAAATATTCTATTATAAAAACGGTCAGTGCGAAAACGCTACATTGCCCGGTTGCGGGACTGGTCTGGCGGCAAATAAGAAGAGATTCCGGGATCTTTATTGGGAACTTATTAATTAAAGCTGTGTAAACGATGCACCTAATGCCTTCACCATGGCCGCGGCCTTCAGCATACATTCATCGTATTCTTCGGTAGCATCGCACATGGCAGTAATTGCACTGCCTACATGAAAGGATACCCGCTTCGTTTCGCTGTTATAAATGATAGTACGGATCACCACATTCAGATCGAAGTCACCGTTGGCATTCATAAAACCAAGAGCGCCCGAATATAAATCGCGGTCACTGACTTCGTATTGACGGATCAGGTCGCAGGCTCTTTGCTTTGGTGCACCGGTCATGCTGGCCATCGGGAATGTCGCCTGCATAATATCGGTAAAGGATGTACCGGTTTTCAGTGTACACGAAACAGTACTTACCATTTGGTGAACCTGTTTGTATGAATAGATTCCAAAAAGTTCATCAACCTTTACACTTCCTTTGGTTGCCAGTTTCGACAGGTCATTCCTGACTACATCGACGATCATCACATTTTCGGTTTGTTCTTTCAGGCTGTTGCGAAGCTGTTCTTGCAGTGTTTTATCTTCAGTTTCATTCCGACCACGTTTTGCTGTGCCTTTAATGGGTTGGGAAAACAGGTGCGCGCCTTCTTTTTTCAGAAAGCGTTCAGGACTACTGCAGATCATGTAAGTACTACCAAGCTTTACAAGTGCCGAGAAAGGCGCTTCTGACATACTGTTTAGCGTTTTATACAACTCCAGGGGATTCAACTCCACCTGTTCAGAAGAAAATTCCATGCAGAAGTTTACCTCGTAAATGTCTCCCAGGTGGATGTGTTTTTTGAGCGCCTCCACTTTTTCAATATAAGCTGCCTTGCTTAAGGCAGGCTTTAATACAATGGGGGCTGCGGTTTGACTGGCGTCTGTTTCGGGCAATGAAGTGAAACAATGAAGGGTATTCGCTTTTATATAAGTACAAAGCTCCGGGCGGAATAATTTCAGTCGGTTGGCAGCATCTGTTTCATGGGCCGGGTAGCGAACAATAATGCCATAGGTTTCACCCGGTATTGGCTCCGGGACAACTTCACCGGAAAAATAAAATGAGTCAAATCCCGGCTGATGATTACCATGAAAGAGAAAAAAAAAGGGAGCCGTATGTATAGTGTCCTGCAGAAGCGATGGCATCCTGCAAATCTACTCAGATTTTACAAAAGTTGTTTTATAAACTGATTTTCCGTCAGATACTTTTATAAAATAAATACCGCTTTGAAGCGCTGATATATCTACATTCTGCTCTGACCCCTGCAGCAGGTCGAAACTACTGGTCTGAAGCAGGTGGCCGGTGTGATCATAAATTTCGCCTTGCACAAAACGCGCTGTAAAATCAGTGAATTTCAGTTTTACAGATTCGCTGGCAGGGTTGGGGAACAGTTCGATGCCAGGTTTATTATCGGAACGATACACAGCATAAACAATGCTTGATTCGTGCAGTTTCCCGTTTTTATCGGTCGTGAGCAGGCGGTAATAATTCACGCCATGAACCGGTTGAGTGTCTATAAGCGAGTAATCGATTGGTACATTACTATTGCCTGCAGCCTTCACAAGGCCTATGTTGCTGAAATTGGTGCCGTCGGTGCTTTTCTGAACGGTGAAGAAGTCACTGTTTGTTTCAGTAGCTGTCTGCCAGCTCAGCTTTACCTGCGTGCCCTCGAAATCGGCGTTGAATTTAACAAGCTCAATCGGAAGGATTACACAACCGCCTGATACGTTATTCAGCGTGAAACTGTAGTTACACTGATCGCCGGCAAAGCCATCTACAATGAGGTAGAAACATTGTCCTGCCGTGGCCGAAAAGTTAGAGGAAGTCCATGACTGACCCTGTGGAATATTATTAAAACCGCCATAGGTAGCATTTTGCAGATTGGTTAAAGCAGTGATCGAACCGGTTAAAAGGCTCATTTGTACGCCATTTTGCTGCTGGCCGGCTACTACCGTATTAGGCAATACACAGCTGTTTATATTATTCAGGGTGATGTTCCATGTGCTGGCATTAGCCGGGCAGAACTGAAACCAGGAGTCGTTATTTACAGCGTAAGGTACATCGTAACCGGAGGTACAACCCGAGCAGGTAGTGGATGCGTTATTATCCAGGTTGCCAGGAGCAGACGGGTTGTATTGCACATATCCTATGTTGGAACCGTTGAATGCCGCCCCGCACGACGATAAGATGGTGGGTGTGCTTGGATCATCGTTTGCTGTTTTTGTATAAATACCCACACAATAGGTCAGATCTGAGGCAGTAGCGCCGCATGACCAGCCAAAGCCATTTCCAATAGGTGAACCGATCTGGATCAGATAATCTTTATTAGCCGTTAAGCCGGTAAGTGCAGCGTGAAATCCGGGGTCTCCGGTTTGAGGATCTGCGTAGCCATAAAGTACCGTACAGTTTGGTACACAACCCGATCCCGCATTAAAGGGGCCGAAAATGGAAATAGAGGGAGGACAACTTGGAGAATTTGTATAAATCCATGCCAGGTTCAAAGAGGTATTGGAACCTGTATTGAAACGATACCATGTGGTTCGATAGGACTTGCCATAGTTATAGGTGAAATAATCCGTGCATTCGTTGGTTTCATAGGCTGTAGCCGCCGATGTTGTTCCTGCCGTACAACCACCGTTAATCGTAAGTACGGTAGCACCGGAACAATTATCGTTGGAAGGAGCCATCACCTGGGCTGTTTTCTTAGAGTCGCCTTGATTATAACTTCCATTTGATTCGTTCAAATCGGCTTTATACTCCTTTTTGTTTTCCGGAAATTTAACACCTGTTTTTCTTGTTGTAAGTGAGTCATTTTGTCCATTCGCACCGGACAAGCATAAAATAAAAGCTAGTAGCAAATAAGATGGAGTTTTCATGGCGCAAAAATAATACAATTTCATCGAGAAGCAGCGGGTAACAGGACTACAAGCGGATTGAGATGGCTGATGAGCTGTAGATCAGGAACAAGGGTGTTTTCCGAAGCATCAATTTGTCTTTTATATTTTAGGATTTTAATAATCCGGCAAATGTTGGGAAGTTAATTAAATCAATTTAGTGACAAAAAACAGCAAGAACTAAAAAGATATAGTTCCTTTATCGGTGGGGTTTCACGATTTTTGACATTAACTTTCACCGTTGGATAAAAAAAATGACCATTTTTTAAACATCTTTGTATTCTGAAACGTATAATATAATTAGTTCTTGCTTTTTCTTGCGTATGTAAGATTTTGTATAAACCCGTAAAAACAAATCTGTCATGATAAAACAAATACTCCTGAGTTTTATTGCCAGTTGTGCTTTTCTGCAAATGGTATTTTCTCAAAACGTTGCTATTAACTCGTCAGGTGCTGCTCCTGCAGCCAGTGCCATGCTTGATATAGCATCTTCAAGCAGTGGATTATTAATCCCCAGGGTTGCCTTAACGGCAATTAACTCAGCTGGTCCTGTTACCTCACCGGCCACATCTTTACTTGTTTATAATACAGCCACAGCCGGAACCGGCAGTACAGCGGTTTCGCCCGGTTATTATTACTGGGATGGCGCCAAGTGGGTTTCTTTTGGAGGTACAAACGGTAAGGACTGGTCACTGACGGGTAATGCCGGAACTACAGTTGCCAGCAATTTTCTCGGAACAACAGATGCCAATGCCTTGGCATTTCGTGCCAACAATACAGAACGTGCCAGGATTGCAGCCACCGGCGAATTTGTTGTCGGATCTACCACACCATTCAGTGGTGATGTGTTTTCAGCCTACGGCACATACGCCATAAATGGCTATGGTTCAGGTACGGGGAGTGCCGGTGTTTATGCAACTTCCAACAGTGCAACAGGTATCGCCGTTTGGGGTACCAATAGCTCTACCTCCGGTACTGGTGGCGGGTTCACCAATAACTCGACCGTTAGTACGCTTGTCAATGGTTCAGGCGTTGCAGGTACAGGTCTTACCACAGGGGTATACGGTTATGCTGCCACTACCGCCGGAGGAACAACCGCTTCAGGAGGGTATTTCGGTACCGCATACAGTGGTACCGGCACCGGTGGTTCTTCTACACCATATGCTTATGTCGCTGCCCGAATCGGGGGAACAACTTATAAAATCTATGGAAACGGAAATGTATCAACATCAGTGATTGATGCCAAAGGGAAACGTGCCATTATGTTTTGCCCGGAAGCGCCGGAAGTACTGTTCCAGGATTATGGTACCGGCAAACTTGTGAATGGCAGGGTGCATATTGATATTGATCCCACATTTTCAAAAAATATTGCGGTGAACGATAAACATCCGCTTCGTGTATTTATTCAGCTTCGCGGCGATTGCAAAGGAGTATACGTCACTAATGAAACGGCCACAGGCTTTGATGTTGTGGAGTTACAGGGTGGTACGTCAAATGTCGAATTTTACTGGAATATTACCGCGAACCGTAAAGATGAAGTTGATGCGAATGGCGAAGGCTCACTGAACCAGGATCTGCGCTTCCCGGAAGGCCCGGGTCCAATGGAAATGAAAACAATCCAAAAAACAGAGAAACGATGAAACGCTATACGTTATCGGTTCTGTTAATGAGCCCGGCTTTGACATGGGCACAAGGTCTGTTGAATAACGGAGCGAGCATTGTGTTTTCGGGAGGTGGCCAGGTTTATATCGATGGCTCCACGGGGCATTATACCAGCCAGTCGGGAGGTAGCATTACACCAAGCGCTACATCCAGTATAACGTTATTGGGCAACTGGATCAACAATGCCGCAAATGTCGGTTTTACCGTGGATGGCGGCGGTGTGGTTCTGGCCGGTGCATCACAGAGCATTGGCGGAAGCAATTCCACCAAGTTCAATAACCTCACCTTAAGCGGTAGTGGTACCAAAACATTGCTGCTCAATACAACGGTTGGCGGACAATCGGTATACAACGGTGTATTGGCACTGGGAGCATTGCCGCTCGACCTGAACGGCAACAGGCTGGATGTTACAAATAGTGCGGCAAGTGCTATTACCAGTTCCACGGGTTATATCATCAGTGAAACGAATGTTGCCGTAAATCCAAGTCTTGTACGCTGGTATACACGCACAAGCACGGGCTCTCACGTTTACCCGTTTGGCGTATCCGGAACACAGATTCCATTTACATTCAATATCACATCGGCCATGGGCGCCTCAGATTATGTGGAGGTATCGACCCGCGCTACATCCAATGCCAGTAATACCCCCTGGGCAGGCGCCAGTAATGTAGGTGCTGTGACTCATATGTATAGTCCGATTATCGGGGCAGACGGATCTGTTCAGGTGGTTATAGATCGTTGGTGGAATATTACATCGAGCAGTGCTGTCACGGCGAATGTTACTTTCAGCTACCGTGGTTCCGAAAATACATTGACTTCTCCTTATCAGACCGGTCAGTTGGGAGCACAGCACTGGAACGGCACAGCATGGGAACCACCGGTAGGATCGGCGGCCGCAGTGACCAGTGGTGTAGGCTCTGTTACAGCAAACGGATTAAATACATTTTCGCCCTGGGTATTATCGTCGTTACTGGCCCCACTGCCTGTGGAACTCACCTCTTTTGAAGCAACCTGTATGGGCAATGATGTGTTTATAACCTGGAGCACGGCCTCTGAGAAAAACAATCTTTTGTTTACGATCGAACGCAGCAGAGACGGTATACATTATACCGGCATTGCTACAGTGAATGGTAGTGGAAACAGCGGAAGCACCATGCATTATAATTATACCGACCCAGGGTCTAATACGGATGGAGTTCTGTATTACAGAATTTCGCAGACGGATAATACAGGAATCAGCAAGGTTCTCAAAACAATATCGATTAGCGGATGCGGTGAAACCCGCGACCAGGTTCATGTATACAACACAGCAGATGGCAGTTTGTATATGCAGACAATCCTGAATCACGATGATGATTTTACCTGGACTGTTTATGATATGCTCGGTCGCCGGATTATTTCAGATGATGTGCATGCCGTGAAAGGCGCCAGTACAATTAAATTGCCCGTAGGTACACTTTCGCAGGGCTGGTACATGTTGCATTTGCAGGGAAGTTCGGAGCAGGTAAATCAAAAAGTGTATATAGGCCAATAACCCGATAAGGGCCCGCTGATGTTATTTCAGGAAAGAAGGAAGCTTAATCGTTCAGTGCAATTTTTTCAAGGGCTTTTACCCAGGCGTCGTTTGTATTGAGGCTCTTCACAAGTGTAACACTTTCACCACCGTGCTCTTTGAATATCTCATTGTATTCCGTTCCGATTTCATAAATGGTTTCAAGGCAATCGGCCACAAAAGCAGGTGAGAACACCAATAATTTTTTAACACCTTTCTTTGCAAGATCTTCAATAACCTTATCGGAATAAGGTTTCAGCCATTTATCGTCGAGACGTGATTGAAATGTGCTGGTGTATTTTCCTTCCGGAATCTGCAAGCGTTTTACCAATTGGCGTGATGTTTCAAAGCAATTGGCGCGGTAGCAGAACTGATTGTTTTTTGTGATCTTATCGCAGCAGGATCCCATCTGGCAGGTGTCAGAGCCATAGTGTGCCGATGCTTTCCGGATCTGGCGTTCCGGCAAACCATGGTAGCTGAACAGAATATGGTCGTAGGCCTGCAGGTCGTAATCCTTGGCCGAATCAACGAGGGCATCGATGTAATGTTCGCTGTCAAAGAATTTACTCTTGATGCTGATATCGGGAATCACTTCCCAGCCTGCCAGTTCTTTCATCACCGCTTCAATGGTAGAGCCGGTAGATGAAGAGGCGTACTGAGGATAGAGGGGTACAATAATTATTTTAGAGGGTTTTTCGCCACGCAGTTTATTGAGTACGCTTTCGATACTTGGTTTCTGATAGCGCATCGCAAAGTCAACAATGTAATTGGCACCAACCTGCTCCTGGAGTTTTTTAGCCAGGTCGCGTGTATAGATCAGTAAAGGCGATCCTTCTTCAGTCCATATTTTCTGATAAAGCTTTGCCGATTTCGGTGCGCGAAAAGGAACAATAATGCCATTTACCAGCACCGCTCTGCCAGCAGCAGAAATGTCGATTACACGCGGATCATTAAGAAACTGGGTAAGGTATTTTCTGACGTTGGTTGTACCGGGACTGTCCGGTGTTCCAAGGTTGATGAGTAAAATGGCTGTTTTCATGTACGCTTCAGGCGCAGGACTTTATATTGATGATACAAAATCCTGCGCTTCAGTTTAGAGTTAGATATGAATAGCTCGTTTGGCAGTAGCATCGAGTGCTGCTTCTTTTAAGCTTTCTGTAAATGTTGGGTGGGCATGGCAGATACGGGCGATGTCTTCTGCGCTGGCTCTGTACTCCATAGCCACAACTGCTTCGGCGATCATATCCGCTGTGCGCGGACCGATCATGTGAACACCGAGTACTTCATCTGTGGCTTCATCGGCAAGTACTTTTACAAAACCGTCTGTATCCATGGATGCGCGCGCGCGGCCACTGGCTTTGAACGGGAAGGATCCGACTTTATATTTTTTGCCCTGTTCTTTCAGTTGTTCTTCGGTGAAGCCAACAGCGGCCACTTCAGGCCATGTATATACAACACCCGGAATGAGGTTGTAGTTCATGTGTGGTTTTTGTCCGGCCAGTAACTCGGCCACATATACACCTTCTTCTTCGGCTTTGTGTGCAAGCATAGCGCCTTTCACAACATCACCGATGGCGTAAATATTATCCACGTTGGTTTTCAGGTGATCATCTGTTTCAATACGGCCGCGGTTATCCAGCTTTACACCGGCTTTATCCAGGCCTAAATTTTCTGTATACGGGCGACGACCAACTGCCACGAGGCAGTAATCGCCTTTGATTTCAATTTTCTCGCCGTTTTTATTATCAGCATTTACAGTTACTTCTTTTCCTTTGCTGGTAACGCCGGTCACTTTGTGGTTGAAATAGAATTCAAAGCCGAGGTTTTTCTTTAATACACGCTGAAGTTCTTTTCCAAGTCCTTTATCCATAGTCGGAATGAGGCCATCCATAAATTCAACTACAGAAACTTTAGCGCCAAGGCGTGCATATACACTACCCAGCTCCAGGCCAATAACACCACCGCCGATCACGATCATGTGTTTCGGAACCTCAGAAAGTTCAAGGGCTTCGGTAGATGTAATGACACGTTTTTTGTCAATTTCAATGCCGGGTAACGAAGATGGTTTGGACCCGGTCGCAATGATGGTTTTCACCGATTCGATCTGCTCTTTGGTGCCGTCGGCTTTTGCAATTTCGATGGTCGTTTTATTTACAAAACTTCCATGACCGGTAAATACGGTGATTTTATTTTTTTTCATCAGAAAGTTGATACCGTCGCAGGTCATTTTTACAACACCGCGTTTACGTTCAACCATCTGTTTGATGTTTACTTTCGGGTTTTTTACTTCGATCCCATGTTCTTCAAAATGATGCACCGCATTGTAATAATGCTCAGACGAATCGAGCATGGCTTTGGATGGAATACAGCCTACATTCAGGCAGGTTCCGCCAAGGGTGGCATAACGTTCGATAAGAGCCGTTTTCATACCAAGCTGGGCACAGCGGATGGCTGCCACATACCCGCCCGGGCCGGAGCCAATTACAGTAACATCAAATTTTTCCATATATAGGGATTTTAAAGTGTCTCAAACTAAAATAACGGGGGTAAAGGTACGTTTTTTTAGCGTTTTTTAAAGCGTAAATATTGGGAGAAAATAGCGGCCAGAAGGGCTATAATTACAGAAATCCGGGAAATAAGATCGCCAACCTTTACAAACAGGGTTTTTTCATGGGCAGGCACCAGGGATCCTTTGATAACAGCAGGTTCCCACCAAGCTGTTGGCTGCGATATGTCGCCGAACTGATCGATAAAACAGGAGATGCCTGTGTTGGCACTCCGGGCAATGGGACAGCGGGTTTCGATAGCACGCAGCGTGCCATAGGCCAGGTGTTGTTTATAACCCGGGGTATCTTCCCACCAGCCATCGTTGGTGATAATAAAAATAAGGTTGGCGCCATTCCGGACATATTCCGATACATAGTCGCCATAAACACTTTCGTAGCATACAACAGGTGCTATACCATGCGATTTGTCGGTGTTGAAAAACACAGTACGTTCCTCCTGAGTACCCAGGCTTCCCATGGTGCCGCCCATATCGATGGCGAGCTTTTCAAGCGGTTTCAGCAAGGCCGGGAAAGGCATACGTTCTACACCGGGTACCAGTTTGGATTTGTGATAAATGCCGATTACCTGCGAGGTGTCAAGCTGCAGGGCTGTATTGAAAAAATCGTAATAGGCATTGGCATCGGTAAATTTTCTGGCAGTAGATGAGACAACTTCGCCGGGTTTGAATAAACGCATGGTTGATGCCCCGGTAATAATACGCAGTTGCGGAAATTTACGCAGAATGTTTTCACGCAGAAAACGGATGGAGAGCGATTCGTTGAGTTCGTTTTCCCAGATGTTCTCCGTGAGAAAGGTTTCCGGCAGCACCAGGTAATCGGTCTGACTATCTACTTTTCCATCGATCAGTTTGAGCAGGTTGTTGAGCTGGATCTCAGGCTCTACAAAAAACTTTTCATTGTAGGGGTCCACATTGGGTTGCACAATCACAATGTTAACGGGCTTTTTCGGTAAGGTGATGTTTATGTCGGCAAGTCCTTTAATGCCATACGACAGGATTATTGGAAGCGCAACAACAGCAAGCGGTAAGGAAATTTTTGTTAGGCGAAGTGTTTCATTTTTGATGAGCCTGAATAAAAGAATATTCACGGTCAGTACCCAGAGGCTTCCTCCCGAAACCCCTGTATATTCATACCATTGAACCCAGTTATGCTGAAAGGCAAATACATTGCCCAGCGTGAGCCAGGTCCAGGAAAGATCCCATAAGGTGTGTCCGAATTCCCACGCCAGCCATACCGGAATAAGCAGCCAGATGGTCCAGGGTTTGTTGATCCGCAAGCGGATGTTATGAAAGATCATAAACACACCGCACATAAGCAGGGCGTTTACAATAATAGCCAGGCAGGCTCCACCCAGCGATGCAAAGTAAACCCACCAGGTAACACAAAGGTTCCAGATAAAAAACACGAGGTAAGAAAGGCCCGTTAGTTTCAGCTTACGCCGTTTCATTTCAGGTGAAGAGGCAAAACGATCTTCGATGATCAGCAATGGCACCAGGGCAATGAAGATAAAGCCTGTGAATGGACTGAACCAGGCCAGACTGAGCAGCAGACCACTGAATAAGGCCAGCAGAAGGTTATGGGGCTTTTTTAGCACATAGCAAATATAAAAGAAAAAGCCCGGCTTGTTATAACCGGGCTTTTAATTGGGAAACAGGCGCTTATTCAACCAGGAGCTCGTTTGTTTTGATAGATTTCAAAAGGGTTTTATCATCCTGGGTCGATGCCGGTAATCTGGAATCGAGCTCACTGTTTCCTGTACGTTTTATGCTAAGCTCTGCAGGTTTGTTTGTATCCTGGCCGGAGGGCTCTGTTGTTTCTTTTTGTTTTTTGAATCCAGCATCATCGCCGGGTTGATAAGCCGGATCGTTGGTAGCATCCGGGTTGCTTTGTTTGTAGTATGGGTTGTATGGATCGCTGTAAGGATTCGGGTAGTTGTTTACAGGGCCGCCGTTATAAGGGCCATTATTATATGCGCCGGGATTATTGTAAAACGATATGACGTAACCGGCCAGGTAGGCTGCGCGTTCAGCATGATTGTAGGCACCTGCGTAATCGCCCCAGTAATATAATTGTCGAGCATATTGCTGATGCCTTATGGCTTTGGCAAGCATAGGCGAATACATATTGTCCCAGCTCTCGTACCAGGTGGCATTGTTGAGCATGGCACCACTTTTATTGATGGCATAGCGCGCTGCTTTTCTCATGCTGTAATAACCATTACCATAATAATTGTTGTAGCCATATTGCGGATAGCCGTAAGAGGGGTTGTTGCCGAAAGATATATTGACATTGCCTCCCCAGCCCGGGCCGTTGTTGTACCAGCCATTATTGCCATATCCCATTTTTTTGGATGGATGATCGTTGTTCTGCGTGTTAGGCTGGTTATAGCCGTTGTCTTTGGGATGATGGTTTGGGTTGCCTCCATAAACCACGGTTTGCGCATGGATCGAAGCCGTAATGAGACAGATGGCTGCGGTGAGGATACTTAAGGTTTTCATAACGAATGTATTTAACGTTATGATGTCTTTTTCAATGGCCGTGCCAAATAGTTGTTGTTAACAGTTTTTTGGAATATGCGTTGAGATAAGGGTTGTGATGAAGTTCAGATGGGTGTTGGTGAGAACACCAACACCGGCATAAATGAGAACATCAACACCGGCATAAAACAGTTTTTGGAATATGCGTTGAGATAAGGGTTGCGATGAAGTTCAGATGGGTGTTGGTGAGAACACCAACACCGGCATAAGGATTGTAGTGATGTTCGGATTTATGTTGGTGAGAACACCAACATCGGCATAACAGTTTTTTGGAATATGTGTTGGATTAAGGGGGTGTGATGATGTGCGGATTAGTGTTGGTGAGAACACCAACACTGGCATAAAGGTAAAGATACCGGATATAAAAGAGCCCGGATCAAGAGATCCGGGCTCAGTGTATGCTTTTTGCGATTAAGCTTTCTGTGTTTGCTCTCTGAGTTTGTTCATTTCAGAAGAAACCATTTTTCTTTTTTCGTTGAAGTCCTGTAATTTTTGTTTTTCGTTTTCAATTTTCTGTTCTACATCTTTCAGCAGATCGTTTTTGCCTTTGCTGTTTTTGAAGAACCCAAGATTGTTTTCATAGGTGCGGATGGTGTTATTGATTTCATCCATGTGTTTTTTCAGGAAATCATTTTCCTTGCGAAGCAGCTCGAGTGCATTGTCGCTGGAAGCAAAACGTTCGAGTTTTGTTTTGAACTGCATCATCATTTTTTCGGAATGGCTCATGCTCATTTTGTCATACAGTTCATCCAGTTTGTTGTAAAATGCATCGTTCACACGTTTCTTTTCCTTCATGGGAACCATACCGGCGGCATTCCACTCGGCGGTGAGTTGTTTCAGCTGTTCACGGTTTGCATTATTATCATCGCCCAGGGTAAAGGCGTTCAGCTTTTCAAGAAGATCTTCTTTGGCCTTCAGGTTATCTGTATAAGAAGCTTCGATACCTTCGAAGTGTGCTTTTTTGGCTTCAAAGAAATGGTTGCAGGCTGCGCGGAAACGCTGAAACAGGCTGTTTTCATCGCCACCGGCATGCGGTATTTTTTTCCAGTCGTCCTGCAGGCGGATTAATGCCAGACCTGTTTTAGACCAGTCGGTATCATTCTTGATTGCCTCGGCTTTTTCAATGAGTTTCTTTTTCTGAGCGCGGATCTCGCCCATTTTTTCATTCACCACGGCAAAGAATGCTTTTTTCTTATCGAAAAATGTATCGCACAGGCTTCTGAATTCTGACCATACTTTGTCGTTATCTTTTTGTGCTGCACGGCCAATGTTCTTCCATTCGTTCTGAATAGCGAGCAGTTCATTGGTAAGTGTGTTCCACATAGCGCCTGCGGCTGTTTCACTGCGTGCAAGAATATCTTTTGTTTTGTCGAGCAGTTCCTTTTTCAGATTAAGGTTCTGTTCTTTCTGTTCTTCTACAGAGTTATAGTGTGCTTTGAGTTTGCCATATACTTCTTCAAGCGCCGCACGATATGCACCTTTCAGTTCATCCCATTTGTCGTTCGGAACCGGGCCGATGTCTTCCCAATCGTTGCGGTATACTTTTATGAGGCGCTCAGCTTCCTTGATGTTTTCGAGGTTCTGTACGGCTTTCAGTTTTTCGAGCAACTCGGTTTTCAGTTCGAAATTACGTTTCAGGTCATGGTCCTGCAACTGTTTGGAGATGCTCAGTTTGTAATTGAACTCTTCAATGGCTTTGCTATACTCACCCTGGATATCTTTGTATTTATGCGGAGACACCGCGCCGGTGGCTTTCCACTGAGCCTGCAGCTCAATAAGTTTTTTGATGGCAGAGCCCACGTTTTCACTCACCTGGCTGAGGTCGTTTATTTTGGCAATGATTTCTTTGCGGATTTCGAGATTCTTGCCCTGTTCGGCAGCGAGCCGCGATTCTTCTTCTTTTTTCTTTTTCTCGAAGCGATCAAACAGTTGCGTAATTTTCAGGTCTTCCGGACTTTTGGCATATTCAAATTCTTTGGCTTTGCCACCCTCATCGATAAATTCCTGTTTGGCTTTTTCAAATTCGGCTGTCCATACCTGTTGATACTCTTTTTGCAGAGTGCGCATTTGGTGAGCAACAGCACTTGCTTCGGGTTGACCGAGCAATTCTTCCACTTTGGTAATCAGTTCAGTTTTCATGATTCATAAAATCTCCCGTTTCCTTGTATATACAATAGAGGAGCTTGATTATTAAATAATTAATTCATTCAAAAATAAGGCTAAAAAACAGTAAAGAAAACGACAAAAAGCGTTTTTTTGTTTTAAGAAATTGGTTATTTTTTATTATCCAGGCCCGGGATTTCTGACATAAAATGTCTCAGCGATCAGAACTGGAAGTATATAAACGGTTGCATATCGCCGCTGATAAACTGGTAGAGGGTAAAAACAAGAACGACCATGCAGGGAATCATCAAGGGTAAAGGCAATGAAGCAAAGAAAAGACGGTATTTTTCCTTCCAGCGTTCCGGGATCCAGTGAATGAGGTACATGATGGCAATAACCGAAAGTACGAGAGCATATCCTTTTATAATACCGAATGTAAGTGAAAGCCCCAGGTGATTGGTGATGCGGTCGAAGATCAGAGAAACGGTATCCATGCTATCGCTTCTGAAAAAAATACGGGTGAAACTGATAAAGGTTAAGGTGAACAGCATGGCTGTAATTTTGACGGCGATATTTGTGCTGTTCTTGAAAGGCGATACTTTCAGCCATAGTTTATGCACAACAAGGCCAAGCCCGTTGAGCCCACCCCAGATGATGAAGAGCCAGCTGCTGCCGTGCCACAACCCGCCAAGGAGCATGGTTACCATGAGGTTGATATTGGTATTGATGGAGCGGCGAACTGATGGAATAAAATAAGCGAGCAAAACAAAGAGTGCTGTGAGTCCGAGCAACACCAGCAATAGCCACAGGTGCCCGGTGAGCATTACCAGTACAATGGCCAGGATGCTGATGGCAATATAGGATCCGGGTGTTCCCTGGCGGTTTCCACCTAAGGGAATGTAGAGGTATTCCTGGAGCCAGGAGGATAAGGAAATGTGCCAGCGCTTCCAGAACTCACTGGTACTTTGGGCCTTGTATGGCGATTTGAAATTGGTGCGTAACCGGAAGCCCAGCAGGAGCGCAATGCCAATGGCAATGTCGGTATAGCCTGAGAAATCGGCATAAATTTGCATGGAGTAACCGAAGATCCCCAGGATGGTTTCGACGCCGCTGTAGTAATTGGGATTATCGAAGATCCGATCCACAAAATTGACCGCAATATAATCGGCGATGATTTTTTTACCCAGGCCGTTCATGATCCAGAATGCAGCCAGGCCGAATTCTTTCCGGCTAAGCGAATAAGGTTGATATACCTGGTAAAGAAACTCATGTGCCTTTACAATGGGACCTGCTACGAGGTGCGGAAAGAAACAAACAAAAAAGCCATAATCGAAAATGTTTTTGACCGGCGTGACCTTCCCACGGTACATATCGATGGTGTATGACAGAGACTGAAACGTAAAGAAAGAAATACCAATAGGAAGTATGAGTTTGTCGACGCTGAAATGTGTGCCGAAAAAGGTGTTGCTGAATTGCGAGAAATGGTTGAAGAATGCAATGTTGGTATGGAAGAGCTGGTTGCAGCTTTCGGTAAAGAAATAAGCGTATTTGAAATAACAAAGAAGGGTGAGGTTCAATAAAACACTGATGGTGAGGAATATTTTTTTATGTGTGATAGATCGGGCTCTGTATATGAGCAGGCCCCAGCAATAGTCGCTGCTGATCGTGAAGAGCAGAAGGATGAGGAAAACGCCGCTGGTTTTGTAATAGAAGAAAAAGCTCACCAGGAGCAGGTATATGTTTCGTAACGCAATTTTTTTGTAAACCAATGCATAAAAAACCAGGACCACTGCGAAGAAAGCCCAGAAGAAAAGCTGGGTGAAAATGAGGGGTTTTCCTTCGGAAAAGGAGAAGAGTTCTTTTATGTAGTTAAGGGTGTTCAAAGTTTTTATGTTATTATGTTTTCTTTTTTCCCTGATGAAAAAAGAAACAAAAAAATCAGGAACGAACGCCAACCCAAAGCTTTTCCTGTCGCACTTTTATTTATGTCAGCCGGGCATTTGCAGAAGCCTTCAGTTACTTTCCGACCTTTGAGTTATATCTGTAGCTTCGTTCCAACGCTTCAAACATCAGTTGCCCTACAATATAATAGCCGCGGGAATTGAAGTGCACTTTATCTTTCGCTGCCAGCCCTGATTTATACCATTTGTAAATAGAACGATATCCTCCCATCACTTCATACAAATCCCATACAGCTGCTTTGTGTTTCTGCATCAGGTCGTACATAGCCTCTTCGGCACGGATCGGTCTCTTGTTGGGTGTTTTGCGTGCAATATAATTATCGCTCGTGGTTGTAAAAAGTATAGCGCAGTCGGGTGAAGCTTTTTTGATGAGAGCAATAAGGCTATCGTAGTGAGCGATGAAATCCGCTTTTGTAAAATCTTTACCCTGGGTATCGTTCACCCCAAGAGAGAAAATAACCAGGTCGGGTTTAAGTGTTTTGAGCTGATCAACAAGCAGGGGACAACGCAGGAAAGAGCTGCTGGAGGCACCATTGACTCCGAATCCGGCATAGTAATATCCGGGCTTGTTGTTTTCGAGGCTGATGCCATAAAGCATGAAGTCGCGCTGGAGCGTATCTTTACGGATGAGCTGAAAATTAATACTGTCGATATAGTTTTCAAAAGTAAACTCTGTATAACCCTTGCTTTTATCATCGCTCCGTTTGCTGGGTAGTCCGGCCTGTTCGCCCAGGCTTATCTCGAACGAAGCATTGAAATTGTGGTAGACTTTTACGGTGTTGAAATTTTTGTGATGGTTATTGGTAGTTATTTTTACTCCAAAGTTTGTGGCGCTATCGTTTGTTACAGCCGCAATTCCATTCATGCCCAGGTTCGGGCACATTTCTTTGGCCAGTGCACAACGGCAGCGTTTCCAGCGGCCATCCGAAAATGAGCGGTAAAACGGAGGACCGTTTGTTTTTGCTATTTTGTATGGAAAGGCCCACACGCCTCCACCTTCAAAATTTCCGAGTGCCTGAAAATTATCAATGAGTTTTTCGCTCCAGAAACCGGCCTGGATATGGGAGCCTCCGTAATGCACAATGGTTACGCGATCACGTTTGCCGTTTTTCAGATCGTCCATTTTGCCATATAATTTCATAAAGGCAGAGCTGTCTTTGCCAAATACGACGCGGCTTGAATCGTAACGAATGAAATTATACTGAGCCTTTGTTTTGATGACCAGGAGGCACAGCACAAGCAGGCAGAGAATTGTAAAGTGCCGGGGACGAATGTTACAGGTCGTTTTATATGAGGATAGCAGGTTCAATTATTTTTTTGTTTTAGTGTAAGTAGCATAATCATTCATCAGGGCCGAGTAGAGAAGGGTGGCTATTTTCCGGGCTCCTACCGGACTGAAGTGAATATAATCTGTGGCGGCAATTTTCTGATCAACCCAGCTTACCATGCTGTTGCGGCCACCCATGCAATCATACATATCGAAAAAAGCACAGTTGTTGTCAAAGGCTGCTTTACGGATGGCATCGCGCAGGTCTTCGAGTTGCGGGTGTGTTACATAGTCGGCGCCGTCTTTCACACTCATGTCGGCAGGCCCGATAACAAGGATGCTCGCATTCGGTGCCAGTTTTTTGATAGTAACGATCTGGGCACTTAAGTATTTTCCGAAATTATCGGCCTGTGATTTGTCTTTGATGTAGGGCAATGTATTACCACCGAACTGGAGGATGATGAATTTTACATTGAGGTAATCGTAGAATTGTTTCAGCTGTGCGAAGTTAATCTGGTTGAAGAATGTGCCGGAACTCCCACGAAGCCCCATATTATCAACCATCACTCCTTTGTCGCTTTCGAGCGAAAGGCCATAGAAATCAGGGCTGTCTTTTCCTTTGAAGCGGAATTCCTGTAAAAGGGGTCCCTGGTTCAGGGCAAACTCTTTGATATTGAATACTCCGCCGGCATTGAGGCTGTCTGTTTTGGTAAGCGAGCCGTTTTCATAGAGTTCGGTATAGGTTTTTGTCTGCGCGCCTCCGTAGAATAATTTCAGTTTTTTGTATGAGGCCGCATTTTTTCCGCCGTTTTTTGAAGTCACAATTTTCACCCAGGAAGAGATATAAGAAGATGTATCACTGAGCGTTTTGTAATTATTGAAGCGGCAAAAATGTGCCATGACTCCGAAGTTACTGTGTTTTACACGCTTGTCTTTTCCGGCGAAAACAGGATAGCGGTCCCAGCCCGGGCTCCAGGATATTTTATTGACCACACTTGGAGCAACCGGCATGAGTGAGATGAGTCCGGGACCTTCGCCACCAAACTGACTCTGGAGTTTCAGGCGGAGGTAGTCGCTGATCCGGTCGCCTTCGATCTGTGAGTCGCCATAATGAAGAATACGTATGCTCTTGGGTTCGTCGGCGATATGTTGCAATGATGCAAAAAAGTTTTCAAGTGCTCCGGGCGTATTGTTTTTATATTGAATGGTGGTGATGAGGACCGGGCGCGCTGTATCTTTCAGCTCTGCCTCAATTTCGGCAGCAGTCGTATCCTTGTCCAGTATTTTTTCTTCTTCATCGGCCAGTGCAATAATTTTTGATATATCGGCTTTTTGATTTTTTTCCGGCTCCAGGAATGAAGTGTAATGAGGGTACTGGAGTTTGAAGCTGCCACCGATATGCAAGCCATCCTTCGGAAACAGAAAGGTCATGCCAGCCAGCAAAATAAATGTGGCCGACAATACAAGCAGGGTATACAATGGTTTAAACACCAGGTGTAGTTTAATTCCCTAATTTGCTAAAATGATCGGGTTGAGAAGGGAGAAAAGGCGATAAGTTTTACACAATAAAAACTGGAAAACCTATAATTTATTTTTGATGTCTAAAAGCTGATCCTTGATCTTTTTAAGCTTATCAACCACTTCGGCCTTAGTCTGGTCAGATTCTTTGATGCCTGTTTTAAGCTTGTCTTTGGCGCCCTGCAGCGTATAGCCTTTTTCCTTCACCAGGTGAAAAATAAGCTTGAAGTTGTCGATGTCTTTTTTGGTGAAGAGCCTGTTACCCTTTTTGTTTTTGGATGGGGAGATCACATCAAATTCCTTTTCCCAAAAACGGATCAGGGAGGTATTTACATCAAACATGGCAGCAACTTCGCCGATGGAGTAAAATAATTTTTCGGTGTCTTTTTCCTCTAAAACAGGCATAGCCAAAAATACAATTCAATTCAGTGTTTCGGATGCGGAGAACGTAGCGATTTGTTAACAATGCCCCCCAATTAATTAACGTTTGCGGGTCAGCTCATAGGCATAAATCCGGCGCCCGAGTTCAGCCAGGAATGGCAGTGCTACCGTATTGTATTCGTATTTACCGTCGTTGATGATCTCATCGGCATTGGCGTAGATCACCGCACTGAGCATAAATTCGACATGCTTCGTTTTGTTGCGGATATAAGCACAATCGCTCATGAAACCATACGACTGCCCTACAATATTGGTAATGCTTAACGAAGAATCCGTGATGGGCTTTTTACTGTCTCCGAAGATAAAATACTTTTTATAACTATCGTAATAGGTTTTGGGGTCATAATGTGGGTAGTCGCTTTGAGAGGGGTAGCGTGTCAGGTAGTCGAGCAGAAACAAACGGTCGCTTTCGCGGATGTTATATTGCCTGGATTTTTCGGTATAGGGTTGAAAGACCAGTCGCCGCAGCATTTCATGAATATCTTTCAGGGCAATGTAATTCATGTTTGTGAAATCTTTGGGCTGATTTATTTTTTTGTTCTGCGCATTGTAATAGGCTTTGCCCACCAGTACCTGCCCGATGGGATTTGTATATACGTGCGTGGAGGTCTGTTGCGGGCGTTGCATAATCAGTTTAAGATCTTTGTTGTAAAACGACACGGGGTTCGTGGTGATATTTTCCGTGCCTTTGCAGCCACCATCGAACCTGTGAACGATGCGCATATTCGGAAAGCCGAGTTCCTGCAGGCGATCGTGCATGTGGTCGACCCCTACAAATTCGTAGACGCGGCCAAAGGCCAGGTTATCGCTGACCAGGGCCATTTTGCGGATGTAATGCGCCAGGCTCGGGTAGCCGGTTTCAGAGCTTGTATCTTTTTTGCAGGTATGCTGGCAGGCATTGGCACTATCGGTAAACATGATGGTATTTCTGTCGAGGCCAAGTTCATTAAGGCTTTCAAGAGCCAGAATAGAAGTGGGTAGCTTCACGAGACTGGCGCAATAAAAGTAAAGGCTGGAGTCTGTATGGTAATAATAATTTTTGAAATGCGGGGTTCCGTTTTCGTCGCGGTCAATTTGCGTGTAAATGATCTGAAGACGATACGGAACATGGTTTTCGGCTGCTTTTTGAAGAACAGGACTTGTTCTGAAGATAGACTCAAAAGAGAATTGCGACTTCAGCGTTGAAGCAAGGATGATAAAGAATATTGCACTTATTTTTTTCATCGTTAATTAGCAGACAACTTCTTTTAAATATCGAGCAGACCAATTTATTGTTCGTTTAATATAAGGTGTTTTCTGCAATTTTCGCATAAATACTTTTCGGACCGGTCAATGGTTTTTATGCTTCCCTCTGCATCCTGCATGTAACATGTTTTTGAATAGGTGCAATGGGTTAGTCCAAAGTTGTGACCGAGTTCATGGAGCACTACTTTTATAAAACGGTTACTGATTTGTTTTTGGGACTTTGTGTCTTTCGACAACCTGTAGCTGGAAACAATGCAGACATTACCAGGGTTGAAACCCAGGCCCATAATACCGTAGTCTTTTATATTGCCTTTACTTGTCGAAATATCGTGAGTTGTCAAGGCAAGTATTATATCAGATAACGTGTCATGGTTTCGTTTCAGATAATTCAGAAGTGTGTCGGCGCGATAGCGATCCCGTTCTTTATAATAGGCAGATTCCGGCATCGGTCGGGTTTCCATTTTCACAATATGACAGGGGTAATATTTGCTGAGGTCGCTTTGAAGATAATGAATAGCTATGCTGTCATTAAAATCGAAACAGACCAGTCGTATTTTATAATCTAAAGGAATTGATGCTGTAGGTTTTTCATGGCATCCATATAAACCAAGGCAAGCGGCAATTATAATGAGCCGGAAACACTTATTTGACAGTAAGCCCAAATTAATCCACCCGTCGGGCGATCATGAAATTACTGTTTTTATCCTTGAAGTTATAACCAATGCCAAATCCGATATCCTTACTCCCAAGGGCTTTATAAGTTGAGTCAAGGTCTTTCTGGTAGAACTGTGAGAACAATGAAATCGGTTTCAGGTATTTTCCGTAAAAGGTATAATCCCATTTTTTGCCACTGTCTGTAAAATAATGAAAAGCAATACCGCTATCGTCCTGTACCACATACGAACTCTGGTTGAGAATGGTATTTCTGACAATGGAGAAATAGGATTTATGCATCAGGTAAGAAGCACCTTTCAGGTAGGAATTCACCCTGCCCATTGCTGCCAGGTATGTGCTGAATCCTTTGTTGGATTTCAATCCGCCGTCGGCCGCATTGAGCGAGAAATAACGAAGGGTCTTCAGCACTTTGTCTTTGGTCAGGAAACTGATCTCCACGCCACGGGTGGGCGTTTTCAGTTTTTTCAATTCCTCGAACGAGCCGAGGTATTTTAGTGTTCCGGTTGTATCTACAGTGATTGGCTTTGCCGAGCAGATCGAATTTCCGGTCCGTTTCAGGAACAGGAAAAGCAGGTGTAATGTGCCATTCACCTCTTCGTTGCGCAGGTCTTTGCTCATGCTTTCGGTGCGGAAGAAACTGTATTTTAAAATGGCATTCAGCGAGGTATTGATTTTATTGAAATACGGATCGAGCGAATCTTTGTATTCCTTTTTAAATTCGGGCAGACTTCCGACCGGTTCCAGGCCTACCATTACATAGTTCTGCACATCCGGGAAAAACGTATAGGCATAAAGAATATCAGGCCCTGAGAAGGGATAGAAAAGTGTTTGTTCCGGTTTTACAATTTTTCCGATCTCATTGTTGCGAAATTCACGGAGCTTCGTGATACGGCTCGAATCATAGGAATTCCAGCGTTTATCGGCTGTTTTGCTGTAGCTGATGAAGTCGGAAGAGCCCGTTACAAAATCGTACATGTTGTTCTGCGGTTTCATGCCGGCTATAATTCCAGCCAGTGCATCCAGTGTGTCATTCACCGGCATGTTTGTTGTTTCAACCGGTCTGGCAGAATCTGCCAGGGTTGTTTCGGTTTTTGCCGAATCTGTTTTTGAAGTGGTGGTTTTCTGCACGTCTGTATGCTGATCTCCACAGGCACTTAACATCGCACAGGCAGCAATACTATAAAAAATCGTTTTCATGATACGGTTTGTAATTTCTTTTTCGAATAGGCATAGCCGATAAACCAGACCGCAAAGCCCAGCAGAACATTAGAGAGTCCATAGAGCGACTCGATCGGTTTTTCGGTTAAAGCATTGTAAAGAATGTAGCCATTAAAGAGCAGGAAGATAATGGGTGTTACAGGATATCCCCAGGTTTTATAACCACTGGTGTTTTTATCTTTCACTCTTAAAACAAACAGTGAAATAACCGTGAGGCAGGTGAATATGGTAAGACTAAAACCAACAAAGGTGAGCAGCGATTCGAAAGGGAAGAAAAGGATGAACACAATGGTGAGGAACGATTGCGAGAGGATCGCCATGTAAGGAATATTGTTTTTGTTTGTTTTGGAAAGTAATCCCAGCATAGGCAGGTCTTCGCCCATGCTTTTTATGATGCGCGGACCCGCCATGATCATGGCACTGATGGTTGAAATAAGCAGGAAGGCAATCACCAGGCTCATCAATTGTCCGAAGGCCGCCCCGAAAATATGCGAGGCGCTCACATGTCCTACTTCCAACACACCGCTGAGTTCCGGCATGGGACTACTATACAGGAAAACAAAATTAAGCAGCACGTAAATAACAGTAACAATCAATGTTCCAAGCAGGAGGGCTTTCGGAAGATTTTTCCGGGGCTCGTTCATCTCGCCAACAATATAGGCTGCGGCATTCCAGCCACTGTAGGCATAAGACACATAAATGAGCGATACCGCAAAATAGCCCGATGTAATTTCGCTCCATGAAAACGATTGCGGTAAAATACTGATGCCCGGGTCGGCCGGATGGTGTATGAAGCCTGCAGTAATAAACAATACAATGATAGCCACCTTTGAGAAGGTAACAACCTTCTGAAAGCGGCTTCCCAGTTTCAGATTGGTAACATGAATCATGGTGATGATGATCACCACACTGAGGGCGCAGGCCGTGGTGTTGATGCCCGGAAATATTTTATGAACGTAACTGCCCAGTGCAATACTGGCCAGGCCTACAGGTGCCGCAAAACCTACCGTGCTGGAAACCCAGCCGGAAAGGAAGCCTATACTCGGATGAATGAGTTTCGACAGGTATACATATTCGCCACCACTGCGGGGAATGGCTGTTCCGAGCTCACCGTACACCAATGCCCCGCAATAAGAAATAATGCCGCCCAATACCCAGAGTAATAAAATGCTGAAAACCGAATGAATGTGAATGAGCTGAAATCCGAGGCTGGTAAACACACCGGTGCCTATCATGTTGGCAATAACCAGTGATACAGCCGTGTAGAACCCAATTTTGTAAGTGGATTTCATCAGTCGAATGATTGTGTTGAGCGCGACGATAACTCGAGCATGATCTGGTATTCTTCCGGTGTCAGGTCGTTGTAGTAGAAGTTGATCGGGTTTACTTTTTCCCCGTTCTTAATCACTTCGTAATGCACGTGCGGGCCTGTACTCATGCCGGTGCTTCCTACATAGCCGATCAGCTCCCCGCGTTTTACCTGCTTGCCGGGCTTGGTCGCAATTTTACTCATGTGGCCGTATAAAGTCTGGTAACCATAACCGTGGTTGATCACCACGTGGTTTCCGTAACCCTGTGCCGAAGCATCGGCCACTTCTACAGTACCATCGCCGGTAGCATAAATAGGTGTGCCCTGTTCTGCCGTGAAGTCCATCCCCGGGTGAAACTCCTGGGTTTTATAAATCGGATGTGTCCGCCAGCCATAACCACTCGGTAAGTGTTTCAGGTCTTTATTGTTGAGGGGCATAATAGCCGGAATTGAGGCCAGGAGCTGTTTTTTGTTTTTGGCCATTTTCACCACCTCGTCAAACGATTTGGATTGAATATATAATTGTTTGGTGATGCGGTCCAGCCGTTCGGTAGTTTCCTTCATCAACTGGCTATTATCAAATCCTTCCAGGCTGCTATAGCGGTCGCTGCCGCCAAATCCGGCTTTACGGATGCTGTTTGAAATCGGTTCGGCCTCGAAAATAACGCGGTAAATATTGTCATCGCGGTCCTGCAGGTCGGCTAAAACGTAATCGACCTTGGTCATTTTTTTATTGAGCAGATCGTATTGCAGTTGCAGGGCTGCAATTTCGCGTTTCAATTGTTTTTCTTTGGGAGAATCCAGGAATTTATAAGCCAGTGCAATGGTAATGGCGGCAAACACCGAGCCTGTGGCCAGGTACGACAGCAAACGCAACATCCGTTCGCGGAAGGTTACCTTTACTTTTTCGTAGGTGAGACTCTTGGTGTTAAACCTATATTTAACCTTAGACATTTTGTTGAAAAACAGGCTTTTAAAAAGTGTAGCAAAGATAGGAAAATGCCTTAAATTCGCAATCTTAATTATTGTACAGAAACTCTAATTTTAGAACATTTGTAAAGCTGCGCGAAAGGCCGGAAAATCCGGCAAAAGCAGGTGTGAATTTGCAGACAAAACGAAACCAAACAGTTTATGGAATCAAATAAAGTACGCCAGACATTTTTAGATTTTTTTAAGAGCAAAGGACACGAGATCGTGCCTTCAGCACCTATGGTGGTGAAGGGCGACCCTACACTCATGTTCAACAACAGCGGGATGGCCCCGTTTAAAGATATTTTCCTGGGCAATGCTCCTATTAAATTTCCGCGGGTGGCCGATACACAGAAATGCCTCCGTGTGAGCGGTAAACACAATGACCTCGAAGAGGTTGGTGTGGATACATACCATCATACCATGTTCGAAATGCTTGGTAACTGGAGTTTTGGCGACTATTTCAAAAAAGAAGCCATTGCCTGGGCCTGGGAATTACTGACAGATGTCTATAAAATTGACAAAGACCGCTTGTACGTTACCGTATTTGAAGGAAGCAAAGACGACGGGCTTGCATTTGACCAGGAGGCATACGATACCTGGAAACAATTCATTGATGAGAAACGTATCCTGAACGGTAACAAGAAAGACAATTTCTGGGAAATGGGAGATGTGGGGCCATGCGGGCCATGCTCCGAAATTCACTACGATGGCCGGAGCGACGAGGAGCGCAAGGCTGTTGACGGTGCTACATTGGTAAATGCCGATAATCCGCAGGTGATCGAAATCTGGAATAATGTATTCATGGAGTTTGAACGGAAGTGGAAACAAAATGGAGGCGCTCAGGAGTTGGCTAAAATTGATGGATTGAGTGTTGATGCTAAAGAAAAATCTAGACTAAGGGAAGCAAAACGCGTCGAATTGACTAAACTGGAAAAACTTTCCAAGCAACACGTAGATACAGGCATGGGTTTTGAACGCCTGGTTCGTGTGTTGCAAAAGAAAACCAGTAATTACGATTCGGATGTATTCATGCCGCTGATCAATAAAATTGAGGAGCTGAGCGGACATCGTTATAAACCGGAGGATGAAGAGCATCATAAAAAACAACAGATCGTCAATATCGCTATCCGTGTTATTGCAGACCATATCCGCACCATTTCGTTTTCCATTGCCGATGGGCAGTTGCCAAGTAATACCGGTGCCGGCTATGTCATCCGTCGTATTTTACGTCGCGCCATCCGCTATGGCTATCAATCATTGAACCTGAAAGAACCATTTATGTACCGCCTGGTGCCAACGCTGGCACACCAGATGGGACAGGCATTTCCTGAGCTCAATACCCAGAAGGTGCTTATCGAAAAAGTAATCCGCGAAGAAGAGCAATCTTTTTACAAAACACTGGAAGTTGGTCTGCGCCGCATCGACCAGGTTTGTATCGACCTGACAACAAACGGGAAAGGAAAAGTAATTGATGGAAAAATCGTATTTGAATTGTACGATACCTTCGGCTTCCCGGTGGATCTGACCTCACTCATTGCCCGTGGATACGACCTGAGCATTGATGAAGCCGGATTTAAAAAATACCTGGAAGAACAGAAGAATCGCTCGCGCGCCGCCACATCGCTCGACACCGACGATTGGGTGTATACCGAAGCAGGCAAAGGCATGCAGGGTGAAAAAGAAACCGAGTTTGTGGGTTACGATGAGTTAAGCTGCAAGTGCGTGGTAGTACGTTACCGCAAGGTAAAAGCGAAAAACAAAGAACAGTTTCATCTTGTTCTTAATAAAACTCCTTTCTATGCCGAAAGTGGCGGACAGGTGGGCGATACCGGCGTGCTGGAAAATGCCAATGAAACCATCCTTATTACCGATACTAAAAAAGAAAACGGTGTGATCATACATTATGCAGAGAAATTACCTGTGAATATGGATGGCTCGTTTACGGCCCGTGTAGATGCTGACAAGCGTTTATACACAGCTAATAACCACAGCGCAACACACTTGCTGCATGCGGCTTTGAGGCAGGTACTCGGTACACACGTCGAACAAAAAGGAAGTTTGGTAAATGACGAGTACCTCCGCTTCGACTTTTCGCATTTTGCAAAAATCACAGAAGAAGAATTGCACGAGATCGAGCAGATCGTGAATACAAAAATCCGCGAGAACATTACCGGCAATACGCAACTGATGGCTATTGAAGAAGCCAGGAAAACAGGTGCAATGGCACTCTTTGGCGAAAAATACGGCGATGTGGTGCGCGTGGTAACCTTCGATAAAAACTATTCAGTCGAATTATGCGGGGGCACACATGTGAAAGCCACCGGCCAGATAGGCTATTTTAAAATCATCTCAGAAAGTGCAGTTGCAGCGGGTATACGCCGCGTGGAAGCTGTTACAGCAGTGCGCGCAGAAGCCTATTTTGATGAACAACTGAAAACATTGCATGAAGTAAGAACTATTCTGAAAGGCAGTAAAGATGTGGCGAAGAGCCTGACGGCGCTGGTTGAAGAAAATCATAGCCTCAACAAACAATTACAGGAGCTCCTTCGCGAAAAAGCCCAGGAGATTAAAAAAGAACTGCTTACCAAAGTGCAGCATAAAGGCGGCGTAAATGTGATCATTGAAAAAATCCGTTTCGACAGCGCCGAGGAAATTAAGAATTTATTATTCGAGGTGCGTAACCAGCTGGATAATGTATTCTGTGTGATTGGTGCCGAAGTGAAAGGCAAACCAAGTTTGTCGGTGATCATCAGCGATAACCTCGTGAAAGAGAAAAACTGGAATGCCGGAAATATTGTACGTGAACTGGCTAAAGAAATCAATGGTGGTGGTGGCGGACAGCCTTTCTATGCGCAGGCCGGTGGCTCTAAGCCCGAAGGGTTGGATACCGCACTTGAGAAAGCAACGAAGCTGGTGTAAGCGCACCAGTGAATTTGCCGGTTTTTGTTTAATGATGACATGAAGTGTTTTGCCTTCTTTGTTCTTTTGTGTTTCCCTGCGGCGGCAGTTGTTGCTCAGAAACCTTCTGTTATAAAGGTTCGTAAACCTGCATCTGAAAAATGCACGGCATCTCTTCTCGGAAGCTCCGGCGGCACTATTGGCAGAACTCAGCTCACTAAGCTGGCAGTAGTTCAAGTTAAAGGGCCATGCAGTTATACCATAAAATCCTATAAGCTTTATACGGTCGTAAAGGACAGAATTGTATTTGAGATCAATTCAGAAAGCGATTCGTTGTCTGTTGTAACAAAGCAGGCATTAATGACCCTGCCGGTCGGTGGGCGATTCTATATCGAGAAGATCCTGGTGAAGAGTGAGATCAGTGGACAGCAGATTTCATTACCGGATATTCGTTTCAAGGTTATTGATTAGGCGCCATGTTGGGTTTTATTCTTTCACAAAACGGATACTGAACGGACGCTCGTTTATATATCCCTGAATCATATACATGCCCGGGGATAGTGTTTCCACCTGAATTGTTTTTTCATTTGCCGATTCCAGCTGCATCACCGTATTGCCTTTCATATCCGTAATGGTAATATGTTCCGGTATGTTTTCACTTTTTATGTACAGGTAATTTTGCACCGGATTCGGATAAAGCCGGATGTTTTCTTTTGTAAACGTTTCAATGTTTGTGGTGATCGCCGGCGGAAAAAAGAAAACAAGAATATCATTCATCAGGCTGTTGCGTTTCGCAGTATTATAGATCGTTTCGAAGGGATAAGCCATATACACCAGTTTGCCATTGGTACTGCCGCCACTGAATAAACCCGAAAAATAAACGGCCGAATAACTCGTGCTGTTGTTGGTATAGCGCATGGTTTCGGTGCCCCCGTTCATGGCGCTGATCACATCGGGGTAGTCTACGTTATAGGTGCCATTGCTGCCATTGTCGAAATACACGGTGTCATTGAAATTGAAAATACTGTTGCTGCTCATGTTCACACACGTGTACCAGGTAGAGGCCTGACTATTTGGAGCGTCGGCCACATAAGCCGATTTGAGATAATTGTTGTAAAAACTCTTATCACTGGTTGAACCACTGTGATCCAGGTCCCAGCCAATTTCGGAACCACTTGTCAATAAAAAACCACCCTGTTTCAGGTAAGCCGAAACCAGAGTCTGTTCTGTGTTGCTAAAGGTTTCATCGGCTGTACTTTCCTTGCCCAATATCCAGTCAACTGCTTTATAAGTACCAAGACTCACCAGGGCATCCTGGATAGCTTCGTTTGTGGCCGAAGAGAAATTTTTGTTGCATGCTTTCACTGCACTGCCATGTTGCCGCACAAAGTCGTAGGTATTGCCGGTTATCGCGCGGTCAAAGCCATTCACCAATAAGATGCTGTCCTGGTAATTGCATGGCACGGCAGCCAGTACTTCTGAGGTGCCCGATGTGATGGAGTAGGTAGCATTATAAGCGGCAATCTTTACATAATAAATCTGGTTACTTGTCAGCGACGACAGGATCAGGTTTGATTTCAGGATGGTGGTAGGGCTGGAAAATGTAGTGCCATTGGTGCTCGTATACACCTTATAGTGTGTGGCATTGGCATCGTTCTTTACTTTTATTTCGAGGGTGTTGTTGGCTTTATTGATCACGGCAAACGAAAGCGGTGTGGCCAGTGAACTCACCACCGTGTTGTATGGATACCAGGGTTGCGACATCACGCCTTCATCGCTCAGCAGTGGATTGAGGGTAGATGACTGAAGGATGGCTTTTACCGTAGTAGGGTTTCCGTTGTACATAACGGCGTTTTGAATCAGGCGTATGCCGTGGCTGTAATCGTAATAGGTATCGGCGTGTACATTGCTCAAAGGTTGTATGGGATTCCCCACGCTGGTGTGCCAGCCATAAATAACCACACGGTTTGCCGTTGAGTAGATAAGATTTGAAATAACGACATCTTTTTTATCGCCGCCGGTAAGGGTTCCCGGGGGGTAGGTCGACATCAGCGGATGGCGCTGGTTCCATACCATACCGTTATGCTGTGCCATAGCCTGTACAGTTGTCATAGTGCCGCTTGCAGGGATGGTAAGCGGGGTGAGTGTGAGTGTGGCCTGTGCATAAATGTCGTTCACCATTTTGCGGGTGGGGAGCGTACAGCCAATACTGTCTGCAATTTTGGTAGCTACCATCGGCGACATGGGACAGAGAAAGTAATCGGTATCATGGCCTACTGCCAGGTAATCGGGAATGACGTAATAGGTAACGCTCTGTGTGATGCCGCCGATCACGGCAGTAGAGGTGACAGGGGCCAGGGTTCTGTAAAAATTCGGAACATTGCCACTGATTACCTGATTGTAGATCATATTTTCGCGGGCAGCGAAACTCATCGGGGCAATGGCAGCAGTAAACTGGCTCCCGCTCAGGGCCCCGGCTGAACGGGGTGGGAGGTTCAGGGTTTGTGCGCTGATAAGCCCATGCAGCATGCACAGGCAGAGAATCATCCGAATCATGATATAAAGATAAAAAAATTTGATTTTCTTGTATGCAACAGACTGTTATCTTTGCATCCCATGGCATTAATCGTTAAAACATCGCAATTACCAAAATCAGGCAAAGGCCTGTTTACTACTAAACCTATTAAAAAAGGTGCAAAGATCATCGAATACAGGGGAGAGATTATTGACTGGAAAGAATATACACGCCGGGTAGAGCGTAATGAAGATGGCTACCTGTTTTTTATCAATAAGAAGCGTTGCATCGATGCATATCCCACGCCTCAGTACAAGGCCCGTTATGCCAATGATGCAGAGGGTTTAAGCCAGGTTAAGGGATTTAAAAACAACAGCGATTACGAAATCGAAGGTGATAAATGTTTTATTGTAGCGACGCGCGATATTAAAGCCGGTGAAGAAATTTTTGTTGACTATTCCAAAGACTATTGGGATTGTATACGTTACAACATCAGCATCGGTCGTCATCCGGCGCATTAATCAGTTTCTGTCGTTTTCAAATTTTTTATATCTTAGGCTACACTTCCAAAGCCTATGAGATATATTTGCCTCTTTCTGACAGCGTGTTATTGTTCTACGATGCTGCATGGCCAGCGCGCTGCCGATAGCCTCCTCATGTTGGTGAAATCAACCAACGATGATTCTATGAAAGTAAAGTGGCTGAATGATGCAGCCTGGGAAACCATGTATTCCGACCAGGACCTTACGCTGAGTAGGGCACGCCAGGCGCTCGCCATTGCCAGTCGAACGAAAAATCCATATTCACTGAGCGATAGTTATAATACAATCGGCGTATTTTATTACATTACTTCGGCTTTCGATTCATCAATCATCTATTGCGAAAAGTCACTGGCCATTCGTCTGAAATTAAACGACAAACGTGGATTGGTAAGCTCCTATAATAATCTTGGTGGTGCCAAAAAAGAACTGGGTGATTACAAAGCCGAAACAGAGTGCTATTTCAAAGCGCTCAAATACGCAGAGGAGATAAAGGACAGTGCGTACCAGTCAGCGATTATCAATAATATCGCCGATGCGTTTCTACGTCAGAAACAATATAAGCAATCCGAAACCTATAACCTGAAATCACTGGCCATCCGTGTGGCCAGACACGACATCAAAGGGCAGATCTCCTGCTATATCAATCTCGGTACTACGTTGTACTGGCAAAAAGAGTACAAACGTTCTGAGGAATATTTCCGTGAAGCGGAAAAATTACTCGGGATAAATGCCGACAGTTACCTGATTGCTAAGTTCCATGCCAATTATGCAGCTTTATTGAAAGATACAGGGCGGGAAAGAGAAGCCTTGAAGCATATCAAGTTGTCGATTGAAGAAAATGACAGGATCGGGAACCGCAACAGTAATCTGGTAAATTACATCAATATTGCATCCATCAGCGAAGCGTTAGGGCAACATAAAGAAGCTCAACAGGAGTATATGCAGGCATTGAGCATTGCCCGTGAAACAGGTAGTCTTCAATGGCAACGTCAGTCTTACCTTGGTATAGCCACCACATCCTATGCATTGGGACAGTATAAACAGGCTTACGAAAATCATCTCGAATACACAACATTGAAAGACAGTCTGCAAAATCAGGAAACGGAAGAACTGATTACGGAAACGGAAGCAAAGTATAAAGTGGAGAAAAAGGAAAATGAAATTCAATTATTGAAACAGAAGGAGCAAATCCGGATGCTGGAAATGAAAGAACAGGAGTTACGTCTCGGACGTCGTAATGTGTGGCTCCTGATCAGCGGTATTGTCATCATATTGTTAATCCTGACAGGTTATTTTTATATTTCCCGTCAACGAATCAAAGCCGAGGCCATGCGGCGGGCAGCTGCGCTGGAAGCCGAAGAAAAAGAAAGGATGCGTATCGCCCGCGATATTCATGATGACCTTGGTTCCGGCCTCTCGAAGATAAAATTCATGGCAGAGCTTGTCGCTTCGCAAAAAGATGTAGGACCCGAAACCAGTCGCCAGATTCAGTCGGTGACGGAAACAGCCACGCAGTTGGTAGATAATATGAGAGACCTGATTTGGGTGCTGAATCCTGAAAATACAACCCTTGATACTCTTGTGTCACGGATCCGTGAATATAGTACGGAATACCTTAGTGATTTTCCACTCGAACTGGAAACAAGAATCCCGGAGCATTTACCTGTTCTGAACCTTACTAAAGAGGCTTACCGCAATATCTTTTTTATTGTGAAAGAAAGTCTTCAGAATATTGTAAAGCATGCACGAGCCACACGGGTAGACTTGTCTGTAAAGGCAGATGAACATGGTCTTGAGATCATCATCACAGATAATGGTATTGGTATGGATCTTCAGTCCCTGACGGCTAAAGGCAATGGGCTCCGCAATATTCAAACCCGGGCAACGGCAGTAGGAGGTCGTTCGGATATTCAGGCTAAGCCTGGTAAAGGGGTGAGATCGGTGTTTGCTTTTCCGGGATACAGCATTTGTCGCACATAATACTACTTTTGTGTGAAGGTCATAATAAAAAACCGGGTTAATTTTGACGCATGATGATTCATGTAGGTATTATAGAAGATGAACAGGATATCCGTGAAAGCCTGCGGATTCTTATTAACGGAAGCGAAGGGTTTTCGTGCGAATATGTATTTGCCAGTGCGGAAGAAGCAATTCTTAAGATTCCTTCGTTGCATCTCGATGTAGTGCTCACAGACATACACCTGCCCAACCGTACCGGAATTGATTGTGTGGAAGCGTTGAAGCCGCTTTGCCCATCTGTCCAGTTTTTAATGTGTACGTCTTTCGAAGATACAGACACTGTATTTAAGGCCCTCAAAGCTGGTGCTACAGGCTACCTCACCAAAACCATTCAGCCATCACGGCTGCTCGACGCCATTGAGGAGGTATATAAAGGTGGATCCCCTATGAGTAGTCATATTGCCCGTAAAGTAGTTGCGTCTTTTCGTGAGACAGAAAACAATACTGAATTACAGAAGCTCTCCAGACGCGAACAGGAAGTTCTGGAGCTCCTCTCAAAAGGACTTCGCTATAAAGAGATCGCCGACCGTATTTGTGTCAGTACCGAAACAGTACGAACACACATCCGCAATATCTATGAAAAACTACAGGTAAATTCGAGGACCGAAGCAATCAACAAAGTATTCCGCAGACCATAATTACTACTTTTTTCGTATTTCACCGTTACCCCGATTGACGGAGATTTGCAGGAAAAAAGTATGAAAAAAACAACCTGTATTCTTGCGCTGTTCGCTGTAATGCTATGCAAAGCGCAATCCGATTTCCCACTGTTATACAAAGGAGAGCTTCCGGTAGATGCGCGCTGGAAAACCATTAACGATGATCGCTCCCGGGTGCTTACCGGTGATCTCACTGAGATTGCTATGGTAGATTGTAAAAACGGTGCAACCCTGTGGAAGATAAACTTCAAAACAGTATTCAATCAGAAAAAATGCCAGTCGTGGTCGTGGGATGAAGATATGCAGGTAGTGAAACTGACATTCAAGGGTGAGGATAAAACCGAAGAGAAGGTGGTGCTGCTCAACGATGAAACAGGAACAGTTGTTGAGAAAGGAACAGAAAAGAAAAAGAAACTGCTAGTCGACAGAAAGACAAAGAGCCTTAAAAGCTGGGCCTATGATGCCGGGTCTAAAACGCTTCTGAATCTGAGGTATAAGATGCCACTGGTGGTGTCTTCGGTGAAAGCGCGCACAGTGAAGATCACTGTTGAAAGCAGTGGAGGTTATACCTGGAACACAGAGATCGAAGGACAGATTGTAAGAAGTATTTGCTCCAATGCCAGCTTCTCGAACTTTGGCGGGGACTACCTTGACATTGACATTGTAGGAGATAAGGTTTTCGTAATGTATGAAGGTATTTCGGTTCTTGATCTGAAAACAGGAAAATTACTCTGGACAGCCACCTTCGATAACTCGGAGTTCGATTTCGGTCTTATGAAGCAAAGGCAAACACTGGGTCGTGCTGCCATGCCTTTGGTAGCTGATAATGCAGTGTATGTAGCCGACCTGTCGAAAGGTAATTATAAAATTAAGAAATATGACCTGGCCGACGGACATCTGCTGTGGGAGAGTCCGGCTTTCTCCGATGATGCGATCGTACCGGAACTAAAAGTAATTGGTAATACTCTGCTGGCAAGATTTGGCGGTATTGTAGAACAGCAAACACATATCGAGGGCTCATCAAGCGTTCCGGAACGCTGTATCAGTGAGCCGAAAATGAAAGGTGATTTCGGAGTAAAAGCCTATGATATATCCAACGGTAAATTGCTCTGGGAAACATCGGCACTCAAAGATAAGTTAGGCGATAAATTTGGATCTTCTATCAGTAATTTTGAAAGCAATGGTACTCAACTGTTTGTTGCAAGCGATAAAAATCTATTTGCGTTTGAACCACACACTGGAGAGGTAATTTATAAAGTAGCTATCGATAAATTGAAAATCGGCAGGGCACAGGGATTATTCATGTATAATGGAAATCTGGTGCTGGAAGGCGACGAAGGTGTGGCGGGTTTCGAAACGGCAGGAGGTAAACTGCGTTATGCTACAAATACCGATAAATTTCTTGGTTCGCAGATGGCAGGCGATGCTTATTTCGTTTGGATTGGCAAAAGCCCGGAGGAACGCAACCGGTTTATCCGGCTTGATCTGGAGTCGGGGAAAATACTTGGAAAAATATCGGATACACACCGTCCATGGTTTACACCCGATGGAGAAGAGTTCGTGAAATTCGACGACCAGAAAATGTTCCGTTATAAAACCAGATAATAAATATACTTATGAAAAAACAACTATTCGGAGGATTTATATTGCTGGCAGTGGCCGCACAATCCCAAACATTAACCTATGCCAATTTCTCGGGCATCCCCAATCAAACAATAACCTGTAATTTGGCGCAGAACAGTTCATTCAACACGGCATTGCTCACTACTACGGGTAATGGTGTGACCTGGAATGCCAGTGGATTATTACAGGCTCCATCTACACCGTCTATCAATCTGGGCTATCATCCGGTATCATCTACACCTTATGCTTCCCTGTTCCCTATGGCCGACATGTCCAGATACGATCCGGCATTGGCCTCGGTGATGAATTACGAATATTACCAGTTCAATACAGATAGCATGACCTATGTTGGCGAATACGAACCTTCCTCGGGGCAGCATGAGATTTTTCAAAACCCCGAGAAATTTCTTGTGTTTCCTTTTTCCTACGGGCAAACATTCACTGATAATTATGCGAAGACGAATTACAGCAATGCCACAACAATAAGTAGCTATCAGACAGGCATTCGTACTTTAAATTACAATGGTTATGGTACCCTTATTCTGCCGCAGGGAAGTTTCCCGAATACAGCACTTATCACCTCATCGCGCACCAATAGCCTTGGCCCCACTGCTTACGATTACTGGTGGTACGACGTATCATCCGGAATGATGCTGATGAATTATCATACAAATGCCGGTACTACAACTATCGGATATTTCAATGGTAATCTTACCACATCGGTGCACAATACCCCGGAACAGGATATGCAGGTGAAGGTGATAAATAACGGGCAGGGCAACCCTTCATTACAGTTATGCGGGAACGGCAATTATACACTTACAGTTTGGAATGTATCCGGAGAGGAGCTTGCCGGGGTTAACCTGAAAGCCGGAGAAGAATATATACTCCCGGAAAGTTTTGAGCCCGGTGTTTATATTGTGAAATTGATACACGATAAGTATTCACGTACCATTCATGTTGTAAAATAGAATATATGAATTGAATCAAAAGCCGGTACAAAACCGGCTTTTGTTATTTTACCGGAGATCTATTTCCTGATCAGTGCTCTTACTTTTTCCAGGTCCTGGTCACGGCCCAGGAAGACGTCATCAACCGTATAATGTACCGGGTAATCGGGCATTACGCCACGTCCGTTATTTTCAAGCGGCAGATCATGATAGATGTGATATATCGGAATGCTGATATTGATGCCGCTATGCGGTAAATACAGTTTTCCATTTACAATGGCATTGCTTCCCATGGCACATCCACCGGTTTCTTCTCCCACAATGGTGGCACCGGCCTTGTATTTTAAATACGAAGCAGCAATGCTGCTCATTGAAAAAGTTTTCCCGTTCACCATCACATACACCTGGTTACGATAGCGGTTGCGGTGCTTCGGTACACCTGGCATATAATGCCTCAGGCGGCCATGGCGTATAAATTCGAGTGGCGATAGTGTAAACAGGATAGGTGTAACCCTCGAAGAGAATGGCATGCGAAGATGCCTGCTCAAGGGGATCAGGTTTGGCTTGCGGTCAAAGTATACACAAAAGGGCTTCGGAATAATGTACGACATAAATGCCAGGCCCTTTCCGATATCGCCGCCGCCATTGTCACGCAGATCAATAACCAGGTTCTGTACCTTGTGTTTGCGGAGGTAATGAAATGTTTTGCGATAAAATTTCCGCCAGTGCCTGCCATCAAACGAATGTATGCGGATTACGGCAAGATCGTTGTGCTGCTTATCCATCCAGAACTGGCATGTCTTTGTTTTGTAAATAGTATCCTGAGCGGGTTTTGCCGACATATAAAGTGAATCCTTTGTTGATGGGCGGGCTTTGAGCGTATAGCTGGTCACCTGCCCCTGATGTTTAATGCCAAGCTTATATTCGGAAGCAAAGCCATAACACAATCCGTAAAAGTATTTGAACCAGTCGTAGCGAAGGCCCTGACGCTTGGAAGTATTGATATAGCCGTCGGCAGTGTAGGTCGAAAAAATACGGTTAAGAATGGCCTGTGTCGGAACATGATCAATACTCACAATTTCATCGCCCGGAAAAATGCCGTCGGTATCCGAAAGGTCATTCAGGATCATCAGTTTCATGCTGTCGGTAATAAAAACATTGACCGGCAGCAAGGGTCTCACCACTTCTTTAATGGCTTTGTTATAGGCCCTGGAGGCGTTGATGTCGGTATGACCGCAACCTATTTTTGCAACCACCTGTTTTACATAAACCCTGAATTCGCGCTCGGTAAGCGGCGTGGTGATAGATGCTTTCTGAAATTCAACAAATTTCATCAGCGAGTCTTTACTGATATAGCGATAAGGATCCGGATGAAAATGCGGGAGGTAACGGGCCAGGTGGTCGAGATCCTGGCGCAATTCTTCGGGGCTGAAGGTTTTATTGATGGAGTATGGTTCCTGTGCGCTGAGCCCTGAATACAGGAGGGGTCCAACGAAAAGGACAGCAAGCCATAAACGTAAGAACAGCCCGGGCATAGTCTAGTTCAAATGGAAGAAGAAAAAGAAAGCTGCTGCCGCAGCCCTTGTTTTATCAGTGTTTTTGGCATAACCAAGAGTCGTGTAGTTCTGGTTCTGAATGGTGCCATCGTTTTTTATGTAACCGATAGTTGAGTAGTTCTGATTTTGAACAGTGCCGTCGGGTTTTATATAACCGATTGTGGAATAATTACTGTTTTCAACACGTCCATCATTTTTGATATAGCCGATGGTAGAGTAATTCTGATTCTGCACGGTGCCATCATCTTTGAAGTAACCAAGGGTAGAGTAATTCTGATTCTGCACAGTGCCGTCCTCCTTGATATAACCAGCCGTGGAGTAATTGGAGTTCTGAATGGTACCGTCGTACGATGCAGCAGGAGTTACGGGTGGATTGGAAGGCGGATAATTGGGTGACTGAATACAGCTGGCCAAAACCATAAACAGGCAGAAGAGTATAGTCAGTAATTTCATGAGGTAAAGGTTTGAAATTCTAATTCCTTATTAAAGGTAATGAAATTCTGTAATGCACCAATACCCCCACAAGGCCTCAGCCCGGGAGCGGTTCCGATTTAACTTTTTTTAGTTCAAAGAAAGTCACAGGCACCAGGATGCAAGTGGGGCCGGGCCACAGAAACACGGGGTTCATCGGAATATGCTCCGAAAGAATGAGTCAATACATCTTTGAGAGAAAAGGAAACCTAAGGGTATGCTTTTTTAAAAAACGAAAACATAGTGTTTAAACGAGCTGACCGTATAGATCGAAGTCGCTGGCGTCGGTTATTTTCACCTTCGCAAAATCGCCGATGCGTACATAGGTATCACCGAGAGCTTTCACCAGGACTTCATTGTCTACATCAGGGCTGTCAAATTCGGTACGGCCGATAAAGTATTCGCCTTCCTTGCGGTCGAACAAAACATTATAGGTGTTTCCGATTTTCTCCTGGTTGAGTTTGTATGAAATTTCCTGTTGCACCTGCATCACAGCGTCGGCACGTGCTTTTTTTACTTTTTCCTGCACATCGTCTTTCAGGCTATAGGCATGGGTGTTTTCTTCATGTGAATACGTGAAGATGCCAAGTCTTTCAAACTTGCTGTCTTCCACCCAACGAAGCATTTCTTCGTGATCTTTTTCGGTTTCGCCCGGATAACCGGCAATGAGGGTAGTCCGGATGGCAATGCCCGGAATTTTATCACGGATGGCGTTTACAGTATCAATGGTTTTTTGTTTGGTGATCCCGCGGCGCATGCTCTTGAGCATATCGTCACTAATATGTTGCAAAGGCATGTCGAGGTAGTTACACACATTGCTGCGGTTCTTCATCACATCCAGTACATCCATCGGAAACCCGCTCGGAAAGGCGTAATGCAGGCGTATCCAATCGATCCCGTTCACATCGCTGAGGGCATCCACCAGTTTGGCCAGTTCCCGCTTTTTATAAATGTCGAGTCCGTAATAAGTCAGGTCCTGCGCTATCAGGAGTAATTCGCGTGTGCCTTTAGCGGCCAGTGTTTTCGCACGCTCTATAAGTTCTTCAACAGGAACGGATACGTGGCCGCCACGCATGAGCGGTATGGCGCAGAAACTGCATGGGCGGTCGCAGCCTTCCGATATTTTGAAATAGGCGTAATGCTGTGGGGTGGTCAGAAGGCGCTCTCCCACGAGTTCATGTTTATAGTCGGCTTTGAGGGTTTTAAGAATTTTAGGCAGCTCGCGTGTGCCGAAATAGGCATCTACATCGGGAATCTCTTTTTCCAGGTCGCCTTTATAGCGTTCGCTCAGGCAGCCGGTCACATACACCTTTTCAACAGCACCGTCTTTTTTTGCATCCACGTAGCGCAGAATGGTATCAATACTTTCCTGTTTGGCGCTTTCCACAAAGCCACAGGTATTAATGATCACAATATTATGATCATCACTTTCGCTTTCGTGTTCCACATCAAACTTATTGGCGCGCAATTGACCCATCAGTACTTCACTGTCGACGAGGTTTTTACTGCAACCCAATGTTACCACATTGACCTTGTTTTTACGGCGTGTTTTTGTTTTCATGAGATAGGTGGCAAAGATACGAACTATTTGCCAGTCAGCCTGCAAACTGTTCTATTACACGAAAATGATTAATTTTAGACATGCGTTTTTTATTCCATTGTATTTTCCTGGTGTTATTCACCAGCCTTATTACCGCACAAACCTGTGATACGAGCCAGGTTCGTCAGTGGGCCGATCAATCGCACAGAGCCCTGGCTTCTGATTTAAAAGAATCGCAGAGACTGGCCATGAAAGCGTACAATCAGCTGAAAGATTGTCCGCACAGCCCGGCCTACTATGAAGCAGTACTGGCTTTGGCCCGGGTCTATCATCAGAAAGATCTTGGCGATTCGGCTCTGGCCCTGATTGCCCCGGCACTCCAATCATTGGCTGCCAATGCCCCGCCTTATTACAAAGCAACCCTCAACCATGAAATGAGTGTGGCCTGCATCATGCTTGTGAAACTGGGCGATGGGGTGAAGTACGGACTGGAGTCACTGCGCTGGTATGAAAAAATGAAAGACAGTACCAATATTGCCAATATGATGGTGAATGTGGCGAATGCCTATCAGCAGCAAAACAATTTTAACCAGGCCGATAAATACCTGCGCCAGGCGGAGGGTATAGCCGCGAATAACAGCAATAAAACCTCACTGGGGCATGTATACAATACAATGGGGATTTTATATGCAGAGCACGATCAGCTGGATTCGTCCCTGAGTTTCTTTTTGCGCTCTACAGCCATCCGCGAAAAACTGGGCGATCATACCTCTATCGTGTGGAACTATAACAATCTGGGAGGACTCTACGTGATGATGGGACAACCCCGCAAGGCTGTTGAATATCTTGAGAAAGCCCTGAAGGCGTTTGAAACCCTTGGGAATCTGGATGGACAATCGTCGGTAGCCAATAACCTGGGTGAGCTGTATATCGAACTGAAGGATTATAAAAAGGCCTTTGAGTATTTCAGCTACTCGCGCCATCTGTATGAACAAACCAATGACCCCGATAACCTGGTAAGCCTCTATGCCAATCTTTCTGCATATTATAAACTGACCAATGATCCCAAAACAGCACTGCAATACAGCGACTCCCTGGTGTTTCTGAAAGACTCTTTATACGGCCGACGGCTTGATGAACGCATGGCGGAGATGCAAACCAAATTTGACGTGGAGAAGAAAGATCTGGAGATTGCCCGGCACAAAGCCGATCTCGAGGTGGAAACAGAAAAGGGCTATATCAAAACGATTGTGATCATGGCTGTACTGGCCTTGCTTGTGTTGCTGAGTATAAGCGCATACCTCTTCTACCGCAAAAAACAGGTACAGCAAAAAGCAGAGCTGGATGCCGAAATAGGTCGGCAGAAAGAAGCACGCACACGGGCGGTGATCGATGCCGAAGAAAAAGAACGCCGTCGCATTGCACAGGATCTGCATGATGGCGTGGGGCAACTCCTTTCAGCTGCCAAACTGAACCTGAGCAACCTCGAGTCGAAGGTGAAACCCGCTACCCCTGAGGAACAGGATGCACTGCACAACGCCATCAGCCTGGTTGATGATTCGGTAAAAGAAGTCAGAACCGTATCGCATAACATGATGCCGAATACGCTTATTAAAATGGGATTGGCGAGTGCTGTCCGTGAGTTTATCGGGAAGCTCGGCAACCAGCCGAGCCTGCGTGTAGACCTTGAGATTGTTGGGCTGGATGAGCGCCTGGAGCCGCAACTGGAAACCGTGTTATACCGCGTTATTCAGGAGGTAGTCAATAATATCATTAAACATGCGAAAGCCAGTCAGATCAGTATGCAATTGATCCGGCACGACAAGGAACTTTCGTTCATGATCGAGGATAATGGAATAGGGTTCGACACCTCCAAACTCGAAACCTTTGAGGGCATTGGGTTAAAGGGCATTCAGTCGCGCATCGAATTCCTCAATGGTTCTGTGCATTTTGATTCGCAGCCTGGCAGGGGTACAACGGTTATTGTGGAAGTGCCGCTTCATTAAATAAACTGCATGCGTTTTTTTGTTTTTATAATCATCATACTGGCTCCGTGGAGGGCTCGTGCGCAGTTTGTTTTTGAAAAACATCCTGAAGATCCAGCCCGGCAACTCAGGCAGAAATACAATCACATTGTATATTACGAAGACTCGGTTCATGTTAAGATTTTAGGCAATTACATACCGGGTACTTATATCAAAGATGGGGCCTGGTATTATTTTTACCGCAATGGCATCAAGAGCCAGGACTTGTTTTTTTCCAAAGATGAAAATACCGGGACATGGGTGTATTATGATACGCTTGGGCATGTCACCAGGAAGGTTAATTTCAGCCAGGAGCATAAACTCGATCCATGGGATATACTGGCCTTCCCTGTGTTCTTGCTTAAAATATTTCTCGAATTTGAAAACCCGCATCCATTGCGCAGACCAGTGCAACAAACAGATACAATACCGACTTATCGCCCGCATTAGGCAGTAAAATAGGATATGTTTATTTTTTCATTTTCGGTTTCCAGCCCTGTCTTTCGGTATAATTTCTTTCGCGGATGATGTATTTGCGGCGGAGCAGGCGCTTATGGATTTTAATGCCCAGTACTTTTTTTACCACTACCTCTTTATCTATACAATTAAAGCAGCGACGGCGGAAGTCGATCGTTTGTTCAGTTCCCGAAGCATAATACAAAGTATCGCTGCGGTCTTTTTTGATGGCAATAACCTGGATGGTAGGCACACTGCCGGGGCATGGAATCCTGAATTTGAATTTTCGCCGGGCACGGCCATCTCCATCAATGGCCAGGTAGGAGCCTCCGCCATAAGGCGAAGCATAAAGTAAGCGATAGCCGTTGCGCGCCACAATCTTCATGCGCTTACCGCCACCTCCGCCATGCACCCCGCCGCAATAGCCACAACCGATCCATTCAATATGGCAACGCGAACTTACATCCACATACCATTTACGGTTGCTGTGTTTCACCAGCCTCACGGTTCGTCCGGCCAGTGCGGGGTAGTTACGCACATAGCTCCGGAGTTCATTGAGGTATTTCCTGGCGAGGCTGTCGGGCACCGGAATGCTCAGTGTGGCGATGTTGTTGAGGCACTGGTCGGCGCACCACTGCACTGAAATCTTTCCGAAGATGTAATAGTTAGGGCTTGTGCCGTTGCCTGAGAGGCGCTCCAGTTCTTCAAAGACGTCGTACAGGCTGGTTTTGCGGGTGTAGGTGAGGCATGACCGTATGCGACGGTAATCGGCCAGGTTGATGCGGAGCGTGCTGCCGTCGCCCATATTTATAACCGTGTCGCCCCACACTGGATCCTGCTCGGTTTGTGCTGTTTTTTTGCGGGTATAAATGACCGACACTTCGCAGCGACGGTTGGCGGCTCGTCCGCTTTCGGTTTTGTTATCGGCAATGGGTTCTTCTTCGCCCATACCGGTTACAATGCCTTGTTGAAACCCGGAGAAATTGCGGGCACTGAGCAGGTAGCCGTATATGTATTGGGCACGTTGTTCTGATAGTTTCTGGTTGCTTTTGCGGGAACCCTTATTGTCGGTATGTCCGAAGATGATGACCTGTTTAACGGTGAGTTCATAGTCGGTGTCGTAAAAGCCGGCATGCCCCAGCAGTGAGTCGAGTTGCTGATCCAGGGGTTCGTTCGAAATAAACTGTCCTTCGGGATAGTGGAGTGTAAAATGCAGGGTGTCGGATTGAGCCCTGAGCAGGCTCATGCTACAGCACAGGAATAGCAGGCTATAGAGGAATCTGTGTAAGGGCGACGATGTAAATGCTGGCATAAAGCGGGAATAAAAGGGGGCTGTTATTTAATAAAACACGGTACGGTAACAAACATACAGGAAGTTTTAAAGTGGTGGTTGGGCTGGATCAGTTTTTTGCACAGAAAACTTTTCAGGGGGGTGGCACCCGGTTTACTGACACTTAAAAATGTCTGTAATCGTTTCCCCTGAAGTCTTTATCAGGTATACATTTCAACCGGTTTTCCGTATATCTACTTAACAAAAAAACGATGTCAGCAAAATCTTTTTTTAATAAATTTTTCATTTGCGGTGTTTGCCTTGATTATCAGTTCTTTCGCCTGAAAGGGACTGATTTCCGTCAATTTCACGATGTTAAAAAAAGAGGGGTTAATGTTAATTTCATTATTTGATTTCAGAAGCATTTTTATCCAGTTTTGTGATTATAAATTTTGACTTATTCCCCCCTTTATATTTTACATGTGAGGGTTGATATATAAAAAACACGAATTAAACGTACTTAATGATGACAGAACCAATATTAGAAGAAAACAAGGATCGTTTCGTTTTATTCCCGATCAAATACAATGACATCTGGGAAATGTATAAAAAAGAAGAAGCCAGTTTCTGGACTGCAGAAGAAATTGACCTGGCTTCGGATATTGCCGACTGGAATAATAAGCTGAACGATAACGAACGTCATTTCATTAAACACGTACTGGCATTTTTTGCAGCCAGTGATGGTATTGTGAATGAAAACCTCGCCATCAATTTCCTCAACGAAGTTCAGTATCCGGAAGCCCGTTGTTTTTACGGGTTCCAGATCATGATGGAAAACATTCACTCCGAAACCTATTCCTTACTCATTGATACTTATATCAAAGATCCTGTAGAAAAGGATAAATTATTGCATGCAGTAGATACAGTACCATGCGTTGGAAAAAAAGCCGAATGGGCTCTGAAATGGATCAGCAACGGAACATTTGCTGAACGTCTCATTGCTTTCGCGGCAGTAGAAGGGATTTTCTTCTCCGGTTCTTTCTGTTCTATTTTCTGGCTCAAGAAACGCGGCCTCATGCCGGGCTTAAGCTTCAGTAATGAGCTTATCTCCCGCGACGAAGGTCTGCACTGCGATTTCGCCTGCCTGCTGTATACTAAATACGTGAAAAACCAGTTGCCTAAAGAAAAGGTAACCGAAATCATCACCAATGCGGTAGCTATTGAAAAAGAATTCGTGTCGGATGCCATCCCGGTAAAACTGATTGGCATGAACTCCGACCTGATGTGCCAATACATAGAATTTGTGGCCGACAGGCTGCTCGTAGCCTTGGGTTGCGCCAAATTCTATAACGCGTCAAACCCGTTTGATTTCATGGAAATGATCTCCTTACAGGGCAAGACCAACTTCTTTGAGAAACGTGTGGCCGAGTATCAGAAAGCCGGCGTTATGTCTAACAAAGAAGACAACAACGTGTTCAAGTTGGACGAAGACTTTTAACAGAATTTTCGTCGGGCAAAATCCCTTATTTATCCGTAACTTTAATAAAGTGAGCAAATTACATGGATTTGCAAGGACATTTTACCCTCCGGAACGAAGCAAATTAATTAACCGGCAGATTGTTAATAACGAATTCTGACCGAAAAAGAAAAAAACGATTATAGTTATAACTTGTTGTAACCTAAAGACACTCAAAAAACAATTTTAAAAACCACTAAAAACAAAGGGCGTATGTTTGTAATTAAAAGAGATGGCACAAGCGAGTCCGTGAAATTTGACAAAATCACGGCACGTATTCAAAAACTAAGCTATGGCTTAGATCCTAACCACGTAGATCCTATCCAGGTTGCCAAGAAGGTAATCGACGGTGTATACGATGGTGTATCAACGAGCGAACTCGATAACCTGGCTGCTGAAACGGCTGCATCACTCACGGTGCGTCACCCGGATTATGCATCACTCGCGTCGCGTATCGCCGTGAGCAACCTCCATAAAAATACCATTAAGTCGTTCTCCAAAACGATCGATGCATTATATAATTATATAGATCCGAAAACCAATACCTCGGCTAAACTGATCGCCGATGATGTACATGAGATCGTAATGAACAACGCCCAGTTGTTAGACTCATCTATCATCTACGACCGCGATTTCGGTTACGATTACTTTGGTTTTAAAACGCTTGAACGTTCGTATCTCTTAAAAATGCATGGACAGGTTGCTGAACGCCCTCAGCACATGATTATGCGTGTAGCCGTTGGTATCCACAAGGAAGATATCCAGGCTGCTATCCATACATACAACCTCATGAGCGAGCGTTGGTTTACACACGCCACACCAACCCTCTTCAACGCCGGTACACCTAAACCTCAGATGAGTTCCTGCTTCTTATTGCAAGCCAAAGAAGACAGCATCGACGGTATTTACGATACACTGAAAAACTGTGCGAAAATCTCCCAGTCGGCCGGTGGTATCGGTATCAGCATTCACAACATCCGCGCTACAGGTTCTTATATCAAAGGCACCAACGGTACTTCCAACGGAATTATCCCGATGCTGAAAGTATACAACGAAACTGCCCGTTACGTAGATCAGGGTGGTGGAAAACGTAAAGGTTCTATTGCCGTATACCTCGAACCATGGCATGCCGATATTTTCGAGTTCCTCGATATCCGCAAAAACCACGGGAAAGAAGAAATGCGCGCCCGCGATTTATTTACCGCACTCTGGACACCGGATTTGTTTATGAAACGTGTGGAAGAAGAAGGTATGTGGAGCCTCATGTGCCCGAACGAATGCCCGGGTCTGAGCGACTGCCACAGCGAAGAGTTCGAAAAACTGTATACCAAGTACGAAGCCGAAGGTAAATTCCGTCGCCAGATTCCTGCCCGCGAATTATGGGCTGCGATCATCGAAGCACAAATTGAAACCGGTAACCCGTATATGCTGTTCAAGGATGCGGCCAACTCCAAATCCAATCAGCAAAACCTTGGTACCATTAAATCGTCGAACTTATGTACCGAGATCATCGAGTACACCAGCGCCGATGAGGTAGCCGTGTGTAACCTGGCGTCGATTGCCCTGCCGCGTTTCGTGGATGAAAAAACAGGAACCTTCGATCACCAGAAATTATTCGAGATCACTTACGTAGCAACGAAGAACTTAAATAAAATCATAGACCGTAACTACTACCCGATTCCGGAAGCACGCAAATCGAACATGCGTCACCGCCCGATCGGCTTAGGTGTACAGGGTCTGGCCGATGCCTTCATCCTGATGCGTTATCCGTTTGAAAGCGATGAGGCAAAACGCCTGAACTCCGAAATTTTCGAAACCATTTACTACGCGGCTTTAACAGCATCGAAAGACCTGGCGAAAGTAGACGGACCATACGAAACATTTGAAGGATCGCCGATCAGCAAAGGTATTTTCCAGCAGGATATGTGGAACGTAACCCCTAGCAGCCGCTGGGAGTGGGATGTACTGCGCGAAGAAATTAAAAAACACGGTGTACGCAACTCCCTGTTATTGGCTCCAATGCCTACAGCATCTACATCACAGATCCTGGGTAACAACGAGTGCTTTGAACCGTATACTTCCAACATTTACTCACGCCGCGTATTAAGCGGAGAGTTTGTGGTAGTGAACAAACACTTGCTGCGCGACCTCGTGAAACTGGGCATCTGGAACGATACCCTGAAAAACAAGATCATTGCAGCCAACGGTTCTGTACAGAACATTGCTGAGATTCCTCAGAACATTAAAGAGATCTACAAAACCGTATGGGAAATTAAACAACGTACCATCATTGATATGGCTGCAGACCGTGGTGCCTTCATCGACCAGTCGCAATCGCTCAACCTGTTTATCCAGGATGCGAACTTCGCGAAAATGTCATCGGCTCACTTCTACGCCTGGAAACGCGGTCTCAAAACCGGTATGTACTACCTGCGTACCAAAGCAGCAGCAGACGCAATCAAGTTTACCGTAGATCAAAATGCCCTGCAGCAACCGAATGTACAGGTGCTTGGCAACGAAGACCAGTTACTGGTGGAACGCGGACAAGCTCATGTACTGAGCTACGACGAGCAACAAGCTCAGCTGAGCTGCTCGCTCGATAACCCGGAAGCCTGCGAGGCCTGCGGATCCTAAACGAAAACAATAACTAACCCTTAGTTATAATCGAAGCCCCCTCTGATGCGAATTGGAGGGGGTTTTTTGTGGGGGTGGTGCAACTTGCAGGTGATAACACCTGCAAGGGCGTAAATACTAAATAGAATTTAATTATGAGACTGAAATTTGATAGTGTATTTAAATCTCTTGCAAAATTTGAGACTGACGAGATGCCAAATTTTGTAGTTATCACTGGAAAAAATGGTAGCGGAAAGTCACAACTCGTAGAGCTTTTTAAAATCTACTCACAAAAGAAAAGCGAATCACGCCTAATCGAATCTGACGATATTCAAATAGTGCCAGCATATAATAAAATTTATACTGAGCCGCTGGTTGTTCATGATATTGGTCTGTCTTCTCCAAGTCTCATGAGAGATCAAGAGCAAGATTTTTTTAACAGGTATAGGGAAATAAATAATGGTAGAGATGGAATAGGTGAAATTTTTGTAGCATTTTATAATAATGAGATTTCAAGAGACGCTCTTTTGAAAACAAAGAGAGTAGAATCAGGACGTCTGGATTACTTTAAGACACTTGTTGATTGTGAGAGTAGATTATTTAGTCGAGAGGAGCTAATGAATATGCCTAGAGCAAGAGGGTTGATTGCTATGAATGAAGAAAACATGCTTATTAACTGGTTAGTCGATCATTTATTAAATAATTGGCGCGTGTTTGAGATTGCTAGCATTGTAGCTAATTATCAAGAGAAAAAGTTTTCAGATTTGACTATGTCGGATTTTATGAATTCAAATATACCGATGCAATATTACGATTCGACGGATTTAATATACTCGAAGCTGGAACGAGTTTTTTATTCGTATTTAAAATTAAGGTATCAGAATAGTTACCAGCAGTTTATGAAAAAAGAAAACGGGGAACAAAATAATTCACTTTCAAGAGAAGAATTTGATCAAAGATATGAAGCTCCATGGAAGGTTTTAAATGGTTTCTTTGAGAAATTTAAACTACCATACGAATTTAAGGGAATAACTGAAAAAAGTTTTTCTCCAACCGCCGAAATTCAATACGAATTTATAAGGAAAGACACAGAAAAGCCCATACCATTTCAGTTTTTGTCATCGGGGGAAAAGATTATTATTGGATTAGTTATTAAGCTTTTTACATCAGAATATTACGAAAGAAATTTTGAATATCCAGATGTTATAATTTTAGACGAGCCTGACGCACACTTACATCCTGAAATGTCTAAAATTTTAATAGATGTTTTAAATGGAGTGTTTGTAGAGCAACTAGGTATAAAAGTAATTATTACAACACATTCGCCAATGACAATCGCACTAGCCCCTGAGGATTCAATTTATCAACTTTCTAATGTGCCATTTACACAACTAAAGCAAATCTCGAAGGATGAAGCTTTAAAAACATTGACTAGTGGATTGCCAAATCTTTCGATCGATTACCAAAACCATCGGCAAGTATTTGTGGAAGGACCAACTGACTTGAAATATTATCAGCAGTTATTTGATAAAATAAACGCTGATAAGGCAATGCAGCATAAATTGTACTTTATATCTAATAGTTTAGGAAAAGGAAACTGTGATCAGGTAATAAACGTTGTTAAGGCAATAAGGAATTCAGGGAATACAACAGCATATGGAGTAATTGATTGGGATTTAAAAAATAATGACGAGAGACATATTTATGTTCATGGTAATCAGAGTCGTTATAGCATAGAGAATTTTGTATTCGATCCTATTTATCTAGCAACATACTTATTAGATGAACGATATGGCATACTGATGAGGGAGTTGGGAATTAGCGAAACTGACAACCAATATGATTTGATAAAGAGCCATAAAGCGCAAGAGGCAGTGAATTTTGTTTTAAATAAACTGACTGAAAAATTTAAAAGCTTGCGAACAAGCACTAGTATTTCTCGATGTCGATATGGAAATGAAATAGAGTTAAATATCCCAGAATGGTATTTGACTATAAGAGGCCATGATTTGTTTGAGAGATTGAAAGAGACCTTTGAGCCAATTAGCAAATTCGCTAACGAGAATGAACTGCACAATAAAATGATAAACATGATATGTAAGCTTTATCCAAATATACCTGCGGAAACTACGGAATTGCTTGTTATGCTGGCCTCGTAATAGTTTGACTTATGCGCCCTGTTGGTGTTATCACCAACAGGTCTCAATCAAATAAGTTCCCATAATGCTTAAGAAAAGGAAACTCATTGTCGCTTCCTCTATAGAATGCAGCACTGGAATAATAATAATCTTCTTCCTGCTCGGCTAATCTCCATTTTCATGCCCCTGTTGGTGTTATCACCAACAGGTCTCAATCAAATAAGCTCTCATAATGTTTAAGAAAAGGAAACTCATTGTCGCCTCCTTTATAGAATGCAGCACTGGAATAATAATAATCTTCTTCCTGCTCGGCTAATCTCCATTTTTCCTGCAAGGGATTGTTATGAATGTATCGCAGCTTCTGGAGCAGTGTATTGGTCGTATCCAATTCGAACCAAAATGCATGGCGTTCCCATACCTGTACCATCCTGTCTTTTGATCTCACAACAAGCAGATCAAGGATAGGGTCATTTGTTTTAATAAGGTTGAAGTGGATTCGCTGGGCAGTGAATTTTAAGAAATCCCGTTGTATGTCGGACTTTTTATGTGGTTCAATAATTCTCAATATCAGGTGTATATGATTGGGCATAATGACAAAACCGAATACTTCAATGCGCTGATGTTCAACCATGAAGCAGAGGCTTTGTATGATAATGTTTTTGTGATTCGATGATTCAAGCACGGGGAGCCAATTCAGATTTGTTGCTGTGAAGAAATATAAACCGGTTTTATGTCTTAAATTTGCCATGATTGAAAGTACAGCAACTGGATGGAATCGGCACTTAAAATCGTAGTAAAATTCAGTAAGAATGTGGCATGCAGGTGATAACACCTGCATGGGCATAAAGAATTTAAATTGAAGCAAGGCCTCAGGATTATATAAATTTTCCCATCCTTTTCGCCCCCCCCATTGGTGTTATCATCAACAGAAATTAAACCATAAAACAAAAACATCAACATGTCAACACCCCGAAAAGTTATACTATACATAGCTGCCAGCCTGGATGGCTATATCGCCAAACCCCATGATGATCTGAGTTTCCTGGCCATGGTGCAACAGGAAGGGGAGGATTATGGGTATCATGAGTTTATAAATACCGTCGATACGGTGATCCTGGGCCGACGAACCTACGATTGGGTCATGACACAGGTTCCGGAGTTCCCCCATGCCGATAAAGATACTTACGTCATGACACGCACGGCACGGCCTGCTATTGGTAAAACACAGTTTTATACCGGAAGCCCGGAGGCCCTGCTGGCAAAGCTGAAGAGCGAAGCGGGTAAACACATTTTCATTGATGGCGGTGCGGAAGTCGTGAACGAACTACTGAAAGCCAAACTGATCGATGAGTTTATCATCTCCATTATTCCGGTGTTGCTGGGCGAAGGGATACGTCTTTTCCATGATGGTCGGCCGGAGCAGAGCCTGTCGCTGGTGTCAGCCAGGCATTTTGAAAAAGGGCTCGTGCAATTGCATTACAGGCGGGCTGATCGGGTGGATGCATAAACTATGGCGGGTGAATAGAACGTCATGGAATCGGTAAATTTCCTAAATTTATAAGTAACAAATTCCCCCCTTCGTTGTATGGCCATAGAAATAGAACATAAGTACCTTGTCGACATGAACCTTTGGAAATTGGTAAAGCCGGAGAAGAGTGTTGATATAAAACAAGCGTATCTGCTCACCGATCCCGACAAAACCATTCGTGTACGTACCAAAGGAGCACAAGGATATATCACCATCAAGGGCCGCGCCGTTGCTTCTTCACGTCCTGAATTTGAATATGAAATTCCACTCGAAGATGCGCATGAACTCATCCGTTACTTTTGTACCAACCTGGTCGAAAAAACACGGCACCTGGTTACATTCGAGGGAAAGACCTGGGAGGTGGATGAATTTCATGGTGCCAACAATGGTTTGATGGTGGCTGAAATAGAACTGAATGCCGAAGATGAAGTGTATGCGAAACCTGCCTGGGTTGGCAATAATGTAACAGCCGATAGCCGCTATGCAAATTCTCAATTGGCTGTCAAACCGTTTATGAGTTGGTAAGGAGCATTCATGTCAATTATAAAAAATATATATAAAGCAATTTCCGGTAAAGACTATGGTCCTCTGTGGGAGAAGTTTGCACAGGAAAGGCAGGGTGTTTATGTGCCGGAGGGTGGAGATAAAGTGCAGGTTTTTCACAATGGGTTTTCCGTGGTGATAGATGCATATACACATTATACAACTGTTGGGGGAGTCACACGCGAAGAAGAGTATACAAGGGTTTGTACAGAGTTCGAAAATCCGGGTGGTTTTTGGTTCAGCCTGGCACCGCAGGGAATTTTTGAAACTATCGGAAAGATGTTTGGAGCCCAGGACATCGTAGTCGGAGATGAAACCTTCGATAAAAGATTCATGATCAAAGGGAATGATGAAGCGTTAGTGCAATTGTTGTTTGCTGATGAAAACTTCCGGAAGGCCTGTATGCAACAAAAGGTTCAGCGATTGGAGCTGACAGAGAAGGAAGGGCTTTTTGGTGAAAAACCGGCACCTGAAAAGGCGATGCTATATTTTTTAATCGAAAAAGAAGTAACGCAGTTGGAGGAGTTGCATGAAATTTACGACTTTTATTCCAACCTGATAGATCGCTTGATCCGGCTTAGAGTGATGCGTGTAACCGTGAAAAATCCGGGAGTATGACTGTTGAAAAAAATGAACTCAGACTTTCTGCCAGGTATACTATCGAAGCCGTATTCGTGATCACAGGGAGGGGACTTGTATTTGTCGGGGAAGCCAGGGAAGGGAATATACATACAGGTGATTACATGGAGTTTATGGCCTTTGGTGAAAACAGGTTGCGACAGATCAATGGAATATCTTTTGGTGGTAAGCCTGGTGTGAATGTAATAGGTTTACTTATTCGCTGCAGGGATGAAAAAGAAATAGAAGAGTTACGTAGGTTAACGTCATTCCCGGTTGAAGCTCTTATTTATAAACAGCAATAGTTTATGCGAAAAGCAATTGGAATCTTATTAATTATCATCGGCTCTGTGTTTGGGTTTCTGATGATTATGACATTTGTTGTCTCTCTGCCATCCATTATCATGAAAGCGGGAGAAGCCCACGGTACACCTTATGTGATCGGCTATGTACTTGGGTTTATTGTATTCTTTCTGCCGGCTGTAGGCCTCGTTTTCTGGGGGCTCTTTCTGCTCAGGAAAAGAAAACCGAAAATAGAAGAGCTGCTGAACCGCGACCTGACACCATGAAAATATAACCTGGTTTGTAAAAGTAAATTCAAAAACGATGAAAAAGAAACAGATCATATGTGGTTCACTGGTATGGATGCTGGTAACACTTATTTCCTGCCGGCAGCAAGCCCCTGTGCAGGCTTATGTCCTTAATGCTGAAGAACGGCACTGGTGCGACAGCATGCAACTCGATAGTTCGGTTATCCAGGATCTCCGGAAATTATGCTCCGGCACGATGGAGCCATTCCATTATTCACTTTCCAAAATGATTCAGCATGGTGTAGAAACAGAAGTAGATCCCATGCATTTGAACGGCCTTGTGATTCAGGAATCAAATACAAAGTCTTATAACCTGGTATTGAGCCTTCGCGAGAATTTCAGGAAACGGGGCTACAGTATTTTTCTTCTGGAAAATGGTTTTGGCATCAACGGGCGGGCCGATCACATAGGTATTCTGAAAACAACCGATAAATATACCATACTGAAAGAGATCAAAACAGATGGAATTAATTACGATATTGATACTGATAGTCTTTGCAGGATCATTAAACAATTCGACGATCGTTATTCCCTGGAGCTCATCGGCGCTTCAGGCGATTGGTGTGAGTTTCTGATCAAGAGCGAACCGACGAACTGGACCGCATTTGCACAGGAGGTGTATAAGGTATGCCCTGATGTGGTAGACCAGGGTACAGGTTCGGTAGAGGCCCTGGCCGATGAAATGAAGCGCAGCCACCGGTTGTTTTTTTGGTGGGATTAAAAGCAGGAACATTTTTCGGCCGGATAATTTGTAGTATGAGCGTTATCTGATATCTCTCATGTATCTGTAATACGCAAAAAGATTAATTTTGCAGCATGACGCTTGTCGCAGAAATATTCATAGCCTGTATCGTATTGATTGGCCTGCTGATCATTTCACCACCCGTTCGCAACCGGATTCTGGCCGCGATGGAGGATGAGCCTTCCGGCAATAAATCATCGAATGGCAAGAACGACACTGAAGGCCCGGACCTGCTGTAACCCGACGAGAATGCCCGGCATGCAAATGAAATATCTTTATGTGTTTTATCTGTGCCTGTGGTTAAATGGTTTTGCAACCTTCATCTACGGGCAGACAACAGTGATCTGCGATGATTACCTGATCTCTTCCCGTCAGAGTACATATCGTTGGCAAATCAACGGCATTAGTTTTAAACCGGCTCCCGATCGTATCACTATCTACCCGCACTACCCCGATACCGATACCATTGTTTTTTTTAATGAAGGTGCGCGCGAGCCTATCGATACCATTTATTCGCGCATTCCACCCGGTAAAAACTATGTTCTCACCATTGGGTGCTGCGATGAAGGATTCGATATTTATGATGCATCCAAACTCATGGTGCTTTCCGGTCTTATGAACAGGCACGACATGGATAATGCAACATTTGATTCACTTTACATGGCTTCCAAAGAATCGGGTGAGGTGAAATTTGTGATTCACAACAAAGTTCCAGGCGATACATTGCTGGGTATTTACATGGATTTTGCGGGCCTTCCGGAAGCACTTGTGATCAAAGCCAATAAATCGTACGATTGGATGAAGCCCTCAAAAGGATACTACTCAAGCAGTATCGATTATGTAGGCATCGCCCGCCGGAAATCAGCTATTGCCCTGCATCCGCTTGAAAAGGGCATGGTGTGCTGGGAGGATCCCGACTTTGATGCCAACTTCGAAACACTGCGTATGTTCAGGCTGCGCATTTTTAATGAAGATCGTGTGATCGTCGACTGGGATCATAAAACAAATCGGTTTAAGCTGAGCTTTCTGGATAAGGAATAGAGCCTGGAATCCCGACCATGTTGTTGTGTTCTTTTTTCTGATCGTATTGCCTTACCTTTGGCGGAACTATCTGTCTGCAGTGTATGGTGTATTTTTTTACATTTCTTTTCCTGGCCGCTATTGTTGCTTTTTTGTGGTATAGAACCAGTAAAACGCCGGTTCTTCCCGAAAGCGACATTCCGGTGATTGAACCCGACAAAGGAGTTCTTGAACAAGAGGCCTTGCTCTCGCTGTATCTCGAAGGGCAAATTGGTGATGGTATTTCTTATTTTGAAGGAATCGAACCGGAGGATCGTACATCTAAAATATGCCGTATCGGGTTTCACCTCTATATTAAAGCAAAATTGTATCAAAAGGCTTACGACTTGCAGTTGTGGTTGAAAGCGCAGGGTGAATACACCGTCTATGATCGCTTCAATGAAACAGTAGTGCTTGCGCATCTGAACAGGCGCGATGAGGCTAATGCGGTTTTGGATCAGATAGAGAAGGATATAGAAAGGAAGCCGCAGAACTTCAATATCGTAAAGGGGAAGTGGGATGAGATTCTGCTCCGCATAAAAGAGTATGATCTGCTCTGCCGCTTTCTTGATCTTTTTGTAAAGCATGGCACCATGGATGCACATGCCTTCGCAGTATATGGCTATGCCCTCATGAAAACAAAGCGGTATGAGGAGGCTGCCAGAGCTTACGATCAGGCTGTTCTGCTCGGATATAAGGGAAAAGACGTTAAGGCCAATCGCATTTATATTCTTATTCACCTGAAACAATACCAGGAAGCCATAAAAATGGCAGAGGAGTGCATTCAGGAAGATGGCAGAGATAAGTGGCTTTTTATGGGAAAAGCGTATGCATACTCGAAGCAGGGATTTTACAGCGAAGCACTTGAGGTGATTGAGCAGGCCCTGGTCCGCTTTCCGAAAGATGCGGATTTATGGAATAATAAAGGGTATGATCTGCTTTGCCTGGAGAGATACAAAGAAGCGGTTATTGCCCTTGATGAAGCTATCCGGCTGGACGCGGGTAAACCTTTTCCTTTTAATAACCGTGGCCTTGCCAAAATCAGATTGGGTCTTCTGGAAGAAGGTCTCTCAGATATTGACACCTCCGAAACCCTTGATCCGTCTAATCCTTATGTATATGCACACCGCGGCGTGTATTACCTCTTAAAAGGAGATAAAGCCACAGCTAAAGCACTTTTTCTTAAGGGGAAAAGTATGGACAATGATATTCGCGACATCGATAAACTCATTCAACAGGCGCAATAAACGCATACATAAACATGTACAACACTCTCTTAGCACTTCATTCTCTCACCCGGTGGCTGGTGCTCATCAGTCTTCTGTACGCCCTTTACAGAGCTTACAGGGGCTGGTTCCGGAAACTTCCATTTTCCAGGTTTGATAATACCCTGCGTCATACCACAGCTACCATTGCTCATGTGCAGCTGGTGATCGGCATTGGCTTATATGTTGTAAGCCCGCTTATAGCCTATTTTCTGAGCCAGTACAAAGATGCTGTTCATCAGCGGGAGGTCAGGTTCTTTGGCATGGAACACAGTGTAACCATGTTGCTGGCTGTTGTCTTCATAACCATCGGCTCAGCCAAAGCCAAACGAAAACAAACAGATCCTGAAAAATTCAAAACCATGGCTATCTGGTTTACGCTGGCTTTATTGATTATTCTGCTGGTGATCCCATGGCCTTTTTCACCCTTTGCATCCAGGCCGTACATGCGGCATTTCTGAAAGACGGTTTTTTCATGTCTCACAGAGTCATGCTTGTCTAAATGTTATTTATTCCATTTTTTGTATCTTCGGTATTCTTTAAAAATAAACGTATGACACTCTCCAAAACGTGGTCCATCGGACTTACCTTACTGGTTTTACATATTGCGGGCCAGGCGCAGAATTACGCCAGACAGGATGAAAAAAGCGGGCTCTACGGCATTGCAGATGCAGAAGATAAATACATCGTGAAACCCATTTACAAGGAAGTGGATTTCAACTTCGGCTACAAACCGGGGCTGAGCTATGTGATCAATAAGAATGGCAAATACGGATTTATCAATGCCGAAGGTAAAGAGGTGGTACCGTGTAAGTATGATCGTGCCGGATCATTTGATCATGGATACAGTATCATTGAAATAAAAACAGGAGAGTTTGATGCACTGCATGGTATGATCGACAGTACCGGCAAAGAAGTTATCCCGGTAAAATACGGCAGGCTCGAATTTTATGCCAGCGATAAAGTATTGGTGGTTGGCGAAACCAATACGTCGAATGTGGGATTAATGGACCTTTCCGGGAAAATGCTGATCCCATACCAATATGAATTCTGGTCAAAACGTATTTCAAATGGCTTGTGGCCGGTGGGTAAGGATAATATCTGCGGGGTGGTAAATCTCAAAAATGAAATCATTGTTCCTTTCTCGTATTACATGATCGAGAGTTATTCGGATGAGTTGGGACTGGCTCCTGCCCGCAAGGATCAGGGCGGAAAATACGGCTTCATAGATCGCACCGGCAAAGTGGTAATTCCTTTCGAATACGAAGATGCATGGCCAAGCGGTGATTACCTCGTGGTGAAAAAAGGTGGTAAATGGGGAATAATCGACGCTTCCAATAAAGTTATTCTGCCATTCGAGTATTACTCTGTTTCTTCAGCCGGTAAAAAAACAGCCTGGGTCGCGAAAACCGAGAACGAATCGGTTTATGAAATCGATCTTACCACCAAACAGAAAGTAGGGAAGTAAGAAAAGAATTATTCATAACGCAGCCTGAAACGCAGGTTATCTACATAATTCCGGGCAATTTTATTGTTGTACTCTTCGTAGGCTTTGCGGGCCCACTCAAGCGCTTTGCTGGTTTGTCCGAGCACTTCGTAGGCCACTGCCAGGTTTAAACAGGCACGGCCTGCGTTCCGGCGTTTGTGCGATTTTGCCAGTTTGGTCCAGTCTTCTGCCGCTGCATTCCAGTCGGCAACCTCTGCTTTACGGAAGGCCCGTTTAAAAGCCAGTTTATCACGCCCCTTACCACGCTTATACATATCGCGTCGCACATTGTAATACGTTGGCAGGAAACGCTGAATGTATTCAATACCCGCCTGATAGGCCGTTTGCTGCAAAGCCTCCGGCGGCGGCGGACTCAGGGGACTACTCACATTAAAATTCATGTAATTGGATGAGCGGAATTCATCAAGAATCTGCTCATGGTAAGGATCATATAGTCGCCAGTAGCTGTTCACGGTCATACGCACCTGCACCGGTGGAGGATTGGAGTTTCCGGTAGTGGCAATCTGTACCACCTCACTGGCCACAGCCGATTGCAGCAGGTTTGAGTTGGAGTCAAACATTTCGAGCACCAGCAATACATCGCTGTGCAGCGAATCGCAGAGGTAACGAACCTGTTGCCACGGAAGCGGATCGGGCACTTCGCCGGTTCCCGTGCCATACAGTTTAAGACCGTTGGAGTTCAGTACCTGTACACCCCGCCAGTTGTTAAAGCGGTCGTAAACAGCCCGCATCGATTCGAGAGACGCACGTTTGTCAGACCCGCCGATTTCACCCGTAATAATGGCTTCGATTACAGAACCTTTCATGTTTTCTTTCCTGGTGAGCGAACGGTCGGCAAGGGCCATACGTTGGATGCTGTCAGGAAAATGCATCATGGGACGGATCGGGTAATGCACGGTGACATAGCCATATTTACTGCAGGAGCTGAATAAGATCAGGATGCCGAGGAATGAAAATAGAGTTTTCATGGTGTATTGTTTTCCGGTTAAAAATCCTGCCCGGATGGGAGCATGATTAAAGATAAGCTTGTATTCTGACAGAAACAAACACTGGTTCTATTAAAAAATCTAAAAACAGTCTGGCCGGCTTATCTTTTATTAAATTCGTAGTGAATATTTTACCGCGCATTGTTATGAGAAAATTATTTCGGACAGTTCTTTTTTTGCTTTATCTGGTATTGTCGGTAACCCTACAGGCACAGGTGTTTCAAAACATTCCATTATTAACGGTTACCGGAGAAGCTGCTGTAAAGGTTCTGCCTGATATGGCTGTGCTTACACTGGATATTGAAAAACCTGTTTCAAATGTTGGTAATAACCTGAGTTCGGCAGCTTTTCTGTTCAGTGATGCAGACATACAGGTAAAGCTCAGTGCATCAGAGGATGTGGAGATCAGGGAAAATGCACCGATTGTGAGGTTTCGTGACGGAAGCCAGTATTTTGTGAAAGAATATATAATCACCGTCAAAAACATGAGCAGGCTTCAGGATCTCGTGATCGACCTTTATCGTCGCAATGTGACCACGATCACGGGCATATCTTACCGCTACTCTGCTATGGAAACACTCTATGCACAGGCACGCCGCCAGGCAGTTGTCAATGCCAGGGGACGCGCGCAGATATACTCAGACGCGGCAGGGCAGGACATCGGAAAAGCCTTCCAGATTAAAGAGCTGGTTATGGAAACCAAAAACAGTTTTGAGCGACTGCCCATGATCCAGATTTCTGACATGCTGGGTGAGAAATATGTACTCAACCCCGGCTATATTACAGTATACTGCAAAACAGAGGTGAGCTACGACCTGGTTAAGTAAGCAGTTTATGAGTTGTTATCAGTGGATAAAACGGTTGTGGGTACTCAGTGCTGTGTTTATTCACGGGGCATTTTTTGCGCAACAGGAACCCGCATCGGTACTGTCATCCTATATCCGGATTCAAAGTGTTTCCGGCCATGAAAAGCAGGCTGCATTATACATGCAGCACCTCTGCGATTCCATGGGGCTTTACACATCCGTGTTTTCCGATAGCGATTCGTCTTATAATTTCTGTGCGTCCTTGTTGCCTTTGCCTTCCTCAAAACCATCCGTCTTATTATTGAATCACCTGGATGTGGTTCCGGCCGAAGATCCGGGTGGATGGAAGTTTCCGCCTTTTTCCGGAGCCGTTCATCAGGATACCATTTATGGACGCGGTGCACTGGATATGAAAGGCCTGGCGGTGATGCAGCTTTTTGCATTGCAGGCATTTAAACAAACGCATGGGAATGATTCCCTGAAATACAATGTGGCGATTCTTTTTTTGTCGGGCGAAGAAACCGGGGGAAAAAACGGTGCGGCCACACTGATGCATTCCGAATGGCTGTCGCGTCTTAATCCCGCGGTGGTGTTTGGCGAGGGCGGAGGTGGACTTCGGGGAGCTGTGCCGGGCAAGGAAAACGACTTATGTTTTTTTGTTTCCAATGCCGAGAAAAAAAGCCTCTGGCTGAAACTGGAAGTCAATGTCCGCTCACGGGGGCATGGTTCGGTGGCATCGGTCAACAATGCCAATAAAATATTGCTGCGTGCCATTGATAAAATTGAGCGTAGCGAAAGACGTATTTATATTGATAAGAGTACTCAGAAAACATTCCGTGAACTCGGAAAAGTAATGGGCGGCACCCGTGGCTTTATTGTAGGGCACCTGAACTGGTGGATCTTTAAGCCTTTCCGCAAAAAGGTAGTTTCCGAAAATGAAGCCATGGCGACGCTTGTTACCAATTCCTATCAGCTTACGCGTCTGCAGAATCCGGGTGGGTCGGTAAACCAGGTGGCCCAAACAGCGACGGCGTTTTACGATTGCCGCCTTCTGCCCAATAAATCGGAGCGTCCTTTATTCATGAAATTCCTGTTTCGTATTATTGATCCACGCATCAAAATCACGGTGCTGGATGAGTCGCCGGAAGCAGATCCCTCGGAACTGGGCGTGCATTACGAAGCCCTGCAAAAAGCCATTCTCAGCGAGTTTCCGCAGGCTCATGTATTGCCGGTGCTTTTTCCGGCCACCACCGATAACAGTTATTTCCGGCAGGCGAATATCCCGGCCTATGGAGTTTTGCCCTTTGTGTTAAGCCCATCCATGATGGAGAGTGTGCATGCAGGTAATGAGCGTATTCCGGTACAGGCACTTGGGCAGGGAATCAGGGTTTATGAGGCTCTGCTGAATATTTATCTTAAGAGATAAACAGACATTAATTTCGTTATTTTTATATCATCTGACGCTTCTTATTTATGAAAGCAATCCGCTTTTATAGTTGTATTATTTTCCTGGTTATGATTCCGGTATACTCGGCTATGGCCCAATCTTACACCGGGTTATTGATTGATGCCACCACGCGACGCCCTGTTTATGGGTGCCTCGTGATACTCAAAGGCCAGTCGCATTATACGAATACAGATGCGCAGGGGCGCTTTCAAATGAATCTGCCTGTGGGCACCAAAGACCAGGTCCTTGTTTTTACCATGCTGGGTTATAGTACGGCAGAATATAAACTGAGTCAGCATCCTTCCGATACTTTTTTTATCAGCCAGAAGAGTTTCCAGCTGGAAGACGTGGTTATTTCCGCCGAGAAAAAAAGCATCCTCAATCCGAAAAGCCAGGAGATTATTCTCGATTTTGATCTGCTGAACGGAAACCTCTTGCTTCTTACCTCCGGGAGCAATAAGAATAATCTGCGACTGATGGATGAAAGCGGCAAACTGATGACGCGTATGAAAACACATAGACATACCACAGGCCTTCGGCGGGATTGTATCGGAAATGTACATATATACAGCCAGGATAGTATCTGGCAGGTGTTTTATGATTACGTTAAACTGAATGTGTTGCCTCCCTATAGCCGGCAGGCTTTTGATCAGGTAATCGGGCATTGTGTTTGCAATAAACGCGATGAATATTATTTTCAGTATATGTCGTATCGGAAACTACGTACACATTACGTTTATTTTACAGAACGCGAGAAAGGGGTAAGTCATGAGTTGGTAAACTTTGCGGATACTGAAAAGATCCGGAGTTTTGAACTGGATTATAACCTACAGTATTTCCTGGACACCCGCCGTGCCTCGCATTATACCATGTATAACGAGCCTATTGATGTGATCAAACAAAATCTTGAAAAGTACCGCGAAGCACTTCCGCTCGACGATAGTTACCGCGCCTGGCTGGGCAGTGTTGAATCCCAGCTCATAAAGGTCGATACGAATCTTTATATGGTCAATTATACCGATACTCTTTTGTATACGATATCGCCGGCGCATGAAGTGATTTATAACAGGCCCTTGCTGGCCATGCGAGAAAAGGACCTGTCGCACAATATATATGTTGATGAAGCCTATAAAGAAACTTACATGGTACGATTTACGGGAAGTACCCTGACATTTATTAAAATTGACATGGTAAGTGGTAAAGAAGTATCGCGCACGGATATTCAAAATACGCCGTTCTTACCTGATAAAATTATTATCCATGCCGGAAGCGCTTATTTTATTCAGAAAAACCTGGCCGATGATCAGAATTATAAAATGATGAAATGCAATTTATAGGCTTCCCGGGTTTTTATCATTGCATCGTTCAAATGTTTTTCAGAAATCCGGATTGCACAAAGCACTTTCCTGTAAATTGGATTATTAAAATAATGCTATGAAAATACTCGCACTTATAATCGGAATCGCTCTCGGAGGCTGGGGCATGTACCTGTATTACCCGAAACTCCATATCAAAGACCCTACGCGTGCGGCTATCACTGATGCCAGCGTGAAATCGATAGACGGGGTGTATATCTTTATTGAATCCGATCCGCAGGCGGGTTATGAAAGTCTTGGTAAAATAAGCCAGGACAATATGCTTGAAACCGCCGGGAGCCTGAGCGACATTGCACAGGATAAAGATAAGAACGTCGTTGAGAAAATCCTGGATGGAGCCAATGAACTCCGTGAGAACCTGAGTTTCGATAAACGCCTGCATGCGTATGTGAAAACCGCAAAGGAAAAAGATAATTCGGTGCAAGGACTTCTGTTCAGCCATGCAGGTCTCGAAGAAGCAGAGATGATCCGTTTTTCGAAATAAACGGGTGCAGGTTGAAACGTTAAAATACGTAATATTACGCCTGTGTTCATAAAAGGACTGATAGATTCCCGGCGCAATTTCGGGCTCGATATAATCCGGGCACTTTCTATTATGCTGGTTGTGTACAGCCACAGTGGGACTTTTTTTCTTCAGGAATCGGGTATTATTGGTGTGGAATTCTTTTTTGTGCTCAGTGGATTTCTGATCGGGCAGATTTTATTCCGGTCATTTGCTAATAAGGGAGATCTCGAAATACAGGATTTGTTCGGGTTCTGGAAAAAGCGCTGGTGGCGTACTCTGCCATTGTATTATCTTGTTATCCTGGTGAAGTTTTTTGCAACGGGTTGTTCCATAGGCTGGAATATTGTTTACTACCTGTTCTTTCTTCAAAACCATTTTTACGGAATCAGTTTCATGGGTGTTACCTGGAGCCTTGTCATCGAAGAATGGTTTTACCTTTTGATCCCCGTTTTGCTTTACATATTGCATCGGCGGAAAACAACCATTAAGAGAATTATATTCATTCTTGTTTCGTTTTGCCTGGCCCTTCTGGCATTGAAATTATATTTTGCATTTGTACGTCACACCCCGTTTACCGGTATTCGTCCGAGTGTGCCACTGCGTCTCGATTCACTTTGTATGGGGGTTATACTGGCTTATTTCCGCGAATCTGATCCTCTGAAATATGAGCGCCTCAATAAACCATTGTTCCCGATACTGTCTTTATTGATTATCGTTTCACTCGCTTTTATGATTCGTGGTGTGCCTGACCCTGCAGCACTTGTAGAATCCAATCCATGGGCCAGGGCATTATGGTTTCCGGTGTTTAGCCTGGCCGTTGTATTGATGGTGCCGTATTTCGAGAAGAGTACATGGATAAATGTATCGTTGAAGAAAATAAAGATTCTGTATAAGCCATTAACGCTGATAAGCATTTTAACGTATAGTATATACCTCACGCATTTGTTTACAATACAGCTGGCAGAGTCCTGTTTAGGAGCTGCCGGAAATTTTATAGCAGTTAAATATATAGCCATTGTTGTTTTTGCATTCGTTGTGTATGTGTTATATGAGCACCCGATGACACAATTAAGGGAGCGCCGGTTCTTCGGGCAGAAATAAATACAACACAATATCTTCGGGTCAGCATCGTTTATAATCCATAAAACCGGCCGGCACTTCTGGTCCTTATAATATGGGTGCCGCCACAAATTTTTTTTATGAAATACATCGCGCTTTTTTTATTCTTATGTGTCGGTTCTTTTCTGTTTGCACAGGACCAGATTTTTAAAAAAGACAATACAAAGATCGACGCTAAAATTCTGGAGATCAGTACCACGGAAATCAAATATAAACTTTTCACCTACCAGGATGGTCCTACAATCATTGTAAATAAAAGCGAGGTGGCAATGGTTATCTATCAGAATGGATCGCACGAAGTATTCAATACATCATCTGCCCCCCAGTCAGGCCAACAGCCCGCTGTTATAAACTACGATGAATACAGGGCTCAGCTACAGGCTCAGCATGATTCGCTTGAGAAGCAGCGAACCGACAGGCAAAAGCAATTGTTCGCAGAGCTTACATCAACCAAAAACCTGGTGATGGTGAATCTGCTCGAATCCATGAATGGCGGGATCGGCTTTTGTTATCTCCGTGAATTCGCCAATAATAATTTAAATCTCTATGTGCCGGTTTCGTTCGGGTTTGCTCCTCCGGGCTTCACCAATTCAACCCTCATCGAACGATACTCGAAAGACAATATAAGTGATTATCACTTTACACAGAAAACCGTGGAAGTGGGATTAGGTGTGAATTACCAGGCCAGCAATACCCGCCGTGTCACGTATTTTGTAGGTCCCCTGGTTTCAATGGCACAGTATAATGGCGACTTCGTCAAAACAAGTTATTCGGGCTATCCCTATACGACGACGCAACATGGTTTCGTGATGAACCGTTATTCTTTTTGCATCAATAATGGTGTATTATTCCGTATTACCAAACATTTCGATTTCATGATCAATGCGGCTTTTGGTTACCATGACGATACATTTATTGCCAACGATCCTGCCAAATATGCAACTCCGGGCTATAATTCCTATAGCTATGCGGCCATAAGCTATCCTTTCAATACATTTAAAGCCGGTGTGAACTTTGGCTATCGTTTTTAGGCTTTCATATTTATGTTATTGATTATCAGTGAATTAATAATGTAAATTCTTGCATTTTTTTTCGTAAATTCGCTCTTCTTTTTTTAGCGCCTTGTGTCATAGCGTGTTTCTCAAAATGTAGCATATACAGGAGAGAAGTGCCGATACAGGTTATAGGAAAATATTGACGCACATTTTATGAAAAAGTATCCTGAGTATAAGCACCTTAATCTGTCCCAGATCAGCAAAGACGTTCTTCGGTTCTGGGAAGAGAATCATACATTTGAAAAATCAGTAAGCACCCGCGAAGGCCAGGCGCCATGGGTGTTTTACGAAGGGCCTCCGAGTGCCAATGGTATGCCGGGTATTCACCACGTGATGGCCCGTACCATTAAAGATATTTTCTGTCGTTATAAAACATTACAGGGTTTCCAGGTAAAACGCAAGGCCGGCTGGGATACTCATGGATTGCCTATTGAGCTGAGTGTAGAGAAAGCCCTCGGCATTACCAAAGAAGACATCGGTAAGAAAATTACCGTGGAACAATACAACATCGAATGTCGTAAAGACGTGATGAAATACACCGATAAGTGGTCCGATATCACCAAAAAAATGGGCTACTGGGTGGATATGGAAAATCCATACATCACCTACGATAACAAATACATTGAAAGTGTTTGGTGGTTGCTGAACAACCTTTACACGAAAGATCTTTTATACAAAGGCTTTACCATTCAGCCGTATTCGCCGGCTGCCGGTACTGGGCTTTCATCCCACGAGCTTAACCAGCCCGGCTGCTACCGCGACGTGAAAGACCGCACGGCTGTGGCCATGTTTAAGATTGCGGATGCATCCGCTTTACTTGAAAAGGGAGCAGAAGCTTTTTTCATGGCCTGGACCACCACACCATGGACCCTGCCTTCCAATACAGCACTGGCTGTGGGTAAGGATATTGAGTACGTAGCCGTAAAAACATTTCATCCACACCCGGTAAAAGGTAAAGAACTGGAACCTGTGGTTGTTATCCTCGCCAAGGATTTACTCGATAAGTATTTTCCGTCAAAAAGCGCAGAGCTGAAATTTGAAGATTACAAGGCAGGTGATAAAGCCATTCCATTCCAGGTTATAAAATCCTATAAGGGCTCTGAGCTGGCCGGTACGGTCTACAACCAACTCCTGCCCTTTGCTAAACCCGATGGTGATGCCTTCCGCGTGATCGTAGGTGATTTTGTAACCACCACCGATGGTACAGGTATCGTACACATTGCGCCGAGCTTTGGTGCAGACGACTTCCGTGTGGCCCGCCAGAATGGTATCGGCGCGCTTACCCTGGTTGATAAACGCGGGAAATTTTTACCTGAAGTAAAAGACGGTATCTTCCTCTATGGCGAAGAGTACGTGAAAGAAGCTTACCTGAGCGACGAAGAGAAAGCACATGAATTCCAGTTTCAGAAAAAAATCCTGGAAGACAATGGGAAAATCAAAGAACTGAAAGCCTACCTGAGCGTGGATGAGCGCATTGTTCTCAAACTCCAGGAAGAAGGTAAACTCTTTAAAAAAGAACAATACGTCCACAGCTATCCGCATTGCTGGCGTACTGACAAGCCGGTGCTTTATTACCCGCTTGATAGCTGGTTCATCCGCACTACGGCCCTGAAGGATCGCATGATCGAACTCAACAAAACGATCAACTGGAAACCGGAAGCTACCGGTACCGGGCGTTTCGGCAACTGGCTCGAGAACCTGAACGACTGGAACCTGTCCCGTTCCCGTTTCTGGGGGATCCCGATCCCGATCTGGACCAGCGAAGACCGCAGCGAACAAATCTGCATTGGTTCGGTAGAACAACTGCAAAAGGAGATTGCCAATGCTCTGGCTAAAGGTGTGATGGCTGAAAACCCCCTGGCAGCCTATAAAACAGGCGATATGTCAGATGCCAATTACGAAGGTTTCGATCTTCATAAGCCTTACGCCGATAACATCGTTCTGGAGAAAAACGGAAAGAAACTGTTCCGTGAACCCGACCTGATCGATGTTTGGTTCGATAGTGGTGCGATGCCTTATGCACAATTGCATTACCCGTTTGAAAATAAAGACCTGATCGATTCCAAAAAATATTATCCGGCCGATTTCATCGCCGAAGGTGTTGACCAGACCCGCGGTTGGTTCTTTACACTGCATGCTATTGCCGTGATGAACTTTGACTCGGTAGCTTATAAGAATGTGGTGAGCAACGGATTGGTGCTCGATAAGAATGGCAACAAGATGAGTAAACGTCTTGGTAACGCCGTAGACCCTTTCGAAACCATTGAAAAATATGGTGCTGATGCCACCCGCTGGTACATGATCGCGAATGCCGCACCATGGGATAACCTGAAGTTCGACATGGAAGGCATTGCCGAAGTGCAGCGTAAATTATTCGGAACCCTTTACAACACCTATGGTTTTTATGCCCTCTACGCCAATGTAGATCAGTTTGTGATCAATCCGGCCGACCAGGTGCCTGTGGCGCAACGCCAGGAGCTCGATCGCTGGGTATTATCCGAGCTGCACAGCCTCATCAGGGATGTAACGGCACATTACGAAAACTTCGAACCGCATCGTGCGGCCCGGAGCATTGAAACATTTGTGGATGAACACCTCAGTAACTGGTACGTACGCCTGAGCCGTCGCCGTTTCTGGAAAGGGGATATGAATCCCGATAAGAAAGCAGCTTATGAAACACTGCATGAGTGTCTGCTCGTTGTGGCTCAGCTCATGAGTCCTATTGCACCGTTCTTTGGCGATTGGTTGTATGGCAACCTGCGCGCGCCACTCGGAACAGCTGAGAATACAGCCATGGCTGCAGATTCGGTGCATCTCACCAATTTCATGCATGCCAATGAAACGCTCATCGATCTGAAACTCAATGAACGCATGGAGCTGGCACAGAAGATTTCATCCATGGTACTTTCGATCCGTAAAAAGGAAAATATCAAAGTGCGGCAACCCCTGCAGAAAATACAGATCCCGGTTCTCGATAAAGAGATGCAATCGGGCATTGAAGCAGTGAAAGATCTGATATTGGCCGAAGTAAATGTGAAAGAGATCGAGTTTGTGGATGAAAGCAACACGCATATTGTCAAAAACCTGAAACTGAATTTCAAAACGCTGGGTAAGAAGTGTGGCGCTGATATGAAAGCGGTACAGGCTTATGCGGCAGATCACAGCACGAACATCATCCATGATGTGGAACGTCATGGAAAGGCTGTAGTGCCTGTAAATGATAAGGAGTATGTGCTTGAACCCGAAGATGTGGAGATCATCCCGGTTGATATTCCGGGTTGGAAAGTGGCTAATAACGGCCCTGTGACAGTGGCCCTCGATGTGGTACTTTCCGAGGATTTACGCCAGGAAGGTCTGGCCCGCGAAATCGTGAACCGTATTCAGAACATCCGCAAGGACAAAGGCCTTGATGTGACGGATAAAATTTCGGTTAAAATTCAACAAAATGAAGGGCTGGATAAAGCCATAACTAATAATTTAAACTATATTTGTTCCGAAACTTTGACAGGCGATTTGCAACTGGTTCAAAATTTAAGCACGGCATCCGCAAATGCTGTTGAGGTGGATGATACTATTTCTACGTTAATTTCAATTGAAAAGTTAAACTGATTAAGATTTAATGAAGATGGCAAAGACAATCAATAAAAAAGCGAAAGCAGCTAAACCTGCAAAAAAAGCAGCCAAACCTGCCGCTAAAAAACCTGCGCCTAAAAAAGTAGCAAAGACATCAACGCCTAAGAAAGCAGCAAAACCTGCTGCCAAAAAAGTAAGTAAACCGGTTGCGAAACAAGTTGCGAAAAAACCTGTAGGAAAAGCAAAACCTGCTCCTAAGAAGGTTGATAAGAAACCAGCAACGCCTGCTAAAAAAATAGCTAAACCCGTGGTGAAAAAAGTAGAGAAGAAATCAGCCAAGCCAGTTGCAAAAGCAACCAAACCGGCGAAGGAAGTGAAAAAGGTAGCGAAACCTGCTGCAAAACCGGTACCGTCTAAGCCAGCTTCTAAAAAAGAAGAACCAAAAAAATCAGCGAAGGAAGACCTGAAGAAAAAAGCTGCAGGAAAGCCTATCGACGCGATAAAAAAATCAGCAAAGCCTTCACCGAAAGCAAAAAAAGGTCGTAAAGGTGGCGATGATGAAGAAGATGATGATGTTGAAGACATTGAAGAGGAAGAGGAAGACGACGCCGATGTGGACGTAAAAGATGATTATGAAAAAGCAGATGAGGACGATGTTGCAGAAGTAGATCTGGACGAACCTCCGATGCTTGAAGTAGAAGGCGCCGGACCAATCGATGACGATGACGATGATGAGATTCCTGAAAAACGTGGCCGTGGCCGCAGAAAGAAAAGTACAGGTAAATCATTCGACTCTGAATCTTATATCCGTAATCGCCCGCTTCAGATCGATATCACCAAACCCTTGATTAAAAAAACAGCCGGTGATCAACCTAAACCGTTCGTAAATACAAAAGATAACCGCTCCCGTTATACAGATAAGGAACTGGCCGAATTCAAAGCCCTTATCCTGGAAAAACTGGCCGAAGCACAGGCGGATTACGAATTGTTGAAACAAACACTTTCCAATGCCGATAACCACGGTACAGACGATACATCGCCTACCTTTAAATTACTGGAAGACGGAAGTGATGTTTTATCAAAAGAAGAAACTGCACAACTCGCATCCCGTCAGGAGAAATATATCATCAACCTGAAAAATGCACTTGTGCGTATCGAAAACAAGACCTACGGTATTTGCCGTGTAACGGGTAAACTGATTCCAAAAGAACGTTTACGTTCTGTACCACATGCTACTTTGGGTATCGATGCCAAATTAAATCAAAGCAGTTAATCTTTACATTTCATACACCAATCTAACTCACATAAAAGGTTATCTTTGCGAAAAAAGGTAACCTTTTTGTTTTATACCCGGCTATGCTTTCAAAATATAAGCTACCAATCATAACAGTATTCCTTGTTTTATTCATCGATCAGTGCATAAAGCTTTATATCAAATCGCATTATCCTATTGGTGAGGTCTGCAGGGTATTCGGCGATTGGTTTCGCATCACCTTTACCGAAAACCCGGGAATGGCCTTTGGCCTCGAGTTCGGCGGCAACTACGGTAAACTGGCATTGAGCCTGTTTCGGATCATTGCTGTTTTCGGTGGTGTATTCTATATCCGGAAAATTGTAAACGACGGCGAACACAAAGGCTTTATTGTGTGTGTATCACTCGTGCTGGCCGGAGCCCTTGGCAATATTATCGACAGCGCGTTCTATGGATTGATTTTCGATCGGGGCATGACCATGAACCCGATGATTGGCTGGGAAGAATACAGCGGTGTGGCACAATTCAGTACACATGGTTACACCGGGTTCCTGCATGGCCATGTTGTCGATATGTTTTACTTTCCCATCTTTCACGGCACCTTTCCCGACTGGGTTCCTTTCTGGGGGGGTGAGGAATTCGAATTTTTCAGTGCTATCTTTAATTTTGCCGATGCAGCCATTTCGGTAGGTGTTGTTTTAATCCTGTTGTTTCAACGGAAATTCTTTAAGAAGATTCCAAAAACAGATACCCACGAATCAACACCCGGCCATACCGGAACGGAAACGCCACCTGTTGTATAGACGGCGCAGGTTTTATTCCAGGTAACCATGAATCCGGCCCGACTCCTCAAAGATTTTTTCGAAAGCCAGAAGGCCGGTGGTATTATCCTGTTGCTCTGTACGGCACTTTCTCTCGCACTTACCAACTCTTCACTGCACGACTCATATACCGCCATTTTTCAGATGGACCTGGCAGGTCATGAATTCACGCACTGGATCAACGACGGGCTGATGGCTGTATTTTTTCTGCTGATCGGCCTGGAACTCGAACGCGAAATATACCGGGGTGAACTTTCCTCATTCAAAAATGCGCTGTTGCCTGTTATTGCTGCCATTGGTGGCATGTGTGTACCGGCACTTATTCACCTCTTTTTTAATTATGGTACACCCACACAGGCCGGTGCCGGTATTCCCATGGCTACCGATATTGCTTTTGCTATCGGCATTCTGTCTCTGTTGGGAAACAAAGTGCCATTATCCCTGAAAATTTTCCTGACAGCCCTCGCTGTTATCGATGATCTTGGGGCCATCCTGGCGATCGCTATTTTTTATACGGATACAGTGTCATTGCTTTACCTGTTTTCTGCACTTGGTATTTTTGTTGTCTTGCTGCTGCTGAAACGTCTGAAAGTACATAACCTGCTCCCGTATCTGGCAGGCGGCATTCTCATGTGGTATTGCATGTTGCATTCAGGGGTGCATGCCACCATCAGTGGAGTGTTATTGGCATTTTCTATTCCATTTGGTGATGGCGGAGAGCATTCGCCTTCATATAAATTACAACATGCACTTCATAAACCGGTGGCGTTTATTATTCTGCCATTGTTTGCACTTGCCAATACCTGCCTGGTTATAGAGCCGGGTTGGGCAGGACATTTAATGAATGCAAATGGAATAGGGATTCTTTGCGGATTGGTGATCGGTAAACCAACGGGAATTATTTTGTTTTGCTTTCTGGCTGTTGCGAGTGGGTTATGTCGTCTGCCCGGCGACCTGCACTGGCGTTATATTATCGGTGCCGGTTTTCTGGGCGGCATTGGCTTTACCATGTCTGTTTTTATTTCACTGCTCGCTTTCAGCGATGAAGCCATTGTTACGGTATCGAAAATGGCTATCCTCATTTCCTCATTCATAGCCGGTATGCTTGGCTATGTGTGGTTGTATTTCAGTGCCCGCAAAAACAGGGCATAATCTATGAATATGGATATAAAAAAAACAGCGGGTTATTCCCGCTGTTTTTTTATAGGATAAGACTCAATCTTATTGTTTGATGAGTTTGTAGTTGTGTTGTGATTTACCATTTGTCAGGCGAACCACATAGAGACCTTTGTTCCAGCTTTCAGTCGAAATGCTGGTTTCTGAATCATGGTTTATACCGTGATAAATCATATTGCCCAGGGCATCGAATACGTCGACAGTATATTCGTCACTTACGTTTTCAACGGTAATATGCAATACATCCTGCGCAGGGTTAGGGTAAATATGTGCTGACACATGATGCGTGTTTTCCGTAATACCTGTACAGGTCGATACGGTTACTGTTTGAGCCGAAGTGTTAGAGCAGCTGTTGGCATCAGTATAACTGTAGGTAATGGTATATGTACCGGAACCAGCTATCGAAGGATCAAATGAGTTTCCGCTCACACCGGTGCCGCTGAATACACCACCAGTTGGTGTTGCGCTCAGTGCAACGCTTGGGTTGTTGGCACACAGAGGAGAACTTACAGGACTCATAGACAGAGTCGGTAAGCTGTTTACGGTAATCATATCAACGGATGAGTTGCTGCACCCGTTGTTGTCTGTGCCTGTTACGGTATAGCTGGTATTGGTAGTCGGGTTATCAGATATGCCTGCTGTTGTGGCGCCTGTGCTCCAGCTGTATGTGATTGCACCGCTGGCTACAAGTGTAGCAGTAGAGCCTGTGCAGATAGTAGCAGATGTTGCTGTAACGCTCGGAAGGTTATTTACCGTAATGGAGGCCATTGCCATATTGGTACAGCCTGCCGCATCTGTACCTGTTACGGTGTAGCCTGTTGTGCTGGCCGGATTATCTGTGATAGAGGCTGTTGTAGCGCTTGTGTTCCAGATATAGCTTGTGGCTCCGCTCGCGGTCAATGTCGCAGTAGAGCCACTGCATATAGTAGCAGAGGTGGCAGATACATTCGGTAATGAATTCACCATTACCATCGCTGTTGCTGTGTTTGTACAGCCTGCCGCATCCGTACCTGTTACGGTATAGCCTGTTGTGCTGGCCGGATTATCTGTGATAGAGGCTGTTGTAGCACTTGTATTCCAGGTATAGCTTGTGGCTCCGCTGGCAGTCAATGTTGCCGTAGCCCCGACGCATATAGTAGCAGATGTTGCTGTAACGTTTGGTAATGAATGTACAGTTACTGTCGCCGTTGCTGTATTTGTGCAACCTGCAGCGTCTGCGCCGGTTACTGTATAACCGGTGTTGCCTGTTGGTGTTACTGTCAATGTAGCTCCTGTCGAACTGGTATTCCAGGTGTAAGTTGTGGCGCCGCTTGCTGTTAAGCTGGCGGTCTGGCCCGGGCATATTGTAGCCGATGTGGCTGATACGTTTGGCAAGGTGTTAACTGTTACGCTTACAGTAGCGCTATTGCTGCAGCCCGATGCATTCGTACCTGTAACAGTATACGCCGCCGTTGCTGTTGGTGTAAAAGAAGCACCGTCGGTTACACCACTGCCCCAGGTATAAGTAGAAGCACCGCTGCCGCTCAGTGTAACACTCTGGCCGGGACAAAGTACAGTACTGGTAGCATTGGCAGTCAGTGTCGGCAAAGCATTTACCGATGCTGTCACAACAGATGTTGCTGTTCCACAGGCATTGTTTACGCTAAGTGTGTAATTGCTGTTGCTGGCTCCGTTAACAGTAGCTGTAAGCGTATTGGCAGCAGTAATGGTGCCGGTACCTGTCCAGCTGTAGCTCAGGGGGGCTGAGCCTGTGGCAGAACCACTCAGTGTCACGGGCAGGTTAGCGCATGTAGCGGAACTTACGCTCACGCCGCTGATGGTAGGTGTATTACATGGACTTGGAGAAAATGCTACTCCGCGGAAAATACAGTTGGTGGTGGCGGTCGCTAATGTGGTGATCGTTGATGTTGCTACTGAACCGCCGTCGATGATCGAAATTAAGCGGTTGGCGCTGGCTTCTGCCGATGTGGCATAAATCACAGGGTTTGCGCCGCTGAAGTTAACTGTTAAACCACGTGCTCCTACGGTTACGGAAGTGTTGGTACTTGTAGCAAATGTATAAGCCAGTGACCAGGCAGAACCACTGTAGGTCCATTTCTGGATTCCACCGCCTGCACTGATGCTGGCGTCGTCGGCAACATAACATACATCACCTGTGGCATTGAAGGCAAACTGATATGGACTCGAAGTTGAGCCTGTAGCGATAGCAATGGTAGAAGTGGCTGTAGTTACAGGTGTTCCGGTGCCTACTTTGTAAATGCCATGTGTGCCGGAGCTGGTAGAGTAATACAACTGGGAGTTGTAAATTGCAACACCGCGTGTGTTGGTGGTCAGGTTTTGAACCAGTGCGGGAGACGAAGTCACACCGAAGTAATTTGTTCCCTGGCTTGATCCTGCGCCCCAGTAATTGCCAATACCATCGGAGGTTGCGCCACGCATGTTGTTGCTGCTGTAAAATGAAGTACTGGTTGCGACACGGGTAAAAGTTCCCGCTGCATCTACACGACCAATCGCCCTGGGAACATTGGTTCCCGAAGCCCCTGAAATGGATGCAGTAAATGTGTTTGCATACCCGGGTACAATCAGAAAATAGGGATTTGAGGAAAGTGTCAGCAATCCTTCTGATGTGGCTGTTCCACTGATTACCAGTGGACTTCCGGCTGCTGTTGTGGTTGGCAGGGCCAGGCTGTAACCGGCAGCACCAAGTGGCGTAAATTCTTTCAATACAATGGGGCTGCCGTTCGCTGTAAGTGTGGCGGTTCCGTCACCGGCCTGAAGTACAACCACATTTCCCTGTGTAAACTGGGCAGATGCAGCCAGGCTCAATACAGTAAAGCCGCTCATCATCAGGCTTTTTTTTGCGCGCGATAATGCACCAAAAAAAGCATAAAGCTTCGTAAAATTCTTTTTCATCTTAAATCATAATTTGTGCAAATGTCCGATATTATCATGGTTCAGACAACAGGTTTTGGTTAACATATTATTAAGTATGTTAAAAATAGTCGGATGCCCTGTTATCATTGAATTCAGGGTAAATCCGGAATTTTATTTCCAGCCGGTTCACCCTGTTTTCTTAACATGAATAATGATCACGGAGTACATCGCTTAATATGCGTTTAGAATCATTAACCATTCTTTTATGTTCCATTAAATATATGCTAAGCCCATAACTGGAGTTTTGTCGCAGATAAAAATCAGATCATGGCAAAACACTACAAAGGCATTACCATTATTTTTTCGTTGCTCATCGCAATTACGCTCCGGGCACAGAACCCCGGCTTACTTATTTCCGAAATTCTCGCCAATCCCAATGGAACTGATTCCTGTAAAGAGTACATCGAACTGCGTGCTGCCAAAAACATTAATTTTTCTTTGACACCTTATACGGTTATAGTTTGCAATAACGGAACAGCCACACAAAAGGGCTGGGTGGAAGGTGGAGCTGTTACCTATGCATTCGAAATCAACAGCGGTTCTGTGAACCAGGGCGACGTAGTTTACGTTGGTGGAAGTTGTATGAATATTACCGGGACAAAAATCCGCGTTAAAAACGTAAAAACCGCAACCGGTGATGGTGGTATTGGTACGCCTTCTGCCGCCGGTGTAGTAGGTAATGGTGGTAGCAATGCCGATGGCGTGGCTGTATTCAATTTACCCGTTGCATCCATCGACTCATCAAAAGTCCCGGTGGATGCTATATTCTATGGTTCAGCGATCGGATCGGCTTTGGTTTCTTCGGGAAGCAAAGGTTATCAGTTGCCGCTGAATGATATTTACCCGGGAGGCAAACTGCAAAGCAGTAGTTTCTTCGGACCTGACCCGGGCAGCGATGTTATTGTAACGGCCTCCGGAACATATAACTATCTCTCCGATACATGGAATGTACCACGCAGTTGGACGGCCGGAACTACAACCACCGCCGGCACTTCATCGGTTCTGCTGAGTACCGTGGATATAACACCACCCTCGGCTGTCAACCTGCTGATGCAAAGTCCGACACTGCTGAAACTTAAATTCAACGAACCCATACTGGCATCTTCTGCCGGAGTAATCAGTAATTATACCTTGTCGCCTGTTCTGGGAATTAATACGGCAAGCCTTACGGGTAGTAATGATACAGTGCTTCTGAATCTTTCCTCGCCATTAACAGTATCGCAGGTGTATACACTCAGTGTAACCGGTATCAAGGATATGGCTGCAAATACCATGTCGGTTACACAAACGTTCACAGTAATGAACCGGGGTGTCGTATTTACAACCTATACGTGGAAGCATCCTTTTGCCATTGGCAACAGCCAGGGCCAATCCATCATGAATGGTGGTTTTTCAGGCTTGCAGTATATCAGTGGTACAAACAATGAGTTTTATGCAATTACCGATCGCGGACCAAACCTCGATGCAAATAATAATAACCACGCGATCAGTATGGGTGGTAGTAACAATTCAGCGAAACTATTCCCTTTACCAGGATTTAATCCAAATGTGATGCGCATGAAGTGCCAGGGAGATTCGCTGGTGTTCGTTTCTTCATTTGGTATGAAACGTCCCGACAATACCAACGCCACAGGCTTGATCAATCCACCGCAGACAGGTGGCACCGGCGAAATTGCACTAATCGATACCAATGGTACTACAGGTACTCCTGATATCTGGGGCATCGACTCCGAAGGCCTTGCCAATGGTAATAACAATGACTACTGGGTGTCCGAAGAATATGGTGTGAGTATCTGGCATGTCGATAATACAGGTAAAGTCATCAACCGTTACGCACCATGGGGAGGTACAGCCAATGCACAACCACAGGATATCGGGATTGATACGATTTTTAAATTCAGAAACCCGAATAAAGGGTTTGAAGGGATTGCATTTACACCAAACGAAAAAGTATACGGCTTCCTGCAAAATACCTTACTGTTTCCGGCAAGTGATGTAAATCTCAAGAAAAATACCCGGCTTCACCGGTTTGTGGAAATAGACACACGTACCAATGCAACACGTATGCTGGGCTATGAACATGATGCCGTACCTTCAGGCGGTGCATTAAGCACAATTAAAAATGACAAGCGCTATATCGGTGATGCTATTGCAGTGAACGATCACGAGATACTGGTGCTTGAGCATGGCAAAGGATCTTCTGAGGCTTATGCAAAAGTTTACCTGGTTGATTTAACGCCTGCCACACCCATCAATCCGAATAACCAATTGGCTTATGCCGGCGGCACAAAATCTTTCGAACAGTTATTGGATTCAACAACGGCTGCAGCCAACGGAGTTACCGTGGTTAAGAAAACACTGCTGCTCGATCTGATCAGTAGCGGGTATGATCCAACAATTGAAAAGGCAGAGGGATTAGCCATTGTAAATGACACCTGTATAGCTATTGCCAACGATAACGATTTCGGGATTGTATCAAACAATTCGGATGGTGTAATGTCACCGAATAATGTGAAGAGCACGATATGGGTGTTTTCATTCCCGCGTTCCAAAAAACTAAATATCTGCAACAACGTTACCATTGCAGCATCCACACTTACTATTTGCCAGGGCGATTCGGCATTATTGAACACAGCTTCTGTTTCAGGAATCACATATCAATGGAAGAATAATAATGTATCCGTTGGTAATGGCGCCACATCTGCACTGTATGCCAAGACAGCCGGTACATACGAGTTGTTTGCTACCAATGCAAACGGCTGTACGGCTATTTCAAATGCAAAGGCGATTTCGGTGATTCCGTCTCCAACCGTGACGATCACACCATCGGGAACAATTTCCGTGTGCCAGGGTAACCAGGTGGTGCTGAATGCTTCTGCTGCAAGCGGTGCTTCGTACCAATGGTATAACGGTTCAGGTATTATTTCCGGTGCTACGACATCTACATACACGGCCACTGTAGCTGGTTCCTATATGGTGAAGATTACAGCGTCTACAGGTTGTGTGAATACTTCACAATCGTCTGCGCTGACTGTAAATCCACTGCCTGCACAGCCTGTTATTTCGCTTTCTTCCGATACACTGCATACAGGCACTGCAGCTTCTGCCTACCAATGGTATCTGAATGGAAACCCGATCGGGGGCGCAACAACAAATAGCTATAAAACGAATTACGTCAATGGAAACTATACCGTGAAGATCACAGACCCCAACGGTTGCCAGAATACTTCGGCGCCTTATAATATCAATACAACAGGGATCACGGCAGGTTTAACCGGAATCGAATCAATGGATGTTTATCCGAATCCGTTCTCCGATGAGATTAAACTGGATATAAACAGTTCGGTGCGTCAGAACATGCATCTGAGTTTGTACAACAGTATAGGGCAGAAACTTGACCTATCTTACGATCTGAATTTATACCCGGGCCAAAACCAGGGGACCTTCACTACAGCACAATTGCACCTGCCATCAGGTCTTTATATACTGGAGATTCGTATCGGCGAATCTATTAAGCGGATTCGTATGATGAAATAATGAGCTGTCATAGCTTAATTGTGGCGGCTTCCGGAAATCCGGGAGCCGCTTTTTTGTGCTTGGTAACGTAAAATTAACAATAGCATGCTATTATTGTATAATATAAAATGCCTATGTCTGCAATAGTCCCCACCCTTATCGAGAAAAACAAAGAAGCGTATAGTAAGGCATTCTACATCGAATCGATCTACTTATCGCATCTTCTTGTAAACAAAGCGTTAAAACAAATCATCAAGGAAGAATACGCCGATTTTAAAACAACCGGCAAATACAAGAATTCTAAACTGGTGAAGGCCCTGGAAGAGGCTTATAAGGTAAGCCCGGCCATGAAATCGAAACTGAAGAAACAGGTGTTCAATGAGATTACCCTGTTCAACGAACATTTTAAATCGGTGCTGAAGGAACTTAAATACCAATACCCTGAAACAAAGATAAAACTGACAGCGTCCCAGGGTATGAAAGTGATTGCCATGCTCAATACAACCTTATCCAGGATTCGTAACAACCGTTCCGTCAGCTGATTTAAGGGTACAGTATTCTGATGTAGTAGTATTTTCCATGCTCATCTATTTTGAGCAGGTACAATCCATTTCCGTATTTCAACAACGACAACTCGAGGCCGGGTTCTGTGATGGAGCCATTTTCAAGCATCCTTCCTGTGGCATCGAATAGCTCGAATGTGCAGTCCCTTGTCGTTTTTTCCGCGGTTTGAATATATACATAGCCCGACCCGGTCGGATTGGGTTTTACAACAAAAGGCTTTGTGGTATGAGCATTTATAGCAATTACTGGCGAGAAATGTATACTCCCGTCATTGTCGGCCTGTTTCAAACGAAAATAGATAAGCTCTGTACTAAATGTGTCGCGAACCTGTATACTGTATTCTTTCTGGCTTTGTGAATTGCCTGCGGCGGGTTCATGGGCCAGGCTATAGAATGAGCTGCCATCTGCAGAATATTCCACTTCAAAATAATGGCTGTTCTGTTCACTTGCCGTGGCCCAGAATAAATGGAAACCTTCTTCGAGTTCTTCAACACTGAAATGGATCAGGGTGATAGGCAGCGGACTTGGCGTGCATCCGGGGCCTGAAAATGTGAGGGTGTAAGTTAACAACTCCGCTACACGGTCTGCCGTCAGCGAGAAAACAATCTGGCCGCCAACCTGTGTGAATGTATTGGAGCTTTGAAAATTGCTCGACATGCCCGAAACACTGACGTTGGCATTGGTAGTCCCGCCGGAGCCGATAGCGCTGTATGCATCGCTCGCATCCATGCCTGGTCCCTGTGTGGAGCCCGAACAGCCTGTGCGGTCGCCGAAGGCCACAGTGCCGTTAACGGTGCAACCGGCCGGTACCACAATCGTGCGTGTTTTGGTAGTGCGTGTACAACTTCCTGAATTGGCAATTGGTTCTGTAACACCACAGCAACCAAAAGGATCAGGGTAATTGGCGGCGGCATTTGTCGTGGCATCGTTGCAGCCTGTACAGCCACAGCCTTGAGCGGCCGAGGTGGTTTTGTTACTGAGATAACCGGTCACGGTTTGCGCCTCTTGTTTTAACGGAGCCATGCAGATTATTATGAATAATATACAAAGCAAAACACGCGTTGAGTATTTCATGGTTTCATATTTTGGTTAATCATGAAATAAAGCGGTTTCGGATTCTTCCTTGTGGATTGTTGGAAAGGAAGCCTCTAGGGTGTTCACTTTATACAGGACAGGATGTTCTGCACAACAAAATTACCAGCACACAGATAAGTAATTGTTTCACCAGTATTAACAATAAGATGTTGGTCGTGATTTAATTATAACAATACATTTAAATAAACAAGCAGTAATTATTTCATAGCGTCAGGATAAAGTGTCTGTGTTTACTTTGCGGAAAACTCCATTGAAAACACATTACAAAACCATCGTTGTTTCAGACTTGCATCTGGGCATCAAAAGCAGTAAAGCCAAAGAGATCATTAAATTTTTAAAGCATCACACCTGTGAAAAGCTGATCCTGAACGGCGACATCATCGATGGCTGGCAGCTGAAACGCTCCGGAAAATGGAAACGCAAACACACTAAGTTTTTTAAACTCGTGATGAATTATGTTTCTAAACGTAAATGCGAAGTGATCTACCTCCGTGGAAACCACGACGATTTCCTGGATGAAATTCTTCCCTTCAAGCTCGGAAATTTCTCTATCAGGAAATGGCATTACCACGAAAGTTTTGGCAAGACATATTTTGTTGTTCATGGCGACCTCTTCGATAGCGTCACTCATAACTTGAAATGGATTGCCAAGCTGGGCGATGTTGGCTATACATTCTTACTCTGGCTCAACCGCCACTATAATACCTACAGGGCCAAGCGCGGATTACCCTATTACTCCCTGTCGCAGGTAGTTAAGAATAAAGTAAAAAGTGCAGTATCGTTTGTGACCGATTTCGAAAACGAACTGGCCAAAGTCGCTAAAGACCGCAAATGTGATGGTATTATATGCGGACACATTCATCAACCTGCCGATCGCATGATCGATGGAGTACATTATCTGAACTCAGGCGACTGGGTGGAAACGCTGAGTGCACTTGTAGAAGATATGGAAGGGAACTGGCACATTGTGTATTACAACGATTGGCTCAAAGAACATACGAAGCGCAAAGCCGAGGCACAGCAGGCTGTTGATGCACTGATCGATCAAACCATTAAAAAATCAGCGTAATATGAATTTTGTTTTTTCTGTTCAGGGAGAAGGCCGCGGGCATATGACGCAGGCCATCAGTTTATACGAAATGCTTATTGCCAATGGTCATACGGTCAGTGCCGTTATTCTTGGCTCGAGCGGCAAACGCACCAAGCCGGAGTTTTTCTACAAGAAGGTCAAAACTAAAATTGTGGAAGTGCAAACACCGAATTTTGTGACCGATAAAGAAAATAAATCAATCAAAGTGTTTCAGAGTGTGGTGCATGGTATTCGCAATATCAGTGTATACAAAGAGAGCTTTCGACTGATTGATGAAACCATCCGCGAAGCGAAACCGGATGTAGTTATCAATTTTTTTGAATTGCTTACCGGGTATTATTTCTTTAAAAAGAAACCGGCAGTGAAACATATATGCATCGCACATCAGTACATTTACCTGCATAAGAAATTTGAGTTTCCCAAAGGATTTCTGGGCGACCGCATCGCGCTCAAATTTTTCACACGTGTCACTTCATGCCGGGCCGATAAAAAACTGGCAATATCTTTTTATGATTTACCGGAACAGTTCAATTCTGTGAAAATTGTGCCGCCCTTGCTCCGCAAAGAGTTGTTTGATCTGAAATCCGGAACAGAAGATTTCATCCTCGTTTACCTTGTAAATAATGGTTATGCCAAGGAATTGGCACATTGGCACAGCCAGCATGAGAAAGTGGTACTGCATTGCTTTACGGATAGTATCACAGCGAGGGACATCGAATACGGTCATCCGAATTTCAATATTCACCAGATCGACGATAAAGAGTTTCTCTATAAAATGGCCAGTGCCAAAGGCCTCGCCACTACAGCCGGATTCGAATCGGTATGCGAAGCCATGTACCTTGGCAAGCCCGTATTGATGGTGCCCATCGCCGGACATTTCGAGCAGTATTGCAATTCACGCGACGCTTATAAAGCGGGGGCAGGATTATACGACACCACATTCAATGTGTCGCGGTTGATTCATGTTGCCCCGAATTTTGTTGAAAATACAAATCAGCGATTCAGAGAATGGGTGAATAAATCGGAGTCGATGATTTATAACGAACTTACTTCAGTTTAATAAACTTCTTCACAAGCTCACCTTGCCTGGTACGAACATGAATGAAGTAAACACCTTCGGCAAAACCGCTAACATCTACAGTAGCCTGGTTCGACTGCACCGGCGCTGCACCAATCAGCTGACCGCCGGGGTTCCGGATTTCGTATGATTCCAGTATGACCTGTGCTGAAGAAATCACAAGCCTTTGTGTTGCCGGGTTCGGATATATATTCAACTGAATGTTTCCATCTGTAATCACATCCGTTTTGGTTGGCAATCCGTTGTAAACAACCTGCGCCTGGTTGGCATGTGTCTTTAAATCGCTGAGGCTATCACCTCCAAGCAATGCAAAGGCCACTTTTACGGTTTGTCCGGGATTCAATACAAACGGGCCTGTGCTCATAACGTTAATAATGTCGTTGCCATTACCGCTGACGCCAGCCGCCAGCCTTGGTGTCGATAAGGTCAGGTATTTTTCTTTGGTTGTATATCCATCAGTCGGATCAATGCCTCCGCTGCCACCCGTAACATTATCCATGGCGTAAAAATTTGGTGATCCATTACTGGTCAGCAATTTAATACCTGCGTATTTTCCGCCGGTGGCAGTATAATAACTATAACCCATTTTTGTAGCCGCATCATAAGCGCTGCGGTTTTGTGCAAATGTAGAACCGTCAATATCCCAGTCGGCAAACACCCCGGCATATAATGTTTTCAGGGTGTCTGTGGCATGTGTGTTTTTAAGGGTGTATTCCCAGATCACAAATTTTTCATTGGGTGCTGCTGTCCATGCAAAAGTCTTTTGCTCTACTTCCAGGTTCTGTGGCGAAAAAGCGGCATTGTCGTTGAAAGTGGCGTCCGTTTCAAAATCAGACATGGCTGCCGGAATCACTTTCTGAATGCGGCTTACATAACTGAAGTCAGCATCATTAACACTGGGGTTTGAACCCCGTACACAGTTCGATACATGCGCTGTATCATGTCCCGCCATGAAGCCCGCTTCATACAGCAGATCAGTGGCATTTTATTTAAATCCGAGACCCTGGGCCTGTCCATTGGTATTATAGCCGATCCGGCCAAGGCTTGTTGCGGTTGTGTTAATATCATTTATGGTAATGTTGATGTAATCTGTATTCAGGTATACACTGAAGAAGGCAACAGTCTGGTAAGTTCCGTCCTGTATATCCAGTCTGAAATCGATAGACTGGTTTAAAGGGATACTCCCCGATAATTTAAAGGTGAACGGATCACTGATGTTATCTGCATAGTTCAATGTATTCACAACACCGGGATATGTTGTATTGTCGAGCGGATTGGCAAAGGCGGAGAGTGAAGTAAGCGTAGCGCTTAAGGCCGTGGTCGGTGCCAGGTAGTTGTTGAAATGCCCCGAAATGAAAAGTGTATCGCCACTGACAAATGTGTCGTCATTATGATCCGTGATCAGTTTGTTGTCAAATACAATAGATGGAGTGGCCGGATCGGTGAGGGCACGGTACAGATTGATACGCCCGCTGCCCAGCTTATTTATGTAGGATGGATTGGACCCGTAAATATTGTCTGCCGTTACTCTCAGGCGCTCTGCGATCTGAAGGCCGGTATACGATGGAAATTGTTTCTTGACAAGCCCTGCGGCTCCGGCCACACAAGGCGAAGACATGGATGTACCAGTGAGGGTAATATAGAAGTTTCCCGGCCAGGTCGAATTGACGTTGTTACCCGGAGCACATACGTCCACAAAATAACCGTAGTCTGAGCTCAATACAAGGACATCGGAAGCGTCGGTATTAGCTACCGCAAATACATGGTCAAAAGCCGCCGGAAAAAAATCGATTGAATTTCCATTATTACCTGCAGCTGCCACTACCAGTGCATTTTTATTGATGGTAGCGTAGTTTACAATGTCCTGCCCGTATTGTGTGCCGCTGTTGGCTCCCCACGAGCAGTTTATGGCAGTACAGCCATGATCGGCCGCATACTTAATGCCTTCATAGGCCGCAATCAAATTCCCATTGGCGTCACCGATTTTAACCGGCAGAATTTTGCAATTGAATCCCACACCTGCACCGCCTGTATTATTGTCGGCGGTGGCACCGGCAATGCCGCATACATGCACGCCGTGTGCATTAGCCTGGTAGGTGGGATCATTGTCATTCATGCCAAGATCCCAGCCCATGTAATTATCTACATAACCATCACCGTCATTATCGATCATATCAATAGGATCGGCGAGGTTACGTTTAATGCTGTTGAACAGATCGAGGTGCGACGTGTCGGTTCCTGTATCTGTTATGCCGATAACAATGCTGCTGTCGCCGCGGTTTACCGACCAGGCATTAAATGCATTAATGGTCTGCAGGTGATATTGGTTCGATGGATTAGCCAGTGGATCATTGGGATTGTAGCTGAGCTTTGGCACGATGTGTGGCTCTGCATATTGAAACAAACCCGTGCTCATCAGGCTGCTTAGTGCTTTCTCCATAGGGATATTGCCTGAGTAGGTAATTTCATAGATCAGCGACAGATCTGTCAGCGTCTGTCCCAGCGAATTTTTTTCGACGGCAGGCGCCTGTTCATTTTTAAATTTTTTATAAATCCGGTTTACCTGTAGATCAGCAGCCAGTTTCCGGTAAAGCGCATGGTCAATACCTGATTCTGTGCAGGACGCGCGAAACTGCGGTTTTACTTTCAGGATCACCGTTTTAGGCAGGTACTCCGAAGCATCGGTAAATGTATATTGGCGCTGCGCGTGAAGCCAAACGCTGCATACATAAAAAAAACAAATCAGGATATATTTTGGCATGGTCTGCGACTTTCTTTTAAAGATACGCATATTTCCATACCGTCGGAAGTCTTTTAAAAAGGCAATAAACCGCTTAACTCAGTCTCTCGTTACTTTTCCACACAGCGTCTCAGGAACAGGTTAAAAGCATGCATGGCTTTGAAAACCTTAGCGGCATATACTGGAAAATCCTTATCGTTTACCTGGCTGTCTTTCAGGTAATGGATCACAATAAAGTGTTTGTTTTTCAGTAACTCAATATCCGGGTGATCTTTGTCGTAACCCTTCGGGGCACTTTTTACTTTTTCTTCATCAGCGAGTCCACCAAAATAGGTTTTGAAATCTTTTGCATTCAGAATTTTCCGGAATTCGGTACCATGGTAATCAATCTCCTGGCGAATGGCCGACAATATGTCGGGTTCAGGGGCATAGCAACCACCGGCTAAAAAACTTTTTCCCGGTTCTACATGCACATAATAACCGGGTAGTGGCGATTTTCTACCGCCGGGATTAATACTGGCGCCCATGTTTTGTTTATAAGGCGTTTTATCCTTGCTGAAACGAATGTCGCGGTTGATACGGAATAAACATTTTTTCGCTTCAAGCCCTTCTATCTCTTTGTCGAATTTCGCGACCCGGTCAATGATCTGTTTAACCGTGCCTTCCATTTCTGCTTTACCGGTTTCATAGGTTTTGCGGTTGGCATCAAACCATTCTTTGGAGTTGTTTTTGGCAAGGCCTTTTAAAAATTGAAAAGTTGTTTGCATAATTATTCGGGTATATTTTCAGTGAGTTTTTTGAAAAATTTAAAGCGGATCAAAAATTCTTTGGCAATGATGCGGATCAGCGTATAAGCTGGAATGGCGACGATCATACCGGTAATGCCGCCAATAATACCCGACATCAGAACGACCACAAATAATTCGAGCGGATGTGCTTTTACGGTATTCGAAAATATAAAGGGCTGGATGAGAATTGCATCCGTGAGGGTTATGCTGATGAGGATCAGAACAATCTTGGTAATGGTACTGCTGATGAGTTCATATTGCCCATATTCAATACAACCGCTCACGCCCAGGAAAATAGAAAACAACATGGTGATGATCGGACCTACGTAGGGAATCACATTCATAACACCAGCCATGCAGCCGATCATCAGCGCATTCTTGACACCAAAGAGCCACATACAAAGTGTTACCAGGAATGAAACCAGTAACATATCTATAAATAATCCGGTGAAATATTTACCAAGCATGCTTCGCGATGTGCGTATAATGTCAAACATGGCGCCTTCGTAATTGGTCGGTGTTACCAGCAATAAAAGTTTCACAACCATCTTCTCATCTTTCAGAAAGAAAAAGGTCATGAACAGCACCGAGAAAGCGCCACCCAGAATAGTGCTGGCATACGACAAAGTGTGATTCAGAATGTAAGACACATTGTTGAAATTGATGAAAGCATTCATCTGCTCAGTGATTGCCAGCTTTACATCCTCCTGTGTACCGAATGAACTCATAGCTTTGTTGAGCTCAGGGTATTGCGCAAATATATTGTGAATGACATCATAGAGATTAAGCTTCGACAGGAAATCCACCTCCTTGACGAGCGGAGGTAAAAAAATAAAACCAAGCAGGAAAATAATACCCATAAACAATACCAGGGTCAGGAGGGAGGCTAAGCCATCATGCACGGAAAATTTACCGATTTTGAATTGTGTGATGAATTGTTTAACGGGGCGCCCGATCAGGGTCAGCACCAGGGCGATAATAATATATACCACCACTGAGCTGAAAAAATAGCAGAAGCCCGCAAGAGCCAGCAATGTGAGAACGGGAACAATGTATTTGTTTAAATGCATAGGGTAGTATAAAGATAAGAAATGTTTGAAACCCCGGGTGGGCTTAAACAGAATTACTTAAATTACTAAAATCATTACGTTAGAAGCGGATGCCGACACCAAGCTCCACCGAATTCCGGATCAGGCGGATCCTCGATTCGCGGATCGGGATACTGTTGAATTCGAACTGGTAAATGAGATTCGCGAAGAAATTGTCGCCGTTGTATCCAAGCTGACCGCGGGCATTGGCATAGGTGGGTACATTGAACCATAAACGGCTGCGATAGCCCTGGTTATAATGTTGCGTGTAGCTCTGAACCTGGATCCCCGAACCAATGAGGGCCACCGGGGTAAGATGAAATTTACCCATCACAATCTGGTAACCCGCCCCAAAAGCCAGAATGGTGCTGAAAAAATTTCCCTGCTTCAGCCGGTTCAGGTTCGGATAAAAATCGGCCTGGCTCCCCGGCACAATATTCGAGTCTGTTTCAATATGCTGATACCGCTCCGATATACTCATCAGGAAAGAACCCGCGCTCTTTTTCTGACGCTCACTTTGTGCAAAAGCCGCAGCCATCGAAAAGTTCTTGTTGAAATTGAATCCCAGGTTCACCCCACCTTCAATCACCCGGAGGTTATTGGATTTAGGATATCCCAGCGAATCAAAATTCCAGTTGGTGTAATTCGATTTATAATCGGCCAGGTAAAACCCTTTGTAATCCCGGTAATACAAACCCCAGGATACAACACGTCCCTGTATATTGATATAGATATCACGCGACTTGGTAGTGCCATATTTCTTTTTGAAAGAATCGGAGGGAGGAAGTAAAATCGCCCCGGAAATATAAACCTTCTTTATTTTTATTGCAGCCCCCACAATGCCCGGCATCGCTGGCTTCCAGGTAAAATTGCCGCCCTTGCCCGTGAGGCGGCTGCTTACATTGAACCATACCCCCGGTAGCGCAAATTTTGGTTTGAATAAAAAGGATTTGTTGAATGCTTCAATATTCTCCGGAATCTTTTTTTCTTTTTTCTTACGCTCCTTTTTAGGCTTCGCTTCACGTGTTTTAGGTGCCTTCTGGGCATGAGCAGCCAGCGACAAAACCATCAGGAGGATTATGACAACGGATCTGGAAAAATACATGAAGCACAAACTTAAAAAAAAATGTGATTTTAAAACCGTCTAGCATAAAAAACCTGGAAAGCGCTGCCACGGCGTAAGAATGAATAAGCACAGAAAGGCTTTTAGCCTTAAGACTATTTATGTACTTTTGTGCCCACTTCTATGGAACAGGGATCCTTATCACCGGCAGCTGTAAAGCAGAAATTCAGGCAACTGAAATGCTGTGTGTTGATACCTACATACAACAACGACAAAACGATCGAACAGGTTATCCTTTCCACACTGGAATACTGCAGCGATGTTATGGTTGTAAACGATGGCTGCACCGACTCTACACCGCAAATCCTGTCGCGCTATCCGGGCCTTACGGTTATTACGCATGAAGTCAATAAAGGCAAAGGCGTTGGCCTGCGAAACGGCTTCAAAAAAGCAGTGGAAATGGGATTTGATTATGTGATCACGATCGACAGCGATGGGCAGCATTTTCCGAAAGATTTCATTGTTTTTCTCAATAAGATAGAGCAGGAACCGGGGAGCCTCATCATTGGAGCCCGCAATATGGCTGTTGATAATGTTCCCGGTAAAAGTACCTTTGGCAATAAGTTCAGCAATTTCTGGTTCTGGGTCGAAACAGGTATCCGTTTGCCGGATACACAAAGTGGTTTCCGTTTATACCCCGTGCAACGTCTCAAAAAAATATGGCTCTTCACCACCAAGTTCGAACTTGAAATCGAAGTGATTGTAAAAGCAGCGTGGCGGGGCATTCCGGTTGTTCAGGTGCCTGTAAGTGTATATTATGCGCCACAGGGCGAGCGGGTGTCGCATTTCAGACCCGGCAAGGATTTTACACGCATCAGTTTTTTAAATACTTACCTGTGCATTCTTGCCTTCCTGTTCTGGCGGCATATTATGCTCCTGCGGAAATTTACAATCACGAACCTGAAAAAGGTGTGGAAACAGGATGTTGTGGCCCGTCACGAAACAGCCTTTCAAAAGGCGGCTTCCGTTGGACTCGGATTATTTTTCGGGATCGTTCCGCTCTGGGGATTTCAATTTGCCCTGGTGCTTATTGTAGCCCACGTACTTAAGCTCAATAAAGCTATCGCCGGGCTCGCAGCCCAGATCAGCGTTCCGCCCATGATTCCCTTCATACTCTATGGCAGCGTGAAAACAGGGGAATTGGTACTGAACGAACGGGTAGATCTCGCCTTCAGTCACCTGCTGTCGGTTTCTACGCTCATGAATTTGTATGTTTACATCATCGGTGCTACAGTCATGGCTTTTGCAGCAGGCATTCTCGGGTTTATCATCACCTGGATATTGTTGAAAGTATTCGGGTATTCGCCTAAAACCCATTGATCCGTTTTTACATCATTGTGAAACATACAACGCCATGAGCCCCCGCTATTTCATTATCCATAAGCCTTATAAAATGATTTCGCAGTTTGTGTCACCGCACAAAAAGCGCTTGCTGGGCGATCTGGATTTTGAATTTCCGGAAGGAATCCATGCCATTGGCCGCCTCGACGACAACAGTGAGGGCCTCCTGATTCTTACGACTGACAAATCACTCACACGTCGCCTGTTGCACCCCGACCTGAAACACTCACGCACATACATTGTACAGGTTGAGAAAATAGTGAGTGATGAGAAACTGCAGATGATGAGCAGCGGGGTCGATATTATAGCCAAACGCGTTGGCCATTACCATACCATGCCCTGTGAAGTAAAACGCATTGAAAAACCAGGCTGGATTACCGAACGCCAGCACCAGTTCAGGGAAGACCTGCCGCAGACCTGGCTCGAAATTACCCTTCGCGAAGGCAAATATCACCAGGTACGGAAAATGTGCTCTGCCATCGGGCATGATTGTAAGCGCCTGATCCGTACATCCATCGATAATCTGGAACTCGGTGACCTAAAGCCGGGTGAGGTCAGGGAAATGACACAGCAGGACATGTTCTCCCGCCTGAATCTGATGAATACCTGAGTATAAAGCAGCACGTTTAATAAGCCGTGAACTGACTTTGCCAAAGAAATAAATCGTCCGGCATTTTTTTCTTCAAAAAAAAATTTCATCTTTATCATGATGAAGCTCAAGGCACTCATAGTTGATGATGAAACACATGCACGGGAGAATATAAAATATCTTCTCGAAAATTATTGCCCCGAAATTGAAGTGTTGGGAACAGCCGCGGATGTGAATACCGCCCGCGACATGGTTTATAAGCTGGAACCGCAGGTTATTTTTCTCGACATCTGCATGCCATCCGGAACCGAAGGCTTCGATTTTCTGAATTCTATTCCCGAAAAAAAATTCCAGGTGGTATTTGTGACCGCCTTTAAAGAATATGCCATCAAGGCCCTGAATGCCAATGCCATTCATTACCTGCTCAAACCCGTGGATGTCGACGATCTGAAAGTAGCCGTCAAAAAACTGGTAAGCACAAACCAATTGTTTACCGAGAACAATGAGCAGCTCATCAACTACATCAAATCACTCGAAAACCTGTCACGCACCATGTTACCGTCTGCCGGTGTTTCCAGGATCACCATCAACCACGCCAAGGGATTTAAAATTGTGGATCCTGCCGATTTCGTTTACCTCGAAGGCGAAGGAAATTATACCTCCATTATTTTTTCAGACGGAACCAAATATGTCGATACACGCTCTATCGGTGTTTATGAAAACATGCTCGACTCGAAACAGTTTTTCAGGATTCATAAATCGCACCTGGTCAATGTGTCCTATGTTAAAGAATACCTCAACGACGGCGGCCACTTCGTGATTATGAAAGATGGTACCCGCCTGGCCATTTCGCGCCTCAGAATCACACAATTCCTGGAGTTTTTCAAACAGACAGGGTGAACAATCCTGCATTTGGATAAACAATGGCTACATCTTATACAATACAGACTACATCCTGTATACTGAGTCCGGGCTCACACAATAACTTTATTATATTCGTTTTAGACGGTACAATAGTCACACAGGCTGTCAACCATCAAGCGATTATATGATCACCCCGCGAATAAAATTTTGTATCCTTTCAGTATGGTTATACATCCTGACCTATACAGCCTTACAGGCTCAGCATTATAATTTCATTAATTATTCAACAGAATCGGGGCTGGCTCAATCGCAGGTCCGGTGCATCACGCAGGACAAAAACGGTTACCTCTGGATGGGTACACTCGCCGGACTGTCGAAGTACGACGGAAAAAAAATTACAAACTACTCCATTCAGAACGGCCTGATCGATAACCAGATTTTTTCGCTCGCAGCCGATAGGAAAATGGGTATATGGATCGGTACCATGGGTGGACTCAATTATTTTGATGGCGAAAAATTCAAATCATTTCCTTTTAAGGATGAAATGTCTGAAAACCTTATAAATGCTATTGTACAGGATAATGCCGGAAACCTTTGGCTGGCAACCGACGGCGCCGGAATATGTCGTTTTGATGGTAAGAAATTTGAATACTTCACGGAAGAGAACGGTATCATGAGCAACAATGTCCGCACAGCCTGTGTCGACGATAAGGGGAGGGTTTGGTTCGGTACCAAAAATGGGATATTTTTCTTTGATGGCAAAACATTCGGCCATCCCGATACAAGCCTCTATCAGCCCTTCAATGTAAGTCATATATTTATGGGGCGCGACAAAAGACTTTGGTTCAGTACCTTTGGCGAAGGGGTTTATAGTTACGACGGTAAAAAATTTACAAACTACAATCAGAGTAACGGCCTCATTAACGACTGGATCCGCTCGGCCATCGAAGACTCCGAAGGCAATATATGGTTTGCCTCAAAATTCGGGCTCTCCAAATTCGATGGCGAAACTTTTGTGCGGTTTACAGAAGCAGAAGGTTTGCCGCTCGATAATACCAATGTGGTATTTGAAGACCGTGAACACAACATCTGGATTGGTTCTGATGGCAAAGGCCTCTGCAGGTTTCTTGGCGAAACATTCACCTATCTCACCGTTAAAGATAATCTGAGCAGCAATATCGTACTCTCCATTCTCGAAGATAATAACCATGCCCTTTGGTTCTCTACATTCGGAAAAGGCCTTACCAGGAAAGACGGTGCACAAACAACTGTATATTCCACCAACGAAGGACTCAATAACAATACCGTATGGGCCAGTCTCAAAGATAAAAACGGGAATCTATGGTTCTGTACCTCCGATGGAGTAAGTTGTTTCGATGGGAAGAAAATAAAAAACTATAGCATCAACGATGGCCTCGAAGCAAAAATAGTGTACTCTGGATGCCAGGATTACCAGGGAAACCTCTGGTTCGGAACAACCAAAGGCGTTTCAGTATTTGATGGTAAAACATTTCGAAATTTCACCAGCGAAGTTGATAATATCGGAAAGGATGTCATGGCCATTGTCGAAGATCATAACAGGCGACTTTGGTTTGCCACCAAAAACGGGCTTTACAAATGGCAGAACGGCGTATTTACAAAATACACAACAGAAAACGGTTTGTGCAACAACAGCCTGTTTTCACTCGTGGTTGATGCCGATAACCATTTATGGATCGGATCGAAAGCAGGAATTAATTATTACGACGGAAACACATTTTCAAAAATATACCTCGACGACATTGTGAATTCCAACAATGTATGTTTCCTCGTTATCGATAACAAAGGCTTCCTCTGGATAGGAACCAATAGCGGGGTTTTTGCACTGGATACCAAAGAGTATGTGAAAACAAAAAAGACCAAGTTCAGGCATTACACTATTTTCGATGGGCTGCCTGGCATGGAGTGTAATCAGAATGCGGCATTTAAAGATCATCTCGGAAATGTATGGATGGGAACCACAGAAGGCGTCATTAAATACGATCCCAATATCCGTGATTTTTACGCCAGCAACATTGAACCGCTTATTCATATCTCCGGTGTGAGGCTGTTTCTCAAAGACACGAGTTGGGCAAAAGGACCCGGCGAAATCGATTCAATGACTCTCCTGCCCAAACACTTAAAAGTAAACTATCAGACCACGCACTTTACCTTCGACTACATGGGTATAAAACTCAGCAATCCTTCCGCGGTGCGCTACAAATACATGCTCGAAGGTTTCGACGAAACCTGGTCTTCGCCAACAGACGCCACATTTGCAACATACTCCAACCTGCCGAGCGGCAAATATACATTCAAGGTCATGGCCGGCGATGTGATGGGCAACTGGAATAAGGTACCTGCTGTTTTCAGTTTCGAGATTCTGCCACCTTTCTGGACCCGCTGGTGGTTCATTTTGCTGTGCGCTGCGTTTGTACTGTCGGTATTGTGGGGACTCTACAAACGGCGCGTAAATGAGATCCGGAAAAATCACCTCACGCAACAACTCGAGTACAAATCCAAACTCATGGTATTGGAACATCAAAGCCTCAATTCCAGCATGAACAGGCACTTTATATTCAATGCACTGAATTCTATTCAGTACTACATGAATAAGGAGGACAAACTTTCGGCGCATAAATACCTGTCGCGTTTTGCCAAACTCATTCGCATGAACCTCGACAGTTCCATGAGTAACCTCGTGCCACTCTCCGAAGAGATTGAAAGACTGGAACTATACCTGCAGATTGAGTTGATGCGCTTCGAAGAAAAATTTGATTACGATATACGTATCGCCGATGATATTGATGTTGAAGCCACGGAGATTCCCCCTATGTTGCTGCAGCCCTACGTCGAAAACAGTATCCTGCATGGTATTCTTCCTTCGGGCAGGCATGGACGTATTGATATCTGTATTGAATACAACCGCGAGAAACACATTGTGATCAGCATCCAGGATAACGGGATAGGTATTGAGGAGAGTAAAGCCCGCAAGGGACAGGTGAATGCACCCCACATTTCGCGTGGCACATTTATCACGACCCAAAGGATCCAGTTACTCGGGAAAATGAACAATATCAGCATCGAAATTAATGGCCCTTTTGAGGTGAAATCGGCAGAAAATGAGGTTTTGGGCACCAGGGTCGAACTTATCATCAATTAAATGTTAAAAATTTGGCTGAAATCCAAATAATTACCTACCTTTAACTAAACTAAGAAGATTCCGATGAAAACGTTTAAAGTAATTGTATTTATGATTGTTGCATCACTTGCTATAGTGAGCTGCAGAAAGTCGGATTTAAAACCAACCTGCAATCATTCAAATACAGAGACTCAGAGCACGACGACTACTGGTAAATCCAGCAATCGTACAGCCAACTCCGATGGTAGCGGTGATAACTCAGGTACTACTGTAACTGTATCAGGCACTATCGATAATGGTATTTATGGAGGTGGCGATGATGACCGCGATGGTGGCGACAAAAAACACAAAAAACTACAGAACTAAACAACTATAAATTAGAATTTAAAAGCCCTTGAAAAAGGGCTTTTTTTATGGAGTGTTTTAATACTCTAAAATGATCCGGTTTCTTTTACCCGAATGTGCTATTCTGGAGCGGGTTGTTTTGATATAGAATTTCCGGCCCGAAACCTTTACGGGCAAACCGCTTTCATTGGTTACCTTTTTTATTTTTTCCGGCGTATAAAGTGTGAGATCAAAACGCATGGCCTCCAGAAAATCAAGATCCTCTTTGCTATCATTCGACCCGACTTTTGCGGTGTCTCCCATTCCGGCATCCAGTATAACCTGATGGGGTTTTGTGAAAATAAAATATTCAACACTGTCGCTCTCCAGGTCCAGGAAACGGGCTACCGAATCAAGATGGGCAATCCGGAACCTGACACGGGGATTTAGCTTTCTGCTGACCCGGCAATCAAAATCCGATATCTCAGAAGATGAGAACGCCTTCTTGTAAAAATAAAACGTAGTGTCTCTCTTCTTTCTTTGTTCGTCCCTGGATACCGCAGAGTCAGCTTTCCCCAGGTTATCGTATTTGAGCAGGTATTGTACCTGTGCACTCCCATCGGGATTTACATGAATGGTGATGCTTTTCGTACAGGAAAATAAAAAGGGGCTGCATGCCAACAGAAGAAATATGGATTTTATAGTCATGGTCATATTCATAATAAAATCCTGCGACCAAAGTCACATTATTTCTTCAACAACGAAATAGTTTCTGTTGGATTGGCACTTGAGAAAACGGTATTACCTGCTACCAGTACACCGGCGCCGCATTCTACCAGTTTTTTATGATTATTCAGATCCACACCCCCATCAATTTCGATAAGTGCCTGCGATTTTTTATCACCGATCAGCTGGCGCAGATCTTTTACTTTTGTATAGGTGTTTTCAATAAACTTCTGTCCGCCGAATCCGGGGTTTACACTCATCATGCAAACCAGGTCAATATCCGCAATAATGTCCTGTAGCAGGTGTATAGAAGTGTGTGGGTTAATGGCTACACCGGCTTTCATGCCATGCGATTTAATGTTCTGTATAGAGCGGTGAAGATGCGTGCAGGCTTCCAGGTGAACAGTCAGGATATCGGCACCGGCCTCTTTAAAAGCCTGCGTATAACGATCCGGATCCACAATCATGAGGTGCACATCCAAAGGTTTGGCTGCATATTTTTTTACGGCTTTTATCACCGGAAATCCAAAGGAAATATTGGGTACAAATACGCCATCCATCACATCTACGTGGAACCAATCGGCTTCGCTCCGGTTAATCATTTCAACGTCGCGCTGAAGATTGGCAAAATCGGCAGATAAAACGGATGGGGCAACTAAATGCGGCATAATAGCTAAGTTTTTGATGCCACAAAGATAGGAAAATAAAAAAGGGTAAACAGCGCGTTTACCCAATTTTACTAACTAAACAGAACACACAAAACATACTATCCTAAATACCCACGCAACACTTTGCTGCGAGAGGTATGTTTCAATCGTCTTACGGCTTTTTCTTTGATCTGACGAACACGTTCGCGGGTCAGTTCAAACTTTTCACCGATTTCTTCGAGCGAGTGGGAGTGACCGCCACTCAAACCGAAGTATAATTTCACCACATCGGCCTCGCGGGCCGTCAGGGTTGTAAGCGCCCGCTCAATCTCACGGCGCAGACTCTCCACAATCAGGTCGTTGTCGGGCGATGAGGCATGAATATTTTCCAACACTTCGTACATGCTGCCACCTTCCTCGCCGGTGCTTAAGGGGGCATCCATGCTCATATGGCGGCTCTGATTTTTCATGGTGTCACGAATATCTTCCGGCAACAGGTCAAGGGCTTCGGCCAGTTCTTCGGCGCTTGGTTCACGCTCCAGAGCCTGCTCAAGAATAGCATAGGTCTTATTGATCTTATTAATAGAACCGATCTTATTGAGCGGTAAACGTACAATCCGCGATTGCTCGGCCAGGGCCTGTAATATGCTCTGGCGAATCCACCATACGGCATAAGAAATGAATTTGAAACCACGGGTTTCATCGAAACGCTGAGCGGCTTTTATCAGGCCGAGGTTCCCTTCATTGATAAGGTCGGGTAAGCTCAACCCCTGATTCTGGTATTGTTTGGACACAGATACCACGAAACGAAGATTGGCCTTCACCAATTTGTCAAGTGCCCGCTGATCGCCGGCCTTGATTTTCTGAGCAAGTACAACCTCCTCATCCGCCGTTATCAATTCCACTTTACCAATGTCCTGTAAATACATGTCCAACGAGGCCGTTTCCCTGTTGGTAATCTGTTTGGTGATCTTAAGCTGTCTCATGGTAAAAGGTTTTTTGATGTGGGAGTTTATACAATGCTTTGTACATTATTATTACGCTGATAAACGATTTAGGTTACATGCGTTTGAGTAAAGTCATAAAACGAGTGATTGAAACGTTTGTGTTGTTTAGCCGTAAGTTTTTTCTATCGAAACTTGTTGAAAAAATGGGTTTTATGGGGCATATTTTTCATGGCTTAATCCCGATATTCGTAAACACAATTATGCTGAAGCAGTTACGTATCCGGAATTTTGCCCTGATAGAACAATCGGAAGTCGATTTTAGTTCAGGGCTCACAGTTATTACCGGTGAAACCGGTGCCGGAAAGTCTATATTGCTGGGAGCCCTCCACCTCGCCCTGGGCGAACGTGCCGATGTGAGTTCCCTGCACGACAAAACCAAAAAATGTGTGGTAGAGGCCTTGTTTGAGATCAAGGCTTATGGACTGGAAACTTTTTTTACCCAGAATGAACTGGATTATGAGACAACATGTACTCTTCGCCGCGAAATTACACCGGAAGGGAAATCACGGGCCTTTATCAATGATACGCCGGTAACACTCACCGTAATGAAATCGCTGGGCGAAAACCTGCTCGATATTCATTCGCAGCATCAAACGCTGCTGTTGCGGGAAACAAGCTTTCAGTTCGGGCTCGTTGATGCGTTTGCTTCTACAAATGCTCTTTTCAGTGAATATAAAACGACATTCAGGCAATACAACAAAGCCCGTAAGGAATTGGATGACCTGGTGATGCAGGAACAACAGGCCCGCAAGGAGTTGGATTACCTGCAGTTTCAATTCAGCGAATTATCTGAAGCCGGTATCCGCGAGGGAGACCTGAAGCAGCTGGAAGAAGAGAGTGAAACACTCGAAAATGCTGAGTTCATTAAATCAGGCTTGTCAAAATCGGCTGCAGTCATTCATGGTGGCGATGAAAACGTACTATCGGCACTGGCATTGGCAAGACAACAGCTTCAGCAGCTTTCAAAATTTTCGAAACACTTTACAGAGCTTCATGAACGGCTCAATTCGGCATATATCGAACTCAAAGAACTGGCTACCGATATGGACAGTGCCGAAGAAGATGTGGTGTATGATCCCGCCCGGCTCGAAGAAGTGAATACCCGCCTGGACGGATTGAACAGGCTCCTGAAGAAACATGGTGTAGCATCTGAACAGGAATTGTTGCAGGTGAAAGAAGACCTGGAACAGAAACTGGATGGATTCTCATCGCTTGAAAAGGACATCGAAAAACTTCAGAAAAATATTACAGCACTGGATAAGCAATGCAAATCACTTGCTACCGATTTGTCCGCTAAGCGCCGCAAAGCTGTTCCTGCCATTGAAGAAAGCATCCGGGAAATGCTCCTGAACCTGGCTATGCCGAATGCGCAATTCAAAATCGAATTGCAACAGGCAGATACATTCGGACCAAACGGACTGGATTCTATCCGTTTTCTGTTTACCGCCAACAAAGGGGCAGAATTTAAAGAGCTTCACAAGGTAGCTTCGGGGGGTGAGCTATCGCGACTGATGTTGTGCCTGAAAGCCCAGCTCGCCAAACGCACAGCACTGCCAACCATTATTTTCGATGAGATCGATTCCGGCGTAAGTGGTGATGTGGCGGATAAAATCGGAACAATACTTACCGGTATGGGACAAACCATGCAGGTTATTACGATTACCCATTTACCGCAGATTGCAGGCAAAGGCAGCAATCATTTGTTCGTTTATAAAGCCGACAGTAAAGAAAAAACCATTTCCAATATACGCGCACTCACCAAACAGGAGCGTATCGAAGAGATCGCCAAAATGCTCAGCACAGGTAAACCTACTGAAGCAGCGTTGAAAAATGCGAAAGAATTGCTCAATGCCTGAAAGACTTAAAAACGCAATACCGCCCTATATCCGTTTGTTACTGAAGTTGTATGGTCTGAACCTGGTCATCTTCTTTTGTTTTCGTTTCATTTTTTATTCAGTAAACCAGTCGGCTGATACCGACGAAGTGCCATGGATTCTACGATTGAAAGCATTCCGCATTGGCCTCGAATTCGACAGTGCTGTTTTCTGCTGGATTGCATTTCTGCCGACATTGTTGTGGACACTGGCTGCCTTGTTTCCGAAATATCTTTCATTTCTTTACCGGGGCACTTATATCGTTTTTGTGAGCATGCTCGCAGTGTATTATTTTATTTGCACGGTCGATATTCCCTGCTACGATCAGTTTGGGAGCCACCTCAACCGCAATGCATTGCTATGGAAGGAAAGCCCCGGGTTTATGCTGAGCATGATCTTCGGAAGTTTCGCCTATTGGGGTTACCTGCTCTTGTTCATTGCTATAGTCGTTCCGGCTATTTATGTGTTTAACCGCCAGTACAGGGTTTTTAAAAATCAACTGGCGGTAGAAAAGCATCCGAAGTGGTATGTGACATTCCTGGCTTTTGGTGTTGCTGTCGGTTTGCTTATTGGCGGTGCGCGTGGCCGTATTATGGATCGCGATGGATTGCAGGAAGGCATAGCCATTGTTTCGGAACATGCATTCACCAACCAGATTGCCATCAATCCGAATTTCACGTTCTGGAAATCGCTCGTGTACGACAAAGGCTCCTCGCACTATGAAGTGCCTGCTGATATTGATGCGGATCTGCTTTACACACGGCATTACCTGGGCGCAAAAACCCCGTATCAGAAAAATATTGACCGCGAAGTTTTGCCCGATTCGGGAGGCGCCAGGCCCTATAATGTAGTGATCGTGATTATGGAAAGTATGTCGGTGTATAAGATGGGCTACTATGGTGGAAATAATCTGACACCGAATCTCCACGCATTGAACCGTGAATCTGTTTTCTGTGAGAACTTCTTTTCGTCGGGTATTCATACGTACAATGGATTGTTTTCTACAGTGTCGGGTTTCCCGGCTATACTGGCAGAGAAATCAATGCGCAGTTATATCAAAGCCCCTTTCAGCGGCATTGGCAGCCTTCTGAAAGAGCATGGTTACGATACATATTCCTATATAACACATGATCCTAATTTTGATAACATGTCGGGCTTTTATAAACTAAACGGCTTCGAACATTTTATCAGCGAATACGATTTTAATTTCGGACAGGCCGTGAGTGCACTGGGTGTGCCCGATCACCTGCTGTTTGATAAACTAATTGAAACACAATCGAACCGTAAGTCGGAAAGACCCTTTCTTGCTGTGCTGATGACGGCCTCCGATCACGGACCATGGAAAATCCCACAGGATATACCCTTTAAGCCAAATGGTGCCAACGAAAAGGAGAATTGTACGCTTTATGCCGACTGGGCCATTGGCCGTTTTATGAATGAGGCTAAGAAACAAAGCTGGTACAAGAACACGGTTTTTATTTTCCTTGGGGATCATGGTTTATCGATGGGGCATACATACGAAATGCCGATCAGTTACAACCATATACCATGCATCATTCATCAGCCAAAACTATTTAAAGCGGATACCATCAGTAGTCCCTGCTACCAGCCCGATATACCGGCTACGGTGATGGGCATTTTAAATCTTCCATATACTAACCGGACCTTCGGCATTGATGTTTTCAAAGAGAAACATCCGTATGTGATGTTCAGCGCCGATGATAAAATAGGTTGCGTGACCAGTGACGGTTACTACTATTATAAGCTGCTGACTACCGATACACGCTATCTCAGGAAATATAAAAATCTGGACCCGGTCAATTATGCCGAAAGTAAAAAAGTATTGAGCGATAGTCTTGATAAAGGTATACATGCCATCTTTGAAAGTGCCAGGTATATCATCCGGAAGGAGCATTATCTCTACGATAATTGAAAGGGCTAAACCCTGTGCCGCATTGACAATAAACTGTATATTTGCACAACCATAAACTTAAACACAATGGCTTATAACTTATTAAAAGGAAAACGTGGTATTATTACCGGAGCCCTCGACGAAAACTCGATTGCCTGGAAAATAGCCCAGAAGTGTCATGAAGAAGGCGCTACATTTACATTGACCAATGCTCCTATCGCTATGCGTATGGGCGAGATCAATAAGCTGGCTGAACAGACCGGTGCCAAAATTATTCCGGCCGATGCAACCAGTATGGAAGACCTTACCAAGCTTTACACCGAATCGATGGATCTCCTCGGCGGTAAAATTGACTTCGTGCTTCATTCCATTGGCATGAGTGTTAACATCCGTAAAAACATACCTTACACGGAACTGAACTACGATTTCTTCAATAAAGGTATCGATGTGTCTGCATTGTCATTTCATAAAATGCTCGCGGTTGCTCATAAACTGGATGCGCTCAACGAACATGCTTCTGTAGTGGCACTGACCTATATTGCGGCGCAGCGTGCGTATCCGTTCTATACCGATATGGCCGATATCAAAGCCATGCTCGAGAGTATTGCACGTACATTCGGATACCACTATGGCAAACAAAAGAAAGTGCGCATCAATACGGTGTCGCAGTCGCCAACCAAAACAACAGCCGGTGGCGGTATCAAAGGGTTTTCTGAGTTTTACGACTTCGCCGATATGCAATCGCCTTTAGGCAATGCAAGTGCCGACGATTGTGCGAACTATTGCATCAGCCTGTTCTCTGATCTGACTCGTATGGTCACCATGCAAAACCTGTATCACGACGGAGGTTACAGCACAACCGGTATCAGCCAGGAAGCTTTAAATAAAATGTAATCACGGAATCTCTTATATAAAAAGAAAACCCACCGATGAGGTGGGTTTTTTTATGGCTGATAGTTTCGTTGAAACTTATTCGTGTTTAGCGCCTTCTTTGTGTTCTTCTGCTTTCTCTTCAGTCACTTTTGCTGGTTCTGCAGCTTTTTCGCCTTCTTTCACCGCTTCTTCCGCTTTTACTTCAGGTGTTGCAGCAGCTTCTTCTTTCACGCCTTCTTCTGTTTTGCCCTCAGTGGCAGTAGCTTCAGGGTGCATAGAGTGGTCACCTTTTTCACAGGCTTCCATACATTCCTTCGAGCATTCTTCTTTGCAGGCACATTGCTCATGACCATGATGGCATGGGTCGCCAAGGCTTACAAATAATAAAATAACAAGCATGGTTACCAAACCAAGGATAATTGGTACACCAAATGACACCGGTTTGCTTTCGCTTACATGTTGGTCGTTGTGATCGTGATGAGAACTCATAAGTTTTAGTTAAAATCGTTTCGGTAAAAATAGCAGATTTATTTCGTAAACTCAAAATAAAAAAGGAGCGAAATGCCCCCTGTTTACCAGGTTATTGTTTTGAGAATCTGAAGGTTTGCAATACCTTGCCGTTATTGATTCTCAACAGGTATAAGCCGGGGCTCAGGTTCTGGATATGAAGCATGCGTTTGTTGGCCGGTTCACTGCAAATACCAAGATTTTCGGATAGAACCATTTTACCGCTGAGGTCGAAAATTTCGGCTGTAAATGCTTTGTCAGATGCTTTTATGCTCAGAGTCAGATTATCGTGAGCAGGGTTCGGGTAACCGCCAATGATCACGTCATTACTGAATTCCTGTACCGAAACCCCAAATGGATTGGGATTATAATAGCGGGCACTGTCGCGGTAACGGATCTGGGTTGGTGTAAAATTAGAACCTACCAGGTTGCCTGTTACTTCCAGGAAAGGCACTTTTTCGGTAGTTGTAAGCCAGAGGTAACTGCGCATATTGTTCGGGAATCCGAAGTTTCCGAACGAACTGCCGATCGAGTCGATAGAATATTGTGTAGACACTACACGTATACACGATGCACTGCCGAATGGCGTGTAAACTGTGCCCCAGCCATCCACATCATTAATGCGGTAGCCCTGTTTGCCATAAAAACCAATTGTAGGCAGACTCACTTTGAATTTGAAGGTTGATGAATCGTGATCCGCATAATTTAACGGAAACTGGTACAATTCATCTTCATCTGAATACATACCGGCGAGAGGTATTCCACTGTATGTAAATCCGATACCCTCGGCGCTAAAGGCAGCTGTCGTTTTTTTGTAAAAAGAATAAATATTTTTGAACTTGAAAGTTGCAAAGCCTATACTATCCTGTGTTTTTTCACCGTATTTGGAAGGTGATGAAAAATAGAAGGCATAGGGAGTCAGGAGGCCCGACTTGAAATTCCGGACAGTCTGGGTATTCAGTTTCAGGGAATCAAAGTGCCAGGTATAATTGGCTCCGGTTACAGTGTAATTTCCAATGCTCGAAAAAACAGCGTTGCTTACGCGGGCGGTATCTCCGTTACCGGGCATGGAGGCCGATGTAATGGTAATCTGGGCCGAGGTATTAAATACGAAATACAGGCCCAATAACGTTAAATATAAATGTTTCATGTGTGTGGTTTAGCATACTAAAGATATAAATAATTACTTTTAAAGGTATATTTTGACTAAAAAAAGCAGATATTTCGTTTTGCTCTTGTTCTGCCTGATTCTGAAGCTACACGGACAGAAAAGCTATACCTTGTCTGTTGTCAATACAGATAATCCTTCATTTTTCAAGAAGCTGAACTATAAAAAAGTACATGCCTCCAAAGAGTTTGCGATTCGCGAAACCCAGGCCATATACCAGACGCTGCTGAATGAGGGATACCTGGCTGCAGCCATTGATAGTATCCGGGCCGATAGTGTGCGCTGCCATGCGTTTATCAGCAGTGGGTTAAAATACAAGTGGGTTCAGCTGAGTATTTCCCGCCCCGATGAAAGCCTGATGTCGAGGCTGGGTTACGGCGAAAGACTTTTTGTGTCGCGTACATTTAAATATGCCGAGCTGGCCCGGATGTTTGATAAAGTGGTCACCTATTTTGAAAACAATGGTTATCCCTTTGCCTCGGTGCAGCTCGATAGCTTCAGTGTACATGAAAATGAATTGTCTGCGGCCCTGCGCATCAAAAAAAATCAATTTGTAAAACTGGATAGTCTTATCCTTGAAGGAAACACAAAAATGAATAAGAAATTCATGTTTCGTTACCTGGGTATTAAAGAGGGCATGCCTTATAATGAAGAGGCATTTGTAAGTGCTTCCAGAAAAATAAAGCAACTGCCTTTCCTGGCTGAAACCAAAACGCCTATTCTGAAGCTGACTGACAAGAAGAATAAACTATACCTGTTTCTCGATAAACGCAATGCCTCACAGTTTGACGGGATCGTTGGGATCTTACCCGACGACAAAGGCAAAACCATTTTTACAGGCGATGTGAAAATAAAACTGGTGAACAATATTTTTCATAACGGCGAAACCTTCGATATAAACTGGCGCCGCCTCCAGAGCCAGACCCAGGATCTGCTGGCCCACATCAATTACCCATACCTTGTGGGCCTCCCGGTGGGGGTCGATTACAGCATTAAGCTTTACCGGAAGGATACCAGTTTTATCGACATCAATAATGCCCTGGCACTTCAATATTATTTCAACGGCCTCAACAATATCAAGGTGTTTTATAAGCAACGCAATGCCAATATCATTTCTACATCGGGCCTCGCCAATGTCACCGTATTGCCCGAATATGCCGATGTAGTAACAAAGGCCTATGGTCTCGGATTTACCTACGAGAAGTTCGATTATAAATTCAACCCGAAGCGTGGTATAGGCATCAATGTGCAGGCTTCGGTAGGGAACAGGGTCATAAAACGAAATCCGAAGATCAATGATGTGGCCTATGCAGGGCTGAGCCTGCGAACAGGTCAGTACCAGGCCGAAGGCAACGTGGTGGGCTACATCAACCTCACCAAAAATCACGTATTAAAATTATCGACTTTGTTCGGAAGTGTATTCGGGAATACCGTTTATAAAAACGAATTATTCAGGATCGGTGGACTAAAAACACTGCGTGGCTTTGACGAAGAAAGTATTTATGCATCCACTTATGTTATCCCCAGCCTCGAGTACCGTTTCCTGTTTGAAAAGAACTCGAACATTTTTCTGTTTGCAGATGGAGCCTGGTATGAAAATAACAGTGTGTATACTTACGTAAAAGATACGCCTTATAGTTTTGGTGCGGGGATCAATTTCGAAACCAAAGCGGGTATTTTTACGCTGAGCTATGGATTGGGTAAACAGTTCGGTAACTCATTCGATCTGCGCACCGGTAAGATTCATGCCGGTTTGGTGGCTATGTTCTGACAGGCGCGTTTTGCGTCAGTACTGAGAATATTCGGCATTGCTAAACCTATTTAGCGAAGATTTAACTTTTGCTCTGCTTCTAATTTCCCTATTTTTAAAGCACTAAACCATCTCCATGAAGAAAACCATACTCGCCCTGTCATTTTGTTTGATCGCATTTCAGTTCGCTGCACAATCTGTATCAGACCTCATTGTTGCCAATCCTTATGCTCAGTCTTTCAAGAAGGCATACCTGTTCAACCCTGGTATTCCCAAAGGAATTCTGGAAGCCGTCGCATTTACACAAACCCGTTTTGCACATCTGACCGATTCGCAGCACCCCAGTTGTATAGGTTATCCGCAGGCATACGGGGTCATGGGGCTTACCGAAGACGGGCAAGGTTATTTCCGTAATAATTTAATTACCATTTCACAGCTCTCGGGTTTTTCTGTAGCAGATATGAAGGCGCAACCAGAAACCAATATCCTGGCTTATGCCAAAGCCTTTGCATTGCTGCAACAGCAGCATGGTGTCTATGGCAATAATATCAATGATTATAAACCCGTATTACTTGCATTGAGTGAACTCCCGTTAACAAATAATGTTACCGACGATTATGTGCTGAATGCCCATCTCTACCAGATCTTCTGGTTTATGAGCCAGGGCGATTTTCAGGATGCATACGGATTTCCTGACTACCACATCAATATGAGCCAGGCCTTTGGAAACAACCTGCCTGTATTGCGCGCATCTTCTGTATCTGTGGCACCGGGCTCTGTTGTTTCCAATAACGGTACAGTGTACACGCATGCGAATTCAGCATTAAGCATCACATCGGCTGATTATCCACCGGCCATCTGGAACCCGGCTGCATCCTGCAATTACAGTTCGCGCAGCGGAACGGCAATCACCGCTGTAGCTATCCACGATGTAGAAGGAACTTATGCCGGTTGTATTTCCTGGTTTCAGAATTGCAGCGCCAGTGTTTCAGCTCACTATGTAGCACGCAGCAGCGACGGACAGATTACGCAAATGGTACTCGAAATAAATAAGGCATGGCATATCGGGTCTGAAAATCCATACACACTGGGTATTGAACACGAGGGGTATAACAACAATGCATCGTGGTATACCAATGCAATGTATCAGGCCTCGGCCGACCTGGTGCGCGATATGTGTACCGATAATAGTATCAACCCGCTCCGCTGTTACTATGGCCCGGGTTGCTCAGGGTCCACATCTCAGTGCCTGCAGGGAGCCTGTACAAAAATTAAAGGTCACCAGATGTATCCTAACCAAACCCACGACGATCCGGGTCCATATTGGGACTGGGACAAATACTATAAACTGATTAATAATGCACCGGTAATCACAACTGTTACGGCCACTTCCGGTGCATTTTATGATACAGGCGGATCTACAGGTGCCTACCAGAACGATGAACGCAAACTCTGGCTGTTTCAGCCTGCCGGCGCTACATCCATCTCCATGACATTTACCATGTTTAACGTGGAAAGCAATTACGATTACATGTTTATTTACGACGGTAACTCTGTAAACTCTACACTCATCGGTAAATACACGGGTACTGTAAACCCGGGACCGATCAGCTCCACAACCGGCAGTCTGCTGGTGGAATTCAGAAGCGATTGCGCTACCACAGATCCGGGCTGGGCAGCAACGTATACAGCCAATACGGGAACTGTAGCGTCGGTCGATAATATTTCACCAACCACATCGGTGTCGACTGTAGGCGCCTGGAAAACAGCCAACTTCACGGCAACCTTTACCGATGCCGATAATGCCGGGGGCTCTGGTATCGAAAAATCATATTACCAGGTTATCGACTATAACGGAACGGAATGGAGGGCAAACTATACGCATGGTTTCCTCGCCGATAATTTCGATAATGCCATCAATCCGGAGTGGACACAGAAAGTAGGAACCTGGACCATCAGTGCCAACTCTCTTACCCAAACCGATGAAAGCAGTACGGCTGCCGGTAATACCAATATTTATGCGGCATTAACGCAAACACTGTCGAACCGTTACCTCTATAATTTCCTCGCCAAATTCGATGGTACAGGCACCAACCGCAGGGCAGGGTTTCATTTCTTCTGCGATGCTCCCGATAGTGTAAACCGTGGTAATAGTTATTTTGTATGGTTCAGGCTCGATAACCAGGCAGTTCAGATTTATAAAACCAATTACTCGGGTGGAGTTAACCAGTTTGGTAGTCCGACATATACAGCGGCTGTCGCTTTCAACGCGGCCCAATGGTATGATATAAAAGTGATTTATGATCGCATCACCGGTAAGATGAGCGTGTATATGAATAACAATCGCATCGCCCAGTGGCAGGACCCTTCACCACTGTCTTCCGGAGGGTATATCTCGTTCCGGAGCGGGAACTGTGTATTCAGTGTCGATGAAATTAAAGTATACCGTTCGCGCAGCAATACGGCAACCGTTAGTGTAGGAAGCGGTAATGCCAATGATATAAGATACCAAAACCCCGATCCTTTGCAGAACTCTGGCAAGGTCAAATCTATTTGCCAGGACTCCGCCGGGAATCTGTCATCTATTTACTATCATGATGTGAATGTCGACTGGACAAATCCTTCCAATATCACCACAGTAAACGACGGAAAAGCAGCGGACATTAACCTGGTGTATACAACAGATTCTTTATCGGCCAACTGGCCTTCTTCCAAGGATCCGAACTCCGGCATTGCCCGCTACTGGTATTCTATAGGAACATCGCCCGGTGCAACAAATACCATGACATGGACCAGCAACTGGGGCGATACAACTGTTACTGCACATGGGCTTGTGCTCACCAACGGCACCTATTATTATTTCAATATTAAATCAGAAGATGGCGCTGGTCTGTTCAGCAACGTGATCAGCAGCAACGGGCAACAGGTTAATACCGGCACGGCTACCGGCATTCTGGAATCGGCAGATGAAAATATTTTCACGGTATACCCGAATCCGTTTGCCAACGGCATACAGGTGAATATAACCCTCACCGAAGATTCACAACTCGACCTGGTCTTGATGGATGTTTTGGGGCGCGAACTGAAAACACAGAGCACCAAAGAGAGTAAAGGCATTTATAATAGAAGCATGGACCTGGGTGGCCTGAATCTAAGCAATGGCGTTTACTGGCTGAAGCTGAAGATCAATGACCGGGTGTATTATAAAAAACTCATCCGGCAGTAAGACTATAGTGATACAACATTTTTGAAACCCGGGTCAGCGACTGACCCGGGTTTTTTGTAGAGAATTAATTCAATTGAAAATCAATTAGTTATGTTTCTTTTGAGGCTTAATTCAGCTCTTTACCGGCTTCTTAACGATTTTTTTGAACCCATGGCATACTTTTGCATACAACACCTCCCAATAAAAAAAACGAATATGAAAAAAATCATTTTTACCCTTGCCCTGGCTTTTGTGTCGGTGACCGTAGCCACAGCCCAAAAAGAAGTGAAATACGCCAAGATGTATTACAAGAACATCGAAAAACAGGTTGGTGATATCACCATTACCGTTGATAATGCCGTATCAACAGATGGTGAGACCAAGTTTAAACTGAAAGTGACCAACAAAACAGCTGATTTTATTATCCTGAAACCGGAAGAGTGTAAGTTTATGATCAACGGACAGGAATTGACGCCAAAAGAAAAATGGCTTATTATTAAGCCGAATGAATCCGACTTCAAGATCATCAATATGAAAGGCACTGGCTACAATGCCATAAAAACCTATTCATTTGTGGTAGGTGGTTTGTATAAAACATCCCCCAAAGGCACTGTACTTCCGGCTGAGAACTTCAGACTTCCGGCAGCAAAAAATGAAATCAAAGTCAATGATTTTACCTGCAACCTGACCGATCTGAATAAGCAAACCGATAAGACCGAAGCCAAATTTAAATGCGTGTATAATGGATCTCTGGTTGGCTTTATTGACCCTACCAAAACATCTGTAAAAATGCCTGATGGCAATGAATATGCCAATGCCAAAACCACCAGTGGCCTGCTTAAATCAGCGGTTGGTCCGGTTATGTTTATGAAGGGCAGCGAAGAAACAATCTCGATGGGATGGGATCGCATGCAGGGCGGTAAAGCCATGGATATGCAAAAAGTAGCCATGGACATTATCTGGCACGATGCATTTACAGAGGCTCCGCTCGTGAAACTGGAAAACCAGACCCTGGTACTGGAATTTGACGAAACAACAAGCAATGCAAAAGGAAAATAGATTCCGGAAGTCCGGAATCGGTGAACGGGGGTCTGCAGACCCCCGTTTTGCGTTTTTGGGGTGGTCACCGGCTTTTTTCGCCGGTTTAAAGCCCCTGTTTCCGGCCCTTGGGTTTATTTAAAATTGCTATCTTTGCCCCTTTAATTTTGGAACCTTATGATGGACAAAAAATCAATGATAGGCCTTGGGCTCATTGCTGTAATTCTGATCGGATGGATGTTTATGAACGGACCATCCGAAAAAGAAAAGGCTTATGCCAAACATGTAAAAGATTCGGTAGAGCTTGCCAATAAAAAAGCCGAGGCTGAAATGATTGCCAAGGAAGAAGCTCAGCGCCTGGCAAAAGATACAGTAAAAGGAAGCACAGTGGCTCCGGCTTTATCTGATTCCGCTATACAGGCTGCAAAACTGTCGCGTTACAAAGATTTTGCTCCGGCCATCAGTGGTAAAGAGGAATTCGTAACGATCGAAAACGAAAATATCAAAGCTTACATTTCAACCAAAGGAGGGCAGGTAGCCAAGGTAGAACTGAAAAAATACAAACGCTATGGTAAAGAAGAGCCCCTCGTGCTGTTTGAACCTGACCTGACATCTCAGGCACTCTTGTTTTATGCATACAGCAATAACCAGCAGTTTTCGACCGATAGTTTTTATTTCAAGCCATCTGCCACCAGCCTGGTTGCCAGTGGCACTGCTGCACAGAGCCTGCACCTGAAACTGGAGACAGCGAAACCAGGAAGCTACATCGAGTACACATACACGCTGAAAGGCGATGATTATATGCTTGGTTATGATGTGGGTCTTGTAGGCATGCAGGATATTATTTCATCCAACAATAACCAGATGTACCTGCACTGGAAAATGACCCTGCCAAGCCAGGAGAAACATATTTCGAAAGAGCGTGATGCTGCTACCGCCTATTATAAATACGCAACAGATTCTCCGGATAATATCAACCCGCGTAAAGACGATAGCCTCGATCTGAATGCTGCCAATATCAAATGGGTTTCATACAAACAACAGTTTTTTAATGCTACACTGATTGCCAATACAGAGTTCGTGAAAGATGGGAGCTTCCTGAAAACCACAGGGCTTCCGGCATCCGAAACCTATGTAAAAACAATTTCTTCCGACCTGGGTATTCCTTACTCACACAATCCGAATGAAAAATTTGCCATGAAGTTTTATTTTGGTCCAAACCACTATAAAACACTGGTGAAATATGATCTGGACCTTGAAAAAATTATTCCGACAGGCTGGAGCATTTTTAGCTACATCAATAAAATCATCATTATTCCTTTATTCGATGCACTGTCGGGCATGAATATGGGTATTGTTATCCTCATCCTTACACTCATTGTGAAATTACTGCTCTTCCCGATCGCTTATAAAACCTATATGAGCGGCGCCAAGATGCGTGTACTGAAACCGGAAACAGAAGCTATAAATGCAAAATATGCCAACAATAGCGACCCGATGAAGAAACAACAGGAAACCATGGCACTCTATCGCAAAGCCGGTGCTAACCCGCTTTCCGGTTGTCTTCCATTGTTATTGCAGTTCCCGATCCTCATCGCTTTATTTGCCTTCCTGCCGGCAGCTATTGAGCTTCGCCAGAAAGGATTCCTTTGGGCCGACGATTTAAGTACATACGACAGCATCTGGGATTTTGGTAAAGTAACCTTTATAAATACAGTTTATGGCGATCACATGAGTTTGTTTGCTCTCCTCATGTTCGTATCAACACTTATTTATACATGGATGAACAGCAATATGCTGGCTCCGCAACAGAACACACAAATGCCGGGTATGAAATTCATGATGTATTTTATGCCGGTGATTTTCCTGGCGGTAATGAACAGTTATGCAGCCGGTTTGAGCTGGTATTACTTCCTGGCCAACGTGATTACATTTGCACAGACATGGCTCATGAAAATTTTCATCGACGATAAAAAAATACGTGCCGGTCTGGAAGCCAATATGAAAAAGCCGGTGAAAAAATCGGCATTCCAGGCACGCCTGGAGGAAATGGCCAAACAACGCCAGCAACCTGCCAAAAAGAAATAACCTGAATAGAAATTCCCTGGTAACAACCGGGGAATTTTTACATGATACCCAATACAAATTAAAATCATGAGGATCGTTCGTCGCCTTGAAGAATTTAAACCTGCCAGCGGAAGTATCGTTACTATTGGCACCTTCGATGGCGTGCACCGCGGGCATCAGAAGATTATTCAGCGCCTGCGCGAAATTCGCAGTGAACATGGCGGCGAAATAACTATCCTGACCTTTGATCCTCATCCCCGTAAAGTATTGTTCCCCGATCAGACCGATTTGAAACTGATCACCACTACGGCCGAAAAATGTGAATTGCTCAGGCAATTCGGCGTTGATAACGTGATCGTTTATCCGTTTACAAAAGAATTTTCGAAGCTTCAGGCTGGGGAATATATCGAAAGTATCCTGGTAAAAGGACTTCATACCGAAATGCTGGTGATTGGATACGATCACCGTTTTGGAAGTAACCGCGAAGGAAATATTGATACACTCCGGGCCATTTCCGGAACAACAGGGTTTAAAATCGAAGAAATTCCGGCCCAGGACATCGATCATATTAACGTAAGCAGCACGCGTATCCGTAAAGCCATTGAAGAAGGAGATATGGATACTGCAAACCAGTTTCTCGGTTATACATTCTTTATACAGGGAACGGTTGTGAAAGGCAAACAACTGGGACGTACCATCGGTTACCCAACGGCCAATATCCGTGTGGAGGATCGGGATAAAATACTGCCGCATATGGGAGTATATGCTGTATATGCTGAGGTTTTGGGTAAACGCTACAAAGGTATGCTCAATGTGGGAACCAACCCGACAACAGATACCGATCATAACATAAAAGTTGAAGTCAATATTTTTGATTTCGACAGGGATATTTACGATGAAACCATTCGCGTGGAGTTTGTCAAACGCACGCGCGATGAGTTAAAATTCAAAGGACTGGAAGAGCTCATTGCAGCTCTGCGAAACGACAGGGAAACAACATTGGCTATATTGTCGGAATAAACCCGAAGACAGATGCCCGGTTGGTATAAATATTTCCTGCAGAATAAATTTCAGTTCATCATTCCATTTATTGGTTTTTTATTTATTGTGCTGGCTGCTTATCCCGGCTTTATGAGTCCCGATTCCCTGGATCAATACCAGCAGGCATTGGCGGGTGTATACAGCGACTGGCATCCCCCGGTTATGGCCTGGTTTTGGAATAAACTCCTGTGGATCAAAAATGGTCCGCAACCCATGCTTATTCTTATTAATTTGTTTTACTGGTCGGGCGTTTCATTATGGGCATTGTGCTTCAGACGCTATAGCCCGGTCATTTTTATACTGGCTTTTTTTCCACCCATGATCAATTTCCTGGGCGTGATCTGGAAAGATTCTTTATTATTCAGCATTTTGTTTTTTTCATGTGCATTATGGTGTTTCCATACAGAGAAAGAAAAGTCCCGAAAGCCAGAGATAGCGGTTTTGGTATGCATCGTATTGCTGCTTCTATTTGCAGCCTGCCTGCGCTATAATGCCATGGCCGCTGTGGCACCTTTACTGTTTATGGTAATTGTGGGGTGGAGAGATGAACTTGGTGTGATGAAAAAAATCGGTGTGGGGATTACAACCGTTGCATTAATGTACGGAATGAGTGTGATGCTGAACAGGGTGATTGCCGATAATAAAACGCACCCGGAGCAGCAACTTATGTTGTATGACCTGATGGGGATTCAGTATTATACCACAGATGCAGCACTGCCGCGGTATGTTACCTCACAGGTAGGGGCCGAAGCCATACCCTATATCTATAAACCAAATGATGGAGGAGGGTCGGCTGTTTTTGGATACCACTGCAAAATAAAAAACGAATCCGATCTCCGGGAGTTGAAAGCAGACTGGAAATGGTCGCTTGCCGAACATCCAAAAGCCTGGCTTCATCATAAATGGTGGGTGTTTAAGGAGTTTCAGAAATCAAGCTTGCCTGTGTATTATTATATTCATCCGAACCATTTCGGATTTGAGTTGCACCGCAATATGTTCAACCAGGGTTTTCGGTCCTACATCGATAATCCGGTGAGCCTGTTGTTTTATCACGGTTGGATTTATCTCCTGATCACACTACTGGTTTGTATTTTGAGTCTTTTCTGCCGCCATCGTGCTGGTATGCGGACTGCTTTCTTTATTGCGTCCAGTGGCGCACTTTATTCACTGGCTTACCTGCCCCTGAGTCCATCGGCCGATTTCAGGTATCATTACTGGAGCATTGCAGCTGCTTTTATCGGCGCAGGGCTATTCACCAAATCATTTTTTAATACAAAGGCTTTTATTAAATTTACTTAATGTTTAAAACCGCTTCATACCTCTGCTTTTTACTGGTTATGTTTGTGTCGGTATCCAAAGCCCAGCTCCTGGATTCACTTGCACTCGATACCCTTACAGCGTATACCGACCTGCAGACTGCACTCAAAGAGCCCGATAAAGTTGTGAAGTTGGTTCTTCGTAAACAGAAGTTTAAAGAGTTTCCGCTTGAAATTCTGAAATTCAAAAATCTGCAATACCTCGATATCAGTAAGAATGTAATCAAGGAATTACCTGATAGTATTGATCAGCTCAGCAATCTTCAATACCTGATCTGCAGTAAAACCGGTCTTGAGCGAATACCGAAACAGATCGGAAAATTAAAAAAACTGAGATACCTGAATTGTAATCAGAATGAACTGGAGAGTTTTCCGCCACAGATAGGAGACCTGGAAAGTCTTGTAATTATGGATATGTGGAGCAATAACCTGGCTGATTTTCCAGAGACACTGGCGAACCTCAAAAAACTGAAAGTACTTGACCTGCGGAATATACTCATGAGCGACGAATTGCAGAACCATGTGCAGGCCATGCTGCCTAATACCAAAGTGTATATGTCGCCGAGCTGCAAATGCAAGTGGTAACTATTCTATGAAGAAACAATCCTTCTGCATCTTTTTATTTTTGTTTTTCCTGTGTACAGCTATTGTATATGGTCAGGACAAAAAGGAAAGCTGGAAACTGATGGATCGTCAACTGCAGAAGACAAGCAGGGCCGTTCGTAAATACCTTCCGTACGATACTATTCTCAACCTGGGAGAATCCAGAATCCACCTACATTATGATTTAAAACCCGGGAAACCTTACCTGTTGATGCTTCACGGTATGGGAATGAATGGTCGGACCAACTGGATGAACCAGATCCCGGCCCTTTCAGCCGAGTTTAACCTGCTTGTGCCCGATCTGATTTATTTCGGAGAGAGCACCACAGATTCGAATAACGTCTCTCCGGAGTTTCAGGCCAGGCAAATACAAAAAGCGATCGATGCTTTGCATATCCATGACACCATTCATGTGGTAGGTTTTAGTTATGGCGGGCTTGTGGCAGCCGTATACAACTCCATGCACTCACCAAAGGTCGGGAAAATCATAATCATTGATGCTCCGCTGAGGTTTTACTCCGTTGCCATGGCTGACAGCATGGCCAAAGTGGCCGGCGTTGAAAGTATAAACCGCATTATTACGCCAACAAATAAAACCGAATTCAGGGCCATGAAAAAGGCAGTGATCTCCGCACATTATCCGATTCCGGGTTTCATGAGAAGGAAAGTGATCCGCTTTGTGTTCATGCCAACCCGCGAACTCCGCGAACGCCAGCTGAATTACCTGGCGCTGCATGAAGCCCATTATCAACGCTTGGTGTATCATCTCGAGGATCACCCCCTTTTAATTGTATGGGGGAAAAAAGACGGTGTTATACCTGTATCGGTGGCGTATAAATTACATGTAGCATACCCGCTTTCCCGCCTCCTGATTTTTAAAAACGCCAAACACGATGCGACGTTCAATGAAAGTAAGATCCTCAATAGGACCATTAGCGGGTTTGTGAAGACCGGCAAATAGTCCCCCCCTTTTTATTACAATTGTTTATGGATGCCTTTAATCTGTTTTCCAGGCATTGTGTCTGACCGATATAATAACGACCATTTGACTTCGATTTTAATATGTAAACCACAAAAGTATCCATCCTGAAAAAACAAAAGCCCCGGGTTTACCGGAGCTTTTGGGGTAAGTAATCGGGCTCGAACCGACGACCCTCAGAACCACAATCTGATGCTCTAACCAACTGAGCTATACCTACCATTTTGGGACTACAAATGTAGTATTTTTTTTAATAATACAATTAAACAATTTTGTTTTTATAATTAATTGATAATTAAGCAATAAATTGCTGAAAACTTCATTAATTAGCTTACTTCTTATGGCCTCACCGCTGAATATCCTGTTTCTGTGCTCCTGGTATCCACACGATGGAAACCCGACACAGGGTATTTTTATCAGGCGTCATGCCGAGGCACTTGCACTTTACCACCGGGTAACAACTGTTTTTGCATCTTCGGATCCGGGTATTTCACAGGCTAAAATTCAGGTATCAGAACGTGGAAATTTAAAGGAAGTCATTTGTCTGTATCCGAAAGTTATGTCCGAAATTCCGGTCGTTTCCAATTTTATTAAATTCAATCGGTATGCTTCTGCATTTTCATCGGTCATCGACGATCTTTTTTCAAAAACGCCTTTCGATATTATTCACCTCCACGTTATATTCCCTGCCGGAATAGCAGCATTAAAAGCGCTGCAGAAATATAAAATCCCCTTGTTCATTACAGAACACTGGAGCGGTTATTATCCCGAAGACGGTAATTACAAAGGCTATGTAGTAAAACACCTCACAAAAGAGGTAGTGAAAAGGGCTGCAGCCGTGATGGTAATTTCAGGTAAACTGCAGAAAGCCATGCAGAAGCACGGACTGGCTGGCAGATACCATCTCATCAATAATGTGGTAGATACGGTTTGTTTCAAGCCGGGCAATACATCCACCGCGCCAAACGACAAACTGCGTATACTACATGTGTCATCGCTGGTGGAACGCGAAAAAAATATTCTGGGCATATTGGCTGTAGCGGCAGGACTTAAAAGGAAATCAAAACCATTTCATTTGCTGGTAGTTGGTGGACAACCCGAAACAGTAGGTGGGTATAAAAAACGGGTGCAGGAGATGGGATTGACGGATGATGTGTCATTTGCCGGGCAGGCCGCCCCTGAGCAGGTAGCTTTATATATGCGGCAATCGGATGTGTTTTTATTGCTGAGCCATTTTGAAGGTATGCCCGTAGTGTTGCTGGAAGCAATGACCTGTGGACTTCCTGTTATGAGCACACCGGTTGGCGCAGTGGAGGAGATGGTTAAGCCGGGTTACGGCAAGGTGCTTAAGACCCATGAGGTTTCTGAATGTATTCAGGAGTTATGCGACTATCAGCGCCATGATTATGAGACGCCGGCGAATATGTACCGTTACATGGAGCAGACATACGGTTATGCTGCTGTTGCAAAACAGATCACGGAAATTTATAACCAGGGAGCTGAATGCTGAAAAAAATCATATCCACCCTTTTCACCAAAAGCAGTGCGGCTATCATCAGCTTTGCAATCCTGCTGGTGTCTTCCAAACTTTTGGGAGGAGAAGTGCGTGGACAGATCAGTTTATTGATCCTGAACATTGCCATCATTCAAACGGTCAATGAAATCTATACCGGATACGCATTGGTACATTTCATTCCGAAGTTTTCGTTTTCAAAAGTGTATACGTCCGGCTTATTATGGAGTGTATTCTGCACCACTCTGTTAAGTTTGTTTTTTTATTTCTTCCACATCGGGCTTACAGCATATTGGATTCATCTTTTCATACTTTCATTTATCATCATCGTTCATTCTTTTCACCTCGTGCTGATCCTTGGTAAGAACAGCATTCGCCTTTATAATATATTGAGCTTCTCGCAACCAGCACTGTTATTATTGAGCCTGTTGGTATGCATTTATGTTTATAACATCCGTACTATCGATGCGTATGTTATTGCCTTATATGTTTCTTTTGTTCCCCCTGCAATATTCTCATTCCTTGGAGTACTTGCCATTGCAAGGCATAGCCACGATGCAAAACCTTATCATGCCCGTGAGATATATACAAACGGATTTTATAATCAGATGGCCAATTTATCACACATGCTCAGCAATCGTTATAACTTTTACCTGCTTGGGAATAATATGCTTGTGGGGGTTTATGCCGGGGCTACATCACTGATAGAGTCAGTATGGATTATCAGCAACAGTGTTGCGCCGATTATTCTGACGCACATTGCCAATGCTCAGAAAAATGAGGAGAATAGCAAGGTTACCTTTGTACTCGCCAAAGTGTGTTTTCTGTTGAGCTGTACCTGTGTGTTGGTGCTGGTTTTTATTCCGGCTGAATTTTTTGTTTTTCTATTGGGTAAGGATTTTGAGAATACCAAATCGGTGATGCTTCACTTATCGCCGGGGATTTTATTTATCAGTTTTTCCACCATTATCAGCCATTATTTTTCGGGAATGGGAAGGCAGCGTTTAATTGCGATTGCCAATTTTTCAGGCCTGCTCACAACGGTCAGTACAGCCTACGTTCTGGTGCATAATTTCCAGCTCATAGGAGCCTGTTATGCCACAAGTCTGTCGTACTTAGTGGCCTCTCTGGTACTTGTTATCTCATTCATGAGAGAGCACAAATTCGGACTGACAGATCTTTTCAGTCTGCGGAAATCAATCCGCCTGATTAAGGAAACACGTTGAGAGGCCTTCACCCAAACCTGAGATGAGCTTATGGATGGTAAAGCAGATATTGCTTGATGATATAGTTCACAAGGGTTATGGCTACGGTTGTAATGAAGGACCACATGATCCATTTCCCACCTTGTGGATGTTTGATTTTCAATTGTATTAACAGAATAGCGAGAGTTACCAGGAAAGGAATTAATCCGGGATGATAATGCAGGGAACCCATGATGTCGCCCTTCAATAAAGCGATGAATGCCCGTTGTGTGCCACACCCCGGGCATTCAATGCCAAAAGAAGATTTAAACCCACAGGAAATGAAATGATTTTCAAGCCATTCAATCACGATGTAGAAGTCTGAAAAGAAAATGACTAATTAATGCTCGACCAGGGTATCACGCTTAATGCGGCACCTAGAAAAGCAAAGTAAATAACATTGATAATGAAAACGATGGCTGATAAACAAATTCCTATAATGCCACAGACACGGCCGGCTTTTAAGTTATTATAAGATACGATTGTATACTGGCCAGGGTTCGTGTTGTATGCTGCTAGACCTTTTTTAGCCAGGACTAAAGCAATAATTCCGCAGGTAATGCCAATAAAGCCAAGACATAAACAACCTGGAAAAATGGAACAGATACCAAGCACCAGCACAGCAGTACTATTCGGAACAGGAACTTGTCCGAACTGTTTATTGAATTGCAGATTAATGCTTTGTGTCGACAATTGGTTCGGATCGCCCGATGGGTTGGTGTTTTCCATATAAAAGTATTTTACGCTAATATAAAAAAATTGCCTTTATACTCGTTAGTGACCAAAATGTTTCATAAAGAAATAAACCGGTAAAGCGTGTATAAAATAAACGTTAAATCCTAAAACTTTTAGCAACATCTGCTGAAACCTTACGTAGAAGAATACCAAACTCCTTAACTACCCGATACCCGAGCCGCATGAATATGCTTCAAGGAAACGTACGGCAGGGCTGGTCAAAGACGTGTACCTGAACCCACAATTCACAAGACTTTATTAATCCATTTTTTTATCACATGAAAAATTCAATCTCAAACATCACATTTTTTGGCCGCGAGCTCTTCAACTTTATGATAAAATACATTCATCATTTCTGTGCGGCATTTAATGAACAAATACAAGGACTCCCCGCCCTTCGCATGCTTCAGCAAAGATTCGACGGCATGGTGACTCCTTTCACCATTAAAACCTATTGCCATGAAAACACATTACTTCAAACACGTATGGCTGCTGCTCATGTTCGGCCTTACAACCCAGGCGCAAACCGGCACCCCTTCTGTCTCGACGACTGACAGTCTCGCCGGCTTTGACCGGACTTACTGGACCAGCTTCTACAATTCCCATTCATCCGCTCCTTCTCCCTCAGGACTCAACGAGTTTATTACCTCGCATCAGAAAGAGTACATTCAGAGTACGTATTTTCCTCTTCAACGTGCCGTGAGTTCTGCACCAATGCCTCAACAGGCATGTACCAATATCGATTTCGAAACCGGCAATTTAAACGGATGGACATCCACTACAGGGTTTCACCCCTTATTTAATGTTATTGGATGTTGCCCTGCTGCCGGAGGTGCGCAGTTTATTACAAGCGGCGCAGCTACCGACCCGTGCGGTGGTTTTCCCGTGGTTGCACCCGGCGGAACATTTTCATTACGCCTGGGCGACAATAATACCGGTGGTCATGCCGATCGTATCGAACAAACATTTGCAGTTACTCCGGCAAATGCCAATTTCACCTATAAATACGCCGTGGTATTTGAAGATCCCGGCCACAGTGTAGCCGAGCAGCCCAGCTTTCAGATCGAGATGCTCGATAGCCTTGGAAACCAGATTCCCTGCACTTATTATAATGTGGCTGCAGGCCAGGGCGTACCGGGCTTCCAGACCTCAGGCTGTGCTGGTGTTATTTTTAAACCATGGACCAATGTCAGCGTAGACCTTACCAATTTTATCGGACAGAATGTAACCATCCGTTTTACAACCTACGATTGTGCTTTGGGCGGACACTATGGTTATGCTTATATCGACGGCAGTTGCCTGAACTTCAGCATGACGCAAAATGGCATTCTTTGTCAGGGATCAACCGTACAGGTTAGTGCTCCTGTTGGCTTTGCTTCATATACCTGGGTGGGCCCCAATAACACAAGCTATACCGGGCAAACCATCACAACCGGTACGCCGGGAACTTATACCGTTAATATGGTTACTGTTACAGGCTGTCCCGGTCCTACACTGACCTATAACCTGGTTGAGTACCCAAAACCAGTGGCTGATTTCACTTCCGCCCAGGCTACACCATGCACACCGCTTATTTCCTTCACTAACAATTCTTCGGTAACATCCGGCAGTATTATATCATACCAATGGAGTATGGGCAATGGGACATCCGCTACAGGTCAGAATACATCGCAGAGTTACGCCAATGGCACCTACAGCGTTAACATGATCTGTACGACCAATATGGGCTGTCAGGATACCATTCAGAAAATTGTAACAGTAAGCCCGCCTCCGATTGTTGCATTTTCTGCGCCCGATGTATGCTCAGGAACGAATACAGCATTTACAAATAACAGCAGCGTAAGTACAGGCTATATTGCCTCTTACAACTGGCAGTTTGGCGACGGAGCAAGCGCTGCAAGCATTGCACCTACACATGCCTACAGCACACAGGGAACATACAATGTAACGCTTACAGCAACCAGCGATAAAAATTGTGTGGCTTCTGCTTCGCAACCCATAACTATATTCCCGCTGCCGACTGTACAGTTCAGCGCAGCCAATGTATGCGATGGGGTTGCCATGAATTTTACAAACAATACAAGTGTTTCTACGGGAGGCATTACAAATTACCTGTGGGACTTTAATGCAGATGGAATGCCCGATAACACAAATCAAAACCCGGCGTATACATATACAGGCCCGGGCAATTACAATGTTCAGCTGACAGCCATCAGCGATCATAATTGCCTGAATACGCATACCATGCAGGTTACGGTTTATCAGAACCCTGTGGCTCAGTTTACCCTTACCAACATTTGTGATGGTGTAGCCATGACCTATACCAACTTATCGTCAGTACCTGCCGGTCATAATGCAAGTTACGCCTGGAATTTCGGCGATAACAATACGTCTGCCCAACAGAACCCTCAACACGTGTATAATACCTATGGTAACTATTATGTAACATTGACTGTAACCAGCGATCAGAACTGTAGTTCATCCATCTCTTCCGTAGGTGTTGTTTATCCGGTACCCAATGTAGCGTTTGCATCTACCACAGCCTGTGAAAATCAGGCCACACAATTCACCAATCTTTCCTCTATAGCGGCAGGAACCATTGTTAGGTATCGTTGGGATTTTGATAATAATGGGATCATCGACGATAGTACCTCAAACCCTTCTTATATCTATCCATCAGCAGGAACGATTCAAAGCCGTTTGATGGCTCTGTCGAACAGTAACTGTGTGAACCAGGCGGTGAAGCCTGTTACGGTACATTTTAATCCGGTTCCGAATTTTTCAGCTCCATCGACCTGTATGCCTGATAATACCATTTTTACAAACCTTTCCACGTCTTCCGATGGGCTTATTACATCCTATCAATGGGATTTCAATGGCGACAACATCATGGATAATTACCTGCAGAACCCGACATACAGTTTCGCACAACTGGGCTCACATGCAGTGAAACTCGAGGTGCAAACGCAATACGGCTGCACCAACACCATTATTAAATCAGCCTATGTGAATCCTAAACCAAGTGTGCAGTTTGCAGCGGTAAATAACCTCGGTTGCCCGTCGTTGTGTGTCAATTTTACAAATAGCAGCAGTATTGGCAGTGGCCAGATCGTGACATATCAATGGCTGTTTGGTGACAACAGTGCCCCTGATTTTTCGCAAAGCCCAACCCATTGTTTCGCTACAGGTCAGTATAATATTACCTTGAAAGCGATTTCAGACAGTGGTTGCTTTAACAGCCAGACAATACCGAACCTCGTAACTGTTTATCCGGTTCCGGTAGCAGATTTCTCTATCGAGCCAGGTGAAGTGGAAATCACCACCCCAATGATTACCGTTGAAAGCAAAGCCATTGGCGCCAGTTCTGTAAACTATTATTTTAACGACGGAACCACTAAAAACACGCCTGATTTCACGCATACCTTCAATACCGATGTGGCCAAAACCGTATTGATTATGCAGGTTGTAACGAATGCCTATGGCTGCAAAGACTCCATTATTAAACCGGTAACCATTAAACCGGCTTATGCACTTTATATTCCGAATGCATTCACTCCGAATGAAGATGGTGTGAATGACGGATTCAGGGCAGTGGGTATTGGTATTGCAACATTCAAAATGTGGATATTCGATCGCTGGGGCCATGTGATCTTCCAGACCGACGATATTAATAAGGCCTGGGATGGCAGTGTGAACGGCAAAGGCGATTACGACTCCACTAAAGAGGACGTTTATGTATGGAAAGCCGAAGTGACGGATGTTCTGATGCAGAAGCACGACCTGATCGGTCATGTGTCCATTGTAAAATAGCTGTCAAAAAGGCATTAAAAACTATTTGGTCCGAAGCTTGTTAAACTACATGGGTATTTATAAATTTATACTCATTAAATCATTAAAAACGAAGAAAGGAAAACATAACTATGGCACTCGAAATAACAGATTCAAACTTTGACGAATTAGTATTAAAATCAGATAAACCGGTATTGGTTGATTTTTGGGCAGAATGGTGCGGTCCATGCCGTATGGTAGGTCCGGTTGTTGATGAGATCTCTAAGGATTACGACGGTAAAGCGGTTGTAGGAAAAGTAAATGTCGACAATAACCCGAATATCAGTATGAATTATGGCATTCGTAACATTCCTACCTTATTGGTGTTCAAAGGCGGTCAAGTTGTTGAAAAACATGTTGGCGTTGCCGCAAAAAACATCCTGACAGCCAAGCTGGAAGCACACATGTAATCTGCTCTCCGAAACCTTATAAGCCTCTTGCCCGAAATCCAAGAGGCTTTTTTTATGACCTTTTCGACTATAAGTTTGCCAGGCCTCAGGCATCAAATACCCACCACTGGGTATGTTCAGGCCTATCTTTATACCATAGATTTATACTGTTTTTAATCGTATTATGTATATGAAAAGAGTATTTATAACAATTGGTTTTGTATGCGCCGTTACATGGGTGATTGGCTGCAAGAAAAAAGATAATTCAGCACCTGCTGATGATAATCCGGTTTCCACAACGGGTGGAAATAATGGTGGAAACAATACAACCTCTTTTAAGTGGCAGGAAAACGGAGGGACTGTAAATACGGCCGATTCCGCATACTGGAGTTTTGGCCCTGCATGGACAGGCCTCAAAGCATTTAAAGGTGGCTACGCCAATTATTTCGAAATAAACTGGGCTGGTGGAAATATGTCTGCTGCGGGGACATATACCTTGAATAGCGGACAATTTACATACTTAAGCGGAGCATCTACATACACCAATCCCGCAGCTCAAAATTTACATATAGCCACATCGGCCACCACGGCGGCAAGTCCAACCTTCGCTATTATTTCCGGCGATTTTAATGTCAATGTTGCTGGTGGTACGGTAAGCACTATTACAGGAACATTTACAGGATTAAACCATAAATACTAAACGTGACACTTTGCGTGCCGAGAGTGTATTTATAAACAAAGCCCGTCGGATTCCGGCGGGCTTTGTTGTATTGTAAGAAATTGAGATAGTATTATAAAGTGCCACGGCGTGCCTGTTCCCGTTCAATGGATTCGAAGAGCGCTTTAAAGTTTCCAGCACCAAAACCTTTGGCCCCCATACGCTGAATGATCTCATAAAACAGGGTAGGGCGGTCTTCTACCGGCTTGGTGAAAATTTGCAACAGGTAGCCTTCTTCATCAGCGTCTACCAGGATCGATAATTCCTGCAGCTTGCTAATGTCCTCTTTCATTTTGCTCATGTGTGAGCCAAGTCGACGAGGAATATCTTCGTAATAAGCCTGCGGAGGAGGCGGTAAAAATTCTACACCACGGGCTTTCAGATCAGCAACGGTTTTAATGATGTCGTCTGTAGCCAGCGCCAGGTGCTGAACACCGGCTCCTTCATAAAAATCGATATACTCTTCAATTTGTGATTTTTTCTTGCCTTCGGCCGGTTCGTTGATCGGGAATTTAATGCGGCCATTGCCATTACTCATCACCTTACTCATCAGGGCCGAATATTCTGTTGTAATTTGCTTGTCGTCGAAAGAGAGAAAATTTACAAAGCCCATCACGTCTTCATACCATTTTACGGTGGCGTTCATTTGGTTCCAGCCTACATTCCCAACCATGTGGTCGATGAATTTGAGGCCGGTTGGCGTTGGGTTATAATCACTTTTCCATTCTTTAAAGCCCGGCATAAAAATGCCTTTGTAGTTTTTGCGTTCAACAAATATGTGCACCGTTTCACCATAGGTGTAAATACCTGAGCGAACCACTTCGCCATGCTCGTCTTTTTCAACGGTAGGCTCCATAAACGATTTGGCGCCGCGTTTAGTTGTTTCCTCATAGGCTTTACGGGCATCTTCTACCCAAAGAGCAATCACCTTCACACCGTCGCCATGTTTTTTGACATGCTCACCGATCGGTGATTCACTGTTAAGCGCTGTTGTAAGTACCAGGCGGATTTTGTCCTGCTTTAATACGTAAGATGTGCGGTCTTTAATACCGGTTTCGAGGCCGGCATAGGCCAATGACTGAAAGCCAAAAGCAGTTTTGTAATAATGGGCGGATTGTTTGGCATTGCCCACATAAAATTCAACATAATCGGTTCCTAATAAAGGAAGGAAATCCTGGGCGCCTTCAAATATTTTTTCAAGGCCGTATTCTACATTTTTAAGTTCTGTTGCCATAATTTGTTTTTTATAATAAATGCTTGATAAATTGAATAAAGAAATAGTGAGAATCGGAAATGATCCTGTAAGACAGCATGCAAATCAACTCCACATGGCCATGTAGAGCGAACGGAGTTCCAGTTTGTTTTTCTCGATCTTATATTGCATAAAATGATGCTAACCTTATAAAAGTAAAAAAATAAACACAAAAGTCAAAGCGTCTGAACCCTCGTTTTTCGTTATTCGGCTTCAGATAAAAGAGATCAGGCTATTCGACCCAGCTCTTATAGTATTTTCCGTCATCAATCGACATGCCTTCTTCCGTTACTTTCAGCGGCCGGAAAGTGTCAACCATCACAGCGAGTTCTTCCGTTAATTTCTGGCCAATGCTGCGTTCCATGGCTCCAGGTGCCGGACCATGCGGAATTCCTTTAGGGTGTAGCGTAATATGCCCCTGTTCGATATTATTGCGGCTCATAAAATCGCCATCCACATAATACAACACTTCATCACTGTCGATGTTGCTGTGATTATAAGGTGCCGGAATAGCTCTCGGATGGTAGTCGTATAAACGCGGACAGAATGAGCATACTACAAATGCAGGTGTTTCAAATGTCTGATGAACCGGTGGTGGTTGATGCACACGCCCTGTAATAGGTTCGAAATTATGAATTGAGAAGGCCCATGGGAAGTTGTAGCCATCCCAGCCAACTACATCAAACGGGTGCGTGGCATATACAACCTCATGCATCATGCCTTCTTTTTTTATTTTGATCAGGAAATCGCCTTTTTCATCGTAGGTTTCCAGAACAGAAGGCAACTTGAAATCACGCTCACAAAACGGAGAATGCTCCAGGTGCTGACCCGACGCATTTTTATAACGTTTTGGTGTATAAATCGGATGAAAACTCTCTACATAAAAAATCCGGTTGTCGCTGCTTTCAAAATCCAGCTGATAAATCATACCTCTCGGAATAACCAGGTAATCGCCATATTCGAAGGGAATATTACCCATAAAGGTACGGAGTGTTCCTTTTCCTCTATGAATAAACAACATCTCGTCAGCATCAGCATTCTTATAAAAATACGAACGCATACTCTCCTGAGGAGCTGCGAGACCAATATGACAATCGCTATTGAGTAATACCGTTTTACGGCTGTCCAGGAAATCATTGGCCGGTTTTACATCAAAGCCTTTCAGGAGAAGCGCTTTTATGTTTTTATCAATGGCAATTTTAGGACTCACATCATAACTTCTGATAATTTCCTTGACCTGGGTAGGACGGTGAACATGATATAATAGCGAAGAAAAGCCGTGAAACCCTTCGGTTCCAAACAATTGTTCGTAATAATGTTTTCCTTCTGGCGATTGAAACACGGTGTGTCGCTTCTGAGGGAAATCTCCGAGTTTATGATAAATAGGCATAGTAAAAAAATTTAGAGTAGTGGTTGGTTTATGCTAAAGTACTGTTTTTTAATATTTCGGCCAGGTTCGGGCGAAGCCGGCTCTTATATACTGCCAGGCATTCAGGTCCGTTTTTAACACGGCCTTTACGAAGTGCACGCTGTTCTTCGATTGGCAGTGCGGCGATTGTTTTACATTGCTCGGTACAGCAGCCGTTCATTTTTTCGTCGCAGGCTTCGCATTGTATGAACAGCAGGTGACAGTCGTCATTTTTACAGTTTACATGGCGGTCGCAGGGAGCACCGCACTGATGACATTTCGAAAGTACATCGTCGGTAATACGTTCGCCGATACGCTCGTCAAACACAAAGTTCACTCCTCTGAATTTACTTTCGAGACTTTGTTCCTTTACTTCTTTGGCATATTGTATAATGCCGCCCTGCAGGTGATTTACATCTTTAAAACCTTTATGCTTCAGATAGGCGCTGGCTTTTTCGCAGCGTATGCCACCGGTGCAGTACATGATCACTTTTTTATCTTCCTTGCCCTTCAGGTGATCTACCACCAAGGGCAGCTCTTCGCGAAATGTATCGGCATCCGGACAAAATGCACGGTCGAAACGGCCAACCTCACTTTCGTAATGGTTACGCATATCTACTACGATCGTTTCCGGATCTTCAATAGCTTTGTTGAACTCCACCGCATTCAGGTAAGTTCCGGTATTCGAAGGATCAAACGAAGGATCCTCGATGCCATCTGCAACAACTTTTTCGCGCACTTTAACAATAAGTTTATAGAACGACTTGCCATTACCATCAACCGCAAATTTAAAAGGCACCCCGTTGAAGCGGCTATCGCTGTATAATTGTTCTTTGAAAGCCTCCCAGTTATGTTCAGGCACGCTCATCTGTGCATTGATGCCTTCATGAGCCAGGTAGATACGGCCAAAACAATTCAGGGCCGACCATTGCATGAATAATTGATCGCGCAGCTCCGCCGGATCTGAGATGTTTACATAACGATAAAAGGAGAGGGTGATGCGTTTGAACGTCTCTTTTTTGAGTTGTTCTTTCAGATCGTGTTTGTTTACACGGTTTACAAGTAATGCCATAAGATGTAATAGATATAATTGCAGGTTATACTATCGTTCATGTATAATTTCCGAATTCTTTACTTCACCAGTAAACAAATCAAAAATTATATTTACGTTTGCAAAGGTAGCTTAAAAATTACCATTCTAAAACAGAATCTTGGTCATGTACAATAAAGAAGATAAAATCCTGATCATTGGCGCCGGCGGGCAAATCGGCACAGAACTTACTGAAGAGCTTAGTAAATTATACGGTTCCAGTAATGTGATTGCTGCAGATCTGAAACCCATTCCGTCACTTCACAATAATCCTTTCGAAAAACTGGATATCCTGGATAAGGAAGCTGTCTTTAATGTGGTCAAAAAACATGGCGTCCGGCAGGTTTATCTGTTGGCCGCTCTTTTATCGGCAACCGGTGAGCAAAATCCTATGTTTGCCTGGAAGCTGAACATGGAAGGCCTTTTTAATATTCTGGATCTCGCCAAAGAAAAACATATTGATAAAGTATACTGGCCAAGTTCTATTGCCGTATTTGGTCCAACCACCCCAAAAGTAAACACATCACAGTTTACCGTGATGGAACCCTCTACTGTTTATGGAATAAGCAAGCAGGCCGGCGAACGCTGGTGCGAATGGTATTTTCATAAATTCGGTGTGGATGTCAGAAGCCTGCGTTATCCTGGCTTGATAGGCTGGAAATCAGCACCGGGAGGCGGGACAACAGACTATGCCGTTCATATTTTTCACGAAGCGCTTAAAAACAAACGTTATGAGTGTTTCCTGGAAAAGGACACCGTATTGCCTATGATGCACATGGAGGACGCCATCCGTGCAACGATCGAGATCATGCATGCTGATCCGGCTTCGGTTCGGCTTCGGGGCTCCTATAACCTGGCAGGCATGAGTTTCAATCCGGAAGAAATTGCTGCCGAGATCCGGAAACATATTCCGGAATTTACTATAACCTACAAGCCTGATTTCAGGCAACAAATAGCCAATAGCTGGCCACAAAGCATCAATGACGCAGAAGCCAGGGAACACTGGGGGTGGAAACCCGCCTACGACCTCCCGGGGCTCGTTAAAAACATGTTAACAAACTTGGCTTAAAATTTGATCTTCAGGCTGTAACCATTTTCATTTCTGCTCCGTTAAATAGTCTAATATGAATGATTTTGGTCATTTTTTTTTGTTTTTTAAAGTTTATCGTACTAAAACTTTCGTTTATCGAAATATTATTAAATCTTAAAAAGAATTTATATAATTTAGTAACCTATACGCGCTATGAAGAAATTTTACTTGATACTGGTTTTTTTGGTTTATCAGATCGGCCAGGCCCAATCTCAGTCCTATGAGCTTGGTAGTAATAAAGATACCATCAACCTGATTGATGCTGTCGGTAAAAAGCAGGGCAAGTGGATATTGAGAGGGAAGCATAAGCCGGGAAGTTGTTATCAGCCGGAACAAAAAGCGGAGGAAGGCAAATACCAGGATAACCGCAAAATTGGTAAATGGATCGAATATTACTGTAATGGTAATATGAAAAACCAGCTCACCTTCCAGAATGGCCGCCCTGATGGATATGCCATCATGTATCACGAAAATGGGAAAATCTCCGAAGAAGGAAACTGGAAAAATAATCGCTGGGTAGGAAATTATAAGTTATACTACGAAAACGGCCAGGTTCAGCATGAATTTGTCTTCAATCCGAATGGTAAACGCGAAGGGCCGCAAAAATACTTTTACGAAAACGGACAGGTTGCTATTGAAGGTAATTTTGTTAATGGCAAGGAAGCCGGTGTCATCAAAGAATATCATGAAAACGGTGATTTAAAAGCTGAGAAAACATTTAACGATGGCGCTGTTGATGTAGCTTCTATCAAAGAATACGAACCTAAAAAACCAATCGTAAAAATAAAAGATGCACCGGTTGATAACGCACCGAAAATCATTGTAACAAAAGACGAAAAACCGAACGAAGCCGTATCAGCCAGCAAAGGCCCGATGATTCTGAATGGTCAGCATACACTTTACAACAAAAACAAGCAAATTACCAAAGATGGTGTTTTCAAAGATAACCGCCTCATGGAAGGAAAAGCCTACATCTACGATGAAAACGGAATTCTTCAGCGTATTTCTGTATACAAAGGCGGTGCCTACGTTGGAGATGCTCCAATCGAAAACTAATCACACGCTTTATACCAAAAAATCATAAACTCGAAAGACGGCTTTTGGCCGTCTTTTTTATTTCGTAATTTTAAAAGCAATTTATGGAAAGACTTTTTATATACAATACACTTACCAGGAACAAAGAGGAATTCAAAGCAATTAATGCTCCCCACGTGGGCATGTATGTCTGCGGCCCGACAGTTTACAGCGATGTGCACCTCGGCAATTGCCGTACATTCATGTCGTTCGATGTTATTTACCGCTACCTGACCCATATTGGTTACAAAGTACGCTATGTACGTAATATTACGGATGCCGGCCATCTCGAGGGCGATGCCGATGTAGGCGAGGATAAAATCTCAAAAAAGGCCAAATTGTCCCAACTTGAACCAATGGAAATTGTTCAGAAATACACCGTCGGCTTCCGGGATGTGATGAATTTGTTTAACCTTTTGCCACCAAGCATAGAACCTACGGCAACAGGTCATATCATTGAGCAGCAACAGATCGCCAAAAAGATTATTGAAAACGGACTGGCCTACGATGTGAACGGAACCGTTTATTTTGATGTGGAAAAATTCGCCAAATCGCATAACTACACAGCACTTACCGGGCGTAAACTGGATGAGCTTCTCGAAAATACCCGGGATTTGGACGGACAGGAAGATAAACGCGGGCGCCTCGATTTTGCCCTTTGGATCAAAGCAAAACCGGAGCACCTGATGCAATGGCCAAGTCAGTGGGGTCAGGGTTTTCCGGGATGGCATATCGAATGTAGCGCCATGAGTACAAAATACCTGGGCGAACAGTTTGATATACATGGCGGAGGCATGGATCTGGCACCGACACACCACACCAACGAAATTGCCCAGAATATTGCGTATTGCGGGAAAAGTCCGGCGAATTACTGGATGCATACCAATATGCTCACCGTGAAAGGACAAAAAATGAGCAAAAGTTTAGGCAATAGTTTTCTGCCTATGGAGCTTTTCAGCGGAGATCACGAATTACTGAGTAAAGGTTACAGCCCTATGGCGGTACGCTTTTTCATGATGCAAACACATTATCGCAGTACACTCGATTTCAGTGACGAGGCCCTTCAGGCAGCCGAAAAAGCATTTAACCGTTTGATGGAGGGTTATAAAACACTGCAGCATCTGCAGTCATCGGCTTCCTCTTCGGAAGATATTAAAGCGCTCGAGCGAAAATGTTACGATGCCATGAACGACGATTTCAATACACCGGTATTGATCGCTCATTTGTTTGAGGCATTACGTATCATCAACTCCGCCAATGATAAGAAAACAACATTGACGCAGGTCGATATCGAACTGCTGAAAACGATATACAAGCACTTTGTGTTTGACGTCATGGGATTGAAAACAGAAGAAGAAGGCAATAATAAAGCGGGAACAGCACTCGAAAAAGTGATGAACCTGGTACTGGATATGCGCACGAAAGCCAAGGCCAATAAGGACTTTGCAACGTCTGACCAGATTCGCGATAAACTGAGTGAAGCCGGAATACAGGTTAAGGATGGCAAAGAAGGCGCTACATGGACAATAAATTAAAATATAAAATGAAAAAATATTCAATACCTGTTTCCGTTTGCATCCTGTCGCTGCTGCTCACTGCCTGTGGCCCTGAAAAAACACCTGACGAAACGCAAAAACAGCCGGTTCAGCCGGTTGTAACCAAGCCGCATGTTACAGCCCCCGAATTTGACGCCGACAGCGCTTATGACTTTATAAAAGTTCAGGCGGATATGGGGCCGCGGACTCCCGGCAGCAAAGCACATGATGCAGCTGTGGCCTATTACGAAAAAGAGCTGAAACGTTATGGTGCCGAAGTGAAAACGCAATCGGCTAATGTGCAATCGTTCGATGGTAAATTATGGTTCCTTAAAAATGTGATCGGCTCTTTTAATCCGAAAGCTGAGAATCGTATTTTACTATGCTCGCACTATGACAGCCGTCCATTTGCAGATCGCGATAAAGATCCGGCCAACAGATCGAAGCCTGTACCGGGTGTAAATGATGGTGCCAGTGGAGTAGGTGTATTGCTGGAAGTAGCCAGAAACCTGGCTGCAAAGAAACCGGATGTGGGGGTTGATATTGTGTTTTTTGACCTGGAAGATTACGGCAAACCACATGGTGGTATGGAAGATCAGGATACCTGGTGCCTGGGTTCCCAGTATTGGAGCAAGAATCCGCATACGCCTTTTTATTCTGCAAAATTCGGGGTACTGCTTGATATGGTTGGAGCCTCCAATGCCATTTTTCCGCGCGAGGGACTGTCTACGTTTTATGCCGGCGACGTGGTAAATAAAATCTGGGGAACTGCTCAGAAACTGGGCTATGGCCAGTATTTCATCAATGACGAATGCCAGGAGATGACTGATGATCATGCGCCGATCAATAAGCTTGCACAAATTCCTTGCGTGGATATTATACATTACAATGAACAACAGGGTGATTTTTTTGAGCATCATCACCAGGTGAGCGACGATATCACCACCATTGATAAGAAAACACTGAAAGCCGTGGGACAAACCCTGCTGGAGGTGATATATAATGAATAAGAGCAATCGTTGCTTCTTATAACACTCCCGAACCTTAAACTAAAGTAACATGTCAATTACAAAAGAACAAGTCATAGATGCCTTACGTTATGTGGATGATCCGGATCTTAAAAAAGATCTGATCACACTGAACATGGTGAAAGATATAGAAGTAAACGGAAAGCACGTGGCGTTTACCGTTGTGCTTACAACACCGGCCTGCCCGATGAAGGACATGATTCAAAAGGCCTGCGTCAATGCTATCCTGCATTTTGTAGATAAGGAAGCTGTGGTAAATGTTACGATGACGGCCAATGTAACAACGGCCCGTAACAGTGACAATACAACGCTTTCAAAAATCAAAAACATCATTGCTGTGGCTTCCGGTAAAGGTGGTGTTGGTAAATCAACAGTAGCCTCAAATCTGGCTGTAGCATTAACACGCCAGGGAGCCAGGGTCGGCCTGGTTGATGCCGATATTTACGGACCTTCTCAAACCATCATGTTTGATGTGGCAAACGAAATGCCCGGTAAATCGGAATTTGATGGCAAACCAAAAATGAAACCGGTTGAGAGCTACGGCGTAAAACTGAATTCTGTGGGCTTCCTTGCTGGCCCGGATCAGGTGGTAGCTTTGCGTGGACCTATGGCCTCCAAAGCACTGACGCAATTATTTCTGGATACCAATTGGGGTGAACTCGATTACCTGATCGTAGACCTGCCTCCGGGTACCGGCGATATTCAGATTACGCTGTGCAGCCAGGTTCCACTGACCGGCGCCGTTATTGTTTGCACGCCTCAACCTGTAGCCATTGCCGATGCACGCAAAGGAATAGCCTTATTTAATTTACCTGCCATTAATGTTCCTGTTCTGGGTGTTGTGGAAAATATGGCCTGGTTTACGCCGGAAGAATTGCCTGATAATAAATACTATATTTTCGGAAAAGACGGTGCCCGTAACCTGGCTGAAGAAATGAATCTGCCACTGCTTGGCCAGATTCCGATTGTACAAAGCATTCGCGAAGCCGGTGATGCCGGCCGGCCGGCTGTATTGCAGGAAACCACGCCGCAGGCACTTGCGTTTATGGAGATGGCACAAAATATTGCGCAGCAGGTTGCTATTCAGAATGCCAGCAAGCAAGGTAAAGCCGAAATGGTGTAATCGTTTTATGTAATTATTTTATGTTGATGCGTTATACCCACATGATAAAAATACTATCCCTGTTTTTTTTCCTGGGATTATCTTCCACGGCCTTTGCTCAGGACGATGACGAAGGTGCATCCAATAAACTCTGTAACGAGATCGACAGTAAAGAGGCAATGAAACTTTACGAGAAGGGCATTGATAAGAAGAAATACAAAAAACCCGAACGTATGGATTTTCTGCGCAAATGCCTGGAACTTGAACCTGATTTTGCAGAAGCCAACCTGATTATGGGACTTGAAATTGTGGTTCACTGCAAGCTGGAGAATAAACCGTTTAAACCGGCAGTTCCGTACTTCTACAAGGCTATTGCTTCCTGCCCGCAGGTTCACTCGGAGCCATATTACTATATCGGCTTCAATTATTACGAGGAAGCTAAAAATGATTCGGCCGTGAAGTACTTACAGAAATTTATTGCTTTTAAAGACAATAATGATAAGAAGTTTGCGAAAGACTATGATGCTGAATTATACCAGGCCAAGGAAATGATTCGCTATGCCAAGATGGAAGCGGAACTTAAGAAGAAAGTTGTTCCGTTTGATCCTAAAGTAGTGAAAGGGGTATCTACACCCTACGATGAGTATCTTGCTTTTATTTCACCGGACGATAAGTTTTGTTTTTTTACACGTGTGGTACCAGTGAAAAAAATGGACAAGGTGTATGAGAGCGATCGCATGCGCGAAGCTTTTATGGTAGCGGAGCGCGATAATACCGGGGCTTTCAATGCAGGCGATGAAATGCCACCGCCATTCAATACAACAGCAGATAACCAGGGCGGTTGTACGATTACAATCGACAATAAACATTTATATTTTGCCATGATGGTCGATGAAGGCGGAGGCCGAAACTGCGATATTTATGTGAGCGATAATATTAATGACGAGTGGAAACCTATTAAAAAACTGGCGAATGTCAATGATCCGGTGTATTGGGATTCACAACCAACCGTGTCGGCAGATGGTAACACCATATATTTTGCCAGCGACCGCCCCGGTGGTTATGGAGGTATTGATATCTGGTACACCAGGCGGGATCCGGCGACAGGCAACTGGAGTGTTCCGAAAAATGCCGGACCAAAGATCAATACAGCCGGTGACGAGAAAACACCTTTCATTCACTCCGATAGCGAAACACTATATTTCAGCAGTGGCCCCAATAAATCGGCTGCCGGCCATTATGGTTTTGGGGGCTATGATATTTTTTATATCCGTAAGAATGATAAAGGTGAATGGCTGGATGCGGAGAACATTGGCTACCCGATCAATACAGAGGCCGACGATACAGGTTTTTTTGTAAGTACCGATAGTAAAACGGGTTATTTTTTCTCTTACAGCGAAGGTAAACTCCAGAACAAAGGCATTGGCCGTTACGATCTTTTTTCGTTTGAACTTTATAAAGAAGCGCGTCCGCAGGAAACCACATTCTTAAGTGGTGAAGTAAAAGATAAATTCGGAAACGTGATTGAAGGCGGCAAAGTAGAAGTCATGAACACCGTAACAAAAGAAAAAACATTGGCCGTAGTGGATTCTGCTGCCGGTAAATTCATGGTGGCGGTTAATCTTAAAAAGAAAGATGATTTATTAATCACAATCCAGAAAGATGGCTACTCGTTTAACTCGCAGGTAGTGAGTGTGAAGGAAGCTACTTTCGATAAAAAGCCTAAGCCTGTTGCGTTACAAATCGATGAAACAACGCCGGGCAGTTCTTTTGTGATCAATAATATTTATTACAATACCAACTCGGCGGATCTCAAAAAAGAATCGTTTGTTGTGCTGGAGGCTTTTGCCGATTATCTGAAATCCAATCCAAACATTCGTATCGAAATACAGGGACATACGGATAATGTAGGTAGTGCTTCTGCCAACGAAGCCTTATCGGCAAACCGTGCGTATACCGTGAAATCGTTTCTCGAAGAAAAAGGAATTGACGGTAAACGGATCACGGCAAAAGGGTATGGCGCCGGTAAACCTATTGCACCTAATACCACGGAGGAAGGTAAAGCGAAAAACCGCCGTACGGAGTTCATGATCCTGTCTAAATAATTTTTATACCTTCGTATGTAAATACAGGGTATGAAAAAAATTTTCCTTTCGGCCATAGCCGCTTTATTTATCGGTCAGGGCTTTGCTCAGAAGTCTTTTGAAAAAATGCCAATGTGATCGCTTTCGGGGCCGATCTGGGTATTTATAATTACCGCTCCACAGTTGCTTCCTCTAATACATCGGACAACAATGCTGCAGCCAATAAAATGCTGAATCTGCAATATGAACGCGGTGTTTTGAATTGGCTTGGTATTGGTGCCAAATTACAGCTTTGCGATTATTTTACATCGAAAGATACTGCTACAGGGGCCAAGGCAACTGTGAGAAGTTTTGATGCGTTGGTGGTAATCAATGCCCACATGCTGCGCAGCAAGCGGGTAGATCTTCTGGGAGGTGTAAATGTCGGGTATTCATACCTGAACTATTCGGCCAACGACAAATACATTTCGCAGGCCACAGGTGGTGGTTCTACATTTGATATACATTTTCAACCGCGCTTTTATTTTGGCGACCATTTTGGTATGTTTATCAACCTGGCCTATGTGCATTATGGGTATAACAACCTCGATTTTCAAAATACACAAACGCATATAGCAGATGTTCTCGATCTCAATGGCGGTGGTGTTAACTTCGGCTTTGGATTCCAGGCGAAGTTCTGACAATAGATCATTATAATGCAAAAGCCCGGTTATTTTAACCGGGCTTTTTGATGTGTAAAGGTTAAGTTATTGTATAATCACCTTCCTGGTGATTCGGGTTTCTCCAAAGGTCATATTCAGAAAATAAACACCTTCCGTGAGGTTGTTTTTCTGAATGGTATAGGTGTTATCGCCCGCAGATACCGGGTTGTCTGTTGATGTATAAACGCTTTTACCAAGTACATCCACCAGTTCAATGGTCAGCTTGCCGTCCTGGCGCGCATTGAGTTTAATGCTGGCCTGGTTTTCAAACGGATTTGGCATAACCTGTACCGAAGAGCCATCCAGCAATAAATCGTTGGTAGAGGCAGCCGAAGTAACATTTATATCGTCGATATAAATGGTGTTGCCGCTTCCCGATGTAAATTCGAATTTGAACATGGTATTACTGCTGATCAGGATGGTAGGCAGCGTTACTGTTTCGGTACGCCATTGTGCTGCTGTAGGCACAAAATTACCGGTCACGATTGTGGTGGTGGTTGCCAGGGCGGTGCTGTTTTTAATGTAACGCTGATCCCATGTTTGTCCGCAGTTTTTACTCGAAAGCACGCGGAATTTATCGGTATTGGAGGTGTTGGTTTGAGCAAAAGCCACTTTAAAGGTGAGGTATGCATTGTAAGAACTGTTGAGGTTCAGGGATGGGCCCACCAGCTCATCTACATCGCCGTCGGTAGCCTGCTTGGTATTAAGCTTTACACTTTTGCTGCCGGTTGCGCCTACAGTTGCCATTTGCCAGGTGTATGAATCTGTTCCGGAGTTGACGGTCCAGTTGGTGTTTGGAATGGTAATGGTTTCAAAGCTCTCGGAGATAGTCGACGCTCCCGGTGAGGCAGCTGGCTGTATGGTAATGTAAGATGTTTTTGTAATGCTATCATTACCCTGTGAGTTTGCTACTTTAAGTTTTACAGGATAGGTGCCCGGTGTATTATAAACAACCACCTGCGTTTGTGTGGTAGATACAGAAGGTGTCCCACCAGTGAAAAGCCACTGCCATGACGATGTTGGTGCATTGTAGGATACGTCGCTGAAAGTAATGCTGCTGCCGACACAGGCAAATTTCGATGATGCTGTAAAATCGGCAATAGGCTTGCAGGTCAGTGTGCTGCTGAAAGAAGCGTTATCGGTGCCTGTAGACAGGAGGTTTGAAGGAGACCAGAGGTTACTGCGATTGGCAATAGTCGATGTCAACGCGTTAATCATACGCGTTTTCTGATCGAGTGTGAACATGCGTGAGCAATAGGCATATTCCATATAGTTCTGAACATTTTCAATGATCGGTGGATTGCAGATGCTTCCGCTCAGGTTACAGCTTGTCCAACCCTGTGTGTCGGGTGTGTCGGCCACACCATCGTCGCCGCAGGCCACGCCAGGTTGGTTGGTATCGCCCCAGGTATGTTCCAGATCCAGGTAATGCCCGATTTCATGAGTCAGTGCACGGCCTCTGAAATAAGCACCCGTCCCTATACTGCCGATATAATCCTGCAGGATCACCACACCGTCAATTGCCGGCCATCCATCGGCTGTAGAAGGATAGTAGGCATAACCTGCGGCACCGGCCATCATGGATTTAACAACCCATACATTAAGGTATTTCGATGGATCCCACTGATCTGACTTGACATTGTCGTCGCCTACATTGGTAAGAGGGCTGACTACGTGAATAATCCCGTTGGTGCAATTTCCGTTCGGATCGAGTTTGGCAAGTCTGAATTCGATATTCAGGTTGGCTTTCAGATTTTTGAAGGAAGGTACTATCGTGGATGTATCCGCATTCCGGAGCTGGTAATCTTCATTCAGAATTCTGACGGCATCGATCACCTGTGCATCCGAAATGTTTTCGTAGCCATATTCGTGTACAATATGGAAAACAATCGGAATGATATAAGTGGCTGTTGCTGCTTTATTGGCAGTGCCGGTGTTGCTTTTATTTTGTTTAAGCTGTGCTTCGTGCTGCTGCAATTCAGGATGTTTTGCATGCAACGATTGAATAGCCTGCGTTTGACCGCAGTGTTTAAGACCATCATCGGTCTGGGCCTGTAATGAAAGGGAAGCAAGACTCAAAGCAAATGCAAGGACAGAAAAGGAAATTAATTTCATGTTTTGTGTGTTTGGTTATGTCTGCGGAATTGATCCGAAGGAGTACTAAAATAATAAAAAAACAACGGGATAAAAGCAGAAATGAGGGAAATTATTGGATCCCAAACACGGTTGGTTTTTTCTGAAAATCAGGCAGGGCAGACTTTTTCCATTCGGCAACGGATTTTACGATAATCCGTTCGTCGGGCAGCGTCAGATGTGTAGCTACCAGGAGCTGTGTAGCAGGGCGCAGTGTTTTGAGAAGATCTTCAAAAAGCTGGCTGTTGCGGTAAGGTGTTTCAATAAAATACTGGGCCTGCCTGTAATCGGTGGCCAGGCGCTCGAGATCGCGCAGGCGTTTCAGTTTTTCGTTTTTATCGATGGGCAGGTAACCATTAAATGCAAAATTCTGACCGTTGAATCCACTCGCCATGATCGACAAAACAATAGAGCTTGGTCCAACAAGGGGCACTACCCGGATGCCTTTCTGGTGCGCGAGTTTCATGATGTCTGCACCGGGATCTGCAATACCGGGGCAGCCTGCATCACTCATAAGTCCCATATCATGTCCCTGCATTACGGGATCCAGGAACGATGTAATGCTTTTCAGGTCAGCATGTTTATTGAGTTCGGAGAGTTGTGCTTTGCTGATGTCCGGATAGCCACAGCGTTTCAGGAATGCGCGGGCCTCCCTGGCATTTTCGCAGATAAAATGGCTGAGGGTTTGTATCAGTTTAATGTTTTTTTCGGGCAAAACATCTTCGGGCATATTATCGCCGAGAGTAACCGGGAACAGATATAAAATTCCTTTAGCGGACATTTCCCAAACTTAAGGATTTATTCTCGTTTATAACAACAAGGTCTTCGTCGATCATGGTGCTGATGGTCTCCAATACCAGTTTCTGCGGGTATTTTGATAGGATTGCCGCCAGTTCATCAAGCGTAAAGGAACGCTGTTCAAGTGCCCAGGTAATTTTTTGTTTCAGGTTATCTTCATTGAAACCGGCTTTGTTTTTTTCGACACACACATCGCAATAACCACAATCCTGAAATTCGGTTTCGTTGAAATAGGAGAGTAGAAGCCTGCTGCGGCAGATGTTTTTTTCTTCTACATAGTGAATCACACTTTCGAGACGGGCCAGGCTTTTCTCTTTCAGTGTTGCGTAATGTTTAAATGAGAGCTCATTCCACTTCAGATTGAGGCGGTTTTGTAAAAGCACCAGTTTCGGCAAGGATGTCTGTGGGATATAGGAAATAACGCCCTGTGTGTCGAGGGCCTGCAATTGTTTTATGGTGAGATCTATCGGGGCTTTAATGCGGAAGGCAATGTCTTTTTCATTGACGGGGGCATATTGTTCAAAGATGCCACCATAGCTGCGTAGCAGGGTTTTAATAAGCAACTCGTAATTTTTGAACTTGACCTGAAAATGATAAATATCTTCCTTGCCATAGAGCACCAGTACTTTTGACGGTTCAAAGCCACCATCGAAGAGGGCCAGGTAGCCTTCTTTTTCAAGGAATTTGATGGAGTTATATAGGCTGATCTGTTTGAGGTTGTAGTTTCTGCATATTTCTGCAAGATCAACATTCACGGAAAGACCTTCGCCGCTTTCAACGGGAATCTGGTAGTAGTTGTAAATAGCTTGGTAGCATTGGCGGATCGTATCTTTGTCAGGAAAACTTTCAGCGAAATTATCGCGCAACGATTGTGTGTCTGTTTTGCTGTAAAGAGCGATGGCATAGGCGGGTTTAAGATCGCGTCCACCGCGGCCGGCCTCCTGGAAATAGGCCTCCAGGCTGTCGGGCAGGTCGAGGTGCACTACAAAGCGCACATCGGGCTTGTCGATTCCCATACCAAATGCGTTGGTAGCGACAATCACCTGTGTTTTATTATTGATCCAGTCCTGCTGAATGCCTGCCCTGTCCTGGCTGGGGATTCCTGCATGATAAAACCCGGCTGAAATATTTTTGCTATTCAGGAAACGGCTGAACTCTTCTGTTTTGCGCCTGTTGCGTACGTATACCACACCCGAACCACCAATATTCTGTATGATACGAAGCAGCCGTTCAGGCTTGTTTTCTTCATACTGAACCACATAACGCAGGTTCTTGCGTTCGAACGATTGGCGGAATACATTCTGATGGGTGAATTGAAGCTGTGTTTGTATATCGGCAATAGCATCCCTGGTGGCACTGGCCGTTACGGCAATGATCTTAACAGACGGAAAATACGTTCGTATTTCGGCAATGCGAAGATAGCTTGGTCTGAAATCGTAACCCCACTGTGAGATACAGTGTGCCTCATCAACAGCAATAAGTGTAATGGGCAGGTAGGAAATCTGTTGCCTGAATTTTTCACTCTCGAGTCTTTCCGGAGAAATATACAGGAACTGAACGTGGCCGAGTGCTGCATTATTGAGCGCGATCTCTATTTCCCGGTAATTCATCGCCGATGTGATGGCAACAGCACTGATGCCCTTATTGCGCAGGTTTTGCACCTGGTCGTTCATGAGCGCAATGAGCGGTGAAATGACGAGGCATGTGCCGCCCAGTGCCAGTCCGGGTACCTGAAAACAAATAGACTTGCCTCCACCGGTTGGCAGTAAAGCAAGTGTGTCATGTGCATGGAGGATAGAGAGAATAATCTCTTTTTGCTGCGGCCTGAATTTGTCGTAGCCCCAGTATTTTTTCAGGATCGAATGTATGTCTTGTTCCTTTTGTTCCAAAATAAACGATAAGATCCATGCCGGGTTAAAGGGGCTTTCTGTTCAAAGGCCCCAAAGGAACATCATCAGAAATGATGTCCCATTTTTTCTTTCTTGGTTTGAAGATACTTTGCATTGTGTGGGTTTGCCGGGATCACAATGGGAAGGTTATCTACAATCTCAAGGCCATAGCCTATAAGGCCTGCGCGCTTTTTAGGATTATTGGTAAGCAATTTAATTTTGGAAATATTCAGATCGCGCAGAATCTGTGCGCCCACACCATAATCACGCTCATCCATTTTGAATCCGAGCTCTACATTGGCTTCTACGGTATCCAGTCCTTGTTCCTGAAGTTTATAGGCTTTGAGTTTGTTTAAAAGTCCAATGCCGCGGCCTTCCTGGTTCATGTATACAATAACGCCTTTGCCTTCCTTGTCGATCATTTCCATGGCTTTGTGTAATTGTGCGCCACAGTCGCAACGGCAGCTTCCGAAAATATCACCGGTTACACACGACGAGTGTACGCGAACCATCACAGGTTCGTCTTTTTTCCATTCGCCTTTTACCAGGGCCAGGTGCTCCTGTCCGTTGGTTTCTACTTTATAGGCAATGAGTTTAAAGTCGCCCCATTGGGTTGGCATATTTACTTCTACTTCGCGGCTTACGATGCTTTCTTTAGCCAGGCGATAAGAAATCAGGTCCTGGATGCTGATGATTTTCAGATCAAATTTTTTGGCAATGACCATCAGCTGTGGCAGGCGCGCCATGGTACCATCTTCGTTCAGAATTTCGACCAATACACCGCAGGGCTCAAATCCGGCCAGCTGGGCAATATCTACGGTAGCTTCGGTGTGTCCGGCACGACGCAGAACACCACCTGGTTTTGCTTTCAACGGGAAAATGTGTCCGGGCCTTCCGAAATCAGAAGGTTTTTTACTGTGGTCGATCAGGGCCTTTACTGTTTTGGAACGGTCGGAAGCCGAGATGCCTGTAGTACAGCCAAAACCGAGCAGATCGATCGATACCGTAAATGGGGTTTCATGGATAGAGGTATTGGCCGGTACCATCATATCCAGTTTAAATTCCTGTGCTATTTCATCGGTAATCGGTGCGCAGATAAGTCCACGGCCGTGGGTGCTCATAAAATTGATTACCTCGGGTGTTGCATTGCGTGCAGCAGTAATAAAATCACCTTCGTTTTCGCGATCTTCGTCGTCCACAACAATAATCACTTTACCCTTCCTGATATCGTCGAGGGCTTCTTCTATCGTATTTAATTTGATCTCATCGGTCATGATGCAAAAGTACGAATTAAAATACGATTTATGCCGGGTTTTTTAAGGGTTTTGGTTATGGAATTCCTTGATTACCAGGTCACTTTTGCGGATCGAGGCTTTGAGCCAGTCTATGTATATGTCGTCTTTTTCAGCCTGGGAGAGGGTATACGGGGAGACCTGTTTCCTGATTTTCTCACTTAATTCGTGCATACACAGTGCCGCCGACACACTGATATTGAAACTTTCTGTAAATCCGTACATAGGGATTTTCACGTATTCATCGGCAGTATTCAGCACGTCCTGCGAGATACCGGTGAGCTCCGTACCAAACACAACCGCCAGTGGTGTCGAAACATCGAGTGTTGCCAGGTCTTTGGCGTTATGGTGTGGGGTGGTAGCCACAATTCTATACCCTTTTTTCCGGAGCTGTTGCAGGCAGTCGAGTGTATTGTTTTCCTGCTTGTTGTATTTCTGTATGCTCAGCCATTGGGTAGAGCCCATGGCCACATCTTCGCTGATCTTATATTTGTTGTGGTTCTCGATAAAGTGAACATCCTGTATCCCGAAACAATCGCAGCTGCGTAGTACGGCACTCGCATTATGCGCCTGGTACACATCTTCCAGTACCACGGTCATGTGGCGGGTTCTTTCGGCCAGTACCTCATGTAATCTCGATCGCCGGCGCTCACTCACAAAACCTTCGAGGTATGTGGTGAGGGCCTTTTTATAATTCTCGTCCTGCATGCTGCAAAGATAAATTTTAGCTGACAATTCCATTTTGTTTTTGTAAATTTAAAAGCCTGTTATACCTGTTATTTCAGGCGTCAAAAAGCAATAATTCAGTTCTATGCAAAAGAAAAAGATTGACCTGGCCCTCCAAGGGGGCGGGGCTCATGGAGCATATACGTGGGGTGTGATTGACCGTCTTCTGGACGACGAGCGGATCGAAATAGACGGAATCTGCGGCACCAGTGCAGGTGCTATGAACGGTGTGTGTACAATATACGGGTTGAAAAAGGGAGGAAATAACCTTGCGAAGCACCTCCTGGTGAAATTCTGGCATAAAATATCGGAGGCAGGTAAATTGTCGCTTATTCAGCCAAGCTGGTTCGATAAGCTGATGAGTCCCGGAAACATGGATTTTTCGCCAGCCTATAGGCTATTCAGTATGGCTACCGAAAATCTGGCGCCTTCGCAGTACAATCCGCTATCGCTGAATCCGCTCGAAAAAATACTGAATGAAGTGATCGACTTTAAGGAACTTCAACGCCTGCATCCACCAAAATTATTTGTATGTGCTACCAATGTGCGCACCTGTGAAGCACGTGTTTTCGGACATGAAGAGATTACCGCCAAAACGGTTCTGGCATCGGCCTGTCTGCCGCATTTATACCATGCCGTAGAGATCGACGGGGAGTATTACTGGGATGGCGGTTATATGGGGAATCCACCGTTGCAACCACTCATTGATAATACAGACTCAACGGATGATATTCTGCTGGTGCAGATCAACCCGAAAAACATTAAAGGTATTCCTACAAAGATCGAAGACATCAAAGACCGGGTGAATGAGATCAGTTTCAACTCATCACTGATCCTTGAACTGCAGCTGCACATGTTTAAGCAGGAGCTTGTCAAAAAGGGAATTACCCTCGACGGCCAGTTGAAGCCTGTATACCTGCATAATATCAGTGCCGATCAGACGCTGGGAGATCTGAATCTTTCCAGCAAACTCAATACCTCCTGGGATTTTCTCATGTATATGAAAGATCTGGGCTATAAGGTCTGCGATGCCTGGCTCTCGAAGAATTTTGATAAGATCGGAAACGAAAGTACCTTTTCATTAAACTAATTTTTATAACACCGGAATATACGTGGCGAAAGTAAAAACATCTTTTTTCTGTCAGAACTGCGGCGCCCAGGCGGCCAAATGGGTCGGTAAATGCCCGAGTTGCGGCGAGTGGAACACCTTTGCGGAAGAAGTGCTTCATAAGGAAACAAAAAACGACAGACTCCAGTTATTTTCAGCGAATAAAAACAGCAACGGACAATCTAATAAATCTATTTTGCTGCAGGATGTAGGAACCCTTGAATATCCGCGCATCCAGGTTCCCGGCAAGGAACTGACCCGCGTGCTGGGAGGCGGCATTGTACCCGGAAGCCTTGTGTTATTTGGCGGCGAGCCTGGTATCGGTAAATCTACACTGATGCTTCAACTTGCCCTGCGTCTCAAAAATCTCAGGGTACTGTACGTCAGCGGTGAAGAAAGTGAACAGCAGATCCGCATGCGCGCCGATCGTATTGGTATTACAACCGACAGCTGTTTTATATTGCAGGAAACAAACACCCAGAATATTTTCCAGCAGATTGTTGCCATTGAACCACAGCTGGTAATTATAGATTCTATACAAACCATACATACCAGTTACATCGACAGCAGTCCGGGGAGTGTAAGCCAGGTGCGCGAATGTGCGGCAGAGTTTCTTCGTTTCGCCAAAGAAACCAATACGCCTGTATTTATGATCGGGCATATTACCAAGGAAGGCAGCCTCGCCGGCCCTAAAGTTCTGGAACACATGGTTGATACCGTGCTTCAATTTGAAGGGGATCGCAATCATATTTACAGGTTATTACGCACCACTAAAAACCGTTTTGGAAGTACCAATGAAATGGGTATTTACGAGATGCAGGGTGAAGGGCTGAAAGAAGTTACCAATCCTTCGGAGATCTTGATTACCGATCGAGATAATCCTACGAGTGGAGTGGCTATTGCAGCAACGCTTGAGGGCAACCGCCCGATGCTTATTGAAACACAGGCCCTGGTGAGTAGTGCAGCCTACGGGGTTCCGCAGCGCTCATCTACAGGTTTTGATCTTCGCCGTTTATCCATGTTGTTGGCAGTGCTCGAAAAGCGTTGTGGTTTCAGGCTGGCGGTGAAAGATGTCTTTATCAATATTGCAGGAGGTATTAAAGTAGAGGATCCGGGAATTGATCTGGCTTTGGTTTGTGGCATTCTTTCAAGCAACGAAGACCTGCCTATTCCACAGAATGTATGCTTTGCCGGTGAGGTGGGTTTAACCGGCGAGATACGTCCTGTGAACCGTATTGAACAGCGCATCAGTGAAGCTCAAAAGCTGGGATTCGAAAAGATATTTATTTCATCGTATAACAAAAAAGGACTCGACCTTAAACAGTTCTCCATTCAGATCGAAACGGTCGGGAAGATGGAAGAGGTGTTCAGTAAATTGTTTGGTTGATATTAAGATGGTCATTTAAATGAAACTCCCCTTGAAAATAATTTATACCAGATTCCTGTTCGGGATCATACTGTTACTTGCAGGTTTCGGATATGCCCAGAATACCGATTCGCTGAAACAGGTTCTGAAAACTACAAAAAATGACACCCTGCGCATTCAGCTGATGCGATGGATCGGTGAAAATGAAGGTATTTTTAGGGTGAGTTATTGGGATACTTTGCGGCGGGTATGCGAAGAGATGATTCCCAAAGCAGCATCCCCGAAGGAAAAGTTCTTCTATCAGCAAAATCTGGCCAATGCAATCAACAATATGGGCTATGTGAGCGATGAAAAAGGAATTACCACTGACGCGCTTGAATATTATAAAAAGAGTCTTGCCATCTATGCTGAAATACATGATAGCCTCGGCCTTGGTATAGAATTCATGAATATTGGTGCCCTGTATGAAGAACAGGGCAATATCCCTAGTGCTCTGGAAAACTATCAGCGGAGCCTTCGAATCAGGGAGGCGGCAGGCGATATACGTGGTACCGGCCTTTGCTACAATAACATCGGGATGATTTACTTCAAACAAAAGGATGATGAAAAAGCCCTGAAATACTTTAACAGAAGTCTGTACTTGCTCAAAAAAGCCAATGCAGATCATATTATTTCCGTGATTTACGGTAATATAGGCCTTATCTATAAAAACCGGGGCGATTACGCCTATGCTACGTATTATATAGAAAAGGCACGACAACTCCAGTTGAAATCTCAGGACCTTTACTACGCTTCGCAAAGCACTGGTAATATTGGTTCCTTGTATGAGAATCGCCAACAGTATGATTTAGCCTTGCAGTTTTATAATGAACAATTGAGGCTTTCTGAGTTACTCAACTTCAAAAAGGGAATTGCCGCTGCCTTATCCAACTTGGCTAGCGTAAACATGAAAATCGGAAAACTGAAAGAAGCCGAAGCTGAAACCAAACAGAGCCTCGCCTATTTTCAGGAACTTGGATTTCCTGAGTTTATCAGTGGCTCGAGTAGCCTCCTGAGCCAGATTTACCAAAAAGAGGGCAATTATAAAGGGGCCTATGATATGCATGTGTTATACATGCAAATGAAAGACAGCATTAACAGGACCGAGAACAAGAAAGCATCTATACAGCGCGAATTGCAATATGATTATGAAAAAAAGACAAGCGCCGACAGTCTGAAAGCAGAAACCGCGAATAAGATTACCGCGATCAAGTTCAGACAGGAGAAAACGCAACGTTATACCCTGTATGCAGGTATTGCTTTACTGTTGCTGGTGGCTGTGTTTATTTTTAACCGCCTGCAGGTGACGCGGCGCCAGAATCTCATTATCGAGAATCAGAAGATGGAAGTGGAGTTGAAAAATGAGGAGATCAGCCATCAGAAAGAACTTGTGGAGGAGAAACAAAAGGAGATCATTGACAGCATTACATACGCACGGCGAATTCAGCACGCTGTACTTACAGGGGATGATGTATGGAAGAAAATTTCGAGAGATTATTTTATCCTTTTCCTGCCAAAGGATATTGTGAGCGGTGATTTTTACTGGGCTTATAACACACCGAATGGACGTTCGGTATTTGTGCTGGCTGATTGCACCGGGCATGGTGTCCCCGGCGGCTTTATGAGTATGCTGGGCAATAGTTTCCTGAACGAGATCGTAGTGGAGAATAAAATTTTCAAGGGCGATGAAATCCTGAATAAACTGCGTGCAAAGATTATAGCAGCATTGGAGCAAAAAGGGCAGACCGAACAAAAAGACGGTATGGATATGGCTTTGTGTGTATGGAATAAAATGGACAACAGCCTGGAGTTTGCCGGCGCCAACAACCCTCTTTGGTTACTGCGTGACGGTCAGATTACAGAATACAAGGCTGATAAAATGCCTATCGGAACCTATACCGACAATCTCCGGCCTTTTTCGAGTACTTCCATTTCCCTTCAGAAAGGCGATCTGATTTACCTGAGCACCGACGGGTATGCCGATCAGTTTGGCGGACCGAGCGGCAAGAAACTGAAGTACAAAGCACTTCTGAATTTACTGCTCAGCAACAGCGCCCTGCCTATGGATGAGCAGAAAAACAGGCTGGACAAGGCATTCAGCGATTGGAAAGGAAATCACGATCAGATCGATGATGTAAGCCTGATCGGAATCCGGGTATAGGTATAGTATTTTTTAACATGAAGCTTTTAAAAAATTGGCATGCACTTGCTTTTATTCCATTTCTTTTTTTCGTAACTTGGATAAGCATTCAGTGTATGCATATTTTAGCCGTCATATCTTGTGTAGCAAGCCTGCTAAGCGGTCCGCCTGATACCAGTGCTGTGCCTGTTTCGAGGGTTGACCTGTGTAACGATGTGATTGGTGTATGTCATCCTGTAACCCATCAGCCAAGCAATTTCGTATTCGATAAACAGATTTATCAGTTTGGTTGTGATACACTCAGCCAGGTCAGATTCTGGCGCCAGATTATGAATACCCACCAGGATACATTCCTTGTGAATATTGCTGATAACCGGAAGATTGTCCGGAAAGTGAGTAATGATAACTGGAAGATTTTACCGGACAGTGTCAAGGAATGTTTTCGTGATAGCATCCGGAAAACCTATGGTCTGAGCGATTCAGCGAGAATCCTCCTTACGGGAGGTAAGAGTTTTTTCTACAATTTTGATAACGCTTATATCAATTTCGACAAAGGCATCCAGGCATTTATTGATAACGGCGTAGATCCCTGGTATGCACAGGCTATACTACTGATTGAAAGCCCCAACAAATTACAGAAATCGAATGTTGGAGCCTATGGTCCTTTCCAGCTCATGAAAGATGTTGCACGTTTGTTTGGATTAAAGGTGAACCGCCAGGTAGACGAACGCGCTGATTTTAACCGTTCGGCCTATGCCGCCTCCAGCCTCATCAAAACAATTTGTATTCCTAAGACCCGGCAGATGCTCGATTCATTGCATATTCCCTATAAAGAAAATGAATTGTGGTTCCGTCTTCTCGTGATGCACTCTTATCATGCCGGTGCGGGTAATGTAAAAAAAGCGCTGTTCAGTTTTATGCCGACAGAAGGCGGGATGGGACTTGTGTATACACTATGGCGCACTGAGACAAAACATTTCCGATCGGCTTCACAGAACTATTCACAATTGGTATTAGCTGCCATGCTCGAAATGAATCAGCGTTTGCTGCTCCGCAATCCGCAACAGGAGGCAAATAGTACCGGAAATCCCGGCCACACGTCTTATTAATCAGTTATACATCAGGCTATTGATATAAGCCATCCATTTGCTGCGGTTGTTCGATACAAAATCGCGGTACTGCTCCTGGTTGTCGATGTGATATAATGAAAAAAGACAATAACAATCAAGGTAGTCTTTCTCCTTCATTTTTCGGGCGGTTTCAAACTTAGGATCAGTGGGAGCCGCTTCCAGTAATTTTTCCCAGGCATATACTTCTGCATAATGACTGGTGGTAAGATCATTCTGTTTCACAATGATGCCTTTGTCGTTGCAATAGGGTTTTATATCATTCAGTGCCTTTATGTAGGCCAGCCAGCCTTTATCTTTTCCTTTGTAGGGGTTTGCAGGATCCTGGATAGGCAAAACTTCGCGCGGCATCCATTGCCTGTAAAACGATTTGTGATTTTGTTTGGCGGCTTTATCAAGGCGGTAAAAGAAACCATATTCCGGAAAATAGAAAAGCGCATCGAGGGCTTCGTCATAGGCCTTATCATACATGCCCAGTTTGAAATACACGTCGTACACGTATTTGCGGGCTTCCAGTGATGGCGGGTAAATAGCTTCAGCTTCCTTATAATATTTCAGAGCTTCTTCATATTGCTGATTGCCATAATACGAATCGCCGATATAAAGTTTTGCCTTAAAGTATTTTGGTTCCAGGTCTGTGGCTTCCTTATAATATTTCATAGCATCGGCATAATTGCGTTTCTGAAAAGCTTCTTCGCCTTTCATAAATGCTTTATGCGCATTTTCCGAAACCAGTGTGTCCGGATTTTTATCGATGGTAAGCATACGTATATACATGTTCACATATTCGCAGTCTTCCGATTTGGCCATACCCTCGCGGCAAATACGTATGGTTTCTTTCCATGCCAGTTTAGAGGGTTTCACTTGCTGGAAGAGATTCATAAAGGCATTGGCGAGGGAGTCATCCTTCTTTTTGTCACCGTCTTTACTGTCGACACTCACCGAAATATTATCGAACATTTTGTCCGAGTTCTTTAACGCATACAGGTAATCGGCATATTGTATCTGTGCCCAGTAGTCCCAGAATTTGGGCTCCGAAGGATAATCATCTGTCAGGGATTTCAGAATTTTTTTAGCGTCTTCTGTCTTATTGCTTTCGACTTTTTTCTGGGCCTTTTCGTATTTTTTCCAGGCTTTATCAGGTGTCTGGGCTTTGGCGCAGGTAAAAAGGAATACCAGGGCGACAAATAAATGGAGTTTGCGCATGCGGTAAAGATTTAAAATAATAAAATGAACAGGTAATTACTGTTTAGTCGTCTGTTGGTTCCGGGGCACGTTTTGGAGCAGCTTTTTTCGCTTTTATTTTAGCAGGCCAGAGTACATTCACCAATTCATTATGAACAGTAATCATGGTTTTACTCATGCCATTGATAATAAATACATCTTTGTCGGAATTGTTTTTCCAGGTACGTTTTACTTCTTCATAAGAACCATCGTCCAGAACGATGTAGCAGCGTAGCAATTTTTTATCCTTTACTTCAGCCTTTCCACTGTAGCAATTTGCTTTGGAACCAATGCGTGATGTAATAATCACATCTGTATATACACCGTCGGCAACATCTTCTGCACCGCGCTCTTCAAACTTCGCAGCCCATTTATTGTAACAGTTTAAATCAGGAGTAGGAGTGGTAGTGGTTTGCGCGTTGGCGAAATAGAAACTACTGATCCATAACGCACTTACTAGTAAGAATTTACTCATATCATTTTTTTTGATTTATAAATATAATATTTAACCGATTCACTGCCAAATATCTTATCTTGTTATATAAATATCTTTATTTATGATCGTAAAAACCTTTGGTAGCGCCGTGCAGGGCATCAATGCCACCACGGTTACCGTAGAAGTGAATATTTCGCAGGGGATTAATTTTTTCCTGGTAGGTTTGCCCGACAGTGCCGTGAAAGAAAGTCATCAACGTATCGATGCAGCTCTTAAAAACAATGGGTATAAAATTCCGGGAAAGCAAATCACGGTAAATATGGCCCCCGCAGATATACGCAAAGAAGGCTCGGCATACGACCTCACCATTGCCGTTGGAATATTGGCAGCATCAGAGCAGGTAAAGCCGGAGCATGTAGGCGAATATATTATTATGGGCGAACTGGCACTGGATGGTATTTTGCGCCCCATAAAAGGTACATTACCCATTGCCATTAAAGCCCGGCAGGAAGGATTTAAAGGGATTATCCTGCCCGAAGCCAATGCCCGTGAAGCAGCGGTAGTTGAAGGACTTGAGATATACGGGGTAGAACATCTGAAACAGGTTATCGGTTTTTTTAATGAAACGGAAACGCTTACACCGGCAAGCATTGATATTCGCGGCGAATTTATGAATCGCCTGGATGATATCGAGTTTGATTTTTCGGACGTGAAAGGGCAGGAAGGAATTAAACGGGCTCTTGAGATTGCAGCAGCAGGCGGGCATAACGTGATTCTGATCGGACCTCCGGGTGCCGGTAAAACCATGCTGAGCAAGCGTATGCCATCTATTTTGCCACCGCTCACGATGGACGAAGCCCTTGAAACCACCAAAATACATAGTGTTGCCGGAAAGACGGCCGGGCAAAACGGCTTGATCACCCGTCGGCCATTCCGCAGCCCGCACCATACAATATCGGATGTGGCCCTGGTAGGCGGGGGAAACCTGGCCCAGCCGGGTGAAATTTCACTTTCGCATAATGGCGTTCTTTTTCTGGACGAGTTGCCCGAATTTAAAAGAACGGTACTGGAGGTGATGCGCCAACCACTGGAAGACCGTGTGGTAACGATTTCGCGGGCACGCTTTACGGTGGAGTACCCTGCCAGTTTTATGCTCATGGCCAGCATGAATCCATGTCCCTGCGGCTATTACAATCATCCGGAGAAAGACTGTGTATGTGCGCCAGGCGTTGTACAGAAATACCTGAACAAAATATCAGGCCCCTTGCTTGATCGCATCGACCTTCATGTGGAGGTAACACCTGTACCTTTCAGTGAGCTCAACCGCCAGCAGCACGCCGAAAGCAGTAAGCAGATCCGCGACCGCGTTATTGCAGCGCGCCGTATACAAACCGCAAGATACGCTGCATCGGAAGGCATTTATTGCAACGCGCAGATGCGAAGCAAAGACCTGCGAAGCTATTGTACACTGGATGATGCCGGAAATGGTTTATTGAAAACAGCCATGGAGCGCCTGGGTCTCAGTGCCCGCGCTTACGACCGGATTCTGAAAGTAGCCCGCACCATTGCCGATCTCGATGCATCGGAAACTATTTTAACCAGCCATGTAGCCGAAGCCATTCAATACCGCAGCCTGGATCGTGAAGGCTGGGCCGGTTGATTTATGATACCTCCATCTTGCGGATAAAATACCGCTTGGCAACAGGTAAAAAAGTTTCACTGAAAGGAACAGGCAGACTGCAGGAAATGGCGTACACGGCAGGATTTGGCAGCTCTTTGCGTTTTTGAATCACATCCTGTTTCACACTTTCATAATTCCATTTCACAGATAAACCATAATCGGAAATAAATTCGAGCCCCAGTATATTGGCCTGCTCGTGCAGGGTTTTTATTTTACGGATTTCGTACTGATACACATACAGTATACGCTTGCTTTCTTCATTGAAAAACAAATAACCTTCGTGTGTGCGGATAGGCATAATACCAACCTGCGTAAGCACCAGGTGGTTTTCAACGGTATGGTATAGTGTCTTTCCGTCTTCAACGAGATGTTGAAATCGGGGAAATGCAAAATCAATGATTTTATCAATTTCCTGTAAGGTATCATCACTGAACTCCGGTCGCTGGTACCTGATCTGCAAAGTGTTCCAATCGAAACCGCTGATGCTTTTATGACCTTCGGATTTTATGAATTCTGCCTGATCGCGGATTGCCTGTAATTCGCGAAGGTGATCAATGGTTTCTGACAGGGGCGGGTACAGGGCTGTGTTGTGGTAAGATGCTTTTACCTTTTTGACATAGTCGAGGACCACATATTTTTTATATTCGAAATCAATCAGGTGGTCGGTAAGCCAGGTTTTACTGAGTGAGCTCATAGAAAATTGTTTCTTATATTTATACTGCATGTGTGTATCGATTGTTACAGTGCACATGTACATCGTTTGCCAATTTTAACAACACAACAACGTTTATAAATCCCATGGCGTTTCAACAATTTATAGCACAGCTGAAAGACAGGTTGAGCGGGCCGCTTCCGGGGATGGAGGCACAATTTGAAATGGCTCATGTAAACCGGCTCCGTGCGGGCTACGACGGTATTGATACAGGCACATACCGGCCCAGTGCCGTGCTTATACTGCTATATCCTGTTGAAGTGATCGATTCCTCTATTCTCCTGATCGAAAGACCCACATACAAGGGACATCACAGTGGCCAGATCGCATTGCCGGGTGGTAAAGCCGAGGCCAGTGATGAGTCGCTGGAACAAACGGCCCTGCGTGAGTTTTTTGAAGAAACCGGGAGCGATACCACACCGGTGATGCTGGGAAAACTTACCCCGGTAATTATTCCGGTGAGTTCATTTGTGGTGCATCCGTTTGTGGCTTATGCGGATGTAAAACCGGCGTTCAGTCCCGACAGCCGCGAGATCGCCAATTTGCTGGAGTTAAGGGTTTCGCACTTGCTGGATCCGGCTATTGTAAAAGAAACGGTTTTAGAACCCAGTCCTTCCATGAAAATAAAAACCCCGTACTTTGATGTACAGGGTAAAATATTGTGGGGCGCAACGGCGATGATTCTTAATGAATTGAAACACCTGCTGAAGTCCTGATTATTTTTTCTTATCGAACTCTGTGGTTTGATTATCGTAACAGAGGTAATATTTTCCTTTAGGTAAATTTTCGATGTTCAGCTCTTTGCCAAATCCTTTCTTCACAATGGTGCCGTAGGCATCGTATATTTCGTAAGCTGTTTCGTATGAGTACTGTATGGTTTTACCGTCTTTGGAGATCGCGTAGCTTGGTTTTTCGGTCATGGAATTCAGGATCACTGAATTGGAGTAACGTGGATTTGAACCCTGGCCGGTTTGTTTAACGCGGAATTTATTTTCACCGCTGTGTGTAGAAACCTGAAAAGAATATTCATGATTGTCGGGGCTTCCTAAGCCTTGCACTTCGCCAACATACACCCATTTATTCCATTTAAACTGCTCAACAACATAAGGAAGTGCGCCGCTTTCGTTTTTAGCCGTCCATTTAAGAACACCTGCCGAATTGATATTGATACTTACAACGTCGAATGTAGGGCGTGGTTTAATCACTTCAGGGTTCAGTACTTTTGGCATGCAATCGTCTTTGTGAACGATTTCGATCATCACTTTTTCACCCGGTTTAATATTACATGCCGTAAGATCAATTTCAAAAGCGCTGGAGTTTACTTCGTCAGTCGTGATTCTTCCATTCACTTTAACTTCGGTAACACAAAAACCAACACCTGATCCGCCGAATGAGTTTTGAACATAAACATTACGGCTTTGGAATTTTCCTTCAACGACAAGAACCCCGGCAAACGATGTTTTCAAGAGTAATGCTAAAATTGCTGTCGAAAAAATTTTTCTCATGGCTTATTTATTAACTAAATGCTTGTTGTATTTTACTAACTGTATAATGCAGTTCACCTGCATTGTTACAGCAAAAATATATAAAAACTATCGAATTTTACAACATTTTCCTGAATTTAACGAATAAAAACAGGGCTATGAAGACTAAAAGGATTAAAATAAAGGTTTTGGAGGTGTTTTTATAATGCTGGGCATTGATTTTTCCGTCCTTTTTAAACGACCAGACCATAGCCAGGATAAACCCAATAATAAAAATAATGGCGAAAATGATTTTTCCGGTTGTGAACATGGTTTAATGCCTTTAATTTGTAAAATTAATTGGATTTCTGTGCGGATCAAAAAAATTGCAATACTTCTCGGATGTTTTTATTACCTGGCCGGATTCGGTTCAACGATCGATGAGGCGAATAAAGCCTTATCGATATACGATTACTTCAAAGCCAAAAAGCTTTTTTACAAATCGCTCCGGAAAAGCCCGTCAGATGCAGGCTACGGGCTTTCTGTTATTTATTACCGCACCGACAATCCTTTTACAAATCTCGACAGTGCTGCAAAATATATTGCATTAAGCCGTCAGCGTTTTGTTGCCGCTAATACATCGCAGCGTGCCAAACGTGCAGCTATTGATAGCATGGCATCCCTGATCAGTACAAAGGGTTATGATGTTTATGCACTTTCGGCAACCGTGGCGGGAGTAGAACATTATCCGCGGTTTTTTTATTTTGCGCCGGATAGCCTTAAACAGAGAGCTATAGATCGCCGCGACAGCATGTTGTTTTCAGTGCTCAGCTTCTACGAAAGGAGCGACAGCCTCGTTTGGTTTATGGAGCATTATCCGGAAAGCAACTGGTGTACAAAGGCCCGCGAGACCTATGAATACTATGTTTACAGGGAGCAGGTCAAAACATCATCGGCACCGGAACTGAAACAGTTTATCAGCAGGTTTCCGGCTAACAGGTACCGGATGAAAGCAGAGGCTGATTTGTTTCAATGGGTTCGCGGCACACATGAGCCGGGAGAAGTTTACACATTCATAAAACAATACAGCACAGGGCTTACTTCGGAACAGGCCTGGAAATACCTGTATAGTATTTCGGTTAAAAACTATTCTGAAAAAGAACTCCAGAATTTCCTGGCGACTTACCCAGACTACCCTTATAAACAATCGGTGGAGAAAGAAATTAACTTGTCGGCCACTTTGCTTTTGCCGGTGCGGGACCTTCATGATAAATGGGGCTATGTGGACACGCTGGGACACTGGGTTATTGCACCCCGCTACGACGATGCCAACGCCTTCAGCGAAGGGTTTGCTGCAGTCTGCGCAGGCGACAGCTGTTTTTATATCGACAAGGAAGGGAAGCGCAGTTCGGTATTCAGTTTCGATGAAACTTCCGATTACATCAATGGTGTGGCGGTTGTCAAACAATCCGGGCATTACTACCTGATTAACCGCACCGGGCAGTATGTATCGCAGGCTTATGATGAGATGAATGATCCTTCTTCTCAATTGTATGTGGTGAAAAAAAATGGCCATTATGGGGCTATCAACAATAAAGGTGCTGTGGTTATCCCGATTTCCTATGCAAAACTTGGCGATTTTAAAAACGGGTTTGCCTATTATGTGTCAGATCACTATGGACTGATAGATACACTTAACAAAGCCTATAAGGCCGAATGGGACTGGGTTTCGGATGTAGATACCGATAGGCTTGCCATTGTTAAGAAAGGAAATGGTTATGGTGTTATACACGCGCCGGACCAGGTTATACTCACCCCGGGATTTGATTATGTGAAGCCATGTACACAGTCTGTATTTCTGGTGGTGAAGCAGGGTTTATATGGGTTTTATGACGCACCCGGCCGCTGTTTTATTTCAGAACCGGCTTATGATTATAAACCACAGTTTGATCCGGCATATTATTCCAATGGAAAATTATTCAAACGGGTGCATGAGGATGAAGTGGCATTGGCCGATGTCAATGGCCGTGTGAGCATTGATTACGGACGCTATGAGGATATTTTCTTCGCGCGTGATGAATTGATACGGATTGTGAAAAATCAGAAATTCGGTTTTGTGGACCGCAAGCTGAAAGTGATTGTGAACCCGGAACTGGATAAGGCCAGCGATTTTGAACAGGACAGAGCTATTGTTGAGAAGAAGGATGTGAGCTCATTGATTGACAGGAGCGGAAAGGCTTTGTTTTCCTGCAAGAACTGTGAACTGAAGCCACTCGGGGATTATTACCTTGTGCAAACCGGCGAACAGAATGGTTTACTGGATCATAACGGAAAATACGTATTACAACCTGTGTATGATGAAATAACTGAACTTTACAGGCATTATATGACAGCACGCGAGAAGGATCAGTTGTTTTTACTGAATCTGCAGACGGGTGAGCTGAAGAAACTCTAATGGTTGGCTATTTATAGCCAACCATAAACACAACGCATCCGCTGAAAGCCGACGAGTCTGACGGAGGCACCACGTAATCGATAAATACATGCCGTGCTTTGGCGTATTCAAATGTAAATTGTTTCTGATCGGCAGGAAGACCTTTTGAGGAGAATAGCAGTTTTCTGTTTTTCGACTCTTTGTCTTTATTGTAAATCTGCACTTCGATGGGTTTCGGCAATGCTTCTGTGTTGAATGCAAAACGGTATTTTTCGCCGATAAAAAGCGGCACTTCAATTTCCTTAATGCTTTCTTTTTTCTTGTATTGCAGTCGCGTTAATTCAGAACTGTCGTAGTTATAGGGGTCGAGAAACTCTTTTGTTTTTTCTTTCAGCGCTTTCTGATCACACAAAACATTGGGTCCTCCCTGAAAGCTCATAAGCACAATGGCGCCCATGAACAATAAACCTGTGGTAAATGATTTATTCATAAAGGAAATCTTAATTGATTAATTTGGTACGAACCTCACTCACTCTGGCAGTGATGGCATCGAGTTCGCCCGTTGAAATTTTTACTTTGCTGTAGTCGGCATCATCTTCACTGTTTTCGACGGCTTTCACGGCCTCACAGTTTTTAAATAAGCTGATAATCGACTGTATATCGGCGTTAAGGCCTTTGCATTCAGGCGATTTGGTTTCGCAGGCTTTCAGGGCACGGGTTATTTTGTCGGCAATGGTAAACTGCTCCATCAGGCTCACGCTGATGTTTTTGGTTTTGTCGGTAGAATATACTTTGGAAGCAATATAGATACTTTCGATCCAGGCACCCGCAAAGGCAATAGCGGTGATGTGTTTCTGCTTGTTTTCTTCCAGCAGTATGTCGGTTTGCATCTGAAGATCGGAAATGATTTTAAGCAGTGAGTCTTCTTTGCCTATATTTTTATCAAAGCGTCCGGCGAGATTATTGGTTTCAAATGCGCGGTTAAGTCCAAGCTGTGAACCTATGTCCTTACAGGCTTTCAGGTAGTTTTTGCTTTCTTCAAATTGCTTGTTGAGCATGGTATAAGCTAGGTCGGAGCTGTATATGCCCAGGTTAACAGCGCGCTTAAAGTCGGAGCCATTGTATTTCATGGCATTGGCTGGCGCATTGGTAATGCCCGGTACAAATTTTAATCCCGATTTTTTGAAAATAGTGGCCACCTGTAGCGGGGAGGGTAGTGTAAAGTCCTGGGAATTGTCTTCCTCGGTTACCTGGCTGGAATCAACAGCAACAACCAGTGAATCTGTTTTTTCCTTTTCTTCTGATTCTGCCGGATCATGTCCGCAGGAAGTGGTGGTCAGACCAATAATCATGGCCAGCCCTAATGCTTTGAATGGGAGTTTTTGCATATACTATGAAAACTTTGCGCCAAAGTATAGCATTTTATTTACCCGTGCAATAGGGGTTTTATGTAGAAATACGATTCCTAAGGCTGTGCAGGGGAATTCTTCAGAAACTCAACCGCTTTGTTGATGCAGTTGTCTTTCTGGTTTATAATCGGGTAATAGGCGTCTTTTTCAAACAGATCACGGCCGATGAACGCTTTGAGATAAGGTTTCAGTGCTGTGTCATTTTTGACTTTATCCTGGGGTTTTGCTTTCAGCCCCTGTTGCTCGCAGTAATGGTAGAACGCATTTAAAATATCACCCCCCACTTCAAATGTTCTGATGTATTGATCGGCATCTTTATAAGCGCCGAACTTTTTCCGGTTGGCATCCATGTATTCAAACGAAAAGGTATTCAGCAATCCCATATAAAATGCCTTATTCAGGAAAGAGGTTGATTTGCCGGTATCGATCGGTACAAACACATCCGGCATAATGCCACCGCCACCGTACACGATTTTGCCTCCGGCTGTTTTATATTGTTTGCTTTTATCCAGTTTGATACTGTCGGCATTCAGGAGTTCACCGTTTTCGTAACGGTTACTTTCTTCATTGTAATAAGCTTCTTTATCATCGTCGTAAGGTTTCTGAATGCAGCGGCCTGTAGGCGTGTAATAACGGGCAACTGTCAGCCGGATAGCCGAACCGTCCGGTAATTGCATCTGATCCTGAACGAGACCTTTGCCAAAACTCCGTCGCCCCATAATGGTGGCGCGGTCGTTATCCTGGAGGGCGCCGGCTACAATTTCACTGGCGCTGGCAGAGCCTTCATCAATAAGAACAACCAGTTCGTTGTTTTCAAAACTACCACGGTCAGTGGCTTTGAATATTTTTTTAGGGCTGGCTTTACCCTGCGTGTAAACAATCTGCAGGCCTTTGGCTAAAAACTCATCAGCAATGTCGACAGCGGCATTGAGGTATCCGCCCGGATTTCCGCGCAGGTCAAGAATCAGTTTTTTCATGCCCTGTTTGGAAAGTTTATTGAAGGCCTTGAGGTATTCGTCGTAAGTGGTGGCTGCAAAACGGCTTATTTTTATGTAGCCTATACCAGGAGAAACCATGTAAGCCACATCCAGACTATAGAGCGGGATGGCATCGCGTGTGATCTTAAATTCCAGGGGTTTTGCAATGCCGGCACGGAGGATGTTTACGGTGACCGTACTGCCGCGTTCGCCCCGGAGATTCTCAAAAACCTGTTTGTTGGTTATTTTGATTCCGGCTACGTTTTTGCCATTTACTTTCAGAATTTTATCGCCGGCCTTGATGCCTACTTTTTCAGATGGCCCACCTTCTATAGGCGACACTACCCGGATGGTATCCCTGATGATGTTGAATTCAACACCAATACCATCGAAATTGCCTTCGAGCGGCTCGTTTACCGTTTCAAATTCACTGGCCGGAATATAGTCGGAATGAGGGTCGAGGCTATGCAGCATCGATGTTACGGTCTTTTCAACCAGTTCTTTTTTATTGATGGTATCTACATATTGGTATTCGATGAAATCGAGGAGGCTTGAGATCTTTTCATTGGGAGAGCTGCTGTGCGCAGCAGCAACAGTGCTCCCCGACACCTTTTTGTTGAGGAAAAAGCCCAGCCACACGCCAATAATCAGCACGAGGGAAAATAAAAGGGGTAAAAACGCGTTATTTTTACGTGGAGAGGAGGGCTGATCAAAATCCATAAGGTAAAAAATGATGTATATTTGTATAGACAAACAAAGGTATTGTTTCAGGTTCAATTAACCAGCATGTTTAGAAAATTTAGCATACTCCTGCTTATTGTAGCAGTTTTTAGTTCTGTATCCTGTAAAAAGAAGAAGACGGTTGTTGACCCTATTCCTTACCAGACTGTCTATATCAAGCTTTATCCGAACGATCCATTGAACTTTAAAATCCAGGCAATCGGTGGCTGGATTTATGTGAGTGGCGGTGTCAACGGTATTATCGTATACCGTAAATCCAACGCTGAATTTATAGCACTGGAACGTACTTCTACGTATCTTCCGAATGATGCGGGGGCACTTGCCAAGGTGAGACCCGATAATTTTACATGCCGCGATACCGTGAGCGGTTCAGAATGGCAGATCATCGATGGGGCTGTTACCAAGGCGCCGGCCACGCTTCCATTGAAGCAATATCATACCAATTACGATGGTAATCTTTTGCTGATTACGAATTGATTTATAAAAAGAAAAAGCCGGATTGAAAAACCCGGCTTTTTTTATGAATTAACTTCCAAATCTGAAACCCAGGCTCTGGGGTTCTTTCACATCGGTGTGCAGGTGCTTAACGTCGTCGAGGGTCAATATAGGGAGATCTTCTGTTCGCCTTTGTGCCGAAGGAATTGAAGCCATGCGAAGATTTTGTTTCATCACCACTTCGCCGATGGTCTGGCGCACACTGCGTGCGTTTCCGAAGTATTTATCGCGTTTGTCGTATAATGCCACGAAGTAGTTTTTCAGATGTTCGCGGGCTTCCGGGGTTGGTGTTAGTCCTTCTTTTTTCAGGAGGCTTTCACCGATGAGTAATAATTGCTCCGGTGTGTAATCGTAGAACTGGTATGTTTTGTCGAAGCGCGATTTCAGGCCGGGATTCATCTGGATGAAGTTGATCATGTTGTCGGGATAGCCGGCTACGATCACACCAAATTCGCCACGGTTGTCTTCCATACGTTTCAGCAGCACTTCAATGGCCTCTTTCCCGAAATCGTTTTGACCGCCGTTTTCAGCCAGCGCATAAGCTTCATCTATAAAGAGAATTCCCCCCATGGCTGCGCCAATACGCTCCTGCGTTTTAATGGCGGTCTGTCCCACATAACCGGCCACAAGTCCTTCGCGGTCAACTTCTACCACATGCCCCCGCTCAAGCAGGCCAAGTGCCTTGTAAATATTGGCAATAATACGGGCCAGTGTGGTTTTTCCCGTGCCGGGATTACCGGTAAAAACAGAGTGAAGCGAGAATTTATTGACAACGTCTTTGCCAATTTCGTTGTAGAACTTAATGAGTTTTACAAGTTCACTGACATCCTGTTTAATATTGTCCATGCCCACCATACTATGCAATTCCTCGAGGGCCAGTTGCAGGTCTTTTTCGTTGATGCCGAGTTTCAGTTTTTTCTTCTCGCTGCCACCAAATACCTGGCGAAGGTCTTCGACGGTAATGGTCGACAGATCTTCTTTGGTAAGTTTGTCAGTTTCGGTGGTTTTCATCAGGCGGAGTGCCATATTTTCACGGGCTTCTTCAATGATGCCGTTTGCAAAACGGGCATTACCAAAACTGCGGTCGCGTTTACGGTAGGCTTCGGTAAGCTGTATTTTCAGGTATTCGCAGGCATCGGGAGCAAGCGTTACCTGTTTGTTGGCAGCGGCGTATTCTGCGATCTGGAAAAGTTCTTCCGGAAAATAGTCATCGAAGTTGAAATAGTGTGCGAAGCGTGATTTCAGACCGGGATTACTGTCGATAAATGTTTGCATCTCCTGCGGATAGCCGGCTGCAATAATGGCGATATCGCCTGCGCCATCACTCATTTCTTTCAGCAGAATTTCAATAACTTCTTTTCCGAAGTCTTTGCTGTCTTCGCCGGAGCGGGCCAGGGAGTATGCTTCATCAATGAAAAGAATACCGCCACGGGCTTCTTCTATAGCCTTTTTTACTTTCGGGGCGGTTTGACCGATGTACTCGCCGACGAGTGATGCGCGGTCGGCTTCGAGTACATGGCCTTTGCTCAATACACCCATTTTCTGGTATATTTTTCCGAGCATTTTCACCACTGTAGTTTTGCCGGTGCCGGGATTTCCGGTAAATACAGAGTGCATCGACGATTTGCCTCCTTCTTCAAAGCCTTTTTCCTTGCGGAGTTTCATGAAGTTGAGGTAAGTGATGTTTTCGCGGATACTCTGTTTCACCCCGTCGAGTCCGATGAGTGCATCCATTTCGGTAAGCAATTCATCCAGCGTTTTTTCGGGTGGTAATGTTGTGTTGTTTGCCTGGCCCTGACTTTGTCCGGAGCCCAGGGCCATGGTTTGCTCAATGTTGGAGATCAGTTCAGGCGTGCCTTCTTCTTCTGCATCCTTGCATTCGAATGTAACGGCCCCGATCAGTGCGTCCATGAACACAATCTCGAGCGAGTATTTATCATCTTTCCAGGAACCGGGCGTTGTATGGCCCCAGCCCAGATCGAAGGTGTAGCTGTATTCTTTTTTGTCGCGATCGATGTAGCCGCTTTTCACCTGGTGGGCTTTGGGCTGGCCGGCATCGTCGTAATAGTTCAGGAAGATTTCGTAATTGAAATCGCTGGTGGTGAGGACTTTTATTTTGAACTCGGCCCACACATATTGCGTGGTGTTTTTATCGAAGGTCTTGAGGTACTTGCGCTGACGCTGGTTCCAGCCATCCTGGCCACCTGTATATAATTTAATGTATTCGAGGGTGAAGTATGGGTTGCTTTGGTTTGTAACAAGTCCTACATCTTCAATATGAAATTGCTGTTCCCCTACCTGAACACCATCAATGAATGCAATCCATTTGTAATTTCCTTTTTTCCAGAATATGCCAGGTGTTGCATTGCCCCAGCCATCACGCACATAAGCAATATTTTCTTCTTTGCTTACTTTCAGTTCGTTTTCCAGATGGCAGATTTCGGTTTCTTTACCCGGCACAGTTTCCACGCATTTGAGCGATATTTTTCCCTCCCAGTCTTCTTCGTCGAAGAGTTTGTTGTATATCGCCAGTTCACAACGTATATAGGTTGTTTCGGCTTTATCAAAAACAGTCCGGTAACGTTTGGATGAGTTGGCCATCCATTCATCGGATGAATACACCGAAAGGCTTTTAAATTTGAATCGCTTTTCCATGGTAAATTGTCTAAAAAATCAACATTGGAGGGGTTCTTTGGCGAGATGTTGCTGCCATTTCCAGGCAGAGAGCATCATGCTATCCAGATTATGCTTGGGTTTCCAGTTCAGTTCAGCAGTGGCCAGGTTGTTGTTGGCATAAATCGCAATAACGTCGCCTTCGCGTCGGGGACCTATTTCGTAATTCAGTTTGAGCCCCGATACTTTTTCAAAGGAGTGAATGGCTTCAAGTACTGTAACACCATTACCGGTGCCGAGATTGAAAACAGTGGTTTTGGATTTATTCTTGCCATGAATGAGATACATCATGGCTTTCACATGTGCTTCGGCTATATCGCTCACATGAATATAATCGCGGATACAGGATCCGTCGCGGGTATCGTAGTCGCCACCAAATACGGTCAGTTTCGGGAAAATTCCGGCTGCTGTTTGCGTAATAAAAGGCACGAGGTTGTTGGGTCTGTTTCTTGGAAGTTCACCATTCAGCCCGGTTTCATGTCCGCCTACGGGGTTGAAGTAACGCAGCAATACCGATTGAAAACCGTCCTGGCTTTTCGTGAAGTTGCGCACAATGTCTTCACCGATCTGCTTGGTATGTGCATAAGGCGACTCGGCATGGCCAAACGGTGTTGATTCTGTAACCGGCAAATGATCGACGTTGCCATAGACGGAGCAGGATGATGAGAAAATGAAATTCGGAATTTTCAACTCCTGGCAGAGCTGCAGCATGTTGGTAAGCGAGGTGATATTGTTGTGATAATAGAGCAGCGGTTGGGCTACCGATTCAGGAACGGATTTATAGGCTGCAAAATGAATAACCCCAGAAATATTGGGGTATTGTTTCAGTGTTTGACGAAGCAGATCCAGGTTACAGATATCGAGTTGATGTTGCTTTATCTGTTTACCTGTAATTTCCTGAATGCGTTTATAGGTGTTTTCTGTTGAATTTGAAAAATTATCGATCGACACAATTTCATATCCTTCTACAGAAAGGAATTCGATAATTGTGTGCGAGCCTATATAACCGGCGCCGCCGGTAATGATGATAGTATTGGTGGCAGGCATAGAATTACAAAACAGAAAGATACGAATATATTTTCTGATATTTTTGAATGCCGTAGGTTAAGGAAAAATGAAGTTCAGCGATAGTGCGGTAATCCGATTTGGGTTTATGAAGCAGCGTTTCTGCCATGTCAGAAATTTCGTGATAGCTTTCTTTGGAAAAGTTTTTGATCACAAGGCCACTGCCGGTTTTTTGAACAAAGCGGTCCATGTCGCCAATGCCTGAATTCGTAATAAAGGGTATGCCACAAGCCAGTAATTCTGCCAGTTTGGTAGGCGATGAACCTTTTTTGGAATACAACGGTTTGATAAAAAAGATCCCTATATCGAAGCAGGAAATAAATGCCGGTACTTCACCGCGGCGCGCTTCCCTCACAATAATGGTATTTTCGGGAATGCCTTTTTGCGAAGCTGCGCTGAATATAGTTTCCGGAGCATCGTTTGTGACAAAGAAGAACTTACTGTCGGGATATGTTTTTCTGAATTCACTGAAAAAATCCAGCATTTCGTCCATCATATACCAGGTGCCCAGGGAGCCAAGATACCCGAGAACACGGGTCTGCGGGCTGATTCCGAAGCTGGCGCGGGTTGCTTCTTTTTCGGTATCCCGGTTAATGTGAAAATGTTCAAGGTCGGCACAGCATGGGATGACTTCCATGGGTGGAAGGCCGGTAAGTTGCCAGCTTTGAATTTCTTCGCGGGCTGTTTCGGTCAGTGTTACAACATAAGCGGCATGTGTGATCATTTCCTTTTCACGGCGTTTGAAAAACCTGTAGAGGTAATTCTGTACAGGTGATTTCAGGTTCCAGATATTACCATCCACGCGCTCATCGGCCCAGAATCCGCGCATATCAAACACAAAAGGTGTTCCGTGTTTTTTGTTCATACGAAGTCCTATAAGGCCGGGAAGATAACTGCGGCAATGCAGGAACACGTTACCCTTGTGGAACAGGATCCGCGATTCGGCCAGGTTCCGGAGGTTCCGGTAATTGGTGAACTGCGACAGCAAAGGCGTATGATTATCATAAAAGCAATAGCTCCAGTGAATATGATGTTTTTGCATCACCGCCTCTACGGTTTGCCTGTTTTTTTCGAAATTCTGTTTTTTCTCACAGCTGATAATCTCTACCCGGAAACCCGAATCGGAGAGACCGGCCAGGTAAGGTAAAATCTGCGACTGACCAAGCTGATCGGTAATGCCATCAATGGATATAAATAATGCGGTTTTTAAGGAAGGCATATCTGCTTTAAAATTACTATTTTTATGCTAGTATGCGCGAAAATCTATCTGTTTTTGATCTTTTACTGCCGCCGATATATATTCTGATCGCGCTATTTGTGGCTTATGTGATTAAAAAGAAGCACATAAAAACACAGCCGGAATATCGTTATTTTATCAGTGGTCTGCTGGTTAAAATCATCGGGGCTATTTGTCTGGGATTGGTTTATTTTTATTATTACGATGGTGGCGATACGGTTAATTATTTTGAAACATCACGGGCTTATGTGAATCTGTTTTTTAAGAATCAAGCCGATTTTATGGACGGTTGGCTTGGTTTTGATATGCATACGGATTACTTTTATTTTGATGAAACCACGGGATATCCCGTATACCATCACCGGGATCCCAATTCTTTTTTTGTTGTCAGATTGCTGATCCCATTGATGGCGCTGAGTTTTAATTCTTACTTCACCTGTGCCGTATTGACGGCCTGTATTGCTTATACAGGTATATGGAAACTTTATAAAACATTTCTGGAAGAATTTCCCATGTTACAGAAAGAGTTTGCAATCGCCGTGCTTTTTATTCCATCCTGTGTGTTTTGGGGATCAGGACTTATGAAAGATTCCTTTACATTATCGGCAGTGGGATGGTTTACATACGCTTTTTATTTTTATTTCATCAAGAAACGACGTCGTATCATGTTTGTGGTCGAAATGCTGGTAGCGGCGTTTATAATACTTTCCATTAAACCATATATTTTCTTTGCACTATTGCCTGGAGCTATCTTGTGGCTTAGCAATCAGCAGATCAAGAAAATAAATAATTCAACACTTCGTTTTCTTGCTACACCTGTTTTGCTGGCATTTGGTGGTGGGCTGGGTTACCTTGTGCTTAATCAAATGGGAGGTGCACTTGGATTGTACAAAATAGACAGTGTACTGGATCGTGCGGTTATTGTTCAGCAGGATATGAAAGCAGATTACTATGGCGGAAAAACATTTGATATCGGTACCTTTGATGCGAGTGTTGCAGGCATTGCCTTAAAGGCCCCGATGGCCATTTTTGCCGGTATTTTCAGGCCAGGGATCTGGGACGTAAGAAACGTGGTTATGTTTGTTTCCTCACTTGAAAATACATACCTGCTGTTACTCACAATTTTCCTTCTTATAAAACTTAAATTTTTCGGCTTCTTTTCAATGATCCGCAAAAACCCGTTGTTGTTATTTGTAATGCTGTTTTCTTTATTCTTTGCGTTTTCTGTTGGGTTGACAGTTGCAAACTTCGGCTCCCTCGTGCGCTTACGGATTCCGGAACTTCCTTTTTTTGTGGGAGGATTGTTTATTCTGCGCCACCTGTATGAGCAGAAGCATAACGTTAAACTACGTTTTTAATGAACCAGCGGTGAAGATTAATGAGTAGCCATAAACGCTGCGATAAAAAATCTTCCCCTTTTTCAAAGCGGTCTTTCAGATTTTTTACAGCATCATATTGTACTACGCCTACCTTATCAACCACGGCTTTATTGAGAAAGTCGTCGATCAGGAATTTCATTTCTTTTTTTAACCAGTATTTCAATGGGATAGAAAAACCCTGTTTCGGCCTGTTGAAATATTCGCGTGGAATATGCTGATACAATATTTCTTTGAGCAAATATTTTGAAGTCGGTGTGTTTTTAAGGTTTTTGTGAATGTTGATCGCCTGCTCTACAATGCGATGATCCAGAAAGGGCACCCTGGTTTCGAGCGAATGGTGCATACTGGCTCTGTCGACTTTTACCAGCAGGTTGTCGGGCAGATAAAATTGCAGATCATAGAGGGCCTGTGATTCCTGTGGGAACAAATGGCGTTTCGGATTTTTTTCAGACAGAAACGCTTCAAAAGTTTCGTCGGTATATTTCAGAATTTCACTGATCAGAACCGGCGACAGGTACCGTTTAATTAATAATGTATCTATTTCGCCAATTGAAAAAAAGTATTGTTCCTGCGAAAAAATATGCGAGTGAATGGATTCCTTGTTTTCGAAATTAAACATATCGGCAGCACGTCTGTTCCTGTTGGAAGAGCTCATTCTCAGGAGCCTGGCAATTATATGGCGGTTCCGGTATATAAAGATATTATCCAGGCGTGCAGCCCATCGGTAGGCCCCATAGCCATGAAAGAGCTCATCGCCGCCTTCGCCCGATAAGGTTACGGTAACATATTTCCGGGCGAGCCTGGATACCAATAGAGTAGGGATTCCGGATGAGTCTGCAAATGGCTCACCATAGGCATCCATGTAGTCGTCGAGTGTTTCGAGTGCATCATTTGTTGTAACGGTGAATTCATGATGGTTTGTGCCGAGGTATGCTGCAATTTTTTTGGCATGCACAGCTTCATTGTAGGCCTGGTTTTCGAAACCGATGGAGAACGTGTTTATCGTTGTGCCGGCTGCTTTTGCTGCATTTGCCGTTACGAGGCTGGAGTCTATTCCGCCACTCAGGAAAACACCATAGGGTACATCGCTTTTGAGCTGATACTGAACCGAACTGCCGATCAGGTCGGAGATAAGGACCGTAGCCTGTTTTTCGTCGCTGATAGTTTGTTCTTTCAATGCCTCGCTTGCTTTCCAGTAGGCCTTTTTCTCAAACTCCTGTTTGCTTATTTTGAGATAATGACCCGGCTCAAGTTTATAACAGTGGTTATAAATGCTGTAAGGTGAAGGGATGTAGCCCAGGTTTAGATATTGCGGAATAACGCTGTAGTTTACCTGGAGCTTGAGTTTTTCTAATTTTTTAAGTGCCTTGATTTCAGAAGCAAAGGCAAAATTTTCGAGATCCCAGTAGTAGTATACAGGCTTTATGCCGAGCCGGTCTCTGAAAATATAGAGTACTTCATCTTTTTTGTCATAGATGGCAATCGCAAACATGCCATTGAGTTTGTGGACAAATTCTATACCATACAAGGCAAAGGCCTGCAGGATAACTTCTGTATCTGTAGAGGACCGGAAATGGAATGACGGATCGAATTTGCTTTTCAGTTCAGACGCAACCTCATTGAAATTATAGACCTCGCCGTTATATACAACAGCATAGCGATTGTCGGAAGAGTGCATGGGCTGTGCTCCGCGTTCAGACAAATCGATAATGCTTAAACGATTATGACCAAGACCAACCTGGCCATGTGTGTAAATTCCATTACTGTCGGGCCCCCTGTGATTTTGGGCACGAACCATGATGTTCAGATCTTCTTCTGAAAAAAAATTGCCCGGGGCAAAATATCCGCTTATACCACACATCAGGAATAGGTAAATAAAAGGTGCTTTATTGTTGCCAGAAAACGCCGGGTGAACAGGTATGCCGGGTCGCTCTTAATCGCTTTCAGAGTGTATGAAATGGCCTGTAATTTGAGCTGACCCGTTAATGCCATGTGGAGCGATATATAACTATAGGAGCTGGCAATAACCTGGCCTTCGTGCCCCCGGATATATTCACGGCTTGCCGGATTTGAAAATACAATTTCGAGGGAAATTTCCTTACACAAAATCAATCCGCTTACATCCCTGTTGCCAACACTCCGGTGATCGTGCTGAATAAGTTTAGCAGATACCAGTTTGTTTATTTTCAGGGGATATTTAATTGCCAGGCGCATCCATAGCTCGTGATCTTCCGAAATAGTTAAGCGCCGGTCTTCATTAAAAAGGTTTTCAAGGGCAATGTCTTTTCGGAGGAATACGCCGATACAGCTTATGAAATTTCCTTCATAAAACAGGCGCTTGTTGGGGTCATTGTTATTATAGATATGTTTACGTGCCAGGACATTGTCCATGTCATCGGTAATCATATAACGGATGTGGAACCACTCGGGATTATTTTCCCGATCACACATAGCCAACGCTTCTTTCAGGAAGTTGGGCGAAAGTATGTCGTCCGAATCAAGGAATGTAATGTAATGCCCTTTGGCCCGCATGGTTCCGTAATTTCTGGCGGCCGCGCGTTCCTCATTGGCTTTTTTGAAATAACGGATTCGTTTATCGGAAATGCTGTTAACAACTTCTTCAGTATTATCCGTACTTCCATCATCAATAACCAGAATCTCAAAATGAGGGTACGATTGCATAAGCACACTTTGTATGGTGCCTGTAATGAGTTTTGACCGGTTATATGTCGGAATCACTATACTGAAAAACATTACTGTAAATATAAGTGTTCTAAACGCTGAACCATTTTTTCGATGGTAAAATTTTCGTGAACAGAAGACATCGCCGATCTGCTCATGGATGCTGCCACGTCGGGTGATTGAAGCATGAAATGCATCGCTTCAAAAATGGCATCACTGTTTTTGTGCGGCACCACGAGGCTGTTGACTTTATCGTTGAGTATTTCGAAGCCTATGCCCGAACGTGTTGCAATCAGGGGGATACCGGAAGCCATACATTCTATGTAGGTTTGTCCGAAGGCCTCAATCTGCTCATTTACCGGCACATGAATAAACAGGTCGAAAATATGATACAGAGAAGCAATATCCGGTTCGAAAACAATTTTCTGGTAAGCGTTTTCGGGAAGACCTGCAAGCTGTGACGAAATCACAGGCTCGAAATTTCCACTGGCATTGAATAATAAAAGCCGGGCGTTGGGATAGGATGCGCGAAGCCTGGTAAAAGCCGGAATGATGTATTGTACGCCTTTCCAGTCTACAAACCTCGAGATCACACCGATAACCGGGTGCATGCCGGCAGGGTTATGTTTGGAAGACAGGACCGTGATCGATGCAGGATCAGGGGTTTCAAAAGCTTTCAGATCAAAACCGTGGTGTATAATTGTGATTTTCTCCGGCCGGGCCTTTTCTTTTAAAAGCACCTGTTTTACTGTTTCGGAAATAGCCACAATATGTGTAGCCAGGCGATTGCTGTATTTATCCCATTTGACCGCCTTCGGAAAATACTCATGATGAAAGGTGGAATGGTGGCGCGTGTAAATTCTTTTCCTGATGCCGGCCAGTTTAGCGGCTGTGAGCCCAATGATATTGGCTTCAAAGAGATGACAGTGTACGGCAGCTGGCTTTATTTTGGACAATAGCCTGTAGCATTTCCATGTAGCCGCTGGTATCTCCTTTTTGCCGTGAAACGGGATGTAATATGTTTCGATGTTATGTTCTTTTAGGAAACGAAACAGATACGGTTCAGTGGGGTTCAGTAGTATAAAACTCAGCTCTGTTTTCTGAGCATCGATATGAGTGGCAATCCATTCGAATGCAATGGCTTTGTTGATGTTGGAAATTATGTATGTGACTTTCGTTCTCATGTGGTTTTTGCATGTATTGCAAACACATCAAAATGACAATTTGAAAAATCGTAGGCTTTAGTCACTACCACATGGTTTGTGGCATGGTAGACCGTGTAATGGAGCTCGTTCAGGTAATCCATTATCATAGCCGGTGTGCTGTTTTGTTTTTTTAAATGTTGTTCATCCACCTCTATAAATAGGATGGGATGCTGGTCGCTGAGAAACTCCCGCGCACCTTTCAGAACTTCATATTCATAACCCTCTACATCCATTTTTACCAGGTCGACCTTTATTTTTCTTTCCCGGACGAAAGTATCGAGCGTTATAATACGTATGGAGTGGCCGTTTCCTTTGGTTTCCTGAACATGGCTTCCTCCACGGTTGCGGCTCATCTGCGGATCCATATAAGCTTCGTGCTCGTAGCTTCCGAGTCCTGCCTGAATCAATTCGATATTCTGAATGGTATTCAGATTGATATTGGTAAGGCATTTTTTATAATTGAGAGGCTCGGGTTCAAAGGCCCATATTTTAGACGACGAGTTGATGTGTTTTGCAAAAGCAATGCTCGTTTGCCCGATGTTTGCACCAATATCCAGAATATTGTAATGTGGTTTAATCAGCTCAAATAGTCCTTCCGGCTTGTCGTTTGTAAAGCCATAGTAGATAAGCCATTCCTGGTAATCCGAAATGTCGAGCTCAAAATGTGAGCCATCCCGTGTTACTTTACGGATTGTTTTGACGGGGTAATCCTCAAACTCAGGAGCAAACTTTCCAAGGGCAGAATGAACATTGTGTCCTTGTGTAAAGTGGCATAGAATGCGATCCAATTGAGTTAGCCGGATGGTATTTCGTATGATCTTCCCGAGTGACAAACGAATAAAGGTTTAAAAAGAAATATATGTTTAATAATGAGTGACGACCTGAGATTTCAGCTATAACACATGCTTATAACCACCGGTTGTTCGTGTTAACTTCTAAATTTAAATATTATCTTTGTAAGAATAAAAAAATATGGCTATTACCTCGAATTGCGCCAGATTTCTGTTTTACGCCAGGAAACACGGTGCTTCTTTTGAAAACGCTTTGATGCTTGGCAGAATGCTTCTTTATGCTACAAAGGAAGATCTCAAAGCACATGCCGGCGTCAACGACATATCGACAAAGGCCATTGATGAACTGGTTTTTAAGGATGAGTATTCCGAACCGCTTTTCAAACTGCTGGGTGCAAAAGAGGTAAACAGCCTGGATTTTTCTGATTATGAAGGGGCCTCAATCATTCACGATCTCAATAAACCAATTCCCGAAGCCTTACATAATAAGTTCTCTGTCGTGTTTGATGGTGGAACCATTGAGCATGTATTTAATTTCCCGGTATGCATCGAGAATTGTATGAAGCTGCTTAAACCGGGAGGACATTTTATCGGTATAACACCCTGCAATAACCTGATGGGACATGGATTTTACCAATATAGTCCTGAATTGTTTTACAGGGTATTCAGCGAAGAGAATGGTTTTCGTGTCAAAAAAATGTTCGTGGCTGCCAACACCCCTGAAGGAACCATTGAGGATTGGTATGAAGTGAGTGATCCGAAAGCAATTAAGGAAAGAGTTGTGCTGGTGAATAATACACCAACCTATATTCTTGTGCTGGCTGAAAAGACAGGGTCATTTGGTGCATTTAAAGAGATGCCCCATCAAAGCGATTATGTCAGTACCTGGATCAATAGTGGCTCGGAGCAGGTCCAGGGAACTTCCACCGAGTCAAAAGCAAAACAAAACTACCGGAAATTATTGCCAAAGCGATTGCGGATTTTCCTTCGCAATGTTTATGATCTGTTTTACAAAGAGAAGATTGTGACCAGGGATCTCGGAAACATTGACGCGAAACATTTCAGGAAATTTGACGAGAAATAAGCACCTTATTTAATCCCCCATGCCTGAAGCAGCGGTTCATGATTACTCCCGATGGTGTGGTGTTTCATAACCCATTCCTGCTGCTGCTTTAGCCTGTTATTGCGATGTTTCAGCATGTCTTCTATACATGCAATCAGCTTTTGCTCAAGCGTATTTACATCAGCGTTTAGGATCGGGCAATCTTCATACAGGTAGGTTTTCAGACTATCTTCAATATAACAAATTACCTGTTTGCCCGCTGCTATAGCCTCAACACTCAGCAAGCCGTACCATCCTATAGTCATCTGATCTATGACTATATCTGCTTCTTTGAAATGAGAGAAAAGCTCATAGCGCGTCGCTGAATAATTTGTCGGTCTGTCTTTACGCTCTTCTGCAGGTAGAATCAGTTTGATTTTAAACCTTGGATTTGCAGCCAGTTTATATAATACTTCATTGATATATTCTGTGCCCTTGATGTGTATTTTTTTGTTGGAAGGCGAATGCAGAATAACAATCTCCTTGTCTGTTTTCGTTGGTTCAGGAATGGCATTTAATTCGGCCTGGTATTTTTCAAGATCGAGAACCACAGGATAATAAATGGCTTGCGGAATAATTTCTTTGAGGTCGGGAGTCGATACAAGAATGCAATCGGCATAACGGTTGGCCCGCTGTATAAGCTTTTTCTGCCAGGGTGTGGTTATCGGAAAATCACGGTTCCCGTTTAAATATGCACGGATGTTTTTTTCTTTCCATTGCGAATAAGGAACACTCCGGATGTCACTCCCTACAAAATGCATAACAACACGCTTGCCCAATAATTTATAGATGAATAGTTCGAAGCCCTGAAACCTTCTGGTAAGCAGGGTTTCACCCGAAATGAAATGAAAAATATCGAAGCGGAAAAGACAGAAGAAAAAGTTTACAAACGATCTGTGCCAGCGATATAAAGCGTTTTTCTGGTAGAAGTTGAATTCGTAAGTATAGGACGTTTTATAATGCTTTGATGGAAGTACATAGATGGATAGAGACTCTGCCTCCAGTTTATCTGAAAGGGTTTCACGGATGAATTTGGAATAGAGTTCTATTCTGTATCCCACATCAACGGCTGCAAATAATATTTTTTTTGGCCTGGACAATTTATGAGAATGCGTTGTAAAATGCGTAAAGTGTAATGTAATTCCAGGTCAGCGAAGGCACTTCTTTAGCGATGATTTTTTCTTTAAGCAGAAAATTCACAGCCTCCTGGTAATACGATTTGAATTCAGGCATATTGAGCCACTGATTTTGTGGCGGTTCATAGCCTATTTTATCTTTTCTCCAGGTAATTTCCGTTGGCAGAATATCTTTCATGCTTTGTCTCAGAATGTACTTCGTCCAGCCATTTCGCATAAGCATATCGTCGGGCACCGAGAATACGAATTCTGCCAGTTCATGGTACAGGAATGGCAAACGCACTTCAACAGAATGAGCCATGGCATTACGGTCGGCATACCGGAGCAGATCACTCAGACCCCTTTGCATGGTTGAATAATACAGGTTTTTTTTCAACGAATTGAACTTCCAGATTGGGTTTAAACCACTTTTACAGGCATTTACCAGGTCCTCATGAATGCCCACAAAATAAGGGGAAGATGCAGGAATGAATTTTCGCTGAAAATCTCCTATGTTTCTTTGAATATTCGGGAAATAGGCCCGTGTTTTAAATTCACGGTCCAGCGTAAAGGCTTTTTTCTGATGTACATCAAAAAAGGCTTTTTCCTGTTCATGAAATTTTGTTTTGTTATGCCTGTAGAGTTGCAAAAAATAGGTGTACCAATAAGGTTCATAACCGGCCATCATTTCATCGGCACCCTGACCATCAAGCAATACAATAATATTGTTTTCACGCGCCAGTTTCATAACCTCGTACTGAGCCAGGATACTGGCACTGCCGATGGGGCCTTCCTGGTGATACAAGATCTTTTCAAGATTCCCGAATGCGGAATTAATATCGGGGTATACAAAATGCGGTTCTGCCTGGCACTTTTCAATCACAAGATTCATATACTTTCCTTCGTCGCGCTCAAAATTTTTGAAACGCGCAGAAAACGTCTTCTGAAGACGATCTTTTCGTTTCATGCGATCAATAAGCATGACTATAGATGATGAGTCAAGCCCCCCGGAAAGGCTGCTGCCTACGGGAACGTCGCTGCGCAGACGCCTTTCGATGGATATGTTAAGCAGTTCAGTATATTTTTCGAGACAGGCTTTTTCCGGGAGTTCTGTTTTCTTTTCAGGGTCGAGGTCCCAGTATTGTTTTTTGGTAACTGCACCTCCTTTTTTTACAACCAGGTAATGAGCTGGTTCTAATTGAAGTACATTTTCAAAAAAAGTTTCGGTATCTCCATTGGGTAAATCCAATGCAGTAAAAAGAATGTAATTGTATATTTTTTTGAGATTCTTGCTTGCATCTACTCCCATACGCAACAGGGCCTTTATTTCAGAAGCAAAAGCAAATCTCGTTTTGTCAAGCGTATAGAAAAATGGTTTTTCGCCAAAACGATCGCGGGCGCAGAACAGTGTTTGTTCCCGGCTATCCCAAATGGCAAATGCAAACATGCCATCCAGATCCTGCAGAGCCTGTTCGCGTTTCAGGTCATATAAAGCGAGTAATACTTCTGTGTCGCTTTCAGAACGAAATGAATATCCTTTTTGTTGAAGAAATGATTTTAACTCGAGGTAATTATAAATTTCGCCGTTAAAAGTGATTGTGTAACGTCCGTCTGCATAATGCATAGGTTGAGCACCTGCTTCACTCAGGTCGAGGATCGAAAGCCTTCGATGCCCAAGACCAACGGTCCCCTCAGGATTTACCCATTGCCCTTCACCATCCGGACCACGATGAATCAGGGCATCGGTCATGTCCTTAATAATTCGTTGGTCTAATGGTTTTTGAAAAGAGAAAAGTCCTGCAATACCGCACATATAGACAAGTTAGATTACGGATAAAGATACTTACTCTGACGGATTAATGGAATAGAAACATGTAAATTTTGTGGCCGTTGTTTGCAGATGATCCGCACATCCTGCCTGGTTGCCGTATTATTTTTTGGCTTAATGACTTATCCACCCGATTATAGCTTGTATTCTTCTGATGTTTGCTTCTGCCGATTCCTGTTGGGCAATAGCATGTGCCTGTTGCTTAAATGCTGTAATTTGTGCGGTTGTCAGTTTATTAATTGCATCTGCCATTGCCTCCGGAGTATAATCACTGCTGACAATACCCAGCCTCGAAGTATTTACGAATGCAGCCATTTCCGGATTCGGGGAAACAACAATACCTAAGCGGGCCTGCAGAAATTCAAATAGCTTATTTGGGAGGGCATGCAGGTAATTGAAATTTGTCGGAGGCAGTAAAAAAATGCCAAGATCATAGGCATTTGTAAAAGGGCAGATGTCAGAAGAAGAAACCGGTTCGATAAACCGTATTCCAGGATTTTTTCCGGCGCGCTGCTTTAGTATATCGGTGTATTCGCGATCATTGCCGACGAGCATAAAATCCATGCTGAAGCGCTTATCCAGGAGATTGGCCATATCAATCATGCATTCTATTTTCCGCGAACGGATCGCTGCACCGTGATGGATCAGTTTAATATGTTCCGGGTTTACCGGGTTCGGATTTAGCGGGTGAAAACGCGTAGCATTTGTTATAAGCTCTGGTTTTTTTCCGATGAATTTTTCATACTGTTTAGCTATTCCTTCCGCAACCGTCGAAAACGCTGCTGCCCGGGGAATATATTTTTTACACAGGTAGCTCACATAAGGCTTATGAAAGAGCCGCCATGAGGTATTGTCTTCAAACTCTTTCGGGTGATACTCATGCGCATCAAAATAAACATTTTCCTTTCCTGCCGAAATCAGTAAAGCCAGCGGAAGTGTCTGAATATCGTTTGCAATAATTGCCGTATAGTCGTTTTTTTGAAACGTGGCAGCCAGCTCTTTTCTCATATCATCCCAGTAATACAAATCGTAAAGCCGGAAGTAAAAGAAGAGTACACGTTTTATTTTCCTGAACAGTGAAAAAGGCGGAATCTGGTAGATGGCATGATGTACAATCCCGTCTGCTTCAGAACTGCTTAAGCCGCAGGTCTCAACCGTGTATAATCCGCGAAGGGCCTCAATTTGCCGCATCACTCTCGGATCACTTTTAAGGTGAGAGTATGAAAGTATCAGAATTTTTTTCTGCATGGTGCTTGCGGATAGCATTTCAAAATAGCGTTTTATTCCGGATCATGCGATCTGGCTTGCCTCCATTGAAGCAGGTGTTCTTTTAAGAGTTGAATATCGTGTTTTTTAATAATGAGAAACGACGAGAGACTTGATTTTGTTAACTGTGAGAATGTGAAAATCATAAAAACCGTATTGCAGGTATATGCCAGCACCGACGCAATGGCAGCGCCTATACTTCCGTATTTCGGTATCAGTATAATGTCGAGCACGAGGCAAACAATAAAACTGATCATGGAGGAGATCATGTCGATCCTGTTTTTTTTCACCCCGGCATAATACGAAGCAATGATGATTTTAATAGAGAAGGGCAGAATGCCAAGCAGCAGGATGAAGAAGAGTTTTGTGGCAGAAGAAAATTCAATACCATAAATGTAAGGAATCAGCAGACCCAGTGTAATGCCGCCGGCTATACCCATCAGGCAGGTAAATGTGAAAATCATTCGGCAGAGCATACGGGTGTAACTAAGCGCCTTCTCATAATCCATCGAGGCAATATTCGGAAATAAAACGGCCCCCACAGAATGAGGTAGCATCCAGAAAAGCTGGGCAAGGTTTGCAGATAAAGAATATATCCCCAGCGTTTTATTGCCGGCATAATAATCCACAAACCAGAAATCCATTCTGTATGTCAGGAACTGTACAATGTTGCTGATGTAATTGATAGATGATAGCGAAAACAAGGATTTCAAGGATTCGCGGTCCAGAATTTTTTTGCTGGCCGGAATCGAAACAAACTTGTTATACAGGATAACCGCTGTGATCGTTTTTATAATGAGAATCACGTTGGTAACAAGCATGATGGTTTCGGATGTGTATTTCTGGTGGCCATAACGGCTCAGGTACCAGAGTACGCCATAGGTAAGGCAGGTAGCCAGGATAACACCCAGCGAAAGCAGATTGATGATTTTGAAAAGCTTTTTTGCCGAAAAGAAAGCGGCCAGCAGCGTATTAAATACGCCCAATACAGTCACAAGTATAAAAATGGTTTTGATGTAGAGCGTTGTATCATCCCTGGAAAAGAGAAATTGACCCAGGTGGAGGAATGGCCCGGCAAATACCAGGATCACGGATATAATAAGGCCGACAAAGGTCCAGTAAATAACCGTGTTGAAGGTTTCGCCAATGGGTAGTTTTCCCGATGCAATAAAATAGGTAATGGCACTCCCCAGGCAAAACTCCAGAAGCGTACTCATGAAGTTTGTAGAGGTCAGAAAGATAACCAGTTCCCCGCGTTCACTGGCACCTAGAATCCGGGCAATAGCAATGGACATGAAAAAACTGAAAATAACATTCGCTATTTGCAGTCCATATGTACCTAAAACGCTTTTCTTCATGTCCGGATGCGGGGTAATAAAAAGGTAAGTTACAGCTTTTGTCCTAATTTTGTGCTATATTCAAGGATATGAAATTGCTATTTGCAACACACAACAAAAATAAATTACAGGAGGTGAAAAGCCTAATTCCTGAAACGCTTGATCTGCTTGGGCTTAGCGATGTTGCTATGCACGACGAAATTCCCGAAACCGCCACCACACTGGAAGGTAACGCACTTCTTAAAGCAAGAACCATTTATCAAAAAACTGGTGTTAATTGTTTGGCCGACGACAGTGGCCTGGAAGTGGAAGCCCTGGATGGCGCACCGGGCGTATATTCTGCCAGGTATGCCGGCGAAACCAAAAGCGATGAAGCAAACATCGATAAATTGTTACGTGAACTGCAAGGGCATTCCAACCGTAAGGCCAGGTTCCGCACAGTTATTGCGTTGATTGTGAATGGCCATGAAACCCTTTTTGAAGGAATCATACAAGGTACCATTACAACAGAACGTCATGGCAACCATGGTTTCGGCTATGATCCTGTGTTTATCCCCGAAAACCATGAGGTCACATTCGCACAAATGACACTCGCTGAAAAAAACAGCATCTCTCACCGCGCTCTTGCCACCAGGAAACTCACAGACTACCTGAATGAAACCTTTCGTTCATGAGCATCCGCAGGTCAATACAGTTCTTTCTGAAACCTGTTGAAAATACAGGGTTCTGGATTGGCCTTGGCCTGGTTGTTAAATTACTTTTTTTTCTGAATGGTCTCCGCGAGTTTGGCGCCACGGCACATCCAGGATTTATAGGAGCCTATGGAGGCGATACGTTTTATTACCTCCAGCCAATGGAACAATGGTATAAAACCGGTGTATACATGCCTGATTTCCGGATGCCGGGAATGGCCCCGCTGTATCTGTTGTTCAGGGAAGTTTTATCATATACCAATGCTCAGAATGCAGTGCTCGTCGTGCAATGGATCATGGCATCATTGTCTGTTTTCTTCCTGGCTAAATCCGTATTTCTTATCTCAAAATCCCGGTTGTTATTTTATCTCACCTTTTATGTATTACTCCTGAGTTCATATGCCAACCTTTACGATTACTATTTCCTGCCCGATAGCCTGGCTACATCAGCCACCATTTTTTTTATGTATTTCCTGGTAAAATACTATGTCAGCAGGCGCCTCGGTAACTTATTTATTTCGGGACTGTTTTTTTGCTGGCTTGTTTTTCTGAGACCACCTTATGCCTTACTGCCTTTATTTATGGGCGCAGTATGCATACTGCCTAATATCAAAAAAATAACTTTGAGCAAGTCTTTAGCAACTCTTTTGGTTTTCTCATCCGGATTTATCCTTGTAGACTCCTGCTGGATTACAAGGAACTATGGAAAGTACGCCCGCATCATTCCTTTGCAAAAAGCGGTGTATTATGAAACAGCCAACAACGACTACCTGGAGCCGCTTTCGGAATTTGTTACAGCCTTTGGCGGCAATATGTACTTTTGGGATCCTGATGCCGAAATCCGTTGGTTTAATTTCAGGAAAGACGCTATTCATATAGAATCATCCCGGCCCCCGGAATTACCGGAGAATATATACACCTCTCAGTTCAACCGGGATAGCCTGCTGAACCTGAAGAAAAGAATTACAGAAGCGGAAAGCGGAAAATTTTCGCCGGAAGAAGAACGGAAAATCAATGAGGGTATCGGCGCGACATGCCGCCGCTACGAACAATCCCTGAAGGCAGAAAGACCCGAACTTTATTACGTTACATCACGCCTGAAAGCCGCTTACCGCTTTGTTTTCAGCAATGGTACCTATAACCTGTTCAATGAACCTTTCAGGCAATTGAATGTGTTGAAAGTGTGTGTCCGTTTTTTTTATGAAGGGTTCTATAAACTCATCGCCCTGCTTTGCGTGGCAGGCATTGTGTTTTTTCCATATCGTCTGCGGATGTTGATTTTCTTTCTGCCGGTGTTATACACCTTTATCCTGTTTCCGTTTGTTTTCAGATTTTCAGAATACCGCTACATGGTGCCTGCCTATCCCTTTATGGTAGTGAGTGCCTGTTACCTGGTTTTTTATTATAAAAACAAGTGGTTCACTTCTTCAGCACAATAATGATCTCGCGGTTATCCGAAGATTCTTCCCATACTTCAATATGCTTTTCAAAAGGGGCGAGACTCACCCGTAAAGAGTCTTTGGTGAATTTTATCCTGGATTGACCGCTTTTTGCTTTTGATAAGGCACTGCCTATAAACGATTTCATGGCATTGCTGGCGTTGCTCAGGTTTTCGGTACTTTCGGAAATAATGACCTTGCTTTTGCAGGCCGCCAGCAGTTTTTCGATCAGCTTTTTTTCGAACGGAATAAAATGGTAGAGACTACCGTGCAGCAATATAATATCAGCTCCGGGAATAGGATCTTTACCAATGTCAATAATATCGGCCCTCAGGCCAAGTTGGCGTGCATGCCTTACAAATACAGGGTTTATATCGGCACAGGCATAATCGATACAACGTGTTTTCAGGTAATTCTGATAGAAATAAGCATCGCCCATACACAACTCCAGCACCTGGCTGCCCTCCGGAATATATTTGGCAAGGGCACTGTAACGCGTCTCAAAACGGTCTTTATACGACAGTTTCATCGCTGTTTTATAAAGCAGGGGATGCCAGTATATCGGACTTTGCATAAGATCAGAAAAGAATACTTAAATTTACATAATTATTGGCGCCCGATCGGGATTTTGCCAGGAAGAACACTCTTAAAACTATTCACAAACCACCGTTCATAGATTCTGAACCAGGCCAATGAAAACTGGCGTGAAGCCTTGTAATTTTAAGAGTCTGTATAAAATTAGGTATTTAGAAAAATGACAAAATTAAAGATTGGAATTATTTTTGGTGGCCGCTCCAAAGAGCGTGAAATCTCATTTGCCGGCGGTCGTACCGTTTATGATAACCTCAATAAATCACTTTTCGAAGCGATCCCGCTTTTTGTGGATTCATTCGGAAATTTTGTATTACTCGACTGGAACTTTGTGTATAAAGGAACGATCCGCGATTTTTATCCACCGGTTGAATTTATTCCGGCTTCCAATACCGACTATCAATACTACGCCGAAAACCTGGGACCGCTCACCGTTACAGAACAGGACGCTATGATCAGCAAAATCGGTAAGAAGGTTAACCCGGGCGAACTCAGTACACTTATGGATTTCGCCTTCCTTTGCCTGCACGGACCTTATGGCGAAGACGGCCGTATCCAGGGACTTTTCGAGTACCTGCAGATTCCATATTCAGGCTCCGGCATTTTACCTTCATCGATCGGCATCGACAAAAGTGTGCAGAAAAAACTGATGGTTCAGGCTGGGTTCAATTCACCTGATTTCTTCACCATCGACCGCCAGGCCTGGATTGCAGGAACCGTTAAAAATGCCTGGACACAGGCTAAAGCGAAGATCGGATTTCCCATGGTTATTAAGCCTGCCAACCAGGGCTCATCCATCGGCGTCACCATCCTTGCTGAAGACAACGAACATCAGTTTATGGCAGCCGTTGAGAAAGCACTGTTTACCAAATGGCTCGATAGCGCTGCCTGGAATAAGCTCAGCGATGCACAAAAAACAGATTTTGTGCGTAGTCTGTCCGATATCCGTGAAGGTATCGGCATGCCTGTAGCCATTACACATGCGGGCATAACGACTGTGTTTTATAACCCGTATCGCCTGATTGAATTTCTGGACAGTCACTGCAAAACGACAGAGGGTTTTGTACTGGAAAGCACCGATGGCGAAAGCACCGTGCTGATCGAAGGATTTATTGAGGGCAAGGAGTTCAGTTGTATCGTGGTGGAAGATATGGACTCGATGGAGCAGGGCACTGCCAAAGCCATTGCGCTGCCGCCTACGGAGATCCGTAAAGGCAAGGAGCTGTTCGATTACCGCAGTAAATACCTGCCTGGATTATCGCGCAAAATCACACCGATCGACCTGCCCGATGATCAGATCAATGCCATACGCAAGGCCTGTGAACAGTTGTTCTCTGAGCTTCATTTCGACGTGTATGCCCGTATTGATGGGTTTTTAAGCAAAGACGGGAAAATTTTCCTGAACGATCCGAATACAACATCCGGCATGATGCCATCTTCCTTCTTTTTTCACCAGGCTGCTGAAATCGGTCTGAATCCATCGCAGTTCCTCACATTCATTATCCGCACCTCCCTGGCAAAACGGATTCGTCAGTCAAAAGGTGCTTTCACTTACGATCACCTGCTCAAAAAACTGGATGATGCGATGGAGCACCAGAAAACGGCTCAATCCGGCAAAGTGCCGGTAGCAGTGGTGTTGGGAGGCTATTCCTCTGAACGCCACATATCCGTAGAGAGCGGCCGCAATATTTACGAAAAACTGGCATCTTCCGAAAAGTATGAACCTGTGCCGGTTTTCCTGACAGGGAGCAATGATAAACACGAACTGTATAAAATCCCGGTAAACCTGCTGCTGAAGGATAATGCCGACGATATCAAGGAAAAAATCTATCATTGGAAAATACACCCGGTGATCAATCAGATCATTGCCGAATGTAAGCTCATCACCAATAGGTATTCATCTTCAGGCAGTCTGCAGGCCCCGCAGGCATGGACATACGAAGAACTGGCCTCACAGGTAAAACAGGTTTTTATCGCCCTTCATGGAAGACCCGGTGAAGATGGCGCCGTGCAGCAACAGCTCGAGCGGGTTGGTTTATCGTACAATGGTTCGGGTAAAGAAAGCTCTTCGATCACCATCGATAAATACAGAACAAACGAAATACTCTTGAAGCACGGTTTCCTCGTAGCCCGCCACATGCTCATTACAGCCGACGACTGGAAATCAAACAAAAACGGACTGAAAGAGATTCTCAAAAATGAATACAAATATCCTTTCATTGCCAAACCGGTGGACGATGGCTGCAGCAGTGCGGTAAAGAAAATAAAAACATTCGAAGAGTTCGAAGCCTTTGCTACACTGATGTTCCGGCCTACCGAAGAACTCGATTTAAAAGCAGCGGACGTATTGCATATTAAGCCAAAAGAAGAGTTTCCGCAAAAGACCGTAATCCTTGTGGAAGAACTGATTTCAAAAAACGGCGCAAAACACTTCCTCGAAATCACGGGTGGCATGCTCACACGTTTCAATGCAAAAGGTGAGGTCGAATACGAAGTGTTTGAAGCCAGCGAAGCATTGGCCGAAGGTGATGTACTTAGCCTCGAAGAGAAATTCCTGGCAGGGCAGGGGCAGAACATTACGCCTGCGCGCTACTCCCGCGATCCGAAGGAACGACAACTTATTTCGGATAAGGTAAAAGAAACACTCGGTGCAGCCGCTAAAGTATTACAGGTTATTGGTTATTGCCGTATAGATGCTTTTGTGCGCATTTTTGATGCCAACCACATTGAGGTTGTGTTTATTGAAGTAAACTCCTTGCCGGGTATGACGCCCGCTACCTGCATTTATCACCAGGCGGCCATCAACCATTACAAACCCTATGAGTTTATAGACAGTATTCTCGATTTTGGGAAGAAGAATTTTGAAAAACAAAAATCCCTGGCTTAACCAGGGATTTTTTCTTTATAAAAGAGGTATTGGTATTTAATACTCAAAGGTGCCAAACTCAGATTTCACAGTCACTTTCTTGCCTTCAAAAGCTTCTACACGGCCAATGATCTGGGCATCAATGTTGAATGATTTTGAAATAGCGATGACTTGTTCAGCCGCTTCTTTCGGAAGGTATATTTCAAGACGGTGTCCCATATTGAAAACCTTGTACATTTCCTTGTAATCGGTTTTGCTCTGCTCATGAATGAGGCGGAACAGGGGTGGTAACGGGAATAAATTATCCTTAATAATATGCACGTTGTTTACAAAGTGCAGAACCTTGGTTTGCGCACCGCCACTGCAATGCACAATGCCATGAATGTGCGGGTGCAGATCCTTTAGTATGGCTTTTACAACCGGGGCATAGGTGCGGGTCGGTGAAAGAACGAGCTTGCCTGCATCTATTTTCTCTGTCACCATGTCTCCGGAAGGTTTGCGGTATGTCACTTCCACTTTATCCGTTGGCTTCATTTGCCCGCAGTATGTTACGGAAGCAGGCAGGGCACCATCGAACGACTCCGGATATTTTTCGGCCATGTGCTTACTGAATACATCGTGTCGGGCGCTGGTAAGTCCGTTGCTGCCCATGCCACCATTGTATTCGCTTTCATAGGTTGCCTGCCCGTAAGAGGCGAGGCCAACAATAACATCTCCTTCACGGATATGGTCGTTTGAAATAACGTCACGACGTGGCATACGGCACACCACGGTACTGTCAACAATCACAGTTCTCACAAGGTCGCCCACATCTGCGGTTTCTCCACCGGTGGAGCGGATGTCAATCCCGTTTTTTCGAAGGTTTTCAAGCACTTCTTCCGTACCATTTATAATAGCGGAAATCACCTCGCCCGGAATAAGGCCTTTGTTGCGGCCTATGGTCGATGATAATAAAATGTTTTCGGTAGCACCTACGCAGATCAGGTCGTCTATGTTCATGATCACGGCGTCCTGTGCAATGCCTTTCCATACACTGATGTCGCCGGTTTCTTTCCAGTAAACATAAGCCAGCGACGATTTGGTGCCGGCACCATCGGCATGCATAATTACGCAATGATCGGCACTGCCGGTTAAATGATCCGGTACAATTTTGCAAAATGCATGTGGAAATAAACCTTTATCAATATTGGCAATCGCATGGTGTACATCTTCCTTGGAAGCAGATACACCGCGGAGATTATATTTTAAATCAGACATAGACGAAAAATAAAACCCAAAGGTAATGCAAAGCCCCCGAAAAAATAAAGGAATCTATTAACAGGACAGTTATTCGTCCTTGAAAAAATTGAGCTTATGCAGGTCAATAAGCTGGATGTTCTGGTAGTAAAAGCGGATCACATCCGTGTATTTATAACCCAGTTTCGCCATGCGCATAGCGCCTTCCTGGCACATGCCCACACCATGGCCAAATCCGCGGCCCTTGAATAAAAGACTATCTCCCTGCGGAATGATGGTGAAAAATGTGGATTTTAACTGAAAATCGGTTCTTACATTTTTCAAAGGCACCCGCACATTGTTTGCTTCCAGGTATGGTTTGCGGGTTTCCTGTGTAAATGTAATGGCTTTCCAGCGTGCATTACTGTCCTGCACCGGGTAATTATGTTTGAGCTTCAGATAACTCAGCCAGTCTTCCTTGGCCATTTTGCGCTCCCAGCGGGCATTCGGCATCTTCACACTGAAACTGTCGTTCACACTGCGCAGGTACGTAAGCTTACGCCCCCATACATCTTCCGAGTTTACGGTTTCGCCGCCGCTGTTGCTGTGAAAGGCTGCATCAATCAGGTTCAGGTTTTCGTCTACCACCACAATATCGCGTGTTTCCGAAACCGCCTTGTTAATCTCCACTTCCGTGGTTTTTCCAAAATAAGCCTGGCAATGGGTCTGATCGCAAAGTGAAAATCCCTCGGCTACATGTTTCTGTAAATGCGACAAGGCAAAAGTGCGTGCCAGTATCGATTGAACTTTGTAAAATTCGAGATGCGATTTCCGGCCGGCCTCAGCCTGAACAACTCCGGAAATATAATTGTCGAGTGTAATGTCGTTCAGGAGTTTCAGGTTTCCGTTTTCAACAGTGGCAATCAGATTGTCCTGATATGTCCTGGCTTTACGATCGGGACTATTCAGCTTCAGTTTAAACGAACGGTTAGCTTCCGTACCGCTCACTTTCACGGTTTTGAAACGTCCGAAATTTATTTCAAAAGTTTTTACCTCAATGCTGTCGCCCGAATAGCTTAGTTTCAGCAGGGGATGTTCATTGGTGTTGAACAGGCGCTTGCCATCGCCGAATACTTCATATACTTCCAGGTCAGGGCTGATCGTTAGCGACTGCACATTCAGATGCGCCAGGATCCGGATCAGAACAATCTCTTCGGTCGATGATTTGAAATTGTAATTAGGACCTCCGGGACCTTTGATGTGCTTTGCAGGTTTGAGCTCAAGTCCACGTGCATGATCGCCTCCGCTGAGTGTGCGGAAGAAAACCAATAAACCGAGGATGATGAAACTACTTACTTTCATGAAGATATTTTACAAATAATCCGGCTGCTTTTTTGGATGCCCCGCTGTTGCCGAGTAACACCTGAAGGTCTTTATAATCACTCAGAATTCTTTCACGTTCTTTCTGATCAAACAATAAATTCAGTTCATCACTGAGGTTCTTCTCTGTAAGGGCTTCCTGCACCAGCTCTTTCACCACGGGCCGGTCCATAATGAGATTCGGAAGTCCGATGTATTTTAAACGACCACCGACAACAGCTTTGGCAATAGCATAAGAAACCGCACCGCCTTTATAGCAGATAACCTGTGGTAAGCTGAATAATGCAGCCTCCAAGGTGGAGGTGCCTGATTTAATAATGCCTGCATAGGCATGGTACATCAGCGGATAAGTCTGATTGAAAATAACCGAGATTCCCATATCAAAAGCCCTTTGATAAGCTTCTTTCGGAAGGTTATTGGTTCCGGCAATCACAAACTGGTAGTCTTTGTAGGTTTTAATCACGTTGAGCATCACGCCCAGCATTTTATCAATCTCCTGACGTCGGCTGCCTGGCAGCACAGCTACAATAGGCTTGTCGGCCAGCTTATTCTTTGCCAGAAAATCGGCCCGCGACGGCAATGTCGGCTTTTGTTGTTCAATGGCATCCAGCAGCGGATGCCCTACATAATCCACATGGTAATTGTGTTTTTTGTACACATCTACCTCGAACGGAAGGATCACAAAGAATTTATCGACACTGCGTTTAATGATCTCCACACGGTTTTCTTTCCAGGCCCAGATCGTTGGCGAAATATAATAATACACCGTGATGCCCTGTTTTTTGGCCCATTCGGCAATGCGTAGGTTGAAGCCCGGATAATCCACAAGCAGTAATACATCGGGTTTGAAATCCAGGATATCCTGTTTACAGAATTTGATATTATTGAGAATCGTCCGCAGGTTTTTGGCAACTTCTACAAACCCCATAAAAGCCAGGTCGCGGATGTGTTTTACAGGCTTGTGGCCAATTTGCTGTTCCATCAGGTCGCCACCCCAATAACGGAATTCGAAATCGGGATCGATCAGTTTCAGCTCGCGCAGCATGTTCGAGGCATGAAGGTCGCCGGAAGGTTCACCGGATATGATGTAGCATTTTTTCATAGATGATCGGTTATCCGGCGGTTGTTTCAACAAACAGCATGAGGTAAAGAATAATGGCGACATAGACCAGCGAGCCATAAATAATGCCCCTGGCTGTGTCGTTGCGCTTACGGTTCAGAAATAAATAAAATACACCCATGTTGGCAACCGTGCAGAGAATAAGCGTATTGCCAAGCATCTCCATAATGAGCAGGTAACGGATAAAGTTCCGCGGGAATCCCATTTCACTGTGCACAAACAGCCAGTAACAGAACAAACCAAAAATCGGGAACAGGACACCTACGACGACGCCCAGCCAGGTATTGTTATATCTTAGTTTTACAGGTTCCATGTATTTAGGCTAAAGTATCTTTGAAAAACTGGAGTTGACTATGCGCTGTAAGATCGTGCTGTATAGGTACCACCGACACATAGCCGTGTTTAAGTGCCCATTCGTCGGTATCGGTACTTTCGGGTTCAAAATTCACAAACTTACCGGTAAGCCAGTAATAGGGCCTTCCGTAGGGATCATGTCTTTCTTCAAATTCCTCCACCCAGTTGGCTTTGGCCTGGCGGCATACTTTTATTCCCTTGATCTCGTCGGCTTTCAGTTTCGGAAAATTCACATTCAGGCAAACACCTTTGGGCATTTTATTTTCGAGACATGAAGCAATGATCTGTTCCACAAACTGGCGGGTCGGTTCAAAATCAGCATCAATGCCATAATCACACAGTGAAAAACCAATAGAGGCGGCACTTTCGAGAGCACCTTCAATGGCGGCCGACATGGTGCCGGAGTATATCACATTGATGGAACTATTACTTCCATGATTAATACCCGACAATACGAGGTCGGGGAGGCGCGGAAGGAGCTTGTTCACAGCCATTTTCACGCAATCGACCGGAGTGCCCGAACAATTGTATTCAGCTTCGGCAGCCGGATGGTAATTTGACTTATTGAGCCGGATGGTCGAATTAATGGTAATGGCATGCCCCATTCCGGATTGCGGTTTGTCGGGTGCTACAACATATACTTCGCCGTAGCGGGCCGCAATTTCAGCCAGGAAACGGATGCCGGGCGCACTTACACCGTCGTCGTTGGTTACTAATATCAGGGGCTTTTTGTCCATTGGCGTAAAACTAAAATTTAATCCTTTACCACGTAAGCGCTGCATTTATACTTACTAATATCGGGCTGTTAAATAATTTGCGCCATTTGTGCGGTTTTTTTGCAATAATGGCAGGCTTATGGCCGCTTTTCGGACTGGGTACGCAATTTGAAAAGGATGCATCACATACAATAAACAACTAACATGATCTACGATCCTATTTTATTGATCCTGACACTCGTATTTATGGGTGTGGGGATTCTTGTAAGCAGCACGCTTAAAGGCAAGTTTGCCCGTTATTCGCGGGAGGGTATGCGCTCCGGCCTGAGCGGTAAGGAAGTGGCCGAGAAAATGCTGCGCGACAATGGTATTTACGATGTAAAAGTAATGTCGGTGCAGGGACAACTTACCGATCACTATAATCCGGCTGATAAAACCGTGAACCTGAGTGAAGACGTGTATAGCGGCAGACACGTTGCTGCTGCTGCGGTGGCGGCTCACGAATGCGGACACGCGGTGCAGCATGCCAGTGCCTACCAGTGGCTCACCATGCGCAGCAAACTGGTACCCGTGGTTCAGATCAGTTCCATGGCCATGAGCTTCCTGACATTTGGACTGGCTTTTCTGGCTTATATGACCCCGTCTATGACCAATACCCTGTTGCTGATTTTTATTGCCCTGCAGGGAATGATTACGTTATTCAGCCTCATTACCCTGCCGGTTGAAATCGATGCCAGCAGACGTGCCCTCGTGTGGCTCGACAGAGCCGGAATTACCTATGGCCAGGAACAGGCAGATGCGAAAGATGCATTGAAATGGGCAGCTTATACTTATGTGGTGTCAGCCCTTGCCTCGGTAGCCACACTCATTTATTTCATCATGCGTTTTATGGGAAATAACCGCGAAGATTAAGAGATGGTGAATAATTGAAGCGATCTTCCTGAAGCCACTTTTTTAAGTGGCTTTTTTATTTATTTTTGCATTAGCTAATAACCGAATAAACTATCCCTTTATGAAAAAGATCATTAATACAACCAATGCTCCTTCTCCGATCGGACCCTATAACCAGGCTGTTCAGGTTGGTGATAGTGTATATGTATCAGGAACTATTGCTATGGATCTGAACTCCAAACAGTTGATTAAAACCAACATTAAGGAGGAAACCAAAATTGTGATGGATTACCTCGGTGCCATCCTCAAAGAAGCCGGGTTAACCTACGATAATATCGTGAAAACAACCATTTTCCTGGCTGATATGAACAATTTTGTGCATGTAAATGAGGTATATAGCGGCTACTTCAAAAAGGACTTTCCGGCACGTGCTACCATCCAGGCCGACCGGCTTCCGAAAGATGCCAATGTAGAAATCAGTGTAGAAGCTAAAGTTTTTTAGATTTTCCTGATTTTTCGTCAAAAAATTTGTTTATATAAAAAATTGTTTTACTTTTACTTAAAACTATTTAATTATTTTATATGAACATTTTTGTAAGCAATATCAGCTTTAAGGTCAGAGAACAAGCACTCAGCGAACTATTTTCCCAATTCGGCGAAGTTACCTCCGTTCGAATCATTAAAGACAAAGAAACTAAACGTAGTCGTGGTTTTGGCTTCGTTGAAATGGCTAATGATGACGACGCAAAACGTGCTATCGATTCATTAAACGGAACAAGTCATTACGAAAGAAACATTGTAGTTACAGAGGCAAAAGGTAAAGAAACCAGAGAGCCGGCTGCGTAATTTTTTACTGAAAATATACTAGTGAACCCTTCCCTGAACAAGAAGGGTTTTTTTATTGGGCTAAATTGACCGGTCAGCGGAATTTATCGACGAATGACCAAATTTTTTATGAACAGCCACTTTCATTTTGCCCGATAAAGCAAACAATTTACATCCGGTTTCTCCGAATCGTTCAATATTTCATTTAACTTAGGTAATATAATCCCAAACCCATTTATCATGAAACAGTTTCTTGCCATCGCCTTTTTCCTTTTAATATTTTCTCCCGGCTTCAGCCAGTATTTGTATAATGCGTCAGGTGCGCAGATCGGGCGGGTTGATGGAAATTACTTCTATAATGCCTCCGGCAGTCAGTTCGGTCGCATAGACGGTAACTATGTTTATGATGCATCGGGTAGTCAGCTCGGACGCATAGATGGCGACTATCTCTACAATGCTTCCGGTTCCCAGCTTGGGCGTATCGATGGCAATTACCTTTACAATGCCTCCGGCAGCCAGCTCGGACGACTCGATGGAAACTATATCTACGACGCTTCCGGCGCGCAAAAAGGGAGAGCCGATGGTCTCACAAAACTGCAGGTCATCCTGTTTTTCTACTTTTACTGGAAGTAATGTTCTTATGCGGTAAAGACGTCGGTAAAGGTGAAGCTTTTACCATTGAAAAGTCCGCGATCGCTCAGTTTTAATTCGGGAATGACCAGCAGTGCCATAAAGGACAAGGTCATGTAAGGCGCACCCAGCTTGCTGCCCAATGCTTTGGCCGCTTTATCAATCCGGATGTAGGCATCGGCAATTTCCCGGGCCGGTTTATTGGTCATGATCCCTGCTATCGGTAATTCGATTACCTGCCGGTCTTCGCCATTGGCCAGGGATACACCACCCCGGGCTTGTATAATCAGGTTTACGGCGCGGCATATATCGTCATCGTTTGTTCCTACCACCACGATGTTATGGCAGTCGTGTGCCACACAACTGGCAATAGCGCCCTGTTTCAGTCCCACATTTTTAATGAATGCTATACTTACAGGGGCATCCTCATAACGGTTAACTACGGCCATTTTCAATATATCGCGCGAAGGATCTGCTTCGGCATAACCGTTTACCTGCAAAACACGGTCTGTTATTTCATGTGTGATCAGTTGCCCGTCTAAAGCTTCGATGATACGGATATTGCTGCCTGTGGCACGCAGCCTGAAATCTTCAGGTGATTTCGGAGAGCAGTTAAAATTATTGACGACAGGTGCCTCTGCGGATGGAAGCTTTGATAAGCCAGCTTCAGCCACCAGCTGCCCTTTGATATAGGTTTTCAAAACGCGGAGCTCTTCCAGGTTATTTACTTCTATAAAGTCAGCAGAATCGCCCGGCTGCAATAGTCCCACCGGCAATTTGTAATGTTTTATAACATTGTAAGACGATGCTCTTAATACATCAAACAGATCATGACCCAAAGCAAGGGCCCGTTTTACGTGCTGGTTGATGTGATTCTCGATGAGGCTGTCGGGATGCTTATCATCGCAGCAGAACATGATCTGTTCGGGGAATAGTTTCAGAAGCGGAATGAGCGTGTTGAAATTTTTGGCAGCACTGCCTTCGCGGATCATAATGTTTACGCCATGTTTCAGCTTTTCGAGGGCCTCATCATACATAAAACATTCGTGGTCTGTACTGATACCCGCATCAAAATAGGTTTTCATGTCTGCACCCATCAGGCCCGGTGCATGTCCGTCAATCGGTTTTCCGGCTTCCTTCGCAGCCTCCAGTTTCCGCATTACTTCGGGATCGCGGTGTATAACGCCGGGAAAGTTCATCATTTCGGCCAGGTAAACGATCTCGGGTTTTTGCAGAAGTGTTTTCACATCTTTGGCATCAATCACGGCTCCTGCTGTCTCAAAGTTTGTGGCCGGCACACACGAAGGGGCTCCGAAAAAGAAATGAAAGGGCACCTGTCGCCCGTTGTCGATCATATACTCAACACCGGCCATGCCAAGTACATTGGCAATCTCATGCGGATCGGAAATGGTTGCTACAGTACCGTGCAGCACCGCCAGCGAAGCAAACTCCGAAGGCACCAGCATGCTGCTTTCCACATGCACATGTGCATCAATAAATCCCGGCATTATATAGGTGCTTTGGGTTTCGGCTATAGGCACAACGGATTTGATACGACCATCTTCCACCTGTATTTCGGCGGGGTAAATGGTTTTGCTAACAAGGTCAACGAGGTTGGCGCGGAGCGAGAAATTCATGCGGTGCTTATTCTTTAAGTCCGTACTTATTCATGTATTTTGTGTACAAGGCTTTCTGAAAGTTATCAAGCTGAACCAGGCGGCCGTTTATAAAAGCGAGGATAACCTGGCTGGTACGCATGTCCAGGATATCGCCTTCCGATACAACCACGGAAGCCAGTTTGCCATTTTCGAGACTTCCGATGAGGTTGTCGACGCCCAGAATCTTTGCGCTGCTGAGCGTTATGCTTTGCAGAGCTTCTTCTTTGCTAAGGCCATAGGTAGCTGCCGTACCTGCCAGGAAAGGAATGTTACGGGCATTCATGGCTTCCATATCGCCCTGGTTCTGCAGGCAGAAGAGTACGCTGTCTTTCTGGAGCAGGAATGGCAGTTTGTAAACAGCGTCCACATCATCTTCTGCCAGGTCAGGCAGATCGTGCAAACGGTTGATCATAACCGGTACATGATTTTCGCGAAGGAGTTTGGTAACCTTATAACTTTCTTTGCCACCTACAATCACCGGTTTTTTGATGCCGAACTGTTTGGCCATGTTTACTGCACTGATGATGTCTTTTACATAATCGGCATGGAGGTATAGGTTTTGTGTGCCATTGAAAACACCGCGCATGGCTTCATAACGCAGGTTGGTTTCGGTAACTGAAGTCGATTTGCAATAACCGGAAGCGTGTTCAAAAAATGTAACGAGGTCATTGAGTTGCTCGGTATACCGCGAATTGGTATTGCTGGGCTGAGGTTCGGTCCACCAACCGTTTTTCTGAATGCTTTTCGGGAAATTGACATGGATGCCATCGTCGGCTTTCAGTAGCGCGTCTTCCCAGTTCCAGCCATCGGTTGCGAGCACCGATGAACTGCCGCTGATAACGCCGGAGCGTGGCGTGGCTTGTGTATAAAGTACACCGTTGCAACGAATAGTCGGCAGTATTTTACTGTCGGTATTGTAGGCAATCACACTTCTGACATGAGGATTGTAGCCGCCCACTTCAGAAAAATCGCTGGTAGCTCTCACGGCTTCGGCCTCCTGCAATCCAAGGATGCAATTGGGCGCGATCAGTGCCGGATAAATATGTTTGCCGGCTACATTGATCACGGTGTCGAAGCTGCTGATATCTATTTTGGTAACGCGTGCGTCGGCCACCATTTCAATTTTTCCATCTTTAAAACTCACGAGGCTGTTTTCAACAACCTGCCCGTTGCCAACATGTGCAATGCCATTTGACAGCAGTATGTGCTTCTTATTCTGTGCCAGCCCTGCCATAGAGAGCAGGAGCAGGGCTATATTCAGCGGTTTGTTCAAGTGTTTCATACTGTCGGGTAATTAGTTTTGAATGATTCCTGTTTCTTCACTGTCGCAGTGAAAATAATTTTGTTTCTTCGGCTGCGGTTTCACCACTTTCTCGCCCTTGTGTTTTTCGGCCACAAGTTTGCTGATAATGCGTGCACGTTCTTTTCGCAGATCTTCGCGCAATTTGGCGTCTTCTTCCGCATCAAAATAAACCTGTCCGTCGATAATAGTTTTGTCTACTCTGGCATAAATACTCAACGGGTTATCAGTCCATAAAACAAGGTCAGCCGATTTCCCTACTTTGACACTGCCGGTTTTATCGTCGATGTGGAGCATTTTTGCAGGATTGAGTGTTACGAGTTTTAATGCCTGGATTTCTGACAGGTGACCGTATTTTACAGCTTTGGCAGCTTCCTGGTTCAGGCGGCGTCCCATTTCGGCATCGTCGGAGTTAATGGCCGTGTTTACACCTTCGCGTGTCAGGATAGCGGCATTGTATGGAATGGCTTCCATCACTTCCATTTTGTAAGCCCACCAGTCGGCAAAGGTAGATGCATTGATGCCATGGGCTTTCATTTTATCGGCAACTTTATAACCTTCGAGAATGTGTGTAAATGTATTGACCTTGAATTTCATGCTATCGGCCACGTGCATGAGCATGTTTAATTCGCTTTGCACATAACTATGGCAGGTAATGAAGCGCTTGTTGTCAAGGATTTCGGCAATGGCCTCCAGTTGCAGGTCGCGGCGTGGCGAAGCTATTTTGTCTTTCTCAACCTGTTTCGGGCTCATTTTACCAAAGCCTTCCATTTGTTGTTTGTAGGCCTTTGCACGGATGAAGTAGTCGTAGTAAACCTGTTCAACACCCATACGGGTTTGCGGGAAACGCACCACATTATTATCACCCCAGTTAGCCTGTTTTACGTTTTCGCCAAGTGCAAATTTGATGAAGGGGTCAGCCTTTTCATATTTCATCTCTTCGGGTCCTTTGCCCCAGCGTAATTTAATGAGGCAGCTCTGGCCGCCAATGGGGTTGGCCGAACCATGCAGTAACTGGGCGCTTGTAACACCCCCTGCCAACTGCCGGTATATATTAATATCTTCCGGGTTTACAACGTCACCCATGCGTACTTCGGAGCTGCTGGCCTCTGTGCCTTCATTTACGCTGAACAGGGCAATATGTGAGTGTTCATCAATAATGCCCGGGGTCAGGTGTTTTCCCTTACCGTCGATAACCTTGGCAAATGCCAGTTTGGGGGCGTCGATGTTTGGTGCAATGCGTACGATTTTTCCTTCCGTGATGTATACATCATAATCTTTCAGGATAGAATCACTTTCGTTGGTCCAGATCGTCACGTCCTTAATAAGGATGGCATCGTAACGGTTTTTGAATTTTTTCCAGGTATCTTTTATAATTCCGTCATCATCGGGAATGGGCTCACCGAAGGCAACAAACGGGTAGAAGATTTTTCCGAAGTCCTGTTTTTTGGGAGTAGTGTTTTTGGCGGGGGTTTTGGCTGTATCGAGGGGTGCATTGTAGGTCAGGGTTGCATCGGCCCAGGTTCCGTCGGCGAGTTGGCCTTTACCGTCAAATTTTTTGGTTGCTTCGGTATAGTTCATGCTCAGGCGCATGTAGTTGACAGTATCGTACAGGAAACTGGCGGAGAGCATGTTATTGCGGAAGTTCAGGCTGGCTTTGGCTTTCAGGCTGTCTTTCAGAAATACGGTACCTGCGTATGCGTCCTGGTCTCTGCTGATTTCCATGCGATAGCTGGCATTGCCTGCCTGCAAAGTATATTTCCCTTCGATGGATGGTGCCATCAGATCGTTGTACCGGGAGGGTTGTCCGGCCGACCATGTTTCATATATAATCGCATCATCTTCGAAAATGTTTTTGGAGGCAATGAAAAAACTGGCGATCATGCCGGCTTTCAGGCTTCCCACTTTGTCCTGTGCGCCAATAAACATGGCAGGGTTTGAAGTGAGGGCTCTCAGGGCTGTTTTCTCGGAAAGTCCGTATTTAATAGCTTTGCGGACATTTTTCAGGAACTGGCTTTTATCTTTGAGATCGGCACTTGTAAAGCAGAATGGGATCACATTTTTTTCGAGGAAAGAAGCATTGGCTGGGGCCATTTCCCAGTGTTTCAGCTCGCTCAGTGACACCTGTTCGGCATCATAGGGATCTTCCACATCCATCGCTTCAGGGTAATTTACCGGAATGATGAGCCTGGCAAAGGTAGCCTGGATATCGGCCAGGCGCTGGTATTCATTGCCGCCGCCTTTTATAATGTATTTCACTTTAAATTCTTTACCGACCTTATCGCCGCGCAGGTCGTTGTATTTGTCGTTTCCTTCAAAAATGGCAGGTAATTCCCGCAATTTGTTGAAAGCCTCCAGGGAAATGTTATACTCGGTTTTGTTCTGATTGGATTTATACCAGTCGGCGTCGTAATAGGTTTGGCGCAGAAGGGCTACAGCACCCATTAATGAGCCCGGGTAGTCCTGCGTAGAAGTACCTTTGTTGAAAGAATAGAAGCCTGCGGCACGGTCTACGATGATATTTTCATTTTCGCGCTGGTTTGTCAGAGAAACCAGTGTGCCGCTGCCGCGCACGATGCCATCTTTCTGATGGGTGAGCACCGTAGTAAAGCCCAGTTTTTTGAGTTCATCGGCTTTCTGCGGGTTATTGGTGAAATTCCGGAAAGCATCCACATCGGCTTTAATAGCCTGGTTCCAGCCATAAGGGCCTTTTGCATTGCTCTCCATCTGAGGGCCATCGCCTCTTTCGCCGCGTTTTACCTCAGGCATCCCGTAATCGCTGTACAGGTCAATGAAACCGGGATAAAGGTGTTTTCCCCTAAGATCGTATACTACGGCTTCTGCCGGAATGGCCACTTTTTCGCCAACCAGTAATACTTTGCCATCTTTGATCACCATGCTGCCATGACTGATGGTGACATCCTCATTCATGTGAATGGTGGCATTGATAAATGCATAGGTTGTATGATCGGGATTGGGGGCGCCATTACTGGGAAAGGTGGTTTGCGCCAGGAGTCTTAATCCCGAACAAAGCACTAAAGTCATAAAAACAAGTCTCTTCATATTATCTGCGATATCAAACAAAATTAACATTATGCTTTATGTAACAAAATGCCGTTCATCCTTTTAATTAAGGATTAATTGTTAATTTTGTTTCGGTTAAAAAAAAGACGCCATGTATAAAGGTTTTCTCATTACACATCAGATTGTTGTAACACTTTTCTTTCTCATTTATGTGATCAAGACTGTATTGCTGCTCAGCAATAAACAGGAGTTGCTGCAACGTTTCACCAAAATAGTGAAAGTGCCTGAAATGATTGTGAGTGCCGCATTCCTGGTTACAGGTGTTTATCTCCTGACCACACTGCCGTCTATCAATATCCTGATGTGGATCAAGATTGGCCTGGTACTGCTCTCTATCCCTGTGGCTGTCATCGGCTTTAAGAAATCGAATAAAGGCCTGGCGGCCCTCTCATTGTTGTTAATTACAGCCTCCTATGGTATAGCTGAAGCCAGCAAAGCCAAGCGGGAGAAGGCTTCTGCAGAAACCAGTGTAGCCGCTTCGAACATCGACGGCAAGGAACTCTATACTCAATTATGCGTGAGCTGTCATGGTAATGATGGCAAAGCCGGAGCTTCCGGAGCCAGTGATCTCAGCAAAACAGCCCTCGACAACACTGCTATGGCTCAAATCATCCTGAAAGGTAAAGAAGGCACCATGATGCTTCCTCAGGCTGTAACCAATGAGCAGGCAGCGGCTATCGCTGATTATGTTTCTGTGAACATTAAGGGAAAATAACGCCCCTTAGACTTCCTTTTACTATCTTTAAAATATTATCATTCAAATTCCCGGATTATGAGTAAGGTCTGCCTTTTCATTGTTGTATCTGTTTTATCTTTTTCAGCATTCGCACAAAACGTTGGAATCGGTACCAATAGTCCTCAATCCAAGCTTCATGTGGCCGGTTGTATCCGAAGCGACACACTGATCGGTATTGGTGTCCGCAACCTGTTTGCGGCTCCTAATGGCCGTATCTATGATAGCCTGGTAGTACCTGCCACCATTAACTGGGAGATTGGCGGAAACTCCAATATTACACCAGCTAATTTTCTCGGAACCACGAATGCCAATGACGTCATTTTTAAAACCAATAATATTGAACGTGCCCGTATCTTATCTGGCGGAAATATCGGGATCAATACGACGGCACCTTCTGTGTTATTTACCAACAGTGCGCTTCATTCCGGCGACCAGTCGGGCCTTGGAACACAGGTAGCCATGGGGATGGACTGGAACGCCAATGCCATGGGCTATGTATCGAGTTTTTATAATTCGGGAGCAACTGCCGGTTCAAGCGGGGTTTTAGTGAAAATAACGGATAATACGTCCAACTCAAAAGCATTTACCGTAAATGCCGGTGCCTTATTATCAGGAACAGATTTGTTCACAGTGCTTGGCAATGGTAATACAGGCATTGGTACAAATACGCCTGCAAACCGACTCGAGATAACTTCTGCCACAGCAAACACTTCAGGACTTCGGTTCACCAACCTCACTTCGGCTTCACCTACTGTGGCGTCAAACGGGGCTGCCTTATCGGTTGATGTAAACGGCGATGTGATTCTGACACCGTCATCAGCCAATGCATGGCTTCTGAATGGGAATGCCGGAACAACAGCAGGTACTAATTTTCTGGGGACAACCGATGCACAGGATCTTGTATTTAAAACAAATAATACAGAACATATACGCACACTGGCAAGTAATGGTTTTGTCGGAATAGGAACACCGGGGCCTGGTGCTCAGCTGGAAGTGGTACTTACCAGTAATACGACAGCTGCGTCCATCAGCCGCTTCTCGCGTGTAGGGACAGGCTCACTGGGATGGCTTAGCTTTTTTTCGGGTGCTGCAGCCTCCGACTGGAATGGGTTAACACAAACCGGTGATAAGTCTTTTATTTTTACGAACGATAATAATCCTTCCGTTTCCGATAATACAGGCCTGCTGATTGGACCCTGGACAACTGCGGGAAATCCGAATATCAATTCAGGGATTAAGATCATGGAAAACGGCAATGTAGGAATCAGTGTCGGCGTGCCCTCCAAAAAACTGGAAATAAGTTCGGATGCGAATGCTGCATTGTATGCCATACGCAACTTCAATGGTATTGCCAATAGCGATGCGGGTTTCATCGGAGGCATTGATGCAGCTTATACAAATACAGGTGTTTACTTTGTACAGAAAGATAATGTGAGCCTGGGTAGTTATGGTACAAACCTGATGAATATTGTATCTAACGGCTTAGCCAAGGTGGTTGTAAATGGTACAGGCAATATGCGTATCGGCAATCAGTTTTTTAATTCACAGAGCGGTGGCGTTGCCACAGCCAACGATGTAGCCAATGTGAAGTTTGCGGTGATGGGTGGTTATTCATCGTTCGGAAATTATAACTCAGATCCTGCTATTATTCCGGCGGCACCTGATCGTACATGGATTAATGGTGTAGGTTCGCTTGTGCTGGGGATGAATCGCCAGGCAGGAACCAGTAATGTGGATTTCTGGAATGTAACGGATCCCGGTAACGGAGCAGCAGCACTTGGCCCAACAGACCGGGGCTTTAACTGGCGTAATTTTAATTTTGTGGCCGGTAGCAGTGTCGAGAACCTGCTGATGACTCTCAATGGACAGGGGAACCTGACAATTGCAGGCACGAATTACTTTACCTCCGACCAACGCCTAAAAACAGATGTGAAACCTTTTGAAAATAATATTCTGCAGAAACTGATGCAACTTCAGCCAAGTACATATACCAAACATGCATCTACCTATGATGCCTCCGGTAATATTGTGGTAAACCAAGCTGGCCCTTCGATACAGGACTTCGGTTTTATCGCTCAGGATGTCTATAAAATATTTCCGGAACTGGTGTATAGACCAAAGAATGAATCAAAGGAACTCTGGTCTGTAGACTATGCGAGGCTTTCGGTCATGCTTACAAAAGCATTGCAGGAACAACAAAAGGTTATAGAATCGCAGGAGGAACGGATTCAGAAACTGGAGAATGCATTGAATAGTTTATTGGAAAGTAAAAAATAATTAAACGCGGTGAGTATGAAAAAGATTGTATGGTTGGCACTTGTATTGAGCTTTGCAAAAGCTTTTGCACAAAATGTTGGTATTGGAACAAATAATCCATTGTCTAAATTACACGTGGCGGGTTGTATCCGAAGCGATACCCTCATAGGTCCCGGAGTGCGCAGCTTATTTGCCGCGCCAAATGGCCGTATATACGACAGCCTCGTTGTGCCTTCTACACTTAACTGGGAAATTAATGGTAATTCGAATATTACACCGGCTAATTTTTTAGGTACAACAAATGCGCAACCCATCATCTTTAAAACAAATAATACCGAATGGATGCGCCTGATCAGCACCGGTCAGTTTGGAATCGGTACACCGGCACCAAGCACCAAATTCCAGGTTATTGCAGATGGCGGCGATGGTATCTCCATTAAGTCGTCGACCACCGATGCGGGCGACCTTATTTTTATGGAAGCGAGCGGTCTGGAAAAAGGACGTGTTTATACGGATGGTACTGCGGGTGTTTCTGCACTGATTTTTTCAGGCGGAAGTGTTCCGGCTTCACACATGTATATCAACTCTATCGGAAATGTGGGTATTGGAAATACAACGCCGAACAACCGGGTGGAAATCACATCTTCAGCGGCGAATTTATCCGGCCTTCGTTTCACTAACCTGACCTCTGCATCCAATACTGTAACCAGCAACGGTAAATCATTATCGGTGGATGTGAACGGGGATGTGATCCTGGTGCCTTCATCTGCCGATGCATGGCTTACCAATGGAAATGCAGGAACAAACAGCGCTGTTAATTTCCTGGGTACAACAGATGCACAGGACCTGGTTTTTAAAACCAATGGCGTGGAACACATGCGCTTATTCAGCAACGGCATTTTTGCAAACACAGGCTCAAATATCATTGGCTCCGACGGCCAGGGATGGAATGTGGGCGCACAATCGTCTATTGCCTGGACATTAAATAATACAGGTTATGCAGGCTTGCTTTACAACGCAGGTACAACACCCGGCGCAGATGGTCTTGCTGTGAAAGTAGCCGGTACCAATGCTTCGAATGTGGCATTCGATGTATCTTCAGGTGCTCAGGGTACTGCCGGACCAAGTATCCTCTCCGCATTAGGAAACGGACAGGTAGGTATTGGAACCAATGCCCCGCAGGCTTCGGCACTTTTACAGATCGTTTCAACAACCAAGGGTGTTATGTTTCCAAGCATGACTACGGCACAGCGCCAGGCTATTGTCGCACCGGCTGTTGGACTGATGGTATACGACGTAACAGCCAATATCCTGATGAGTTTCAATGGAACCCGCTGGCAGGAAGTTGGTGGCGATCCTATCGGAACGATCGAAGCATTTCATAAGAACATGGCTGCTACACCAACATTACCATGGGGTTGGGTAGAATGTAACGGACAGGTACTGGCAGATCCTGAATCGCCGTACAATGGACAGACTATTCCTGATCTGAATAATACACAAAAATTTCTGCGTGGTGATGTTACCAGTGGAACTATGCAGACAGATGCGATCGGTTCACACAACCACACGGGTACTACCAGCACAGACGGGGCCCATAATCACACCGGGAGCACGGGTAGTGTGAACTCAACCAATGGACGTGTGGTACCATGGGATGATAATTTCAGCCAGAATCAGATGAATGCAGCAAACACCGGCGCCCTGGGTAATACACCGGCACCGGGCGGTCTGCCATGGAACGGTTTGGCTACCGTTGGAAATTTCCTGACCACCATCGATCAGCTGGATCACACACATGCCATCAGTACAGATGGTAGCCATAGTCATACATTTACAACATCAACAACCGGAGGCACTGAAACCCGTCCAACCAACATGAGTGTGATTTGGATTATGCGTGTCAAATAAATAAAACAGGAAACGTCATGAACAAGCAACGAAAATATGTTCTTAAAGGGTTGGCCATCATGGCCGGCCTGGCATGGCCTGTTGTTACATTTGCGCAAAACGAGTTTTACAACAATGGCAGTGGTGTTACGGTTCAGCCTGGCGCATTGATTTATGTGCAGGGCGAAGTGATCAATACCAACAATGGTGCAAATATCGGGCTCATCAATAATTCGGGTACCATCGATCTGAGCGGCGACTGGACTAATAATTCAACATCCGGCGCATTGAATGCATCAACAGGACTTGTTGAATTACTGGGAGCAAATCAGAATATAAAAGGCACACAACCAAGCACATTCAATAACATGAATCTTCTTGGCAGCGGCGTAAAAACCCTGATGGTAAATACGTATGTCGGTGGAAACACAGGTGTATTATCACTGGGTTCTCTGCCGATGGATCTGAATAGCAACACACTATTTGTAACCAATCCTGTTCCGGGCGCTATTACGAGATCCACAGGTTACATCATCAGTGAAACAGCGCCCGTTCCCGGCTACGGTACCATACAATGGAATATCGGCAATAATACAGGAACATATATATATCCGTTCGGAACAGCTGCAGCGGCATATATTCCTTTTACCAATAATGTAACAACGTCAGGTGTCCAGGCCGGTACGGGCTATATAAGTGCCTGCACGTATCCAACGGTGACATCGCCTGCGGTGAATAACCGCCCGCTGCCAACCGGCGTGGCCGATCTGAATAATAATTGCCAGACAGAACATGCCGCCCGTATGCTCGACAGATTCTGGGTTGTAAATGCAGGGAACTATGCAAGCAATCCCGTAACAACCAAGAAAATGACTTATCAGGACCCTGAATGGGATCCCACAGCCGGAAGCACCAATACAATTCAGGAACCCATGCTCGATGGCTGGTATTATAGCGGTGGCTGGACACATCAGGCGGGTGCGGAAAATACGGTAGCTAACGAATTCACATTTCCATCAGGGACCAGTTATGGACCATTTACGCTGGGAGAGTACAAGAATCTGCAAATGCAATTACTGAATGTTGATAGTGTTGTATGTAACGGACAAAGCAATGGTCTGATCCAGTTTACCACCAATCAGGGTTATGGTATCAATACATATTACTGGAATGGTGCGAGTAGCCCCGATACAATCCGAAATACATTGACGGCCGGTACCTATACCATTATTGCAGAAGATGTGATGGGATGTAAAGACACGCTGCTGAATGTGCGTGTAGATGAACCTGCAGCTTTTGCCATGAGCCTCACAGCCAACGACTATTCTATTTGTAACGGCGATCCGCTGGTACTTACAGCCAACTTTTCGGGAGGTACAAAACCTTATACTTTAATTTCGAGTACAGGAACGTTTACAGCCGGTGTAACCACAAATTCGACGGTAGCATCTTATCACCCTTCGGCGCCAACCACCTATTGGCTGAGTATGACGGACAAGAATAACTGTCCGCCAAAAGCAGATACCGCAAAAATAAATGTAAATGCACTGCCGAATGTTGATTTCAGTGCCGACAATACAAGTGGCTGTGTAAGACTCGATGTTAAGTTTACAAACCTCACGGCAGCTTCTCCTCCTGTAACCAGCTGGTTGTGGAACCTGGGTAATGGGACTACATCCACCTTGCAGTCACCTGCCCTCACATATACCTATGCAGGTAGTTTTAATGTAAGCCTGCAGGCCACCTCCGATAGTGGATGTGTGAACTCTATCACTAAAAACGCTTACATCACAGCTTACCCTGTGCCTCATGCAGCTTTTTATTATAATCCACCGTTCGATAGTAATATCCTGGAGCCGGAAGTTGATTTCGTGAATACATCTACCAATGCAGGAGCCACTGTTAACTGGGATTTCGGGGATGGACACACGTTAGGGTATGTCGATAACCCTTCGCATTTTTACCAGGACACAGGAATTTTCCAGGTAAACCTTATTGTATCGAATGTTTATGGATGTTATGATAGTTTGAAGTTACCGGTGAAGATCAATGATATTTCAACGATCTACATTCCGAATGCTTTCACACCCGGACAGGCCGATGGGATCAACGATGTGTTCATGGTGTCAGGTATTGATTTCTATGATTTCCACATGATGATCTTCAACCGCTGGGGACAAAAAATATATGAAACCAACGACGCTACAAAGGGCTGGGACGGGAAATATGGCGGGACACCTTGCGAAAAAGGGGTGTATGTATACAAGATCAATTGTACACCTGTGCATGGACCAACCCGGAGTCTGCCCAAAACGTATGTAGGTCACGTAACCCTTGTGCGTTAAAAGCACACTTCACGAAATATCGGATCGGAAGCATAAAATCTGTATTTTTGTTCCGTTTTTTTATCGCACCTTATGAAACCAGAACCAGTCTCAACTGCACGGCAGGCACCAAACACGGTGCTTATCGGCGTTATCAATAAAAAGCAGGATGAGGCCCTGGCTAAAGAATACCTCGAAGAACTCGCTTTCCTGGCCGAAACACATGGCTGTATCACACAACGTGTATTTACCCAGAAACTGGAAAAGCCCGATAAGGCCACATTTATCGGTAAAGGTAAACTGCAGGATGTGAAAGCCTATATCAAAGAGCACCCGATTGATATTGTCATTTTTGATGATGAACTATCGCCATCCCAGCAACGGAATCTTGAGAAAGAAATCGGCAAAAAAATTCTGGACCGTACCACACTGATTCTTGAAATATTTTCGCAGCGCGCACAAACGGCTCATGCCAAAACACAGGTGCAGCTGGCGCAATTACAATATTTACTCCCACGCCTCACGGGTATGTGGACCCACCTTGAACGGCAGCGCGGTGGCACCGGAACCCGCGGCGGGGCCGGTGAAAAAGAGATTGAGACTGACAGGCGTATTGTGCGCGATAAAATAGCCGCACTGAAAGAACGCCTGAAAGAAATTGATAAGCAAATGGCCACGCAACGCAAGAACCGTGGTGAGATGGTGCGTGTGGCCCTGGTTGGCTATACGAATGTGGGGAAATCAACCATCATGAACCTGATCAGTAAAAGTGAAGTGTTCGCCGAAAATAAACTCTTTGCAACACTTGATACAACGGTTCGGAAAGTGACTATTGGTAATTTGTTTTTCCTATTGAGCGATACCGTTGGTTTTATCCGCAAACTTCCGACACAACTCGTTGAGAGTTTTAAATCTACACTTGATGAGGTTCGCGAAGCAGACTTGTTGTTGCATGTAGTAGATATATCGCATCCGAACTTTGAAGATCAGCTGGAAGTGGTACGTCAGACACTGCACGATATTAAGGCATCGGAGATCCCGACCATACTGGTGTTTAATAAAATCGATGCTTATAAGTATGTGCCTAAAGAAGAGGATGACCTCACGCCAATGACAAAAGAAAATATGTCGCTGGAAATGGTGAAGAATACCTGGATGAAAGACCTGCACCAGGATTGCATCTTTATCAGCGCACAAAAGAAGATTAACATTGATGAGTTCAAAGAGATCGTGTATAACAAAGTCAAGGAAATACACGTGAAGCGCTATCCCTATAATAACATGCTCTATTAGTTCCACAAGCGACGAAACCTCTTTGCAAGCATCTCTATATCATGTGTTGAGTTCGCGTCATAACCGGACCTCGCGATGCCGTATTGCCCGTCATTCCGAGCCTGGCAAAGGAATCTCAGTTCTACTGTTCCCCATAATCTGTGATTGAGATTGCTTCGTAAAGGAACACTCGCAATAACGGATAGCACGTCATTCCGAGCCTGGCAAAGGAATCTCAGTTCTACTGTTCCCCGTAATCTGTGATTGAGATTGCTTCGTAAAGGAACACTCGCAATAACGGATAGTACGTCATTCCGAGCATAGCGAAGGAATCTCAGTTCTGCTGTTCCCATAATCCGTCAATGAGATTGCTTCGTAAAGGAAGACTTGCAATGACGAATTGCCCGTCATTCCCCTCCGAAGAACCCGGAAATAGTAACTTGGTTTTGCTTATCTTAGCGTAACTCCCCTTAATTCAAATAGAATGAAAAAAGGAGGAGCTATATATATTCTGGCCAATCAGAATAACACAACTTTGTATACCGGGGTCACATCGAACCTGCTTAGAAGAATGCATGAGCATAAAACGGGTAAATACAAGTACAGTTTTTCAAATAGATACAATGTAACAAAACTTGTGTATTATGAAATTTTCACGCATATAGAAGACGCTATCGCACGTGAGAAGCAGATTAAGGCTGGAAGCAGAAAAAAGAAAGAAGCCCTGATCAATACAATGAACCCCAAATGGGAGGATTTATCTTATAGTATTGGATATGAAGATTAAATGAGATCTGTCATTGCTTTTAGAGCGGTGGAGTTTCTGCGCCAGTGATTCTATATCACGAATTGAGATCGCGGCGTAACTGAACACTCGCGATGCCGTATTGCCCGTCATTCCGAGCCCAGCGAAGGAATCTCAATTCTGCAGTTCCGCATAATCCGTTAGTGAGATTGCTTCGTAAAGGAACACTCGCAATGACGGATAGTACGTCATTCCGAACATAGCGAAGGAATCTCGGTTTTAATGCCTCCATAATTCATGGTTGAGATTGCTTCGTAAAGGAACACTCGCAATGATGAGCAGTCGTATCCCACAATGGCAAACAGAAGTATCTCATTTTATACCACAATCCGGAAAATTATTTAAATTTGGTTCATGCCTGTTCAATTTCATCACGCACATACTACGGATCTTACAAGAATAGTTGATACGTATAACTCAACCATTGCGTCCAGGCTGGTTACTGCAGATTTGAGCCCCGTGACTGTTGCCGACAAGCAAGCCTGGTTTGACGCACATACTCCGCACCGCCGGCCACTCTGGATTGTAGAATACGATGGACTTTATGCGGGCTGGATGAGTTTTAATTCCTTTTATGGTCGGCCGGCCTATGATGGAACCGTAGAGGTAAGCATTTATCTCGAAGAGAACTGTCGCGGAAAGGGCGTTGGAAAAGCCTGCCTGGAAAAGGCATTTGAAGCCTGTTATGAACTTCAGGTAAAGACATTACTCGGCTTTATTTTCGATCATAATGAACCGAGCCTCCAACTCTTTTATAAAATGGGTTTTGAAAAATGGGCACATCTTCCGCGGATTGCCGATATGAAGGATGCAGAACGCGGGCTGATCATTGTCGGCAGGCGCGTTATCCCTTAAACAACTAGTTGTTTTTCAGAAATTCTTCGAATGTTTTGCCCTGCTTAATGGCATCGGAGTATACATAGGACTTGATCTCCCTGGCCCATTGTGCCTGGTCTTTCGAGTTATCGAGCATGGAGGCATCAAAGGGTTTTCCGAAATGAATACGTATGGTCTGATCCTTCTGTTTAAACATTTCATCCGGTAAAAAGAGCATTTCGATATTGCCTTTGATTCCGAGGCGTTTGCGCCACATGGAGAAGTTATAAAAGAAGTTTGAATTTTTCCCTTCAATAAATACTGGCAGTATAGGCTTGTTGTATTTCAGGGCTTTGCTCACAAAACTCTTATTCCATTCAAGATCTTTAATCCCGCCATTCTGTTTCCTCGATACCAGTCCGGCCGGAAATACCAATACTGCAGCGTCTGAAGCGTATACATCTTCAATTACTTTAAGCGCATCGCGTGTTGTAGCACCGACTTTATTCACACCTACAAAAACATCACCATAGTTTTTAATATTGCGAAGGATATCGTTAACAAGAAAACGTACATCGGGTCTGATCTGGCCCACAGCATAAATGAGGGCAATACCGTCTAGTCCACCCAGGGGGTGATTGGCGGCGATAATAACCCCGCCGTTGGCAGGAACATTTTCGGCATGACGGATTTCGGGGCGGATACCGAACTCGGAAATAGCAGCAATATTATATTCGAGTCCGAATTTATCGAGGTGCCTGTTCATGGCAGCGTTCAATTCATCCTCGTGCAGCTTTCTTTTAAGCCAGCGAAGCACAAATTTTGGTAACCATTTATAGAGAGTCGGAGATTTTTCACGAATAATCCGCTCCGAATCGATGAATTTGATGAATTCCATATCCTGGTTCCAAAAGTAACTAAAGCTGTTAATATCTCCCACCTTTATTTTTCCCCGGAATTGGATTTCCGAACGATGGATCGTTTTCCGAATGACCTTATTTTATTGGTGTTTCGGCCATTTTGCAATCGCTTTATTTATCAAAAAAACGCTTTCAAAATTATTAACAGGTTTTGAGTTTTCAACAAAAGTGGTAAAAAATGGCATAAAGTGGTAAAAAGTGGTAATATTTTCGGTATTTTTGAACCAAATCTTTTGAAACCCAGTAATGACAAGCCTTATAGGAGAATACGATTGTAAAGTTGATGCGAAAGGCCGCTTCATGTTTCCTGTTAGCCTCAGGAAGCAGCTGGAAGACGTATTTGAAAAAGGATTTGTGATTAACCGGAACCTGCACCAGAAATGCCTCGTGCTTTACCCGATAGCTGAGTGGAATAAGCTCAATAAAAAATTGAGCAAGCTGAACCGCCTCATCAAAGCAAACGATGTATTTGTGAGAAAATTCACAGGTGGTGCTACAGCCGCTGATGCCGATAATACAGGCAGGGTATTGCTTCCGAAGTCATTGGTAGAGTACGCTGATATTAAAACAGACATTAAAGTATTGGGAAGTAATAATGTGATCGAGATCTGGGATAAGAAACTCTACAGCGATTTCTTAAACCAGGATATTGATATAGAAAAACTGGCTGAAGATGTGCTCGGTGGCGTAAACTTTAATGATGGAGACGATGAGTAATCATTATCACATCCCCGTTCTTTTACAAGCCTGTATAGATCATCTTAACATTAAGCCCGACGGTGTTTATGTCGACATCACCTTTGGTGGTGGCGGACATTCAAAAGAAATACTGAAACATCTGGGACCACAGGGAAAACTTTACGCATTCGATCAGGATGCTGATGCGGCCCGCAATGTTCCGGATGATATGCGTCTGACTTTCATTCCGCAGAATTTCAGGTTTATTAAAAACTACCTCCGACTGTATGGTGTCACCAGGGTCGATGGTATTCTGGGAGATCTGGGTGTTTCTTCTCATCAGTTCGATAAAGCCGAACGCGGGTTCTCAACCCGATTTGATGCAGACCTCGATATGCGTATGAATCAGCAAAGCCCACTGACGGCAAAGAAAGTGCTGAACACCTACGATGAAAAGAAACTGATAGCTATTCTGAAAGAATACGGTGAAGTAGATAATGCATACCGCCTGGTGAAACTGGTAACAGAAGCCAGGATCGAAAAACAGATTGAAACGATCAGCGAATTTAAAGAGATCATAAAACCATGTACGCCCAGGTACGAAGAAAGCCGCTACCTGGCAAAAGTTTTCCAGGCCCTGCGAATTGAGGTGAATGGTGAAATGGAAGTGCTGAAAGAATGTTTATCGCAGTGTGAAGATCTGTTGAATCCGGGTGGCAGACTGGTTATCATGTCGTATCACAGTCTCGAAGACAGACTCGTGAAGAACCTCATGAAAACAGGCAATATAGAAGGTAAAGAAGAAAAAGATTTTGTATACGGTAACGTAAAAAAACATTTTAAAATCATTACAGGTAAACCAATTGTGCCTGCAGAAGAGGAGATTGCTCTAAACAGCAGAGCCCGCAGCGCAAAATTGAGAGTAGCCGAAAAAATATAAGTACAGACATAGCGAATGGCAAATAAATTCAGAGAAGTTCCAAAACTGGAGGAGATCGAAGAACTCGAAGAGATTGTTGATGAACAATCCGGGGAATCGTCGCCGGCTTCTCCGTCTTCTGCCAGGCCCCGTAAAAAGGGTGTACTCGCCAAGGGTCTGTCGGCTGTATTCAGTGGATCGTTCTTAACGAACGATAAAACCATTAAACACGTTCCTTTTGTTTTATTCCTGGCATTTATCGCCATCCTGTATATCGCCAACGGATACTACGCCGATGATAAAATCCGCGAGGTGAATAAACTCAGCAATCAGATTAAGGAATCCCGTACCGAATATATTACTGTGAAATCAGACCTCATGTTTGTAAGCAAACAAAGTGAGGTTGCTAAAGCTGTGGAGCCACTTGGTTTGAAAGAACCCGTAGTGCCTCCGATGAAAATTGAAATCGATACTGTAAAAACGACGTCTGCTAAGAACTGAAGTGGAAAATAAAAAAGACATATTATCCCGGATGTATCTTGTGTATATACTCTTATGTGTATTCGCGCTGACCATTCTGTTTAAGATCTGCATGATCCAGTTCAGTGAAGGGGATATGTGGAGAGCCAAAGCACAGGCATTCACCACCAAGGTGTTTGAAATTGAAGCTGTGCGTGGAAATATTTTTGATGTGAATGGTAACCTATTGGCGACCTCACTGCCATATTATGAAATTGGAGTGGATATCAATGCGCCATCCATTGACAAAAAACTATTCAACGATAAAGTTGATTCCCTGGGAGCTTGTCTCGCCGGTTTGTTTAAGGATAAATCGCAAAAGACCTACACAAAACTTTTACGTAAAGCGCGCCGTGATAAAGATCGTTATGTGGTATTGAAACGCAATGTGTCTTATAAAGACCTGCAGATCCTCAAGACCTTCCCGATCTTCAGAAAAGGAAAGCGCGGCGGTCTTGTTACCCTCCAAACCAACAAACGCGAAAGGCCTTTTCAGATGCTGGCTGCCCGTTCTATTGGGTATGTGCAGTATCAGCGTCGCGATACATTGAAGGTGGGACTGGAAGGGGCCTTCGATACAACCCTGATGGGCGTGAGCGGAAAACGATTAATGCAGAAAATTGCCGGTGATGTATGGCGCCCGATCAATGATGAGAATGAGGTAGAGCCAAAAGACGGAAGCGATCTTTATACTACTATTGATATCAATATTCAGGATGTGGCTGAAAATGCCTTATTGAAAGCACTGGTGAAGAATGATGCATCACATGGCTGTGTGGTGCTGATGGAAGTGAAAACAGGTGCCATTAAAGCCATTGCAAACCTCACGCGTACCGATTCTTCGCAATACACCGAAAACCTTAATTATGCTTTAGGTTATCCGACAGAACCGGGTTCCACTTTTAAACTGGCTTCTTTTCTCGCTTTGATTGATGAATACAATATCAACCTCGATGAAAAAGTAAATGTCGGTAATGGCGAGTGCATGTATTTCGACCGGCACATGAAAGATTCGCATGCTCCTGAAACTTCAGTTCTCACAGCACAGCGCGTTTTCGAAACATCATCGAATGTTGGGACGAGCAAACTGGTGACAAAATATTTTACCAAGAACCCGAAAGCGTTTATCGCCAAACTGAATGCATTTCATCTGAACGTCCCATTGGGATTGTCCATTCCGGGTGAGGGGAGACCAAGAATTAAACAAGTGAAAGATAAAGACTGGTATGGTACTTCATTGCCATGGATCAGTATTGGTTATGAGAGTTTGATCACCCCGCTCCAGACATTGGCTTTATATAATGCTGTAGCAAATAATGGAAAAATGGTGAAACCGCGTTTTGTGCAGGAGATCCGCCGCAATGGTAATGTGCTGAAGACATTTGAACCGGAAGTGATGTCGGAGCAATTGGTGAAACCACAGACCATTGAAAAAGCAAAAAAACTCATGGAAGGTGTTGTGTCGAATGGAACCGGGAAAGCATTGAATATTACAGCGTTTAAAGTAGCCGGTAAAACAGGTACTGCACAGATTGCCAAAGACGGCGATTATAAGAAAAACGGTACTACCTACCAGGCTTCGTTCGTTGGGTATTTCCCGGCAGATAAGCCACTGTATACCTGCATTGTGATCATCAACTCACCGAGCAATGGTATTTATTATGGTGGGTTGGTAGCCGGTCCGGTATTCAAGGAAATTGCAGAGAAGGTGTATTCCAGCAGTCTCGATTTCATTGAACCGGTAAACATCAAACAACCATTACTCACCAAAGCCCCTGCAACCATCAAAACCATGAATAACGAATTGGTGACTGTTGGTAAATCTTTTGGTGTGAAAGTGGGATCTGAGTCGAATGAAAATACCTATGTGACACGCAACATGGCCGATTCTTCAAGGATTACACTTACTCCGGTGAATCTGGAAGGACAGCTTAAGAAAGGCATTATTCCAAATCTCCAGGGGTTATCGGCCAAAGATGCCCTGTTTCTCCTGGAGAACAATGGTATTCATGTGAAACTCTATGGCATGGGTACTGTGAAAAAGCAGTCTATCGAAGCCGGGCAGAAATATAACAAAGGAGATAAAATTGTATTGATCCTCAGCTAAAGCAGAAAGTATGAAATTGTTAAGCGACATACTCTATAAATCAAGACTGGAAGAAGTGATCGGTTCCACTAACCTCGCCATTTCTTCTGTGACCTTCGACTCCCGCAAAGTGAAAAAGGATTCTCTTTTTGTAGCAACGCGCGGAACTGCTGTAGATGGTCATAACTTTATTGATAAAGCGATTGAGGCTGGTGCCGTCGCTATTGTGTGCGAAGATTTGCCGGTTGACCGTAAGGACGCTGTGACTTATGTAAAAGTTACAGACTCAAGCCTTGCCCTTGGATACATTGCCTGCAACTATTACGACAACCCTTCCGAAAAATTGAAATTGGTTGGCGTAACAGGCACAAATGGAAAAACAACGACAGTAACGCTGCTCTTTAACCTGTTCCGGACCCTGGGTTATAACGTGGGACTTCTGTCAACTGTACAGAATAAAATTAACAATGAGATTATTCCATCCACGCACACAACACCGGATGCCCTGGCATTGAACGAACTGCTGGCCGCTATGGTGGAAAAAGGTTGCCAGTATGCATTCATGGAAGTGAGCTCGCATGCTGTAGTGCAAAATCGTATTGCCGGGATCAATTTTACAGGTGCTGTATTCTCTAACATTACACACGACCACCTTGATTACCATAAAACATTTGATGAATACATCAAAGCAAAAAAACGCTTTTTCGATTTACTCTCTGAAGATGCATTTGCTCTGGTAAATAAAGACGATCGTCATGGTATGGTGATGATGCAAAATACAAAAGCAAGCCGTCACACCTATGGTCTGAAGACAGTTGCCGATTTTAAATGCAAGGTGATCGAAAATCATTTGGGTGGCTTATTGCTCAATATCGATGGGCAGGAAGTGTGGGTAAAACTAATTGGTTCGTTCAATGCCTACAATGCATTGGCCGTGTATTCTACAGCTGTTTTATTAAAGCAGGACAAGAGCCAGGTGCTTATTGCCCTCAGTAACCTGAATTCAGTAGAGGGTCGTTTTCAGTACATCAAATCAAAGTCGGGGATTATCGGTATAGTCGATTATGCACACACACCGGATGCACTGAAAAATGTACTGGAAACAATTAAAGATATACGCAACGGCAATGAACAGGTCATTACCCTGGTAGGATGCGGCGGTGATCGCGATACAACAAAACGACCGATCATGGCTCAGATCGCCTGTGATTACAGCAACCGCGTGATTCTCACCAGCGATAACCCACGAAGCGAAGATCCGGAAGAAATTCTCAACCAGATGCAGGCAGGCATTAATCCTGCAGATGCGAAAAAAACACTACGGATCAGTGATCGCAAAGAAGCTATCAAAACAGCCGTGTCGTTTGCAAAACCGGGCGATATCATCCTGGTGGCCGGAAAGGGACACGAAAAATACCAGGAAGTAAAAGGGGTGAAGCATCCATTTGATGACTTCGCTATTGTAAAAGAAAATTTTGAATTACTGAACAGTTAAAAATAAACACCTCGCTCAGAGCATAGACTGAGCAACGATAAAAACGATATGCTATATTATTTATTTCAATATCTGGACAAAATGGACTTCCCCGGAGCCGGTGTGTTTCAATACATTTCCTTCCGCGCGGCCCTTGCTTTAATCACCTCGCTGCTGATCTCCATGGTGTTTGGTAAACGCATCATCAATTTTATCCGCAAAAAGCAAATCGGCGAAACCATCCGCGAACTGGGACTGGAAGGGCAAACCAAAAAAGCGGGAACGCCAACCATGGGTGGCCTCATCATCATTGCTGCTATCGTAATTCCAACCTTGCTGTTTACCAAACTGCACAATGTATACATCATTCTGATGCTCATTTCGACCCTGTGGCTTGGTGGTATCGGGTTTCTTGACGACTACATCAAGGTATTCAAGAAAAACAAAGAGGGTCTCAAGGGGAAATTCAAAGTCATTGGCCAGATCGGTATTGGTTTGCTGGTAGGTTCTGTACTCTACTTTCATCCTGATGTTGTTATCAAGGAAAGAGTGGTGTCTACATCCAAAGACCTGGGCGCGATCACCACGCCGATTCAGAACTTGAAAGCGCCAAAATATGCTGAGGTTCCGGTGAAAAATATCAAAACCACTATTCCGTTCATGAAGAACAATGAATTGGATTATGGGCGTTTCATTTCATGGAGCTGCAAGGACTGTGCAAAATGGGGCTGGTTGATTTTTATTCCGATGGTGATTCTGATTGTCACGGCTGTTTCCAACGGTGCCAATATTACGGATGGTATTGACGGATTGGCGGCCGGAACAAGCGCCATTATAGGAACAACTCTGGGAATCCTGGCGTACGTATCTGGTAACGCTGTATTTGCAGACTACCTCAATATTATGTACATCCCGAATACGGGCGAACTTGTGGTATTTATTGCTGCCTTTGTGGGAGCCTGTGTTGGTTTTCTCTGGTACAATGCCTTCCCGGCGCAGGTATTCATGGGCGATACAGGAAGTCTGGCTATAGGCGGTATTATTGCGGTATACGCCATCGCTATTCGTAAAGAACTATTGATTCCTATTCTCTGTGGGATTTTCCTGGTCGAAAATATTTCTGTGATCATGCAGGTATATTATTTCAAATACCAGAAACGTAAGCGTGGCCTGGAGTATGCGAAAGAGAACCGCCTCTTTAAAATGGCTCCATTGCACCATCATTACCAGAAAGTTGGTTTTCATGAATCCAAAATTGTGATGCGCTTCTTTATCATCGGCATCATGCTGGCAGTATTAACCTTTGTAACCCTGAAATTACGCTAAACGTGAACAAACGAATCGTCATACTCGGCAGTGGAGAAAGTGGTGTTGGCAGTGCTATCCTGGCGCAGGCTAAGGGATTCGACGTGTTCGTATCCGACAAGGGAATCATCAAGGATAAATACAAATCGGTATTGCAGGATCACAACATTGCTTTCGAAGATGGCACGCATACAGAAGACCTGATTCTGAATGCAGATGAGATCATCAAAAGCCCCGGAATACCGTCGACTGTAGTGTTGATTAAGAAAGCGCACGAGAAGAATATTCCGGTTATCTCAGAGATTGAATTTGCAGGACGCTATACTCAGGCAAAGAAAATCTGCATAACCGGAAGTAATGGTAAAACAACAACGACCATGCTGACCTACCACATCCTGCAGAAAGCCGGGTATCGTGTTGGACTTGGAGGTAATGTCGGCAAGAGTTTCGCCTGGCAGGTAGCTACTTCGCAGTTTGATTACTATGTACTGGAACTGAGCAGCTTTCAGCTCGACGATATGTATGAGTTTAAAGCGGATGTGGCAGTGTTGTTAAATATTACACCCGATCATCTTGATCGCTACGAATACAAATTTGAAAACTATGCGAAATCAAAGTTTCGCATTACACAAAACCAGACACCGTCTGACTTCTTTATTTATTGTGCCGATGATCCTGTGATTATGGAATACATAGAGAAGGCAGATGTAAAAGCAAAGCGGATCCCTTTCAGCATCAAACAGACACTCGAAGGCGATAGCGCTTATTTAGAAAACGAAACCCAAATAACCCTTAATTATAACCAAAATCCCTTAATTATGACCCTAGAACAGCTAGCTCTGCAAGGTAAACACAACGTTTACAACTCAATGGCGGCCTCCATGGCAGCCCGAATTGTTGATATCCGGAAAGATATCATCCGCGAAAGTCTTCAGGACTTCGTAAATGTTGAACACCGCCTGGAATTTGTCGCCTCTATCAATGGCATCGAATTTATCAACGATTCCAAAGCAACCAATGTAAACTCGGCATGGTATGCACTCGAAAGCATGCAAAAACCTGTAGTTTGGATCGTTGGTGGCCAGGATAAAGGCAACGACTACAATGAACTGATTGATCTCGTGAAAGAGAAAGTAAAAGCCATTGTATGTCTTGGTGTTGACAACTCCAAAATCATCAAAGCCTTCAGTGGTGTGATCGACACAATTGTGGAAACGCAATCTGCCAAGGAAGCTGTAGACGCATCTTACAGGCTTGGAAAAAAAGGTGATGTTGTTCTGTTATCGCCTGCCTGCGCCAGTTTTGACCTGTTTCAAAACTACGAAGACAGAGGAATGCAATTTAAAGGTGCAGTAAGAGGTTTGTAAAATGAAAACACTTTTAGCAAACAGGACTTTATCTTCAACACGGGATAATGAACATCACATGGAGTTTGTTGCCGAAAAAAACGGCGTGACCTATGTAAATGATTCAGCATCTATTGATATAAAGCGTACTGTAAAATCAATCGATGAAATCGATGCAGAACTTGTGTTGATCATAGGTGGTCAGGATGAAAAAACAGACTATACCATGTTTCTGAACATCAGCCTGGATAAGATAAAATCATTGATTTATACCGGACGAACACCTGAACGTATTTTCCGCTTATTCGGAAAACAGGATTGTTTCTTCGTGACTGCATTGTCATTACAGGAAGCTGTTCAGATTGCAACAACATTGGGTCAGCCCGGCCAGGTGGTGCTTTTTTCGCCGGCATGTCCGAGCTACGATGCATTCGATAATTATAAAAACCGGGGTAACCTGTTTAAGCAACTGATTGCAGGGCTTAGCAACATTCAATAATCCATAATACGCGATACAATGAAACTATTCACATATCTGAAGGGAGATAAGGTTATATGGACCATTGTATTGCTGTTGTCTTTATTGTCGGTACTCGTGGTTTACAGTTCGGTAGTTACCCTCGCTCACAAATACAAGCAGGGAAATACCGAAGCGTACCTCATTAAGCATGCCGTAACCATTCTCGGCGGTCTGGCTATCATGTATTTTGTGCACAAAATGAAATACACGGTATTTTCAAAGATTGCTCAGTTGGGAATTTTCCTGGTAGTTCCGCTCCTCATCTTTACACTCTTAAAAGGGGAGAGTGCAGGGGGGGCTGTGCGCTGGATCGAAGTTCCCGGAATCGGCCTCACATTTCAATCGTCCGATGTTGCCAAGATCATTTTATTGATTTTTGTAGCCCGCACGCTAACAGTCAGACAGGGTGAACTCAACGATTTTAAATCACTCACCAAATACCTTTTGGTTCCCATTGGTATTATTTGTGCATTGATTCTGCCGGCCAACTTTTCAACGGCTGCTTTACTATTTGTAAACTGCCTGTTCCTGATGTTCCTGGGTGGTGTCAGGTTTGGGCTTATTGCCAAATTACTGGGTATATGTGCAGTAGTCGCTATCCTGTTTTTTGTATGGGTATGGAACTGGCCCGAAACAATTCCCGGCGGCCGCGGTCCGACATGGAAAGCGCGGATAGAAAATTTCAGAAGCGGGGATACCAAAAGCAATTATCAGAGCGAGCAGGCCAAAATTGCGATTGCTACGGGTGGTGTTATTGGCAAGGGACCCGGAAACAGCACGCAGCGTGCATTTCTGCCACAGGCATCATCCGATTTTATTTATGCCATCATCATCGAGGAGTACGGATTGTTTACCGGTTTCATCATGTTGTTTTTATATATGATCCTTTTGTTCAGGGGCATTCGTATCCTGCGCGATTCGGATAAGCCTTTTGGAGGACTCATGGCTGTAGGGCTAAGCTTTAGCCTCGTATTTCAGGCTCTCATTAATATGGCAGTAGCGGTGAACCTGTTCCCGGTAACAGGTCAGCCTTTGCCGCTTGTAAGTATGGGTGGTACATCCATCTGGTTTACCTGCCTTTCTATTGGCGTTATACTGAGTGTGAGTCGTGCCAACGAAACCAAAGAAGTTATTACACAGGAATAATAAAGTGTCATTTTCGAAAGACACTCAAAATACAAACGTGAAAAAATTGAAAGTCATATTAAGTGGTGGTGGTACCGGAGGCCATATTTTCCCGGCTGTGGCCATTGCCAATGAAATCAAGCGACTTGTTCCGGATGCTGATATTTTATTTGTGGGCGCACTCGGTAAAATGGAGATGGAAAAAGTTCCTGCCGCCGGTTACAGAATTATTGGCGTACCTATTGCGGGTCTGCAACGCAAATTCACCCTTTCCAATTTCAAATTACCGTTTCTTATTATAAAAAGCCTTCTGAAAACACGAAAAATCATCCGCGAATTTCAACCCGATGTGGTTGTTGGTACGGGGGGCTATGCTTCTGGACCCCTTCTGCGTGCTGCTACTGGTAAAGGCGTACCGGCACTGATTCAGGAGCAGAACTCATTTGCAGGAATCACCAACAAAATTCTGTCTAAAAAAGTAAACAGGATTTGTGTGGCGTATGAAGGCATGGAACGTTTCTTCCCAAAAGAAAAGATCATCCTCACCGGAAATCCGGTGCGACAGGATATTGCCAATGTAAAAGCGAAACGCGATGAAGCCCTCGGTTATTTCAAACTGGATTCTGCTAAGCCTGTTATCTTGCTCATTGGCGGGAGTCTTGGTGCAAGAACCATGAACGAAGCCATGGGTGCTGATCTGCAATTGCTTGCCGAACAAGGCGTGCAGCTGATATGGCAAACGGGTAAAGGTTATTTCGAAAAAGCAAAACAGCAGACAGCATCATTTTCGGCGCAGCATATCACAGCCTACGATTTTATTTCACGGATGGATCTTGCTTATGCAGCCGCTGATGTGGTTATTTCCAGGGCTGGTGCCAGTTCGGTATCGGAACTCTGTAATATAGGTATGCCTTGTATTCTTGTGCCTTCGCCCAATGTTGCCGAAGACCACCAGACAAAGAATGCCATGGCTCTTGTAAACAAACAGGCCGCCATACTCGTAAAAGATCAGGACGCCCATGAACAGCTTGTGAAACGGGCCCTGGAACTTATTACGGATAAGCCGAAACAAAAAGAATTACAATCGAATATTGCCACGATGGCTTTTCATAATTCCGCCCATGTTATTGCAACCGAAGTGTTGAAACTGGCTAAATACCAGCTAAAATAAAGACCCATGACCATTCTGAACTATAAACTGTATTATTTCCTGGGTGTTGGTGGTATTGGTATGAGTGCACTGGCCAGGTATTTTAATCATTACGGAAAATCTGTATATGGTTATGATAAAACCAGCACGGCATTGACTGCAGAACTCGAAAAAGAAGGCATCACGGCGCATTATCAGGAAGATGTAGAGGCGGTAAAAGCACTGTTTGCCCAATACAGAAAAGAAGAAATCCTGGTTATTTACACGCCGGCAGTACCTAAAAGTCATAAAGAGTACGAGTATATTCTGGCTGGTGGCTACACCATGCAGAAACGGGCCTGGGTACTTGGTGAAATTACAAAGCAGTTCAGAACCATAGCCATTGCTGGCACCCATGGCAAAACAACAACGACCACACTTGTTACCCATATTCTGAAAACAGCCGGAGTCGATTGCTATGCATTCCTGGGAGGTATTTCAAAAAATTATAATACCAATCTCCTGTTGGGAAACCCCGACAATAAAGACGCCTACGTGGTTGTGGAGGCCGATGAGTACGATCGCTCTTTTCTGACATTACATCCTTACATCACCATCATCACCAGTGTTGATGCAGATCATCTCGACATCTATGGCGATAGTGAGAGCATGCTCAAAACCTACGAGCAATTTGCCTCACAGGTCGTTCCAGGAGGTTACCTTATTGTTAAAAAAAATGTTGATAACGATTTGAAGCTCACCGGTAAACGGCTGATCTACTCGTTAAATTTAAATACGGAATATTGTGCCGATTCAGTTCATATTGAAGAAGGTGAATTTCGTTATGATATCAAAAGTCCACTGGAGTCTGTAAGTGCCGTCGCTATTGGTTTGCCGGGCTTGCATAATGTTGAAAACTCCATTGCAGCCGTTGCCGCAGCGCAGCAAATAGGCATCAAAGGCGATATCATAAACAAAGCGCTTCGTTCTTTTCAAGGTGTTAAACGCCGGTTTGATTACAGGATAAAATCAAAAAATCTTGTTTACATCGATGACTATGCCCACCACCCGGAAGAGTTGAGGGCTGCCATCACCGCGGCCAGACAACTATATCCCGGAAAAAAAATTACCGGTGTGTTTCAGCCGCATCTGTTTTCAAGAACACGCGATTTTATGGATGGCTTTGCAGAAAGCCTGGGATTATTGGATGAGTGTATTCTACTTGAGATTTACCCGGCCCGCGAGCAACCATTGCCGGAAATCACATCACAGGTACTGCTCGAAAAGATAAAACTGAACGAAAAAGCAGTGGTGGCAAAAGAAAACCTGGTAGAGTACCTCAGATTAAAACCTCTGGAAGTGGTCATGACCCTGGGCGCCGGTGATATCGATACGCTGATTCGGCCTATCGAAGACATGATGAAAACGAAACTGTAAATCCAAACAGTCTTTTCAGATTGAAAAGATGAAAGGAAGCACAAATGAAAAAAATAGACGTTAGGAAAATAGGTATTCTCGTTCTTTGGATTCTTGGTTTATCAGGTTTGGCCGCATCACTGGCCTTTGCTACCAGCAAAGAAGATGTAGTCAAAGTAGAGCACATGAGTGTAAACATTACCAATTCAGATGAAAATGCGTTCATCGATGAAGAGGATGTAAAAGCATATCTGGATGAACAAAAAGATGCAGTGCTTAATACGGAGAAAAGTAAGGTCGATGTCAATAAAATTGAGAAAACACTCAATGCCCACCCCGCAATCGAACAAGCCGATATTTCGGTAGATGTAAATGGTGATGTGGATATCGAGGTGAAACAACGAAAACCTTTACTCCGCGTATTTAACATGGATGGTGAAAGTTACTACATCGATACACAGGAGAAGCTGATGCCGCTGAGCGATAAATATGCCGCACGTGTGCTGGTTGCCACAGGTTATATTCATGAACCTTATGCCTCCCGCTATACACTCAGTATTTCGGATATCGCCAACAGCAAGGTGTTTTCAGAAGTAAGTGTGCTCGACGATTTATATGCACTGGCCTCCTTTATCAGTAAAGACTCGGTACTCACAAACCTGGTACAGCAAATAAATGTAACCAAAGACAAAGAATTTGAATTATATCCTTCAATTGGCGATCACAAGATCATTTTTGGAGAGGCCAAAGACATTGAAGAAAAATTTAATAATCTGAAAGTGTTTTACACCGAAGGATTAAACAGAACAGATAGTTGGAATAAATATTCAATTATAAATATTAAATATAAAAACCAGGTGGTTTGCACAAAAAAATAAGTTTATGGAAAATAAACATCCCGGAAATACTCAAGACCTCAGTTCTGACTTGGTAGTTGGACTCGATATCGGAACAACAAAAATTGCTGCCATTGTCGGTCGCAAAAACGAATTTGGAAAAGTAGAGATATTGGGCGTAGGGAAAGCAGAATCCCTGGGTGTTCAACGTGGCGTTGTTGCCAACATCGAACAAACCATTTCTTCTATTAAAGAAGCTGTGAAAATGGCTTCTGATAAGGCAAATGTCGATATAGGTGAAGTTATTGTCGGTATTGCCGGCCAGCACATCAAAAGCATGCAGCACCGTGGTATGATTACCCGTCGTTCTCTCGAAGACGAGGTAAATCAAAACGATGTGGATCAACTCATCGATAACATGCACCGCCTCGTAATGAGCCCGGGTGAAGAAATTATTCATGTGATCCCTCAGGAATACATCATCGACAACGAAAGCGGTATCCGTAACCCCATCGGGCATTCAGGTATCCGCCTCGAAGGAAATTTTCATATCATTACCGGCCAGGTGTCTGCCGTGAAAAATATTTTCAAATGCGTAAGCCGCTCCGGACTCGAAACAGTGGATCTTCACCTGGAACCATTAGCCAGTGCGGATTCTGTACTGAGCGATGAAGAAAAAGAAGCCGGTGTTGTATTGGTCGATATTGGTGGTGGCACAACCGACGTTGCTATTTTTTACGATGGCATCATCCGTCATACTGCTGTTATTCCATTTGGTGGTAACATCATCACCGAAGACATCAAAGAAGGATGTGGTATTATTAAGACACAAGCCGAACAACTGAAAATGCGTTTCGGATCGGCATTGTCGCAGGAAAACCAGGAAAACGAAATCATTTCAATCCCTGGTCTGCGCGGTCGTCCACATAAAGAGATCTCTGTGAAATTCCTCGCCCAGATTATCCAGGCCCGTATGGAAGAAATTCTCGAGTTTGTACTCTATGAGATCAAAAGCAGTGGCTACGAACGCAAACTCGCAGCAGGTATTGTGGTAACAGGCGGTGGCGCACAACTGAAACATTTGCCGCAGCTGGTGATGCTTACCACAGGTATGGATTGCCGCATCGGGACACCAAACGAACATTTATCGGGTGCCGACGATGAGCTCAAAAACCCAATGTATGCAACCGGTATCGGCCTCGTAATGAAAGGTATTGAGAAATACGAACGCGAAGCCAAACGCGGTACGAATACAGCCAAACAGTTTGTGGAAGAAAAACAAACCGTGAGCGTAGAAGCGAAATCATCTTCCAAAAAAGAAGAGAAAAAAGTAGCAGGACACTCTCAAAAGAAAATCGGCAGCTTCTTTGATTCATTAATCAATAAAGCCAAAGACTGGATGAGTGATGACCTCGAATAAAATAGAACCTTTTAAATTTTAACCTTCAAACACAAACAGATATGATGCAATTTGAATTACCTCAGGAAGAAAGCTCGATCATCAAAGTGATCGGTGTCGGCGGCGGCGGAAGCAATGCCGTAAACCATATGTTTCGTATGGGCATTAAAGGTGTTGACTTTATCATTTGCAATACCGATAAACAGGCGCTCGGAAAAAGCCCTGTTCCCAATAAAGTGCAGCTTGGAACCTCTTTAACCCGTGGACTTGGCGCCGGGGCAAAACCTGAAGTAGGCCGCGATGCCGCCCTCGAGAGCATCGAAGAAATTAAAAACTTCCTCAGCGAGAATACCGAAATGGTATTTATTACTGCAGGTTTAGGTGGTGGAACCGGTACGGGAGCAGCTCCTGTCATCGCATCTATTGCTAAGGAATTAGGCATTCTGACAGTAGGTATTGTTACAATACCATTTACGTTTGAAGGTAAAAAACGCCGTCAGCAAGCCGAACAGGGTCTCGAAGAACTTAAAAAATACGTTGATACCCTTATTGTAATTGGTAACGACAAATTGCGCGAAATATATGGCAGCCTGAAAATGACGGAGGCATTTGCACATGCCGATAATGTGTTGACTGGTGCGGCCAAAAGTATTGCCGAAATTATCAGCATGCACATGCACGTGAACGTTGACTTCAATGATGTGAAAACAGTCATGAAAGAAAGCGGTGTAGCCATCATGGGTTCTGCCGTAGCAAGCGGCGAGAAACGCGCCCTTCGCGCTGTTGAAAATGCCTTGATTTCTCCGTTACTGAACGATAACGATATCCGTGGTGCACGCCATGTATTATTAAACATCATGAGCGGAAGCGATGATATTGAAATGGATGAGTTTGGTGAAATCACCGACTTTATACAGGAAGCAGCTGGTGGTACGGCAGAACTGATCACCGGTTACGGTACTGATCCGTCACTAGGCGATAATGTGTCTGTAACGATCATTGCTACCGGTTTCAATACCAAAATGACAACGGGTTATGAAGCACCGGTATTCCAGGAACGTAAAATTGTAAAACTGGATGAACAACCGGTTGTTACCAAACAGGAGCCTCAGCAAACAAATATCATCGATGAGATTGTGAAAACAGAAGAGCCTTACATGTTCATTAAAGATGCAACAGAAGTAAGCAAAAAGGAAGAAACACCTGCTGTTGAAAACACAATGCCTGTTGTGGAATCATCTGCCACAACCAGCAATTTCTCTTTCACTGTAACCAGCCAGGAAGAAGTGAAAAACGAAGATGTGAAGCCTGCAAAAGAAGAAGAGAAACAGGAATTTGTATTCAATACCGTTTCTGCTGAAACCACGGAGACCGTATCAGAGAAATCGGCTGAAACAATCACGCGTGAAGAACAGATCAGACTCGCTCAGGAACGTATTAAAAAACTGAAAGAACTGACCCTGAAAATGAAAACACCGGATGGCCTTGCTCAACTGGAAAAAGAATCGGCCTGGGCACGCAAGAATGTTCAGTTAGAAAATAATTCCACGCCATCTAAGGAATCACAGGTATCACGTTATACCTTGTCTGAAGGCGACGATAAGAAAATTGAAATACGCCCTAATAATTCGTTTTTGCATGATAACGTGGATTAATCGATGTTACTTTTAACTAAAAAAAGCCGCTTAGAGAGCGGCTTTTTTTATGGCTATGTCCCGTCCTGAAATAAGTTGACACAAAAAACAACTTATGAAGAATAAAACAGAAAAATCCCATCATCGGCGTAGTCAGCGCGATTACGGTTTAGCTTTTAAATTATGCCACTGTTGGTGTTATCACCAACAGTAAATGGTAGGCTGGAATTATTTGCACCTAAAAGGCCCACGTATATACACGGGCTTCTCAAATTCGTGAGCCCTGGATTTATTATGCCACTGTTATGCCGCTGTTGGTGTTATCACCAACAGAAAATGGTAGGCTGGAATTATTATGCCACTGTTGGTGTTATCACCGACAGTAAATTGTAGGCTGGAATTATTTGCACATAAAAAAAGCCC
>JAFDXR010000003.1:0-204834 GCA_018267825.1 Bacteroidota bacterium | reverse complement strand
CCTGAAATTATTTCTGGATCACTAATTTTTTGCTTACAGGTTTGCTGTTTTCAGCAGTTACTGTATAGAAATAAACACCTGAGCTCAGGTTGTTCAGGTTAACATCTACTTTATTTACACCTGAAGTACCGTCTACATGAGTTGTATAAACTACCTGGCCCATGTTGTTCATGATAGTTATATCCAGTTTAGAGTTTTGTTTCAGGCTTACTTCGATAGTTGCTGCATTAGCTGCAGGGTTTGGATAAGCATTTAATGTGCTTACTGAGCTGTTGTTTTCATGCACACCAACATCAGTTACAGCACAAGCAACACCAACATCAGCAGTAGAAATTTTGTAGTAAACCAGGTCATTGATCTGGTCAACGTTGTCAGCATCAGGGTTTGTACCACTTGATGGAGGAACACCATAACCAGGTGTGTAATCTCTTTGATACAGTAAGTGAACATTACCATCGATGCGTTTAGCCATAGAGCAGAACACACCTTCGTATGGAGTGGATGGATCGTTTGGAACGATGTCGCATGGGTTTGTCCATGTAGCCCCACCATCAGTCGATTTCATAATGTATACATGTCTAACTACTTTCGAAGTATTTGTAACCGAGATCAGGTTTTCAACGATCGCAGAATACGACAGGTAGATTGTTCCTGAAGCATCAACAGCTGTGCTGGCCATAGAAGAAATAGAGTTACCGAAAGTACCGAAAGGCAGGTCACCTGTATTGGCAGGAGTTGGTAAATCAAGAGTTCCGTTATTGTTCAGGTCCAGAGCGCCTGTAATAACTACACCACCTGTATCTGTACCGAAGGCTTCTTTCCAGAAAAGTAAACCATCAGTGTAAGGGAAATAGCTGTAAGAACCGTTGGTTTGCGGTGTAGTCTGTAAAATACGCATACGACCGTAGAATACATATACTTTTCCATCAGGAGCTACAGTAACTGCATAGGTACCATCGTTGGTTGTGATGGTATCAGCAACGTTATCGCCATTTACATCAGAGGTCTGTGTAGCAGGATCCCAGTTGGTGATAGGAAATTTTAAGATAGTTGTACTGTTCCATGTGTTACCACCGTCAGTCGATTTTGTCATCACTAAATCCTGACCTTCGCTACCGGCTACGATAGCTACAGTTGAACCATGACAAGCGATAGCGTAAGAGTCACCACCGAATTTTTTAAATGTTGCAGATGTCATACCGGTTGGTACTACATTGGTGATATCCCAGGTAATACCAGCATCTTTAGAGCGGCTGTAAACTACAGCGCCGTCAAGTCCCTGGTAAATGGCTCCACCCTGAGCACTTGGGTATGTTAATGATAAGGCGTGTAAAGTATCGCCTGAACCCACTAAACGCGGCCACCAGTTACCACCGGTAGTTGCAGTTGGAATAGCAGTTGTGCTTTCTGCCCAGGTACCGGTACCTTTTGTAGCACGGGTTGTAACCTGAAGCAGGCTTGCTGCTGTATTGTGAGATAAAAACACTTCTTTTCCGGAAGGTGAGTTATAGATCTGAGGCCAGCCGGTACGTTGCGATTCAACTCTTACAGTTGGAATTGCACCCCATGCTGTACCGTTAAAATAATTGTAACCTGTACCCCTTTGAGCATAAGCCGGAGAAGTACCAGAGTTGGCATCCATAGTCCAAACGGTAGCAATGGTACCGTCAGCATTTACAACAATACGGTCGCATACGCTGCTATTGCTCTGAAGATCGTAATACGTGTGACCTACTATAGCTTCTGAGAAAGCACTGATTTTTTTGTTTGGTACATTTTGGCTTTTTGTAGTAGTCGCTACACCAGGTGTAGTAGGTACCTCAGTCGTTTTGTTGAGTCTGATCGCAGTTCTATTGGCCAGATTAGCCGGAATTTTAGCCAACTTTGCCTGCTGGGCAAACATCATTGACGAAAATACTACGCTTGCACTTAATAGTATTTGTTTTTTCATTTTAGATGGTTTTTTAAGAATTTAAATGGTTAATAGAGGTTTTAAATGGGTTATATATTATCACAAATATAACAATTTAATATATTTAAAAAAATGTTTTAACAAGACTAAAGCACTTCCAGAAGTCCCTCGAGTTTCATGCCCCGTGAGCCTTTGACGAGTATATGGTACTTATCTCTGTGATTCTGTTTCATATACATTTTACACGCTTCAGAATCTTCAAAATACAAATGAGAATTATACTTGTTTTTCAGTTCATAAAAATTCGGACCTACTAATATAGCTTCCATTTTTGTGGTCTGCAGTAATTCCAGAATTGTCTCATGCTCCCGGGCAGCATATTCGCCCAGTTCAAACATATCTCCGAGAATAACCAGTTTGTTGGGAGAGTTTTGCCTGGAAAAATTAACAATGGCTGCCTGCATACTGCTGGGATTGGCATTGTAGGCATCGAGAATAACCGTATTGTGATTTGTTTTAACGACCTGCGAGCGGTTCATTTCCGGTGTATAGGATTCAAGGGCGGTTTTAACAGCAGCCGGGCTTACCTCAAAATAGTGACCAATGCAGGCGGCACACAACAGGTTGATATAGTTGTAATGCCCGAACATATTGGTTTTAATAAGTTGCGATTCATCGAGTGTCTTGCCTTGTGGTGCCCAGCGGAACTCTACAAAATCGGAATTCTGGTAGGACTGTCCGTAAACAAAAAACGAAGGATCGGCGTCCCCATAGCATAAACATTCGCTACCTGCTGCGAGATCCATCAATACAGGGTCCTGGCCGTTTACAAAGATCTTTCCTTTATGCGTGCGGAGGTAGCGGTACAATTCACTCTTTCCTTTTTTCACACCTTCTTCACCTCCGAAGCCCTCCAGGTGAGCTTTGCCGATATTGGTAATGAGCCCGAGATCAGGCTTACAGATATGACACAGAAAATCAATTTCCCCCTGGTGATTGGCACCCATCTCTATAACAGCCATCTCGTGATCGGGCGTTACCGACAGCACGCTTAAAGGTACCCCGATATGATTGTTCAGATTGCCTTTGGTAGCATAGGTGTTATACTTTTGAGAGAGTACAGCATGTATCAGTTCTTTATTGGTTGTTTTACCATTACTGCCTGTAATGCCTATCACGGGAATTTTTAATTGATCGCGATGGTAGCGTGCAAGGTCCTGCAGGGCTGTTAAAGCGTCTGCTACAAGCAGTGTACTCTGACCGTTGGCATATTTTGCATCATCAACAATAGCGTAAGCACAACCGTCCTCAATCGCTTTTTGTGCAAATTCATTTGCGTTGAAATTACCGCCACGGAGGGCGAAGAAAATGGAGCCTGCTTCCGGTTTTCGGGTATCCGTACAGATCTTCTGTCCGGATCCGACAAACAGATGGTAGAGAGCTTCAATAGAGGTATAAGCTGTTGACATACCCCAAAAATAAAAGGTCCGGATGTTTTATCATCCGGACCTTTAAATAGTTTTAAACAAAATTTATTTACCTAAACCAACTGGGCTACCCACACGGGTCATCGCACAACGGAAACCTAACCAGGCAGCTGTTTGACGCTGATCAAGGAAACGGCGTGTGCCAGGGTTCAACCAGTATGCACGGTCTCTCCAGCTACCACCTTTGTATACACGTGATTTATCGTTGATTAAAGATGTTTTTGCATATTCATACATCATTTTGTCAGCTTTATCAGAATAAGCATCTTCACCGGCTGCATAATAAATACTTGAATTCACATCACCATCCAGGTAGCTGATATAATCGGCTGTTTTGTAGTTACGACGCTCGTCGAGGTTATCAGACGACACGGCATTCGAAACCTCGCGCCATTTAACACGGCCAGGGATATCAGATTTACCGTCAACAGTAGCGTTTTTATAGCCCTGAGGATCGTTTGTTACGATGGTTGTTGTACTATCTTCCACTTCAGTTGTTTCACCGCTCACACCATGGATGGTAGGAGGGTTCACTTTGTGTTTGAATTTGTTGTAAACCGGACCGTCGATGTTGGTTGCGATTGTATTATCTGTACTGTCTTTGATCTGGGTTACAAATACGTTACCACGGAAAGGACGGAACTCATCCGCATCCTGTAATGTTGTAGGGCGATACACGTCCATTACCCACTCAGATACGTTACCGGCCATGTTATACAGACCGTAATCGTTAGGCCAGTATGAATAAACAGGAGCAGTTACGTCAGCGTTATCGTTCAGGAAGCCTGCTGTACCCATCATGTCACCATTACCACGCACGAAGTTGGCATTGATCTGACCGATGTATTTTTCGTCGGAGTTACGAACACCGTGACCGTTCCAAGGGTAGATACGACGATCTGTAATACGTTCACCAATGGTGTTTCCAATGAGTCCGTAAGCAGCATATTCCCACTCAGCTTCTGTCGGGAGACGGTATTTCGGCAAAAAGATACCATCTTCCATGCGTACATCACGCTCAGGGTTTTGCTCATCAAATGAAGGTAATTTTTGTTTTAACTGACCTTGCCATTTACCGGAAAGATAAGCTTCAGTGCTGAAATAATCCTGGTCAGAAGGATTTGGAACGTGTTCCAGTAAGCCTTCACGGATCAGGATAAACTCATTCACGCGGTCTGTACGCCATGCGCAGAAATCGTTTGCCTGTAACCAGTTTACACCTACAACCGGGTAATCGCGGTAGGCCGGGTGACGCAGGTAATATTCCACGTAAGGCTCGTTGTAAGCCAGTTTTTCACGCCAAACCAGGGTATCAGGTAATGCTTTGTAATAAATATCAGGGAATGTAGGACCGAATACACGGCTGGTCCACCATAAATATTCCAGGTAAGAAAAGTTACTTACTTCTGTTTCATCCATGTAGAAAGAAGATACAGTCACACGGCGCGGAACGTTATTCCATTCGTAAGTTACATCCTGTTCGGTACGCCCCATCGTATAGGTACCACCTTCAATAAGCACCAGACCGGGACCAGTTTCCTGCTCCTCATAAGGTACTTTTTCAAAACCGCCGTTATCGGGATCATTGTACGCCCAGCCGGTAACTGGAGAGCGTTCGTTAGCGCAGGAAGCTAAAACTGCGGCGAAGGCAACAGTCAAAACTTTACGGTTCTTTATGAAATTAAACTTCATAGGTTTGGTTTTAAGTGTAAGGCTATAACGTAATTTTATATAAAAGGTTACAAAATATTTTATGAAAGATTAGAAAGAAGGACAGCTAATGGTTCTGTATTTCTTTTTCTTAGGTCGGCATTCGAATTGAATCTGAAGCGATATTTCATGCGACCCTGCAGTATTACTGGCTAATTTTGAGATAGTTACATCGTAACTGTATCCCACTTTAAAGTGATCCGTCTGTACACCAAGCAATACGATGAATGCATCCTGGTTCCTGTACCATAAACCACCCACAAAGTTGTTTTTAACAAAATACACCCCCAGGTTTAACTGGCTGAAGTTTTGTTGTTGCTGGAATAAAACGTTTGGAGAGATATAGGTTTCACCGCCTTTTTCGAGGGGGATAATGGCCCCGGCGTGACCTGTAAACTTAATTGGCAGCTTTGACGGCCCGAGAAGCCCTTCATCCGGCTGCGTGATATGATTGGCAGCAAAACCAATGAAATAGCGTTTGCTATAACCCAAAAGACCTGCCGAAAAATCGAGATTGGATTTGTTTTGTGATGGAATAACCTCGTTGGTATTCCATACGAAACCACGGCGGGGATCAATCATATCGCCGAAATTCAGCTTGCTGCGGTCCAGTGCTTTTTGGAAGAAACCGGCCTGTAAACCTGCTTTGATAGAAAACTCACGGGTTACAGCTAAGTGATAAGAGTAAATAAGGCTGGCTGAAGTGGTTTTAAGCGTTCCGCGACCAGCGTCATCCTGGGTTACCAGGATTCCCAAACCACCGGAAATAGCATCAATATGTTGATCGTAAGAAGCGCTGTATGTAACGAAAGTACCGGAAAGGTTAGGCCATTGATTTCTGTAGTTCATGCATATGCGAGGACAGCGGGCCGTACCAGCAAAAGCCGGGTTCAAGTATAACGGGTTTGCGTAAAACTGCGTAAACTGAGGATCCTGAGCCGATAACTCTTCCCAGAACCCCGAAACAACAAGGACTGAGAACAGTAAAATTAACTTTTTCGCCATGAAGGTTTTATTAAGCATAAACTTTTCCTAAATACAAATATAACAGTCTATTTTTAAAAATAAAAACTTTTATCCAACAATATTTTTTTTTCTTTGTCGTTCTATTTGCATAAAAAAACGCACTTCACATCCAATGATCCTTCACAAAAAAATTCTTACTGGTTTTCTTTTTCTTTTGGTTTTAACAGCTTCGGCCCAGAGAACTCTTGAAACTAAGAATTCCGTGAAAGCGACGGCTGAAATCAATAATGCCGCACTTTCCGGTGAGGAAACATATAACGAACTGAATGTGCTGCAAATCAAAGGTGCACATTATGATGCAGCAAAACAATACCTCCCGTATTATTTAGAGAAATTAAAGGTAAATTCCGACATTCCGGCCCTGAAACTGGCACAGGTTGCTGTTAGGGAGCTTACAAACCAGGAACTCGGCCAGATCGCGGCCTATAAACACCTGATCGGTTCTGATTTTAATATTTCCGTTTCAACCTCCGTTTCAAGACATGAAACCTATGCCCATTTCCGGATCATTCCGCTGCGACTGAACAATTTCAGCGGACGATATGAGCTGCTGACATCCTACCGGGCCGAATGGGATTATGCCGCTTCCGTACCGGTTGTGAATAATACGCACAAAAAAACAGCCGCAGCCGTTTATGCCTCCAATTCTGTGTTGGCAACCGGTAAATGGTATAAGGTGGCCGTGACAAAGTCGGGAGTTTATAAAATAGACAAAACGCTTTTGCAAAGTATCGGGCTCTCCACAACAGGTCTGAATCCCCAGAATATCCGTATTTACGGGAACGGAGGAAAGTTAATGCCCGAAAAGAACTCGGGTTTCCGTTACGACGATCTTATGGAAGATGCTATTTATGTTCAGGGAGAATCTGATGGGGCTTTCGATGCGGGCGACTATATTTTGTTTTATGGGCAGAGCACCGATATCTGGAAACATAAAGCCGGTTCCTGTCTGAAATTCGATCATCAGCTGAATTACTACAGCGATACCAGTTACTATTACATCACGGCGGATCTTGGTCCCGGCAAGCGTATCCAGTCGAATGCCAGCCTTTCCGTAACACCCACCGGATCCACATCGTCTTACGATTATTACGATTATCATGAACAGAACCTGATCAATGTGGTGAAATCGGGCCGCGAATTTTACGGTGAGAAATTTGAACTGACCAATACATACGGATTTTCGTTTAACATTCCGGATGCTGTACTCGGCGACAGTGTACTGGTTTCGGCCGGTGGACTGTCGCGCAGCGATAATGTGAGTTCTTACCTGGTTTCATATGGTGCCTCGGTATTTACCTATACCTGTCCGAATACATCAACGACCTCGTATATTGCAGATTATGGTTTTCCCGGATATAATTGCGGAGGCGCTTTACTGAATTCGAATCCACTGGTGATCAGCGTTACCAAAACATCTTCCGATGCCGTAGGATATCTCGATTACGTGGTGTTCAATGCCCGCCGTAACCTGGTATACAGTCAAAGCCAGTTCTGTTTCCGCGACAGCCGTTCGGTAGCAGGAACCGGTACAACAGCCATGTATACACTGACAGATAATTCAACCGGTGGTGTGCCTCTTCTGGTGTGGGATGTAACGGATCCGATCAATCCTAAAAATCAACTTTACAGTACAACAGGGAACAGCCTGAGTTTTATTTCGACAACCGATTCTCTGCGGGAGTATGTTGTAACCGGCTCCGATTTTATGGTGCCCAAAGCATATGGTGTTGTTCCGAATCAAAACCTCCATGGCATTCAGCAGGCTGATTTTGTGATCATCTGTAACCCGAAATTTTTGTCGCAGGCAAACAGGTTGGCGGCAATCCATCAGCAATATGATACCCTGACGTATGCAGTAGCTACCACAGAGCAGGTTTATAATGAGTTTTCTTCCGGAACGCCTGATATTGTCAGTATCCGTGAGTTTGCAAGAATGTTGTACAAACGCCCTTCAGATCCGACCAAAGCCATTAAATATCTGTGCCTGTTGGGTGGAGGTTCCTACGATAACAAGAATCGTTTTTCGAGCAGTAACAGCGCCCTTATCCCGACTTATGAAACGCCGATTTCCTGGTCGTACACAAACTCTTTTGTAACCGACGATTTCTTCGGGCTGATGGATGACAACGAGGGGGATCTTGGTCCCGGGGATGCCGTGGATATTGGCGTTGGCCGGTTCCCGGTAAGATCGGAGGCAGATGCTTCCGGCTGTGTAAATAAGATTGATGCTTATTACAAAAAAAACTACAACTTTGATATCAATGCATCGGAGAGCAGTTGTACCAATGCAGTGACTTACCCGCAGGGCGACTGGCGCAACTGGGTGTGTTTTATGGCCGATGATGAAGACGGCGGAGAGCACATGTGGCAGGCCGATTCGATAGCCAGGATGGTGACACGAAGCTACCCGGAGTACAATGTCGATAAAATTATTTTCGATGCGTATGTGCAGTATTCAACGCCCGGAGGACAGCGATATCCGGATGTGGTGAACGATCTGAACCGTCGGTTTGAAAAAGGTACTTTAATTTTTAATTATACGGGACACGGCGGAGAGCTTGGTCTTGCACATGAGCGGATCCTGGAGGTTTCACAGATCCTCGATTGGAAAAACATTGCCAACATGCCGTTGATGGTAACAGCCACCTGCGAGTTCAGCCGCTTTGATAACCCCGATATTACTTCGGCTGGTGAAGATTGTTTCCTGAACCCGAATGGTGGAGCCGTGAGTTTGTTTACAACCGTAAGGCTTGCATTTTCGAACCTCAACTTTGAGTTGAATAAATCATTCTTCAGGTTTGCACTAGCTCCGATGCCCAATGGCCGTATGCCGGCACTGGGCGATATTTACCGTGAAAACAAAGTGGATATAGGATATAATCCGCAGTATCAGAATTTTGTTATCCTTGGAGATCCCGCGCTGCGGTTGGCATATCCGCAACAAAGAGTGTACACATCCACCATCAATTCGAGCGTAGTTTCACCTACGACACAGGATACACTGAAAGCACTTTCGAAGGTTACAGTAAAAGGTTACGTAGGCGATAAAGCAGGGAATAAACTCAGCAATTTCAATGGTGTTATTTATCCGACAGTGTTTGATAAAAGCATGAATATTGTTTGCTTAATGAATGATCCGACATCGGCGTACCTGGGTGGGCCGTTTAAATTTAATCTTCAGAAAAACGTTATTTATAAAGGAAAAGCACAGGTTGTGAATGGTGATTTTTCGTTCACATTCATGGTGCCAAAAGATATTTCGTACCAGTTTGGTGTCGGTAAAATCAGCTATTATGCGCATAACGGCGTGATAGATGCCAATGGTTACAATACCAACATCGTTATTGGAGGTTCAGATCCCAATGCTGTAATTGATAACCAGGGACCGGTTGTAAAACTCTACATGAACGATAATAAATTTGTGTCGGGAGGAACCACCAACGAAGCTCCGAGTATTTATGCAGAGGTGGCCGATTCGAGCGGTATTAATACAGTTGGTACAGGTATCGGGCATGATATTGTGGCGGTACTTGATGAGAACTCCAATAAGCCGATGGTGCTTAATGATTACTACGAAGCAAACCTGAACAGCTACCAGGCAGGTAAAATTCACTATGCATTAAGCGGTCTTTCGGAGGGAACGCATCGCCTGAGCCTGAAAGTATGGGATGTTCAGAATAACTCCTCGACCGCTTACACCGAATTTATTGTGGCGCAATCGGCAGAGCTGGCATTGAGTCATATATTGAACTATCCGAATCCGTTTACCACCAAGACCCGTTTCTTCATTGAACATAATCAATGCTGTACAACGCTGAAAGTGATGGTGCAGATTTATACGATCACCGGCAAGCTGGTGAAATCGATTCCGGAAACGATAACCAATGAGGGGTTCCGCTTCGATGGCATTGAGTGGGATGGCAAGGATGATTTTGGGGATAAACTGGCCAGGGGCGTATATGTTTATAAGGTTTCGGTAACCGATGGCCAGAGTAAAAAAGCCGAAAAAATAGAAAAGCTGGTTATCTTAAATTAGTTATCTTTGGTGGCCTGTTTTAAAAAAAAAATTGATCAATACAGTGATGAACACGACAAAAAAAGTTTTAGGAATAATTGGTTCAGGATTGTTTCTGGTAAATGGAGTTACCGCACAGGTAACAACAACCTCGCAGTTAACAGGAGGGATTAATACCATTACAACCGCTGTACCTTTTTTAATGATATGTCCGGATTCGAGGCAGGGCGGGATGGGAGAAGTTGGTGCAGCGACAACGCCTGATGCGAATTCAATTCACTGGAATGGATCCAAGCTTGTTTTTGCAGAGAAAAAATCGGGCGTAGCAATTTCTTATACCCCATGGTTGAGACAATTGGTGCCGGATATTAACCTGGCTTACATTTCGGGTTATAGCAAAGTGTCGAAGAACACAGCCGTTGGCGCATCGCTGCGTTATTTTTCTTTAGGTAATATCACATTCACGGATATTGTAGGTAATACAACGGGCCAATTCAGGCCAAACGAATTTGCCATTGACCTTTCATTATCGCAAAAACTTTCCCAGACCTTATCGATGGGATTGGCCATGCGTTATATTTATTCAAATCTTACAGGTAATTACACGCTCAGTAACGGACAAGCTACACGTCCCGGTAAAGCTGTAGCTGCCGACGTTTCATTATATTACCAGTCGAAGAAATTTGAAATCGATGGTAAAAAATCGGTATTCAGTGCTGGCCTGGCCATTACCAATATCGGTCAGAAAATGTCTTATTCTGTTCGTAAGGATTTTATTCCGATCAACATGCGCTTAGGTGCCGGTTTGAAAATGAACATGGATGAATACAATCAGTTTGGTATTTATGCCGACGCTAATAAATTATTAGTACCTACACCACCGGTTTATCAACACGTGGTTGATTCTACAGGCCGTCAGACAGCTGAGATCGCTATCGATCCTGCAACGGGAGCACCTGTTATTGCTGCCGGTAAAGATCCGAACGTGAGTGTGGCAAAAGGCATGGTTCAATCTTTTAGCGATGCACCAGGCGGAGGTAAAGAAGAATTGAGAGAAATTAATTACAGCATTGGTATTGAATACTGGTATGCCAAACAGTTTGCAGTTCGCGCAGGCTATTTTCATGAAGATAAGACCAAAGGAAACCGCAAGTTTTTTACGGTAGGTGCCGGTGTACGTTACAATGTATTTGGGCTGGATCTGGCTTACCTCATTCCTACAACACAACGTAATCCATTACAGAACACACTTCGCTTTACCCTTTCATTCGACTTTGATGCATTCAAGGATCAGAATAAGGATACACCAAAGGCAGATTAATACCCGTTTTTATAAAAACAAAAAGGCCCGGGCAATGTCCGGGCCTTTTTGTTTAGAATAGTCCTGCTTATTGTTTCACCAGCTTACCAATACCTGCCTGGCGTTGCTGGCTCATAATTTTGTAGGTATATAAACCAGGATTTAGCGCTGTGAGATCAAGTGTGGTTTCCGTGGCGTTGAGTTTTTGTTCGGATACCAATCGGCCCATTGTATCAAATATGCTGATGGAAGCGTTTTCAGCCATATCGGCTGGTACAGCAATATGCAGCAGGTTACCACATGGGTTTGGATATACGCGAACGTGTGGAGTGTTGCCATACGCTTCGATAGATGTACATATAGAAACAGTTTCATTGACATAGTCTGTATCGCTGCAAACACCTGAGGTTCCTATGACTGTATAGGTTATGGTAACTGTTGGCGATACGACAATGCCTGCTCCTGAAATGGAGCCAGGGAACCAGGTATAGCCTGTAGCGCCGCTGGCAGTGAGTGAAGCTGATTGTCCTGAACAAAGTACTGTAGCTGAAGAGCTGGCTGTTACGGTAGGTGAGGTTCCGACACTGGTTACAGAATGCGACTGGCATCCGAACAGAGTATTGGTTACAGTATACGTGCCCGGGCCCATGGCTGCAGGATCAAAAGAGTTTATACCCATGGAGCTTGTGTTTGCTGTGAAAATACCACCGGGAATTACGGAGCTTAATGTCGTACTACCTGCGCCGGGCAGGCAATACACAGGTGAAAGCCCGGTAAATGCCGTATTCAGGCTACCCATGTCTGTAATAATGATCTGGGTTGTATCGCCATTGTTGTTGGAGGCTGGGCTGTAAGAGTCGAGTTGAATATAATAGGTGGCTCCGGGCGTGAGGCATGCTGCCTGGATGTACGAAGAATATTTTACACCGCCATGTGTCACGTACAATGAATCATCATCGTTGGCAGCCAGCATGGTAGCGGATGGCGCACTCAACAGATCAGCGCAGGTATTTGCTTTCCAGAGTGCAAGTTGTGTGTCGAAGCCCGGACTATTGATACTCACATAACCCGATGCTGGTGCCGTAAAGCTAAACCATACGGAGTTATTGATGGTATTGTTGCACCATGAATAATTGCTCTGGCAGCTTGTATCCGGAGGGGCGACTTCGCCTGGCTGAGCCGTGGCGCCTTCAAGACCATAATACACGGAACTGGTACCAATGGATAATGGTATGGCTGAGCAAACATCGTTTCCCGGAAATGTTACGGTGAGTGTGAATGGCAGATTTGTGGTATCGTTGACACAGCCCGGACCATTGGCAACAACACGGATATAATAGGTGCCTGCAACGCTTGCTGAGAGAGGCTGAACAGAGGTTGTAGCCCCCGGAACAGCATTCCATGGGCCAGTGGGTGATGTAGACACGAGCCATTGTGCGGAGCCTGTTAAAGGTGTAACGGTATACTGACCAACGGCACCAACGGCGAGGGTAGACGGGCCATTGACTGAACCTGCAACAGGTGTAAGTGTACATGGCGGTGCAGCCAGGACATTCACAAGGTAGTCTTCCGTTTCGCCGTAGCCCCCCAGGTTATCGGTGCAGGCATCGCCGCCGGCAATCATATATTCATAGGCACACATCACGCGCATTTTACGGTTGTTTCCGGGGATGACACTGCTGCCGGTCGGAATATTGAAATACCCGCTGTGAGTACCTGATGGAGCATCGGCGTAAACCATCTCGGATGCACTGAACTGGTTGTCGCCGTCCAGGTCAATCCATATAGCCATGCCTTCATTATAACCCGAACTCAGCCCGGTTTCGGCATATACACTGTAATTTACCGCCTGCGAAAATGACCATACAGGACTTGTAAAGGAGTTGTAGCCATTTGTGCCGCAGCCGTTATTACCGGATGCTGTAGTGCTGTTAAGCGTCAGTACCTCGATCTGGTCGCCGCCCGTACAATCATTTGTGGGAGTGGAACTTGCAGGGCATTGAGCATAGCTAACGATGGCGAGAGAAGATAAAATGAGGAGTAGGGTTTTTCGAATCATGCGGAGTTTTTTATGGTCTAAATGTAATTCCTTTTTGAAACAAAACGTAAAGAAACAGAGATTCTTTGATAACCCGTTCCGTGTGTTTAATCAATAGCATAAAAAAAGCCGGTGAAACTCACCGGCTTTTTAACTATATAAAAAACAAATAGTGCGGAAAACACTTATTTAAGTTTAAAAGCACTTTTTACTTTGCTCACGTAGTCGAGTTTTTCCCATGTAAATAACTCCACTTTTTTCTTAATGGTTTTTCCACCCGGGATAGAGAATGTTTTTTCAATCACTTCGTTTTTACGACCCATATGACCGTATGCAGCTGTTTCACTGTAGATCGGGTTGCGCAGTTTTAAACGGGTTTCGATAGCATAAGGACGCATGTCGAAAATTTTCTCAACGATTTTAGCAATTTCGCCATCTGTCATTTTCACTTTAGCTGTACCGTAAGTGTCGATGAAAATACCCATAGGTTGTGCAACACCGATAGCGTAAGATACCTGAACGAGCACCTGGTCGCATAAACCGGCCGCTACAAGGTTTTTAGCAATGTGGCGTGTAGCATAAGCTGCGGAGCGGTCTACTTTGGAAGGGTCTTTTCCGGAGAAAGCACCACCACCGTGAGCCCCTTTTCCACCGTATGTGTCTACAATAATTTTACGACCTGTAAGGCCTGTATCGCCATGTGGCCCACCGATCACGAATTTGCCGGTTGGGTTGATATGGTATTTGATTTTATCGTTGAACAGGTGTTTGTATTTCGGGTATTTTGCTTTTACACGAGGGATCAGGATATTGATCATATCTTTTTTGATCTGTTCGTGCATTTTGGCATCTGTACCGAAATCGTCGTGCTGTGTTGAGATAACGATGGCGTCGATGCGAACCGGAACGTGGTTGTCGTTATATTCCAGTGTTACCTGGCTTTTGGCATCCGGGCGAAGGTATTTGATCGCTTTGTTTTCGCGGCGTAAAGCAGCGAGTTCAAGCAACAGACCATGTGCCAGGTCGAGCGCCAGAGGCATATAGTTGTCTGTTTCGTTGGTGGCATAACCAAACATCATTCCCTGGTCGCCGGCACCTTGTTCTTCTTTCTTTTTACGCTCAACACCCTGGTTGATATCCGAAGACTGCTCGTGAATAGCAGATAGTACACCGCAGGAGTTTGCTTCGAACATGTACTCTGCTTTGGTATAACCGATTTTGCGGATCACTTCGCGGGCGATATCCTGTACATCGAGGTATGCTTTGGATTTTACTTCACCTGCCAGTACAACCTGCCCGGTAGTTACCAATGTTTCGCAAGCCACTTTGGATTGTGGATCAATAGCCATAAAATTATCAATCAGTGCGTCCGAAATCTGATCGGCTACTTTATCAGGGTGACCTTCTGATACTGATTCTGAGGTGAAAAGATATCCCATAGGAATTTTTAGATTGTGTGTTTGTATTATGTTGAGTTAAGATTTTCGTTTTATGCTTCTTCGAGTTTTATCTCGTAGCCCTCCATGATCTGGTTGCAAAGTAATTTTTTGCAGGCTTCATCTACTTTTGCATGAGCCGCATCTTTAGATGCAGCGTCGATTTCAAGGGTGATGTGTTTTCCGATTCGTACGTTTTCGATTTCCGGTAATCCAAGATTTTTCATAGAACCGGTAACTGCTTTTCCCTGAGGATCCAGAAGAGCTTTCAGGGGCATAACATCAATATGAGCGATATATTTTGCCATGAGGGTTTGAATTTTGAGGTGCTAATATACTAATTCACAAGAACCTGTAACAGGCCTTTGGGCGAATTATTATTAAAATGTTGATAACAGTTTAAGCGGTGTTTTGAGCCTTTTTGACAAGCAGGTTATTGATGACAGATACCAGTATGTAAAGCACAATGCAAAGCGGAATACCCACCAGCTGAAGAGTACTCAGCAATAGGATACAGAGTATCAGAAAAATGAAACGGATCTCATTGCCTTTCCATTTAAAATGCTTGAATTTAAGGGCAATGAGCGGGAGTTCGGAAACAAGAAGAAATGCGAAGATAATGGTGATAGCAATGAGAACGGGAGAAGAGAAGAGAAACATTTCCATCCATGGTATATCTGGTGTTGGCTCTGCAGATAAGGGTGGGTATATGGTCCATTTTCCCCCTTGAAAACCATGAGGATGAATGAGTGCAAGTCCGGCAATGAGCATGGCATTGGCAGGTGTGGGCACACCAATGAATGAATCGGATTGACGGGGATCGTTATTGAATTTAGCGAGGCGTATGGCCGAGAACACAGGAATGATGAAGGCAATATAAGGTAAATAGGATACATAAGCGGGTGGGTAAACTGTCCAACCATTTGCAGCCGGGCGATCTATGTGCGTGGCATTGATAAGCATCTGAAACATCATGATTCCAGGCACTACCCCAAATGTGACCATATCAGCCAGTGAATCCAGATCCTTGCCGATAGGGGAACTCACCTTCAGCAGGCGGGCTGCAAATCCATCAAAAAAATCGAAGATAGCGGCCAGGCCAACCAGGTAAGCGGCTAATACGAGGTTGCCGTTCATGGCCTGAACAATAGCCATACAGCCACACAACAGGTTGGAGCATGTAAGTGCATTGGGGATATGTTTTTTGATATTCACGCGCCTAAAGGTACGTATTTATAGCGATTGGTAAATATTAGTTACCTTAGTTTGGGAAACGACCTACTCTTATGCCGGTAAGCTTACGCCAGATGATTGTTCCATGTATGGTTACAGGCCATGTGCTGGTGGTTGCCCTCTTGTACCTGCATTTTGGTTTCAATACAGCTGGCGAAGGCGATAAATATTATACCGATGCACTGGAACTGAGCCAGGGTCATGTAACACAGGCTCTCGACTACCAGTGGCTGTATAGTACCTATATTATCTACCTGGCATTCTGGATCAAATTCGGTATTTCTCCCCGGGTTATTATCTGCATCAGTTATTTGTTGAGTATAGGGGCTTATATACTTTTTTACCGCTTGCTTAAGCGGGAGATCAATCCCCGGGTAGCCTTGTTCTGGTTGGGTTTCATGATGCTGAGTCCCATGATGCAATACTGGAACCTGAGTCTTTTTTCGGAGCCTTTTTTTATTGCTCTGAGTTTGTATTGTTTGTATGTATGGTTATACCCGGTTCATGGGCGCATAAGTTGGCTGATGCTGCTCACCGCACTGCTTTTGCTGGTAACCAGGCCGTCGGGTTTATTTGTGGTGTTGGGAACAGTGATCCTGTGGTTGCTGAAACATAAACATGTTTCGCTGCGCAGGCTTATGTATGCTTCGGTTTGTTTTTTAGGCCTGGTGTTTATCCTCGTGTTTTTTTTCATGCCCCTTCACTTTCAGGGCTATGTGGCCGATATCAGTTCCGGGGCTGTTTATGCAGGTTTTCCGCAATACCCCCTGCGACTGTATCCCGAAGCCGGCTATACACTGTTCGATTGTTACAGCCAACTGATACATGAAGCGGGAGCAGGTGCTGCCAGCATCCTTGTTATTGAGAAATGCCTTTCTTTCTTTAATCTCTACCGGGCGTATTATTCCGATTTTCACAACCTTTTCAATGTGTTCCATGCCGTGTTTTATGTGTTTGGTGTTTACGCTTTATTAAAAGGGTCTTATCCCGGGAATACTTCACTGGCAGCCGTTCTGAGGTTTTGCATGGCCATAGTCTGTTTGAATATGCTGCTCACGGGTTTGTTTTTCAATGAGTGGAGCGAACGTTATACAGTCAGTGTATTTCCTTTTATATTTGTTTGTGCCGCTATTGGTCTCCATGCATTGTTAACACCAAAACAACAGTCGCTTGCTGTTTAATTCGCTCATATTTACTGCGTTTCTGCCACTTGTTTTTATAACATACTGGCTTATTAAACCGTCATGGCGCAATGGGTTTCTGCTGCTGGCTTCGTGGTATTTTTATTTTTCATACAATCCCTGGTTCCTGTTGCTCCTCATCGGTACGTCGGGTTTCGATTACTGGTGTGCCCGGCAGATCGATAAACAGGAAGAACCGAAGCAAAAGAAACTATACCTGCTGCTGAGCCTGTTCAGTAACCTGGGGGTTTTATTTGTGTTTAAGTATTTTGTTTTCTTTTATAATACCGGACTGGAGTTGTTCTTTAAAGCAGAATGCGATTTCGATGAGATGCTGTTGCACCAGCTGATTATTCCGGCCGGTTTATCGTTTTATACATTCCAGTCGCTGAGTTATACCATCGATGTATACCGGGGGAAATACAAAGCCAGTGATTCGTGGAGCGATTTTATGCTCTTTGTGTCTTTCTTTCCGCACATGGTGGCAGGACCTATTGTGCGCTATAAAGACCTGATGCCGCAGTTTAAAGTAAGGCATTATTTCAAAACGATCGATTGGGAAGCCTTTGCAAAACTGACAGCCTGGGGATATTTCAAAAAAATGGTGATTGCCGATAATCTCGGGGAGATTGTAACACCGGTGTTTAAGGATGTACATGCCTATTCAGGATCCACGTTGTTGCTGGCAGGTTTCCTGTTTGTTGTACAGGTTTATTGCGATTTCAGCGGATACTCGGATATAGCCACGGGTATTGCAAAACTCTTTAAAATAGATCTCACGCTTAACTGGCGCCGGCCTCTGTTTTCAAAGTCTCTGCATGAGTTCTGGACACGCAATCACATCAGTATCACCACCTGGTTTCGCGATTACCTGTACATAGGTCTCGGTGGAAACAGGGTGACCTACCGGCGATGGCTCCTGAATATTTTTCTCGTGTTTCTGATCAGTGGTTTATGGCATGGAGCAAATTTTACCTTCGTTATCTGGGGGGCCATGCATGGGCTCGTGTATATAGCTGAAATTCTTGCCAGGCGCCGCTTTCCAAACCTCCGGGTGCCGGGGTTAATAGGCTGGATTTACCTGATTGGCTTTCATACCCTTTCATTGATCGCTTTCAGGGCACTAACGGTTCAAGACTCGATGCACGTTTATAAAAGTATATTTACCCATTTTAACCCCGGTCACATGGGTGCCGAATTATTAAGGCTAAAAGATGCGTTTTATATCCTGTTATGTGCTTTACTCGTCGTGTTTCTGTTTGTGAAAGAAACCCAGGAGGAATTTGCATTCATCCCTTCCAATGCCCGTTTCACAAGGTATTACCTGCAACCGGCCTTTTATATCCTGTTGGTCCTGGGGATTTTTTTACTGGGAAATTTTAAGGCCAATACATTTATTTATTTTCAATTCTGATGCGGCGAATCATTACATATCTGCTTGTTCTTGTTCTTCTGGCCTATGCCCTGCATTGGTTCCTGATGGAAGGCATGCGGCGTAACAGTACTGGCATCTATGGAAAATATACCACAACATTTGTCCGGCCCAATACTTATAATACCATCATGCTGGGTTCCTCGCGGATGTTCATGCATCTTGATAATGAGTTATTCGATTCTATTACCGGAACAAATTCCTACAATATTGGTTTGCCCGGAGCTACCACACGCATGTCCTACGCCTGCCTGCGGGCTTATTGTGTAAACAGTAAATTGCCGGAAACTGTATTTTATGAACTCGATTTTCATATCAGTCACCTGGAAACAGATACTGTTTATAATTTCACGACCTATTTTCCTTACCTCGGCAATGAAGAATTGTACTCACGGTTTACCACGATTGATTCGCGCTTCCGTGGTTTCCGCTATGTGCCGTTTTACAGCCTGCCATATTCCGGTATTCCTTCACTGAGTGCGGCTATACATGGTTGGTTTGGCAAAGAAGGGTATTATGATCACTATTTCCGGAAAGGTTTTTTCAGGAATGAGTTGATGGATGATTACAACAATGTCCGGATTAAAAAATACAATGGCTATATCGGCCGGGAAACGCGCGATTACCTCGATTCATTGATTTTATTCTGCAGAGAAAAGCACATCAGTCTCCATTTTACCATGTCGCCTGTGTATCGCGACAGCCAGTCTGAGGTGCTGAACCGTGACCGGATTATTGAACAATACGGGGATATTGCCACAATGAACCGGATTATGCTGTGGGATTACAGCCGCGATACAGCGATCGTAAACCACAAAGTCTATTTCGAAGACAATTACCACATGCTGTACCCGGGAGCCCGTCTTTATACCCGGAAAATAGCTGTTGAATACCACAATATTTCAGGCCACTGAGCGTTAAATACCGGGTTGTGAGATTGCCGGATTTACCTTAAATTTATAGAGAATATGAACCGTATTTTATCTGCACTTTTTTTAATTTTTTCCGTCGCTACTTTTGGCCAGGTAGCGAAGTACAGTAATGAGTTCCTGAACGTGGGGGTAGGAGCAAGGGCATTGTCTATGGCCAATGCCAATGTAGCCTCTGTAAACGATGTCACAGCAGGATACTGGAACCCGGCCGGCCTTTTACTGCAGAAAAGCAATCTCCAGGTGGGACTTATGCATGCCGAGTATTTTGCGGGTATTGCCAAGTATGATTATTTCGGGGCTTCCAAACGGATCGATAGCAACAGTGTGATAGGATTGACATTTATTCGCTTCGGCGTTGATAATATCCCGAATACAACGGAACTTATTGATGCCAACGGGAATGTGGATTACTCGAGGTTAAAATCATTCAATGCAGTGGATGCCGCTGTACTCATTTCCTATGCCAGGAACATTGTGAAACTGAAAGGGGTGAAAATAGGCGGTAATGCTAAAATCATTCGCCGTAAGCTGGGGGAGTTTGGTGGGGCCTGGGGTTTCGGAGTCGATGTAGGCGCCATGTACGATTATAAAAAATGGCGTTTTGCAGCCATGGCACGTGATATTACGGGAACCTTCAATGCCTGGAGCTACACCTTGTCTGATGATGTGAAAAATACATTTGCAGTAACTGGGAATGATATACCGTCCAATTCGATTGAAGTCACTGTACCCCGCTTGATTCTTGGTGCATCCAGAACGTGGTATGTATGGAAAGACCGGATATCGCTTGGTGGTGAAATTAATTTCATCAATACATTTGATGGAAAACGGAATACGGTTGTAAAAACAAAAGCCTGGAGTATGGAGCCTGCTTTGGGGCTTGAGGCCGGGTACAAGGGATTTGTGTTTTTACGTGGTGGGATCGGGAACATCCAGAAACAATTTGATGTGACCGGGAAACAGATCACTACCATGCAACCCAATATTGGTGTGGGGATCAAGTACAAAGTATTTGCACTCGATTATGCCATGACCAATATCGGTAATGTTTCTACTTCATTGTACTCTCATATTTTTACGGTGAAGATCGATATCAATAAAAAAATAAAATGATTAAACGTTTAGTTTATGCATGTATTTTTCTTTGTATTGCGCTTCTTGCAGAAGCGCAACCATACGGAAATGAATGGATAAATTATTCGCAGAAGTATTTCAAATTCCCGGTTGTGAAAACCGGCATTTACCGTGTCGATTCCACAGCACTGGCTAATGCAGGAATCCCTCTGAGCACTATTAGCCCGCGTAATCTGCAGATTTTCATCAAGGGACAGGAACAATACGTGTTCATTCAGGGTGAAAGCGATGATGTCTTTAATGCGAATGACTATATCGAACTTTATGCCGAGAAGAATGATTGCACCTATGATTCTCTGGCATATATGGGAATCCCTTTTTTGCCAAATCCTTACGTGGCCTTATGGAATGATACAAACTATGTTTATATCACCTGGAATGGCTCATTGAACAACCGCCGGGTCAGTGTTGAAACAGACGTGGCATTTACCGGGTATACACCGGCTTCGTATATCAATTATGAAATTGCATATTCGATCGTCAATTATTATTCTCCTGGCGCCACCTATTTCGATGGTATTTCAGATCCCCGCTATGTGACAGGGGAGGGTTACGGACTTTTATTGAATAAGGGGCAGAATTATGCTACCTCATTGGGGAATATTCGCCTGTATCAATCGCCTGCATTGACTGCAACCATCGGTTGTGCATTTTCAGGTACATCCAATGATTTTTTATCGGGACAACCTGCTGACCACGAAGCTGTTTTTCAATATGACAATGGATCGGGTCCCGTAACCTTCATGGATACTTTGTTTCAGGGCTTCAGTTCTTTCAGGGTATATAAACAAATCCCCTCGACTCAGTTGAGCACTTTTACGAATTTTAATTTCATCAATGTCAATAATGCAGCTTTTGCAAATGCCACGTCCGGCACCATGTTTCATTATATTTATTTCAGGTACCCGCAGGCTCCCAACTTTGGCGGCGTTGGCGAAGAAACGTTTGATCTCCCTGATGATCCTTTAATGACAAAAGCTTATCTGAGTATTTCAGGTGTTGGTTATGGAGGTAATACACCTGTTTTTTATGATCTCAGCAATCACCGGCAAATCCCGGTCGTAGCAACGGGCGGCACAGTAGAAGTACTCGTTCCCAATTCCGGTACAGAAAAAAAATGTATACTGACGCATACAGGCAATATTTTAAATATAAACTCAGCACAAATCCGGCCGGTAAACCAGTCGGGATATTTTGTTGATTACAAAACAGGGATCACCGATTCTGCTTTTGTGATTGTAACGCATAGCTCTCTTGCATCATCTGCGCAGCAATATAAATTATACAGGCAAAGCATCAGTGGCGGAAGTCATAATGTTATTCTGGCTTTTGTCGATGATCTTTATGATCAGTTTGCTTATGGAAATACAAAAAATCCTTTGGCTATCCGGCAATTCTGCCGCTTTTTGGTAGATAGCCTTCCTTCTGAACCAAGATATTTGTTATTGCTTGGTAAAGGAATTAAACATACTGATGTCAGAAACGGTGCTGCGTACTGGAACGCATCCTTGGTGCCTTCTATAGGTGTACCGGCTTCCGACAACCTTTTTACCGCGGGCTTTAAAAATAGCAATACAGCTGTGCCCTATATTCCAACCGGGCGGATAGCGGCTAAGAATGATTCGGAGGTTATGCACTACCTCAATAAACTTGTGCAGTATAATGCAACAGGACCTGAAGAGTGGAGAAAACACGTTATACATTTTGCGGGGGGGACCGATGCCGGCCAGCAAGCCCAGTTTGAAAGCTATCTTCATAGCTATGAACATACCATACGTGATACATTATACGGTGGTACTGTTTTCAATTTTCAGAAAACAACCACAGCTCCCATTCAGATAACAGTCAGCGATTCGGTGAAGCATTTAATCAATGAAGGAGCTTCACTCATCACGTTCTTTGGTCATGGTTCTATCAGTGGTTTCGATCAGGCGATTGATGATCCCAGTATATATTCCAATACGGGTAAATATCCATTGCTTATTGCCAACTCCTGTTACTCCGGAGATATACACACGCTTGGGGCAAACAGCACCAGCGAAAATTTCACATTGATCGACCAGAAAGGAACCATTGCTTTTATTGCATCTTCTTCTATCGGCCTTACATATCCGCTCGATATTTTTTCTTCGGAGCTCTACAAAAACATATCCTATAAAAATTACTACCGTGGAATCGGCGATTGTGTGAAGAGTACATGCACACAGAACACGATCGATTATTCAACCGATATACACACGTCCATTACAGATCTTGAAATGACGCTGCATGGAGACCCTGCAGTCCGGTTAATGGGCTATCGTTATCCGGATTATTCGATTACCAACAGCAGTGTGTTTTTTAATACAACGTCTTTTGTAGATTCAATAGGTATAGGCATCGATATCACAAATCTTGGCAAAGCAGTGAACGATACCTTTGTGGTTCGCATTGAGCGTTATTTCCCTACAGGAGACTCTGCCACCTTCCTGAAAAAGATTAAGGCACCATTGTACCGCGATACACTATCGTTTTTTATTTTGAAGGACTATACGCGCGGTGTAGGACTGAATCACTTTAAAGTATTTGTAGATTCATACAACCAGATCGTTGAATTGTCAGAAAGCAACAATAGCACCATCGGTTCAGTAGATCTTTTTATCAGTGGGGGTGACGTTGTGCCGGTTTATCCTTACAAATATGCCATTGTGCCCACTGCACCACAGATTACACTCAAAGCATCTACGGCAGATCCTTTTGCAGCGCAGGCCAATTACAGAATTCAGCTGGATACAAACGATACATTTATAGCACCCATTACAACAACACTTACAACCAGTGTTGGTGGAGTTATCGAGTGGACCGTCAATCTTCCGTTTGCAGATAGCACGGTTTATTTCTGGAGGATCAGCAAAGATTCTGTTCTACCCACGGATCATCTGAACTGGAGGGAAAGCTCCTTTCAAACCATTAATAACCGCCATGGATGGGCGCAGGCACATTTTCACCAGTTCAAAAATGACACCTACCGCTTTGTAAAATACAAGAAACCGCAGCGTCATTTTGATTTTGCAAATGATGTCACTTCCATAGAATGTAAGACCGGTTTTTTAAACGCCATTGGTTGGGACCAGATCCATTATTCTTTAAATAACTCCGTTAAACATATCTGGACCTGTGGACAGGATGGCTGGAGTATTGTTGTGTTTGACTCTACCTCGGCCGAACCCTGGCAGACCCTCTCTATCAATAGCACTTTGACACCGGGATCAGGCCAATATGGGAATTGTCAATGTACCGGAACCCAGCAGATATTATATGCTTTCGATTTTGGGGCGCAGAATTATTGCGGTTTTGTAAACTGGCAGGACAGCCTGGAGTATATGCTGAGCCAGATTCCGCCAAACAACAAAGTGCTTGCGTATACGCAGCAAAACCACCACTCGCAGTCTTATAGCAGCTCGTTGTATTATCAGTTTACCACTATTGGTGGCGATGTACAGTCTCTGCCCGATACAGTACCCATGATTATTTTCGGCCGGAAATCTTCTGTACCTACACCGGGCCAGGCGACACAGGTCATCGGTGCGAATAAATCCAGCGTTATTCAGCTGAATGATAGTATACAAACGAACTGGAGCAGTGGTTACATCGCTTCTGAAATTATCGGACCTTCATTTAAATGGAATGAGTTCCACTGGCAGCAGGTGCCTGTTGAGCTGCCAAACAAGGACAGCGTTGTTGTAAAAATTGTGGGGATACAGTCAAACGGACAACGTGATACCCTGGCTACATTCCCTGTAGACAGCGCCCATGTGTATGATCTGTATAATTATGCGGATGCCAATACCTATCCTTACATGCAGCTTGTAGCGATGATGCACGACCAGGTTTACAAGACACCACCGCAAATGAAAAAGTGGCAGATTATATACGACCTGCCGCCGGAATGTGCCATTAATCCGAAAGACGGTTACGTGCTCGTGAACGACTCTTTACAGGAAGGCGATAATCTGGTGGTTCATCTTCCTATCGAAAACATAGGTACATTGCCGTTTACCGACAGCCTCGTTGTAACTTACTGGCTTGAGGATAAAGACCGGATCAATCATTACCTGCCATCGAAAATGAAAGCGAAACCTTTTGTTCCCGGCCAGGTAATAATGGATACCGTGCAGTTTAATTCACTCGGTTATCCCGGACTGAATTATATGTGGGTGGATGTGAATCCGCCGGCGAACAGCAAGTATCAGAAAGAACAATACCATTTCAATAACATTGCCCGCATTCCTTTCAGTGTAAGCACCGATAAGGTAAATCCTTTACTGGATGTGACCTTCGATGGGGTTCATATCCTCAATGGTGATATTATTTCCGCCAAGCCACATATTCTGGTGACCCTCAAAGACGAGAATCAGTTCCTGGCTCTGAATGATACGAATGACTTTGTATTATATCTGAAGAAACCTTCGGATGCCCAGGAGAAGAAAATATTTTTTGCCCAGGGTTTACAGTTTACACCGGCACAGCTTCCGAAGAACAGTTGTAAAATAGAGTGGTCACCGGGTTTCACCGACGACGGGAAATACCTGTTTATTGTGCAGGCCAAGGATCGCTCCAATAATGCATCGGGAGCGGTTGATTACCGTATCCAGTTCGAGATTGTAACAAGGCAGACGATCACCGAGGTGCTCAATTATCCGAATCCTTTCAGTACCAGCACACGTTTTGTATTTACGCTCACCGGCTCTGAAATTCCGGATATATTCACGATTCAGATCATGACCATCAGCGGAAAAATTGTGAAGGAGATCACCAAAGAGCAATTGGGCTTTATTCATATCGGCCGAAACATCACACAATATGCATGGGACGGTAAGGACGATTTTGGGGATAAACTGGCCAATGGCGTATATCTGTACCGGGTTATCACACGCCAGAATGGCCAGGCCGTTGAGAAACAGCAGACCGATGCTGATCAGTTCTTTAAAAAGGACTGGGGAAAAATGGTTATTATCCGTTAGTCAAAAGAGTGTATAATGCAGGCGCCATCATGCCTTATGGCATGAAACCGGATGCCTTCCTCTGCACAGAATTTTCGCCAGGCTTCTGTTGTTTTGTTTTTTGTATTCGCAGCCACAATAACCCGCTTCGTGTATTTCAGGCTAAGTGTGGAGTCGGGGCAGGGCGCTTCACCCGCGATGAGCAGAATTGCCGGGGCCAGAGCCTCCAGTTGCCTGACAGAGCCTTTTTCTTTGATGCAACACAGGCTTATATCTCCCGTTTTGAAATAATTGTAACCGGGCATGCAAGCATACACACACGATAAATCATGTTGCAGGTAAGGTTTAATAATGCGGTTGTTTTCAGCAGGATTCAGGCTGTCGCCCAGGTAATACAGGGCACTCCTGTGTTTTATCACCAGGCTGATTTTGGTACGCGTTTTAAATACAATGACCTCTGATTTTTCATTGTTGCGAACAAAGGAAAAGATAGAAACACAAAGCCACGAAATTGCAATGAAACCGGTAAGTGCGATGTAGCGGAATCTTTTTTTGCTGAAGCTGACCAGTAAAAGTACAATGAGCACACTGCAATACATAAGATCATGCACTTCGAAAGGAATGTTATCAATATAACCGGCCCCTGGCTTGTCGGTGATTCCCGCCAGGTATATCATGGCGATGGTGAGCTTATTGATGATAAATACCAGCCACGATTTGAGCAGGGCTATCTTTGAAACCATCAGCAGGAGAATGGCCAGTAACATAATGCCGATGCTCATGGGAATGATGATGAGGTTGGACAACAGGAACCAGGTAGGGAACTGATGAAAGTAATATAGCGATACGGGCAATGTGAACAGGGTGGCAGAAACAGACAGAACAGAACTTTCCCATAACCACTTCAGGGGTTTGTAACGCGGACTATATAACCTGTTCAGCAGGGGAAACAGATACATGATTCCAAACACCGCCATATAACTCAGCAGAAAGCCAAGGTCGCTGATGAGGTAGGGATCGGCCAGCAGAAGAATGAAAGCGGAGAGAAGCAATGTATTGAACGGGTTCCCGTTCCGGAAAAAGGTTTTACCTACCAGCACCAGCGATAGCATAATAGCCGCTCTGAATACAGCAGGAGCAAAGCCGGTAATGCAGACAAGCAGAAACATGGACAGGATTACGGTGAAACATCGCAGCCTTTTGTAACGGTTGTGTTTATCAAATAGGCCGAAACACCACATAATAAAGGCATACAGAACCCCCGTGTGTAAACCCGACACCGACAATACATGCAGAGTTCCCGAGTGAGAAAATACACTCATCACATCGCCGTCTATTTCATCGTCGTAGCCCACGAGCAGAGCCGCGCATATTGAGAATGCTTCCTGCGAGAGACCGCTTTCGCGGAGTATTTCTACGGTTTTGCATTTTAATTGGGTTCCCAGATTACCAAGACTCCACGATGTGTTTTTACCGGCCAGGTAATAACTGCCCTGCTTCAGGTAAAAAACATGAAAGATATTATGTGCCTTCAGGAATGCACCATAATCAAACTCGTAGGGGTTTCCTGTTTTCTGAACACTGGTAGGAACGCCCTGTATAATGAGCTGATCATTCAGTTGAAACGTGGAAGAGCCTTCGGGTATGTACAGAAAGGTTTTTCCGCTTACGGATTTCCACGCATGGTTTTGATACAGGGCATCAATTTTCACCGGGATTTTTTGCCGGTCGGCATGCCTCACCGGTATATCGTTAATGGTTACTGCAAAATAACAGGGTGCGGCAGAAACGGGATTGATGAAGTGGCTATAATGTTCCTGATCCTGCAGCTGATCGTAGAGCCAGGCACTTTCGCCGGCCGCGGCAAACAATACCAGGTTGGTGCAAACAATGTAGCTCCACCGCTCAAGTGCCCGGCCTTTTCTGAGTTTATGAAACAGGAAGGAAAGTAACCATACGCCAAAGACACTGAAGAAAATATGATGCGTGTGTGCATATAGCCCGCTGTGGCAAATACAGATAATACCAGCCATATAGGGAAGCAGGATTTTGGCAAAGGGTATGGCCTTCCAGCTGAGCATGAGATGTATAAAAACAAAAAACCCTCCCGGAACTCGGGAGGGTTTTTATATATTTTGATTTTAAAGCTTAATTAGTTTCCGTCGCCACCATCAATTTTTTCCGAATCTTCTTCACCTTTAACCTGTGGTTTGTAGATAGGTTTGTCAGATTTAGGAGCGTTCGGATCCTGATAATCCCAGCTTACGATGCGGAATACAGTACGACGGTTTTTCTGGTGTAAAGCATCTTTTTCTTCTTTGGTTTTTGCTTTAGCAATAACATCGTCTTTTACCAGTAATTTTTTCTCACCCCAACCTTTGTATTGTAAACGTGCAATTGGAATTTTTTTCTCGTTTACCAGGTAATCCACGCAGGATTTAGCGCGGGCTTCAGACAGAATCTGGTTTTTCGCGTCAGAACCACGGCTATCTGTGTGAGATTGTAACTCGATAATAATAGTTGGGTTCTCAATTAATGTACGGTATAAGAAATCAAGGGAGTCTTTTGAGTTAAGTGGCTTGTGAGTATCATTAGACTTGTCGGTACCGGTTGGGTCAACGAGGAGGTCTGCTTTACCTAAGGCATATAATACAGCCGGGAAGCGGATCTCAGCTTTAACCGGATCAAGAGCGAAATCTTTGATATAATCTTTGGATTCGTTTTCACCTACTGTAGTCAGTTTACCTAAATCAGGGTTTGCAAGGAAACCTAATTTGAAAGTCGCCGAAGTTGTGTTTTTGTCTGTAGCAACAGTTACTTCGTAAGAGGTGTTTTCTTTCAGTTTGAAAGTATATTTACCATCAGCACCGGTTTTAGCTTCAAACATATCACCGTTTGAACCTTTTAAGTGGATGATTGCATTCTGTACAGGTTCGTTGCCTTCTTTACTTACCACAGTACCACTCAGGTTGAAGATCAGTGGTGGTAAGAAGAATGACCAGATATCATCGCTTCCTTTACCGCCTTCACGGTTAGAAGTAAAGTAACCGCGCATTTTTTTACCTTCGAAAATAATACCGAAATCATCGGCAGCAGAGTTCAATGGGTATTTCAGGTTTTCAGGAGCCTTGGTGAATTTACCGTTGGCATCTTTATCGGCTTTGAAAATATCAAGGCCACCCATACCTAAGTGATAGTTTGAAGAGAAGTATAATGTTTTATCATCGTCAGTAATGAAAGGGAAACCTTCGTTACCGGCAGTGTTTACAGTTGGACCCAGGTTAACCGGCTGACCCCATGTTTTGGCTTTAGAGTCGAACTGGCTCATCCAGATATCACTACCGCCGTAACCACCAGGGAATTTAGCATCGAAGTATAAAGTTTTACCATCTGCAGAAATAGCAGGGTGGCGGCAAGGGATTGAATCTACGTTGAAAGGTAATAACTCCGGTTCAGCCCATGATGGACCTTGTTTTTTGCACATATATAACTGGCAGTACAATTGTTTTTTGTTGGCTTCAGGACAACGTGTTATGAACATGACATCACCTTTTTTAGATACGGCCACGCTACCTTCATTCATTTTAGATACGATCGTTGTAGCTAAACCGGCAGGAGTTGACCATTTACCGTTTTTGTCAAGTTTGGTTTCGTAGATGTCAGAGTGATTGGTTCCAGTTACAGGATCTTGTCCACCAACACCACCATCACGGGTAGAAGTAAAGTAAAGCGTGGTGAATTTTTTATCAGCATAAGCCGGAGAGAAATCCGATTCTTTTGAGTTGATCAAAGCCATATTTTCCACTTTGAAACGACTCTCAGGTGTGTTTTTGGCGTCTTTCCATTGCTGGGCCAGTTCACATGATTTTGCACCGTTCTCGCCGCGCGGATCTTCCGGTTTTTCTTTTTTGTAGTTATTGTATTCTACAATAGCCTCAGGATATTTCGATTGAGCTTTTAAAACATCAGCTAATTCAAGGATTGCAGCCGGATCAGGGTATTTTGCTTTAATCGCTTTATTGTAGTAGGTTTCAGCACCACGCAGATCATTGATCTCTTTGTAAGAAACCGCTGTTTTATATAAAATCTTGGCTTTTACATCACCTTTTTTTACTTTCGGATAAGCCGCCTTGTACAGTTCTATCGCATTGAAATACTGATGGTTATTATAAGCCACATCAGCATCTTTCAGATAGTTTTTCTGGGAAAAACCCGAGAAGGCCAAAACAAAAACTGCAAAGGCAGTGCATGTAAGTGTAGTGAGTTTATTCATAGTGATAATTAAGCTTTTAAAGTCGCTAAGATAATAATTTATTATAAAGTGCAAAAATTTTAAATAATTTTTTAAAGTATGATTTAGTGTCAAAATTGTTTTTATTTTTGCTTCCTAGTGACTTTTCGTGTCCATATTCGCCCTTGCTATTGTATGTGTCCTGCATACAATTGGATGATGATTTAATTCATTCTCCCAGGCCCTTTCCAATTAAAACACATTTACGTAACAGCCATGTTAGAACTTGCCTTACAGGAGCAGATCCTGGAAAAATTAAACACGTTGATCGTGGTGCTTAACACCGACGGGAGTGTAGAGTATGTCAGTAGCGCAGTGAGCCGCATGCTGGGCTTTCGGCCCGAGCAATTGCTGGGTGATAACTGGTGGACAAAAACCCGCGTGAATGAACCCGAAGCCTATAAAATCAAACGGGTTCTCATGGGCCATATCAGCGCCGGACGGCAAACAACACACATTTTTGAAAATGAATTGCGTACTGCCCAGGGGGGCCGTAAATGGATCCGGTGGAGTGTATCCTTTCTGAACGATGAACAGATCGTAGGCATAGGCTATGACATCACCGATAAGAAACAGGCCGAACAGCGTCTGCTTAAGGCATATACAGACCTCGAAAACAAGAATAAGGATATAACCGATAGCATTTTCTATGCCCAGCGGATCCAGGAGTCTATCCTGCCTTCCTCCGGATTTTTAAAGGAAAGAGGCGTTGACAGCTTTGTGCTGTATAAACCCAAGGATATTGTCAGTGGCGATTACTACTGGTTTTATGAGCTCGACAACAAACTGTACGTAGCAGCAGTCGATTGTACCGGACACGGTGTGCCGGGCGCGATGATGAGCATGGTAGCCAACTCCATTTTAAAGGAAGTGTTTATCAATAAACGCCTCACCGATGTGGCAGAGATCCTGGCGCAGCTGGATATGGAATTGTCGGGTACCATCAATCAGAAAGATTCTCTGGAGAATAACGATGGTATGGATATAGGACTGGTTAGCCTGGATAAAACAACCGGAACTATTGAATTTGCCGGAGCTTTCAGGCCGATGTTGATCAGCCGGAAGGATGGCAGCATACTGGAGGTAAGTGGAAGCCGCTACCCGATAGGATTCTATTCGGGCATTTCCAAGAAGTTTGATAAACAGGTGATACAGGCTGAAGCCGGCGACAACATCTACCTGTTTACAGATGGTTATGTGGACCAGTTTGGTGGACAACACAATAAAAAACTGAACCGTCGCAACTTCAAGGATCTTATCCAGAGTATGAACGGTATGACTCCCGGCGAGCAGGAAGCTTTCCTGGAATATGCGTTTAACAACTGGAAGCAGGACAATGAGCAAACCGACGACATACTGGTTATAGGGCTGCATATCGACTGAAACGCTGCAAAGCAGGGCGGAGAAAAATAATGGAATAAAAACTTTTTCGTTATTCTTCATATGGAGAATAATGACTAAGTTTATGGGAATATACTTTGTCTAAAAATTTATGTCTCTTCTCAAAAAGTTAGCTGCATTCCTGATTTTCAGTGCATGCATCCAGGTTCCGGTAAAAGCCCAGTCACCGTCAAAATATCCGACACTTCTTTGGAAAATAAGCGGTAATGGACTTTCGAAGCCTTCGTATCTCTACGGTACCATGCATGTCAGTAAGAAACTGGTGTATCATTTATCCGATCAGTTTTTTGACGCGATCAACAGTGCTGATGTTGTGGGGCTTGAAACAAACCCGGGAACATGGATCAACGAGATGGATAAGTACGGACTGTTTGATAATTACAATTACAGCCGCTCTTACTATTCAAACCGCCTGATCGATTTTTACGGTAATGCATTTAAGATATACATGCCAAACAATAAGATGTATGCCGATATGCTGGCATTTGATCCGGATGTTGTAAACGGACTTCTGTACCGTTTCGGGGCCAATAACGAGAACTTTGAAGAGAGTACCTATATCGACCTGTTTATTTACCAGACAGCTTCCAAGTGGAACAAAAAAGTGGTAAGTCTCGAAGATTTCAGAACCTCGATGATTAAAGGCAAGCTGGGGGAGCTTCCTGATCTGAATGAAGAAACGGGCGAAGCCGATTATAATTACAGGAAGTACAAAAATATGTACAATGCCTACGAGAAAATTGAAGATGCCTACAGGCAGGGAAACCTCGATCTGCTCGATAGTTTAAGTATCGTTTCGGGACGCACTAAAAACTATCAGAAATACCTGCTGGAAGATCGCAATGAAGTGTTTGTTCATTCCATGGATTCGATCATGAAAACCAAAAGCCTTTTTACAGGTGTAGGTGCCGCCCATTTACCAGGCTCAAAAGGTGTGATCGAACTGCTGCGCCAGAAAGGATATACCGTTGAGCCGGTATTCCCGAAATCCAGCAAAAAAGGCGACAAGCTGAAAGAGGAAATGGATAAGACATTTAAACCGGTTGAATTTGTAAAACAATACGCCGCCGATTCACTCTTTAGTTTTTCTGCACCGGGAAAACTGGTATCGATTGCAAACTCAAACAATTCGAGCTTCCAGCTATTTGCAGATATGATCAATGGCTCGTTTTACAGCGTGGTGCGCATCAAGACATTTGCCCCTGTGTATGGCTACGATCAGCAGAAAATGAAATCGAAGATCGATAGTCTCCTGTATGAAAATATCCCGGGGAAAATACTGTCACGTGCCGAAATTAAAGTGAACGACGAATGGGTTGGTTACGATATTACCAACGAAACACGCCGGGGCGATCAGCAACGTTACCAGATTTATATTTCGGATATGGAACTGATTATTTTCAAACTCGGTGGGAAAGCAGAATATATCAAACGCAGCGATGCCAAACAGTTTTTCAGCTCTATTCAGTTTGTTCCACGCAGCAATGGCGATAAGCTCTTCAGCCCGGTAAACAAAGGGTTTGAAGTAATGGCCCCCGAAGTTCATTTCTATGAGAAATCCTATGGAGGCCAGAATGTGGGACAAGGCGAGGTGTTTACGGCTTACGATCGTTCCAAAGGTTTATTCTACGGTGTCTCCCAGGCTTACTACAACGACTTCAACTACATCGAGGAAGATACCTTCGAACTGAATATCCTATCGAGGAACGCTCTGAAAGATTTCAGTTTTAAAACAAATCAAACCTATAAAATCCTTTCAGGTAAAGGCTTCCCGACAATCGAGTTTTCCGGTGAAAACACCACAACCCATCGTAAAATGTATGGTAAGCTTATTATAAAAGGAGTACACTACTATATGGCTTATGCCATCGGGCAATCGCAGATGATGTACCCCGTATCTTTTTTTGATTCATTCAAACTCACCGAATTTAATTATACAAACGAGCGCAAGGTAATTACCGACCGTGTATGCATGTTCACGGCCAAAGACGAAATCACCGAAAACAAAGGCAGCGATATTGATGCGAAAGTAGAAGAAGAATACCAACGCCTTAAAGACAGCACGGCTGCCAAAAAATCAGACGACAGCTTTGATTACACGTACAATAATAAAACGTATTTCTCGCCTTCATCAGGCGAACACATCGATATCGAGTTCGAGAAATTTAACGACTATGAACGGCGGAATAAAAAGGAGATATGGGATAATGTGAAAAAATACATGGTGAAACGATCGACCGGCTATGTAACCAACGAAAAGAAAACAGAGGTAAACGGACAGTACAAATATGAGTTCACGGTAAAAGATACCGGATCTGTGAGAGCTCTCCGGGTTATCCTTATATTCAAGGACGGGGCCAGTTACTCAGCATCGGCACCTTTCGACACGATAATAGGTATGCAAGGCTGGACAAAAGACTTTATGGAAACCTATGCCCCCATGGACAGTGTGATCGGTAAAGATATTTTTGCCAACAAATTCGATAAACTGGTAACTGATCTCAGGAGCAGCGATTCAACCATAAAGGCACATGCCGAAGTATCGCTTTCCAAATATTACTTTGAAAAAGATAACATCGGTGAGTTTATGAAACTCATGGCTGATAAGGATTTATCTAAAATAAGCCAGGAATCACGCGCTATTTTATTTGTGAATGGCGGAACCCTCGGAGATGAGCGCATCATTGCACCATACAAGACACTATACGGTCAATACAGCGACAGCAGCTATCTGCAGATTTGCATGATCAAAGGTTTGGGTTATCTGAAAACAAAAAATGCTTACCTGGCTATTTCGCAGCTCCTTGTAAATGAACCACCGTTACTGGGCTCTGAGTCAACCGTGAGTGATGTATTCGCTACGTTTTACGATTCACTTGAACTTTCCAAAAATCTGTTCCCTGGCATCATGAAGCTGGTGCAGTTTGATGAATACAAAGAGCCGGTTTACGATCTGCTGACAGCACTGGTGCATAAGAAAATGCTGACTACAGCCGAATACCAGACCTGGAAGAGCAATATCCTCACCGAAGCAAACTATGAACTGAAAAGATATAATGCTTCAAGCAACGACACAAAAAATAATACCTACGATGAGCAGGCTGCAGCCGATATTGCTGCCAACCTCGAAGCGGAGTTACAGGCAATGCTGGGAGAGGCACAGTCCGGTAACGGAACTACCGGTTCTCAATCAAATACCGGTAAGCAGGATTCATACCAGGAAATCAGTTCCAAGTCACTTCTGACGAAGTACGCTATTTTGCTGGCACCATATTATAAAACCGACGCGGCTGTTGCCAACTGGTTCGGTAAACTCTTTAAGGTGAAAAGCGATGTGATTAATATGTCGGCATATCTGGAGCTTTTAAAACAAGGCGAGAATCCGAACGATACCATCTGGAATTATTACAGCAAAAAACCGGAGACCAGGCTCGCACTTTATAAAAACCTGGAAAAACTCAAAAAGCTCGACCTCTTCAATAAGGATGTCATGAACCAGCAAGCGTTCTGTGAAGCTGCTATTCAAAAGAGTGTACTTTATGTAAGTTACGATTCCGACGATAAAAAAGGCCCTGAAAAGCTCACTCTTGTTAAGATCCTGGATGTGAAAAACAAATGGGAGCATGGTAAAATGTATGTTTTTGCTCGCCCGGAAGACAAATACAAAAACCTGCGATGGGCCTACGCCTTTGTGCCCGATAAAAACACCCTTACCGCAGATATAGATGTACAGGAGACTTCCAAAACGATTGAGACGGATAAGACCGAAAAAGAATATCTTGATGAGATCGCCGAGGAGTTCTACCTGCAGCACCACGACCGCGTAAAGAAAAACTATGGCGGTGCTTACGAGAATTTTAACCTGGGTTATTGAGATTTTTAAGACGTAACAGTCACCTGTGTAAATAGGTAATTTTACCTATTGTAATTCCATGTGTTTTTTGTTTTCTTTGAAACAAAACTATTGAACCGTTATTATAGAAGCTCCCGCCTATTTCTGAATACCGGTCTGTAACCCTTTGTATGATGAAAACAATTACATTTAACCCGAATGGGTCTCCATTGCTTGTGAAGGCCATTTTCCTTGGCAACATGAATGCCAGTTACAGTATTGAACTCCGGCAAAAAGGCAGCAACGACGGAACTGTTATCCTGAAAGGAGATAATACCAACCCGGCTGATGATCAGGTAACGCTTCCTGTACCTGTTGCTGATAATAATGGCCGCAGGCTTCTTTTGGACACAGGGTTTTACGGGCTCACTCCGGATGTGTCGAAAAATTATGAGATCCGCATGGAAGTGTACCAGGATAATAAACTACTGGGCTTTGAAAATGAGACCGGAACATTTACTGGAAACGGACAGTACTCGCTCCTATTTATTCAACTGATTTCGGCCTGATCGTATGAAACATATTTTTACACTCTGCTTGTTTATTGTTGCGGTTTTTCACGTGAAGGCCCAGGATATAGATTCGCTGACACTCAGCAAAATGAAACTCAACTTTGTTGTGCCAGATATTCCGGCTTTCAAATCGGTGAATGCAGATCCTTCCAATATTCTGCGGCCCTCTACGCCCAAAGCTTTTGCTGTTGCTTTCTCGAAATTTTACGACAATAAGACATTTGTGATCCCAAAGGATTTTGCCATGGAGATTGCACCTGTATTGCTGATCCGTGCGGAGAAACCGGTGACCCTGCAAAAATACCTGAAACACCAGGTGATCAATAACATTCGTATTTCATTGGCTACCTCTACCGATACAGCACTGTATAAAGTAGGACGGAGTATGGCAGTTGGTTTACGTGTGAGCCTTATCAACAAAGGAGACCTGGCCACCGATACGGTTTTTCATCATTACATTCTGCGTAAACTCGATCAGTATAAAAGCGATGCGCGCAAGGTGCACATGCGCGAGTTTGCCAAAGATCATGGGATCAGCACCGATTCGGTCGACTGGGATTACACGGTTATAAGTAAATACCGCGATGAGTTCGCGAAATACCTGGAAACAAAATGGAGTGAGCAATACGATAAGGAAATCGAGAAATTTAAAAGCGAGTATAAAAAGAATCACTGGAATGCCGTGAAGCTCGATTTTGCGACAAGTGTGACTTCCTCATCACCCGATACGCTGATCAAAAATATCCTCTTTAAAAAATGCGAAGCCTGGATGACCCTGGCATTGCCTGCCGGTAAAAACGCCCAGGTGCTCATTGGGGCCAATTACCGTGGCTTTAAGAACCTCAATGATACGATGAGGACATCCAAAAATAATTTTTACAGCAATGTATCCATCCCCGTGCGCTACCTCGTGGGAACCAACCGTGTGAAAGGCTTTGCCGAAACACAATACCAGTATGCCAGTGGTGATCAGCAACTCTTTCTTTTCAATATGGGGTCGGAGTTTAATGTGTATGATGGTATCTGGGTGAACCTGTATGGTGGCGTAAATTACAACTCCACAAGAGGTACAAGCACCTTTGTGGCCAACTTTAACCTGAAAATGAGCTTCCCTGAGAAATTCAGGTTCTTTTAGAACAAAGGATTATTTGACCGTTTGCAGAACAAAAAGCAGCCTCGCGTGTTAATAGTACATGAGGCGGTTCTCGTTATATGCACAGGTTATTATCTACACACTGGCCGGGATCAATCACTTCTGGCATCCTCAGTTTTATACAGAAATATTACCGTCTTATGTGCCTTATGGCCATGAGGTCGTTTACATTAGTGGTGCTGTTGAAATAGGACTTGCCATGCTCCTGATCCCTGCGCGAACACGGAATGCAACAGCCTGGATGATCATTGCCATGCTGGCAGTATACCTGCTGGTGCATGTGCAGATGGTGATCGATTTTATACAACAACCCGACAAACCATTGTGGATCGCCATTGTGCGTGTGCCACTCCAGTTTGTACTTATGCTCTGGGCCGGTACACTTACACGGAGACCAGTTTTACAGGCCGAAGCTTAAATATATATAAATAAAAAAAGGAACCCCAAAGGGTTCCTTTTTTGTAAGGGTGTTCTGCGATTAGCGCAGGTAAAGCATTTCGCGGTATTTTGGCAGTGGCCAGGTCGCATCATCGACGATACCTTCGAGTTTATCTACATTGTAACGAATGGTTTCAAAATAACCTTTTACTTTATCGCAATAAGCATGTGCCTGCTTTTTAGCGGAGTCGAGGTTGTTTGCTTTCTTGCGCTCTTCGGTCATGTTTGTCGCAGCGTCTTTAATAATCGTCACGCGTTCGCTGATTTCCTTGATGAGGTCGATCTGTGTCTGTGCAGCTTTTTTGAATTCGGCAGCCGACAGGATGTTTTTCAATCCGTTTACATTTTCCACCAGTGATTTCTGATACTGTAAGGCAGCCGGGATAATCTGGTTGTTCACCACATCATCAATGATACGCGATTCAATCTGGATTTTTTTGGTATATGTTTCCAGTGAAATTTCATAGCGTGCTTCCTGTTCACGGTGATTCAGAATGCCAAGGCTTTCGAACAGGTGCATGGTTTTCTTGGTTACCAATGCATCCAGTGCACCCGGTGTGGTTGGGATGTTGTTCAGGCCACGTTTCTTAGCTTCAGCTTTCCAGGCATCACCATAACCATTTCCTTCGAAGCGGATTTTTTTCGATTCCGTGATGTATTTTTTCAGCACCTGGAAAATAGCTTCATCTTTTTCTACTTTTTTATCCATCAGGGCATCCACATCTTTTTTGAAGGTGATGAGTTGTTCAGCCACAATGGCATTCAGTACGGTCATTGGCCAACCGCAGTTTGCAGAAGAACCAACCGCACGGAACTCAAATTTGTTTCCCGTAAAGGCAAACGGCGATGTTCTGTTACGATCGGTATTGTCTAATAAGATGTCCGGAATTTTTCCAATGTTAAGTTTTAAAGCTGTTTTTTCTTCCGGACTCATTTTACCTGCATGTACCGATTTTTCAAGGTCATCGAGCACTTTCGATAATTGTTCACCCAGGAAAACCGACATAATAGCCGGTGGAGCTTCGTTAGCACCAAGTCGGTGATCGTTGTTTGCTGAAGCAATCGACGCACGCAGTAAATCGGCATGTTCATAAACGGCTTTTACGGTATTCACGAAAAACGTGAGGAACTGCAGATTGGTTTTAGGTGTTTTACCCGGTGATAACAGGTTTTTTCCGGTGTTGGTAGCAAGGCTCCAGTTATTGTGTTTACCGCTTCCGTTTACACCTGCATACGGTTTTTCGTGTAACAGCACACGGAAGTTGTGACGGATGGCTACTTTTTCCATCACATCCATTAATAATAAATTGTGATCAACAGCCAGGTTGGTTTCTTCGAATACCGGTGCACACTCAAACTGGGCAGGAGCTACCTCGTTGTGACGCGTACGAACCGGGATACCCAGCAAGTGCGATTCATATTCAAAGTCACGCATAAAAGCAGCCACTCTCTCCGGAATAGAGCCCCAGTAGTGATCTTCGAGCTGCTGACCTTTGGCAGGCGCATGTCCGAATAATGTACGGCCGGTTTGCTGTAAATCGTAACGGATATTATATAAGGCTGCATCGATCAGGAAATACTCCTGTTCCCAGCCCAGGGTAGCAATAACCTTGGTAACGTTTTTGTCGAAATACTGGCAAACTTCTGTTGCGGCTTTGTCGAGCGCCGATAAAGATTTTAATAAAGGCGTTTTAAAATCGAGCGATTCGCCTGTATAGGAAATAAAGATGGTTGGAATACAAAGTGTTTGTCCCCAGATAAATGCCGGTGATGTTGGGTCCCAGGCTGTATAACCGCGGGCCTCAAAGGTATTGCGGATACCACCATTCGGGAATGATGAGGCATCCGGTTCCTGTTGTACGAGGGCATTGCCGCTGAAACGTTCAATGGCACGGCCGCCTTCAATGGGCTCAAAGAAACCGTCGTGTTTTTCGGCAGTAGCACCCGAGAGTGGCTGGAACCAGTGTGTAAAGTGTGTAACACCTTTGCTTTGAGCCCAGGCTTTCATACAGGCGGCAACCTGGTCGGCCATTTTACGGTCAACAATGGTGCCCTGGCTCATGGATTGCTGAATGCTGTTAAAGGCTTCTTCGGAGAGGAATTCACGCATGGCATCCAAACCAAATACGTTGGAGCCATAGTACTGTGATACCTGCTTGCCGGTGTTCTGATTGAACTCAACAGGTGTGCGTTTCACAACGTCCTGCATCGCTAAAACTCGTCTTGTACTCATGATTTTATAGGGATTAAATGAATTTTTTTGAATTTCTGGCACAAAGGTATTAAAAAAAGGGGGGGTGACCCTAAAAAATATCAACTTTTTTTAAATCTGATGTTAATTTTAGGGGGGTGCTCTATGTATTTTGGTAATTGACCCGGAAAATGACGGGCTGTTTGCTCACGTGATTATGATAATATAAGGCGATTGTTGTGACCGGCAGAGTCGCAGCCTGAATTTTTGCTATTTTTACGTTCAGCATGAGCTTTCTGTATCCATCCTTTTTATTTGCCCTCCTGGCTATTGCCATTCCTGTGATCATTCACTTATTTAATTTCAGGCGTTACAAGAAAGTTTACTTTACCAATGTGCGTTTTCTGAAGGAACTGAAGCAGGAAAGCGACAGCAAATCACGGCTCCGCGAATTACTGATCCTGGCATGTCGCATCCTGGCTATTGCATTCCTGGTGCTGGCTTTTGCACAACCGTTTATTCCCGGCAAACAGGCTGTTTCTCACGAGGGCGAAAAAGCAATCAGCATATACATCGATAACTCTTTCAGCATGGAGAGTGTCAATAAACATGGGAGCTTGCTCGAGAATGCCAAAAACAGGGCAGCAGAAATTGTACAGGCGTTCTCGCCCTCAGACCGGTTTCAATTGCTGACCAATGATTTTGAAGGCAGACATCAACGCTTTTTATCGCGCGATGAAATTCTGGAGCAGATCAATGATGTGAAAATCAGCCCTGCCGTGCGGAACCTGGACGAGGTTATCCGTCGCCAGGCCGATCTTTTGAACCAGGGCAGTTCTAAAATAAAACGTTCGTTTCTGCTCAGCGATTTTCAGAAAAATTCGTTTACCCTGAATAAAGGAAGCGATACAAGTCTGGCCATTAGTCTTATTCCACTGGAGGCCAGCGAAGTGAACAACGTTTACATAGATACCTGCTGGTTCGAAACACCGGTACAGCAGGAAGGCTTGCAACAAAAACTCCATGCCCGGATCATCAACAACAGTAGCAGAGAACTGGAAAATGCATCCGTGAAGCTATTCATCAATAACAACCAGGTATCTCTGGCTTCCTTTAACTGTGCCGCACAGAGCCGTGCCGATGTGGTGATCGATTATAAAATCAGAGACAATGGAATTAATTTCTGCAGCCTGAAACTGGAGGATTACCCGGTGACTTTCGACGATGAGTTTTATTTCAGTTATACTTCTCAGAAACATATTCCATGTCTTGTAATCAGTGGGAAAGAGAGCCGTACAGCCCCCTACTGGCGCACTCTGATGCAGAACGACAGCCTGTTTGCGTTTTATGAAAATGCCGAGCAGGCCATCGACTACGGTCTGTTTTCAAAATGTAATCTCATTGTACTCAATGAACTCTCGGCATATTCCAGCGGCCTGGTTACAGAGCTTCAGAAATTTGTGATGAATGGCGGTACAGCCTGGATCATCCCGGCAACGAAGTCTGATCTGGTTTCGTATAATACCTGTTTCAGAAGTCTGCAACTGCCCGAAATAAATGCACTGGATACCAACCAGACCCGTGCTTCGGCCATCAGCTTTGAACAGGGGCTTTATGAAGGTGTTTTCGATAAACAGGATCGCCAGATGGACCTGCCGAAAGTATTGAGGCACTATAGCATGAAGCTGCAAAGCCGCAGCAATTCAAAAACCATTGTATCGCTTCAGAACGGTGAACCCTGGCTCACCCTTACCGACCTGGATAAAGGGAAGCTTTACCTCCTGAGTTCACCGGTGGATGAACAGGCCGGAAATTTCCTGAAACATGCTCTCTTCGTTCCGACGGTTATCAAAATAGCCATCAGCAGCATTAAGCCGCAACCGCTCTATTATCATACGGCTGCCAACGAAGCCATTCCATTACCTTCGGTCGTGGCCGAAAAAGACAAGCCTTTCCATATCGAGCGGCTGGACAAGACATTCGATGTGATTCCTTCCAGTCGTGTTGTTAATACTGTATTGACGCTGTTTACGCAGAACCAGGTCAATATAGCCGGTCAGTACCATGTGGTATACGATAAGCAAAACCTGGCAGGTATTTCCTTTAATTACGACCGCCGCGAGTCGGCTATGGAATTTTACAATACCGAAGCGCTGGAGGCAAAAATTGCAGAGTCGGGGCTCAAACATGTGAATGTGATCGATGCCGGCGAAAAGTCATTAACAAACAGCGTACAAGAAATTAACGATGGAAAAAAATTATGGAAACTATGTTTAATTTTAGCCCTGGCGTTTTTAGCCTGTGAGGCGCTGATCATTCGCCTGTTCAGAAATTAGACCTCTGGCATCATAAAAACACATTGAAACTATGAGCATTATTATCCGACAAGCCAAAGTTCTTGATAGCAGCAGTCCATACCACGGAAAGAAAGTCGATATCCTGGTGGAACGCGGTGTGATTACTGAAATCCGTGCATCCATTAAAACAGATAAAAATTACAGGGAGATTGAGGGAGACGATTTATATGTGTCGCAGGGATGGCTTGATCTCCAGGCCGACTTCAGTGATCCGGGTTTTGAACACAAGGAAGATATACAATCGGGACTGGAATCAGCAGCCAGGGGCGGATTTACCGGTGTATGCGTGATGAGCGGAACCAATCCTCCATTACATAATAAAGCCCAGATCGAATACGTACTGAACCGCGCAAAGGATAACCTGGTGGATGTTTATCCCATCGGTACCATCAGCCACAATAAAGAAGGAAAAGATTTATCCGAAATGTATGATATGAAACTGGCCGGTGCAGTGGCTTTCAGCGATCATAAAAAAGCCATTAAGGATGCAGGCCTTGTGATGCGCGCCCTTCAGTATTCGCAAAACATCGGTAGTTTTATTATAACGCATGCCGACGATAAGAGTATTTCGCACGACGGGCAAATGAACGAAGGTGTTACCTCTACACGCCTTGGTTTAAAGGGAATTCCGGCACTTGCTGAAGAACTGATGATTCAGCGTAACATCCAGATCCTGGAACATACCGGAGGCAAAATACACTTCCCGACAATTTCGACCCGCGGTAGTGTCGATCTGATCAAAAAGGCAAAAGCTAACGGTTTGCAGGTTACCGCAGGTGTTGCGGCACATAATATCTTGCTGGACGATACAGCGCTTGAAGATTTTGACACCAATTATAAAGTTAACCCACCGCTTCGCAGTAAGGAAGATGTAAGTGCCATTCGCCGTGCCCTTGAAAACGGCGTGATCGATGTGGTGGTGAGCGATCACCTGCCACAGGATACGGAATGCAAAGACCTGGAGTTTGACCTGGCAGACGCCGGTATTATCGGACTACAGACAGCATACAACTGCCTGGTAACAGCCATGCCGAAGCTTGGCGCCGAACGTGTGGCTGAGTGCCTTGCAGAAGCACCGCGTCGTATTCTGGGACTGGAACCGAATTCTATTAAGGAAGGACAGAAAGCCAATCTGACGGTTTTCAGCCTGAATGATAAAACCACTCTGTCACAAAAACAGATTGCATCCAAATCAAAAAATACACCGTTTATCGGTAAACCGATGAACGGTCGCGTGGTGGGACTCCTGAACAATAATAAAGTGTTTATCCCATAATTACCTTATCGAAATACAGGAACCAGGCTAAAGGCTTTGTCTTTAGCCCTGCTTACGGCTCTGCGTTTCTTTTTCTTTGTTTAGGTATTGTCTGCATGTTCATAACGAGGCATGCACCTGTAGGCGATTTCGGAAACTACTATTATGGCAGTCGCCTGTGGCTCGATGGAAAATTCAGCATTTCCGATTATCAGAGTATTTCGCATTTCAATGAGCAGATCGCATCCTACGGCGAGAAAAATTTTTTCGAGAACTATATTCCGGTCCCCCCTTTCAGCCTGGTTTTTTATGTTCCTTTCGTGTGGTTAAGCAGCCTCAAGGCGCGTTTTCTGTTCAATGGTATCAGTCTCCTTGTATTCTGTTTTTCCTGGCTTCGCTTCCTGAAACGTTTGCCGGAGTTGTCGCCGAGAGTGTACCTCGTGCCATGGTTGTTTTTATTTCCGTTGTATAACAACATATACCATGGGCAGACTTACCTGTTGCTGGCAGCAGCCTTCATGGAAATATATATAGCTATGGAAGCCGGCAGGCACCTCAGGAGTGGTTTATTGCTGGCCTTATGTATCTGCCTGAAGATTTTTCCTGTATTCCTGTTATTGTACTTCCTGTTTCGTAAAGCCTACAAGGGCATCCTGTATACATTCGTATTCTCAGGTATGTTAATGGGTGCCACGGCATTGCTTGCAGGGCCCGGCATGGTTGGGTATTACGTACAGTCTGTTTTACCACGGCTGTTTCAGAATGATATTGTGGGCCCTTATTATTATGGCAATCAAAGTATTTACACGCTTTTACTGAACCTGTTTTCGGCCGATGCCCTACAGAATAAAACGCCTTACCTGAATGCCCCCTGGCTGATACCTGTTATAGAAGGTTTTTTTGATGCAATTGTATTGTATGTCGTCATGGCCATGTCTTCTCGAAAAAACATAGCCTTGTTTGGGATCACTTTATTGGCTTCATTCATGGTGGGGCGATACAGTACAAGCTATGGGATGCTCATGTTAATTCCTTTTGTTGTATCCGTTACAACTACCGAAAAGCAAAGCGGCCTTACGTGGTTTATCCTTGCAGGTGTGCTCCTGGCGATCAATATACCTCTGTCTTATTTACAGCACGCTCCATTCATGCTGATGTATTGGCGAATCCTGGGTCTTGTATTGATTTTCGCGATCTGCATGGCTTTATATAAACCCCGTATATCATGGCCCGTTCTCCTTGTCTCGGGCATGTTGCTTATTGCTTTCAGGTATCTGACATTTAATCCGGAACCCTGCCGTTATTTTGAAATACAGAATACACAGGGGATACTCTATGATTACACCATAAAGAAAGATTCCATAACTTTAGTCAGTACACTGGGGGATCATACATTTATGGAAAGCTATTTATTGAATGGTCAGGCAAAGGAAGATAGCCTCTTGCAGGCAAGCGATAATATGATCTTATATAAAGGGAAAATGATTTCCGAATCACACGATCATAAACAGAAGCCATTTCTGCTGAATGATTCTTTGATTGTATGCATGAGCGATATGAATCAGGCTGTCGGGTTTTATAAGTTACGTTACATCGGTAAAAAACCATGACAGAGCTGAAACATATCTTTGAGAAATACCATATTCACGATTTTGTTTTTGTGGATGTCGGCGCAAAAGATTTTCTGGATTTCTTTCCGGAGATTGCGGCCATGACCCATGTTCACGGATTTGAGCCAACCCCCGAGGAGTTTCACAAATTAAAGGAACGATACAATCAGCATCCTTTCAAAGCGCTTTACCTCCGGGAACTTGGACTGAGCGATAAACAAGGCGAAGCCGAATTCTGGATCACCGACCATGCGTCGATGAGCAGTCTGCTGGAGCCCGATACTCATAATTATTCAAAGCATTTTGGTAAATACAAAGAATACAAACATTGGGAAAAAAGCATACAGGCCAATAAAAAAATAAAAATTGCACTCGATACAGCCGACGCCTATTTCAAAGATTTTCCGGATCCCATTGATTATATGAAGATTGATACGCAAGGCTCGGAGCTTTTGATCCTCCGCGGGGCTGAGGAGCTTTTAAAGCAGAGAAGGATCAATGTTCTGAAGGTGGAAGTGTCAACTATTCCCGTATATAAAGACCAGGCCGTGTTTTCGGATATTGATCAGTTTTTACGCAGTCATGATTTTACACTGGTCGATTTTATGACCTACCGCGATACCTACAAACCTGTTTTCGGCTCGTCGAAAAATCACGCGCATTATGCCCCTTGCGGCGATGCCATTTACGTACTGAATGACAGGAATGAAGATCAGGAAACACGGATCAGAAAGGGCCTTATACTGAGCTGGCTGGGATACAGAAGCCTGGCTATTCACTTTTTACAGGACGCCGGATTATCAGCTTCTGAAATAGCTATTATGAATGAAATTCCTTCGGTTCAGGACAAATCATTCTTTTCGGGATTACTCATGAATATAACACCACCGGCGCTATACCGCCTGATGAAAAAGATTCAATGGCGCTTAAGAAAATAACGGGCTCAATGGTATTGGCTGTATTTCTGGGAATTGCCATGTCTTTTTTTTCGAGACGGGAGGTATCACTGACCATTTCCTATACCCTGAATTATGAGGGCGATTCCTGGCAGAAGAACAGAACCGGATTCCTGTGGGCCCTGTCGTACCTCGGCGCAGAATTACCTAAAGGTTGTTTTGATAAAAGCCTGGACTGGATCGACAGCACAACTTTCAAAATCCGTTTTCATGAACTGGGGTTTAATGATCAGGCACTGCAGGTACTCGAAGCCATTACCGACAGTATAAAAAACACAAGGCAGTATCGTAAATACAACAGTATAGATCTTGGCCAGTTTATAGCACTGACCATTGGCAGCAGTCCGCATTATTACGCAATTACAGGTGTGCCGGCGCATTACGCAGACTTCAGTGGAAAACACGGCTCATCCGCTAAGCAGGTATTCCCGCTTCTGCACTCTACAGTGGCTATGCATAACAGGAGACTTTCCTTTTCGGCCGCCGATTCTGTTCTCAATACAATTTTTGTAGCGGAAGAGGGGAGCGGGGACCTGGCCCTGGGGCAGTTCAAACCGCAATATTATGAGGTTATGGATGTAATGCCCAATGGGCAATTACGTTTTGCTGTATATGACGGGCAGGGAAACCTCGCGGATGCAAGTCCGAAAAGCCTGGGAGCGGCCGGAAAACCTGCTAAATGTGTGTGGTGCCATGAACTGGTGTTTCAGCCTTTATTTGAAATCACAGATAGTCTTCCGGATTCAATGAGCCCCGCTCAATTCGGAGAGCTGGTAAACCATCAGAATAAATTGCTCGACGAATACCGCCGGACTTTGCATTCCGAAATAAATTTTGAAAACAAACAGGACCACACGTTCATGGAGCTTATCTACATCAGTTATATGGAGCCTTCACTCCGGAGATTATCAAAAGAATGGCACATGTCCGAACATCGACTGAAACGTATTCTGCGACACGAAAAACTGCATCAGCATCCCGAATTCGATTTTCTGAAAGACTGTTATGCCCGCCGGGATGTGAATCCACACGCACCTTGCAGGTGGATAGAAGTGTCTGAAGATATCCGGGAACCTTCTAACTATGAGCCAAGTTATCTGGCAAAACTCAGGAAGCAGTAAATTGTATGGGGTTTGTCGTACGAAATATGTTTTTTAGTGAAGAACGTTCATTAAAACATTAACTTTAGATGATCAATAACCCATGAGTTCAGTTCTGCTTTTCAATCCGCGCGCGCTTAATCATAAGCCCCGTATTCCCAACAGTATTCTGCAGGTTGCTGCCAGTATTGAGGGTAAATACGATTACACGATCATTGATGGCAATCTTGAGAAAGATCCCTGGAGTAAAATAGAAGCTGAACTTAAAAAAAACGGCGTTCGTTTTTTTGGCTGTACCGTCATGCCGGGGCCGCAATTGAAACAGGCTATTCCCTTTTCAAAAAAGATCCGTGAACATTTCCCTCATGTTAAAATTATCTGGGGCGGATACTTCCCGTCGAATCAACCACAGGCTGTATTGGATTCGGGGTTTGTGGATGTTATTATAAACGGCATGGGCGATAAGTGTTTTCCCGAATTATTGAATCGCCTGGAGAATGAGCAGACATATAATGACCTCTCTAACCTGATATTCAAGGAAAACGGGAGCATTGTGAAAACACGCAAAGATGAGATTTATCAGATAGACGATCTGCCTGCCTTGCCATACGAAAAGCTCAATAGGTTTTATCCCCTTGGGCAGTATCTTGGCAAAACATACCTGGGAACAAAAACCATAGCTTATCATAGCAGTTTTGGCTGCCCCTTTACTTGTTCTTTTTGTGCAGTGGTTCCCATCTATAATGCCCGCTGGAAAGGCAAGTCGGCTCAGAAAATATACAACGACATCAAGTATCTGAAAGATAATTTCGGAGGGAATGCCATTGAGTTTCACGATAATAATTTTTTTGTATCGGAAAAACGTGTTGTGGAATTTGCCAAACTGATAAAGCCTGAAAATATGGTCTGGTGGGGCGAAGCCCGTATCGATACCATGGACAGGTATTCCGACGAATCACTGAAGCTGATTCGGGAGGCCGGTTGTAAAATGATTTTTTATGGTGCCGAAACCGGAAACGACGCCATCCTGAAACAGATGGATAAAGGCGGTACCCAAACGGCGGCACAGATTGCTGCTTTTGCGGAAAGGCTCCGTCGCTTTGATATCATTCCGGAGTATTCCTTTGTGCTGGGCACACCGGCTGCAACAGAGGCGCAGGTGAATAAACAGATCGATGATGATATTGAATTTATTCGTGAGATAAAGAAACTGAACCCCGCAACCGAAATCATTATATATACCTACAGCCCCGTGCCTACAGAAGGTTCAGAGATGTATGAGCAGGTGAAGGCCAGTGGATTTTCATTCCCCGAAAAACTGGAAGACTGGATCAGTCCGGCCTGGGAGAATTTCGATCTTCGGAAAAACCCGCTGACACCCTGGTTAAAACCATACATGATCGATAAGATCAAGAATTTTGAAACCGTTTTAAATGGTTATTACCCGACAGTTTCTGATGTGCAGCTAACGCCCCTGAAGCGACGCATCATTAAACTCATCAGTGCCGTGCGTTATAAAACGAAAATATACAACCTGCCAAAAGAGATTCGCTTTCTGCACCATCACTGGAAATACCGCCGCCCGGAAGTAGAGGGCTTCTGATATGAAAGAACCACTGCTTAAGAAAATGGCCGACAGGCTTGTGAAACCGCTGTTAACCCGTTACCTGCAAAAGGAACGACGCTACCGTTACAAAGGCTTTGATCTTGTCGTACTACCTGGTGTGTTTCATCCCGCATTTTTCTTCAGCACGAAATATTTGTTTGATTTCATTGACAGGCAAAACCTGGAAGGGCATTCATGCCTCGAGGTAGGCAGTGGTTCAGGGCTTATCAGTCTGCTGATGGCAACAAAAGCGGCATCTGTTACAGCCATTGATATCAGCAGCACAGCCGTCGAAAATATAGAGATCAATTTTAAACGCAACGAACAAAAGATAAGCTCGGGGTATCGTGTTTTAAAATCGGATCTGTTTGAAAAGCTAAGTGAATATACTTTTGATACAATCGTTATTAATCCTCCTTATTTTTTTAATGCGGTCAACTCCGAAAGTCAGTATGCCTGGAACTGCGGCCCTGAAGGAGAATACTTTGTCCGGTTATTTAAGCAACTCGGCAGCCACGTTAAACCTGGCGGCAGACTCTACATGATATTGGCTGACAATTGCGATATCCGGCGCATTTCAGATCTTGCCGGCTGCGAAGGCTGGACACTCCGTGAGCTGGAACGCCGGAAAATATGGTGGGAAACCAATTTTATTTATGCAATTGAACCGGGTACGTCGGTAAAAATTGGTTAACTTTAAACATTACCTTACTATCGAAACGGTGCAGGAAATAATCACACAACACCAGGTGGAGATGCTTAAAACCATGCTCTATTTCGACGTGTTCAGCTATCCCTTAACACGGGAAGAGCTCTTTGCCAATTCCGCACTTTCCCTGTCCACACCTGAATACAATGCACAACTGGAAGATTTATTCAGGCGTGGTTTTTTGAAACACGAAGGTGATTATATATTGACGGCTCATGCCGCACCTGAGACAATTAGCAGGCGAACACATGGCAATGCCGGCGCCGCTAAAGTGATGCCCGAAGCATACCGCTATAGCCTGAAAATAGCTTCATTTCCTTTTGTAGAAGGCGTGTGTCTTTCGGGCGGACTGTCTAAAAATTATTACGACCGCGATGGAGATATTGATTATCTCATCATGACCCGCCCCAATCGTTTGTGGATCTGTCGTACCCTATTGATCATGCGCTATAAAATGCTGCCCGGTGATAAGAAAAAATTCTGGTGCATTAATTATTTCCTCGGAGCTACGGAATTGGTGATCCCCGAAAAGAATGCCTTCGTAGCCACAGAACTGGCACACCTTATACCAACAGTTAACTACAATTTTTACAAGGATATCCTGCAACATAATGCCTGGTATAAACAATATTATCCAAACAAAACAGAGTCCGCTTCAGATAAAGCAAAACCGATCCCGTCATCTGTTTTCAGGAAACTGGCAGAATCCTTGTGTGCCGGCTCATTTGGCGACTGGCTCGATAATAAACTGCTGAGTTATACCTTAAACCGCTGGCGGAAAAAATATCCCGGCATGGCTGAAGAAGATTTTGAACTGCAGTTCCGGTCACGTAAAAACGTGTGTAAACGCCACACCCACGGCTTCCAGAATAAGGTGCTGAATTCATGGAAGGAAAAAATAGAAACGTTCGAGAAACAATTTCAGATTCGACTGTATGCATGAGGGTATTGTTCACACATAGCTATTTTCTGAAATTCGACAGCAAGCAGTATCGCACCGCCATGCCTTATCCGCCGCTGGCTACACTTTATGCCATGGCTTACCTGCGCGAAAACGGTTTTCATGTTAAGTTATTCGATACCATGTTTGCCGATTCCGCACACGATATCCGACCGACCATTGAACGATATAAACCCGATATCCTCGTGATATACGATGATGGTTTTAATTACCTCACCAAGATGTGCCTGACCAATATGCGGGAAGCGGCCTTTGATATGCAAACCTATGCCAAAAGCCAGGGATGCAGGGTTATCACTTCCAGTTCGGATGCCACAGACCATGGTGAAAAATACCTGGAGCATGGTGCTGATTATATTATCATAGGCGAGGCTGAACAAACACTTCTCGAAATCTGCCAGCTGATTCAGAATAAGTCTGAAGACCGTAAATCACTGATTGCCGGACTTGCCTATGCCGAGGATCATCAGGTTTTGAAAACACCGAAACGTGCTGTCATCAAAGACCTCGATACCTTGCCGCACCCTGCCTGGGACCTGCTCGATATTGAACCATATAAAGCTATGTGGATGCAGCATCATGGGTATTTTTCACTCAATTTTGTTACAACACGCGGCTGCCCTTATAAATGCAACTGGTGCGCCAAACCCATTTATGGCAACCGTTATAATTCGCACAGCGCAGAGAACATCGTTCGTGAGATCAAAACATGGCAACAGAAATTTGGCTTCACCCATGTATGGTTTGCTGATGATATATTTGGCCTCAAACCATCATGGCTTCAGGAGTTTGCAGTGGCCGTAAATAAAGAGCAATTGAAAATCCGGTATAAAATCCAGAGCCGTGCCGATCTGCTGCTCGGGGAAAATAACATCGAACACCTGGCGAAGAGCGGTTGCGATATGGTATGGATGGGCGCCGAAAGCGGCTCACAGAAAATACTCGATGCCATGGATAAAGGCACCAGGGTTGAACAGATTTATGAAGCAAGTCGCCTGTTAAAAAAACATCACATCCATGTGGCTTTATTTCTGCAGTTTGGCTATCCGGGCGAAACACTGGATGACATCCGTAAAACCATGGACATGGTGAATGATCTCCTGCCCGACGATATCGGCGCTTCGGTGTCATACCCGCTCCCTGGTACAAAATTTTATGATACGGTAAAAGAACAGCTCAAAACAAAAACAAACTGGACCGACAGCGATGATCTCGATCTCATGTTTAAGAATACGTACAGTAAAGAATTTTATAAAGAGCTCCACCGTTACATCCATATCCGGTACAGGATCCGGCGCGGATTGCATGCCATGCGCCTGTTATTCATCAAGCCATCTCTCTACAATGCCAAACAGGTAGCGGCATTGCTTCGCCTCATTCCACAGAAATGGATCTGGAAGCAAAAACTTAAAACCATTGAACCCGGTGTCGCCTCAGGCCTTTGATCCATACGCCTCAACCTACGATGCGCATTTTACGCATTCATGGATAGGTAAAGCACAACGCGCAAGGGTGCTTAAATACCTGGACCCATGCCTGGCTCAGAAGAGAGGTGCTCTGCTGGAACTGAATTGCGGTACCGGTGAAGATGCCGTTTATATAGCCGAGAAGGGCATCGAAGTCACTGCTACCGATATTTCACCGGAGATGATCCGTGTAGCGAAACAGAAGGACAGTAAGCAGCAGGTAAAGTTCATTGTGTCGTCTATACAGGAACTGACATCGAAAACGGATATAAATAATTTGGGATACGTGTTTTCCGATTTCGGAGGACTGAACTGCCTGAATCCGGAAGAGTTCAGGTCACTGGCAGCGAATGCCCGCCGTTGGCTTAACGCAGATGGATATTTTATAGCGGTGATCATGGGGCGTAAATGCTGGTGGGAACGTTTCTTTTTTAGCTGGCGAGGCGAAAAAACAAAAGCGGCCAGGCGCACTTCGCAAACCGGTGTGGATACAGTGATTAATGAACAGAAGTTCCTGACATGGTATTATTCTCCGAAGGAGGTGGAATCAATATTCCAGGATCATTTTCATACAGTAACAATAAAACCCATCGGCTTATTTATACCACCCTCGTACCTCGAAGACTGGATCAAAAAGTATCCTGTTTTTGGGAACGTACTGATATTGTTTGAAAAATGTATGGGAGGTATAGGCGCTTTCGCGAATTATGCCGATCATTACATCATCGTGATGCAAAAAAAAGAAGCATGAAAATACTGCTGACACATGGTTATTTTCTCAATGAAGATCCGAAAGAATTAAGGATCATGAAACCCTATGTGCCGCTGGGAATCCTTTATATTTCGGCTTATCTGGAACAGCATGGTTTTGCAAACGATGTGTTCGACTCCACATTCTCTTCTTTCGATAATCTCCTGCAGCAGATCCAACGCACAAAGCCCGATGTGCTGGCGGTTTATACCAACCTCATGACCAAGATCAATGTGTTGAGGATTATTCGCGAAGTGAAAAATAACCCGGAGCTTTCTGCCATGAAAATAATTCTGGGCGGGCCCGAAGTACGCCATCATGCTTCATCTTTTCTTGATAGTGGCGCTGATTTTATAGTAATAGGTGAAGGCGAAGAAACCATGCTTGATTTGTTGAAACATACGGATCGCCCGGAACTGGTTGCCGGCCTCGCATTCCGTGATAGTGATGGTAAATTGATACAGACCGCCGGGCGCCAGCTCATCCGCGATATAAATACCCTGCCACTCCCGGCCCGGCATAAAATTGATTTCACAAAATACCTACAGGCCTGGAAACAACATCATGGTTACAGCATGATGAGTGTAAGCACCATGCGTGGTTGTCCATACACCTGTAAGTGGTGCAGCCGCGCCGTATATGGCGGTACCTATCGCCGGCGCTCGCCCGAAGCGGTTGCTGCGGAACTCCGCATGCTACAGGAAACATATAAGCCCGACATGATCTGGTTTGTCGATGACGTGTTTACCATTCATCATCGCTGGTTGCAGGAGTTTGCAGAGCAGGTTAAGAATCAGGGCGTTCATACACCTTATGAAATTATTTCGCGGGCCGACCGGTTGAACGAAGATGTGTTGCGAATGCTTAAAGACAGTGGCTGCAGGCGTGTATGGATCGGTGCCGAAAGCGGATCACAGAAAATCATAGATGCCATGGATCGTCGTGTGGATGTTATCAAAACGCGCGAAATGATCCGCCTCGCCAAAACCTATGGAATTGAAGCGGGCACTTTTCTGATGCTCGGTTATCCCGGCGAAACAAAAGAAGACATTCGCGAAACTATCAGGCACCTGGTCGAATCAGATCCGACATTCTACACCATCACCATTGCCTATCCGATCAAAGGGACCCGTCTTTATGAAGAAGTGGAGAATAAATTTTTGTACAACCCGGATTGGGAAACAAGTACCGACCGCGACATCGATTTTGAACGTACCTATCCGCGCCGTTTCTATGAACATGCACTGCAATGGGTAAACGTGGAAACCTACAGGCAAACACGTAATAAAAATAAACTGAAGGATTTATACCTGCGCCTGAAATCCTGGAAATGCCAGCTCAGCATGGAGTTCAGCAAACGCTGAATTCAGAAGCTGGCGCCAACAGACAACCCGGCCCACATCTGAAAGTAATCGGGATGCGAACCAAGCGCATCGTGACTCATGAACACAGGTGTTAACCCGGCCCTGAAAAAAAATCCTTCATCCCGGGGCTGGTAACGGTAGCCGCATCGCCACACACTATACCAGATATTTTCCCAGGCGTAATCACCACTGTTGTCGGGCTTTTCATTGTAGCGGCGTTGAACGGTAGCACCCACACCTAGTTCGAGATGATGTGGATTTTTAAATAAAATAAAACAGGATTCCAGTACATAGGCCTGCTCAAAGTAATGCCCGTGTGGCAGTGGGGCAAACCCGGCACGTATTGAAGATTTGAAACGATCACGGTAGAAAAGGATCCGGTCAAAATTCAGCGAATACAAACCGGCATTGCCGCCAAGCTCAATAAACGCTGCGTTCCTGGCAGGATTCCGGGAGTAATCGCGTGGCGGTTTTTGCACATAATCTTCCGTTTGGGCAGAGACACCCAAAACAATAACGAAAAACACCATGCTCAGCAGCTTCCGCACCATAGGCAAACTTAGTGAATATTATTCTTTTTTGGGTTCATGATTCAGGAGCTTTTTTCACAGGCGCACGGCTGGCTCTATTGCGGAGCCGGCACGATTGTTTAACTTCGTTCCTGTAAATGAAAATGCTCTCCTACATATCATCACTTATTGCCCTTTCGCCTGAACTGGAGTCAGAGATCAAACGCATTTCAAAAGAAATTACAGTTCCTAAAAATCATATTCTCACAAAAACAGGCGAACGAAGCCATAACCTGTTCTTTGTAGAATCGGGTACATTACGCGGTTACTATTTCCAGGAAGAAAAAGAAATTACCAACTGGTTTGCACAGGAAGGAGAATTTGCAACCTGTTTTTATGCATTCATCGGCGGCCACCCTTCTTTCGAGAGCATACAGGCCATCGAGCAAACCGTATTAACCGTTATCTCCTTCGAAGCTTTAAAAACATTGTATCGTAATTTCCCCGAAACAGAACGCATCGGGCGTGTTATTACCGAAGCCTATTACATGAAGCTGGAAGAACGCCTGTTGAACATCCGTTTCAAAACCGCTAAAGAACGATATCACAACCTCATTGAATCCAGGCCCGCATTGATGCAGAGTGCCTCACTGGGCCAGATAGCGGCCTACCTGGGTATTACACAGGAAACATTGAGCCGTATCCGTGCTGAACTGTGAAAATTCGTTAAGCCCATCCTTTTTTGACTATTGTCAAAATTCTTCCCTTTTGCCCCTTCTACATTTGTGTCATCAAATTTTAAAAACATGAATATGACACAGAAACCATCCCCCGCTTTTATTGCGGCCTCATGGGTAGCTCTTTTTACCGGCGCCATAGCATACAATGTAGGCTTATGGAATGCAGAGATGGAGCTCAATGAAAAAGGGTATTATTTTACAGTCCTGATGTTCGGGCTTTTCTCGGCCGTATCACTTCAGAAAGCGGTTCGCGATCAGATCGAAGGTGTGCCTGTAACGGGCATCTATTATGGCATCGCCTGGTTCTGCACCATTTTATCTGTTCTGCTCCTTGTTATTGGCTTATGGAATGCCACACTGCTCCGGAGCGAAAAAGGTTTCTATGGCATGTCGTTTACACTCAGTCTTTTTGCGGCAGTGGCTGTTCAGAAAAATATCCGCGATGGTCAGGCTTCACGCAGGCATCATACAAAAATGCCGGATGAACCGGCAACATTCTAAACGGAGGACATACACATGACTGTTAAGCCAATAGTAAGGTATGGTATCCTGGGTGCTGTGATACTGTCAGCAATTGTTGTTGTTTTGTTACATGCGCCGGTGCCACAGGATCCGGTATTCCACAACTTTGCCGACCAGAGGGCTGTTTGCGGGATTCCGAACTTTTGGAACGTTGCATCCAATTTACTGTTCCTTGCGGTTGGTTTAGCAGGCATAATTTATACACTCATGAAATGGAGAAGTGCAGGGTATGATTCCGTTTTCTCTCGCAGCAGCCTCGTCTTCTTTTTGGGCATTTTTCTCACGGCAATTGGCTCTGCATACTATCATCATGCACCTTCAAATCAACGCCTGGTTTGGGATCGCTTGCCCATGACCATCGCCTTTATGGCTTTTACTTCGGTGGTCATTGGTCGCTACATGAGCAGGCACCTGGGGCATTATGTGCTATGGCCTTTTATTTTCATGGGGCTGGCATCCGTTATGTACTGGTACATGACAGAGAGCAGGGGAGTGGGCGATCTGCGTTTTTATATGCTTATTCAGTTTTTACCCATGATCCTTATTCCGCTCATCCTGCTTATGTTTCAGGGGAACGACAGGAACCGGATTTATTTCTGGATAATTGCCGGTATATACCTGCTTGCAAAAATTTCGGAAGCATTCGACTGGGAAATTTACCGCCATTTATCCGGATTTAGCGGCCATACCATCAAACACATCCTGTCGGCTCTCGCACCTTTCGTTTTCCTGTTGTGGATGATGCGTGAAAACCGAGAGCGCAATGCTTCACATGAGGCATCCGGTCAAAGAAATTAAAATGATACAGGTGCCTTATTCCGGCAGCAGGGGAAATGGAAGCGGTTGAATGGCGTTGTTTCTCATAAAATGTGAATATCTTATTTTTTCCTTCGCCATTGAAGCGGTATCTTTACGCAATTTGTTTTTTTGGTTCTAAAAAAGACAAAAAACTGACACGATATGCCTAAAGACAACTCCATAAAATCCGTATTAATCATAGGTTCCGGCCCCATCGTTATCGGCCAGGCCTGCGAATTTGACTATTCCGGCTCCCAGGCCGCTAAAAGCCTTCGTGAAGAGGGTATTGAGGTGACCCTGATCAACAGCAACCCGGCCACCATCATGACCGATAAAGTGACAGCCGATAATGTGTATCTGCTGCCGCTCGAAGTAAAATCGATCGTAAAAATCCTCGAAGAACGCAAAATCGACGCGGTTCTGCCAACCATGGGCGGGCAAACAGCCCTCAACCTGGCCATGAAATGCGAGGACATGGGTATTTGGAAAAAATACAATGTCCGGATGATCGGCGTTGATACCGAAGCCATCAAAGTAACTGAAGATCGCGACCTGTTCCGGATTCGCATGAATGAGATTGATGTGCCGATGGCACCCAGCAAAATCGCAAAATCATTCCTCGAAGGAAAATCCATTGCCCAGGAATTCGGCTTTCCGCTGGTGATTCGTCCATCGTTTACCCTGGGAGGAAGCGGTGGCTCCGTGGTGTATGACAAAGAGAATTTTGATGCACTCCTGAACCGCGGTTTACAAACATCGCCGATTCACGAAGTACTTATCGATAAAGCCGTACTTGGATGGAAAGAATATGAGCTCGAATTGCTCCGTGATAATAACGATAACGTAGCCATCATCTGCTCCATCGAGAATTTTGACCCAATGGGTGTGCATACCGGCGACAGTATCACGGTTGCTCCTGCACAAACCCTCAGCGATAGCACTTACCAGCGCATGCGTACCATGGCCATTAAAATGATGCGCAGTATCGGGAATTTTGCCGGCGGTTGCAACGTGCAATTCGCTGTGAGCAACGATGAAAAAGAAGATATTATCGCCATTGAGATCAACCCGCGCGTATCCCGTTCTTCGGCCCTGGCCAGCAAAGCAACCGGGTACCCGATTGCCCGCATCGCTTCCAAACTTGCGATCGGCTATCGCCTCGATGAATTACAAAATCAGATAACCAAATCGACTTCGGCTTATTTCGAACCGACACTCGATTATGTGATCGTGAAAATACCACGCTGGAACTTCGATAAATTCAAGGGTTCAAACCGCGAACTTGGTTTCCAGATGAAATCAGTAGGCGAGGTTATGGCCATAGGACGCAGTTTCCAGGAAGCCCTCCAGAAAGCCTGCCAGTCGCTCGAAATAAAACGTAACGGCCTTGGTGCCGATGGTAAAGAAATTACCAATCAGCAGGAATTACTTAAAGCGCTTGAACGGCCAAGTTGGAACCGTTTGTTTATGATCTACGATGCCATGAAACTGGGTATCTCTATCAAAACCATTCAGAAACTGACCCGTATCGATATGTGGTTCCTTCAGCAGATCGAAGAACTCATTGCTCTTGAAAACGAAATCGAGAAATATAAACTCGCCGATATCCCGAAAGAGCTGCTTTATGAAGCCAAACAAAAAGGATATGCCGATCGCCAGATAGCTCACCTGCTCGATTGCCTGGAAAGCGAAGTGTATAAGAAACGCAACGACTTTGGAATTAAGCGTGTATATAAACTGGTAGATACCTGTGCTGCTGAATTTGAAGCCAAAACACCTTATTACTATTCTACATTCGAAGATGAAAATGAGAGTGTAAGAAGCGATAAGAAAAAAGTGATCATTCTCGGAAGCGGCCCTAACCGTATCGGGCAGGGCATCGAGTTCGATTACAGCTGTGTACATGGTGTACTCGCTGCCAAAGAATGTGGTTACGAAACCATCATGATCAATTGTAATCCCGAAACTGTCAGCACAGATTTCAGTACGGCTGATAAACTCTATTTCGAGCCTGTTTTCTGGGAACATATTTACGATATTATCCTGCACGAAAAACCGGAAGGCGTTATCGTACAGCTCGGTGGGCAAACAGCGCTGAAGCTTGCTGAGAAACTGGATCGTTATGGCATCAAAATCATCGGTACAGATTTCAAATCGCTCGACCTGGCCGAAGACCGTGGCAGTTTCTCAACACTGCTCAAAGAAAATAATATCCCTTATCCGAAATTCGGAGTTATCCAGGATGCCGAAGAGGCTATCGAACTTTCACGCGAACTTGGTTTCCCGCTGCTGGTGCGCCCTAGCTATGTGTTAGGTGGCCAGAGCATGAAAATCGTGATTAATGAAGAGGAACTCGAACAACACGTCGTAAAACTTCTCAATGATCTGCCGGATAATAAAGTGCTGCTCGATCATTTCCTCGAACATGCTATTGAAGCGGAAGCTGATGCTATCTGTGATGGAAAGGATGTATACATCATCGGGATCATGGAACACATTGAACCTGCAGGGATTCACTCCGGCGACTCTTACGCGGTGTTACCTCCTTTTGACCTGAGCGAAAATGTGATCAGGCAAATTGAACAGCATACCAAAACCATTGCCCTGGCCTTGAATACAGTGGGTCTCATCAATATACAGTTTGCCGTGAAAAACGAAGTGGTGTATATCATCGAAGCCAACCCGCGCGCAAGCCGCACCGTGCCATTCATTGCAAAAGCCTATGATGAACCCTATGTGAACTATGCTACCAAGGTGATGCTGCGCGAGAAAAAAGTCAGCGATTTTAAATTCAATCCGCGTAAAAAAGGATATGCCATCAAAATACCGGTGTTCAGCTATGAAAAATTTCCGGAGATCCAGAAAGAACTCGGTCCTGAAATGAAATCAACAGGCGAAGCCATTTACTTCATCGACGATCTTTACGATGAATATTTCCAGAATGTGTATAGCGAACGTAACCTGTATCTGAGTAAATAAGGCCTAACCGAAAATATCATAAAGGCCTATAAAAATAATGATCAGGCCGAGTGTGGTAAAACCATAAAGCACCCAGTGAATGGGCATGCCTGAATGGAAAAACGCACAGGTACAGATAAACCCAATCAGCAGAAAGAGGGATCCGAATAGTATAATTTGGCTTCCTCTTTTTCGTTTACGGGCATAATGCACCATCTTTAACTGCGACACCACTTCAGAGGCGGTCAGGGGATCGGCCCCCTCTTTTTGAAGCTTTTCATAAATCAGCTCGAAGCTCAATTGCTGCTCCAGCATGTCTCTGGCCCTGTCGTATAAGGCGTTGTAAACGTCTTCGTTTTGCATAATTCATTGGCTTATAATTAAATGTAATCAAATAGCCGTCTCCAAAAAATGATTTTTAGCAGTTTTCGTTTTTATATTAATTAACGAAGGGTATAAAGCCATTTGAATAAATATTAGGATATTTGTATAAAATTCTCAAATCATCATGCGCGATATTATCTGGACCATTATTATCCTTTGGATTGTATGGAAAATTTATGAAGCTTTTACTACATTAACGAAGCCCCGCGCAGGCCAGGCTTCATTCAACGGGCAATACAACTCTCAGCAATACCAATACCAGCAGCAGCAACAATCGAAAGAAGGCGCTGTGAGTATTGAAAATACAGCACCTGCAAAAAAAACACACTTTAAAGCCGACGACGGCGAATACGTGGATTTCGAGGATGTAAAATAAAACCGCTGACATTTTCCTTTTATGACACCGTCTATTTTTGAAAAACAGGCCTACGAAGCTATGAAGAAGCGCCTGGATTCTATTACCCCTGCCAGTCAACGGCAATGGGGAACCATGACAGTAAGCCAGATGCTTGCTCACTGTCAGCAACCCATGGGCATGATCCTCGATCACAGGAAACTGCCACGATCTGTAGTGAGCTATATTTTCGGAGGTTTCTTTAAAAAAATGGCAACAAATAATAAACCCTATAAACAGGGTTTACCCACCGATAAAACATTCATCATTCACAATGAGCCTGAGTTTCAGGCAGAGAAAGAAAAACTGGCGCAAATGATCGATCGTTTATACCAGAGCGGAGAGAAAGCCGTAACGCCACATCCTCACCCTTTCTTTGGAAAAATGACCCCTGTTGAATGGGGAAAATCCCAGTACAAACACCTCGACCACCATTTCAGACAATTCGGAGCCTGATGTTTATTTAAACATCGCCTTCGATCCGCTGCCCCTTGCCGAATTAAAACCTGCCCGGAGTGTAATTTCAAAGCCACCGCGTGTAGAAGATACCGTACGCAGCTTGGATAAATTCACATCATAACTGAAGCCGATAGCATAGGTGTTGAAGTCGAATTTGGCAACAGCAATGAACGCATCTTTTGCCCGGTAATAACCACCGACAGACACGGCCGAAAATTTCTTATTCCCCGTATATTTCGATGCATCCTGCAGAATATATTGAAAGGTCATACCGGGGGTTATTTCTTTGGCTGGCCCCTGTATGAAAATAATGTACGAGGGCTTCAATACAAGGTTTGTGTTTTTTATACCCAATGCAGCATCGCCGTGAAATACATATTTCATGTAAAGCTTTGTGCCATTGCTGTAATAAGAATAGGCCGGCTGATTCGGGTGAAACACCGATACGCCGATCGTTATCCGTTTGGCATTATTGGCCGTCATATACTGTTCCTTGCTGCCGTAGGTATAAGCCACACCGGCACCCAGATCCAGCATCCCGAAATTGTTGGAGGCAGTGGGTTCTCCGGAGGCCATCGTGCCATCATAAGCCAGTCCGTTGTATTGATTTCCCCAGGTATACGATCCCCGGTTCAGGCTGTGTTGCGCGTAGCCGAGCATAATACCCCCGGAAATACGGCTGGCATCATTGATAGAAACAATGCCCGAGATCGAAAGATTGGCCTGCGTGGTTTTATACTGACCGCTCCCGGCATTGTCCGAAAAAACATCAAGTCCGATTCCAAGATTGGTACGCTTCTTCTTCAGTAGCCTTGCATCCCCTGAAACGGCAAAGGTTTTGAAAGGTGCATTCACACTTTGCCACTGCGATTTGTAATTGGCAATGAAACGGGTTTCATATTGAACACCTGCATTCGCCGGATTCAACTGAAGAGGCGTTTCATCAAACTGTGAAAAATGTATATCCTGTGTATAGCCTGTTATACCAATAACAACAAACACACCCGCTAGTATTTTATTGATTCCTGTTTTCATGGTTCTCATCGGTATTACATTATTTTACAATTGTCACACTTCCATGTTTCTTCACAGAGGTGCCATCTACTGTGGCCCTCAGGAAATAGGCAAATACGGCCGGGTCCATTTTCTTGCCGGCATAGGTGCCATCCCAGCCAATGGCCGGATCGGTTGTTTCAAATACTTTCTCACCCCAACGGTCGAATACCGCAAACTCAAGATCGGTAATACAATTACCCATCACAAAGAGAACATCATTCTGCCCATCGTCGTTCGGTGAAAACGCTGTTGGAATAAACAACTCCCCGCATGGTAATTCCACATACACGGTCACCGTATCAAAAGCAGTACATCCACTGCTGTTACTCACTGTCAATACATATACGGTTGTTACTGTAGGCGAAGCCACCGGATCTTCACAGTTTGTGCAGCTCAGGCCTGTGGCAGGACTCCATGTATACGTTGTGCCGCTTGGCACAGTGCCGTTTAGCGTTACACTTTCACCGGATTTAATAGTGGCAGATGGTCCGGCATTGGCAGAGAGTCCGCCATTATTTTGCCCAACGCTAAAGTAAACAGTGTCTCTGCATCCTTTATTATCCCAAACAATCAGTGAATAGGATCCTGGACTAAGGTTACTGATGGAATTTGTCATTTCGCCTGTGCTCCATAGATAGGAGCTTGCTCCATGACCACCAACTATGCTGCTTAATGTAGCTGTACCATTATTCGTACCACAATCCGATGGAGTTGTCGTTACGGTTGCTACAATCTTTGCTGTTTGTAATATCTGAATCGTTGCTGTGTTTGCACAATTGGCCGCATCTTTTACGGTAACAGTATAGATGCCTGCTGTGAGATTATTTGCGCTTGCCGTTGATCCGCCGGAAGGACTCCAGCTGTACGTATAGCTGCCGGCACCACCGCTGGCGCTTATTGTGGCATTACCATCATTACCTCCAAAGCATGTTACACTGGTTTGAGATACGACGCTAATCGTTGGTCCACCGGCACTGCTGATGGTTGCTACTGCTGATTGAGTACAGTTTTTTGAATCGGTTACAGTAACTGTATAATTTCCGGCCGCAAGACCACTGGTTCCGGCAGCACTTCCACCGGCTGGGCTCCAGTTATATGTATAACCTGGAGTCCCGCCTGAGGCACTAACGGTTGCACCCCCTACGCTCGATCCACAGCTCGTTGCAAGAGTAGCTGAAATAGAAGCATTAAGGGCTGCAGTAGGTTGTGTAATGCTAAGAGTAGTACTTCCAATGCAGCCATTGGCATTAGATGAGCTTATTGTATAAACACCGGCCGCTAAAGCATATTGTGTGCTGCCAGATAGATTTCCTGGACTCCAGGTATAAGTAAATGGAGTTGCTCCACCGGTGGAAATGACACTGGCAGAACCTGTAGCAGCTCCATAACAATTAACATTATTAGTGGAAACCACAGTAACTGTAGGTCCACTGGTACTTGTTACAATCGTGTTTGCTGTCGTGTTACATCCTTTGCTGTCAGTTACAAGAACAGAATAACTTCCTGCCGGAAGAGACGACATACTCGTTCCGGAACCACTTACCGGGCTCCAACTAAATGTATAGCTCGGGGTACCACCACTAATTACAATTGAAGCACTACCATTGCTTTGGCCACAAGTGGCGGGCGATGAAGAAAGTGTAGCGCTTAGTGCAGCAGAAGGTTGCATGATTGATAAAGTACCTGAGCTGATACAACTTCCGGCATCAGCTACCTGAATAGTATATACACCAGCACTCAGGCTGCTTTGAGAAGAGCCATTTAAATTTCCCGGATTCCAGGTATAGGTATATGGACCTGTTCCGCCGCTAGCACTTACAGTTGCAGAACCGCTATTGGCACCATAACAATTCACGCTGGCCTGCGAAACCACCGATAATGTGGGTCCGCCGGCACTGTTGATGGTAGCCATAGCCGTTTTTGTACAGCCCTTGGCATCTGTTACGGTTACGGTATAACTGCCCGCGGCAACGGATGCACTGGTAGCGGCTGTTCCACCCGAAGGAGCCCAATTATAGGTATAGCCTGCCGTTCCACCAGAGGCGAACACGGTGGCGTTACCATTGCTCGAACCACAGCTTGCCGCAGAAGTTGCCGTAATGCTGGCGCTCAAAGCTATACTGGGTTGTGTGATACTAACGGTTCCAGTACCCGGGCAGCTATTCGCATCTTTGATTGCAATTGTATATATGCCGGCTGCGAGTCCCGTTTGCGAAGCCCCATTGAGGTTTCCGGGCGACCAGGTATAAGAATAAGCCGCTGCACCGCCGCTGGTATTTACGGTTGCACTGCCTGTGCTTGTTCCGAAACAGTTTACATTCGTTTGTGAACTCACGGAAAGAGTAAGGGTAGGGCAGAAAGTGGTTGTACAGGTTGTAAGTGCAGCAAGGCTGGTAATAGTATAGGTACTGCCGGCATTATCAGAAACCCTTATTGGAAATGATGTAGCATTGAAGGTTGATGTATTTGTTGCGGCAGTTGTCCATACGGTAACGGTATTACCCGGGCAGGAGAATGGATTACAGATCCCGAACGGACAGCCGCTACAGTCAACACTTTGGGTTGAGGTAGCCCATGTGTAAGGCGCAGTACCGCCCGAAGCTGTGATGACGCTACCGGTTTTACAAACAGTAATATTGCAAGGGTTCACGGTCACATTCATGGTTGCGGTGTATCCGCAGGATATCGAAAAGCTTACGGTATGAACACCTGCACCGGCTGTACTTGGATTAAATACACCGGTACTGGTATTTGTAATGCCAACGCCGCTCCAGGTACCTGTAATAGCCGAAGTACAGCTGTTGCCAAGGCCCGCCGTAGCAGTCATGGTAATAGCACTGGCGTTCGAACATAAAGCAGCCACTGGCATAATATCGGCATAGCAGCAGGTATTCGGTACAATGCTTACATCGTCAATATAGAAGTAGGCATAAGGATTAGTGAATGTTCCTCCGGGGTTTGTTACCACAGTCGTGTTGGAATTATCGTAGAAGTTTCCGATCACAAAATATTTTTCGCCGCCGGTGGCAGTGTAACTCCATTGTAGTCTCACCCAGTGCATGGTATCCATAATGGGGCTGCAGGTGTAATTAAGCTGGGGCGTTACATTGATACGAGAATTGGTAGTGCCCGGGCAGGCATTACGCTGGTAATTTGTCGGGGAAAAGTAAATCCCGATGTTATTTGTTGACCAAACCACGCTGTTGGCGAGACTCACGTACATGGACACGCAATAGACCTGTCCGGCTACGAGGGGGGCAGACGTTTGTCCTTCGATATATTCCCGGTACTGATCAGTACCGTCGTAAGTAATAATGCCGGCATGGTGAGTTCCGGTTCTTGAATACTGATAACCCAATGCCGAATTTGGCATATTGGTTGGGCCGGGACCTCCCACAATGGGAAGCGTGTTGCAGGCTGAGAATAAATCCGGTGAAGAGCAGCTGTCTGCCCCGGAGTTGGCATCATCCCAGTTGAGGAGATCGGTTGTGAAGCCTTCTCCGCCCAGATTTCCGCAATTGCTGGATGTGTTTTCGAAACTTGGGTTCAGAACCAGGTTCTGAGCAGATATTCTGGTTTGAAACAAAGAGATAAGAATTCCAAAAAAGAGACTTTTTAAGAGTAATTGCTTATTCATAGCGATGAATTTGGGTTAAAAATGAGATGTTGTAAATGTTGCACAATTGCAAAACATGACTTAGAGTGCTGGCCCTCAAAAGGCGAATTGTGTAAAAAAAGCGACGAAAAGACATAAAACGATTTAGTTTGTGTTTAACTCAATAGGAGTTGTATTATACCCATGTTTTAAACATTTTTACTCAGACCTGTTCAAACTTTTAACAAAATCAGATTCTGAATTGCATTATATTTGGAGGCTTAATTTTTCAAATTTTAAATCAATTACATGAGAATGAATCTTTTTACGAAGAAGAAGGGTCAGAATGTTGGTAAACTGGTAATAGCTGTGTCGGCAATGCTCGCGTTGAGCGGGAAAATGCAGGCGCAATTATCAGGTACTAAAACGATTCCGACCGATTATCCTACACTGGCTGCTGCCATTGCGGATATAAATTTACAGGGTGTTAATGGTCCGCTGACGATTAATATCCCGGCAGGTTTCACCGAAACCGCTCCTACCGGAGGGTATGCATTAACTGCTACCGGTACAGCAGTAAATACGATCACATTTCAAAAAAGCGGAGCTGGTGCCAATCCTCTTTTAACAGCCTATACAGGTACCGCAACACCCGGTTCAGCCGCTCAGGATGGTGTTTTCCGTTTAATCGGTTCTGATTATGTGACGATTGATGGAATCGATATCAATGATCCGAATGCTGCCAATCCTGCAACAATGGAATTTGGTTACGCTTTATACAAGACAAACCTGAATGATGGTTGCCAGAATAACACGATTAAGAATTGTGTGATTACATTGAACCGTATTAATAATGCCTCCGGAACTTCTCCGATGGTGGATGGTTCGGTTGGTATCAATGTCATGAATGCGACTGCAACAGCTGCAACTACAGCTTTAAGCCCGACGGTGGCTGCGGGTAGCAACTCGAATAACAAATTTTATTCGAATACCATTCAGAACTGTAACATCGGTATCGCCATTATCGGTTATGCCGCCTCTTCACCGTTTACAGCTGCTGATTTCGGGAACGATATTGGTGGGAGTTCAGCATCAACCGGTAACACGATTCTCAACTTCGGTGGTGGTGCAACGACCAATCCGGCAGCGGGTATTCGTACGCTGGCACAGTATAACTTTAACGTTTCCTATAACGTAGTTAACAATAATAATGGTTCAGGTGTTAATCACGGGACAACATTGCGCGGTATTTATGTTAATACTGCGACAAGTGCCAATGTAACTATTTCCAGTAACACGGTAACAGTAAAAAGTAGCGCAACTACAAGCGCGCTTACCGGCATTGAGAATGCATCCGGCTCTACAGCGGCTTCTAATACTGTTACAATTTCCAATAACATCATCTCTGCCTGTTCTTATACCACATCAACAACGGGGACATTTACCGGAATTCTTCAAAGCGCAACCCCGGCTGTTACCAACCTGCTTGGTAATACCGTTAATGGTACAGTGATGGGAGCTTCCGGCGGAACCAGTGTGTGTATTTTTCAGGGTATTTATAATTCGGGATCAAGTGGAACCAACCCTGTTAATATCCTGAATAATATTGTTACAAATAACGTTATCAATAATCAGGCAGGGACCATGTATTGTTTGCGTGCAGGTACAGCTTCAGTTACTGCAACAGGTAATACAGTAAATACAAATTCAATCCCATTGACTGGTGGAACTAGTTCATCATCTGTATATGGATTTTATGATGGTAGCTCCCCAACATTTGAGAATTACAACAATAATAATATAGATAACCTTTCGATTTCAGGTTCCTCAACCGGGACTAGTCACGTGATCAGGGGTATTTACAGTAATACAAGTTCGTCGTCTTTGATTAACAGCAATGGTAACAACATTCATTCACTCTATTTCAGTAACTCATCAACAGGTTCGGCTACTGTATATGGAATTACATTTTTGTTGAGCTCAACCATCAATCTGAGCAAGAATAAGGTATATGATCTTTCAGCTGGTGCAGCCGGATCTTCAGCCTCTGGCTTATACGTCGGTGGCGGTACAACAATCAATGTTTCAAATAATATTGTCGGTGATATCAAAGCACCGGCAGCATCCGGATCAAACGCTGTCATAGGCATTAACCTGGCAGGCGGTACAAATCAAAATGTTTATTATAATACTGTTAATCTGAATGCAGTAAGCACCGGAACTTTATTTGGTACTTCCGGCATTTATGCGTCAACAGGTTCAACCTTGGATTTACGTAATAATATTATAGTAAACAACTCTACATCTGTAGGTACCGGTTCTACTGTCGCATACAGAAGATCCTCTACAACATTGACATCTTATGCTGCTACATCAAACAACAACTTATTTTATGCCGGAACTCCGGGCGCAAATAATTTAATTTTTGCGGATGGAACAAATAGTTCTCAAACGCTTGCGGCTTATAAGACATTTGTAAGTACGCGTGATGCAGCTTCAATAACAGAAAATCCAACTTTCCTAAGTACAACAGGGTCTGCAGCTAACTATCTTCATATTGACGGTTCAGTAGCCTCCCAGATTGAAAGTGGAGCTGCGAACATTGCAACGTATACAAACGACTTTGATGGAGATATTCGTCAGGGTAATGCAGGTTATGCGGGTACAGGTACATCGCCTGATATTGGTGCAGATGAGTTTAATGGTATAAGTCCGGCTCCCGCCATTAATGCTATTTCTATGTCTCCTTCAACTACACAGTGTACGGCTTCATCCCGACTTATTACAGCAACTGTAACCCCGGGAGCTGCGGCGTTAACTTCAGTAACATTAAATTACGCTTATAATGGTGTTGCTCAGTCTCCGATTACAATGACCGGGGGTAACTTATCTGCATCTTCGGCATGGACAGGAACCATCCCTGCTGCTACACCGGTTAACGCTTTCGTGACCTGGACTGTAACGACAACCGACGGAACATACACGAAATCAGCGACAGGTACAACCTATCAGGATGCACCATTAACCGGTGTTACTGCTTCAGTCGTGACGTCGTCAAATCCTATTTGTGCTGCTACAACAGCTACCTTGTCTTTATCAGTAGCAAGTGTTACAACAGCACCAACTTATACTGCGCCTCCTGCTGTAACAAACCCAACAACTGATGAGGATCTTGGGAATGTAACTTTTGGGCCATTGAACAATACAAGTGCTATTAATACCCTTGTAGGTACAATTGGTACAGCCGCCGGTACAGCTGGTAGTTACGCTGATTATACCGCATTTGGACCCTATAGTATCTCAGCTGGTAAAACTTACACATTGAGCGTAAGTGTTCTGCAACAGGCAACTGCATATAGCAATGCCGTTGGGGTATATATCGATTATAACCGCAATGGTGTGTTTACGGATGCTGGTGAAGCTGTTTACCTGTCGTCTGCTACTACTTCCGGAGCACATACTGAAACCGCAGTTGTTACAGTACCTTCAGGTGTTTCATTAGGTTTAACCCGTATGAGAGTACTTGTATATGAAGGTGGTACTGTGACCGGACCAACAATGACTGTTGGTTATGGTGAGTATGAAGAATACATGTTAAACCTCATACCTAACTTTACGTCTTATAGCTGGTCTGATGGAACAACAACTGTAGGTACAACAAACCCATTAGTTGTTTCTCCAACTGTTACTACAAATTATACGGCTGTACTAACAGATGCAAATGGATGTACAATTAACACTCCTGCTAAAACACTTAGTGTAACCCCTCTGCCTTCTGCTCCAACTGCTACCAACAACTCACAATGTGGTGTTGGTGTTCCTGTTGCACAGGTTGGTGGCGGAACCAGCTATAACTGGTATGCTACACCGACTTCAACAACTGTTTTACAAGCTGGAACGAGCACTACATATACAACATCAATCAGTTCCACAACAACTTTCTATGTATCGTCTTTAAGTGGAACATGCTTGAGCCCGCGCACTGCAGTTACAGAAACTGTAAGTATTCCTGATGGAGTTATTGCTTCGGCAAGTTCATCCAATTTATGTCCGGGTGGATCGTCTACACTGACCGCTACTCAAACCGGTACAACCAATCCGTATGTATTCTCATGGACAGCTACACCAGCTACTGGTAGTGGTATGCCTGGAACAGTTTCAGGTGCTACAACAGTTGTTTCTCCTACAGCTCCGGGAACATTTGTATATAGCGTTACAGCTACCGATGGTATCTGTACTACGACTTCTTCTACGTCTATTACAATGAGTTTACCACCTAGTATTACAGCCAGTGCATCTCCAACCATGATATGTTCTGGTAATACATCTACTTTGATTGCTAATGCTGTACAAAACGGAACAACTGCTATTGGAACAGGAACCACAACAACTTCCTCACAGGCAATCACGCCTTATAGCAGTAACTATGAAGGCTCTCGCGAACAATACCTGATCAGAGCATCTGAATTACAGGCGGCTAACTTATATGCAGGTAATATTACCTCACTTTCTTTCAGCGTAACTGCATTGGGCAGTGGTACATCTCCTCAAAACGGATTTACGATTAAGATAGCACCTACAACAAACTCAGTGTTAAGTTCAGCTTATGGAACTCCAAGCGCGCCCTTCACAACTGTTTATGGTCCTGTATCTCAGGGATTGCCGACCTTAGGCTTATATACTTATAACTTTGCAACACCATTTGTTTGGGACGGTGTATCAAATATTCTCGTGGATATTTGCCATGATAACGATGTTACAGGTTCTGGTTGCGCAAGCTGCTACAGCTCTAACTCAACAGTTGCATACTCTGCCACCTCATTCAATTCATGCTGGGGTAGTTATGCAGATAATGCACAAAGCTGTGGTGTTCAGGCTTCCGGCACAATTTCAACCTATACCAATCGCCCGAATATGATTCTGGGTGGTCGCATTACTTCAGGTGCAGGTGGATTAAATTGGGTTTGGAATCCTGGCGGAGCTACAACCAATACTACAAACGTAACTCCTGTTAACTCGGGTACAGCAGCTGTAACCAACGTTTATACTGTTACGGCTACAAACACTGTAACAAGTTGTTCAAGTACTGCAACCGTATCATTAGTTGTCAATCCATTGCCTACAGCTCCTGTAGCATTTAATGCTTCTCAATGCGGTATAGGTGCCCCTACAGCTTCTGTAAGCGGAGGAACATCATATAACTGGTACGCTACTCCAACTTCTACAACTGTATTACAGGCAGGTACAAGCCCTACTTATACATCTTCTATCAGTTCTACAACAACGTTCTATGTGTCTTCATATAATGGGACATGTGAAAGCCCACGTACAGCTGTTACGGAAACAGTAAATATTCCGGATGGCGTTACTGCCAATTCATCGGTTACTCAGGTTTGTGTTGGTGGTAGCTATTCCCTCACCGCAGTGAAAACAGGAACGACGAACAATTACACTTATACATGGAATGCAACTCCTGCGACAGGAAGCGGCATTACAGCGTCTGCTCCTGGTGCTACAGTAGTTGCGAATCCTACTATTCCAGGTACGTACGTTTATGTTGTGACAGCTGCTGATGCGGTATGTACAACTACAGCTGCGGTTACAGTTACTGTAAATTCTTTGCCGAATATTTCTAACGTAACAGCAACGCCTTCGGTAATTTGCTCTGGTGCTACCGTAAATCTGAATGCAGCTTCTATCAATGCAGTTGCAGGAACAGCAACGGTCGGTACACAAGCAACAACCGATTTGACGGGTGGTCCTTTCAGAAGTGGTGCCGGTTCTGATAATCGTGTTCAGTATGTATATACAGCCGCTGATTTAACCGCTGCCGGTATTGCCCCTGGTAACATTACAGCTTTATCTTTCAGCGTAACCAGCCTTGGTTCAGGTAGTATGAATAACTGGACCCTGAAGATCGGTGCTACAACAGCGAGTACATTAGGTACAACTTTCGATGCATCACCGCTTACAACAGTGTTTGGCCCTACAGCCTATACGGCGGTGAATGGGTTGAATACATTCACATTCTCTACCCCGTACAACTGGAATGGAACATCGAATATTATCGTTCAGGTGTGTCACGACGCAACATCAAGTGGTTCATCATATGTATCAATGGCAAGTGCTGCAAATACATCCATGTATACTCTTGTTTCAGGTGCATGTTCTCAGGCTACCGGTACAGCTTATTCAACTTATCGTCCTGTTATCTGGCTTAATGCTCCGGTTGGAACCGCAGTAACAAACTCTATGAACTGGATGTGGAATCCAGGTGCAATTCCTACAAACACAGCTGTTGTTACACCGGTTAATACGGGTAGCACTTCAGCAGTTCAGAATTACACTGTAGTTGCTACCAATTCTGTAACAGGATGTTCAAACAGTGCGGTTGCTTCAGTAACAGTTAATCCATTACCGGCTAATCCGACTGTATTCAACTCTACACAGTGCGGTGTAGCTGTACCTACAGCTTCTGTATCAGGAGGTACATCATACAACTGGTATGCAACACCAACATCTACTGCTGTTCTGCAGGCTGGTTCCAGTTCAACATATACCAGCTCGATCAGCTCTACAACAACATGGTATGTGTCTTCTTTCAACGGAACATGTGAAAGCCCGCGTGTAGCAGTTACAGAAACTGTAACAATTCCGGATGGAGTTTCGGCGGCTGTCAGCTCAGCTTCAGCTTGCCCTAACACATCTGTAACGCTGACGGCTACAAAAACAGGAACAGCTAATACCTATAACTATGCATGGACTGCAGCACCGGTTTCAGGTAGCGGCATCCCTACAACAGTATCGGGCGCTTCTGTGTCTGTAACACCAACATTACCTGGTACTTATGTGTACACGGTAACGGCTACAGATGCTGGTTGTACCGCTGTTGCTACAACATCTCTGTTTGTATACCAGGCCATGACAAATCATCCGCCGGTTACAGCAACACCGAATCCTATCTGTGCAGGTGCAACTACAACACTTAATGCGGTTATCCCATCCAGTGTTACAGTTGGTGATGGAAGTACAACACTTGGTGTTTACAGCACCGGTGGGGGCTTATCTCCATACTCGCAATACTATGAAGGTCAGCGTACACAGTATCTGTACAAAGCTGCTGAATTAACTGCGGCCGGGTTAACAGCCGGAAACATCGGTTCAATCGCTTTCAACGTAACAGATGCTCAGGCTACTTTAGGATTTACCAATTACACGGTTAAAATGTTCAATACAACCGCTACTGACCTTTCTGCTGCTTATGCAACTGCATCAGGTCCGTCAACAACTGTGTTTGGACCTGCAGTACTTCCTGCTCCGGTTATCGGTATGAATAATATCAATTTTACAACTCCGTTCAACTGGGATGGTGCTTCAGATATTATCATTGATATTTGTTTTGAGAATGACCCGTCTTCAACAGGTACATTCTTCACATATAATGATGTGGTATCTTCGAGTACGCAAACTTATGTTGCTACACGTGGTAATTATCAGGATAACTCGTCACTGTGTGGAACTTTAGGTGGATTGTTAGCGACAAGTAATGATCGTCCGGATATTCAATTTGTGAAAATCAATTCTTTCACTTATTCATGGTCTAATGGATCTGCTGTTGTTGCTACAACCAATCCTGCGGCAATTACGCCAAGTGTTACAGCCACGTATACTCTTACCATGACTGATGCGAATGGTTGTGTGTCTACTTCAGCGCCGAAAACAGTTACAGTGAATCCAATTCCTGTCGTAAATGCTACACCATCTTCAACGGCTATTTGTGCAGGTAACTCTGCAACAATCACGGCAAGCGGTGCTACTACTTACACCTGGTCTCCGGCTGCGGGTTCTACAGCAACAGCTGTGGTAACTCCAACCGCCAATACAACTTATACCGTATCTGGTTCTACTGCAGGTTGTATAGGTACAAATACCGTAAGCCTGGTTGTGAACCCGAATCCAACGGTTACTGCTACAACATCTAACTCTGTGATTTGTGCGGGTTCTTCTGCAACTCTAACAGCTGCAGGAGCAACAAACTACACCTGGATGCCTACAGGCGGAATGGCTGCTAACGAGGTGGTTACCCCTACAGTAAGTACAACCTATACTGTAACTGGTGAGTCTCTCGGGTGTAGCGTAACCTCTACAGTTGATGTGACTGTGAACGATGTACCGTCAATGACATTATCTCCGGTAAGTCAGACGATCTGTACTGGTGTGACAGCAACAATCACGGCGAGTGGTGCAACTACTTATGCATGGGATAACGGTGACGTTACAGCTTCGACAGCCGTAACTCCAACAACCAATACAACGTATACTGTGGTTGGTACTAATTCTTGCGGATCTACGACAACGACTGCCACCGTATTTGTAACTTCAGTTCCTGTTGTAAACGTTACGAGCAATGCTTCGTTGATTTGCGCAGGTCAGTCAGCAAGTTTAACCGCAACTGGTTCCAGCAGTTACTCTTGGGCTCCAGGAGGTGAGATTACCTCGGTTATTGTTGTAACTCCGACTGTGAATACAACATACACTGTAACCGGTACATCTTCTTGTGGTACTGCAACTGCTGCTATCACCCAGAGTGTGTCATTGTGTACGGGTATCCAAAACCTCGCTGTAACCGATGTAGACGTTTATCCTAACCCGAACCGTGGTCAGGTAACTGTAACAATTCCTTCGGAAATGGCAGGTAATGCTACTATCGAGGTTTACGATGCAATTGGTAAACTGGTGATCAGGGAAAACCTGACCAGTGACGTAACGCATCTGAATACATCGCGCTTGGAAGAGGGATTATATATCTACAAAATTTTCGAAAACGCGAAAGTTGTTAAAATTGGTCGTATGATCAGGCAATAATCAACTGATTAATGTGTTAAAAAAATAGCCCCGGAAACACCGGGGCTATTTTTATTCTTGGAAATCAGTAAAATATCACTACTTTTAGAAATAAAATCCTCCAAACATGAATAAAAAACTACTACTATTCGCACTTTCCCTGATATGTTTTTTCGGGGTTCAGGCGCAAACTACCGTTACCGTAACGGCAACCGGTGCAGCAGGGTCCTATAATACGGGCTCGGTGAATTCGGCCGGAACAAAGAATGATGGTAACATGACAACAATCAATTCAAGTTCCAATGCAGGTTGGGCGATGTTTGACCTGAGCACTATTCCGGCAGGGGCTATCGTTATGTCTGCCAATTGTATTTTTACAACATACTCAAGTACATCTTCCTCAGCGACAAACAACCTTTATGGTTTTGTTGGAACTCCATCGTCTATGGCAGGAACAGCACTTTATACAAGTTGTACCTCCGGGACATCTTTAAATGCTTCTACCTGGACCGCCAATGCAACGCTTACCAAGGCATTAAATGCCGCAGGTTTAACATTTCTTCAGACCAATATTCCGGCATCCAATGTTTGTATTGGTTTTGCCCGTGGTTCAACCAATACATACAATATCTACGGTTATCCGGGTGCTGCTGGTCAACAGCCTCAGCTCGTGATTACTTATAGTTTGCAACCTGCTTGTTCGGGTGTACCGAGTGCGGGTTCAGCAGTAGCTTCTGCAACCCAGGTATGTGCTCCGCAAACCGTGAACCTGAGTTTAACAGGTGTTACAGCAGCCAGCGGACTTACCTACCAGTGGGAGTCATCTCCGAACGGAACAGCCTGGACAGCTATTCCATCGGCTACAAATGCAATTACTTCACAAACCGGTAGCGGGACTACATATTTTCATTGTGTTGTAGCCTGTGGTTCCAATACAGCGGCATCCACACCGGTTACGGTGAATTACAGCGCAACACCTGTGGCAGGTAGTACAGCGGCATCCAATACACTTGCATGCGTTGGTCAGGCTATTACATTCACACTGACTGGTTCTACTTCATACCCTGGTATGACTTACCAATGGCAGTCATCGCCGAACGGAACCACCTGGACCTCGATTCCATCTGCTACGGCAGCTACGACCAGCCAAAGTGTTAGTACAGCTACTTATTACCAGGCTGTGTTGAATTGTGGCACGGGTACTGCATCTTCTACACCGGTTCAGGTAACCATGGTAACGCCTGTGACTTATACAAACACACCGTACCTCGAAGCATTTGATAATACATGGCAAAGCCGTTGCGATAATCACAATGTACCTGTAGCAGCAAACTGGAGTTCAAGCCCTTCAACGGGAAACAACTCGTGGAGAAGACAGGATGATGGAACAACGGCTAACTGGACATCAGCTACAACCGGTATTGTAACACCTATGGGCACAGGAAGCGCAAATTTCCACTCCTATTATGCATCTTCCGGAACAGTTGGTAACCTGGATTTATATATCAACATGGGTACGACTCAGAATTATGTTATGTCATTCTACAATTATAATCAAAGTGGAAGTGATTCCCTGCGGGTATTCTTATCAACTGACGGAGGGTCTACTTTCTCTTTCAAAGGCAGTTACGGTAACGCAGCCAACTGGACGCAACAGTTAATTACACTGGGTGCTGTGAATTCGCCATCCTGTGTGGTTCGTTTCTCGGCGATCTCAGATTATGGTGCGGATGATATTGGTCTTGATAGCTTGAAGATCTTCACGGCAGCTTGCTCAACCCCTCCGGTAGCAGGAACTATAAGTGGTCCGACAACGGTGACCGTTAATACAACCAGCACCTATACTGTGTCTCCGGCAGTTGGAAACCTCCAGTGGTATGCTTCGTCTTCGGCAACAGGTCCATGGTCGGCCATTCCTACTGCTACAGATGCAGTTCAGGCTCTGACAGCCAGTTCTGGCGGAACATTCTACGTAACGGTAGTGGCTTCTTCTGTTGGTTGTTTGAATGACACTTCCAATGTGCCTTTAGCGATTTCTGTAAATTTTCCTGGCGACGATGTGTGTAATGCTATCCCATTAGGTTTTGGTGATGTAACGTATTATTATCCCGCCGGTGCATCTGTACAAACAGGTGAAGTAGCACCTCCGGGCACAGGTTGTCAGACCAACTCAAGCTGGTGTAACAATACACTGAATAACAGTATGTGGTTCTCGTTTACAGCGCCTGCTTCTGGCTACGTGTCTGTTAACTCTCCAGGTTTTGATACTCAATTGGCTTTATGGAAAGCGTCTAGTTGCGGAGACTTGTTAAGTGCATCTACAGCAACCCTTATGGCAGCCAACGATGACGATCCGAATTATACAACACATGGTGGTGTAAACTATTCATCTTATTTAGAAGCAGCTTGTTTGACACCGGGTGCAACGTATTATATTCAGCTGGATTCATACAGCGCAGCATCTTCAACAGATTCAACACAAGTTATCATTACCGACATGGGTGTTTTGGATATGGGCTTTACAGGCCTTTCAGCAAACTACTGTCTGCCAACAGCTGCAAGTGCATCACTGACTCCAAACGTGAATGGTGGTGTATTCAGTTTGAATACGGCGACGAATGTTGTTACAGCGTTTACTCCATCAGTTTCAGGTGTTGGAACATACACTGTGAGCTATAGCTATCTGGGGTGTACATCCAACTCCATCACAACGGTTGCAAATACGCCATCAGTAACGGCTTCCAGCTCAGCTTCTGTGATTTGTATGGGTGGTTCTGTATTTCTGAGCGGTTCGGGTGCTACCAGCTATACCTGGATGCCGGGTGGCCAGACAACAGCTTCGGTAACTGGCACACCGACTATCACAACAACATATACATTAACAGGTAGCAGTTCCGGCTGTTCATCAACCGGTAACGTAAATGTAACTGTAACACCAAATACAACGGTAACCATTTCAGCACCTTCGATTGTTTGTACCAGTCAATCAACTACGCTGACTGCCACTGGTGCTGCTAATTATACCTGGTCTCCAGGCGGACAGACAACCCCTTCTATTGTAGTAACTCCTACAGCTAGTGCCACATATACAGTGATGGGTGACAATACCTGCGGCATCAATATGGCATCAGCAACGGTATCAGTGACATCTACGCCGGTAGTGAACGCCAGTTCAACGAATACTATGCTTTGCTCTGGCCAGTCGGCTACATTGACTGCCAGTGGTTCTGCAAGCTATACCTGGGCTCCGGGAGGTCAGACAACAGCATCTATTGTTGTAACACCGACCACCACAATTACTTACACTTTAACAGGTACATCTTCTTGTGGTACAGCTACAACAGTAGTAACCGAGAACGTATCTATCTGTACCGGTATTGAGGCTTTAACAGGTTCAGTGGTAACACTGTTCCCGAACCCAAATCATGGTCAGGTCACAATCACGGTGTCATCTGAACTGATTGGAACATCTTCTGTCGAGGTGTACGATGCACTTGGTAAACTGGTGATCCGTGAGAAGATCAGCAGCGGAACCACTCAATTAAGTACAGCTCAACTGAATGATGGGTTCTATATTTACAAAATCGTGTCAGAAGGCCAGATAGTGAAGACAGGCCGTATGATCAAGCAATAACTTTTGGATAATATCCGAAAAAGCCGCCTGAAAGGGCGGCTTTTTTGTTTTAGCGCTATTTGGTTTAATGTTTTATCTTTGCTGACTATTTTTTTAGGACATGAAGAACATTCGTAACTTTTGTATTATTGCACACATTGACCACGGAAAAAGCACGCTGGCAGATCGCTTACTGGAATATACCGGAACCATCAGTAAACGCGAGATGCAGGACCAGGTGCTGGATGATATGGATCTTGAAAAAGAACGTGGAATTACCATTAAAAGCCATGCAATTCAGATGGATTATCAGCTGAATGGACAAAAGTATGTTCTGAACCTGATTGATACCCCGGGTCACGTGGATTTCAGTTACGAAGTATCACGCTCTATTGCCGCCTGCGAGGGAGCTTTACTTATTGTAGATGCGGCACAGGGTATCCAGGCACAAACCATTTCAAATCTTTACCTGGCCCTGGAACACAACCTGACCATTATTCCTATTCTGAATAAAATGGATTTGCCGAGTGCAGAACCGGAAGTGGTTACCGACCAGATTGTTGATTTGATCGGTTGCGAAAGAAGTGATGTAATTCCAGCCAGTGGCAAAACAGGTATGGGAGTTGATGCTATCCTGGCGGCTATTATTGAACGCATTCAGCCCCCCGTGGGAGATCCTCAGGCGCCGCTCCAGGCTTTGATTTTCGACAGCGTATTTAATTCTTTCAGGGGAATTATAGCGTATTTTAAAATAGAAAACGGAACAATAAAAAAAGGGGAGAAAGTAAAATTCGTCAATACCGGATCTGTATATAATGCCGATGAGGTGGGGGTTTTGAGGCTGAAACCTGAACCACGCCAGGAATTAAGTACCGGTGATGTAGGTTATATTATCTCAGGGATCAAAAGTGCCAGAGAGGTAAAGGTAGGGGACACAATCACTCATTTTGATCGCCCGTGTGCCGAAGGAATCAAAGGATTTGAAGAAGTGAAGCCGATGGTATTCGCAGGTATCTATCCTGTAGATACTGAAGATTTTGAAGAACTGCGTTATTCTATGGAAAAACTCCAGTTAAATGATGCTTCATTAACCTGGGAACCTGAATCATCGCTGGCTCTTGGTTTTGGTTTCCGCTGTGGATTCCTGGGTATGTTGCACATGGAAATTGTGCAGGAGCGTCTGGAACGTGAGTTCGGAATGACTGTGATTACTACAGTTCCGAACGTGTCTTATGTAGCTTATAAAACCAATGGTGATGTTGTAACAGTGAATAACCCGAGCGACCTGCCGGATCCCGCGCGTATAGAGCATATTGAAGAACCTTATATTAAGGCGAATATTATTACCAAGTCTGATTTTATCGGTCCGATTATGAGCCTGTGTATCGAAAAACGCGGCACCATTGTAACACAGAATTATTTGACGGCAGACCGTGTGGAGTTGATTTTTGAAATGCCTTTGGGTGAAGTTGTGTTTGACTTTTTTGATCGTTTAAAATCTATTTCCAAAGGCTATGCATCCTTCGATTATCACCCGATAGGGATGCGCGATTCGGACCTTGTGAAACTGGATATTCTTTTGAAAGGTGAACCCGTAGATGCTTTGTCCTGCCTTATTCACCGCAGCAACTCCTATAACTTCGGAAAAAAGATTTGTGAAAAACTGAAAGAACTGATTCCGAAACAACAGTTCGAGATCCCTATCCAGGCAGCTATCGGCGCTAAAATTATTTCGCGCGAAACAATCAGTGCCATCCGGAAAGATGTGACGGCCAAATGTTACGGTGGCGATATCAGCCGTAAACGGAAGCTGTTGGAAAAACAAAAAGAAGGGAAAAAAAGAATGAAGCAAGTGGGTAATGTGGAGATCCCGCAAAGCGCATTCATGGCGGTTTTGAAGTTAAATGACTAAAGAAAAAGGATGTTAAGCGATAAAAATTAAATTGTTAATTTTTTTGCTATTTAAAAACTGATTCTCTATTTTTACCAGCATAACATTAAACTAAACAAATAAAAACATCATGAAAAAAATTTACTCGATTATTGGAGCGCTTGCAATCACTGCTTCTGCAGTGGCTCAGGATGCTACAGTTGGTAAGAAATTTACCACAACTTTCGACAAAGCGAAAAGCACTCAGTATTTAGCTAAAACAGCAGTAGTTGCCGGTGATACTATTTCCTGGAACAGTACTCCTGACTTTTTACCTGTATTTGCTGGTATTTCTCAGCAATTATACCGTTATGGTTACACTACAGGCGGTAGCGTATTCGGAAAAAACGCTGATGGTCTTAACAAATGTGCTCAAGGTTACGCTAACCTGAACAACACACCGTTAGTAATCACTAAAGCTGTTTTCGCAGTTTATGACAAACACAGTGTAGGTTCTGGTAGCTCAAGCGTAAAAGTTGAATTATGGAACATGGCTGCTAACAAAGCTAAAAACGCATCTTCTACAAGTACTGCAGGTGCATTCAATACTCCAGGTCCAAACACTAAATTAGGTACAGTATCTTTAACATGGTCACAAATTGACACAGTTAACTTCTTTACTGTTGCTACATTCTCAACTCCAATCAACGTAAGCGGTGATTTCGCTATCGCTGTTGATGCTGGTGGATTAGCTGCTGGTGATACTATCGGTATCTTAGCTGATGCTAAAGGTGATGCTCAGAACTTAGATTATACTTACCACTACTTTGGTACAACCTGGTATTGCTCTGACTTCTTATTCTCTGATCCTGCTAACGGTAGCTCTGGTGACTTAGATTGCGATATCGCTATCTTCGGTGTATTAGGTACTGGTACTGCAGTTCATGAGTTCTACAACGGTGTTAAATTATCCGATGTATTCCCTAACCCTGCTACAGAAAACGCTAACATTCAATACTCTTTAGAGAAAGATGCTAAAAACGTTTCTTTCGTTGTATTAGATATGCAAGGTAAAAAAGTATACGAAGAGCCTGCACAAGATCAGGCTGCCGGTACTTATACTATTAAATTCAACACATCTTCTTTAAACGCTGGTTCGTACTTCTATCAGTTACGTGCTAACGGTGCAGTTGTAACTAAAGAATTAGTTATCACTAAATAATTTCCGCTTAAATGGAATAAAAAAGGCCTGGGTTTATCCCGGGCCTTTTTTATTTGTCTTTTTTTTCCTAACTTTAAGCATACCTAAAAAACTATTGCTATGAAAAAATTGTACTCCATTATTGGGGTGACGGCTCTTTGTTTGTCGTCATTTGCCCAAAACAACTCTGTACTGGCACCATCGGCCAAACAGGGTTATACGCCTAAAAGTCAAAAGAAGACCCACCAGTCGCTTAAAGTTACAGGAGGCGGTATCCAGGGTCGCTTTGACGTTGGCTTCAGCCTGGTAACTGCAAACGGTGTTTTACCGTCTGAAATCGACAATGGTTCTGCCGGTTCGAAAGTGGGAATTTATGTTTCCCCGACATTCTGCGATTCAACTGTAAAATCTTCTTTTTCGAGTGGTGATAATTACATGAGTTATATGAAGTTCGGGACCACATTTGACCCTAAGAGCGTTATATTCGACCAGGTTAATTTCCAGCCTTTGCTGGCTCCCGGAGATGCCTATACGCTTGATACGGTTTGGATAGGCAGCGTTTACAAGCGAAAAACCGCTGATACCGATACCCTTCTCGTGGAAATTGTATGGGGCGACACGTCGACTTCCTCTGTTTTTGGCCGCTGGTCTTATGCTTCACCGTATACATATTATGGTACATGGGCTACACCAAAATATACAACCTCCAACACCCAGCAAGGTGATAAGGCCCGGCTAAGTGCGCCCATGACCAATAAACTGGTGATTAAAAAAACACTGACAGATGCTGATACAACATTTCTGAAAACTTCAGATTATTTCCCTATTGTATTGAACGGCGCCACAGGTCAGCTGATTCCTGCAAATAACATTGTTTCGGTGAACGTGACATACGTGCCGGGCCAGGCCAGTTATGCTGTTGGAACTATCGCTTACAACGGCGGAAGCGGGCCATCGCCTCAAACCATGAATGGATTTTGTGCTATTGTGTATGATCAGAATTCTCCGGCGCAACCTGTCGCCGGCGGCGATTACTTCGACGATTTTGCAAAAGGAAAGAATTACAGCCAGTACATGTCTAAAAAACAGCGCTATGGTACTGAAAACACCTCTTCTATTTTCTATACAACTATGCGCGGGGATATTGCGAGCAGCTTCTGGATCGACTTTTCGATTCGTGCCACATCTACTGTGGGTGTGAAAGAATACAAAGAGAAAGAATTTGAACTGGGGCAAAATATGCCAAACCCATATTCGAAAGAATCGACTGTACACTATAGCCTGGCTAAAGATGCCAAATCTGTGAAGTTTACAGTTCGCGATATTACCGGAAGAATTATGACACAGTCGGATGAAGCTACCACTACGGGTGTGCACGCTGTTCGCCTGGGCGCTTATGCTGCCGGTGTATACTATTATACTTTACAGGTCGATGGCAACGCTGTGACCCGTAAAATGATTGTGGAATAAGAAGCGTTATTATGTTGATCCCAAATAAAAAAGGCTCCATCAGGAGCCTTTTTTTATGATCTGTTCATGAAGATTAAATAATCAGCATGGCATCACCATAAGAATAGAACTTGTATTTTTCCTTAATGGCTTCTTTGTATGCTTTCATAATGAGGTCATAACCGCCAAACGCGCAAACCTGCATCAATAAAGTGGACTCAGGCATATGGAAGTTTGTGATCATGCAGTTGGCTACTGAAAAATCGTAAGGCGGGAAAATAAATTTATTGGTCCAGCCGTTGTATGGATTCAGGTGACCTGTTGTAGAAACCGATGATTCCACAGCACGCATTACCGTTGTTCCGACAGCGCATACACGTTTCTTTTTGTCGATCGCTGAGTTCACGGTTTTGCAGGCAGCTTCAGAGATAATAGCTTCTTCGCTGTCCATTTTGTGCTTGGTAAGATCTTCAACTTCTACCATACGGAAAGTACCAAGGCCCACGTGGAGGGTCAAAAACGCAAAGTTTACACCTTTAATTTCGAGGCGCTTCATAAGCTCTCGGCTGAAGTGTAAGCCGGCGGTAGGAGCGGCCACAGCACCTTCGTTTTTAGCGAATACGGTCTGGTAGCGGTCTGCATCGCTTTCTTCTACTTTACGTTTAATGTATTTCGGAAGCGGTGTTTCACCCAGTTCGTATAGTGCCTGTCTGAATTCTTCATAAGACCCATCGTAAAGGAAACGGAGGGTTCTTCCACGGGAGGTGGTGTTGTCGATGACTTCGGCTACAACATTGTCATTGTCGCCAAAGTAGAGCTTGTTGCCTATCCTGATTTTGCGGGCCGGATCTACAAGCACATCCCAGAGGCGGCTTTCAGCATTGAGTTCGCGAAGCAGGAACACTTCGATTTTGGCACCGGTTTTTTCCTTATTGCCGTACATACGGGCAGGAAACACCTTGGTGTCGTTCATAACCATTACATCACCGTCATCAAAATAATTGATAATGTCTTTGAATTTTTTGTGACTGATTTTCCCTGATTTACGGTCTACGACCATCAGGCGGCTCTCATCACGACTTTTAGCCGGGTGTTCTGCCAGGAGTTCTTTTGGCAGATTAAACTTGAACATGGAAAGTTTCATAACCTTACGGGATTAAAAATTAAGCGGCAAATGTACTCATTTTAAAAGGAAAAAAAGGGAAAATTTGGAATAGTTAACACTATTTTTTGACGATCACAAAAACATCCTCATTGTCACGTTTCATGAGGTATTTCTCACGTGCAAAGGTCTCGAGGCTTTCGGTATTGGTCTGCAATTCCTGGATTTCCTTCTTGTTATGTTCTATTTCGGCCAGGTAGTAATCGCGTTCGGCCTTGAGCTTATTACATTTCTTTATGAGGTCGATCTGGGTATAAACATCGTTTTTATCAAAAAACAAAAGCCATACAACCATAGCAGAAACGACAATGAAGTACTTGTTCCGGATTATTTTCAATAAAAACATGAATTTATCTCTAAATTAGCTATACAAAATTACGTAAAACCATGCGCTGTTACCGGGTATTTTTCAATGTTTTTAATACTGTTCTGTTAGTTATCGGCCTTCAAAGCGGGATGGCACAAACAGACTCGTTTAAAGCGGGACAACTGAAAAACAAAAGGGTAAAAGATGCCCACGATACAAAATGGCCGGCTTTGGAGGCCGAAATGAAAAAACAGAGCATTGATCCGAAAAACTATGAAGTTTTCCTGCGCGTGTTTAAAATGGAAAAGAGCCTCGAGGTTTGGTTAAGAAATAAAGGGGAGGATACCTATAAGCTATTTAAAACCTATGCTATTTGCGCCAGCAGCGGTTCACTGGGACCAAAGCGGAAAGAAGGAGATGGCCAGGTGCCCGAAGGGTTTTATACCATCGATCTGTTTAATCCGGCCAGCGATTATTACCTGAGCATGCGTGTGAGCTATCCGAACGAAAGCGACCGGATTCTGAAAAAGGGGAAAAATGCAGGTGGAGCCATTATGGTGCATGGAAATTGTGTGACAATCGGCTGTATTCCTATTACCGATGAATATATCAAAGAACTATACATTTTATGTCTGGAGTCGAAAAGTCCGCAAACCAGCATTCATATTGATATTTTTCCATGTAAGCTCACTGCCGGTAATGTGAAAACACTGGAAGCAAATTACCCGAAAGAAAAAATGGATTTCTGGTCAACTCTAAAACCGGTTTATGATTTCTTTGAGAAAAATAAGAACCGCCCGAAGGTGAAGGTGGACAAGGCCGGAAAATACTATATCGCCGGATGAAGTGAACGGAAAGCCGCAATGGTTTTTTTGGAAACGGCATCAATTAAAATCCCCTGGATCGTATCATTTTTGCAGAGATATACCGGTTTCTCCATGTCTAGCATGGCCAGCCCAAACTCATTACCCGGAATAAATGCCTCCGAAACCAGCGTGCCATGTTGCAGAAGCTGTTGAGCTAATACCAGGTATTGAGAGCCGGGTTTAAGGTCGTGATCGGATACATTGAAGAGCTCAACCCCAAGTTGTTGTTTTGCCTGAACCGGAGTATGAAGCGAAACAAACACATCGCCCCGGCTGTAATAATGATCGCCGGTATAAACCATGTGAGGATGCAGACCGCTGGCATGGCTGAGGGTAAGGGTTTCTCCGGTTCTGGCGCTGATAAGTTTTTGTTCGGCTATTCCCGGGTGATTTCCATGCAGAAAAATATATTGCCCATCTGTTTGCTGAACCACCAGTTGAGCCACCCATTTTTCGGAGGCTTCTGCTTTACTGATGTGTATGGACTCCAGAAGATCGAGCAATGCAGGGCCTTTGTACCAGCTGAGGTTCGCAGAAGGCTTTGTGATATTTTCGCCTGTGAGACCGCTGGCGGGAATAAATTGTGTGTGTGATGAAAGCTGAAGTTTTTCGGCAAAGGCCATGGTGATGGAATGAAAAATTTCCTGGCTGTAATTCACAGCATCCATTTTGTTTATAATGACCAACACGTGCCCAATGCCCAGGAAACGGCAGATATTGGCATGTCGCATGGTTTGTTCAGTAATGCCATGGCGTGCATCAATCAGGAGTACGGCAGCATCGGCCTGCGAAGCGCCACTGATCATATTGCGTGTATATTCTTTATGACCGGGAGCATCGATACAAATGAATTTACGTTTGGGTGTAGCAAAATATTTGTAGGCTACATCAATGGTGATGCCTTGTTCTCGCTCAGCCCGAAGCCCATCTGTAACCCTCGCCAGGTCTATATCGCCGGTTGTTTTGTGCGTATAGTCGGTAAACTGATCTTCAAAAATATTTCCGGTATCGAGCAGCAGGCGTCCTGTGAGGGTACTTTTGCCATCATCGACATTGCCACAGATTATGAATTTCAACAAGTCCATCAGAAATACCCTTGTTTTTTGCGGTCTTCCATGCCACTTTCCGATATCTTATCGTCGATGCGTGTAGCGCCTCGTTCACTGATATGTGTTTCATCCAGTTCTTTCAGAATATCGTCGACTGTTGTTGCCTTTGACGGAACTGCCGCTGTGCAGGTCATATCGCCAACGGTTCTGAAACGCACCTGCTCGGTGCTGATAGTGTCGCGAGCATCGGTTTGAATAAATTCGGATACGGCCAGCAATTGCCCGCCCGGCAGGTGAATGCAGGATCTGTTGTGTGAGAAATAAATGGAAGGCAATGAAATATTTTTTTCTTTAATGAATTGCCATACATCACGTTCGGTCCAGTTGCTGATCGGAAAAACCCTGTAATTTTCACCAGGATTCAACAGACCGTTATAGACATTCCAGAGTTCCGGATTTTGCTGATCGGGCTGCCAGCTTCCCTGTTTATCACGATGTGAAAACACACGTTCTTTAGCCCGCGCTTTCTCCTCGTCGCGTCGTCCGCCGCCAATGCAGCAATCGATTTGCAATTCCTGTATAGCATCGAGAAGGGTGAAGGATTGCAAGGCGTTGCGCGATGCGAATTTGCCGGTTGGCTCCTTAAGTTTTTTTTCTTGTATGGTATCGGCTACATAACGCACTTCCAGTGTGAGGCCATATTCTTTTACAAGGCGATCCCTGAAATCGAGCGCTTCTTTGAAATTATGCCCTGTATCGACATGCAGCAGTTTGAAAGGAATTGCCAGGGGGCTAAACGCCTCCATGGCCAGGTGAACCAATGTGATAGAGTCTTTTCCTCCCGAAAATAGAATATAAGGGTTTTGAAATTGGGCGGCCGTTTCACGTAAAATAAAAACGGATTCCTCTATTAATTGGTCTATATAAGTACTTGCTTTCAATTCTTCTAATATACATGGTTTTGATGAGAATAAAAATGATTGAAAGCATGATCACATCAATACAAAACAGGCATCAGCCTAGTGCCTGTAAAATATCGGCCAGGATGTCTTCTTTGTTTTCGAGCCCAACAGATATTCTTACGAGTCCCGGTAAGATACCCACATCGAGCCGTTCTTTTTCGCTGAGCTTGCAGTGTGTGGAGGATGCCGGATGCGTGGCGATGGTCCTGGAATCGCCGAGGTTAGGGGAGATACGGATCATCTTCAGGTTATCCATCAGTTTTTTCCCGCCTTCGTAGCCACCTTTTACGGAAAATGTGATGATCCCTCCGCCGGCTTTCATTTGTTTTTTTGCGATGGGGTAGTGCGGATGTGAGGGTAAAAACGGGTATTTCACAAATTCAAGTGCAGGGTGTGTTTCCAGCTTTTGAGCAATATACAAAGCGTTTTCGCAATGGCGGTCCATGCGAAGAGCCAGTGTTTCCAGGCTTTTGCTTAGTACCCAGGCGTTGAAAGGGGAGAGGGAAGGGCCGGTAATGCGGCCGAATAAATAGATTTCGCGCACCAGGTCCTGGCGTCCGACAACAACACCGCCAAGCACACGCCCCTGTCCGTCGATGTATTTTGTAGCCGAGTGAATCACGAGGTCAGCGCCAAAGTGGATGGGTTGCTGGAGGTATGGGGTTGCAAAACAGTTGTCGACAATGAGGATCAGGTTGTTGCGCCTGGCAATTTCTCCGACAAGCTCAAGATCAATAACTTCAATGGCAGGATTGGTTGGCGTTTCGAGGTAAAGTATTTTTGTGTTTGGTTTTACCAGTGTTTCAATCGTTTCCGGGCTTCCGGCATCGAAGTAGCTGTAAGAGATATTCCATTTCGGAAAGTACTTATTGAAAATGGTGTGGGTAGCACCGAATACAGATGAGCAGGAAATGACGTGGTCGCCCGCACTGAGCAGTGCCGCCAGTGTTGTATAAATGGCTGCCATTCCGGAAGCTGTAGCAATGCCGGTTTCAGCTCCTTCGAGCAGACAGATTTTCTCAACAAATTCATTGTTGTTCGGGTTGCTGTAACGCGAATAGATGAACGGATCTGTTTCTTCTGCAAATGCAGCACGCATGTCTTCTGCCGAGTCCAAAACAAAGCTGGATGTGAGGTAGAGCGGGACAGAATGTTCATTGTTGCCGCTTCGTGGCAATTGGGCACGGATGGACTGGGTTTCAAAGTGTTTATCTTTCATGTGGATTGAATGCTTACAGAATGGGTAATACGCGAAAGAGGCTCCAGCGCTTTGGATACAGAGCAATACTTGTCGAGCGAGAGTTTTACTGCCTTTTCAGCTTTGTCAGGATCAATTGGGCCACGCAGTTTGAAGTGAAGGTGTATGGTTTTGTATTGCGAGTATTCTTCAACAGCTTCACGGTCAGCAATCACTTCCACATCAAAATGCAGAATCGTTTGTTTTTGTTTTTTCAGAATATTCACCACATCAATGGCGCTGCAGCTCCCAACGGCGGCTAACAGAAGCTGCATGGGTCTGAATCCTTTGTTTTCTCCGCCAATCTCCGGACTGGCATCCAGATCAAGCGTATTTCCACTTTCGTTAGTTGCTCTGAAATGGAACGCATCGTTGAGACGCTCAATGTTTACCTGTACTTTGCTCATGTTTTTATTGTAAGCCTGTTTGCTTTATCAGAAATGTGTTGTCCCGTGTATTGCATCAGATATTTGGTTGCGGTGTGATGCGCAGGTAGGGCTTTATTTCTTTAAAGCCTTTCGGGAATTTGGCCGGGATATCTTCAGTTTTGATAGCCGGTATCACTACAACATCGTCGCCATGCTCCCAGTTAGCGGGGGTTGCTACACTGTAATTGGCGGTCAGCTGCAGTGAATCAATGACGCGGAGTATTTCATTGAAATTACGACCCGTTGAAGCCGGATATGTAATGAGCAGTTTTATTTTTTTGTCGGGACCAATAATGGCAACCGAACGAACCGTGAATTTATCAGAAGCATTCGGATGCACAAAGCCATAGAGTTTGGAAACTTCAAAAACAGGATCTGCAATGATCGGGTAGTTAACCGTTGTGTTTTGTGTTTCGTTGATGTCTTTGATCCATTCCAGATGAGAAGCTACAGGATCAACACTCAGTGCAATGACTTTGACGCCGCGTTTATCAAACTCAGGTTTAAGCCTGGCCACAGTACCAAGTTCAGTGGTACATACCGGTGTAAAATCGGCAGGGTGTGAAAACAGGATGGCCCAGCTGTTGTTGAGCCATTGATGGAACTGAATGGGGCCCTGGCTTGTTTCGGCCTGGAAATCGGGTGCGGTATCGCCTAATCGTATGGACATGATTTTTGGTTTTTAGTGGTTAAGAATAGAGGTGGATTTTGTTGCTTTTTTGATTTCTGAATTTACGGATTTAACGGAGTCGCCTAACAGTGATATAAAAAGATTGTTTTTCAGGATGTAATCACGCTCGGCCAGCAGATTTGCCAGATTCACTTCACCCACAATGTAATTGTAATCGTGGCCTGTGTATTTCTCGCGGATATTTTCGAACTCAATATGTTCAAGATCAATCACAGTGTTGTAACGGAGGTACACAGTCAGCAAAACATCATTGGTGAATTCAGGTCTTTGGTTTTGACGGTGTTTTTTGTATTCGTATTTATAGCCGTATGAAAGGGCTGAAATATCTGATAATACAGCTGCTCCAGTAGGGTAGCTGCCGGCACCTTTGCCCTGCAGGAATTGCTCTCCGGAAAATTTTCCTTCAACAATAACGCCGTTGAATTCATCATCCACTTTGAAAAGATGGTTTTCTTCTTTGATGAACCTTGGTGCAACAAGCACACTCACCTGGTTGTTGGGCAGACGTTGAATAAGCGGGGTCAGCTTTATTTTATAGCCTTTCTCAGAGGCGTAATTAATGTCGTTGTCATGAAGCGTGGTAATACCCAGGTTGAGGATATCTTCCGGCTTTATGATCAGGCCAAAGGCATGCAGAGCAATGATAATGGCTTTGAATTTCGGGTCAAAGCCTTCCACATCGTTGGTTGGATCGCTTTCGGCAAAACCTTTCTGCTGGGCCTGGCTGAGGGCCTCGGCGTAGCTGAGCTTTTCGCGGATGGTCTTTGTCAGAATATAATTGGTAGTACCATTGAAAATACCGGATACTTTTTCGAGCTCTTCATTGTCGAAGTATTCTTCCAGGCTCCTGATAATAGGAATGCTTCCGCAGGCCGAAGCTTCATAAAGCAAGGATACATTGTATTGCTGTTGCAGGCTGTACAGTTCTTCCAGGTGTGTGGCCAGTAGTTTTTTATTGGCAGTCACTACATGTTTCCCTTTTTTAATAGCTTCACTCACGATCAGGAATGCTTCGTCGGCATCATCAATGAGTTCTACAACCACGTCGATTTCGGGGTTATTCAATATATCCCATTTGTTGTATGTGATCAGTTCTTTGGAAACGGAACGCTCTTTTTCAGGATGTTTCACGGCGATCTTTACGATGTCGGCTTTGAATCCTGTACTGTTGTTAAGTACATGGTAGAGGCCCTGGCCTACGCAGCCAAATCCGAATAATCCTATTTTTAATGTCTTGCTCATAATGGTATATTAGTTTAAGCTTGTTTCTAATTGACGTTTAATGGTGTTGTTGAATGAAATTTTATTGTAGAAATCGGAGATGATGGTGTAGAGCTTATGTGTTTCGATCAGAAAACCATCGTGTCCATAGAATGAATCAATCTCTGCGTAAAACGCTCCCGGAATATTTTTGGCAATCAGTTTTTGTTCGCTCACAGGAAACAGGATGTCGCTGGTAATACCTATAACAAGTGTATTGGCCCTGATCCTGGCGAGTGCTCCGGTAACATCCGGTGTGCGGTTTCGCGCTACATGGTGTGAATCCATGGCTTCCGAAAGTCGCACATAGGAGTATGCATTGAAACGTTTCACAAGCTTTTCGCCCTGGTATCGCTGATAGGATGCCGCTGAAAAATCTTCAGTTTTATCCGCCGTGTTTTCCTGCTGGGTTTCGCTATAGGTATTGTAACTTCTGTAGCTCAGCAGGGCAATGCTGCGCGCAGCCTGTAAGCCTTTTTCACCGCCATTGGCTGTATTGGAGTAATACGTGCGGTCGCTCTTGATTGCTAAGCGCTGCGATTCATTGAAGGCAATGCCCCAGGGTGAATGTTGCGCATTTGTAGCAATCAGCACCAGGTTCTCATGAATACCCGGATTTGATAATGCCCACTCCTGCGCGATTTGTCCACCCTGAGAGCCGCCGATCAATGTGTGAATTTTTTCAATGCCCAGATGCTGTCTCAACAGGTCGAGTGCAGCGGCCTGGTCGCGTGTGGTAATGTGTGGAAAATAACCGTACCATGGCTGATTTGTATCTGGATTAATACTGGCCGGGCCGGTTGTACCATAGCATGAGCCCAGGTTATTGGCACATACAATAAAATGTTCATTGGGATTGTAAAGGTCATGCTCCCCGAAGATGCCTTTCCACCAGTCGAATACATCGCTGTTTGCGGTAAGGGCGTGCACAACCCAGATAACATTATCTTTTTTTCGGTTCAGTGTGCCATAGGTATGGTAGGCAATATCAAGGCCCGGCAGCGACAGACCACTTTCGAGGTTAAACCGTTTATTGTATGTGAATGTTTTCAGACTCATAGTATATGGTATTGAAAATGTAAGTGCCATGCCGGGAGAGCCAATTATAGATGGGAAACTGTCTCCCCCCTGCAGGCGGCTATGGATTAATTTAAGAGCAGTTCAAGTTCTTTGGTGCTGGTTTTCGATAATTTTTCGAATGCTGATTCGAGGTCGTTTTTAATGTCGTCGATATGCTCAATACCCACAGACACACGGAGCAGGCCAGGTTCCACACCGGCGGTTTTTTGTTCTTCGGCACTGAGTTGTTCGTGAGTGGTTGTGGCAGGATGAATGATCAGTGTTTTTGCATCGCCTACATTAGCCAGGTGACTGATGAGTGAAAGGTTGTTAACCAGGAAGTCAGCAGCAACTTTGCCTTCTTTCAGTTTAAAAGACAAAACACCACCGAATCCGTTTTTCAGATATTTTTTAGCGAGTGTATTGTATGCTGAACTTTCCAGGCCAGGATAATTTACGTATTCAACTTCAGGACGTTTTTCGAGCCATTTGGCCAGCTCCAGGGCATTGTCGACATGACGTTGAACGCGAAGCGATAAGGTTTCAAGGCCCTGAATAAGAAGGAATGAATTTATCGGGGCAAGGGCTGTTCCGAAATCACGAAGCCCTTCTACACGGGCACGGATAATAAATGCGATGTTAGGTAAGCCAAGCGGGTTGTTGATGCCAAATACATCTGCAAAAATAAGCCCATGATAACCCTCTGAAGGCTCTGTAAACTGCGGGAATTTTCCATTAGCCCAGTTGTAATTACCGCCATCAACGATAACGCCGCCTATGCTCGTGCCATGCCCACCGATCCATTTGGTGGCCGATGACACAACAATGTGGGCGCCATGTTCAAGTGGTCTGAATAAGTAACCGGCTGCACCGAAGGTATTGTCTACAACGAGTGGCAGGTCATATTTTTTGGCAAGAGCCGCAATTTTTTCGAAATCAGGAATGTTGAATCCCGGATTACCGATTGTTTCGAGGTAAAGGACTTTAGTGTTTTTGTCAATGAGCTTTTCAAATGCTTCAGCTGTATCACCTTTTGCAAAGCGTGTTTCGATGCCCAGGCGTTTGAATGCAACTTTAAACTGATTGTAAGTGCCGCCATAGATAAAAGAGGTGCTGACAAAATTGTCGCCGGCCTGCAGTATATTATTCAAAGCAATGAACTGTGCGGCCTGACCCGATGATACTGCCAGCGCAGCAACGCCACCTTCCAGGGCGGCAATTCGTTTTTCGAATACATCTGTGGTCGGGTTTGTAATGCGGGTGTAGATGTTACCGAATTCTTTCAGGCCAAAGAGATTTGCAGCATGTTTGCTGTCTTTAAATACATAAGAGGTAGTCTGGTAAATTGGCACAGCGCGTGAACCCGTTGTTGGGTCTGCATCTTGTCCGGCGTGTAATTGTAATGTTTCAAATTTCAGGTTGTTGGTTGTTGTACTCATGATTTCAGATTTTATAAAGTTTATGGTTTTGTTTTTTTTGATTTTAATACCTGCTGAAAGCGCGCATTTCAAACAGTTTTCATTTTAAAGATTAATTACTGATGATGATTTCGCTGAAGATCAGCTTTCTGTTTTCTACCTGATCCAGAATGTTCACCTGGCTAACAAGCCTTCTGGCATGGGCTTCAGACAGGGCCGGTATTTTTACGCCGCCTCTTTGGGCAATGCCATATTCCGCCTGAAGAACCAGGAAATGTTTGTGGGCAGGATTGCCAATCAGGTTTTCGTTTTTTTGTTGGGTGTTGTATGATTTTGGAGTATTCATAATGTCTTGTTGTTTGTTTTTGGGTTATAGCTAACCCGGGTTAATCTGTAAAAACTGGGAAAATAAAATGCGATGCTCAGGGCCTGTTTTGAGTGCAGGCAACTATTTCCGGAGATAAGAAATGGAAATGAGTACTAGCACATGCAGCAACAGCAGCACATACAACAAGCCATCATGAAGAAAGCTAAAGGATAGAGAATAGAATTACCAGTGAGAGGTTGACTCAGTGTTTTGGTTGTTGGAATTGTGTGTTTCATTTTTTTGTTTTTTAATTTATTTTTCCCCGTTTTTCATCGGGGTAGGAGTTGGCACCGGTTTTCCAATCACGCAGAGCGGACTTTTAGTTGGTTGCCAGCGAGTCATAGAGCCTATTCTCTCGTCGCTTCTTTATAAATTAAATACACACATGGGTGGGTAATTAATTCTGATGCAAATGTATGATAGAAAAACAATATCCTCCAAATAAATTTCGAAAAATCTTCATTTTTCCAGAATTGACAAGGCTTACAGCCGCTGTGAAATATATTCAAAAGGATGTGTTCAATGTGCTTTTTCAATTTTTAGATAGAGCCAACGTCCTCATGAATCGTTTGTACCTCGGAAAACCGTGAGGGAATTTTGATATTTCTCACGGTCTTCTTTACAGATGTAAGAAATCAGCGGTTTTGGAATATGATTCGGTGAACAACTGGAATAGTTTTATCATAGAATCAGATCAATAACAGGTAAGAGTGAAGCAGATGTGTAACAGATTCTCGCAAGTCGCTGGAGTTGTTGTTATAAGTATAAATACTCGGTCAGAAAAACAGGCATTTATGCGGGCAGAAAAGGCATACTGATTCAATAGCTTTACAATAAACAGTTCGCGAAAAAAACAGGTATATGAAAACAAGTAAAAACAAAACAGGTCGGATTTTAATGCTACCCCTTATGGCTTTCATGACATACGGGTATGCACAGGATGCGACCGTAGCATCCGGAGGCAATGCAAGCAGCGCTTCCGGCAATGTGAGTTACTCCGTTGGTCAGGTCGTTTACACGACCATTGCCGGTGGAGGGATCTCAGTTGCCCAGGGTGTACAACAGCCTTACGATCTCAGTATCGTAACGGGTGTGGAAGCACATGATATCAATCTTGAGATGATTGTGTTCCCGAATCCAACGCACAACATGTTGAATCTGACATTCTCAGATTTTAATGAGATCAGAAAAGCCTCTTTTAAAGTAACAGACGCCGCAGGACGCCTTGTTATGGACAAGGGCATTGATAAGGCTCAAACGGAAATTTCATTGCAGGATCAGGCATCGGGAGTTTATTTCCTGAGCGTGATCATTAACAATGAACTCAAAAAACAATTCAAGATTATTAAAAACTAAAAACGAATTATATGAAAAAGATTTATGTCACATTAGCTTTTGCATTTCTTTATAGTTTAGGAAAAGCGCAGGCGCCTCAGAAAATGAGTTACCAGGCCGTTGTTCGCAATGCGTCAAACACACTGGTTACCAATACACCGGTTGGTATGCAGATCAGTGTATTGCAGGGTTCGCCCACGGGCCCTGTAGTATATGCCGAAACACAAACCACCACCAGTAATGCCAATGGTCTCGTTACGCTTGAAATAGGCGGCGGTACTGTTGTGTCAGGAAGTATGGCTTCTATTAACTGGGGTACCGGAACATATTATATTAAAACAGATGTGGATCCAACGGGAGGAACAAGTTATAGCATTTCGGGTACTTCGCAATTGTTGAGCGTACCTTATGCATTGTATGCCAATACAGCTTCTAATCCGGGGCCCGCGGGTGCAAATGGTGCGTCGTTCCTGAGTGGAACAGCAGCACCGGCAAATACCCTCGGTGCAGATGGCGATTCGTATGTAAATACGGCCACCGGTGAAACCTATGTAAAAAATGCCGGTGCATGGTCACTGGATGGTGGTAGCTTAATGGGACCTGCTGGTGCGGCTGGTGCTGCGGGTGCAAATGGCACGAATGGTACCAATGGAACTAACGGCGCTTCTTTTCTGAGTGGAACAACAGTCCCATCCAATACATTGGGTGCTGATGGTGATTCATATGTCAATTCAACAACCGGGTTGGTTTACTTTAAATCAGCCGGAGCCTGGAGTGCAACCGGTGGTAGTTTAATGGGACCTGTAGGAGCTACAGGTACAGCAGGCGCAAATGGAACCAATGGTGCAAACGGTACCAACGGTGCGTCTTTTCTGAGCGGAACCACAGCACCATCCAATGCATTGGGTGTTGATGGCGACTCTTATGTAAATACCACAACGGGTTTGACGTATGTTAAATCATCCGGTGCATGGAGTGCGACAGGTGGTAGCTTGATGGGCCCGGCAGGACCTGCGGGTGCAGCAGGAGCCACAGGTGCTACAGGAGCTACCGGGCCTGCAGGTGCAAACGGAACTAATGGTACCAATGGAGCCAACGGCGCCTCTTTTCTGAGTGGAACCACAGTGCCAGCCAATTCTTTAGGGGATGATGGCGACTCTTATGTAAATACCACAACGGGCCTCACGTATGTTAAATCATCCGGTGCATGGAGCGCGAGTGGTGGCAGTTTAATGGGACCAGCAGGTGCCACAGGTGCCACAGGCGCGACCGGAGCTACTGGTGCTGCAGGACCTGCAGGTCCAATTGCAGGATCGGATAAACAGATTGCCTATAATAATAGCGGAAGTGCTGCGGGAAATGCCAACCTTACCTGGGATTATACAGCGAATAAATTAGGTGTTACAGGTACAGTTCAAACCAGCAGTGTTATTATTTCCGGTTTGGCCGGTGGAGGTAACCGTTACCTTACTGCCGATAACAGTGGCAATATCGGAGCAGCAACACTGTCGGCAGTAACAGGAACCGGCACGGCAAACTATCTTACTAAATGGACCACCGGCGGTTCGGTACTTGGAAACTCACTGTTTCAGGACAATGGTACAGGAATAGGTGTAAATACCTCTCCGAACATCTCCTACCTGATTTACGCTTACCGTCAGCAACTCACAGCAAACGGTGACGGCCAGTGTTCACTTTTCGGATACCGTACCCGCGATTCGCAGAACGATGGTACTGGTTATGGACAAACACTTACAAACCGTGCTTCCGGTGGATATAACTTTTGGGGTGATGTTTATACTTTCGGTGATGCAAGCTATAATTACAATGATTATACCCGTTGCGGCGGTTCTTTCGGATCTGAAGTAAACGGCTCCTATTGGGGATCCATGGGATACAAAAACAGTGGTTCCACAACCTTCGGTGTTTATGGCAGTAATGCCTATGGCAGCGGTAGCGGTTTTGCGCCGACACAGGTAGCCGGTGGTGTAGGTGGCGGATTCTTCGGAATGATCGGTACCATGAGCCGCGGTAGTGTTATCGGGCATCTGAATGCAGGCGATTTATTTGCTGCATACAACATGGGCGATGTTTATACCTCCGGCAAAAACGTGGAGCTCGTTAATACCGAAACAGCTGTGGTACCTGCTTATGCAGCTACATCTACAGAAGCGACCATTTACAAAAAAGGGAAAGCGCAAATGGTAAACGGTGTAGCAACCATCACGTTTGATGAAAACTACAAAAATATGTTAGGTGAAAGCCCTGTTGTAACGATTACACCGATGGGCCCTTGCAATGGCGTATACATTGTATCTGTCGATAAAAACGGATTCACTGTGAAAGAACTGAACTCCGGTAGCTCAACCATCGAAATTGCCTGGATCGCTGTAGGTGACCGCGTTGATGCGAAATCAACCGAAGTACCTTCGTTCCTGAAAACAAAAACGTTTAACGGTAACCTCGACAGGGCTTTGTTTAATGATAGCAACCGCTCGCAAAGTGCTGAAGGTGTCTGGTGGGATGGTACTACACTGCAGTTCAATACCAATTACCCTGCGTCGATTAATCCATCACGCGAAGAAAAAACACGCATCCTGGAAATGCAGACTACTCAGCATTAATTGATAACTCTTAATTAAAAGCTTTCCCGTATTTTTATGGGAAAGCTTTTTCTTTTAAATGAAATTATTGGTTTTTATATCGCTTCTGATCAGTCAGCTGGTTTTGCCGGCACAGCATCCAATGGATTCGGACCGTGTAGCGCTATACCGTAAAATTATCAAAACACTGTGCGCTGATAGCATGCAGGGGCGGGGAGTTTCAGGTGTGGGCGGGAAAAAAACGGCACACTTCATTTATCATGAATTTAAATCAGTGAAGCACGCATCTACCGGGTTTCAGAATTTTAAATACCGGGTTGCGGATACAATTCCGGCCGACTCTTCGCAAAATGTATTTTGCTTTATCAACAATCATGCAGATAGTACAGTGCTTATCGGAGCCCATTATGATCATATCGGCCTTGGTGGCGTTCTTTCGCGCAGCTACATGAAAAATACCGTACACCCTGGAGCCGATGATAATGCCTCCGGAGTTGCCCTGATGATAGGTCTTTTGAGCAATTACAAAACCTGGTCACAGAAAAAATACAATTACCTGTTTGTTTCTTATTCCGCGCACGAAATCGGCTTATTTGGTTCCAGGGCTTTTCATGAATATTGCACAAAACAATTCAAGCCACTTTGCCTCGTTATTAATTTCGATATGGTAGGTCGCCTTGATTCCAGGCAGCCCGTATTGAATATCTACGGCATACAAACCGTTTCGTCACGAAGAAACAAAATAGATTCACTGTCCTTCCCCGGAAAAGTATACACGAATGAGAACGATAAAATTTATGAAACAGACGCTGTGAGCTATGTAAAATCAGGCATTCCGGCCTTGTCATTCACTACCGGAATACATACTGATTATCATAAAGTGAGTGATACAGAATCAAAGATCAATTACAATGGCTTGCTGATCATTCAGAAATACCTGGAAGAGTTATTGAAACAGACTCCCTGAAATATATACGGCGTTTAATTCCTTTCAGGCATAAAACTCAACTTGCCTGTATATTTACCCGAAGCAGTTGTAATGATATAGAAATAAGTACCAGCTGCCATGCGGTTTCCGTCATCATTCCGGGTATCCCACACCAACTCATGCGGGCCACTGGTTTCACCGGCATCCAGCAAGGTCTTTACACAAACACCATACATCGAATAAATGCTGATATTGACATGCGATGAGGATTGCAGGTCATAACCAATGCGCACACTGGCTCCAAATGGGTTCGGGTAAGCATAGGGGTGGATATCAGATTGAACGGTACTTTCTTTAATGCCATTTACAAGCGGATCGTTGGCGAGCATCGCGCCAATATCCAGGTTTTCATCGCCCGTTTGGTAAACAAGCCATTGAAACGAATCAAACAACATTTCGTTGTTGGTTCCTACGCCCGCATATACTTGTTGTGGCGGAGAGAAAGGATTGTCAGGGTTATTGGATGTATTGTCGTATATGTGTTTGGAATAAAGCTTGTAACCTGCAGGAACCTTGGCCATGTGAGTCATGGTGTAATAACCCTGCCAGTTGAAGTCCCATTTATTGATGCGGATCAGTGGTATGGTATCGATGCCCTGATAGGCATAATTGATCATGGTTGTAGCCAGCTTATGAGAGTGTGGGAATGCGGAAAATACGGATATCGCAATAGGTAATCCGCCCGAGGATGGATAAACAGCGCTGAATGGTGTTACCGTATTGGGCGGGAAACTCAATGACCAGTTTTGTAAAGGGGTGGTGGCATATACTTCGCGAACACCAGTGGTGCCGGCTGGATAAAAGAAAAGGCGGATTTTGGTAAAATCGACCTGGCCGAAACTCCCCGGCGAATAATGAACCTGGAGTATAACACGCGAACCGTTTTTAATACGCATTCCCATTTTCACAGGCCCCTGATTGGGAAATACTGTCGGGGAGCTTCCCGGAGCATAACCTCCCAGTGTGAAGTTACCCGGAATGTTATAACACGAACCGGACAGATCGCTATTAATGGTACCTGTAGTGTCAAGCCCTACAACAACGTGGTGAACAATGTTCGGATTACCAGGTACAATTTCAAAGGCTTTCAGAATCCTGTCCTGTGTAAGTCCTGTCGGTAATGAAAAACAAATGTAACTGTCGATAGAGCTTGCATTACTTGTAAAGGTTGGTATGCTGAGTTCAAGATCAGGGGTGCCAAAAAGTTTGTATGCATTGGTATATACAGGTGCCGGCGGAGCCTGGGTGGTGTCACCTTTTTGCGCTCCATTCGAAATCCAGAGCAGGATCTCATTTTTTTCGGCCTGGGTGATTAAGCGTTCACCTAAAAAATGTTTGTAACTGGTGTCCGGCGACCATGGCGGCATTTTGCCATTGGTAAGCACCGTTTGTATATAAGGAGTCCATGGAAGTGTTTGCGAATAATTCAACAACGGGAAGTGACCAAACTGGTTATGGCAGCTCGTGCAGCGACTGTAGAAAATCGGAGCGACATCCTGATAGGTTTGTGCCTGGGTAAAAATGCTGCTGCAGATGAAAATGAAAAGTAAAATGCGGTTTTTCATGATATAGGTTGTTGTTAACCAAATATATGAAAAAAAAAGAACCCGGCAACTTTCGTTCCGGGTCCTAAACAGTTTAAGATAGGAATGATCTTAATTAAAACTGATCACCCCTTTTTTAACCTGGATACTGAATAACTCACTGGTATCAACGGCTTTACCATCGAGTGTGCCCGGCGTCCATTGTTTCAGCGTGGCAAAGACTGCAAGCACCTGTTTATCCAGCTCATCATTTCCTGATTTATTGTCAACGGTGCATTGAACCATTTCACCTTTGCAATTCATCAGGCAGTGAATCATCAGCTTGCCTTTGAATTTTGGATTGTCTTTTATAAAACTTACCTCCGATTGAAGTTTATTTTTTATTTCATTTTTACTGATCGGCGGTACCGGATTTACCTGGCCCTTAAAGCCCGAAAAAAGCGCGTATACTTCTTTGGAATTGCAAATTCCTTCAACATTCTCTTTCATTTCGAGACGGGCTACAAGTTGCGAAAACGCTGTGCCTGCGTAAAGGCCCATAAAAAGGATCAGAATTTTTTTCATATCATAAGTGTTTGTTTATATATAAGGACAAATTAAACAGGGAGACTAGCGTTCTCTTTTGATTTGTGTAAATGGTAAGGGGTTTGCAGAAATCTCATCGTAGAGACGACGATTCCTGAATATATCAAGGGCAAGATAAATCGATTCCTTGAACGACAATGGGTCTGCCAGGTTTTTTCCGGCTATCTCATAAGCTGTGCCATGATCCGGTGAAGTACGCACAGCGCTTAATCCTGCTGTGTAATTGACACCTGAATGAAAGGCCATTGTTTTGAATGGGATCAGTCCCTGGTCGTGGTACATGGCCAGGATAGCATCGAACTGTTTGTAAGTGTTGCTTCCGAAAAAACCATCGGCCGAATAGGGACCATATACCAGCATGGTTTCAGCTGCCTTTTTTACAGCCGGTGCAATGATCTGTTTTTCTTCTTCGCCGATTGCTCCGTTCTCGCCGGCATGCGGATTGAGGCCCAGCACGGCAATTCTTGGTTTACGAATACCAAAATCATATACCATCGAACGGTGTAATGCCACAATCTTTTCATGAAGATTTTCACTGGTGATGTGTTTCGAAACATCTTTCAGTGGCACATGCCCTGTGGCTACTGCTACACGGAGTTCGCCCGAACATAAGACCATCAGTGGCTTACCACCCAGTTTTTCACCCAGGAATTCAGTATGTCCCGGGTAATGAAACCCTGCGGCCTGTATGTTTTGTTTGTTAATCGGGCCGGTTACCAGCACATCAATCTGCTGATTCAACAAGGCCTGCATAGCCTGTTCCAGCGATTGTTTGGCGTATTTTCCGCTCTGATCGGTAGCTTTGCCCATTTCAATACTCACTTCTTCTTCATAGCAGATAAATACATTGGGCTTTTTTGAATTCACCTGGTTCATATCACGAAGCGGGTGAAAGTTAAATTCTTCCATACCCAACACCTTACGGTAATACGATACAGTTTTTTGTGAGCTGAATAATACCGGCACACAGAGATCCATCAGCGCCGGCTCCGATAAGGTTTTTAAAATCACTTCAAGACTGATGCCGTTAACATCACCCTGCGAAATACCGACAATTATTTTGTTATCTATCATAAATTTATTGTTTTATCCAACCCACAAAAGCAGTAATTTCTTCTGCATCAATGTTGAGCCATTGTTGTTTTGTTTTACTCCATACAGCAATTCCCTGCTGGTATAATTCTTTACCGACCTGCAACTCCTTCACAAATGCAGCATAGCGTTCCGAGGTGCGAAAGGTTTTTTTATTAAAATGAAATGTCCCGATCGCCTGGTTTTTGTAAGAGATGGCTCTTCCATTGGGTTTTACCTGGGCATCGATAGCAAAATCAAAAGGATACTGAATCTGTTTACAGGCTACAAGTGCGGGTGTTTTCAGATCCACGCGATAGTAATTGTCGTTTGTTTCAAGCACTACGCCATCGTTAGCCCCGTAGATTCCAGGCTGAGTTTCTCCGGTGTTAGTGAAAGAACCAATCACCTGTTTGCTTTTTGAATCAATACTATACTTCATCAGAACAGCGTCTGCTGCCCCTTTGTTTGTGTAGTTGAAAAGAAAAGAGGAATTATCGAGCCAGAAAACCACCGGCTCCTTTCTGCCGGGAGCACTGCTATAGCCAGCATCATCAAGCAATACAACCTTTGGTTTATTGACAGGGTAGAGGTATAGTTTGTACGGCTCCTGTCTTTTGTCAAATTCAATATCCTGCCCGGGAATAAGTTTAAATGTGAGCGAGCTGATGCTTGAATAAAGTTGTTTCGAAAGGTCATAGTAGGCATAGTACTTACCTTTGAAAATATCATTCACATAAAAGATGATACTGTCGTTGGTACACTTGATGAGCCGGCCACCATTCCCGTCAAATAGAATCTTACGCTCTCTGAGATCAATAATATTTCCACTCTGGGAGATCAGGTAGCGGTTATTGTACAGCGTATTATTTTCATTATCCATGCGGATATAATCCTTGCCGTCTTTCTGACCCTTCACCGAAAGCAGAACCTGCCTTCCCGCATACACGCCATTTACAAAGTCATAAGTGTAAATATCCTGTAATACATTGGCTTTGTCGGCTTCATTGTAGTGGATCACAATAAGTGATTCATGCACATTGTCATTCTGAGCAGTGATGCACAGCTTCAGAAATAAAAACAGGAGTATGACAAAACGTGTATTCAATAGGAATTAAAGGTTTGAAAAGAAATCGAAAAGAAGTCTGACGCCATAACCCGTGCCGCCTTTACCGCGGTAACTGTCTTTTCCGCTCAGAAAAGCAGGCCCGGCAATGTCAAAATGCATGTAAGGGTAGTCTGTAAACTTCTGAAGGAATTTACCGGCCGTAATAGCACCTCCAAGCGGTCCACCGATGTTTTTCTGATCGGCAATATCCGACTTCATCAGTTCGCCGTACTCATCCCACAGCGGAAACTCAACCAGACGTTCGTGCATGCGGAGGCCGCTGACAGCAAGTTTGCTTTTTTGTTCGTCACTGGCCGTACCCATGCATACGATGCCATAAGGCCCGATAGCAGCCATGGCAGCGCCGGTGAGTGTAGCCAGGTCGATCACCAGTTCAGGCTTATAGCGTTTGGCATAATGCAATGCATCCGCCAGAATCATGCGGCCTTCGGCATCTGAGTTCAGCATCTCCACAGTGCTTCCGTCCATCATGGTGATAATATCACCGGGTGCAAACGCATTGAATCCCGGGCGGTTGTCGGTAGCAGGTACAAGCCCTATAACATGCACATCGAGTTTTGCTTTGGCAATGGCGTAAAGGGTGCAGCCTACAGCCGCGGCACCGGCCATATCGCATTTCATCATATCCATGCTGTTGGGTGTCGGTTTCAGACTGAGTCCGCCGGTATCATATACCACGCCTTTTCCAACAAGTACATACGGTTTTTTATTTTTCGCGTTTTTTGGTTTGTACTCCATAATGGAGAACGTAGGTGGATCTACGCTACCCTGGTTTACAGATAATAACCCACCCATTTTCAATTGCCTGATGCGGGCTTTATTAAGGACTTCAACTTTAAAGCCGCTTTGTTTTCCCATTTTCTTAAATGCATCGGCAAGGCCTTCGGCATTCAGCAGATTCACCGGCTCGTTTACCAGGTCGCGTGCCATGCAGGTTGCTTCTATGGCCACCGATAAAGCAGACAATTGAGCATCTTTTACTTTCGGATCAATTACAAAAATATCTTTCAGTGTATTGGCGAGTTTTTTTGCGCTCGGCTTATGTCTCAGAAACTGGTAGTTTCCAAGGGCCATTCCTTCGGACAGGGCGAGCGAATAATCAGCGCTACCCAGTTCATTCATAATTTGTACAGAGGTATAGGCTCCGGCATTGAGAGCATCACAAATACTGCTGCCTGTTTTACGGAGTGACTCCAGTGACTGGTAATGATCTTTTTTTGTATCAGCAATCACCAGGCATACCAGGCGGTCGAGTGCATTCAGTGAAATAAATTTTTTGTCGCGCTTCAGCTCCGATTTAATGTAATCGTTCTGCGCTTTATTTAAACCATAGGAAGCATGTTCCCTGTATGTTTCCGTAATGATTACCAGGCTGGTATTCGTGGGTTTTGAGGCTTTTTTTATCATATATAAAGGGTTAGGGGGAGTATCCATGCGAATATAACAAAATACAGGGATTTGTATCGATTAATTAATGTGTAAATTTGTAACAAATATCCTGTCTCTCATGAATGTAGATAATTTATTGAAAAGAGCCCAGGCAATGGATTTTCTGACCATTGAAGAAGGCGTTTTCCTGTATGAACATGCTCCGACACCCGAACTGATGTTTGTGGCCAACGAGATTCGCAATATAAAAAAGAACAACTCGAAAAAAGTAACCTGGCAGATCGACCGTAACCTTAATACTACCAATGTGTGTATTGCCAACTGTAAGTTCTGTAACTTTTACCGGATTCCGGGCCATGCCGAAGCGTATATCACCGACATTGAAACATACAAACGTAAAATAGAGGAAACCATTAAATATGGTGGCGACCAGCTTCTGCTGCAGGGTGGACACCATCCCGATCTGGGCCTCAGTTTTTATGTCAACCTGTTCAGGGAACTCAAAACATTGTTCCCGCAGATAAAATTACATTCGCTGGGTCCCCCGGAAATTGCACACATTACAAAGCTCGAAAAATCGACACACACGGAGGTACTGCAGGCCTTAAAGGATGCGGGGCTCGATAGTCTGCCTGGCGCAGGTGCCGAGATCTTAAACGATCGCGTCCGCCGCCTGATCAGCAAAGGAAAATGTACGGGCCGCGAATGGCTCGATGTTATGCGCGCAGCCCATAAACTGAATATCACCACTTCGGCTACGATGATGTTCGGCCATGTGGAAACCATATACGAACGTTTTGAGCACCTGGCCTGGATTCGTGAAGTGCAGTCGGAAAAACCGGCAGAGGCCAAGGGATTCCTGGCCTTTATTCCATGGCCGTTCCAGGATGACGGCACCCTGTTGCGCCGGATCAAGGGTATTAAAAATAATACATCGGGCGATGAATACATCCGTATGCTGGCACTGAGCCGTATCATGTTGCCAAACATTGAAAATATACAGGCTTCGTGGTTAACCGTTGGTAAGCAAACAGCCCAGCTATGCCTGCATGGTGGCGCCAACGATTTCGGAAGTATCATGATCGAAGAGAATGTTGTGAGTGCCGCCGGAGCGCCACATCGCTTTACCTATAAAACCATTCAGGATGCTATTCGTGAAGCAGGGTTTGAACCACAGTTGCGCAATCAGCAGTATGGTGAACGTGAATTGCCTGAACAGATCGTAGAGCAGGTTATCAATTACTAAGCTGTTTCCTGATTTAAGAGTCTTTATTTGAAAATACCCATTTCCACGGATGTGTGGGAATGAACCTGTATTTAGTTTTGTTGAAAAACAAACATTATGAAACAGGCGGGTTTAGTATTGCTTTTAGCATCAACACTTTTTCTGGGAAGCTGTAAAAAAGATTATGTATGCGTTTGCACAAACAACAACACCGGTAACAAAAGCTACGGTGATCATTTCAAGGCGAATGTCATAACAAAAAAAGCTGCCGAAGAATCCTGTAAAGCCGATGGTAACTTATCGGCGGGTGCATTGGATTGCCATCTGGAGTAAGTGTTTATTTCAGTTTCCCGGCCAGCACACAACTCAGTTTATATTTCTGTGTCTGACCCTTCGTATTGAACACTTCGGCATAGATAATATAAATACCAAGGGCAGCCTTTTCGTTTGTATCCGAAATGCCATTCCAGCTAATGGTGCCCTGTTGCATGAGCTGTTCATTTTTTACGAGGTGTCTTACCTCGCGTCCTTTACTGTCGTATATAAAAATATTGGCCGCTTTTCCGGATTCATTAAATGAATAGTTTATATCCAACACATCCTGATAGCCGTCATTATCGGGTGAAAATACAGGTGTTGGGATCGTGATACCGTTTCCGCTTTCCTGTTGTGTGATGTATTGCGAATTACGGTAAGCCGGGGTCGCAAAGCCCACGGCCTGTGCAGCACTGTTCCAGTTGCTGCGATCTTTTGTGGGCCGGTTAAAATCAATACGCTCCAGGGATACACCTTTATGATCGTTCAACAAGGGGAAATGCATTTTATCATCGTACACAAGATTATCGATCACGTGATTATTTACATCAGAAAGCGTAATAATACCCCCATCCGAATTGATTGCAGGAAGATCGGATATGTCAATAAATCCTTCCGGATGCGGCGTATAATAACGCTGCTTTACATCCTGCTGATTTTCGCCAAGTACGATATAAGTCTCCGGAAAAATCAGGTAACCTTCTTCGTCAGGGATTTGTATATTGTTTATAGTTCCTGTCAGTGTATCCAGGTTCCCCAGCCGGAGTTGCTTCAGGTCAAGTACTTTATGACTCCGGTTATAAAGTTCAATAAAATGAGAACCCCCGCTTGCCGGGTTAAATAATATTTCATTGATCACGATATCGTTTTCGCCGGTGCTGTCGGGCCATGCAAAAGGGACAGGATCGCCAGGGTATACAGGATTTCCTGCGCAGTCTTTAATGCCGGTATTCACCGACAGATGATAGATGATATGCTGCAGCAGGGCTGTCGGTAATGCCAGTTTTATTTTTCTGAAATCTTCAGCCAGCGGAATAACCATTTGCGGCAATGCCAGACCGTTATCGAACTGATATGATGCAGGATTCAATAAGGACAGGCTATCCAGCGATTCACTGAAGAAGAGCAGGAGTGTATCCGACGATGGCACAGCTACGCGTAATAGTTTGGGTGCTTGCAGATCGCTTAATGTTGTGGCTGTCGAGTTTCTTTTACCTGGTGTGCCGCCTGTCGGTGATGTTGATGCTGCCCAGTTCTCTGCACCGCCGCAGGGGTTGTTTGCGTTCAATTGTTCGAGGCTCCAGCCACCGGCTTGTTTCAGGCTACTGTTATACCAGGCATCTGTATAGTGTATCGAATGGATCAGCATGCCGGACGAATCCCTTAATGTAATAACACCATCACTGTTTGGAAGTGAGGGAAAACTTGTGAGATCATAAGCGGTAATGCCCTGGCTTGCCATCAGTGCGGCTGTTCCGGTTGATGTAAATACGACGAAACTGTCAGGCAGGATAATTGTTCCGGTTAATTTCTTCCGGCTATTGTTGCAGCTAATACTCCAGTCCTGAAGATTCAAAGGGAAATGGCTGCGGTTTTTCAATTCAATGTATTCGGCATTAGGCAACCCCACAACAGGAGATGGATCCGGCATGATCTCATGAATCGCAACATCATAAGGTTTTGCTTTGTAATAGGAAAACGTAATGGTGTTGGTTGTGATGGCATTTCCGTAAAGGTCTTTTATATTATGTATGGTTAAAGTATACACTGTTCCCGAAACAAGTGCTCCTGCCGGAAGATACAAGCGTACCTGTTTGTTATTTCCGGTGCTTCTCACGGCACTGCTGGGATTGCCGATTAGAGGACTGATAACGTAATTGCTATAGGTTTGCGATGTGCTGAGGTCGACATTCTCATCAAAAGTCAGATCAACCTGGTATATATTGCTCAGCGAGGCCGTGAGAACCGATGGTGGCGTCAGATCCTGAATGATAGGACCAACACTGATGTCGTCCAGGAAATGCTTCTGAAAAAATGAAGCGGTCGATTGTTGAATCAGCACACCGGTATATTGCCCGCTTCCAAAAGTAGCGTCGGTAACAGTTCCTTCGGGAATATAGGATGTTCCTGTGCCACCGGGATCGCGGCTGAGAGCCCAGACGTTGGACACATCGCGTGTTACCTTCACTTTTAGAGTGTTGGAGGAGGTATTCAGTGTGCCATCCGTGCCGTCGATAATTTTTACGGAACCAGCTCCGTTGCGTAAATAAAGACTTACTTCATCGGTGGAACCCCCCAGTCGCACGAAATAACCGTTTAACAACGGATCCAGTAAATTGGAATTATTACTTACTAGATAAACATCGATGTAATTGGCACCCGATGGATTGAACTGTAAATTACACCAGAATTCCCATTGGCAATTCGTGCTGAGTGTATTGCTTGTGACGATAGCAAAAGAGGTATTGGTTGTTGTGTTGTTTGATCGTAACTGCCCGTTCGCGGTCACGGTGAAATCGCCTGTGTTTCCTGTCCAGGGCGGGTTTGCGCTGATATCGCCGTCATTGAAATTTTCGGTGATCTGTGCATGTGTGCTCTGGAAACAAAGCCAGCATATCAAAAGGAAGAAGAGATTTTTCATGGTATATAAAACTGTTTTCTTCAAGTTAAAACATATCTGTAAGTTGCGCGAAAAAAATAGGCGGTTTGATAATTAATTCAGATTTTTGTAACTCTATAATTACTGTAAATAAATTAGTAAAGTATAACTCAAATCATATTCAGCTCAGTGATCAGACAGAGATATACTGAACGGATAAGATTCATGAACTAAAAACAAATCAGGATCTATGAAAGTAACTGTCGTTGGAGCCACAGGGCTCGTTGGAACGAAAATGCTGGAAGTATTACGCGAACGTAATTTCCCTGTTTCAGAACTTATTCCGGTAGCCTCGGAAAAATCCGTAGGCAAGGAGTTAACATTCAATGGGAAGGTATACAAGGTGCATTCCATGACAGATGCTATTGCTGCAAAACCCCAGGTTGCATTGTTTTCAGCCGGAGGAAGTACGTCGCTTGAGTGGGCTCCGAAATTTGCAGAGGCCGGTATAACCGTGATTGATAATTCTTCGGCCTGGCGCATGGATCCTTCAAAAAAACTCGTGGTTCCTGAGATCAATGCCCACGTACTGGGTGCAACGGATAAAATAATAGCCAACCCGAACTGTTCAACCATCCAGATGGTGGTGGCACTGAACCCCCTGCATAAAAAATATAAAATAAAACGGGTGGTGGTTTCTACGTATCAGTCTGTTACAGGTACCGGTGTTAAAGCTGTGAATCAGCTCATGAACGAGCGCCAGGGTGTAGCAGGGGAGATGGCTTATAAATATAAGATCGATCTGAACGTTATTCCGCAGATAGATGTTTTTACCGAAAACGGTTACACCAAAGAAGAAATGAAAATGGTGAATGAAACAAAAAAAATCATGGGCGACGATTCGATCCGTGTAACGGCTACCACCGTGCGGATTCCGGTTATGGGCGGCCACAGCGAAAGCGTGAACATCGAATTTGAGAATGAATACGAACTGGCAGATATATTTAATATATTAAAGCATACCGACGGAATCGTAGTTGAAGATGATCCGGTTAACCAGGTATACCCGATGCCGATGAATGCACACAACAGGGATGAAGTATTTGTGGGGCGGATCCGCCGGGATGAAACCCAGCCGAAAACACTGAACATGTGGATCGTATCAGATAACCTGCGCAAAGGAGCGGCTACCAATGCCGTACAGATTGCTGAATACCTGATGAAACAAAAGCTTATCTGAGAAAATGAGCAGAATCATTTGTTCAATATAATTAATACAGTATTTTTAGAAAAACTTTCGGATATGAGCCAGATAATCAGACCTTTCAATTTTAAAAAATGGATCGATGATAACCGCCATTTATTAAAACCACCTGTCAATAATAAAGTTGTTTATAAGGATACGGAATTCACGGTTATGGTTGTTGGGGGCCCTAACTCCCGCAAGGATTATCACTACAACGAGAGCGAAGAGTTTTTTTACCAGCTGGAAGGCGATGTTCAGGTACAGATCCAGGAAGACGGCAAGGCCGTAACTGTAGATATTAAAGAGGGCGACATTTTTTTACTGCCACCCAAAGTACCGCATAACCCGATCCGTTTCAAAAACACTATCGGTTTAGTGATGGAAAGACGTCGACGAAGCGATGAAAAAGACGGATTATTATGGTTCTGCGAGAAGTGTAATAACAAGCTTTATGAAGAGTATTTTACCCTCACCGATATAACAACCCAGTTTCAGTCTGTCTTCGCCAAATTCTATCATTCAGAGGATTTAAGGACCTGCAAGAAATGTGGTCATATCATGGAACCGCCACCGGTTATTTCGTGATTTTCTGACATTTTTTGGAACTTCAGAATCTTTTGACGGAAAACAGTTATTGAAAGTCCAATTTTGTCGAGTAATTGGATAACGGTCTTTGTTGCTTTATCGTTAACTTTGTAGTATAAAATCTTAATTCTATTACAAAGAAATGAAAAGATTCTCTCGATCATTTATGATGGTTGCGTTAACCATCCTTGGCACTTCAGTTTTTGCTCAAACAAACGGCACTTCCGGATCCAATAGTCAGCCACGTTTTGACAAAGACCAGGCTTATCAGAATGCTGTTGCCAAGGGTATACCTACTCAACAGATTGGTGAATATATCAAGAAACAGGAAATTGAGTTTAATAATGCTCATCATATCCCCAATTCCCCATTCTTAAATCACACAGCTACTGCACCAACCAGCTATAATAGCCAGGCGAACTGGTTAAATGGTGGTGGATCAACCCCATCTCCTCAAAACCAATACTGCCCGAACGCAGGTTTTGAGATGTATAACTTTACCAACTGGACCGGTGAATACGGTACCGTATCAAACGGCGGATCCGGAGCCAGTCAGCCGACTTATAATATGACCGCTGCGACGATCATGAATGGTGCAGGGATCAATGTTGGCTTAACCAACACCACAAACTACCATACAATAATGACTACACCTGCCACCAACTCGGTATATCCGAACTGTGCCGGGTATGACTCTATTGCCTGCCGTGTAATCGGTACACAAACCGTATCCGAAATTCCGGTTGTGAATCCGAATGGAGGTGGAGGTGTTTCTGTACGTATGAATGGTGCTATTGCCAACTACCGTGCTGCAAAACTGAACTACAATATGTCGCTGAATCCCAACAACAAAAGGTTTTCCATCAGCTACGCGCTTGTACTCGAAAATGGCGGACACCTTCCTGAAGATCAGCCTTATTTCAGTGTAAAAGTAACGGACCAGTCAGGTAACCCTGTACCGGGATGTTCTATTTACACTGTTACCATCAACTCTACAATCGCTCAAACCGACCCGACCTGGCAGGCTTCAGCCATTGTTTATGACGTTTTCTACCGTCCATGGTATACTTATAACTTCGACTTTACCAATTATCCTTCCATCACTTCTGTAAACGTGGAGTTTTATGTGGGCGGATGTGCTCAGGGTGGTCACTATGGCTATGCCTATGTAGATGCTGAGTGTGGTGCGGGTGGCGCTATCACTTCATTCTGTGCCGGTTCTACATCTGCCGTGCTTTCGGCTCCGGCAAACTATTCAACCTACCAATGGATTGGCCCGACAGGCAACGTTCCTGCTGCACAGGGAGGTACAAGTTCAACTGCGACTATTTCGCCTGTAACAGCAGGCCAGGTTTATACCTGTAACGTAACTGCACCAAACGGTTGTTTAACATCTTTCCAGACAACTGTTGCGATCACAACGGTAAGTGTTCCCAACGTATCCTCTAACCCTTCATGCCTTATGGGCTTCAGCGGTAGTGCAACAGCCTACCCTACAGGAAGTAACCTGGGCTATAACTATTCGTGGTACAATTCATCGGGAGCAACAGTGGGCAACAGCCAGACAGCCAATAACCTTTCACCGGGTGTTTACTCGGTATCTGTATCATCACCCGGTTGCGGATCAGCAACAAGTACTGTAGCCGTTGGCGTTTCACCGCCCGTCTTTATGAACCAATCCGCTCCATTCTGTGGTAATACAGCCTGGATCAATGCCTCCGGCGGTGCAAACTATAAATGGTATAATGGCACGGGTTCTACAGCAACACTCATTTCAGGCGCCAATACAGGTAGCCTCACAGTAAGCAACCCTGTAGCCGGCAATATCTATACACTGGTTTACGACAACAGCCAGGGGTGTAAAGACTCTATTAAATACACACTGACACAGGTTCCAGGTGGATTTATCTACACTTCCGGAATCAACGGAACCTGTCCGGGTACCAGCATAGGAACAGCAGCCATTCACATGAATACAAGTGCTTCTGCTCCTTACAGCTATACAATTACAGGTACTGGTGGATATAACAATACACTGACCAACACAACATCGCTTGTGGATAGTGTTTACGCTTTAGGTGCGGGTACATATACCGCAACAGCTATTGATGGTGTGTGCCAGTACGTAACTACATTCTCGATAAACCCGATTGTGGTATCATTCACTGCAACTCCTTCATTCACCACCGTGTGTTCGGGTGCCAACCTACAGATGGATCTTTCTTTTACAGGTTCAAGCCCTACAGCTTGTGGTATTTCAACTTCTGGTTGCAGTGCTCCTAACCAGGCCCAGGTTGGTACCGGTGCCGTATTGAATACTAATACTACCTGGCCGGCGCCTTACGGGAACTGGTATACCAATGCCCGCCATCAGTTCCTCTTCCTGGCTTCTGAATTACAGGCAGCAGGAATAGGTGCAGGCAAAATTTCCAGTTTATCGTTTATGGTAAGTACAATCAATGGTCTGATCAATTATCCGAACTATACCATCAGTATGAAATGTACGCCACTGACGGCTTTACCAACCACCAACCAGTTTGAAACCGGTTTGTCGCAGGTATATACAACACCATCTTACAACGTTGTGTCTGGCTGGAATACGCATAACTTCCAGCAGTCTTACGACTGGGATGGTGTATCCAATGTGATTGTTGAGATTTGTTATTCTGCAAACCCTTTCCAGCAGTCTAACTATACGTACAATAGCATCTCTCCACAGACTCCAACCCCGTTTGTGTCATCTAAGGTATTTTACAGTGACTCTGATCCTGCCTGCGGACCTCCGGTTCCTGCATCTTATAGCTGGGTTACGTATTCACAGCGTCCGAACGTTAAATTCGGTTTCTGTTCGAGTTCAATTAACCCATCCTTATTAACGTTCAACTGGGCCCCGGGAACATACCTTTCTAATCCAGCTATTCAGAATCCGGTGGCTACGCCGTTGGCAAATATTACCTATACAGCTACTGCATTTATTACTTCAGCACCATCGTGTAGTGCAACTTCTGTATCTACAGTAAACGTTACGACTCCGGTAACTCCAACAATAAACCCGGTTTCAGCACTTTGTAATAATGCAACTTCTTTCAGCCTGAGTGTAACACCAACAGGTGGTGCATGGGTAGCAACTGCGCCTACATCAACAGCAGGTGTGTTTACACCATCTCTGGCCACCATCGGAACGAACACAGTTACCTATAACTATGGTGCAACGGGCTGTTCGAGAACGGCAACCACCACCATCAGCATTGAGAAATTTATCCCATCGACCATTACCGGCTCAATAAGCCCTTTATGTATTACCGGCAATACTGTTAACCTGAATACCCTGCCACAGTATACCACCGGTGTATGGAGCGGTTCGGGTGTAACCGGTTCTACGTTTAATCCGGGAGTTTCGGGTGCAGGTTCTTTTGTACTGACTTATAGCACAACATCAGCCCCTACAGCTTCATTGTGCCCGAGTACATCTACGTTAAACGTGAATGTTTCGAGTGTTCAGCAACCGACAGCCACACCGATCGGACCTTTCTGTAATAACTACGCCCCTCAAAACATGATCGTGAGCCCTGTGGGTGGCACATGGTCTGGTACGGGCGTTACAAGCGGTGGTGTATTTACACCCGCATCTGCAGCCATTGGAACCAATAACCTCGTATATACGCTCGTGAACGGACCTTGTACCGCAACCGTTGGTACAAGTATAAATGTTGAACAGTTTGTTCCGGCTACACTCACAGGTGGTGTTGGGCCATATTGTATTTATGATCCGTCGACCGATCTTCAGCCTCTTGCAGTAAATGCCGGTGGTACATGGGTTGGTTCTGGTATGACTGGCTCCGTATTTACACCTTCTCAAGCCGGTGTAGGTACATTTACAATTCAGTATAATACATCTACTGCCACAGCAACATTATGTCCTGATAACGCATCTATCCAGATTATTGTGAACCCTAAACCTGAGGTTACAGCATTATCTGATAAACAGGATGGTTGTAATTACCCTTTAAACGTGGCTTTCTATACAACAACTACGAACACCGGGCTTGGACACTGGGATTTTGGTGACGGCAACCAGTCAAACGGACTGAATGCTTCCAATACCTACACCAATCCGGGTTCATACCAGGCTACCTTCTACTATGAGGATATGGCCGGATGTAAGGATACCACCCAGGTTTCATACATGATTAATGTATATGAAGTACCTGATGCGCATTTTGATGCGGATCCCGGGGTAACTACCATCATTGCTTCTGAAGTACACTGTACCAATATGACGTCTAACCTGGCTCAGAACACATACTTCTGGACCTTTGGTTCTGCGGCTACCAGTACAGATGTGAATCCGACATATACATTCCTTGAAACAGGGCAGTTTAATATTACGCTGATTGCAACAAGCCCGCAGGGCTGCCTGGACACAGCAGTTGTTCAGGTGACCATTAACCCGGATGTGGTATTGTATGTTCCGAATGCCTTTACAGCAAACGGAGATGGCAAGAACGATGTATGGCTGATTAACCTGCCTCCAACGGGAGTGGATTTCTCAACCGTTAAAATACAGGTATTTGATCGTTGGGGAGAAAGGGTATTCTATACGCAGGATGTAAATGTTGGCTGGACGGGGGCTAAAAATAACTCCGGGCCGCTTCTGAAACAGGATGTTTATGTATGGAAAGTAACTTTTGAGGATAACAACCGTAAGTTTTATGAAAAACTCGGACAGGTGACATTATTGCACTAATATAGAAACGAAAATAGAAAAGCCCTCCTTATTTCAGGAGGGCTTTTTTATGCAAGTAATCCGATCTATTTTTCTGTTTCCAGAAGACGAATGTCTTTAATCAGTTTATCTACAGAAATACTGTCTGTGCCATCATAGGTTCCGCGGATCCGGGATTTTTTATCTACCAATACAAAGATTTCACTATGCAGGAAGCCTTCAGGTGTTCCATCGTCCTGGAGTGCATTGACCAGGTATCCGTTTTTTGCAAGATCATAAATGTATTGCTTATTGCCGGTCAGGAAATGCCATTTGCCTTTGACGGCCCCATATCCTTTAGCATATTCGTTCAGTACTTCAACAGTGTCGTGCATGGGATTTACGGTGTGTGAGAGAATGAGAACTTCCGGGTCGTTGAGAAAATTCTTTTGCACTTCAGCCAGGTTAGAACTCATCCGTGGGCAAATACTCTGGCATGTGGCAAAAAAGAAATCGGCTACATATATTTTACCATCTACAGTCTTCTTATCTATGGTTTCGCCATACTGATTCGTCAGGTTGAAGTTCCCTATAGTATGATAAAAAGTATCCAGGGCATTATTCGGATTTGTTAATTTTTCGCCATAAACCGGCAGTTTTAGCTCTGCCATAGGCGTTTCTTGCTGTTTACAACTTATAAAAGCGGATACAGCAAGGCTGATGCATGCACTATACAGGAGATTATTTGCTTTCAATTTTATTGGTATTTAAGAGATTCTTTTGTTCTTCTTTTAGTCGGATGTGTTTGTATTCATCGATGAGGCGTTTTACTTCTGAAACAAACTGTCCATCATAGTATCCTCGGATATGCCTTTTCTTATCGATCAGTACAAGAAAGGTATTGCCGATGTAATAAGGCTTTTCTTTGAAGTAATTGGTATTGACCAATGCCTGATAATGAGCCTGGTCAAACCCAAGCTCATATACATTCGGGTTGCTTAAACCAGCCTGTTTTTTAATGGAGGCCGGCTGCCCATTGGGCTTACCCGTTGTATCTGTTGCATGGCCACAAGCCAGGATCACCGGAACATGCTGAATGGCTTCTTTTTTGTATTTCAGGTATTCAATGAGTCCGCTGATATTGGCCAGGTTGATTTTTGATGCATTTTCGGTAAAGGCAATAACATAAAGCGGAAACTGAATGGTATCCAGGCTTAATGTCTGATCCAGCAGAGAGTTATCGACTGTATAATATGTGGTGTCTGCGCCATGTGCGATTTTCGGGCCATAGAAGGGGAGCTTTTTGGAGTTAATGGTACTCAGTTCCAGAGTCAGCCAAAAGAGCGACGGAAAAAGAATAATCAGGAAAAGAATCAGTTTTTTATTTTTCATGTGAGCTCAATAAGTGCAGCCGTTTGGGTGCAGATTGGCAGCGGATATTTTGTGTGTGTGCAAAGGTACACAAGCGGGGCGGATTTATATCAAAAAAAATCCCCAACAAACGTGTTGGGGATTTTAATATTAGTGGTGAGCTTCTTCGCCGTGGTGTTCTTCGGCAGCTCCTTCGTGAGCTTCTTCAGTAGCACCGGCATGGTGCCCGGCTTTCAGTTGTTCCTGCTGTTTAACCAGGATCGGATCGAGTTTGGCTTTATTGCCCGGGTGACTGCTGTAAGTACCTTCATTTAAGCAAATGAAAATACAGTACGACATAAACACCATATAAGGCATCAGGATCACGTATTTCATGAATTTCACTTCATGCCCCAGGTGCATGAAGGCCATCACGATGTATCCGGCTTTCAGGATGGTTAATGAAATGAAGAGCACTTTTAACCATAAATGACCGCTCCAGCCGTGGCCAGGCGCCATTGAACCGATAATGAGCTCGAAAATAGTAATGGCGAGCATGATCCAAAACACGTTCCATAATTTACGGCGTGCTTTTTTACCTTCCTCTTCACTATGGTGAGCCATTAATTCGTATTGAGGATAATCATCGTGGAATTCCATATCTTAAATTTTTTTGAGTTAGAAATTGAGTTTTTTTGAATGAATTACAACAGGTAGAAGAATGTAAATACGAACACCCATACTAAATCTACAAAGTGCCAGTAGAGACCAACTTTTTCAACCATTTCATAATGACCGCGACGTTCGTAGGTGCCTTTGATTACATTCATGAAGATGATGAAGTTGATAACCACACCCGAGAACACGTGGAACCCGTGGAATCCTGTAATGAAGAAGAAGAAGTTTGCAAACTGAGGTACACCGTATTCGTTCACGGTCATGTTGGCGCCATGAATAACTTTCTCGATGTATTTGCCGGTTTCAGGATCCCATACGTGGCGTAAAGCACCTTCAGCAGTACCATGAATGAAGTGATACCACTCCCAGGCCTGCGAACCTACGAATGTAGCACCACCAACGATGGTCCAGAACATCCATACAATCACTTTGCGTTTGTCGTTACGGTGTCCGGCTTCTACAGCCAGTACCATGGTAACAGACGACATGATTAATATAAAGGTCATTAACCCTACATAGGCCAATGGCAGGTGTTGTTTTACGAAAGGGAAGTGGGTAAATACGTGTTCTGCTTTTGGCCAGATTTCATCGTATTTGTGGCGTGTGAAGCCATACGCGCAAAGTAAACCTCCAAAGGTTAAAGCATCGGAGATAAGGAAAAACCACATCATCATTTTTCCGTAGCTTACGCGGAATGGGGATTGCCCGCCGCTCCAGGCTTCTTTTGCGTCAATTTCAGTGCTGTGTGACATAGTGTTAAATTAAGGTTTTAACAATTTTTAGATTATTGGGTGCAAGTTTAACGAATATATAGTAAAAATAAAAACAAATAGACCCACAAAATATCAAGAAAATGCCAATAGATGGAACAAAGTTCCAGGCCCAGTGTATTCTCTGCATTGTACTTGCGGCGGATGCTGTTTACGAGCACGGTTAACAGGGAGATCAGGCCCCCTGCCAGGTGGGCCATATGCAGACCCGTAAGTACGTATAAAAAGGAGCCGGAAGCATTGCTGTATTTGCCGGCCGGAACGATATTTTTATGCCAAAGTTCACTCCAGCCCAGGTACTGGGTGTAACAAAAAACCAACCCAAGAACCAAGGTCATAAGCACGGAAAGTGTAATTAGGGCGAAATTGTTTTTTCTGGCTGCCCTCAGGCCTATTACCATGGTAACGCTGCTGGTAACAATAATTGCGGTACTTATATAGAAGATATCGGGCAGGTTAAAAAGCAACCAGTTTCCGTTGTCGGCCCTTACCACATAGGCGCTTGTAAGGCCTGCGAAAAGCATGACAATACTTACAATTCCGAGCCACAGAATGGGTTTGGCTGTTTTTTTACGGGCATCACGAAGTTCCTGCTTATAGTTTTCGTTGGGCTTTACTTTGGGTTCTGAAGTAGTTGTTGTCGTCATAATCGGGTCATTAGGGCCAGCTGAACCAGTGGCAGGTAAATAAATGAGCCAAACATCAGTTTACGGGCCGATTCGATGGTACCGGTTTTATAAAGCTGATAGGCCTGGTAAATAAAAGCAATGTTCATGGTGGCTACCACAGCGGCCGAAATCCAGCCGGTGTAACCAAAAATGTAAGGGGTTAATGAAATAGGGAACAGGAACAGGGTATAAATGTAGATCTGGAATTTGCTGCTCTGATCGCGGCCACCCTTGGATGGGAGCATAAAGAAACCGGCTTTCTGGTAATCATCATGACTCACCCAGGCAATAGACCAGAAATGAGGAAACTGCCAGAAAAACTGGATCAGGAAAAGGAGGAAGGCGAAAAAGTTGAGCTCACCAAAACCATCTGTGGCTGCTACTGCGCCAATAAGGGTAGGAAAAGCACCCGGGAAGGCACCAACAAAAACAGAAAAGGGCGTGACCCGTTTTAAGGGGGTGTAAACAAGCGCATAAAGCAGAATGGAGCAGAATCCGATAATGCCACTCAGCGGATTGGTATAGAGCCATAAAAGGGCTGTACCCGAAAGGCCGCATAGGATGCAGAAAATGAGGGCTTCCGTAACGGTGAGGTTATGGGTAGGCATGGGGCGCATGCGAGTGCGGGTCATGAGTTTATCCAGGTCGCGTTCAATGATCTGGTTGAACCCGTTGGCAGCACCCGTTACAAGAAAACCACCAAGGCTCAGGGCCAGTATATGTTTCCAGTCGTAATTACGGGTTACAGTGAGGTATGTGATGAGAGCCGAAAAAACAACCAGCGCCGAGAGTTTGAACTTGGTCAGTTTTACAAATGACTGAATTTTGGTATAGGTCACCTGATCAAGGTTAATGGTATGTTCTGCGTTTGCCAAAACGTTGCAAATGTATGAATTATACCGGGAGAGTATTCATTTTTTATCTAAAAAAGAGGGCCCCAGGTCGTTATTTTAATGGCTCAGTTCAGAATGTTTTTTGTAACCCGGTTAAGGCTTCTGTAAACAGAAATTGCGGAGGGCTCAGCGGTGGAAGTCGAGGGTGAATTCGAGGCGCCTGTTCGCGGCATGTTCTTCCTCGGGGCAGGTGGTTTTGTTGTCGCAACGGTTCAATAAGCGGGTTTCGCCATAGCCAACGGCTTTGATCCGCGACTCAGCCACGCCTTTCTCCACGAGGTATTGTTTGGCGCTGTTGGCCCTGTCTTCGCTGAGTTTCAGGTTGTAGGCATCACTTCCCTTGCTGTCGGTATGGGCGCCAAGTGTAATGGTAATGTTGGGATTCAGGGCCATGGCCAGCACTACTTTGTCGAGCGATTGCCGCGCAGCCGGTAAAAGATCATATTTATTGAAATCAAACTGAATATTTTCGATGATAATTTCGGTATTGGCAGATCCGTTTTTGCTGTAGTTCTTATCAATGACGGAAAGCCAGGGATCGTCGACATATAATTCTGTAAGCCGGCTTTGTTCACCTTTCAGGGGTTTGTAAACGAATTTCATGCCTTTGACGAGGGATACAATTTTGATGAGGTTCTGGTCATTGTCAAAGACCATGATGTTGTTGAAGGCTTCGAGAATGTTCTCCTGATTATCGGAGGAGATGACCAGCTGCCGCATGTAGGGCTGGTATTTAAAAGCAAAACTCCCGTCTTTGTTGGTAATAGCGGTATCAATTACTTCGTATTTGTCGTTCATGAGCATCACCTTCATGTCGCCGATCGGGTTGCTGGTATTATTGCCGTAAATGCGTCCTTTTACATTCATTTTCAGATCTGCATCATCCACAAGGAGGTCGTTGAACCCATCGTTGGATACGGACAGAAATTTATAGACAAATCGATTTTTAGAGAGGCTGTCGATCACACGAAGGCGCTTATTTCCCGTATTGTAAAGCACCAGTTTTGAATTCGGTGCCAGTTCGCAGTCCTGTTCGTCTATAGCGACAGCATATTGCTGATTGGGTTTGATGTTTGTAAACAGGAAAACACCAAGGGCATTGGTTTTTACTTTCTGAACCACATTGTTCCGATCGCTGAGGAGGTACACATATTTATCGGCGATCACTTTATTGTTTGTGCCATCAGACCCGGTGAGCTTTCCGGCGATCTTGTATGTGAAAACATTGTCAACCAGTTTTTTGATGAGGTTGTTCTGTGTATTGTTTTCGAGTGCGGCTTCTTTGGTTGCTGTGTTTACAGGTGCAGCATCTATGGGGTTGCCGTCGCTCGTCAGTATTTTTATTTTCTGCCCGGCGGGTGTTTCCGTATCGTTCAGTTTTACGCGCACACGGTAGGCCTCGTCGAGTTTTATATATTGAAATACAAAGGTACCTTTCTGGGTCGTTTTGGTCCTGGCGATCTCTTTGCCGTCTTTGGTCTCCAGCACGACAACGCGGTTCTGGAGTGGTGTTTTATCTTTGGTGTCATAAATGGCTTTACCAACCAGGGTGCCTACCTGAGGCTGAGTCACTGTGACGGGGCTGGTCGCATCGGGTTTTTGTTTGAGGTAAACTTTTTCGAGAAACATATTCATATAGGCCGTGTCGTCCTCGAAGTGATTCTGATCAAAAAATATTTTATGGAAGGGCTGCTTGAACTGAAGTGTGTCCAGGTTTTTGTCGCCTTTCGGAAAAAAAGGAATATCGAGTTCGTAGGTGGTTCTGATTTTATATTTGGCAGCCGGGACATCCTGGGCCAGCACCCGCAGAAACATAGCCTGTGCGCGATTGTTGTAAAAATGAATGTCGTATTGTGCCCCGAATGGTAAAATAAGTTTGAAATCTTTTGTTTCGCCTGTGCTGACGGTTGTGTATGTAGCGCCGCCGCTCATCACCCTCACCTCAGTATTAGTGAGGGCTATGTTATGCATGAAATTATGCCCGATAAATTGCAGCTGCCCCTGATCCTGTGCATACAGGCCAAGGGTTGATAAAATAAAAAAAGCGAATACAACAGGGAGCTTTATTATATAACGCATATTTTAAAAAAAGCTATTGGTGTTTTTTATGCAGATCCTTTACTAAGATACAAATATCTTTTACATAACGATCCATGGTTTCTTTTTTATAGGAATCGATCGTCAGGAAGTGAATCGGAACACCTTCCTTCACAAGCCTCTTTTTATATGTTTTATCAATTTTGTGAAGGTATTTCGCTTTGATGCCTTTTTCGTAGTCGCGGCCGCGGGCTTTTATATTGTGTAGTAATAACGCAGGTTTTACATCCAGGTAAATAATGAAATCGGGTTTGGGAACCGTTGATGAAATGGCACTGAAGTGTTTTTTGTAAAAACGAAAATCTTTCGCCGACATATTTATTTCGGCAAAATAGATGCATTTAAACATGGAATAATCGCTGACCGTTAGTTTTGGCTTGCCGGCAAAATGATGTGCCATTTGTTTCTGTCGGTCAATCAGAAAAGAATATTCCACGGGAAACGCGTAGGTCTTCGGGTCTTTGTAGAACAAGGGTAATAAAGGATTTTCTTCAAAGCGTTCGGGCAGGAACGCTGCTTTCAGTTTTTGCGAAAGTGCCTTTGCCATGGTGCTTTTTCCGGAGCCTATGTTTCCTTCTATACTGATGTACATAATGTTTTTGGGTATAAAGTGATGCTGCTGTTGTCATTGCATGCCTGCAGTAACTCAGCTATACTTTGCTTTAATAAAGGGTGTACAAACGCCGGTGCCATAGCATGGAGCGGAGTCAATACAAAACGCCGCAGATGCAGGCGTGGGTGAGGTATAATGAGCGTGTCGGTATGTATTACCTCCTGGTTGTAAAACAGGATATCAATATCGATCGTGCGTGGTGCATACTGCATGGATTCACGGATTCTGCCAAGCTTCTGTTCAATGCCAAGTAATTTCTGCATCAGAGCCAGAGGCGAAAGGTCGGTTGTGAGTTCCACGCAACAGTTCAGGTAATGCGCCTGGTTGTCGACGCCCCAGGCAGGTGTTTCATAGCAGGGTGAGCAGTTTTTAATTGTGCCGGCTTCCACCGAAATACAGGCAATGGCTTCCGACAGGTATTGCTCCCGGTTGCCCATATTACCGCCCAAACATAAATAAGCCGTGTTCATAAAAATATAGGTAAAGGTATTAAGAAACTGCTTAAATTTCATGTGAATTAAATATATAATTATAACCATGCGGATAGCTTAAACACAGGTTGATTCCTGATCAGGCCCGGTTTATACTTCTGCAAATACACAATATCCTATGAAACAATTTTTTGGTGCATTCCTTGGATCCCTGATCGGGATCCTGCTTACAGGAGTAATTGTTACACTTATTATTATCGGAACAATCATGTCGTCGCTTAAGGGAGCCATGAACGACGACGAAAATGAAGCATTTAAGCTGAAGCCGAATTCAGTGCTGCTTCTCAATCTCAATGCCGGTATAAAAGACCGTGGGTTTAAGAATCCATTCGGTAAACTGAACCTGGGACCTTTTATGAAAGAAGGAAGTGTCGGACTTGACGATGTACTCTCGATGATCAAACAGGCCGGCAACGATAAAAACATAAAAGGGATTTACCTCGAAACCGGTAGCCCAACAGCCGGCATGGCTACACTGGAAGAAATTCGGCAGGCTCTGCTCGACTTCAGAAAATCGGGTAAGTTCATTTATGCATATTCCGAAATGTATAGTCAGAAAGGGTATTACATGGCAACCGTTGCCGATAAGTTATTGATGAATCCCCAGGGAGGAATGGAGTTTAAGGGTCTGAGCGCACAACTGATGTTCTACAAAAACATGTTGGACAAACTCAATATTGAAGTTCAGATTTTCAGGCACGGTAAATTCAAAAGTGCCATTGAGCCCTTTATGCTCGATAAAATGAGTGCGGCCAACCGTGAGCAGATAGAAACATACATCGGTTCTATCTGGAATACAATGCTGACGGGTATTTCCGCGCAACGTCATATTCCGGTTGGAGACCTCAATGCCATTGCCGATAACCTGAAACTTAACCTGCCGACCGATGCTGTTGATCTGAAACTGGTTGATGGTCTCACGTATGAAGACGAAGCCCATGATATGGTACGTAAAACACTGGGTATTGCTTCGGGTGAAAAGATCAATTTCGTGAAATCAGAAACATACCTGAAACACCTTGATAAAAAAGAAATCAAACTGACGAACCAGGATAAAATTGCTGTGATTTACGCGGTTGGTGAAATTGAGAGTGGCGAAGGAAATGAAGAAACAATCGGAAGCGACCGCATTGTAAAGGCTATTCGCGAAGCCCGTTTGGATGATCATGTGAAGGCTATTGTTTTCAGGGTTAATTCTCCGGGTGGCAGTGCACTGGCCAGTGATGTCATGTGGCGTGAAGTGGTACTGGCGAAAAAGGCAAAGCCGTTTATTGTGTCGATGGGCGACGTTGCTGCCAGTGGAGGATACTATATCAGTTGTGCGGCAGATCGCATTTTTGCAGAGCCTAATACGATCACGGGGTCTATTGGTGTTTTCGGACTTATTCCAAACGCGCAGCAGGCCTTGTCGGAGAAACTGGGTATTACCATCGATACAGCCAATACCAATAAACACAGTGATATGGGAAGCATACTGCGTAAAGCAAGTCCGGATGAATATAACTTTATTCAAAAAGGAGTTGAACATGTATACGATGTGTTTACATCGCGCGTGGCCGATGGTCGGAAAATGAAACAGGCACAGGTCGACAGCATCGGGCAGGGCCGTGTGTGGAGCGGTGTCGATGCACTACGCATTCACCTGGTGGATGAGCTTGGCGGCCTGCAGGCTGCTATCGGTTATGCTGTGAAGAAAGCAGGACTCAAACAATATCGTATCCTGGATTTGCCGAAACAAAAAGATCCGCTCGAAGAATTATTAAATGTTGGCGGTGATGAAACAGAGGCACGCGTATTGTCGAAAAACCTCGGCGGACAGTATATCTACCTGAAACATCTTAAGAATGTACTGAGCCGCAAAGGTGTGCAGGCCAGGCTTCCTTATGAAATGATTGTGGAATAATCACGTCCCCTGAAGAGTCATTTGTAATTTGTGAAGGTATGCAGGTGTTTTCCGCAAACGACTGCCGTACCAGCTGAAGAGTTCACCGTCGACAAGCATGATTTTTGCCCGTGGAAGCAGCGATTGAAGTTCGCTGATGTGCTTGTCTTTGAAAGGGTAGGGCTCTGACGACAGAAATACAAAGTCGGGATCAAGCGCTTTAATGGTTGCTTCAGTTACTTCGGGATAACGGTTTTCACTGTCGTTAAATACATTGCTGAGTCCCATACGGGTTATCATGTTGTTGATAAACGTTTCGTTTCCTGCTGCCATATAGGGGTCTCTCCAGATAAGGTATAATACCCGACCGGCTGGTTCGGGTAAGTGAGGAAGGTATTGAAAGGCCGACGAAATTTCGTGTACCAGCGATTTTGCTTTATTGCTACGGTTTGTGAGTTTCCCCACTTTTCCGATCATGTCGAGCGCCTGTGCATACGTAGTGATATCGCTCATCCATACCGTGAACTCTTCCATCAGTTTTTCGATCTGGGCCTGCTCATTTTCCTCTTTATTGCCAATAATAAGGTCGGGTCCGATCGCCCGTATTTTATCAAAATCAAGTGTTTTTGTACCACCCACACGGGCCACATGGCGGAACATGAGCTCCGGATGGATACAGAATTTGGTAATACCGGCAAGCTCCTCCCGGAGCCCCAGATCCCAGAGTAATTCAGACTGGGACGGTACCAGCGAAATGATACGTTTCGGAGGAGTATCCAGGGTTATGGTTCTGTGTAGCTGATCGGTAAACTGCATCACAGCGAAGTTCGTAAAATATGACGCATAAAGTAAATTTTATTGCACATCTTTGTGCTTCCGAATGAATAATAACACGTTCAAAGCTCATCTCTCACTGTTTGCTGCCCAGGTTATTTACGCCCTGAATTATTCCATTGCCAAAGACCTCATGCCATTGCATGTGCAGCCCCTCGGACTTGTTATGCTGCGCATTACAGGGGCTTGTATTTTATTCTGGACTGTATCCGTGTTCATTAAAACGCATCCTCTTGAGAAGAAAGATTTTAAACACATGATGCTTCTGGCTCTGTTTGGTGTGGCCGTGAATCAGGGTTTTTTTATATACGGACTCAGTCTTACAAAGCCTATAAATTCGGCTATTATTATGGTTTCTAATCCCATTGTGGTGATTGTGTTTACCTGGATCATTGCCCGCGAAAAAATCACCGTTTATAAATTGTCGGGCTTGCTCCTGGGTATTGTTGGTGCCATGATCCTGCTTTTGTTTAAAGGAAGTTTTTCCTTTGGGAGCGAAACAGTTGTGGGAGATATCATGACCTTGATAAATTCCCTGTCGTGGGCGGTTTTTATTGTGATGTCGCGACCATTCATGCAGAAATACCATACGGTGACTGTCATGAAATGGGTTTTTCTGTTTGGTTTTATTTTTTTCGCACCGTTTGGTACAGCCGATGTGCTGGCCATAAAATGGAGTGAACTCAGTGCACAGGTTTATTTCGCCATTGGTTTCGTTATTGTAGCAACTACCTTCCTGGCTTATTTTTTAAATACCTATGCGCTGAAGACCCTGAGTTCTTCGGTGGTGAGTATGTATATATATGCTCAGCCTTTTCTGGCTACACTGTTTGCGATGCTCATGGGAAAAGATAACCTTACGCCCATTAAGATCTTATCGGGATGCCTGATTATTGCCGGTGTTTACCTGGCCAGCATGAAGCCCCCTAAAAAAGCAGACGCTTAAATATTAATCGAAGAATACCCAGTTTACACCAAACTTAAAGGTGCGGTCGGCTTGCAGATAACCGGAGCCCAATGAATAATTGGTGCCAAGCAAGCCCTGGAATACGTGATCTATCTTCACAAAGAAACGAACCGGTTTAATACGCGCTGTGAGGAAAAAATCAATGAACGGATAATTGCCCGCGCGGTTTGTTGACTGCAGGTAATAAACATTGGTGGCAGGCATATAGGCATAGCTGGTAAATCGACTGTAATATTCGCCCTGAAATCCGATTTGTAACCAAAGGCTTTTCCGGAACAGGTTACCCTGGTAATAAAGGGCACTGCGTGCCGCCCACGAAGGAATCCGTACAACATTGGTGTCGGATGTGTACTGGTAAGTCACGCTGTTATCAAAGCCCAGGTGTTTTGCAATCAGCAGGTCTTTTTTCAGATAAAAGGACATATTCTGAATCGTGCCGTCATATTGATCGGAACGCGCCAATGAATTAAAGAAAAGGTAATTTTTAATATTCTGAATCATGGCACCACCGCTCAACCAGAGATCTCGGCTGTAGAAATCCAGCTGCGCCTGCTGCGTTTGAACCGGGGTAAATGATTTATTCCAGATGAAATGATTACTGTACCACTGATTGTAAATGTAATCCGGATGCCTTTGTTCAGACATCAATTTCAACGAAAGAATAATCGGGTCTTTCCATTTGGATGGTCCTTTCAGCATCAGGTTATTGGCAAGTTCTACCTGGTAATCCTGTTTGTTGGAACCTGTAGCAACGTAATGACTGTTGAGGTTTACAACATAACGTTTGCGTGTATAGGTCACATTGGTCAGCAGGAGATTATTCTGAATCAGGCTATCGTTATGCTGATGAACAATCGTATACTCATTGGCATAACCAATTTTTGCCGTTAGCTTCAACGGGTTAATACGCAGTGTATAATTAATACCGTTATGGAACTGCAATACATGTGTGGAATCATGTGTCCGCGTTGTATCAAGGTAAAATACCTTATAGAAACCGTCACTTGCCGGCGCCTGGTCATTGTATGAGTAGAAGTCGCCATGATACCTGAATTCATAATCGATGAAGTGCGAAAGCAGGGTGGTGGAGTCTTCTGTTTTATTGAGGCGTAACCATGGATTTGCATATACGCTCATCTGGCGGTTTGTACGGCGTCCGGCCGAAATATTAACCGGAAGAAGTTCCTTGGTGATAGTCGGTTTGTTCAGAAAAGCCGTGTCATTTTTTATGCCCCCGTTTTCCTGGTGTTTCAGTTTGTTGAAGAGAAAATAGGCATTATAGCCCGCACGCCCGTTTGATGAGGTGTAATTGGATGAGGTGTAAAAATTATTCGTGAAGCTCTGCTGGCGTTTATAAAAACCGATGCCTCCGTAGCGATTGAAAACAACCGTGAGGTTTACTTTATTCTTGAAGGAATGTGAGAACAAAAGACGGAACCATTCTTCTTTCCGTGTGCCGGCAATACCGGTGAGGCTGGCATAAGGGCCTTTGGTCTGGTAAAACAAAACATCCTCATCCCGGATCAAATCGTTGGCATAAGGCAGATCGTAGAGTTTAAAGCCCATGGAACGTTTGGTGTATTTCAGCAGCAGTGATGCAGACGGAACACCAAAGTGACCGTTTGTATTCCGGGGGTAATAGTTCTGAAAATTCCGGATCGTGGTATCGAGCCCCTTGTTTTCGAAGGTGGAACTGGCACTGTTGTGTGCCTGCAGGTAAGAGGGATCGGTGACATACTTAACATCCTGTGCGTTTACAAAGGAGCATACCAATAACAATACCAGCAGTGCCGGCAGTTTTTGAAAGGTGTATGTCGGTGTTATTTGTGTGAAAAAGCTCACCATTAAAATTTTCCGAAGAAATGCTCTTCCACGTCAAAGGTAGACTTTAATCCGACTTCTTTGAAATCGGATTCAAGCCAATGTGATGCAATCTGGCGCCCTTTTTCCTTCAAACTAAGCAGAAAATCCCAGGAGGTATTCATCTTACTGCTGTAATTCATCTGGCTTAGAGCCTGGTAGCCCGAAATGGTATGTATAAATATTTCGCGGTTTGCTTTATTATCAACTTTTAACACACCGCTGCGTAAAAGCTCGTTGCGGTAGTGTATTAATTTCATTTCATTAATGAGACTGCTGTTGAATGATATTTCATTGACACGGTCGGCAATATCGCGTGCAGTGGTTGGTACCGAATTAATGTTGATGGAATTGATCTTGATCAGTACAATATCCTTGATATTCGTGTCTTCGATAATCGGGAAAATAGGGGGATTTCCCATATAACCACCATCCCAGTAATACTCGCCCTCAATTTCAACGGCCTGGAATAGAAACGGCAGGCAGGCTGAAGCAAGCACGGCATCTACTGTAATTTCCTTATTGGTGAAGATTTTGGCGCGATTGGTTTTAACATTGGTGGCGCAGATAAATAATTTCTTTTTGTTGTACAACTGTAATTCCTTGAAGTCGATCAGGTTATTCAGAATGTCGCGGAGCGGGTTGTAATTAAAAGGGTTGAAGTTATAGGGCGACATGAACTGGGAAATGGTGTTAAACCAGATGTATCCCGGAGAGTTGTATATATCGCCGCCTCCAAAGGTTTTGTCGTACATGCCCGGCTTAAAGAAATAACTGCCGCTGGCAGCAACCTGGCGCCAGAGTTTTTCAAGAAGTTCTTTGGCTTTTTTCGGACCGCCTATATGTAAACCATAAGCACAGGTAACAGCATTGATAGCACCGGCGCTGGTTCCGCACATTCCTTCTGCCACAATCTCTTCAACTTCGAGTAACCTGTCTAGTACGCCCCAGGTAAATGCTCCGTGTGCTCCACCACCCTGGAGGGCAATGCCCACTTTCTTAATTTCTGAATTCATAGAATCTAAAGATTACCAAATATAAGGATTTGCATGTGTTGGTAAAAAGAAATACCAAACCTTTCATGTCTTTCAGAACATCTGTAATATGGAAATAACAAGGATTTGTCTAAAAACAGCATTTTTTAACGGTTACCCGGGACCGGATAAGATAATAAAAAGACCCTTTACAAAAAACTTTTCGGGGCGGATGAAATGAGTATTTTCGTTTCACCATTGGCCGGTATTCGGGCTTTTGGATACTATAATTTTAGCGAAAGACTATGAAAGCAACATTAAAAGAACGTACGCGGTATTATTTTGAGAACGTTATGTCAAAAGGGCCTATGTCCCTGATTAAATGGCTGGCAGTTATTTCCTTACTGGTGATCCTGGTGTGTGCCGTAATCATTATTGCATTCGGGATCAAAAGCAGTCCGGATGCAGAAGGCCCTCTCGATTTTATTGAAGGCGCCTGGCAGAGTTTAATGGCAACCCTCGATAGCGGAACCATGGGGGGCGACGAAGGCTGGTCTTTCCGGATGGTTCGTTTCATAGCGACCATTGCCGGTATTTTTCTCATCTCCATCTTAATTGGTAGTATCTCCAGTGGGATTGATGAGAAGCTCGGTGAGCTGAGAAAGGGCCGTTCCCGGGTACTGGAAAGCAATCATACCCTGATCCTGGGCTGGAGCGAAAAAGTGTTTTCCATTATTAGGGAACTGGTGGAGGCAAACAGCAATCAGCGCAAGCCTTCGATTGTTATCCTGGCTGATCGCGATAAAGTGGAGATGGAAGATGAAATACGGAATAAAGTGGAGCATTTCGGAAATACGCGAATCATCTGCCGCAGCGGGAGCCCGCTCGAGAGCAGCGATATCACCGTTGTGAACCCCAACGAAGCACGCAGTATCATTGTACTTGCACCCGAACATGAAAATTCAGATACCCATGTTATTAAATCGGTGCTGGCGCTTACGAATGGTAAAAACCGCAGGCAGGAACCGTATCATATCGTGGCCGAAATAAAAGATCCCGGTAATATGGAAGCCGCTGAACTTGTTGGAAACAACGAGGCTGTATATGTACTGAGTGCAGAGCTTATCTCACGCGTTACAGCCCAAACCTGCCGCCAGTCGGGCCTGAGTATTGTGTATTCGGATCTGCTCCAGTTTGAAGGCGATGAAATTTATTTTCAGCATGAACCGGCGCTCGAAGGAAAAACATATAAAGAGGCTCTTCATGCCTATGAAGATTCTGCGATCATAGGTGTTTATACGCATGCCGGAAAAGTGATGATCAATCCACCGATGGATACTGTATTCGGAAAGAACGACCAGGTTATTGCCATCAGCGAGGACGATGATACTGTAGTGATGAACGGGAAAAAGCCTTCGCAATTCGATGCAACACTTTTCCACGCCGGTTCAGCCACCGTATCTAAAACGGAAAGTACCCTTATCCTGGGATGGAATGCACGGGGTAAACGGATCCTGGAAGAACTCGATAATTATGTGCCGGAGGGCTCCAGGGTATCCGTCATGGCAATATCCGACACGGTGGAAGCAGATGTAGCATACCTGCAACAAAGTCTGAAAAGGCAGCGCATCACCTATTACAGGGGTGATATCAACGACCGCCGCACCCTTCAGGAAATTCACCCGGAAACCTTCGACCACATTATCTTATTAAGTTACATGGGCGATCTCGGTGTTCAGGAAAGCGATGCCAAAACACTGATCTGCCTGTTGCATCTGCGCAATCTGAGCGAACAGCACCGTAAGGATTTTAATATCGTGAGCGAAATGCTCGATATGCGAAACCGCGAACTGGCCGATGTTGCCAAGGCCGACGATTTTATTGTCAGCGATAACCTGGTGAGCCTGATGCTCAGTCAGCTCTCCGAAAACAAAGCACTGAAAAAAGTGTATGATATCCTGTTTGAAGCAGAAGGTTCTGAAATGTACCTGAAACCTGTGACGAATTACGTGAAGCCGGGAGTACCCGTTGATTTTTATACATTGGTGGAAAGTGCGGCACTTAAAAATGAGACAGCCATTGGTTACAGACTCATATCCAAAAGTAATGACAGTGCCAGTGCGTATGGTGTTACCGTAAATCCGGCAAAGAGCGAGAAGGTAACATTCAGTGAGCAGGATAAATTAATTGTACTGGCAGAAGATTAAAAATACAGGGCGTAAGAAAACAGAGGCATGGAAGTAAAGCAGGATGAAAACGGTCAGAATGAACTGGGTTTTTTGAATTTCCTGGTATTGTTGCTATCAATATATGTTCTGGTGGCTTTGTTGATAGATACCTTCTTTCATCTGCCGCCCGAAATTTCAAAAGCTCTGAGTTACATCGACAATGGGATCTGTATGGTATTCCTTATTGATTTTATTGTTCAGTTTCGCCGTGCGCCGAATAAATGGCGTTATATGCGCTGGGGCTGGATCGATATTGTGGCAAGTATTCCCACATTCGATTTTATGCGTGCTGGCCGTTTGTTACGAGCCATCCGTATTATTCGATTGATACGTGCATTCCGCTCGACACGCCACATCGTTAAACATGTTTTTCGTAACCGTGTAAAAGGGACACTGACGTCTGTTGCACTTGTAGCAGTGATGGTATTGCTGTTTTCAACCATTGCTATCCTTCAGTTCGAAACCGCACCCAACAGCAATATCAAAACGGCGGGAGATGCTATCTGGTGGTCTTATGTAACTATGACAACCGTTGGTTATGGCGATAAATATCCGGTTACAACCGAAGGCCGTATTATTGCCGCAATCCTGATGACAGTGGGAGTGGGCCTTTTCGGGACCTTCACGGCATTCGTATCTTCATGGTTTTTGAAGGGCGATTCGGAGCGCAGCGAGAGCAAAACAAACAGAAAAGAATAAAGAGATTACCGGAATTTTTTAAGAAGTTCAGTAGCTGCCTTATACGGACTGATCTGATTTTTGCTGAGCTCCTGTTCCAGGTGCAGCAGGGTTTTCCGGATTTCGGGATGATCATAGAACCTTTGTTTCAGCATGTCGTCAATGGTCTGATGAAGCCAATGCTGATTTTGTTGCTCCCTTTTTTTATGGAAATAATCATTGCTGATCGTATGCCGGTGATAGGCATCTATCATATTATATACTTCTTCAATGCCCGCATTATTAACACTGGAGCAGGTAAGTACCTGTGGAATAAAACCACTCTCTGAAGGAGGAAACAGGTGAAGTGCCCTGGCATATTCACCGCGGGCTGCTTTGGCTTTTTCAATATTACTGCCATCGGCTTTGGTAATTGCCATGCCGTCGGCCATTTCCATAATGCCCCGTTTTATACCCTGCAGTTCATCGCCGGCTCCGGCAAGCATCAGCAACAGGAAAAAATCGGTGAGTTGTTGTACGGCTGTTTCACTTTGTCCTACACCCACTGTTTCCACAATGATGTAGTTGAAACCTGCTGCTTCGCAGATAATGATGGTTTCTTTGGTTTTACGGGCTACCCCGCCCAGGCTTCCGGCACTCGGCGAAGGGCGTATAAAAGCTGCGGGGTGTGCTGATAATTTCTCCATGCGGGTTTTATCGCCGAGAATACTGCCCTTGCTTTTCTGGCTGCTTGGATCAATAGCCAGCACAGCCAGCCTGAAACCTTTTTCAATGATCTGCATGCCAAAGCTTTCAATGAAAGTACTTTTGCCAACACCGGGCACGCCGGTAATGCCCAGCCTGAAAGACTTTCCGCTGTGCGGAATAATAGCATCGATAATTTGTTGGGCAAGCTCCCGGTGTTCCGGGCGTGTTGATTCAACCAGTGTAATGGCACGGCTCACCAGGGAAATGTTTCCGGATAAAATGCCGTCAATGTATTCTTGTATATCGGTGTTTTTTTTCAACCGCAGGAACCGGATTAGAAACGCAGGTGTTTTACGGTTTCGCCTTTGTTCAATAACTCTTTCAGGGCATCGATACCAATGTGGAGATGCTCATTTACGTAATTCTGTGTCACATTTTTATCGCTTGCCTCTGTTTTTACACCTTCAGGGATCATGGGCTGATCGGAAACAAGGAGGAGAGCACCGGTTGGAATTTCATTATGAAATCCTACGGAGAAAATAGTGGCTGTTTCCATATCAATAGCCATAGCTCTTAATACACGCAGGTATTCTTTAAACTCTTCGTCATGCTCCCACACACGGCGGTTGGTGGTATATACCGTGCCGGTCCAGTAGTCGCGGTTAAAGCGGCGAATGGTATGCGAAATGGCTTTCTGAAGGCTGAACGCCGGTAAAGCAGGTACTTCGGCAGGAAAATAATCGTTGCTGGTTCCTTCGCCACGGATGGCGGCAATCGGTAAAATAAGATCCCCGATCTGGTTTTTCTTTTTCAGTCCACCGCATTTCCCGAGGAATAAAACAGCTTTCGGGTGAATGGCCTGTAAAAGGTCCATGATAGTAGCGGCAGAGGCGGAGCCCATGCCGAAATTGATAATTGTAATATTATTGGCTGTGGCACTGATCATCGGGCGGTTGGTTCCCTTTACTTCCACGTTGTTCATTTTAGCGAACATGTGTACATAATCGCTGAAATTAACGAGCAGAATGTATTGCCCGAACTCTTCCAAAGGCACGCCTGTGTAACGCGGAAGCCAGTTGTTAACGATTTCTTCTTTAGTCTTCATTTTATAATTTATCTTTATCAAAGTTAAACATATTTTGCTGTGTTGCCCGCATTAAATTTTCCGCCTATCGAGGCCCGCTTTTCAAAAGGAACAAACGGAGAACCACGTATTTTTGATATCGTGCGTAAAAAGTTTGTTGACCTCACGCCGGAAGAGTGGGTGCGCCAGCACCTGATACATTTCCTGGTTTATCACAGGCAATATCCTGTAGCACTCATCGGTGTCGAAAAACAGCTGAAGCTTAACAATACCTTAAAACGAACCGATGTGGTGGTTTATAACACGGCTCTGAAACCCTTGTTGCTGGTGGAGTGTAAAGCGCCTGCTGTAGCATTGGATCAGGCGGTGGTCGATCAGGCCCTGCGTTATAATATTCCATTGCAGGTACCTTATGTTTTACTGAGTAATGGCTTACAACATGTTTGTGTAACGATTCAAGGGCAACAGGTTTCTTTTATGGAAACAATTCCGGCTTACCCGGAGCTCTGAGTGGTAATCAGATTTTCAGGCCAATCACAAGCACGTCATCCACTTGTTCGTTATCCTCTTTCCAGCTGACAAACGATTCGTACAGTTTTTGTTTTTGTTCATCAATGGGAAGATTGATGATGGCTGCAATGGCACGTTGCAGATTAGCGAGCATGAATTTTTTTCCTTTTGGTCCGCCAAACTGATCAGCATAACCGTCGCTGAACATGTATACACAATCGCCTTCTTCTACTGTAATGGTTTGGCTTTCGTAGATCCGGCTCTTTTCAAACTCAGCACCACCAATCGGGAATTTATTTGGTTTTATGATTTCCGGTTTTTCAGGATCACTCTTGCGGAAAATCCAGAGTGGTCGGTTAGCACCGGAGAAATGCAATACCCTGTTGTTTTCTTCAATAGCACACAGGGCAATATCCATCCCGTCGCGGCGTTCAAATTCCTGGTTGCTCTGGTTCAATGCTTCCTTCACACCTTTGTGTAATTCAAGAAGAATATCGCCGGGGTTTGTGATGTTTTTTTCATTCACGATCTCATTAAGCAGGGTATTCCCCACAATACTCATAAATGCACCCGGTACACCATGCCCGGTACAATCTACTGCCGCCAGGTATTTCATGTTGTTGCGGCGGGCAAACCAGTAAAAGTCACCACTCACAATGTCTTTAGGCATGTACAGGATGAAGATGTCGTGATACGCTTTGTGTATATCATTCATAGAAGGCAGAAGCGCTTCCTGTATGTTTTTGGCGTACTTGATACTATCTGTAATCTCCGTGTTTTTGTGTTCAATGATAGCCTTCTGGGAGATCACTTCTTTGTTAATGGTCTCTACTTTTTCTTTCTCTTCCCTTAATTCACGTGTGCGGAGGTTCACTTCATTTTCAAGCTTTTGTTTATCCTCCATCAGTTTTTTTGTTTTATGGTAGTTGTAATACCAGATACTGGCAACAAGCACCACGGCACAGATGGAGTAGAACCACCAGGTATTATACCATGGTGGTAGGATCTGAAAGCTATAGGTTACAGGCTCTATATTCCATACACCATCGTTATTCATGGCTTTCACCATGAAGGTGTATTTACCGGCCGGTAATGAAGGATAGGTAATTTCCGTTTTAGAGGTCGGTGGCGACCAGTCGTTGTCAATACCTTCGAGCTTGAACTGGTAGCGTACTTTTTCAGGATTTACATGCGATACCCCAACGTATTCAAAGGTAAGGTGATTCTTATTGTAAGAAAGTACAAGGTCTTTCGGGAGCTTAGAAGCTGAGTCGGTTTCAGTAACATACTTGGTCAGCTCATCCGTGCTGAAAAATAATTTCAGGTTGTTGATGCGTGTCACAGGTTCCTGGGCATTGAAAAAATCTTCCTTCGGGTTGTAGATCTCAACACCGTTGATGGTTCCGAACCAGAGCCGCCCCAGGTTATCTTTCATACAGGCATTGGCGTTGCATTCCAGACCCACAAGACCATCGTCCATGCCAAAGTGCTTGATGGAAATGCTGTGGTTGTAATATGAATTCAGATCCAGTTTGTCGATACCGTTGTTGGTTCCAATAAAAAGATTTTTATTCTGATCGGTAATCAGGAAAAGAATGGCATTGGAAATAAGCCCGTTTTTCTGCGATAGTTTGCTGAAAGAACTGTAATTGTAATTGTACAGACCTTCTTCGGTTCCAAGCCAGAGGTTTTTGTTGTGATCGGTAATAATGGTAAGCACCCGTTTGTTCACAAAGCCATTGCCTGAGTTGTGAGCAATAGGTTTTTCGCCGTCGTACTCAATAGCTCCGTCTTCGGTTCCCAACCAGAGATGCCCGAACTTATCTTCTGTGATGGAAAGTACCGGGGTTGTTCCAACCTCACTCTTGGCGCCTTCCTTTAATTTTATTTCGGTGATCTGGTTGTTGCTGAGTTTGTAAAATCCATCATTGGTGCCGATCCATAAAATACCATCAGAATCTTCGTAAAGCGACAGAATGTATTTGTGCCGGAAACCGGGATCTTTGAAAATGGTGAACTGCTCGTTTTCATAAGAGCAAAGACCATCCTTGGAACCAAACCACACAATGCCATTCCTGCCAAGGCATATCGCATTGATGTCGTTGTCGGGAATGGTATTCAGTGTATTAGGCTTGAATTTGAAATTGCTCATCACACCGCCGTTCATCCTGATAAGCCCCATACTTCTCAGGGCTATCCATACATTCCCTTTTTTATCCTGAGCCAGGGCATTGACATAACTTTCCGGTAAGCCATTTTCTTTGGTATAGGACACAAAACGTTCCCCCGAATATTTATAAACGCCTGATCCATCGGTACCGATCCAGATGTTTTTCTCCCGGTCGGTATACATGCAGAGGATGGCATTATTGGTAAGTCCGTTTTTAAGGTTATACTTCACTACGGCATTGTCGGCATATTTTATAACCCCTTCGGCATAGGTACCAAACCATTGTTCGTTTTTGGAGTTGGTGAGAATGCAACTGAATGAAACATTTTCCTGGCGTGGTATATAATCACACTTACGGACTTTTCCGGCCGGGTCAATAATGCTTAATCCATTGGTACGTGCCCCTACAAGGATGTCGCCGGCAATGGTTTGTCCTATAGAAAATACCCAGTTCTCAGCAAGGCCGTTGTCTGTTGTATAATGTTTGAAGCTATGGTTTGCCGGGTTATAACATACAGCACCAGATTGAAAGGTGCCGAACCAGATCCGTTTCTGTGCATCCACAAACATGGTGTACACCGAGGAATTATTCAGGATGGTATCTTCTGTAAAGGGCTGGATTTTGTCATTCTTAAACGTATAAACACCCTGTTCAGTTCCGATCCAGATATTATCGTCGGTTTCAATGACTTTGAACACGCGGCTGTTTTTCAGACCCTGTTTTTCCGTATAATTTTTGAAATAGAAACCATTGTAAACACTGATCCCCCGGTTTGTGCCAAATACCATGCGCTTATCTCTGGCCTCGAGTATAGAAAAAACAACGTTATTGACCAGACCGTCGTTGTCGGTATAAGTGGTGAATTTGTTGCCGTCGAACTTTCCTACACCGCCGCTGTTGGTTCCGAACCACATATTGCCTTTGCTGTCCTGGGTAATAGAAAGCACCTGCGATTGCGGAAGCCCCTGTTCAGTGTTGTAGTTTTTAAAATTGAAGGTTTGACCCCATGCGGTAATCGAAAAGACAAGGCAGCATGTTATGTACAGAAAGTATTTTGCCACTTATGGGGTATTTTTTCCATTCAAATATAATAAAAAAAGCCAACGGAAAATGCCGTTGGCTTTTGAACAAATGCAGGATAAACAGACGCCCGTTATTCGGTTATATATAACCGTGAACAGATTTCATGCTGTCCTATATGGAGTTTTACAAAGTATATTCCGGGGCTAAGGTGATCTGTAGTAACAACATGTTTGTGATTGCCTGGTTCTTCTGTGTTGCCGGCAGGGGCTTGGCAGACGCGTTGCCCGACTACATTGAGAAGTTCTATCGATACAGGTGCCTGCCCGAGCAGGCTGTATTCCACCACAAATTGACCATGCGCCGGATTCGGATAAATGTTGACGAGAAAATCAGCTTTATTGATATCATTCACCGAGGTGGTCTGTACGGGGTTTACATACATGGAATCGACCACGAAATCAAGCCCGCCAATAGTTCCGTTCGAAGATGTAAGTGTTTTGTGGTAAGTTGTATTTGTGTCCAGTCCGGGTATATCTACCAGGATAAAATAGCTTTCTCCGGGGTTATTTGGCGGAATATTGCCGAGAGAATAACTGCCGCTGGCATCCGTGCTGGTTTGTGCAAAAATAGATGCTCCCGGGTTTTTACCGCCTTTGACGATCACACCGGGTATCGGTTGGCCAGGAGTCATAATACCGGATGATTTATGTCCATAACCAGCGCCTTCATAAATATGTCCGCTCAGGGAGCCTGTACCTGCTGTCAGTGGTGTATACGGCATCACCTGTATATGTTGCGATAAATTGCTGGTGCAGCCGTGTGAAATAACCATAGCCCCCTGCCAGCTGATGGCACTTGCCGCATAGGTGATCTGCACGTTTGTAGCCGTAGGAACGGCTTTTACGACATATTGTGCACTATCGATGATTCCGAAGCTGTAAATGGAACTGAATGGTGTAAATGTAACAGAGTCCCATTTACTCAGTACCGGACTATATTTGTATAGGATCACATCGCCGCTCACTGCACCCGCTGTGCTTGAAACGGTACCACTGAATGTTTTGGAAGCCGTAACGGATATGGTTTTACTCATGATGCTTGTGCATCCTGCCGCACTTGCACCGCTTACGGAATATACAGTAGTGGCAGCAGGGCTTACAGCAACTGTGGGAGTATTCACACCACTGGTCCAGGTATATGTACTGGCACCGGACGCAGTCAGTGTAACCGATGTGCCTGCACAAACTGTCGCGGAGTTGCCGGTAATAGCAATGGTTGGTGTTGGATTTACAGTCAACAATGCACCATTTGATAAATCACTGACACAGCCGTCGTCGAATATGCAGGCGTACTGATACCCGTTCTGGCCAGTCGTTACACCAATGAGCTGAAGGCTTTGAGTTGTCACGCCGCTATAGGATGTGCCATTGGATAAATTGGTGAAACCGGTCCCGGTATTTATCTGCCATTGGTAAGTAATGCCGGTTGTGCTGTTCGTTGTGATACTGAGCGTGCTGTTTTGCCCCGAACATAATGTGGTGGAGGCAGGGTTCATTATAATGGTTGTAGAAGTAGTGAGCTTTTTTACAAAAGCACCGGAGGCTCCGTCGCCATATATCACATAGGGAAATCCGTTGGCATCAACCACCATGTTGTTGCCGTTGGGTGTTCCCAGCGAAAAGTCAGCATTGCCCGATTGAACCCAACTGCCTGCCGAAAGTTTCATAACATTGCATTTGTATGCACTGAGGTGATAATACGCTACATAAGGGTTTCCCGCACCATCAAATGTCATGGCCATATCCTGGTATACTGAGCCTAAAGAACTGCCCCCGGCTAATTGCCAGCTGCCTGCCGAAAACATTTTTACATATCCCAGATAAGCCGAAGGATCAACATAACTTACATAGGGAATATTGGTGATCGGGTTTACAGCTACATTTACATAAGTACCTGGGGCTGTGGAAACGGTTCCTGTGCCAACAGCAGCCCAGGTGCTTCCATTGAATTTCATCACCGTTACCTTGTTGCTGTTGGCCACATCGGTGTAGCCTACATAAGGCGTTCCGCTGGCATCGAAAGCCACCGAGGTATAAGCCGCGGTGCTGGTCGAAATGGCTGTTCCTACAGTTGACCATGCTCCGGCAGAGAATTTTTTGAGCGTCGCTTTTTTTCCATTGGCGCGGTCGCAGAAAACCACATACGGCGTACCGCCATAAACAGCCATACTTGTATAAAGTGCTGTATCTGCGGAGATCGTGCCGGTTCCCACGGCCGACCAGCTCCCGGCTGAGTAGCTCATTACACGGGCCTTACGGCCGGAGGTGCCGTCGGCAAACACAACATAGGGCGTAGTGCCATTCATGGCAATGCTCGAATACATAGCGTTTGTATAACCGCTTAATGTACCCACATTTTGCCAGGTACTGCCACTATAGGTTTTTACAGTCAGGGCGTTGGTAGCACCCCCATCGCAGTATGTAATGTAGGGCAGGTTGGTGCTGGCCATGCTGATGTCGGTATAGGTCACAAAGGTGGCATTGGATGCAGCTCCCGTGCCAACAGTATTCCATACACATTGTGCCTGCAATGGGTTTGCAGTAAAAATAAATGAAATAACCGCCAGGAGAAAAATGTAGAGTTTTTTCATGAAATGTTTTTTTAAAAAATTAAAGACGAATCGCTTGATTTTCAAGACGAATATACGATAAAATGCCGGTAACCTTTCTGAAGTGGATGTTAAAAAAAGAGCCCGCTTTTCGGGCGGGCTCTTCATTAAAAAAGGAATTATTATTCGGTTACGATCAGCTTGATGCAGGTCTGTCGCTGATCCATGCGAAGCCATATAAAATAGATGCCCTGTTTCAGATCCCGGATGTCAACCAACTGTTTGTGATCTCCCGGAGAATCATATGTTTCAGGAATAGCCGTTGCAATATGCCTGCCAGTCATATCGGTAATCTCTGCACTCACTACAGTATTTTGCAGAAGACTATAGCCGATCTGGAATTGTTTGCTGGCCGGGTTAGGGAAAACCTCTATCAGGTAATCGGCTTTATTAATCTCATTCACCGAACTGGTTAAGAATGGGTTTACATACATAGAGTCAACAACAAAGTCGAGTCCGCCCAAACTGTTATTGGAGAGTGTCAGTACTTCGTGATAGGTCTGATTGGTGTCTAATCCCGGAATATCAACCAGGATGAAATAACTCTCGCCTGGGTTGTTGTCCGGCAGGTTTACAAATGAATAATGTCCGCCATTATCGGTATTTGTTTGTGCAAAAATCTGTGCTCCCGGATTTTTACCACCTTTTACAATCACACCCGGAATAGGTTGTCCTGTAATGCCGGCAGCTTTATGACCATAGCCGGTTCCTTCATAAATGGTACCGCTCATGGAACCCGATCCGGAACTGCCGAGACTGGTGTATGAGTTCACTTGTATGGTCTGCGAACTGTTCGACATACAACCATGATTAATCACCGTGGCGCCCTGCCAGCTATTGGCACTGATACCATAGGTAATCTGCATATTGGTGGCGGTAGGCACTGCTTTAACAACATACCTGGCGCTGTCTATCGGGCCGAAGTTAAAGGCAGAACCGGTAATCGCCACATTGGTGATGGAGTCCCATTTGCTTAATATGGAACTATACTGATATAAAATGACAATGCCATTGACAACACCGGCAGTACTGGTTACCGCACCATTCAGGTTTTTAGAACCGAGTACTGCAAAAAGCAGGTTGGCCGTATTACTGCAGGTACCGTTTGAGCCTGTTACAGTATAGGTTGTGGCAACACTTGGGGTAATTGTAATGGATGTGGTGGTAGCGCCCGTCGACCATGTGTAGCTGGTGGCACCGGTAGCAGTGAGGGTAGCACTACCACCATGGCACACATGGCCTGGTCCGGTTATAGAGACTGTTGGTAATGATAATAAAGAAAGCGAGGCGGTGTTTGAAGTACGGGTGAGGCAGCCGTCATCCATCAGAACATGATATTGGGTCGTTACGGTAGAGCTTGGAATACTGAGACTGGCAGTTGTTGCACCGGTGTAATAAGCGCCACTGGCCGCATTGTAATTTGTACCATTGAAAACCTGCCATTGATAGCTCAGTACGTTCGAACCATTGTTGGAAGTTGCCTGAACCACAAACTGAGAAGCTGCATTTGTACATACGGTTTGCGAAAATGGCTGTGTGCCGATTGTTGGAGCAAGCATGGTGTATACATAAGGAGTAGCCTGTGGAGAACTGGTAGAACAGGCCGAGCCAAGCATCATGTCGCCATTATTGTTCATGGTAATGCTAACACCTGCCTGGCTCGTTTGAGGCATGCCGGCCGAGCCGATAAATTGCCAGGAAGTATTGTAATAACGAACCACGTCAATGTCAGTGCCGTTTGTGTTGTCGAGATAGGCTATGTAAAGCGTGTTGTTTTTATCGAACATACCGGCTACTGTTGGCGATGGGTATGTTTTTACACCATTCGGGGCAGTGGGTAATACAGAGCCCAATGCTGACCATACACCGGCAGAATAGGTAAGTACACCCAGTTTATAACCATTGTTAGCATCAGCAAATGCCAGGTAAGGCACATTATTGTTGTCGATCATAATCGTGCAGTTATTGCCGGTGCCAGTAATGCCGGGTGTGCCTACATTGGTCCATGTAGAGCCGGAAAGCATGCTCACGGTGGTAAGGTAACTGGCATTACCATCTGTAAAAGCTACATAAGGCACATCGTTTTTATCGAAAGCCAGTACAGTATTGTATGCATAACTTACCGAAATGGAATTTGTTCCAACGGCTTGCCAGGTGGAACCGTTGTATTTCATCACCGTAGCTATATAGCTGTTGTTTTGGTCGGAATAAGCAATGTAGGGCTCTCCAAGACTATTTACTTTTATGCTGTTGTAACTGCTGCCGGTTGCAATAACAGGACCTGAACCAACAAGTACCCACGAAGACCCATTGTATTTTTTTACGGTCGGGGCATTGGAGGCACCTCCATCGGAATAAACAACATAGGGAGTTCCACTATTGTCGAATGTAAAGTCCATGCCACCGGCGTAGGTACTGGAAATAATTCCAAACGATTGCCAGGTCGATCCCGTGTATTTGGCTGCTGTGAGTTTACCGCCATTGGTTTGATCCAGGTAGATAGCATACGTCAGGTTATCAGCCGGGTTAACACGAACAATAATACCGTCCTGGCCAACATCTGTGCTGGTAGAAACGGCTGCACCTCCCAGTGTAGACCAGGTGCATTGTGCCTTGCCCTGATGATAAAAGCAACTGCTTATCAGGACAGAAAGGAAAATAATGATATTCTTTTTCATGATAGGTCTATAGGGTTGTAGGTTAAACATGGAGCATCAAAGATAAAATTATTCTCCAGTTTGTTATGACGGTACTATGTTAAAACAAGAATGCCGTTTCGTATGAAACGGCATTCAGTGAGTATAAAAAAGCTAAAGTTGTTTAGTTATTAATAAAGAGCTTGATCGTGGCTTCTTTCGTATTGATGCGGAGTTTAATGAAATAAACGCCGGCCGAAAGGTCATCAATACTCACTTGTTGCTTATGTTCACCGGCAGATTCATTGTTTGCGGAAACTACGTGTTTAACCTGTTTGCCGATCATGTCATAAATAGCGAGCTCTACTTTCGACGACTCGAGTAAACTGTAATTTATGTTTACAAAAGTGTTGGCCGGATTCGGGAATACACGGATCACATTATCGGCAATCACAATATCGTTAACCGAAGTCGGGTTGGTGTATATTGGATTTACCTTTTGAGAGTCTACTACGAAATCCAGGAAGTTGTAATCTTCACCATTGATAGTAATAACACGGTGATAGGTACTGCTGGTATCGAGACCCGGGATATCCACAAGGATAAAGAAGTTACCCGGAGGAAGGTTCGAAAATGCATAATGACCATTGGCATCACTGGTGGTTTGTGCGAAAATAGCTGCACCTGGATTCTTACCGCCTTTCACAATCACACCAGGGATAGGCTGACCAGGAGCCGTTGTTTTATGGCTGAGCGTGTCATATCCTGCACCCTGATAAATGTAACCGCTCATAGAGCCGATATCATTGGTAGAAGTAGGAATCGATGCATACGCCTGCACCTGGATATTGGATGTGGAATTTACCACGCAGCTGTGGGTCAGTGGGGTAGCACCCTGCCAGCTGATCACGTTAGGCGCATAGGTAATCTGAAGTGAACTGGCGGCTGGTACCGCTTTCACAATATAGGTTGCTGTATTCACACTTGAGAACAAATAAGAACCATTTGCCTGGATCGCTGTGGAAGCTACGGAATCAAACTTCGTGAGGAAAGGCTCATATCTGTAAAGGATCACATTCCCCGAAACACTGCCGGATGCAGTAGTAACCGTACCGGTAATGTCTGTAGCAAGATTCACCTGTACAGATACCGTAGCAACACTGTTACAACCGGATCCGTCGGTTCCGGTGACCGTATACGTTGTGTTCACGGTTGGCGTCACAATGCTTTTGGTGCCAACATCTGAAGTACTCCAGGTGTAAGTTAATGCACTACCCGTAACTTTTAAAGTATCGGATTCACCCGGGCAGATAACCGGACGCACAACACTGGCAGTCAGTGTCGGGTTGCTGGTTGTAAGCATCACACTGCTGCTGGTGAGTTGAAGTGTATTGTTGCAGGATACCTGGCATTGGTAATAGATGGCGCCCGTAACTGTGGCAGCTACAGAAGAGCTTGATGTTGCCGTACCCATGTTGGCATAGCTCACACCATCGGCAGACGATTGCCATTGGTAAGTTACACCTGTAGCAGGCTGCAGGGCAGGAGATACATCCAGAGTGGCCTGTGCAGGAGCACACAATACTGTACTGCTCGATACACTGGTCATGGATGGCGGGAAGTTAATGGTTGAACAATCAGGCGGTAAAATATTGATTGTATAATCTTCTGTTTCTCCATAAGGTTTTGAGCTGAGGGTGGTTGAAGCTACCCTGAGGCCGCCGGACGGGTTGTTGCACGCATCAGCCGAAGAAAGATATCCTGAGTACACACGTACACGCATTCGGGTCTGCCCCAGTAAAGCAGATGTAGGAATAGTAATGTTGCCATTGAAGTAAATAGTTCCTGAACTGGATAAATAAGTATATTCAGATGCATCAAACACGCCATTGTGATCATAGTCGATCCATACAGCAGCATCATCATACGATTGAGTACCACTGGCAACGGTCATGGTGTAGGTTACGCCGGTATGGTAATCAGGAATAGCAACAGACGAGGAATCGCCGTAATTGGTATAACCTCCGAAAGTACAGGCAGAACCATGATAAAGTGTTCCGAAAGAAACAGTATCGATCTGGTCAGCACTGTAGGAACAATCAGCACTGTCAGGAATGCAATAGCAGGATGTTATGGCATTCTGACCGATCATCACCGGAACTGAAGCAGCTGATAAAGAGCTGCTGATACAGGTCAGTAAACAATGGTAATAGGTTGTAGCGGTTTGTGAGGTGACAGTATAAGGAACCGTTGTCTGGCCTGAACCCATATTCGTCCAGGTTGTACCATCGGGAGACGATTGCCATTGGTAATTAATGCCACTTACAACGCCATTACCGCTCAGGTTGAGGTCAATGGATGTGTTGGCACAAACTGTTGTATAGGAACTGGTGGTATTGCCGGCTGCAGGTGTAGCGCTGCAGGTTGGTGCCGGTGTGATGTCTACCATATAGTCGATGGTTTCACCATAGTAGTAGTTATTGCCGCATGAATTTTCGGAAGACATAGGGGAATAGGAGGCTTCTGTTTTTATGCGCATTTTGGTAAGCCCGCCCTGTGCTGTATATGGAATAAAAATGGTGTTTGTAATAACCGAAGCAGCTCCACCACTACCAAGCATGGTCATTTCCGAGCCATCGAAAATACCGTTGTGATCGAAATCGATCCAGGCAAATGCATAGTCATTTCCATTATTGCCTGCATTGGCATTTACTGTACCGGTAAACGTATAGGTCTGGTTGGCAGTTACCGAAATGGTTGGTGCCGCCGAACTGTAATCTTCGTAGCCATTATCACCGGTATTACAGGTTGGAGTATGGCTTAGTGTAGCAAATGTAAGATCAGAGAAATTGTCGTTATAGGAACAATCCAGAAAATCTGGTGTGCAATAACAGGTGTAAAAAGGATTCTCTGCTACTGTAACAGAACCTGAAGTGGCCGAAAGAGAAGAGCCCGGACAGGTAAGTATACACTGGTAATACGTTGTTACCGACTGCGATGAAATACTGAAAGGGACTGTGTTCTGCACAGCGCCGAGGTTAGTCCATGTTGTGCCGTTGGTAGACGATTGCCATTGGTAGTTGATTCCGCTCACAAGGCCATTACCATTTAAATTAAAATCAACCGATGTATTGCTACATACAGATGTGTAATTGCTCACAGCTGTTCCTGCAACCGGTGTTCCGCTGCAAGGAGGTGTCGGCGTAATATCTATAAGATAATCTGTGGTCTGACCATAATACCCGATATTGCTGCAGGCATCGTCAGAGGTAATTGTTGAATAGGAAGCTTCCGTTTTAATACGCATGCGGGTAAGTCCTCCGGGCGCGGTAAAAGGAATGGTAATTGAATTGGTGACTACAGCAGAAGCACCACCGGAACCTATATAGGTCATTTCTGAAGATTCGAAACTGCTGTTGTGGTTGTAGTCAATCCAGGCGAGTATATAGTCAGTGCCGGTTGCCCCTGCATTGGCATTGATAGTTCCGTTGAAAGTATATGTAGCTCCGGCGCTTACCGAAATGGTTGGTGCCGAAGATGTATAATCTTCATACCCGTTATCACCTGCATTGCAGGTCGGAGTATGTGTTAAAGTAGCAAACGATATGTTCGAAAGATTATCATTGTAGGTAGCACAGTCCAGGAAATTCGGTGTGCAGTAGCAGGCATAGAATGGATTCTGATCTATAAATACCGGGGTCGAAGTAGCGGAAAGCGAAGCGGCCGTACAAGTTGAAATACATCGGTAATAAGTGGCGCTTGTTTGTTGTGCGGAATATGAAAAACCGTATTGAGAAGCCCCGAGGTTGGTCCAGGTACTTCCATCAGGCGACGATTGCCATTGATACATAACACCAGCCTGCAGAGAGACACCGTTCATAGTAAGAGATACATTGCTACATGTAATTGTATTTGTGGCAACGGCTATCCCTCCCGGAGGCATGCCGGAACAAAGTGTAGCCGGATACATATCGAACTGAATGTCCGGAAACAGATTATCTGTGCGGGTAGCTGTTGGCGGAGAAAGCGGATCAGGATCCACGTTATCGTCATAGAAAATCATGGAGCGGGTGTCCGGTAAACCGGAAGTGTTCTGCCAGTATGAGTATGGATTGGCATATCCCGGAATCCCTTCATAAGTCCCCAGAACAATATTGCTGGTACCATCCCAGAGAAATGGTGTGTCTAATGTAATTGTAAGCCAGTTTCCGGCAGCAGGAATACTGATTTGCCCATTGAAGACCTGCTGAAGCCCTGTTTCCCAGGAGGTGCTCGAAGTAAATGAAGTTGTTGCAACATTTTTCATGTAAATCTTCCAGTTATCCCACAGGTTATGCGGGGTGCCATCCGTTGCATAGAAATAGCGAATGGAACTGATGTAAGCCGGTCCGGTAGCGCCTGAAGCAGCCAGGTCAGATGCCAGGTATATTGTTTGCGAATAGCTATGACCGTAATAATTATAAATCGGGTAAAACGGGGTTGTGCCGGTGTTGCTGCCAACAGTATATGTTGTCTGAGCATTCAAAGATGAAAAAGCCACAATGCTTAAAATCAGGAGAACAAAGCGTTTTAAAGTGGTTTTCAAAATGGGAGCTTGTAAAGAATGTTTCATACGTGGAGATTTGGTTTTTAAATATTTAGCTCTTTTCAGGGCCAGACAAAAATATAAATTTAATTTTGTAAAAGGCAAACCAATGGTTGCTAAAAATATTTTAGACACAGGCAATGAACATAAACAGAACATACAATAACCTTTCTGATAAAGTTGTAGAAGAACTCATAAAAATTGTTGGTGTAGAACAGGTGTTTTCCGATGACGAGAAACTGGAGGCATACGGGCAGGATGAAACAGAAGATTTTATATTTAAACCGGCAGTTGTTGTACGGTCTGAAAATGCTGAACAGGTAGCAGCGATTATGAAACTGGCAAATCAACATCATATTCCGGTTACACCGCGTGGTGCCGGAACCGGCTTAAGCGGTGGTGCACTGCCGGTATGTGGTGGAATTCTGCTGAGCATGGAAAAATTTAAAAACATTCTTCAGATCGATACGCAAAATCTGCAGGCTACTGTTGAGTCAGGGGTCATCAATTATATTTTTCAGGAAGAGGTAAAAAAACACGGTTTGTTCTATCCACCTGATCCGGCCAGCTGGGGGAGTTGTTCCCTGGGCGGAAATGTAGCACATAGCAGCGGCGGCCCAAAAGCCGTGAAATACGGCACAACGCGGGATTATGTGCTCAATATCGAAATGGTAACACCCACCGGCGAAATTATCTGGACAGGAGCCAATACCCTGAAATATTCAACAGGATATAATCTCACACAACTGATGGTTGGCAGCGAAGGCACATTGGGAATTATCACCAAAATTGTATTCAAACTTCTGCCACTGCCAAAACATGACCTGCTCATGCTCGTGCCGTTTTCTTCAGCCGAAAAGGCCTGTGAAGCTGTGGGCGCAACGTTCAGGGCCGGCATCACGCCCAGTGCCATGGAATTTATGGAACGCGATGCCATTGACTGGAGTATGAAATATGCGGGTGAAGTAAACTTTACCGTGAAACCTGAATGGCAGGCTTTGCTGTTGATCGAAGTCGATGGAAATGAAATGGATCTTTTATATAAAGACTGCGAAACCATCAGCGCTATTATGGCAGAACATGGCTGCGACGAAATTCTGTTTGCCGACACCGCCGATCAGAAACAGTCTCTGTGGAAAATCCGCCGTAAAGTGGGCGAGGCTGTTAAGAGCAACTCGGTATACAAGGAAGAAGATACTGTGGTGCCCCGTGCTTCACTTCCGGTATTGCTGAAAGGAGTCAAGGAGATAGGCAAGCGTTATGGATTTAAAAGCGTGTGTTATGGTCATGCCGGAGATGGCAACCTGCACGTCAATATTATTAAAGGCGATTTGAGCGATGAGGTTTGGGAGCGTGAGTTGCCGAAGGGTATTACCGAAATTTTTGAGCTTTGTAAATCACTGGGGGGAACTATCAGCGGTGAGCATGGTATCGGGCTTGTGCAAAAAGGATACCTCCCGATTGTATTCCCCGAATACCAGATGGAACTGATGCGACAGATAAAACGCGTTTTTGATCCGGCCATGATCCTTAACCCCGGGAAAATTGTTTTTTAACACATAAATTGTCTACTTTTGATAGACTTGAAAAATAGATTACATAAGTGTATAGCATGCTTACTACTGGTTGTTCTGGTGTTTGCCGTCATTCCCCGGTCTTATATTCATGAACTTACCGGGCATATCCATCATGTTATTCAAAAAAGTAATAGTGGCAAAACCCTGAATGAGGATGCTGATACAAAAGATTGCAATTATAGTACGTTTGATGTGCCGGTTCATTACACTGTATTCCATTTCATTTTAAATTTTCTGCCACTTCCTTCCGCCAGGGATTTGTCGTTCAGCAACCCTGACTCCATACTCCTGAAACAAAGGACTGCAGCCGACAGGCTCCGCGGCCCGCCATTGACATAGTTTTCTGCGCGTAAACATATGTCTCATCTTTTTTAAAAACACCAAACCTTGAAATTCATAGCACTGGCCTTTATTAAATTCTATCAGTATGCTATTTCACCATACCTGATGCCTGCCTGCCGTTACACGCCTTCCTGCTCGCAATATGCCATGGATGCAGTGAATAAGTATGGCGCGCTCAAAGGCTCATGGATGGGATTTAAACGCATCTGTCGTTGCCATCCCTGGGGTGGAAGCGGTTATGACCCGGTAAAATAAATCATCTGAACGATCGTGTATAAGCAGCGATTTATAAAATATACATCCGCATGTCTGCTCGTGGTGTTCTCCTGGATTCTTTTTCCGGGTGAATGGTTGCATGAAACTTTTGCCGATCATAAAGATACTGATGACCTGCAGTGTGAGATGCTTCATAAAAGCCTGGGGACTCACTACGAAAAAGAACACGTTCACTGCGAAATATTTAAAACGCACACAACCCTGTACGATTGCCCGAAAATTTCGGCAATCGAAAAAAAGATCGTCAATCCGTTACCTGTCTGGTTTGCAAAATACACAGCGGATTGTTTTCTTATTCATATCGTTTCTCTGCCCGCCAGGGCCCCTCCCGTTTCCTGATTTTACAGGTGTTTTGGGTTGAATAAACCAAAACGCATCAATTTCCGAAATGTAAAACCAAAGGCATTTAGTTGTCCGGTAAAGAATCGTGTATTCCCGGAAATATCTTTTTCCGGTGATTTGCTTTACAACCATGCCATCAAGAAAACGAAGATGAAATATTTTATATATGTTATGTTAGTGTGTTCTGCCTGCACATTAAGAGCACAAGTGAAGCTCACAGGCACAGTTAAAAATAAACTTACAGGCGAAGCATTGCCCGGTGCCACAATCTATTTTCCGGATCTTAAAAACGGCACGAGCTCCGGCAGCGACGGGCATTTTCAGCTGAGCAATATGCCAGCCATGAAAACTCTGGTCCAGGTGCGTCTGCTGGGTTATCAAACAGTTGTAAAAACTATCGACCTGTCACAGACCACACAGCTCCTTATCGAAATGGAGGAATCCGCGGTAGAATCCAATGAGGTTATTGTAACGGGTGTTTCCAAAGCCACTGAGATCAAGCGGAACCCGGTTCCGATGACTTCCATTGATCTGAAATACCTGAATGAAAATACAGCCACCAATGCTATTGATGCCCTCGTGAAAGTTCCGGGTGTCAATGCACTGAATACAGGGCCCAATGTGTCGAAACCCTATATCCGCGGGCTCGGCTATAACCGTATTCTCACGCTTTTTGACGGTGTGCGCCAGGAGGGACAACAATGGGGCGATGAGCACGGCATCGAAATCGATCAGTTTCTCGTTGACCGGATCGAAGTAATAAAAGGCCCGGCCAGCCTGATCTATGGCTCGGATGCCCTGGCGGGTGTTATTAACCTGCTGCCTGCCCATACTGCCCCGGAAGGGCATATCGAAGGACAGGCACAGGCCAATTATCAGACCAATAACGGGTTGTATGCAGCCTCTGCAGCTTATGCCGGCAACGACAATGGCTTTGTATGGGGCCTGCGTGCTTCGGGCAAAGCAGCTACCAATTATCGTAACAAATACGACGGCCGTGTGTACAACACCGGGTTTAATGAACGCGATGTGAATGCTTATTTGGGGTTTAATCGTAAGTGGGGATATTCACATGTTAATTTCAGTATGTACGACAATATGCAGGAAATCCCTGATGGCAGCCGCGATTCCAGCAGTCGCCTGTTTACAAAGCAAATTACGGAGGCCGATACCTTCAGGCCGATCGTCAGCGCTTCGGAACTAAAGTCCTATGACATCAATGCCATTCATCAGCGCGTGCAACATTACCGTTTGTTTTCCAATAGCAGTTTTATTCTCGGGAAAAGCAAACTGGCGCTCAATCTCGGCTATCAGCAAAGTATCCGCCGCGAATATGCACATCCCCAGGTACCCGATGTGGCGGGGCTTTTTCTCAATCTCAAAACAGGCAGCTACGATCTCAAATATTATCTGCCCGAAAAAAACGGGTGGGAGGGAACCGTGGGTTTCAACGGTATGTACCAGGTAAACTCCACCGACAAGGCTACAGAGTTTGTTATTCCCGATTATACATTGCTTGATTTCGCCCCTTTTGTATATGTCCGGAAAAACCTGGGTAAATGGGATATTGCTGCCGGCGCACGCTACGATACACGTTCGTTTAAAAACGAGGCCATGTACCTCGGTACAAATGCCATTACCGGTTTCGATATGAAAGTAACAGACACTACAGGGGCCACCAGGGCTTTCGACCGGTATAGTCATGTGTTTTCGGGATTTTCAGGAAGCATAGGACTTACCTATAACATCAGCGACCGCTTGCTTGTGAAAGTGAATGTGGCCAGGGGTTACAGGGCACCCAATATATCCGAAATATCGGCGAAGGGTGTTCACCCGGGAACCGGTTTCGAACAATTGGGAGATGCCAACTTCAAACCCGAATTCAGTTTGCAGGAAGATGCCGGTATTTTTTTCGACAGCAAACATGTGTCGCTGAGCCTGGAGGCCTTTCATAACACAATCGATAATTATATATTCAATCAGAAATTGCAGAGTCTTCAGGGCGGCGACTCTATTTATATCCAGAATGGCATTCATTATCCGGTGTTTAAATTCAGGCAAACAAAAGCACAGTTGTTTGGTGGTGAAGCCCGCATCGATTTACATCCGCATCCGATCGATTGGCTGCATTTCGAAAATTCGGTATCGCTTGTTTATGCCACCAACCTTGGGGGAAATGGTGCTGTAATAAACGATAGCAATAAGTACCTGCCGTTTATTCCACCGCTTCATACAAATTCGGAACTCCGCGCCGAGTTTTCCAAAAAACGGGCCTGCTTTGCCAATATATATGTAAAAGTGGGGCTCCAATATTATGCGGCCCAGGATCGTGCCCTGCTGGCAGATCATACAGAAACCAAAACCCCGGGTTATACATTATTGGATGCGGGTATGGGAACCGATATCGTAAACAAAAACGGAAGAACCCTCTTTACCCTGGGGATTTTTGGAACTAATCTTGCCGATGTAGCCTACCAGTCGAATATGAGCCGCCTCAAGTATTTCGATAACTACCCGGTTAATGGTACCGGCCGGTCGGGGATATATAATATGGGGCGTAACTTCAGTTTTAAGTTGAGTATTCCTCTGAATCTGAAGAAGTCCTGAGATTTTAGCAATCCATGGAAGCTTAATATTTAACAGGAAAGACGTTTCAAAAAAATGTACTTTTATGAGGATGAAAAAACAATTTTTGAAAACCTACCTTTTTATATTTGCTTGCGGGCTGGCTGTAGTGGTATCCTGCAAAAAATATCACGCGCCAGCCCCTGAGCCCATGCCTGCGGCTGTTACACCTGGTCCCGATACCACCGGATCGCTGGATATAGTCATGAGCAATGTAGTGAATGGCGTACCATTGGTGCTCGGCACACAAAAATACACCAATGCCAACAGCGACACATTCATCGTGAATACCTATAAATACTATTTTACCAATATCAGGTTGACTACTTCCGGTGGTTATGCGTGGTCGCCGGCCGAGAGTTATTACTTGGTGGATCAATCCAACCCCTCATCATTGATATTGCATGTGAGTGGCATCCCAAGGGCCAGTTATTCTTCCATCGAATTTATGATCGGTGTCGATAAAAACCGGAATACTTCCGGGGCACAAACAGGAGCACTTGATCCTGCCAATGGTATGTTTTGGAGTTGGAACACGGGCTACATCATGGCTAAACTCGAAGGGACTTCACCCCAATCGGGCGACAATTATAAAAAGCTGACATTCCATCTTGGTGGTTTTTCCGGTGCTTTCAGCGTGTTGCGCAGTGTGCAGCTACCTTTTCCCAATGCGGCTCAGGTTACCGAAACACATAAACCCCAGGTGAATATGAATTGCGATGTGGCAGAATGGTTCAAAACACCGAATACCATTTCTTTTGGTACCGTGTATGGAGTCACAACTTCCAATACCAACGCCAAGAATATAGCCGATAATTATGCCGATATGTTCACTATTACTTCTGTTGTAAACTGATGAAACGCTTTATAACTCCTCTCCAGATAAAGAAAGCAATTGGAATGACGTTTCTGTCAGCATTAGTGCTTTCATGTTCGGTGGACCCGGAAATCACACCCACTGTTAATCTCGACAATATACAGCCTGTAATTCCTGATGGGTGGCCGACACCGGTTTATAATTTTGAAAACAATCCGCTCACCCCGGCAGGCTTTGACCTGGGGCATGCGCTCTTTTATGAACCCATGCTTTCGGTCGATAATACGGTTTCATGCTCTTCCTGTCATCAGCAGTTTGCTGCATTTGCACAGGCCGATCACGATTTCAGTCATGGCATTAACGGACTCCTGGGTAAGCGAAATGCACCGGCCTTGCAGAACCTAAACTGGAATCCTTATTTCATGCACGATGGCGGGATCAATAACATTGAAGTACAACCAACGGCTCCAATTACCAACCCGGTGGAGATGGGAGAAACCATCAGCAATGTCGTTTTTAAATTATCCAACAGCAGTAAGTACCGTACTCTGTTCAAAAATGCTTTCGGCGATGAAACCGTAAACTCGCAACGCATGCTCAAAGCCCTTGCTCAGTTTATGGGAGCGCTGTATTCATACAACAGCAAATACGACCAGGTACGTGCAGGCAAAGCAAGCTTTACAGCAGCCGAGCAACAAGGTTATACATTGTTTCAGCAGAAATGTGCAAGCTGCCACGTCGAGCCGCTTTTCAGTGATTATCAGTTCCGTAACAACGGTTTAGCGGTAAATACGTTTATTAATGATAGCGGGCGTGCACATATCACACAATTGCCTGCGGATCTCTGGAAATTTAAAACACCATCGCTGCGCAATATTGAAAAGTCGAAACCGTATATGCACGATGGGCGCTTCACCACGCTCGATCAATGCCTGGATCATTATGTGTCGGGCATCGTGAGCAGTGCCACACTCGATCCTCAGCTTGCTTCGGGAATTGCTCTGAGCAGCCAGGATAAAACGAATATCATCGCATTTTTAAAAACACTGACCGATACCAAATTCCTGACGGATGTCCGGTATTCCGAAAATTATAAATAAGTAACTATGAAAAAGATAATTCTTTTTGCCCTCGCAACCCTGATCATTTTTTCTTTCGGTTCCTGCCGTAAAAACCAGATGGGAGGCAAAGCTTCTGTTAAGGGCAGAGTGTTGCACCACTCTTTACCAATCCCGAATGCTTATATCTATATCAAGTTCAATGCAACCGAATTTCCCGGGGATGATTATACAAAATATGATACCTATGTAAAATCCGACTCCGAAGGAAATTATGTGATCGATAATTTCTATAAAGGAAATTATTACCTCTATGCCATGGGCTACGATTATACTATTGCCGCACCATATCTGGTTAAGGGCGGACTCTCGGTATCGGTGCGGAACAAGGAGCACCTCAATAAAGACATTGCTGTAACGGAAGGCGATTAGAAGCACCTTCTTCTTCCTGTTTTTTCTGAATAACGGTTTTTACTGTTGGATATATAAAGTATTTGACTTTATTTTGTTTTGATGTCTTATGTATATATGACATCCGGATTTGCCAAAACAAATCTGAAATAAACTCCTAACCCAAACGAAATTTATGCTAAACTCCCAGTTTATCGAAGTCGGTATCGGACTTGTATTTGTATTCCTGCTCATGAGTATCATGGTGTCGGGTATTAATGAAGTAATTGTTTCGGCACTCGACCATCGGGGCCGTCAGCTCAAAGACGCCATCGCAACTGCGTTGAAAGATCCAACCAATAAAGACTGGACCAATTTGTTATACAAACATCCCCTGATCGACTCCCTGAAAAAATCGGAGAAGAAGCTACCTGCTTATATCAGTTCAGCCATGTTTGCCAAAACACTTGTCGACGTCATGTGTCAGCAAACCATCAAAAAAACAGATGATCCTGCAGCACCGGCATCGACCGAAACGCTAAGCCCGATGCAGGTGTTTGCGGCCGGCGTGGCGGAGATGGCTCCCAGCGAATGCAAAACATTGTTTCAATCGTTTATTAACGATGCCAGCGGTGATTATGAAAAACTGAAAGCCAATATCGAAGGCTGGTACAATACATACATGGACCGTGTCAGTGGTTGGTACAAACGCAAGACCAAGCGAAAACTTTTTGTCATCGGATTTGTATTTGCCATTCTCATGAACGTTGATACCGTAAACGTTTCAAAAAGTCTGTGGGAAAACACCGTGCTGCGTGAAGCGGTTGTAAATGCCGCCGAAGGTTATTCGTCGGATAAAGATCCGCCGCATACACGCCGTGATACAACATTCAGCATGGAGGTGGAGAAAATAAAAGCCGGGTACAGCAAACTGCATATGCTGGCTTTGCCTATAGGCTGGCCTGTGTCGCCCGATGAACATAAAATGCTGGAACCACTCAGCCCTCCCAATATCCATTACTATACCGCCGTACTTGGTATTTTCTGGGGGCGTGTAGGATTAACATCGCTGATCGGCTGGATATTTACGGGTATTGCCGTATCGTTTGGCGCACCAATCTGGTTCGACCTGCTCAATAAACTCATCAACCTGAGATTATCCGTAAAGAAAGGAGAGGGCTAGGATTGCTGCTGCTTGAATAAAAACTTTCAACAGCAAAGCGGAATGTGTAACTTCGTGTCATGTTCACTATCGATACACACACACACATTATTCCAAAACACATCCCGGATTTTTCGGCGAAATTCGGTTATGGCGAATTTATAAAACTGGATCACCATCAACCCGGCAGAGCCTGGATGATGCAGGGCGATAAACGCTTTCGCGAGATTGTAGAAAATTGCTGGGATGCGGAAGTTCGTATCCGTGAAATGGCCGAACACCAGGCTGATATGCAGGTGATCTGTACCATTCCGGTAATGTTCAGTTACTGGGCCAAACCGGCCGATTGCCTGGAAGTATCTAAGTTTCTGAACGATGATATCGCACAGACTGTGGCGAATTATCCCGATAAATTTATAGGACTGGCTACTGTACCCATGCAGGATGTGCCTATGGCTGTAAAAGAACTGGAGCGTTGCATGGCCATTGGCTATAAAGGTGTACAGATAGGCAGTAATGTGAATAACATCAATCTTGGTGAGCCGCAGTTCGATCCTTTCTGGGCTGCCTGCGAACAACTGAACGCTGCCATACTGGTGCATCCGTGGCAAATGATGGGACAGGAACACATGGCTAAGTACTGGCTTCCGTGGCTGGTTGGGATGCCTGCTGAAATAAGTCGTTCCATCTGCAGCATGATTTTCGGTGGTGTGTTCGATAAATTTCCAAACCTGAAAGTATGTTTCGCTCATGGGGGTGGCTCTTTCCTGCCTACCATCGGGCGTATTGAACATGGCTGGGAATGCCGTCCGGACCTGGTGGCTATCGATAATAAAAACAATCCGAAAACATACCTCGGAAAATTCTGGGTCGACTCGCATGTATGTGATCATAAAATGTTGCAATATGTAATCGACCTGGTTGGTGCCGACAAAGTGCTCCAGGGATCCGATTATCCTTTTCCGCTCGGAGAGGCTGTGCCCGGTGAACTGGTAAGGTCAGCGCCGCTGCTGGATTCGGAAAAACGCACCATCATGGGTGGTGCCGCCAAACAATGGTTATCTATTGCCTGAGATACATACTATGGAAACATCTGCAAAACATTTTTCTCCTGAAATGCTTGCCATACTCCTGGCAGCAGAGGGGAAAGTCATCAGTGGTATTGTCTGTTATTTCTGGGTAAACCGGATTAACCCGAACGATGCTGTAGAACTGATCGATAACTTTGAATTGAAATTCACTGACGGTTCGCACGTTGTGATCTCCTGTAATGAAGAGAATGAAGGAATCGCTGTGTTTAATAATTTCAGTCTTGCTGATGAACAGGCTGAACTCGAAAAGAACTTCGGGAATAAGATCCGTATCATTCCGGTAGATGCATCCAAAACCCAGATGTGGACTGATATTCCGGGCAAGGTGCTGGAGAGTGTTGATCTCACCAGGGATGGCGAGCATTACCTGAATGATTCGGTACTGCTTAATTTCGGCGACGAAAAACGCATTATCCAGCTGAGCCCTGCCGATGGACTGATCATTGACTACTACGAAGAGTAATTTCCGCATGCCTCTATAAATGATCGGTTGATCCATCTTTCAGAAAGATCATTTGCTATTCATAATTATTTTATACATTTGTCCTGCAATTTGGTTTTCAGGAGACTATAAAATGCTTCCGGAAATTAAAAGGGAATCGCGTGTAATTCGCGAACAGTGCCCGCTGCTGTGAGTCTGTTCCTGCCTGGCAGGAGTGTTTTTGAAATTCTATGGCCACTCTTTAGAAAAGGGGAAGGCTTCAAAAACTCAGGATAAGTCAGAAGACCTGCCAGTTGTAATAGTTGTAGCCTTCGGGGAAGCAAAGGCCGGCAATTAACAGATATTTTACCTGTTAGTATGCATGCTGTTTTCCCGTCTGCTCCACAAAAGCAAGACTATGCAGCGACGTTATTACATATCCACATTCCGTAAAGCCTTTGGGCTTATGCTTGTGTGTGTGTGTGTGCATCATAACCTCCAGGCGCAGTCCGATACAGCATCTCATCAACTGAAAGAGGTTACTGTCAGCTCTGGCAGGGAACAACTTTTTGGTGCCGGAAAAAAAGTACAGCGTTTCGATAGTGCCACACAGGCCCTGTATCAGTCTTCGTCCCTGGCTGATCTGTTAGCATCGCAATCTTCCATGCATATTAAATCCTATGGCGGGGGCAATATTGCAACCATGAGTTTTCGTGGCGGTAATGCCAATCAGACGGCAGTCACCTGGAACGGTATTAATATTCAGAACAATATGCTTGGACAAAACGATCTGAGCCTGATCAATTCCATTCTCTTTGATAACATCTCTCTCGAATTTGGCGGTTCCAGTGCCTTATGGGGGAGCGGAGCGATGAGCGGGACGGTGCACCTGGATAATAAACCTGTGTTCGACAAAGGCATTAGTACCAAACTGACATCATCATTCGGCAGCTTTGATACGCGCAAACTGAACACCGCCATTCATCTCAGCTACAAACGTTTTGTGTCGTCAACAAAGGTGTATTATATAAGCTCTGAGAATAACTATAATTATAAGGATACCAGCGATAAAGAATCACCCAATAAACGAATAAGTCATGCCGACTATACATGTAAAGGCCTGATGCAGGAGTTGAGTTTCCTCGCCGGACAACGTCATAAGCTGAGTATCCGTGCCTGGTATAACGATACATATCGCAATCTGCCCTCCTATACTGCCGGAATAAGCAAGCAGTCGCAAACGGATAGAAACCTGAAACTGAATGCCGAATGGCTGTATATAAAGCAACGTTACACATCTGTTATTCGTGCAGCTTACCTTTCCGATGTATTGAATTATAACGACAGCCTTGCATTCATTTATTCAAAAAGCAATTCGTCTTCCGTGATCGCAGAAAGTGAAAATACATGGCGCCTGCACCGGCATGTGTTTCAGGCAGGCGCTAATTACACCCTTTACCGCGCCAATACTGAAAGTTATGCAGGAGATAAGAGGTATCAGAAACTGGCATTTTTCCTGTCTTACAAATGGTCGACCTCCGATCAGAAACTGCAGACCAGCCTGAGTATACGCCAGGAGTTTTCGCAACAGTATAAAGTGCCACTCACAGGAAATATCGGTACGACTTACGTGTTATGCAAAAGTATTTCCCTCAAAGTGAATGCAGCCAAATCATTCAGGCAGCCTACGTTAAATGATCTTTACTGGAGCCCTGGTGGAAATCCGGACCTGAAACCGGAAGAAGCCCTGGGATACGAGGGAGGAATAGTCTTTCATAAAACGTATAAACACCTGGAGCTTTATGCCGAAGGAACTTTCTTTGATCGCTATACAAGCAACTGGATTATATGGTTGCCGCAGGCAAATAATGTGTGGAGTCCACGCAACATAACAAAAGTTCACAGCAGAGGAACAGAAACGAATTTTTACGCAAAGTATGGCGATTCTGATTTTTCGGTTAAATGGTTTGGGTCCACTGCGTATGTGCTCTCAACAAACGAACAGTCGCTCAGCGAAAACGACAACTCGAAAGGCCGCCAGCTTATATATACGCCACGTTACAGTATCCAGGGCGGCTTGCTGATTACCCTGAAAGATATGGCATTGATGTATACACAAAACTATACAGGGTATCGTTTCACGGCTACTGATAATTCTTCCTGGCTCAATCCATACTCTGTCGGGAATCTCAGGCTGTCTTATGGTTTTAGCTTCAGTACCATACGCCTGCAGACTTTTTTCGCTCTGAATAATGTGTTCAATACGAATTACCAGGTGGTAGAAAACAGGCCCATGCCATTGCGTAACTTTGAAATAGGGCTTTCAATCATGTATCATAAACTAAAAAAATAATAAATCATGCAAAAAACACTTACCAGACTTTCTCTTGTACTCGGTATTACATGTGCACTCCAGTCCCAGTCCCAAACGATCACCGAAACGTTTGAAACATTTACACTCAGCACCGGAAGCTATTATCAGAACACAAACGGCGACGACTGGCAGGATGCCCAGGCTACTTTCCGCTACGATTACAGCTCAGGATATTGGTCTGGCGGAAGTGCCTATACAAACATGGCCGATAGCACCAATGGGGATTTCAGTCACCTTTATAATTGCCGTGCGAAAACCGGCTATAATGGTTCTTCGGTATATGTAACGGCACAGCAGGATGCTATTATCAAATTAAATAATCCATACATGGCTGTAAAAGGCTTTTATGTAACCAATACAACCTACGCTTACAAGTCCATGAAAAACGGGGATGCCTTTGCCAAAAAATTTGGTGGCACCAGCGGTAATGATCCGGATTGGTTCAAACTGACCGTACGTGCTTTCCGTGGAGGAGTCATGCAGCCTGACAGTGCGGAGTTTTACCTGGCCGACTACCGTTTCAGCAATAATTCTCAGGATTACATTGTTCAGAACTGGCAATGGGTTTCCTGCGACAGCCTTGATTCAGCCGATAGCCTGATCTTTCATTTAAGTTCCAGCGACAATGGCTCATTTGGTATGAATACACCGGCTTTCTTTTCTATCGATGATCTTACATTTCAGTCCACAGTGGGTGTTGAAGAGTATAGCGCTTTTGCCGATTACAACATGTTCCCGAACCCGGCTGTTGATTTGTTGAATGTGCGTTTCACGAGTAAGGAAAGTGCACAGGCACTTGTGAGCATTCATAATATGGTGGGCACCGAAATCCGCCACGAAGCTATTTCCCTGAATCCCGGATTAAATACCCTGCAATTAAGTGTTGAGGATCTGGCACCGGGAATATATATCCTTGAACTGGCTTCCGATAAATATGCACAGAAAGTGAAATTCACAAAACAATAAATAGGTTTTATAATATCTCTGTTCAAAAGCACCTTACAAAGATCATCTGTTCATGAAAAAAAGAATATATAAGCAGTTTGTTTTTATTCTGTCCACGCTGGTTTTCGTGCTGCAGGCTTGTGTCAAAGACAAGCCTGTAACACCTGAAAAGGCCCTTGTAGACCTGAGTGGAGTAGGTAAGGTGTGGGTCGTTGATGAAGGTGGTTATGGCTACAGCAATGCAGAAATCACGCTATATGATCCGGGGACCAATGCTGCGAATACAGGTATATATGCCCAGCAGAATAATAATGCAGCATTAGGCGATGTATGCCAGAGTATGTTGCGCTGGAATGATAATTATTACCTGGTTGTAAATCATTCAGGTAAGATTGTGGTAGTAAATGCGTCTGATTTTGCAAAAAATGCTACGATCACCGGTTTTAACTCGCCGCGTTATTTGCTGCCTATTAGTTACAATAAAGCCTATGTGAGCGATCTGTATGCTAACAGTATCCAGGTTGTTGATCTTTCCGCAAACAGCATTGTCGGTTCTATTCCCTGTCCCGGCGCAACGGAGCAGATGGCCATGATATACAACAAGGTATTTGTAACCAACACAAAATCCAACTATACCTATGTGATCAATGCCACCACAAATGCCATCACCGATAGTATTCTGGTGGGTAAAGGCGCTGCATCGCTGGTGTTTGATAAAAACGATAAACTCTGGATTCTTTCCGGCGGTGATCAAACAGTGAGCATAAATCCTAAACTGTTACGTATCGATCCGCTCACTTTACAGATCGAACTGAGTTTACCTTTTTCGTCTGTAGAAAAGCCATGGCGCTTATGTACCAATAAAAACAGGGATGTACTGTACTATCTCAACAACGGGGTTTGTCAGTTGCCGGTTCAGAATACTTCGCTGCCTTCAGCTCCTTTAATTACCCAGGGGTCTTCTGTATTCTATGGGCTGGGGATCAATCCTGCCGATGGCAATATTTATGTCAGCGACGCCATTGATTACGTGCAGAAATCAAAGATCATGATTTATAAGACCAATGGTTCTTTGGTCACTTCGTTTACGGCGGGTATTATATCGAATGGTTTTGTGTTTGAGTAATTAGCGGAAGTACCGAGTCGCATAGCTTTCTATCACGATGTCGGGTTTTATCGTATCAACCATCTTTACATCGTAAGGAGTATCCCATATCAGGTAAATTTCACCAAATGTTTTCTTCAAAAACGGAAGGAGGGCTGTTGTAAAAGAGTCTCTGTAAATAAGCACACGCAGCTTATTGATAGGGTTTGTTGTTTTGTAGATCTCTGTTTTCTTTGGGAAATTGTCAACCGGAAGAGTTTCGGTATGAAACGTGTCAACCTTTGGCGTATATATTGGCTCTACATCTGTGAGTGGAATATTGATCATATTAGACAAGTCTCCTCCGTTTCTGATTTCTGAATGAATATTGAAATCGTTTTTAGTCAGGGATTTAATATCGGGGAAATCAGTTTTTATCTGTTCCATTAATTTTGTGTAAGCGATGAATGCACCGGCAGTGTTCCAATGCGAATCATTTTTGTAATAAAGTTGCTGTTTGTTTTTTTCTATAAGAAGTTCAGGCCTCACATCAATTACATGAATAACGGATTTTTTATCCCGGAGATACTCGATCGTTTGGTCACATCTGGCTGGAAGTGTTGACTGAGCCAGTTTCATCCCTGGAGGTAAGTACTCAGGATAAATGTAATGCTTGTCGGGCCACACAGTGTGATAATAGGAGATATGTCGCTCGTTCAGCTCTTTTTTACGGGCTTCCCAGGTTGATATAGTAGCAAGGAGAGCCCCCTCATTGAATCTATTCTCTCGGGTAATATCCTGATCCACTTCATAAAATCTGCCAGTCAGATACAGCCAGCCTTCACTGCCGATCGCTACCTTATCAGGTACTGGTGATGTATTGAATAAGTGATATTTGATTTTGGCATCCAGTTGTATCAATTGGTCACGAAAACAAAAGTGCTCGTTGTAATATGTTTCAAATGGTTGAGGGAAACAATCCAGGCAATTTATATCTAAACGTGGACGTTCAGCCATGGCCCTTTTTTCATTGGTGATGCTGTCTTGTTTGATTCCCAACACTGTATAGACGAATGGAACCAATAGCACGGCAACAAAAAAAACAGACGTTGCGGTGTAGTATATATTTATCTGACGTTTGCTCATGAGGATTAAAACCTATAATATATAAATGGATTGTAGCTGTTATGAGCTAACTCCATCACACAAATTAAAAACAGCAAAATATAAGATGAATACACGAGTATGTGTGTGCCTCTGTTTAATAGAGGTTTTTGAGATGTGAGTTTCCCGAGGTAATTATTTAAAGTAGGGCGAATATTGGTGGAGAATATAATAGCAATGATGAAAATAAAAATGCTATAGGCACTGATCTGTAGCAAGGCGCTGTAGTCGGTCGAATGCTGAAATCCAAACATGGATTTCAGATATTTGATAGAGTACTTTAGATTCCATGCCCTGAAGAAGGCCCAACCCACAATCACAATAAGAAGAGTGTAAGCGTGTTGAATGAGGGCAGGAAGTCTGGACAAAAGATTCTTTAAAACAATTCGTTCCAGAATAAGAAATGTGCCATGAAATAGTCCCCATACAATAAAATTCCAACTAGCCCCATGCCACAAACCTGTTATAAAGAAAACAATGAACAGGTTGCGGTAAGTAACGAGTGGTCCTTTTCTATTGCCGCCTAATGGAATGTACAGGTAGTCTCTGAACCAGGTAGATAAGGAAATGTGCCACCTCTGCCAGAATTCCTGGATAGACCGGGAGATGTAAGGATGATTGAAATTTTCCGGAAAATTGAACCCCAGCATTTTCCCTAAGCCCAGAGCCATATCAGAATAACCTGAAAAATCGAAATAAATCTGGAAGGTGTATGCAATTAATCCAATCCAGGCAACCCCAGCGGGCATGTTACCTGAAGTAATGTCAAATACTTTGTCGCATATAACAGCCATGGTATTTGCGATAATGACTTTTTTACCTAAACCCCGGATAAATCGTATGGCCCCTTGTGTGAAATTTTCACCTGAAATAAAACGGGAGGCAATTTTTTGTGAAATATTCTTATAGCGGATAATGGGGCCAGCTACGAGCTGTGGGAAAAGAAAAATGTAAAGACCCAGATCAGCAGGCTTTTTCTGGGGCTCAGCATCTCGACGGTATACATCAATGAGATAAGAAATAATGTGAAACGTATAAAATGAAATGCCTATTGGAAGATGCAATCTTGGATTCTCACAGTTAATGAAAAGGCCAATCCGCTGCAGGTTTTCAATAATAAAATGAGCGTATTTGAAATAAACAAGAACGGACAGATTTAGGGCAATAAAACTTCCCAAAATCCATTTGGAAATAGTGGGCTGATCAAGTTTGTATTTCCCGATGAGTATCCCTCCCAGGTAATTGATAGCAATCGAAATAATAATAATCAGCGTGAGGGATTTTTCTCCCCAGAAATAAAAAAGAATGCTCGCAAGTAATAGGAAGAAGTTACGAAATCGTGCCGGGAGTATCCAATGGATAATAAGTGTGCATGGTAGAAAAATAAACAGGAATATGAGTGAGCTAAATACCATTAAATAATCGGTCAAATTTAAAGGAATAAACAATTAATTCAATTCTAAATCGAACTTACTTGAGTATTTACTATACGAAACAGCTTATAATACAAAAGCTTAAATAGTATTCGACAAAGAGAGTATTTTGGAGATGGGAATTTGAATAGATTTGCTGGCTCTAGATGAAAGAAGCTGCTGCGACTAAAACAATAAGCAATACATGAAACCATTCCTTTTTTTTCTGATTTTAATTTTTTTCACGTGCTGTAAAAAATATACGTGCACATGTATTTCAACATATAGCAATCCTCCAAAAGGAAATATGTCACAGGCAAATATTCAACAAATTCATGCCGTGTCAAAGAAATCTGCAACTAAAAGCTGTGAGAAATTTAATAATGATTTTACAGTATGTCAGGTAAAGTGATCAAACGGAGATGATCATCGAGGTCAATAGCTTTCAATTAATCCTTTGATCCTATTTTGCGCTTATGCCTAACAAGGTGCAAAATGCTTGTGAAGCTGGCAATAAATGTATATTTTCAGCGTCAGTATAGCATTGATCAAAGCCCTCAACATAATCTGTTTCGATATTCCTTACCCTGCCAATTACGGCGGGGCCATGGATGTATTTCATAAAGTGCGCTGGCTGCACAAAAAGGGCATCAAGGTATACCTGCATTGTTTTGAGTATGGTGGCCGTAAACCCGCCCCTGAACTGGAAGAGCTCTGCGAAAAAGTGTTTTATTACAAACGCAGAACGGGCTTGGCGGCTCTTTTATCGCCATGGCCTTATAATGTCAAAACACGGTATTCGGAAGAGCTCATACAAAACCTTCTGCAAAACGATTACCCGATTGTTTGTGAAGTATTACATACCTGCTATGTGCTGGCTGATCCACGATTCAAAGACCGCCTGAAAATATACCGCGAGGTAAATATCGAACATGAGTATTACCGCCACCTGGCAATGGGGGAGAAGAGTTTCGTGAAACGTTTGTACCTGCGTATGGAGGCCCGAAAACTGGAACGTTACGAAGCCGTAGTGAAACATGCTGATGCTCTTGCCACCGTTTCTACAAATGATCAACAGCGCTTTCAAAGCCTATATCCATCCAAAAAAAATACCCTCATACCCTGCTTTCATGAGTTTGATACGGTAGAGATCAAACCCGGGCAATCCGATTTTATTCTGTATCATGGAAATCTGGGAGTATCCGAAAATTACATAGCAGCCGAATGGCTGATCGACAACGTATTCAGTAAAATAAATTACCGTGTTATTATTGCTGGCCTGAACCCACCACCATTCCTGAAAGAGCAGATAGCGCAGCACAAACATATCGAACTGAAAGAAAATTGCTCACCGCAGGAAATGAATGAACTGATTGCCAATGCGCAGATTCATTGCCTTTATACACAACAGGCTACCGGACTCAAATTGAAATTATTAAATGCCCTGTATCGTGGTCGTTATGTGGTTGCCAACGATGCCATGCTCGCTGGAACCAGCTTGCATAAAGCATGTGTTACCGCAAACAGTCCGCGAGAATTTGTAAACGCTATCGAAAAATTTATGCCACAGCCTGTAAGTAATGAAATTCAGGAGGTTCGGAGCACCTTGGTGGCGGATTACGATAATAATAATAAGATTGATGCTTTTTTGAACATGTTATAAATGAGGCAGAAGGTTTTATACGGACTTGTTTTCATGTTATTGAGTTTACTTTGCTTGCCGGTCGTACTCTTTTCGCAGAATGTTAAACAGGCAGAAAAGCTTTTTAATCTGGCTGTTGAATCTCATAAGAAAATGGAATATTCTAAGGCAGATTCTTTGTATACCGAATCCATGAAATATGTTACATTCATAAATACATTCCGCAATCGGGGTTTATGTAGGGTAGCTATGGGAAGAGGCAGCGAAGCATGTGAAGATTTTATTTCAGGGAATGTAGCTGGAGATACTATGTGTAAAGCGTTATATGTGGAAAATTGTCAAACCCGGGATACGTTTTATGTCACGCAAAACTATAAACAGGCAACGCCTGCTGATTATTATTACAAGATAGTTTTCTGGAAATATAAATACGAATCTAGGCAAAGATATTTCCGGTATCTAAAAAGTGGGAAAGCGGATTTGTCATACGAAAATGATGGCAAGGATACGGCTTATTATTCTTTTCCGGGGGCAACATACGATACAGCGCTATATTTTTCTACTATGCTTGCATGCTTTAAAAATATCAAATACCCTCAATCGGCAAAAGAAGCAGGAATTCAAGGTAAGGTCATTCTTAAGGTTTTTGTAAATGAAGATGGTACTATTTATAATAGGGAAGTAATCAGGACCCCATTGAAAGAATTTGCTGACATTGTTATTAAATTAACAGAGATAATCACCCTTCCTCCTTTGAAAACAAGCGATGGAAAATCAAAAAAGAGTATTTTCTATATGCCGGTGAATTTTACGTTAAGGTAACTAAGGACTGTAAAACAAGAGGAACGCCTGTTTGCGCTCATCCCATATATAGCTATCCCCATCCATAAACGATATATTTCCTACAAGCTTTCCTTTGTATCGTTTCAAATCTTCTCTCCAGTATAACGTGTCCGCTTTATTATCAAGGAAGTTGAAAAAGAAAGCGCGTATATCTTCCATGCTCATGTCTGCCGGTTTCCAGTCCTGCACAAAGTCTTTAAGCGTATAGCAGATATACAGCGACATATACGGCTCAATGGTCTTTGGAATGCTGTCGACTCCAAAATACATGGCTTCAAAATCGCGGTCCAGCATAATGGTATCTCCAAACACAGTTTTTCCTTTGCTGCGTATACCCGACCAGGCAGTGTAGTCGCCGTCTACTTTAGCTACATGAAAATGAATGCTGTCTGCTATGCCGTCGCCCGTTACATCATCCGTATAAACCGTATCGAACGCGGCCGGTTTGCCATAATATATATTGAGGAAATTCTGAAAGTGTGCCGAATCTACCCAGGCATCCTGAGAAAACTCAAAGCCGCTTGTCTTTCCGCCTTCATGAACCAGAACAGTGAAATACTTTTTCGGTGTGGCAAGTGAATCAAAAAGTGCACCCTCCTGTTTGGCAGTGTCGCCTGATTGACAGCCGGTATTTAGCATACAGGCCCACAGGCAAAAACAAAACAGGGAGAAGAAGCGCATCTTACAAAGCATTTTTGGCAGCCTCAATATTGGATTTGGAATTTCCTACGAACACAGATTTCCCGATCAGAATCACCGGGCGTTTCAAAAAGGTATATTCGCCCAGGATCAGTTTTTTGTATTCAGCTTCGGTTGTCGGTTTTGGATCCAGTGTTTTATATTTCAGCGCCACGCGGCTGAAAAGGCTTTCGTATGAACCTGAAAGAGCTTTCATCTCTTCCAGCTGTGCCGCAGTGATCTTTTCGGTTTTTATATCCTGGAATATAAAGCCTTTGGACTTTAATCCCAGTTCGTCAATAATACGTTTGCAGGTATCGCAGGTCGATAGATAATAAATTTTTTTCATACGTCTTTACTTGATCGTTATTGAAACAACACAGGCTTACGGTCAATAAATCCTCCGCCCACCAGGTCATCACCTTCATAAATCACGGCGCTTTGTCCGGGAGCAATACCGGTAGCAGGCTCATGAAATAAGATGCTGAGTTTATCACCTTCATGATTCAGTGTACTCATGCGGCCAGCATCTTTGTACCGGATTTTTGTCAGCGCTGTATAATCGTGCGGAAGCGTTTCGTATTTGATCAGGTTATAGTCGCGTACCATGATCTGGCTTTCTTTCAGATCTTCCAGGTCGCCAAGCACCACGGTGTTTGTTTCCGGAATAATCTCTTTCACAAACACAGGTTCACCCATGGCAATATCAAGACCTTTGCGTTGGCCAATGGTGTAGAAAGGATAACCACGGTGCGTGCCCACTTTTTTTCCTTTGAATACATAATCGCCGCCTTCTACCTTCGCTTCCAGTTCAGGCATGCGGTGTTTCAAAAAGGCGCGGTAGTCATTATCCGGAACAAAACATATATCGTAGCTCTCGCTTTTATTGGCCAGGTCTTCAAAGCCGGCTTCACGGGCCATTTGTTTAATTTCGGGTTTTGTATAGCCACCCAGCGGGAACATGGTACGTTTCAGGCTTTCCTGCGAAAGACCCCACAATACATAAGTCTGATCTTTGTTCTGATCAACACCTTTATACACAACATGCCTGTTGTTTTCTTCGCGGATCCGGGCATAGTGTCCGGTTGCAATGAATTCGCAATCGAGCATATCGGCACGTTTCAAAAGGGCATCCCATTTAATATGTGTATTGCACAATACGCAGGGATTGGGAGTGCGTCCGGCCAGATATTCTTCTACGAAATTATTGATAATGTGTTCGCCGAACTCGCCGCGGATGTCAAGTATATAATGCGGGAACCCGAAGCCTACGGCCATGGCACGTGCATCATTAATACTGTCGAGGCTGCAACAACCGGTTTCCTTCTTCGAGCTGCCACTGCTTTCGTAGTCCCATGTTTTCATGGTGATTCCGATCACCTCATATCCTTGTTCATGTAACATCATGGCCGCCACTGAGCTGTCAATTCCACCGCTCATCGCTACCAATACTTTTCCGTGCTTGCTCATTTTTTGGGAGAGACGGTTTTTTTGCCGTCTGTTTTTGGTTTGTTGTTTGTATCTGTCCCGGGTTTTTTAGAGTCCGGTTCTAATTTTGTTTTGCTGAAAAACTCTTCTGTTTCTTTAGCACTGGCTTCCGCACCGTATTTATACAATTCTTTCTTTGTGATTTTTCCGTCTTTGTCTTTATAAATCCAGGGACCGTTTTTGGTGCCGCCCTTGTAGTAACCCGAAGCCGCAGCCGTGCCGTTTGGATAATAATAAGCGTTCTTGCCTTCCATCTGCCCGTTCACATAATTGCCTTCGCCTTTCAGGGCTTTGTTGTTATAGTATTGCTTAAATGCACCGTGTTGTACGTCCAGCTTGTAATTACGCTCTTCACTCACCACGCCATCAGGATAATACACATAGCAGGTGCCATCTTTTTTTCCCATCACATATTTATCCCTCGAGATCAGCGTTCCCGATTCATCATAATAAGTCCACACACTGTCTTTTACCTCACCTACATATTTACCATAAGCCATTTTCTTGGCGGTACTGGGGTGGTATAGCGTAGCGTACGATATTTTACCGTCTTTCACAAAGAACATTTTTGCACGAAGGCTGTCGTTCGGATAATAATATTTGAAAAGACCCTGGGGCTTGTCATCCTTGAATAACCCTTCATACTGGAGCTTACTCGTTTTTTCGTCTGTTTTTTTCCAATAGCCCTGCTTCTTTCCCTGGGCATCAACGGTATTTTGCGAATAACCTGATAGTCCGGCGAAAAGGACAATAAATAGTACGTAAGAAACTGTTTTCATATACTTAAAAATAACGAAAATGGAGCACAAAGTTACGCTTTCTGTATCGAATTGGGCCAGGTGATTGTTAATAAAGTCAAAAGCTGCATGCAAATTTAATTAGCTTTGGAAATATGAAAATTCATGCTGTATTTCATGGATTAGCTCTGCTACTGGCCATAACACTGGCCTCATGCCATAAAAAAGACTGGACCTGTACCTGTGTGGTCACAAAATCGGCTGTGAATGGTACGTACATCAAAACCATCAGTCACAAAAGCGGGTACCGGGCCGGTAAAGACTGCCAGCATTATGGGGATGCCATCGTTGCGGGTGCCGGCGATTATGATTGCCAGGTAAAATAAAATGCAGTCGGTTTTTCTGACAACTTGGCATTTTAAGGCTGACAGGCCGGTAAAAAATTCACAATCCACAGTATTTTCTCGCCTTGGCATGTTTTTCGACTACATTTGCACGTCAAAAAAAACTAAACATCATATCAATATGGCAAAGATTAACGTAAAACCATTGGCCGACAGAGTGCTGGTAGAACCAGCCGAGGCAGAGACAAAAACCGCAGGGGGAATCATCATTCCGGATACTGCTAAAGAAAAACCAATGCGTGGCAAAGTGGTTGCTACAGGAAACGGTAAAAAAGATGAGCCTATCACTGTGAAAGCAGGCGATACAGTGCTTTACGGCAAATACGCCGGCACCGAAATCCAGATTGATGGTAAAGAATACCTCATTATGCGCGAAAGCGATATTTACGCGATCATCTGATTCCAGATGAATTTCAAACAGGAAAAATTAAACAAGAACAATTAAAATTTTAGAAAAATGGCAAAAGATATCTCCTTTAACCTCGAAGCCCGCGACGCCTTAAAACGTGGCGTTGATGCATTGGCAAATGCAGTAAAAGTAACCTTAGGTCCTAAAGGCCGTAACGTTATTATTGATAAAAAATTTGGTTCTCCTGCAATCACCAAAGACGGTGTTACTGTAGCCAAAGAAATTGAACTGTCGCACCCGGTTGAAAATATGGGCGCCCAGTTATTAAAAGAAGTAGCTTCCAAAACGGCTGATATTGCCGGCGACGGAACTACAACTGCTACCGTATTGGCACAGGCTATCGTAACGGCTGGTTTAAAAAACGTAGCTGCAGGCGCTAACCCAATGGATCTGAAACGCGGTATCGACAAAGCTGTTACAGCTGTGGTTGAAAACCTTCAGAAACAATCGACCTCTGTAGGTAACGATAACAAAAAAATTGAACAGGTTGCTACAATCTCTGCAAACAACGATAACACCATCGGTAAACTGATCGCTGAAGCCATGGGCAAAGTGAAAAAAGAAGGTGTTATTACTGTAGAAGAAGCAAAAGGTACCGATACAACTGTAGAAGTTGTGGAAGGTATGGAATTCGATCGTGGTTACATTTCTCCATACTTCGTAACGAATGTGGATAAAATGGAAGCTGTTCTCGAAAGCCCGTATGTACTCATTTACGAGAAAAAAATCAGCGGTATGAAAGAATTACTGCCGATCCTCGAAAAAGCTGTACAAACCGGAAAACCACTCCTCATTATTGCTGAAGACCTGGATGGTGAAGCATTACAGACACTCGTGGTAAACCGCTTACGTGCCAACCTCAAAATCGCGGCTGTAAAAGCACCAGGTTTCGGTGATCGCCGTAAAGCCATGCTCGAAGATATCGCAATCTTAACCGGTGGAACATTCATCAGCGAAGAACGCGGTTTCAAACTCGAAAACGCTGACCTGAGCATGTTAGGTAAAGCCGAAAAAATTACCATCGACAAAGACAATACAACCATCGTAAACGGTGCCGGTAAAAAAGCCGATATCACAGCCCGCGTAAACCAGATCAAAGCTCAGATCGAAACAACCACATCTGACTACGATAAAGAAAAATTACAGGAACGTCTGGCTAAATTAGCCGGTGGTGTAGCTGTACTTTATGTTGGTGCTGCTACCGAAGTTGAAATGAAAGAGAAAAAAGACCGTGTAGATGATGCCCTGGCAGCAACGCGCGCTGCTGTTGAAGAAGGTATTGTACCGGGTGGTGGTGTAGCATATATCCGCGCCATCGCTTCTCTCGAAAAATTAAAAGGATCGAACGAAGATGAAACAACCGGTATCCAGATCGTGAAACGTGCGATCGAAGAACCGCTTCGTCAGATCTGCGCCAACAGCGGAATCGAAGGTTCTATCGTGGTTCAGAAAGTAAAAGAAGGAAAAGATGACTTCGGTTTCAATGCCCGCACAGAGAACTATGAAAACCTCCTGAAAGCCGGTGTAATTGACCCGACTAAAGTAAGCCGTGTAGCACTCGAAAACGCTGCTTCTGTAGCAGGTATGCTCCTCACAACAGACTGCGTACTGGCTGAGAAAAAAGAAGAAAAACCAGCTATGCCTGCCGGAATGCCAGGCGGTATGGACGGTATGATGTAATACCCCCTTCTGGTAACAGATAACAAAACCCCGACTTCATGGTCGGGGTTTTTTATTTATATTCGAACTCAACACCTTATGCTTTATCCTCTCCGGAAAATCGGTTTTATATGCATGGGCATACTCCTGCTAAGCAGTTGTGCCGTGCGCTCTGTGTATGTGCCCACAAGCCAGGATATTCTGTTGTTTGATGACAAGAAACAGGTGCAGGCCAATGCGTATGTCGGGAGTAGCCAGGTTGAACTTCAGCTGGCACACAATCCCGTAAAACACCTGGCTCTCAGAACCAACATCGATTATGGTGCAGGTATTGCTACTTATGAAGGCGGACTTGGTACATACGGTTACAACAACAACATGAAGTGGCGCTGGGAACTGCAGGCAGGTGCAGGCCGTACCAATAATATTTCTTACCTCAGTTCACCGGCTGTCAACTGGTTTAAACATGGTAATTACAATTACGAAACCATCGGACTTTACAATAAATACTATGCACAACCCGCATTCGGTTTTTTCTCGAAAATCGATATGTATAAAATCAATTATGCATTTATTTTTTCGCTGCGGGCCTCCTACAACGACTTCAAAAAATTTGTGTATCACGAAATCGATGCCGATAGCACAGCCCTTGTAAAGACCAATGTTTATAAGGTTAACAGGGAGTATACCAATAAATCCATGTTTATTTTTGAACCATGCATTACCAACAAGGTTGGTGTCAGAAATATTTATGCCGTGCTCCAGGCCCAGGTTATTATGCCGTATTCCAAACAGATTGATATCCGCTACACAAAGTTTTCGCCCGTGTTTATTTTTAGTGCAGGAATACAATATAATTTTGTGTTCAAAACAAAATCAGTTCCCAAAGCATGATAAGGTATTTTCTTTTAGCGGGTATTTGCCTGTGGTTGTTTTGCTCCTGTTATTTTTTGGGACCATCGGCTACAAAGCGTTATGCAATGGCAAGAAACGCCCAGCCGATAGATGTGGCTATTGTTCCGGGTTTGCCTCTGTATCACGGGCAGTGCGATACACTGCTCAAAACCCGGATCCTCTGGAGTGTGTTTCTCTATAAAAAAGGCCTCGTCAAAAATATTCTCTACAGCGGAAACGCAGTATATACCCCCTGGGTAGAGGGCAGATCTATGGCTCTGTTGGCCATGCAACTGGGTGTGCCCGCCGAACATATCCTGATAGATACGGTGGCTGAGCACAGCACCGAGAATTTGTTTTATGGCCATAAACTCGCCCGCGAAAAAGGCATGAAAACATTTGCCCTGGCTACCGATCCGTTTCAATGTGCCATGCTGTATAAATTTTCATACCGGCATATTCCCGACAAAGTTCATATTATACCGGTATTATACGATTCCATTCGGCCTATGCTGGGAGCCACTTTGGCAATAGACACCAATCTCACAAAATCAGCATCGTTTGTTCCGCTCGAAGAAAGGCAAACCTATCGCGACCGGCTCAAAGGCACGCGGGGTAAAAAAATTACGAAAACCGGAAATTAAAAAAGGCTCCTCAAGGAGCCTTTCCGTGGAGTCGTTGAAAATTATTTACCTTCAATCCATTTTACAATTTCGTCGCTCATCGGCAGTGTGCCGCTCGGGCAGTACTTCACCAGGTGACCATTCTCGTCGACCAGGAATTTATTGAAGTTCCATTTAACGGTAGCATCCAGTACGCCGTTTTCAGCCTTCGTGGTAAGCCATTTATAAATTGGCGCCGGATTATTTACAATACTTACTTTTTCCATCATCGGAAAAGTAACCCCGTAATTTTTTGTGCAGAAAGTCTGAATGTCTTTGCTGCTGCCGGGTTCCTGGCCTCCAAAGTCGTTGCAGGGGAAACCGAGGATCACGAAATTTTTGTCTTTGTATTTCTCATAAAGCGCTTCCAGATCCTTGTACTGCGGAGTATAGCCACATTCCGAAGCGGTGTTCACGATCATCACTTTTTTTCCTTTCAGTGACGAAAGATCAAAATCTGTCCCGTCAAGGGCTTTAACCTTGAAATCGTGTAACGATTTGGTTAAGGTTAGTGTTGTAAATGACATAGCGAAAAGGGTTAGGGTTAGTATAAAAAGTTTCTTCATAGGGATGTTCTGTTTTGATGGATAACAAAGAGAATATCGTTTTGTTTTTAAATCACATCGTAAAGATGCACTGTAACAAATGTAGTTTTTTATTTGAAAGACACAACGGAAAACACGTTGACGGAATCTGTCATACCTGAAACGTCAAAAGGCAGTTCTACCCGGCAAGGGCCTTTTCAAATCCCGCTCGTTAATAAGTTTTCCTGAAATCACCCCCGCCTTACCCGATCTGAACCTATTTTTAGACGATCAAATCTCCGGTATATGAGCGATATTCAGCATTTTTTCAAACCCCTCGATATGTCAGCCATTTCGGATGGACAGACCTACGCGGAAAATCAGTTTGGAAACCTGGTGAATATATACAGCCAGGAGGATGCTTTTCCCGATTTACAGGGAATTGATATTGCCATCCTCGGCGTTTGTGAAGACCGCCGGGCAGACGATAATCAGGGTTGCGCTTCGGCTCCCGATGAAGTCAGAAAGTTCTTCTACAGATTATTTCCAGGTACATTTTCCCCGCGTATCGTGGACCTGGGAAACATTCACCCGGGACATGATGTAGACGATACCTATTTCGCACTCAAAGCCACCGTCGATTACCTGATCCGTAACAACATCGTTCCCTTTATTCTGGGGGGCAGCCAGGATCTTACCTATGCGCAGTTCCTGGGCTACGAGAAACTGGAACAAACCATCAATATCGTAGCCATTGATTCTACCCTCGATCTGGGTGATCCCGAAGGCGATGTCAACAACCATGCTTACCTCGGACGCATCATATTACACCAGCCGAATTACCTGTTCAACTACAGCAATATCGGTTATCAAACCTACCTGGTCGACCCTTCCGCGTTGGCCATGATGAACCGCCTGTATTTCGATACTTACAGGCTGGGGCAGGTGAGAGACAATATCGAAGAATCTGAACCGATACTGCGGCATGCCGATATGCTTACATTCGACATGAGTGCGATTAAGCACAGCGATGCTCCAGCTAACCCGAACGCCTCTCCAAACGGCTTTTACAGCGAAGAAGCCTGCCAGATGATGCGTTATGCCGGCATGAATGATAAATTGTCGTCGGTAGGGCTTTACGAGATCAATCCCGGTTATGACCAACAGGGCAAGACAGCCCACCTTGCAGCCCAGATGATCTGGTGTTTTGCCGATGGGTTTTATGGCCGTAAACACGATTTCCCGTCGCGCAGTAACCCGGATTACCTGCGTTTCAACGTCATGCTCCAGGATGACAAATACGAGATTAATTTCTACAAAAGCAAGAAAAGCGACCGCTGGTGGATGGAAATTCCATATCCGCCCAATAAAGGGCTTAAATTCGAGCGGCATACCCTGCTGCCATGCTCCTACAAAGATTATGAACTGGCGACCAATAACGATATTCCCGATCGCTGGTGGCAGACCTATCAGAAACTCAGCTAAACCTGGCATCTCCCGGTGATTTTTGGAATTGCCCGGTATTCGGCTAATCCGGAAGAATTAACGGTTCACTTCGGTGGAGCGTTCAGACCCAAAAAGGGACTTTGAATTCCGCAGGCAAATTCCGTCCAAACGTATTATCCATCCATATCCGGTGTATCCCCTTTTAACAAAAAAAAGTTCAAAAAATTTGAATTTTATAAATCTTTAACTAACTTAGCACCCTAAGTATCTTTTGTAAAAGAGTATTTTTAACCGTAAAAACTGGTATAACATGACTAAATTTTTTACCAAATTAACCCTTGCATTTACTGCATTTACTGGCGTTTTGTTTGCTCAGCAAGATCCGCAATTCACTCAGTTTATGCATAATAAATTGATCTATAACCCTGGTTATGCGGGAACAAGCGATGCCATCTGTGCAAACGTTTTGTACCGTCAGCAGTGGGTTAATTTCCCTGGCGCCCCTAAAACAGGCTTATTTAGTTTTGATATGCCTATCGGTCGTTTACCTATCGGTATTGGTCTGAACGTGATGAACGACCAGATCGGGTTCTCTAAAACCACATTCGCACGTTTAGCAGTTTCTTATCTGAAACGCGGTTTAGGTGCCGGTAACCTCGGTATCGGTATCGATGGTGGGATTCTGCAACAGCAGTTCAATGGGAACTGGATTACTCCGGATGGTAATATAACTCAGGACCCTTCGATTCCGAATTATGCTGCAAATGGAAGTCCAATTACAAATCCTAATCTTAATAAACTCACCTATGACCTCGGTTTTGGCGCATACTATACCATTCCAAACAAAATGTATGTAGGTATATCTTCTACGCACTTGGCTGCTCAGGACATCACTGCCGGTGGTAATGTAAAATACGCTTTAGCCCGCCACTACTATGTAGTAGCAGGTTACCGTTTCTTACTGAACCAGGTACATGGTATCGAGCCAAACGTAAAAATTAAATCAGATGCTGCCTCAACCCAGGTAGATATCAACTTAACATACTGGTGGAATAACACCTTATGGATTGGTGCTACTTACCGTATGCAGGATGCTGTATGTCCAATGCTCGGATATAAATTCCTCAAAAATAAGAGCCTGAAAGTAGGTTACTCATACGATGTAACCTTATCTAAAATTAAAGGTTATAGTGCTGGTACCCACGAAATTATGTTAGGCTATTGCTTCAATACAAGCAAACCGCCGAAAGTAACAAGTCACCAGTCTGTAAGGCTTTTAGATTAACTTTTTAAAAAAAATTGTAACCTTTTTAAAAAAACGCCGTTGAAGTCCCTTACAAACTTTTCTAAAAATCTGTTAATAACTTGTTAATAACAGATTTTGTAACGAAACAGAAAGTTTGGGATTATAAAAACGAAAGAGCACCAAAGTCCCGGAGTATAAAAGCCCCGGGCATTTGTTAAAAACAAAACCTATGAAAAAACTGATTGTATTAGCTTCATTTGTTGCTGTGGTTACAGGATGTACCCAGAAAACAGGTGAATTGATCGGTGTACAGGATCGTGAAAAATGGTTTCAACCTGATCCGTTCGGTACTTTGTACATCCCGATGGGAAGCTATCACATGGGCCCTAGCGACGAAGAGGTAACCATGGCACACACGGCCAAATCCAAAATGGTTTCCGTTCAGGCGTTTTACATCGATGACTCTGAGATTTCAAATAACGAGTACCGTCAGTTTGTGTATTGGGTACGTGACTCTATTGCCCGTAAACTGTTAGCCTATGGTTCTCAGGAAGAAGACTACTCGATGACTCAGGAAGACTTCCTGGCAGAGTGGCCGGTATATATCGGAGATAACAACCTCCAGGAAAAATACATCACCTGGGATACTAAAATCAAATGGGATAGCGATGATGAAGATTACAGAACAGATCTTCAGCCATTGTACCTTCCGGAAGGCGAACGTTTCTACAACCGTAAGGAAATCGATACCCGTAAACTGAACTACGAATACTACAGAATCGATATCCGTTTAGCTGCGTCTAAACAAAATCGTTTCATCCCAAATAAATCCCCTGATATTCAGGATGCGAACCACGACTACAAAAAAGCGGACTATATCAATGGCGTTCACCTGAACGATGGTCAGAATGGTAGCCCTGGTACTCCTTCCGGACAGGTTATTGATCCTGCAAAAGATCCTAAAACACTGGGTAGCTATAATGTAAATGACCAGGTTTCTGTTGGTCAGGGTAATTATGTGCCACGTGAACGTAAAGGCGTTGACCGCTCTGTATTTATTATCAAAGACGTGATCAATGTTTATCCTGATACACTGGCATGGGTTCATGATTTTACTTATTCATTTAACGAACCAATGACAAACATGTACTTCTGGCACCCGGCCTATGATGACTATCCGGTTGTTGGTGTGACCTGGAAACAGGCCCGTGCATTTTGTATCTGGCGTTCTAACTTATTGAACAATTACCTGATCGGTACCGGTCAGACTATTGTGAATGATTTCCGTTTACCAACTGAATCAGAGTGGGAATATGCAGCACGCGGTGGTAACGACCTCTCTCCATATCCTTGGGGTGGTCCATACATCCGTAACGCACGCGGTTGTTTCTTAGGAAACTTTAAACCAATGCGCGGTTCCTATATCGATGACGGTGGTTTCCACAGTGTATACATTTACTCATATAACCCTAACGATTACGGTCTCTATTGCATGGCTGGTAACGTAGCGGAGTGGACAAGCAACGCATTCGATGAATCAGCTTATGACTTTGACCATGATCTCAACCCTGACTATGTATATGAAGCTCAGGAAAAAGACGCAAATGTTTTAAAACGTAAAGTAATCCGTGGTGGTTCATGGAAAGATGTTGGTTACTACTTACAAACCAGCACCCGTACATACGAATATCAGGATACTGCAAAATGCTACATCGGCTTCCGTAACGTAATGACTTATCTGGGTCGCGCGAAAGGAGACGAAATCTAGTAGAAAACAACACACAAACACAACAAAAACAAACACTAACTAAACAAAAAACAAAAGCTATGAGTAAATTACCTAAAGTTACCGGTTTTAAAAAGTACTTACACTTGGCATCTTGCTTTGGTGCATCTATCGTAATCGTTGGAGCCTTATTTAAAATCATGCACTGGCCAGGTGCATCTGTGGCCCTTATTGCTGGTCTTGGTACTGAAGCCCTCTTATTCGTATTATTCGGTCTCGATATTCCACATGAAGAATATGACTGGTCATTGGCTTACCCTGAATTATCAGGTATGGGTGCACATGATCATGAAGAAGAAGATCATAACGCAGGTTTACCTTTATCAAATCAATTGGACAATATGTTAGCTGAAGCTAAAATCGGTCCTGAACTGATCGAAAGCTTAGGAAGCGGAATGCGTTCTTTAAGTGAAAGTGCTTCTAAAATTGGTGATATTACTAACGCCAGTGTAGCTACAAACGAATATGTTGACAGTGTAAAAAATGCTTCTAAAAATGTTGCTACTTTAGCTGATACATATAGCAAAGCGGCCTCTTCAATTTCCAGCCTGGCTGAATCAAACGATGCCGGCTACTCTATTGGTGAGTCTTTAAATAAAGTATCTAAAAACCTCTCTGCCCTGAATGCAACTTATGAACTGCAATTACAAGGTTCACAGGATCATTTGGCTGCTACAAATAAATTCTATGATGGTCTGGCTGACCTGATGAAAAACTTACACGATTCTGTTGAAGATACCCGTAAGTACCGTCAGGAAATGTCTAACTTATCAAATAATTTAACTGCACTGAATACCATCTATGGTAACATGTTAGGTGCAATGAATTATAACAAATAATTTTTGTAGACTCTATTGAAAGCCTTTGTCATTCGCATGACAAGGGCTTTACAGGAAATTTAAACCATTAATCACTAATAATATTTTGTAACAATGGCAGGTGGTAAAGAAACCCCAAGGCAGAAGATGATCGGTATGATGTACCTCGTACTTACCGCACTTCTGGCGATGAACGTATCAAAACAAATCTTACACGGATATGTATCCGTGAATGAGAGTATCGAGAAATCAAAAAAGAATCTCGAGGAGAATAATAAACGAATCACAGAAGCTTTTAAATCAACCATCAATGGAAATAAAGCCGCTCAGCCTTATTTCGATAAAGCTGTAGAAGCTCAGAAAGAAATTGATGAGGTTTATAAATACCTGGATGAAGTTAAATTCAAAGTAATCGAAGAAACAGAAAAACCGGAGAACCCTAAATCAGCCGATACCATGAGATTAAAATTCATGGAGAAAACCGGTAGTATCGATAACTACGATATGCCAACACACGTGCTTATCGGGGCAGAAGCAAACGCTCCTGTATCTGGTCCTCTGACAGCAAAAGAACTGAAAGATAAATTAAATGGTTTGCATGATAAACTGATCGGCATGCTTGATAAAATGCAGAAGACCGACGGGCAGCATTTATTACAGGCTGACTATGATGGTTTGAAAAAGAAAATCGGTTCTATTAAACCAACAGATAGCGGAGAAGAAGAAGATGGTATTAAAATGACCTGGGAAACTGAGAATTTTTACCACTTACCGGAAGCCGCTGTTGTAACAAACCTCAATAAAATGCAGGCTGACCTTAAAAACGTGGAGGCTGAAATCCTTCAGGTGTTTTCAGGTGCCAGTGGTAAATTAGCTATTAAATTTGACCGTCTCGCGGCTAAAGTAATTGCACCTTCATCTTATATCCAGGCTGGTCAGCAATACCAGGCTGATATCTTCCTCGCAGCATCTTCCTCACAGTTAGGTGGCGATGATATGGAAGTGTTATTGGGTGTTGACTCTGCAACGGCTTCTAAAGGCGGTGCTGCAGGTACCAAAGTTCCAATCGTGGCCGGTATGGGTAAATACGAAATAGGTACCGGCGGACAAGGTGAGCAAAAATACGGTGGGGTTATCAAGTTTAAAAAACCAGATGGCTCTTTCGAATATTATCCTTTTGAAGGAACTTACATGGTAGCTGCACCAGCAGTAGCCGTTGCTCCTGAAAAAATGAACGTGTTCTATATCGGTGTTGAAAACCCGATCGCTGTTTCTGCAGCTGGTGTATCTCCTACCGATCTTAACGTATCAATCAGTGGTGGTGGTGCTTCTGTAATTCCAAAAGGTGGTGGAAAATACATCGTAAAAGTGACTTCAGCAGGTGAATGTTCTATCAACGTTTCTGCTAAAACAAAAGATGGTGTTAAACCACAGGGACCTCCTCAGAAATTCCGTGTAAAACGTATTCCTGATCCGGTTGCTAAAATCGGTGGTAAACCAGCTAACGGTATTATCGAATTCAAGAAAATTGAATTGGCTTCTATCGGTGGTGTAGGTGCTGATCTTCCTGGATTTGACTTCGACGTTAAATTCCCTGTAGTAAGTTTCGTATTTACGGCCAACGTAAAAGGTAGCTTAAAAGAATTCGTTTGTAATGGAGCCAGTATGCCAGCCGATGCCAAAGCCGTATTAACAGGCCTGGGCCCTGGAGGAAAAGCTTATTTTGAGAACGTAAAAGTAAAAGCTCCGGATGGTTCAATCCGTACTTTACCGACAGCTTCTATAAAAGTTAAATAATATGATCAAACTAAAGCATATCATGTTTAGTGCGGTGCTACTAATGGCCGCTATAAACTTAAAGTCGCAGCCCGGCGTTTTCCAACCCGGCGATTACAGAGATGGAATTTACGATAAAGAAAATTCCGTTAACAGACGATTGATCCCTTATACATTCCTTCGCGAAGGGGATGTGGCATGGGAGAAACGCGTATGGCGTGACCTCGATATGCGCGAGAAACAAAATCATCAGCTGTATTATCCGATTGAACTCGTAAACGGCCGTATTTCTTTGTTCCAGTTATTATCGAAATATATCCTGCTCGATCAGATCAAAGCATTTTCAGACGAAGAATTCTTAGTTCCACTGGAAGGTGCCGCGATCAAAGACAAACTGAAAAAATGTGACTCGATTAAAGAATCCAGCTTCGATGATCAGGGTAATGAGATCATTACGTCACGTTGGAATTGTGACTCCACATCTATTTTCAGAGAAGTAATTTCTTACCGACTGAAAGAAGACTGGTTTTTTGACAAACAGAAATCGGTAATGGAAGTGCGTATTCTGGGTATTTGCGCCCGTCAGTATGTTGAAGATAAGGAAGCATATAAAGACCTGTTTTGGGTGTATTTCCCGGCCTGTCGTCCTTTCTTTGCCAAACATGAGGTATACAACTGGAAAAACGACTCCGAACGTCGTACATTTGAAGATATATTCTGGAAGCGACAGTTTGCCAGTACGGTCACTAAAGAGACCAACGTATATGACCGGTCTATTCAGGAGTATTCTCGTGGTATAGATGCCCTGCTTGAATCGGATCGTATTAAAAACGATATCTTTAAGTGGGAACATGACCTCTGGCATTTCTAAAAAGATAATTCAATTTGTTAAAAAGCCCTGTTCATTTGAACGGGGCTTTTTTATTTCCCTGACTAGAGTATTTATTTACTTATGTTTATTGACGTCGCTTCAGTGCCTGGGTCAACTGCGCGATCCGGCTTCTTTTTTACCTGAAAACCAGCCACTCAAAACCATCGGTTTTACCAATAAAGGTGTTTACGAAGAACATGCGTTTAATTCACAAGGCCGGATTGTCATTTACCTTTTTAGACCACCTATATCGGATAAACAAAAGCTAAGTGCAGGAGATGAAATGACTCATCTGCTTGATAAGATGAATGATACCATCGGGCATAAAGGTCTTTATTATGTTGTATATGCAGATATTGCCAGGGATCCGGCCCCCCTTTTTTCTTCTAATGAGAGAGCAGCTATTGTATGGGTTCCAAGCATTGCTCAAAGTGACTTCAAACTATTTAAGATAAAAGACGAGGATCTGCCTCTCGCCGTTTGTTATGACAAAACAGGCAAGTTATGTGGATTTGCGAAAACAGTTGAAGCACTTAAAAAACTAAGCTGTTTGGACCTTGGAACAATATCTAAACCTGATAAACAGGATAAAGCATCTGGAATCCGGAAGGAGAATACAGAAGAGAACAAGGCAAAGGTTGTGGATTCAAAAATTGTGCACCGTAACCCCTGCGATAAATTGCCCTTGAAAAATATGTGGTGGAAAACCGGAGGCACCATGAAGGATACTAAAATTCATAGTATGGATGTTTTGATCCTCGGTGATACAGCGCGAACCATGCTTTACCTTTTCTCAAACGGAAGTGGGAGTATTGCGGAGAAAAATCTATATAAAATCTGCCAGTCCCTGGCCCCTGATCATGCTAGAGCCCCGGGTCGCTACTATTTTGTATATGCGAGTTTCGGTTCAAACCTGCAACCGGTCAATCAATCGGCTATGAATTGGAGCAGACTAAATGCAAAAAGTGTTCAGGCAAGTTCATTTAAAAATAGCAATATTGATCCCTCGGATTTTCCTTATGTGGCTGTTTATAATAAAGACAGTACACTCTGTGGTTGTGCTAAAACACCCGAAGAGTTGCTGTCCCTGACATGCATTTCAGGGCATAAACAAAAAGGCATTAGCGGTAAGCTCATGAGTGATAACAATAAGCAGCGGAGAGTAATAGCCGGAGCAGATGTGTTTCTCTTAAATGCGGTGAGCAATGATACAGTGGCGCATACCAGAAGCAATGCAGACGGAGATTTTAGTATGAGTACCGGAAACGTCACCGAAAACGTGATATTGTCTGTCAAGAAGCAGAACAATGTAGATAACATGATCCTCGCAACCCGTCAGGGTGTTGAGATTGGCAGGTTTACAGCTATGGGAAACAGCTTTGAGTACAAGCTATTGAAACCTGAAATGAGTGTGTTGACCAACGATGAAACAGATATAGATACTCAGTTAAAGCAATTACAGCCCGGCACAAAACAAAACACAGTTATACAACAGATAGCCTACGGGTTGAATGAGTATAAACCAAATGCAGCGGCGAAACAGACTTTAGATAAAGTATACAATTACCTGCTTCTTTATGAAGATCTGAAACTTGATGTCGTTTCATACACCGATGCCCAAGGCACTGAAGAGGATAATCAGATACTGTCTCAGAAAAGGGCTCAGGCTGTTTTGGATTACCTGGTAGCAAAGGGTATAGATAAGCTGCGTTTGAAAGCGATTGGCAAAGGCGAATCATACATTATCAACCATTGTGTGGATGGCATACCCTGCAGTGATAGTGAACATGCCGTCAATCGGCGTACGGAGTTTCGATTCCTGAAAAAATAGAGAATTCTGAGAATGTGGATGCCTTGTATATATGTGACTATTTAATAGTTGCAGCATTATAATACAAACTACACAAATCAAATCTCATGAAGCCCTTACACCTTTTTCTATTTGCATTGTTGACAACGTCGATCAACAGCATAGCCCAGGAGCCGGCCAAAGCCGGACTTTACCTGGATGGCGTATACAATGCCAACCGGGATGCACATGATGGTGTGTACGATAAAGAAAATATCGGAGGCAGGCGCCCTATTCAGTACCCGTATCTTCGCGAGGCCGACGTGGCCTGGGAGAAGCGTGTATGGCGCGAAATCGATATGCGTGAGAAACAAAACTTTCCCCTGTATTTTCCGGTGGAGAATGTGCGGGGACGTGAATCCCTTTTTCAGGTGCTGACAAAACACATTCTGAATGGCGATATCAGGGCCTTTGCAGATGAGGAATTCCTGATGCCTTATGAACTGAGCGCTATCCGTAAGAAGCTCGTTGTTACAGATACAATCGATGGCTTTATTTATGATGAAAAGGGGAATGAAATTCCGGTTCGAACACCCGTCGCAGACTCCACGTCCATTTACCGCCAGGTACTGAAATACAGGGTCAAAGAAGACTGGTATTTTGATAAACAACGTTCCTGCATTGAATCACGGATCATAGGCCTGGCAGCCTACCAGTACGACGAAGAAAAAGAAGGATATAAAGAACTTTTCTGGGTTTATTTTCCGTCGTGCAGGCCCTATTTTGCCGCGAGTGATGTGTATAATGTGAAGAATGATTCGGAACGCCGGTCATTCGACGATATATTCTGGAAGCATCAATATGCCAGCAGGATCATTAAAGAATCGAATGTATATGACCGTTACATCAATGAGTATGAAAAAGGGATTGATGCTTTGATCGAATCAGACAAGATTAAGAATACGATGTTTAACTGGGAAAGCGACCTCTGGCATTTTTAATGGACTAGTTAAGTACATCCGATTTTTTCTGCACCCCTGCACCTTCCAGTTCATAGAGCCTGAGTCGTTTTACACGGATGTCGACCTGTTGCCTGTTTGGGTTGTAAATATAAAAACCGATCGTACTCAATTTTTTATCAAGTGGTCCGCTGATCAGACTGTATGTATATGTCCTGGATTCGTCCCATTTATAGTGCAGCCAGTTGAGCGGTATGCGCTTGTAATAATAATGCGCATCCTGTGCCGTATCAATCTGCATCACGATCCACGAACGGTTGGGTACATCCTTATTCACCACCGAAAATTCAAACTCGGCAAGTATGGGATTTTGACTGTGGATGATTGTATCCTGTTTTCTGATAAACAAATCACAAAACTCTGCGTCACCTTCCATGTGTTTGTCAAGTTGGAGATCCATGCGGAGTACACGGCGAACAGGAGTCCTGCGTTTCAGTAATACATAATTCCAATCCGGTTCCGAATCAATCACGGCATAGTATGGCGAAAAGTCTTTTTCTTCGTTACGGCGCGCCACTGCATAGTCGGCATTCATGTTCAGAAAATCAGGGCTATCCATAAGATTCAGAGTGCCGTTGTTCCTGTAATTGGTATAGGCGTAAAATAATTCCCGCATACGGTGTCCACCGATAGTAATCGGTGTTTTTTGTCCAGCTTGTTCTCTGACGAGCGTATCATAAAAACGTTGAGGCACACTTTCGTAATTTATAAGTGAGTGTTTTCTGAAATTTAAAGAGCCGATAAAATGCCCTGAAAATAACAAGAGAATCAACAGTCCGGCTGGCTTATTCCATTTGCCGCTGAATGGCTCAAGGGTATAAGCCAGGAAAAGAATAAAGAAAACATACAGAAAGAGGCCGGTGCGGTCCTCAGGATAATTGACGCCGGCCAGTTTTTTAAGCAGATAGAAGCCCAGAATCAGTGCTGTAATAAAATAGCTGAATACGACAGTACGCGATACAATCCATTCTTGAAATGATTTCCTGGTGCGCAGCATGGAAAATCCAGCGAGGCATAGCGTAGCCAGGAGCAGCGCGCTTCCGGCATAAGCAATGAGTTGGCTTTTATAGCCCGACAGGAGGTAGCTCAGCGAGAGGTAAGTGGTTTTGTAATAGCTTTCGCCGGCACCATAATACAAGGCATGATTCTCCTGAAGAAAAAGCGAAAAAGAAATCCAGTAATACAAAAGCAATAGGTTGATACCATGTACAAATATCATTTTCCAGTTGATTTGGCGCTTTGCCAGATGGATCACGCCCAGTATGAGCAATAACGGAAGCATGACAATGACCAGGATGAGATTGGCACTGATGGCCAGTTGGAATGCCAGAAGGCAAATCACAAGGTGTTTCAACGATGCCGATGAAAGAAAAGAAGAGAAATAACTTAACGAGAACAGGAGCAGAGCCATAGAGAGTCCATATCCCCGGCAGGTACTGAAAAAACTGAGAAAATGAAACGATAAGAGAAAACCGGAGAGCAGAATAAACTGCGTTAAAGGGTTTTGGCTCTCTTTCAGCATACGCCACACTCCCCAGGCTAATATAAGGAATGACAAGGTATTGGGCAGTCTCAGGGAAAACAGAGAATCACCGAATAGCTTGAAACAGATAAAACTGAGTGTGCTGTTTAATACATGATTATTGGCATCGATGTGTGAGAAGAATGGGAGGTAATCGCCCGTTTGAATGTAAAAGAAAAAAGTAGCAGCCTCGTCGTGATGGATCGGCACGCAATACGACCGGATACAAATGATCAGAAAAACCACAAGTGCTATTGGCCAGAAAAGTATCCGGGCTAAAGAACGTGTTTCTATGTGTGTTGTCGTTGTCAATTTACATTCAGGATTCCCACCAGCTTTTTTTCATACCTACAAACACACCGTCATCCTGTATTTTCAGTGGAAACGTATCCAGGCATAATGCCATGCCAGCTGTAGCTTTCCCGGTTTTCACATCAAAAGGATAGCGGTGCAGTGGGCATACAATTTCTTCTTTCTCATTGAAAAATCCCATACTCAAGGCTGCCCCGTTATGAGGGCATTTGTCGCGGAAAGCATAAACCCCTTCAGCGGTTTTGACCACGCAAACCCTGGTGCCGAACACCTGCATGGTTTGAATCTTCGAAAGCAGAAACAGATTTTCGAGCTCAGTGGCCGATTCACATATTTTCTGCCATTTATAATTCATCCTTTTTTTCCGGTGGTTTAGGTACGAAGGTATAAGTTATTGTGAAAGGATCAAGTGCCGGAGGAGACTGTTCCTGCTCCGGGCTGGTATCATCTGTTGAATCAATGGGGGTATCATCATCATCGTCTTCTTCTTCCCACACAAAGGGCTGCGCTTGTGGGCCTTCTTTCCTGTAATTATAAGCTACCAGCAGGCCTGCCAGAAGTCCCGACAGATGCCCTTCCCATGAGATGCTTAAGTCAAACGGAAAAATGGCCCAGGTAATACTGCCATACAGCAAAATAACGAGTGCTGAAATCACCATGAGTTGTTTGCGTTTGCGGAAAACACCACTGAAGAAAATGAAACTGGCAAAAGCATAGATCAGGGAACTCGCCCCAATATGATACATGGTCCCATCTTCATTGTTTCTGCCGCCCACCCACAACCATAAGCCGCTGATCAGCCACATCCAGATGATGCTGGCCCAGGCAATCGGTTTGTAAAAATAGAAGATCAGGCTGCCGAGGATCAGCACCGGTAAGCTGTTGCTGAGTATATGATCCAGGTTGCCATGTATAAGCGGAGAAAAAAGAATACCTTTCAATCCCTTGACGGTTCTGGGACTTATGCCCCATTCGGAAACCTGCAGGTGGTATACTTCATCCAAAAAGAAAATACCCCAACAAGTCAGTAGGAACAAGGCGGGGTATAATATAATCTGTAAAAGCTCTTTTAAAGGAAACTTAGTCACGGATCGGAGAACTTAGAGTTTGGTTACTCTAAGTTACAGAAATTAATTTGTTTTACCCGGGTAAATCTTCAGCGCTTCCCTCAGGCATACCATAGCGTTGTTAAGATCCTCCTTCTTCAATACATAGGCAATACGTACTTCATTCATGCCCGCACCCGGTGTAGAATAGAATCCCGTCGCCGGGGCAAACATCACAGTCTGGCCATTGTAAGTAAACGATTCAAGCAACCACTGACAAAATGTATCGGCGTTGTCGATCGGGAGCCTGGCGATGCAATAGAAAGCACCACTTGGCTTCGGACAAAATACGCCCGGAATTTTATTCAGTTCTTCGATCACGAAATCGCGACGCGCAATGTATTCTTTTTTTACACCGTCGAAATATTCCTGCGGTGTTTCCAGCGCAGCTTCAGCACCAATTTGGCCGTAGCTAGGCGGGCTTAAACGGGCCTGGGCAAATTTCATGGCTCCTGCCATCACCTCTTTATTCCTGGAGATCATTGCGCCGATACGTGCTCCACAGGCACTATAGCGTTTAGAAATAGAGTCGAGGAGTACCACATTGTTTTCAATGCCTTCCAGGTGCATTACCGATACATATTCTTTTCCGTCGTAACAGAACTCGCGGTATACTTCATCACTCAGTAAAAACAGGTCGTATTTTTTGACCAGTTCCTTGAGTGCTTCCAGTTCGGCTTTGGTATACAGGTAACCGGTTGGATTACCGGGATTGCAGATCATGATCCCTTTGGTTTTGGGCGTGATCAGTTTTTCAAATTCACTGATGGCCGGGAGGGCAAAGCCACTCTCAATATAACTGCGGATCGGTTTTACAACCACATCGGCTGCTTTCGAAAAACCGTTGTAGTTAGCATAGAAAGGCTCCGGAATGATCACTTCATCGCCTGCATTGAAACAGGTCATCATGGCAATTTCAATAGCCTCGGATCCTCCACAGGTAATAATCACATCGTTTTGATCGATATTTATATTGTAGGACTTGTAGTAGTTACAGAGTTTCTTGCGGTAGCTTTCAAAACCGGCGCTATGGCTGTATTCAAGCACTTTTATATCGGCTGTTTTCACTGCATTTAAAAACGTAGCAGGGGTTTCAATATCCGGTTGACCAATGTTTAAGTGGTATATTTTGGTGCCTCTTTTTTTGGCTGCTTCTGCAAAAGGAACAAGTTTACGGATCGGGGACGCAGGCATCTCATGTGCCTTGGCGGAAATCTTTGGCATATCAATTTATTTGGTACACAAATGTAGCAATTTTTTAAGGGGAAAGTGGCTACATCCGGCGATAAAATCAGGGCTTCAGAACCACTCCTTTAAACCGGATCTTATGAGGTGAGCCGGGTGCATTGGAAAATATTTCCACGGTACGGTCCTGGCGGTCGTACACGGTTTTGGTATCGAAGCTGACCTGAATTATGCCTGTCTGGCCCGGAGCTATAGGTGCTTTCGGAAACTCAATGGTGGTGCAGCTACATTCAACTTTACATTCGGTAATAATCAATGGTGTGGTGCCTTCATTTTTGAAGCTGAAATCCATCTTCACAAGCTCTCCTCTTTTTACAAAGCCAAAGTTTTTTTTGGTATCCGTGAATCTGAGTTTCGACTGGGCCTGGGCCATGCTACCCATAAGCATGAGGGCGGCAAACAGGTATAAACAAAAAACCCTTCCATTTCTGAAAGGGTTTCTGATAATATGTGAGGAATTACTTACCATCCGGAGTCGTTGGCGCTGTAGGTGCAGGTTTAATTTCACCTTTAATTTTCACCACAATACTTGGCGATTTTGAGTTAGACGTAACTGTTACGTTTTTTTCAAAACGGCCCGGGCGTTTGGTATCGTATTTTACTTTAATCGTTGCTGATTTGCCGGGTAAAATAGGTTCCTGTGGCCAGCCTGGTTTACCATCGATGGTTGTAGCGGTGCAACCGCACTGACCCTGAACGTTGGTAATCGTTAATGGCGATTTACCCACGTTTTTGAATTTGAATTCACGAACACCGTTCGCATCATAATCAATGACGCCATAATCGATCACTTCGCTTTCAAATTTAATTTCAGGTGCATTCGGGTCTACATTCGGAACAACAGATTCCTGAGCTTTGCTCGTTAAGCCGATAGCAAGAAATAAGGCTAATGCTGCAAATATCTTTTTCATGATACTGGGGGTTTATTAAGGTTCAGATTATTTTTTCTCTAATGGAGCACCTTGTGAAGGTTTGTTTGCCGGGAATGGCTCTTCAACCGGTTTCGGTTCAATATTACCTTTGATCTGGATGGTTTGAACACCTGATTTGGCATTGGATTGAACGGTTACTGATTTGCTGATTGGGCCAACACGTTGTGTGTCGTATTTTACTTTGATCTCGCCGGTTTTACCAGGCAGGATTGGTTCTTTTGGACACTGAGGTACGGTACAACCGCAAGAACCCTGACACATGCTGATGATTAATGGCTCTTTACCTGTATTTTTGAATTTGAACACGCACTCACCGTTATCACCTTGCTTAATGGTACCGTAATCATGAACCATTTTGTCAAATTTGATGTCGGCCTGACTTTGTGGAGCTACACTCGGGGTAGCGGCTGCATCTTTAGTAACTTCCTGTGCAAAAGAAATAGTGCTTAATGCACCAACTAAACCTAATGTTAAAATTATTTTTTTCATTGTTGTTGTTTATTGTTTCGTGATCAAATATTCTAAAAATCGTGCCATAAAGATAGCAGACGGGTGCTATACTTTGCGTATTTTTGCGAAATTTAACAAAAATTTGAATATCCTCCATGGAAATCTCTAAAACATATTCTCCGGGCGATGCAGAGCGCAAATGGTACCAATACTGGATCGACCATAAATTCTTTAAATCTGAAGTAAATAAGGATAAAAAACCCTATACCATTGTGATCCCACCACCCAATGTAACCGGGGTGCTTCATATGGGGCATATGCTCAATAATACCATTCAGGATGTACTCATTCGTCGTGCCCGTATGCTGGGGTATAATGCCTGCTGGGTACCGGGTACCGACCATGCCAGCATTGCCACCGAAGCCAAGGTGGTGAAACTCCTGGCCGACCAGGGGATTAAAAAAGCAGACCTGAGCCGCGAGGAATTTCTGAAACATGCCTGGGACTGGAAAGAAAAATACGGAGGCATTATCCTCGAACAACTCAAAAAACTGGGCGCCAGCTGCGACTGGGATCGTACACGCTTTACCATGGAAGAAGACCTGAGTGCTGCGGTTATCGATGTGTTTATCGACCTGTATAACAAAGGACATATTTACCGTGGGGTTCGTATGGTAAACTGGGATCCACAGGGCTTAACAGCCGTGAGTGACGAAGAGGTTATACACAAAGAAGCAACGAGCAAACTGGTGTATGTAAAATACCAGATCGAAGGCAGTAATGAGTTTGTGACCATTGCCACCACACGCCCTGAAACCATTATGGGTGATACAGCCGTTTGTGTGAATCCAAACGATGAGCGTTATACACACTTGAAGGGTAAAAATGTGATCGTGCCTGTGGTGAACCGCGTGGTGCCGCTCATTTTCGATGAGTATGTAGATGCGACATTTGGTACAGGTGCGCTGAAAGTAACACCTGCACACGATATCAACGACTTTAACCTGGGGCAGAAATATAAACTGCAAACGATCGATGCATTAACCGCTGACGGCAAAATCAGTGAGGCTGCAGGAGCGTATGTAGGCATGGATCGCTTTGCCTGCCGCAAGCAGATTATTAAGGATCTGCAGGAGCAGGGACTTGTGGAGAAAATTGAGGAGATTAAAAATAAAGTGGGTTATAGTGAGCGCACGGATGCGGTAATTGAACCTCGTCTGAGTCTTCAGTGGTTTTTGAAGATGAGCGAGGTCAGTAAGCCGGCACTCGACAATGTGTTGAATAACAATATTGAGTTAATTCCGGGTAAGTTTATCAATACGTATAAACACTGGATGGAAAATGTACACGATTGGTGCATCAGTCGTCAGCTCTGGTGGGGACAACGTATCCCGGCCTGGTATGATGGCAAAGGAAACACAGTGGTATGCCGCACCCGTGAGGAAGCCTTTGCGCTGCTGAAAACAGAGGATGTGCGCCAGGATGAAGACGTACTCGATACATGGTTCTCTTCATGGTTATGGCCGCTTACGGTGTTTGATCCGAAAGTCATCCGTAATGGTTGGGATAAAGCCAATGAGGATCTGAAATATTATTACCCGACCAATGACCTGGTAACGGCTCCGGAGATTTTATTTTTCTGGGTAGCCCGTATGATCATTGCCGGATATGAATACACCGGGCAGAAACCCTTCACGAATGTATACCTTACCGGTATTGTGCGCGATAAGCTAGGCCGTAAGATGAGCAAATCTTTGGGTAACTCACCCGATCCGCTCGACCTTATTGCCAAGTATGGTGCCGATGGTGTGCGTGTAGGGATGTTGCTGAGCTCACCTGCAGGCAACGATTTGTTGTTTGACGAAAGCTATTGCGAGCAGGGACGGAACTTCGCCAATAAGGTATGGAATGCTTTCCGTTTGATTGCCGGATTTGAAGTAGGGGCTGTCAGCCAGAGCACAGCGCAAAAAGCTGCCATCACCTGGTTCGATAATAAGTTATCGGAACAACTGGAGATCATTAATGATCACTACTCGAAATACAGAATGAGTGATGCGCTTATGACGACCTATAAACTGGTATGGGATGATTTCTGTGCCTGGTATCTTGAAGCGATCAAGCCGGAGTTTGTGGATGGTAAGGCACAGCCAATCGATCAGGCGACTTACGATGCTACCATTGGCTACCTGGAAAGTCTCCTGAAAATAATGCACCCATGGATGCCATTTATTACAGAAGAGATCTGGCACCTGATCAAAGAACGGGATGCGAAAGATTGCATTATCATTGCTGAATGGCCTGCTGTAAAAGCGACAGATGCCCGTCAACTGGCAGAGTTCGAAGTGTGCAAAGAACTTGTGGCCATGGTGCGCAACGTACGTGCGCAAAAACAATTATCGCCAAAAGAAAAACTGGAGGTAATTGAAAAATCAAATGCAGAACGTTCTTACTTTGATGATACCATCGTGAAGCTGGCTAACCTTTCTGCATTCCGTTATACCAAAGAAAAAGTAGAAGGTGCTTTTAGTTTTGTAATTAAAACCACTGAGTTTTATATTCCATTGGCTAATAACCTGAACAAAGAAGAAGAGGTAGCACGTTTGACCAAGGAACTGGAATACAATAAAGGCTTTTTGAAATCGGTTCAGGCTAAATTATCTAACGAGAAATTTGTAGCCAATGCAAAACCGGAGGTTATTGCCGTTGAACGCAAAAAGCAAAGCGATGCCGAATCGAAGATCAAATCACTCGAGGAGCAGTTAAGTGCTTTGTAGCAAACAGAACATCATTTGTTTTGCATTATAAATGAAACGGGGCGAAAGCCCCGTTTTTAATATAGATTAACCGGGAAGCTGAGATTATTTCCGTTGGAATAAGTCTGTTTTTAATTTTGATTACACCACGATATGGAGCAGGATAATAGTTGTTCGACTCCTACGGAGCCGTTTGTGTTGTTCCTCATGCTTTTATTAATAATGTTATACCCCTCCGGGGTTGCTGTGTGTTGAATTAGAGTAGCCGTTCCATTTTTTTGAGATGGAGGTTCAGGTAAAATGTATATAATCTCTGGCCCCAGCGGGGCCGAATGTGATTAAGTGTCATCTGCCATACCTGGTTCATTGCTCCGTATGAGTAAAACATGAATACACACGAATCAAACGAAAAGCAAAAACATATACGAAAAAATGTTCGGCTCCTACGGAGCCGTCTGTAGTGCCTCACATTCCATTATTAATAATGTTATACCCCTTCGGGGTTGCTGTGTGCAGGATTAGAGTAGTCATTCCATTTTTTGAATATGTAAGTTTATGCAAGATGCCCGATTCATAACCACGTAGGGGCAAATAGGATTAATTCTCTTACTCAGACAGAAGGTTGTTGCTCCAAAGGAGCAAAGCATACATTATTTTAAAAGGGATTAACCAATGGCCTGAAGGTATTTCAGGGAGTTTATGCCTTCATGAAACAACAGGTCAATGACGCTTAAGTTCGGAATAAATCCGTGTTTCTCGGAAAATACCTGGTAATAGGGACCGTATTCAAAGAGTGTTTTCTTTTTTGGGTCGATTTGTTCCCGAACATCAAGAACAGATTCGTTGCTTTTCTGATACATTTCTGTAAATGTAAGGTCAGGCGATTGTCGCAGAATTTTCAGAATGCACTGCAGTAGCTGGAGATTGTAGTCAAAAAGAAATTCAAATTCTTTTTCGTAAAAGGGGCGGAACTCATCTTCGAAATATTCGAAATACGGCGAGTTTTTATACGCGCTTGCAATTGCCCGCCAATGTTGGTTTTGCCAGTTTTCGGCATAGGAAATGCGTTTGTCTCCGATAGGTTCTTTCAGGCTTTGTTTTATTACCGGAATACTCAGTACAAGTGGTCCATTGGCCGAATAGATCACACAACGGTTGCGGTAGCTTTGTTTACGGTAATGCTCATGCTTTTCGAGTACTATCGGTTTCCCCGATAGTAATAACCGGAAATAATCTGTATTCGGTAAATAGGCTGTAGCCAGAAGAATACCGCTTTTCTGCTGTATCTCCTGCCATATGATAGTATGTAAATCTGGTGCTTCCAGGGTCGGGGCAAAAATAAACATAAATCATGTATCTTTCGGTTTTATGAAGGAGATACATCACCGGATGAAAATCAGAGTCTTTACAGAATGTCTCCGTTATTTTGTTGCCATGAATTACACGCGAACACGATATTCTGTCATTTTGCTACTGTGTTTCATGGCTGTTATTTCCAACGCTCAAAATGCCGATAGCCTGAAACTGCCCTTTGCTATTGCCAAAGAGAAGCGGCTCCCGGAAGAGGACCTGGCCAATAAAAAAGAGGGTTGTTATGTGACTGGGGTACCCGATCTGAGTTCCGATCCCGTGAATGGATTTGGTTATGGCGGTGAAGGATCTTTATTTTTTAATGGCAAACGCAGCGATCCGTTTTTTGCATACACGCCTTACCGCGCCAAACTTGATCTGGTTTTATTCAATACCACACGTAAACAGCGTGAAGCCATGCTCCGCCTGGATATTCCTTATGTATTCAATACCAAATGGCGATTAAGACTCGAAGGTGGTTATGAGAGCAACCCCAACCTGCTTTACTTCGGTACAACAGAAAAAACACTGAATGGTCTGAGTTATTTTCAGGACAGTGACAGCTCTAAAACCCGCGTCACCAATGCCAGTTACCAGGATTATGAAAAGCATGGCCTCGTTGGCGATAACCGGTTTTACAATACATATATCAAAGAAGAATATATTTTGAATGTAAGCGGCGAGCGTTCTTTTTTGGACGGGAAACTGAGAACACTTGTAGGGTATGAGATTGCGCAGGTAGGTATTACTACATTTGCCGGTAATTCGATGTTGCAAAGCGATTTCGCACAACATAAAATACTTGGTGTCGGGAAAAACACAGTTGGTATTATACAGGTAGGGCTGATCTATGATACACGCGACCTGGAGACAGATCCAAGCCAGGGTATTTTTGCAGAGCTTACGAATGAATTGTCCATGAAGAAACTGGGATCGGCTTTCGACTTCAACAAAACATTTTTTCATGCCAACCTGTATCAGAACTTATTGCCGAAACGGGTCAAGAAACTGGTACTTGCGCTGAGAATTGCCGGTGGCTACACACAGGGAAATTCGCCATTCTTTGAATACCAGGATCAGTGGAGTTCGGAGGGGAGTATTGAGGGGCTTGGCGGGGCGCATACATTGCGCGGCTACAAGCAGGCCCGTTTTCTGGGACGTGTTATGACGTTTAATAATCTGGAACTACGCTACAGGTTTGCGCAGGCGAAAATCCTGAAACAACATCTGGCTTTTGCCGCTGTTCCGTTTGCTGATGCAGGCGGTGTATGGGATGAATTGTCGCGCGTTGGAAACTTCAATAATTACAGGGTTTCCGAGGGTATGGGACTGCGTATTATATGGAATGTTAACACCGTATTGCGTTTCGATTACGCGGTATCACAGGAAGACCGGCAGTTCTTTTTCAACCTGTCGCATACCTTTTAATGCATTACTTAACCCGTTCAAACATGCGATTCCAGCGAACGCCGGTGTTGAACATCTTATCGACAGAGTAGATAATCCGTGTGGCTTTTCCAATGATGTGATCCTCCGGAACAAAGCCCCAGTGCCTGCTATCCTGCGAGTTGTGGCGGTTGTCGCCCATCATGAAATAATAGTTCTGTTTGATCACATAGCTTGAAGATTCTTTACCGTTGATCAGGATTTTCCCGTCTTTAACCTCCAGTGTATTTTGTTCGTAGGCTGTGATAATGCGTTTGTAAATACAAAGATTTGTTGTGTCCAGCCGGATGGTATCGCCTTCTTTCGGGATATAAAGCGTTCCGAAATTATCGACATTCCATTTGTAATTTTCACTGAAAGGAAAAACGAACTCATCCCAAAGGCCCTGTTTTTCGCAATTCTTCTCGATCAGTGTAATATATGTTTTACTTTTGAATGTATCTTCCAGGGCTTTTGTAAATGTGAACGAATAATCATTCTCATCGGAGGTTTTACCACCTTCATGCAGGCCATAGCGGTTTACAAAACTCTCACCCAATGCCGTATCACTTTTGAGTCTGTAATTGTATTGTGTTTGTGCAGCATCATCCACAGGCTTATTGTTTATGTAAATGCGCCCATCTGTAATCCGTAAGCTATCACCTGCAATAGCCACACAGCGTTTCACGAAGTAGGTACGATGGTCAACGGGATACATGTCTTCCATGGGGTAATTGAATACCACAACGTCCTGCCTTTCTACATCGGGTGAGCCAAAGAGCCTCAGGTAAGGCAAAGACAGGGCTGTGGAATAACAGGATTGATTGACAAAGGGAATACTCAGGATTGTTTTGGGTAAACGGGGACCATAGGAGAGTTTATTGATGATGATGAAATCGCCCGTAAGCAGGCTACGTTCCATGGATGGGGACGTCACCGACGAAACTTCAAAAAAGAATGTGCGGACAACCAGTACAACCAGAAGCGAAATTCCCATGGCTTTCAGCCAGTCGAATACGGTTTTTTTATCGGGAATAAACTTCATGGTGCATGTGCTGGACTCTCCGTATAAGGGGGAGCTTCGTGTTTATTTTTTCTGTCGTGCCGGTGCCTTGCGTTTTTTACTCCAGTAGCTGTATGCCCAGATCAGCGCAATGAGGGCGAATACCGGAATTTTCCAGGATACGAGGCCGTCTTCACCCACATAACACATAAAACGTTCCCAGCGGAATTTGCCTTCTTTGGAATTTTTAAATAAAGAACCGAGGAGATTTGAACCGCTGACAGGGTTGTTCTTCGGATCTTTCATGCTGAACCATACAAATACCGGGCGACCTACCACGTGATCAAACGGTACAAATCCCCAGAAGCGGGAGTCGGCACTATTATGGCGGTTATCTCCCATCATCCAGTAGTAGTCCTGTTTGAACGTATAGGATGTCAGGGGTTTTCCGTCGTATAATACCTGTGCGCCATTGCGTGTGATCTGGTGAATGCCATCATCGTAAGTGCTCAGTATTTTTTCATAGATACAGATGTTACCTGTGTCGATCTGAACTGTAGCGCCTGCTTTCGGAATCACGAGAGGACCATAGTTATCGTTATTCCATGGGTAACGTGTGCTGTGCGGAAAAATATCTTTATTAAACTCGCCTTTAGGGCTTATCATCTTTGTAACAGATAATACGCCTGGGTATGCTTTTACTTCGTTAGCAACATCGGCCGGCATGTTCAGCATATAAAACATGGTGTCGCGACGAACATTATAGATACCGGCTTCAGGCACATTGATGTCGAATTTATCGAGTAGTTCGAAGTTCATCTTTGGGTTATATGCTTGTCCGTTCTGATCAAAATCGACTGTTCCAAACACCATGCCCTGTGTTTTTACAATGTAGAAATGCTGGGCTTTTTCAGGCATAGCCTGTTTCTGATCGTTGATGTAAATTTCGCCATCTTTGATTTCGAATTTATCGCCTGCAATAGCTACGCAACGTTTTACATAGTGTTCACGTTTGTCGACCGGGCGGGCTACAATATCGCCAACAGGTTTAGAATCTTCGGAATTCCCGACAATGAAATGCGGGTTATGAATATTGGAATAGCCATAGTCACGCACCAGCTGATAATAGCTACGATCCTGGCAACCTACGGCCACCGTATCTCCATCGGGATAATTGAATACAACTATCTCGCCGTTTTTAGGGGAGCTGTAACCCGGCAGGCGGAAATATGGCAGCTTGATCCATTCGAGGTACGATTTGGTGCTTTGTGTAAACGGAAGTGTATGATGTGCAAACGGGAAAGAGATGGGGGTTTGCGGTACCTTGGCTCCATAGCATACTTTATTTACAAAAAGAAAATCGCCTACCATCAATGATTTTTCGAGGGAGGATGTTGGGATGGTAAATGCTTCAAAGAAAAAGGTACGGATGATGGAGGCCGCAACAACAGCGAAAATAATAGGGTCGAGCCAGTTTTTAACGAGCGCCGATTCTGTTTTGATGTCTTTCACACCAATGAACTTTGCGTTTTTATCGAACCCGATTTTTACAAAGAAGATGTAGGGCAGGAGAGAGGCAAAGAGCAGGTCGTTGGTGGTACGTTTGCCGAAGGCACGGGCCAGGTTGAATCCGTAAACACCATACATGATGAGGTTTACACCCGGCACGATCATAATTAATCCCCACCACCATGGTTTATCAATGAGTTTGGAGGTCACACAAAAATTGTAGACCGGGATCAGGGCTTTCCAGGCTGGTAAACCGGCTTTTTCGAAGAGTTTATACAGTCCGGCATAAGAAACAAGGATGAGTACTAAAAAAATGATATTTCCCATAGAATCGTTTTTGTGTTATATAATATCCTGCATCGTAAAGATACCTTTTTTATTGTAAATAAATTCGGCGGCAACCACGGCACCGAGTGCAAAGCCTTTGCGATTGTGCGCCTTGTGCATGATCTCAATATCGTCGACATCCGAACTGTATTTGATGATGTGTGTGCCTGGAACCTCGCCTTCACGCACATCTTTAATGAAAAGTGTTTCGGGCTTATGGTCTTCAATGCTCCACTGTATTTTCCGGTCGATGTGTTTAATAACCTGCTCAGCCAGGGTAATGGCTGTACCGCTTGGCTTATCAAGTTTATGAATGTGATGAATCTCTTCCATGCTCACTTCATACTCCGGGTATTTATTAATGAGGCCGGCGAGATATGCATTGACTTTAAAGAAAAGGTTGACACCAAGGCTGAAATTGGTGGCATAAAACAGACTTCCGTTTTTTGCCATGCAGTTTTTTTTGACAGCATCAAATTGTTCGTACCAGCCGGTAGTGCCTACTACCACCGGTGTTCCGGAGTCCAGGCAACGCTCAATGTTTTTCACAACGGTGTGTGGCGTGCTGAATTCGATGGCTACATCTGCTTTGCGAAGTTCTTCGGGCGAAATGGTATCTGCGTTCGATTTACCCACTTTCAGTATAATTTCATGGCCTCTGTTCACGGCAATCTGTTCAATTTCTTTCCCCATTTTGCCGTAGCCAAGCAATGCAATTTTCATGGTTTTTATTTAAAGGTTAAGCGGAATGTGAGTCCGGAGTGAATGGTGTTTTTATAACCGAAATCTGTGTATGGTTTAATCTGAAGCCCCAGGTCGTTGCTTACATCGAATGTTTTGAGATGCGCATCCACATTGGCGTCTACCACATTGAGCAGGTATACCAGTGCGGTACCCATAATGGCATAATCGCGGTATTTTTTATACTGATTTTTTAAAATCACCAGCTGGTCCTGATTATAGAGTGTATTGTTGTAGCCATACTGAACCTGCAGTTTCAGGTTGTTGCTGTATTTCTCGTATTGCTGTTGACTGTCGGTACCCCAGTATATGAGTCCGCCCATCGCTGCATAAATAATCGGGGCTTTCCAGTATTTGCGGTTATAAATCTGTCCAAGTCCGGGAAAGCAGGCACTCATGATGGTTGCTTTGCGGGCATCGCCGTAAATGGCTTTGCGCTTTGCTTTTTTAAGGGCTTTCGCCGCGGCATCCTCTGTTTGCGTAGTTTCCGTACTATCCTGCTGAGCCCGGCTGATGGCGGGTGAAAACAACAACAGGCAGAGTAGCATCCATAAAAAAATTGTTGGCGCTGCCGCCAACAATGAACCGGAAAAATGATGTATCCGGCTGGTGTATGTTAATTGATTGCCCACAAATGAAAACAGGAAGTAAAATTAAACTTCCTGTTCGTGATTTTCAGGTTAATTAATGTCAAAAAAAGAAAGGATATGTTCCAGCTCAGTATCGTTGCTGAATGACAATGTTAATGTACCACCGCCTTTGGCATTGCGTTTAAAGTTGTATGATTTGCTGAAAATCTGTTCCAGTTTTTTAGATACCTGTTTGTCTTCGATACTCAGCGGCTTTTCGATGCGTGTGGTTTTCGGGGTGAATGCTAATTTTTCACCACGGGCAAGTTCTTCAATCTGGCGAACCGATAAATTATTTTCCAGTGCCATGGCAAAAATGGCCAGTTGTTTATCAGGGTTGTCTATATTGATCAGGGCGCGGGCATGTCCCATGGTCAGGTCTTTGTCGCGCAGGGCTTTCTGAATTTCGGCTGGTAACTTGAGCAGGCGCAGGTAATTGGTCACGGTACTACGTTGCTTGTTTACTTTTTCACTCAGTTGTTCCTGGGTCAGGTTACACTCATCGATCAGGCGTTTGTAGCTCAGCGATACTTCAATAGGGTCGAGATCTTCGCGCTGAATGTTTTCGATGAGCGCCATTTCCAGCATAGCCTGGTCGTCGGCAATGCGGATATAAGCCGGTACTTCGGTAAGGCCCGCCATCTGCGAAGCGCGGAAACGACGTTCACCGGAAATGAGCTGATATTTGTCGTATCCCAGTTTACGAACCGTGATGGGTTGAATAATGCCGTGCTGTTTAATGGAATCAGATAATTCCTGCAAAGCAATCTCTTCGAAATTGGTACGTGGCTGGTATGGATTGGTTTCAATCAGTTTTACCTTGATATTGGCTACTGTGCCTACTACCGGGGCGTTTTCCCCGTTCTGGCGTGTTGTAATATCCGTTTTGGCATTTTCCAGTAATGCGCTTAATCCTCTTCCTAATGCCGGTTTTTTTGTGCTCATGGTCTCGTCTTTCTTTTTTGGTTCGGGTATGCAGCAGGCTGCAGTTATCTTTTTCGCTGTGAATTAAAAATCTTCTTTCAGTTCGGTTTCTTCTTCGTTCATATTCAGCGTGCGGTCGTCGTCGCTGATTTTTGTAAGCCCGTTGCGTTGCAGCAGTTCACGTGCCATATTGAGGTAGTTCACAGAACCTTTACCAACGGCATCGTGCATGATGATGGTTTTTCCGAAGCTCGGCGCTTCAGCCAGTTTGGTGTTACGCTGAATAATGGTGTTGAATACCATATTCTGGAAATGCATTTTCACTTCTTCTACCACCTGGTTGGCCAGTTTCAGGCGCGGATCGTACATGGTGAGCAGTACGCCTTCGATATCGAGGTTCTGATTGATGTGTGATTGAACCAGCTTGATGGTCTGGAGCAATTTGCCCATACCTTCGAGTGCAAAGTATTCGCATTGTACAGGAATGATTACACTGTCGGCTGCGGCCAGGGAGTTGATCACGGTGAGTCCCAGGGAAGGGCAGCAATCAATGATGATGAAATCGTAATCGTTCTTGATCTTGGCCAGCGCATTTTTCATCATAAAATCGCGGTTCGGCATATTGACGATCTCCAGCTCAATAGCCACGAGGTCGGTATTGGTAGGCAACAGGTAAAGATTCGGAGTCTCTGTTTCCAGGATCACGTCTTTCGGATTTTTACTGTCGATCACGCATTCATACAATCCCGACTTCACATTCTTCGGCTCAATGCCAACGCCACTGGTTGAGTTTGCCTGAGGATCGGCATCAATCAGGAGGGTTTTATATTCAAGCACAGCCAGGGAGGCTGCCAGGTTGATTGCCGTTGTTGTTTTGCCAACTCCACCTTTTTGATTTGCAATTGCAATGATTTTTCCCATAGTTTTATAGTTCTGTGCCCCACGGGGGGCGGTTCCGCATTATTTTGTTAGTGTTTGCCCGATTTCCATCAGGGTTAATCGTTTGCCGGCCCAGTCAAATTTCCGGACGGCTTCTTCTTTGTCAATTTTAATGAAGCCGAAGGTATCGTAGTGCATACCGATGATGTCGCCACAATTGATGAACTCGGTGCAGATAATGGCATTGTCGACACCCATGGTGAAGTTATCACCGATCGGTAAAAAGGCGAAGTCAATGCTGCGGTATTCACCAATCAGTTTCATATCGTAGGTGAGGGCTGTGTCGCCGGCGTAGTAAAAATTACCTTCGCTGCTTTCTACCACAAATCCCATCGGGTTTCCGCCATAAGTGCCATCCGGCAATCCGCTGCTGTGAGCGGCATACACGCATTTTACATTTCCGAAATCCAGTTTCACTTTCCCCCCGATATTCATCGGGTGAATGTTTTCAACGCCCTGTTTGCTCAGCCATACATAAATCTCCCAGTTGCAGATGATGGTGGCTTTGGTACGTTTGGCAAGGCTTACCGCATCGGCAATATGATCTTCGTGTCCGTGGCTGATCAGGATATAATCAGCTTTTATGTTGTTTACATCAATGTTTTTGGCCAGCTCATTCGGTGAAATAAACGGATCGAACACCAAATGTTTGTTTTTAATTTCCACTCCAAAACAGGAGTGGCCATAGTACGTAATGTTCATTTTTTATTAAAAAAAATTGCAATATTTGTATCTCGTAAAAATAACCTATTTAGGGTTTTTATCTGTTTTTAGTTTTTAACAGGCGTGGTAATAAACTCTGGCAAATGTTGATAAATTAATGGCCTCACTCACAATAATTTCTGGTACAAACAGGCCCGGGAGCAATACGGAAAAGGTAGCGAAATACTATGCCTCGGTGCTGGCAGGCAGAGGTTATGAGGTCAGGTACCTTTCGCTCGACCGCCTTCCGGCCGATTTACTCAGTACCGATCTGTATGGCAAACGCAGTGAAAGCATGCAGGCCATTATCGACGAATATATAGACCCTGTACAACGTTTTATTTTTGTTTCCCCGGAATACAACGGAAGTTTCCCCGGAATTCTGAAGGTTCTGCTGGATTCGGTAAACCCGAAATACTGGGCCGATAAAGATGCATGCCTGGTGGGCGTTTCTACGGGAAGGGCCGGAAACCTGCGAGGCATGGAGCATCTTACCAATATCCTGCATTACCTCAAAATGCATGTATTTCACAACAAGTTACCCATTTCCAGGGTCGATACGCTATATCAGGGAGATGTGCTGACGGATGAGGAAACGAAAAAGGCTGTAGACTGGCAGCTGGATGGTTTTTCCAGGTTTTAGGGGAGAGTGACTTGAGGCTTTAGGACGCTGGATTCCTGACGCAGCGTACATTGGTTTCGTTATTCCGGGCGAAGGAATCACCGCTGTTTTTCGTTTTTTTGTGAAGCTTCATAGCCTTCATCAATCAGGAGATTCGATGATCTGGAGGCAGCAACGGCTAATTCATCGCAGCGGTTGTTTTCTACATTGGAAGCATGGCCTTTGACCCACACAAATTTCACATAATGTTTGCGTAATACTGCCAGCATGAGCTTCCAGAGATCGACATTGGCTTTGGCCTTGAACCCGATTTTCACCCAGTTATTGAGCCAGCCCAGGTTAATGGCATCTACCACGTACTTAGAATCGGAGTAAACCACCACATGCAGGCCTTCTTTTTTGAGGGCATTGAGTGCCACAATCACGCTCATCAATTCCATGCGGTTGTTGGTCGTGAGTCTGAAACCCTGCGATATTTCCTTGCGCTGGCCCTTGTATTTCATTACCACGCCATAGCCGCCGGGTCCGGGATTTCCAGAGGCCGCACCATCGGTGTATATCTCTACGATGTTATTCATGCAGCTGATTCTGTTTTTTTGAATACATGAAACAGCAGGTAAATACAGGTGGCAAAGAGAAAGAACGCGCCTGTCTGGTGTAACACCCCAAGCACCACCGGCACGTGATACAGTAAGGTGAAAACACCTAAGATAAATTGAATGGTAATGCCATAGATAAGCCATGTAACGGCGCGGTATTGCGGCGAGCTGAGTGTGAGTTTGTTGGACCTGTACCACAGAAAGCAAACCATGAGTACAACAACAATGGCCAGGGTACGGTGCACAAACTGGATGCCGCTGGCATTCTCAAAGAAATTCCGGAAGAAAGTATCCTTCATGGTCACCTGTTCAGGCACCCAGTCCTCACCCATTTTTGGCCAGGTATTGAAAATCTGCCCGGGACGAATGTGTGCTGCATCGCCTTCTACATAACCCGCTGTAAATGCACCGTAGATGATCTGCAGAATGAGCAGGGTAAATAGAATAACGGACGGTAGCCTTAGTTTATAACCATTGGTTTCACCGGGATTGTTTGAAGGATAAATAAGGCGGAGGGCAAACCAGAATGTAAATGCAAACAGGGTGAATGCACTCATGAGATGCACCGCCAGCCTGTAATGACTTACTGCCGGCTTGCTCTGTAAACCGCTGTATACCATCCACCAGCCGATCACAGCCTGCATAGCCCCCATCAGGAACAGCAGGATCATTTGCGGCCACATGTCTTTTTTTATTTTTTTGCGGATAATAAACCAGATCAGACCTAAGGAAAATACATACATGATAGTACGCCCGATCATGCGATGAATGTACTCCCAAAAGAAAATATGTTTAAACTCCGATAATGTCATAGCGGAATTCACCTTTACAAACTCCGGGCTTTCCTGGTACTTGGCGAAACGTTCGTGCCAGTCGGCATCGGTAAGCGGGGGAATACTGCCCATAAAGCTCCAGTCGGTAATGGATAAACCGGAGTGGGTGAGTCGTGTAATGCAACCGACTACTACCATGATATACACCAGGAAACATCCTGTAAGAAGCCAGTAAATAACAGATTTGTTGGGGTTTTGTGAGAGCATGTGCATGCAGAATTTATGCGAAATTACTAAGCAATTTGCATATTCCGGCGCATGCCTCATAAATAAATATCCGACACGGAAAAAGCGCGACCGAACACTAAGAAATCCGTATTGAACCCGGTTTTGCCCAACGCTTCAATTTATGTATCTTGAGGGCTGATAATTTATGTACGATAAATTATGTGGAATTTATTTGCCCGTTTCATACTCAGCTATAGGTTTGCAATCCTGCTCG
>JAFDXR010000033.1 GCA_018267825.1 Bacteroidota bacterium | reverse complement strand
GCGGTCCGGACGGGACTCGAACCCGCGACCTCCGCCGTGACAGGGCGGCATTCTAACCAGCTGAACTACCGGACCAGCACACAAAACTTGTGTTTTGGGAGTGCAAATATAGCCATAATATTTTACCTGCAAAATTTTTTGCGAAAATTTTAAGGAAAAACCGGCGGTATTTCCCGTTTTCCGATCTGCCGGGATTTACTAATACCAGTGCAAATGCAGCAATTTTATTGTCTTTCAACAATTTGGCAAGGCTCTTGCAGAAAAATGATACCTTTAAATACCAAACCTCGTTGTATGTACCAAAAATTCAAAATAGTATTCAGCCTTGCTTTATCAGGGCTGTTTTTCATTCTGAACCAGCCTCTCCGGGCTCAACTCAATAATCATCATAAAAACTATATCGAAATCGGCGTTCTCGGTGGCAGCCAGTTACCAAATTCCGGAATGGGCGGTGTATACGGGGCGATCGGTACTTTTTTCAAAGCCTTCAACAGGCCTGCTTCCCTCGATATCCGGGTAAAAGAAAGCTACGTCACAAATCCCGATCAACAGGCCACACTCATTACAGTAACTTACCGGATCAGCCTTGTAAAAGGGCTGTTCTTCGGCATCGGCGGTTCTCACGGACACCAGATCAAGATGGACGATTTCCTAATCCATCCTGTTGGTGCTATCGGCGGTACAGATCCGCATATCACACACAGTTCAGGTTATAACCTGGAGCTGGGCTACAATTTCGGTTCTTTCATCCGCGATCGTTATGTGGGTATTTACCCCAATCTGCATTTCGGATATGCCCAATCTTTTACAACCCGCCAATCCTTTCAGAACTTAACATTCAATGCCGGTTTCAGGATAGGTTTGAAAAAATGGGAGTAAAATCCGATTTTTAATTTCCGTTTTTATTCTACATTTGGTCAGCCTCTCCTTATAGCGAAATAGCGGGAGGCTGTAATTCACACAAATCAAAACAACAATTCTAAATAGTCTGCACTTATGCAACAACTGATCGAATGCGTGCCTAATTTCTCCGAAGGCCGCGACATGAACCTCATTAAGCTGATCACCAATGAAATTGAATCTGTAGAAGGCGTTAAATTATTGAATGTCGATCCCGGAAAAGCGACTAACCGTACAGTCGTTACGTTTGTTGGTACACCCGAGGCTGTGATTGAAGCCGCGTTCCTGGCTATTCAGAAAGCCGGCGAACTCATTGATATGAGTCAGCATAAAGGAGAGCATCCGCGGATGGGTGCTACCGATGTATGCCCGCTTATTCCGATTGCCAACATCAGCATGGAAGAAACCGCAGTCTACGCTCAGAAACTGGGCGAGCGCGTTGGTAAAGAACTCAAGATTCCGGTGTATTTATATGAAGCGGCACAGAAAAACAAAGAGCGCAGCAATCTCTCGGTGATCCGTGCCGGAGAATACGAAGGCTTTTTCAAAAAAATCAAATTACCCGAATGGAAACCCGATTTCGGTCCGGCTGAATTCGACGCCAAACGCGGCGCAACTGTCATCGGTGCCCGCGACTTCCTGGTGGCTTATAACATCAACCTGAATACGACCTCTACACGTCGGGCCAACTCTATTGCCTTTGATGTGCGTGAGGCTGGACGTGTGATGCGTGAAGGCAACAGCATCAACGGAAAAATCATCACCGACGAAAACGGAAATCCAAAATCGGTTCCGGGAACTCTCAAATCGGTGAAAGCTATCGGTTGGTATATCGAGGAATACGGTGTGGCGCAGATTTCCATGAACCTCACCAATATTAATATTACGCCTGTGCATATTGCGTTTGATGAAGTATGTAACAAGGCGCACGATCGTGGAATCCGTGTTACGGGATCGGAACTCGTTGGACTCATTCCGCTGAAAGCCATGCTGGATGCCGGAAAGTACTTTCTTGAAAAACAACAACGCAGCATTGGTGTCAGTGAAAAAGAACTGATCAAAATAGCTGTTAAATCGATGGGGCTCGATGAGCTCGGACCATTTAAACCCGAAGAGCGCATCATTGAATATATGCTCCGTGATAAAGCCGACAGTAAACTGGTGAGCATGGACCTGGTTGCTTTTGCTGATGAAACGGCCAGCGAAAGCCCTGCTCCGGGCGGAGGATCCATTTCGGCTTACGTTGGCGCTTTGGGTGCTTCACTGGCCACCATGGTAGCCAATTTATCTTCTCACAAAAAAGGATGGGACGATCGCTGGAAAGAATTCAGCGACTGGGCTGAAAAAGGCCAGCAATGCAAATCGGAACTGATCCGGCTGGTAGATGCAGACACCCAGGCGTTTAATAAAATCATGAATGCCTTTGGATTGCCAAAAGCTACCGACGAAGAAAAAGCGATTCGTAAACAGGCGATTGCCGATGCTACAAAATTTGCCATCGAAATCCCTTTTAAAGTGATGGAAACTGCCTACAGCAGTATGGCTGTGATCAAAGCCATGGCTGAGATCGGAAATCCGAACTCGGTGAGCGATGCCGGTGTAGGCGCCTTGTGTGCCCGCAGCGCCGTCATGGGTGCTTTTATGAATGTACGCATCAACGCGGCAGGCTACGACGACAAAGCTTTCGTAAACGATATTGTGGCGAAAGGAAAAGCCATTGAAGATAAAACCATTGCCCTGGAAAAAGAGATCCTGGAAACGGTTAATAAAAAGATCGGCTTATAAGCTTTATGCAAACACAGCAACATATACTTCAGCCTGAACACTGGATAGATCGTTATGCTGATGATATGTTTGCATTTGCCATGAGTAAAACCGGGAAAGAAACACTGGCCGAAGACCTCGTGCAGGATACCTTTCTTTCTGCACTAAATGCGTTGAATGGCTTTAAAGGCGATAGCTCTGAAAAAACCTGGCTGTATGCTATCCTGAAAAATAAAATCAAAGATCATTTCAAAAAAGCTTCCACGCGTTATGAGGTGCCTGATTTTTCGTTCGCACAGACCGACCCGGGACATTTCTTTTTTAATGACGATGAGGAGTGGCAGCAACCGGCCATGCCTCATTCCTGGGAGCATGCAGGCGGTTTTTCACCTGAAAGTAAAGAATTTCAGTCGGTGCTCGATAGCTGCCTCGACAAACTGCCCGACACCTGGCATGCTGCCATCCGCATGAAATGGATCGAGGGCAATGAAAGTGAAGCCATTTGTAAGGAACTGGAGGTAAGCTCGTCTAACTTTTGGGTCATCATACACCGGGCTAAACTACAGTTAAGGGATTGCCTGGAAAAAAACTGGTTTGATTGAAACGCCAAATGAAAACTCTCATTCATATGGTCATACTGTCGTGTAAAAAGGCGAGTTTCCTGTTCGAAAAAAAACAGTTGACAAAACTATCTTTTATGCAAAGCGTGCAGTTACGCTGGCACATGGCTATTTGTGATGGCTGTTCTAAATACGCCAGCCAGAGCCTGCTTATCAACTCCATGCTTCAACATAAAAAAACAATGCAGGAAAAGTCCCTGGCGGATCTGCGCCTGTCTGAACAGGCCAAAACCCGCATAAACCAGACGCTTCGTGATAAACTGAAAAATAATTAAGCAGGTCGGGAATTCTCTCAATGCTCAGAAGCACTCACCTACCGTGAAATACAGCCCTTTGTTGTGACGGTTGTAATACCCGTAATCCATCCGGATGTTCAGTCTTTCCTTTTTCAGCACAGCCAAACGTACCCCACCACCATACGAGTATTTTAAATCAGATGCTACCAGGTCATGCGTTTTCCGGTATACATTGCCCATGCCTATAAATGCACAGGCAGATAGCCTCCAGAATAAAGGGGCCCTGTACTCGGCTACGTAACTGTACATGTTTTTATCGCGGTAGCGTCCCTGGTAATAACCCCTCACATTATTAGACCCGCCAAAAGCCGCCAGCTCACGTATAGGTGCTTCGCCGATATTGGAGTATGTATAAAACTGCATGGCTATAACGTGTTTTATAAACACCGACTGAAACCAGCGAATGTCCGTAGTAAGCTTTACATCGTTGTACTGAGAACCGAGGACCTGATTGAAGCAGGTTGCCATCAGTTGGGCATATATACCATGCGTGGGCCAGAATGCTGCATTGCGTGTATCATAGCAAAGACTTCCACCGGCACCCGATACCACATAGTCGGACTTGCCTATATCCGGTGTATGATCGAACTCTCCACCCTGCTGATATCTGATATGATACAGTTTCTGGTATTCGTAAACAAAGCCCGCGAAAAAATCTTTGGCTATTTTCTTTTTAAGGTGAGGGTTGAAATGGATCTGCTCAAATGAATAACGCTCGCGGGCAGTATCTTTTGTATTTGGCCCTATACCCCAGTAATAGTCGGGGTAATAGCTATGCGAAGTCAGTAATGTCAGAATGTATTTCTCCTGTGGAAAATACACGGTTGCATCGATAGCTTCGATATTCTGATGGCGCTGGGTTTCCATTACAATCCCCTGGATATTGGATAAGCGCGTGGTAGAATCGCCCGGGAATGTTGTTTTAAACGACAGGGAGCCCGCAACACCAAATGCCCAGCGGGTTTCGGGACTCCGGAAAAGTACGGGAATAACAAGCGGTTTTACACGTTTCAGGGTGTCAGGTTTCGCCTGGGCATACATGACCCGGAAAGGCAGTAACACAAGAACAATTGTTGCAAATAGAAATATGATACGTAGTTTCACCCTGCTTTAACGGCCTGTTGGTAAACAGGAAACCAAAGATAATGAAGAATCCCGTATTCCGCTCTTTCAGGAGCAAATCCTCTTCAACGCTTCAGAATATTCAGTTTTAATCTCGGAAATGATCTCTTCACAGGGTTGAATCCGGTCAATAAGCTCCACCGATTTGCCAGCGCACCAGAGGGTCTGGTAGTTGTTCGGTAATACAGAGTTCTCCAGCTTTTTCATGCCCCTGAGCTGCACAAATGCCTTAAACCACTTTTTGGTTCGCGGATTATTGCTCATGAAACGTTCAAACCAGGATTGGGTATACCCCATTTTTTTGGCAGCAGGCGTGTCAATAATGGTACATGGGGTGCCTGATAACTTGGTAGTCATTACAATATCTTCCATACCCGACTGAACGATAGCCTGTTTATAGGCATTGTTCACCTGACATTCTTCGCTGGCAATAAAGCGTGTACCGATAGATACACCGCTTGCCCCGAGCACCTGAACAGATAAAATAGCCTCGCCGCTGGTAATGCCTCCGGCGGCCACAATCGGCATATCCGGGAAATGGGCCTTCAGTGAAGGTATCAGTATCTGCAGGGGATTAGGCCCTGCATGGCCACCGGCACCCTGACCCACAGCTATAAACCCGTCGCAACCGCTCTCAAAGCATTTCTGAGCGTGGGCTATATTGGTAACATCGCAAAACACCTTAGCGCCGTAACTATGAGCCGCCTCAATCACTTTCTTAGGGTTTCCGAGGGAGGTAATATAAAAAGGGACTTTTTTCTCAATGCATATTTTGAGATGTTTTTCGTACAGGATGTTGGATTTCTGGACGATCAGGTTTATGCCATAACTGCCCCGGCTGTTTTTCGCGGCGGAGGCGTTCAATTCGTCCAGCAAGGTTTCGAGTTCGCCCGCTTTGCGGTAATTCAGGCTTGGAAAGGTGGCCATAACCCCGGCACGCATCCCGGCTTCGATCATGGCTTTGTTGCTAACCAAAAACATGGGTGCCATAATTACCGGGAATTCAATTTTCAGAAGGTCCGTTAATTTTTTTCCGAAATCAGCCATTTTAATTTGTTTTATTACAAATATATATTATTTTTATGCATGCATAATACTTTTTAAAAATATAATTATTCTGTTAATCTATGACCCGGATAGTATATAATCTCAACGATTTTCGTCTTTTCGACCTGCTTCATAAGCTAAAAGAAATGCCACTTAAGGATGATGCCCTGGCCGCTAAGGAAAATGGTGTCTGGCGCAAATACAGCACGCAGGAATACATCGACACGGTGAATGCCTTGAGTTATGCCTTCCTGGACCTGGGGATACAGGCGGGCGATAAAATCGGCCTGGTTTCCAACAACCGCCCGGAATGGAACTTTGTAGATTATGCCTGCCTTCAGACGGGCTCTATCAATACACCTCTCTACCCTACCATCAGCGATCATGACCTCAAATACATCATTGCGGATGCCGACATCAAATATTTCTTTGTTTCCAATAAAGCCATTTACGACAAAGTGAAAGGCTGTTCCGAAGGATCATCCATCAGGGAAATCTTTTCTTTCGAAAGCATTCCGGGTGTCAGAAGCCTGAAAGATCTGATGGCTATTGGCAAAGCGAGTCCCCAGGAGCAAAAACTGGAGGCCATCAAATCGTCTATCAAAGACACAGATCTCGCCACGATTATTTATACATCGGGTACTACAGGCAATCCAAAAGGCGTGATGCTTTCGCATCGTAATTTCGTGAGCAATGTCCAGGCTACACAGGGACTCTGCCCGTTTCAGCCTGAATGGAGAGCGCTGAGTTTCCTGCCTCTCAATCACGTGTACGAACGTATGCTGTCGTACCTCTATATCAGCCGGGGCATGTCGGTATACTATGCCGAAAGCCTTGATACCATTGCCCAGAATCTGAAAGAGGTAAAGCCGCAGATGTTTGTAACTGTGCCCCGCCTGCTCGAGAAAGTATACGAGAAAATTGTAAACACCGGCTCACAGCTCACCGGCATTAAAAAAGCTTTGTTTTACTGGGCCCTGAACCTGGGTCTGCGCTATGAGCAACACGGCGCCAACGGCTGGTGGTATGAGTTTCAGCTGAAGATTGCCAACAAGCTTATTTTCAATAAATGGCGCGAAGCACTTGGAAATAACATCGTAGGTATTGTATCGGGTGGTTCGGCCCTGCAACCACGGCTGGCAAGAGTGTTCCACGCCGCACGTATCAAAATCCTGGAAGGTTACGGTCTTACGGAAACATCGCCGGTGATTGCCGTTAACAACATCGACGATCATAAAATCATGATAGGTACCGTGGGCCCTGTTATTGATAATATACAGGTTAAGATTGCGGAAGACGGCGAGATCTGCATGAAGGGACCAAGCCTCATGCTGGGTTATTACAAACGTCCGGACCTTACCAGTGAAGCCATTGATCAGGATGGCTGGTTTCACACCGGGGATATCGGAATCATGGTAGACAATACCTTCCTGAAAATTACGGATCGTAAGAAAGAAATATTTAAAACCTCCGGTGGTAAATACATCACGCCGCAGGTCATTGAAAATAAACTCAAGGAAAGCCGCTTTATTGAACAGGTGATGGTTATCGGCGAAAACGAAAAATTCCCTGCCGCCTTTATCGTGCCTTCATTTGAATTCCTCAAAGGCTGGTGCAGCCGCCACAATATACCATTTACAAGCAATGCCGAGGTTATAAAAAACAAACAGGTATTTGACCGCATCATGCGCGAAGTGGATATCGCCAATGAAGGCCTGGCGCAGTATGAAAAGATCAAAAAAATAGAACTCCTGGCCAAAGACTGGAGTGTCGACAGCGGCGAAATGACTCCTAAACTTTCCCTGAAACGGAAAACCATTATGACCAATAACCAGGAGGCCTACAATCATATTTATAAAGATGATAACGGTTTGAAATAATTTTCAAAAAACATTATGCATGCATAATATATTTAATTACATTTGTATAGCATGAGTAAAAAGCACACCGAAACCGTAGATTCAAAATTAAAGACCGCGTGGCAGATAGTAAGCCGCATGTACAACGCGGAAGCAACTTTACACGGAGCCACCATTGCTATGGCTCACTTCTTATTAAACATCGATAGTCATGAGGGTTGTTATGCCTCTGATATTGCACCACAGCTTGGCATGGAAAGCACATCGCTGTCGCGCATCATTGCTTCACTGGAGGATAAAAAGCTGATTCAGCGTATTCCTGACAAAACAGATAAGCGCAAAATAAAAATTGTTCTTACCAAAAAAGGAAAAACGCAAAAAGAACTGGCAAAAAATACAGTCCGCAATTTTAACCACCTGCTCGAAATCAAAATAGGAAAAGAACGCATCCATGATTTTTACAGAACCATTGATGAGATCACCGAGCTGGCCGAAGAAAGAAATAAATTAATTAAACAATAAAACGACATCACTAAAATGAAAAGAATCATTCAAAAAGTTGCCGTGCTGGGCTCCGGAGTTATGGGCTCACGCATTGCCTGCCACTTTGCCAACATTGGTTGCGAAGTGCTCCTGCTCGACATCGTTCCTAAAGAACCGAATGATGCCGAAAAAGCAAAAGGCCTTACGCTTGAATCGAAAGCCGTACGGAACCGCATCGTGAATGATGCCCTTCAGTTCGCACTCAAATCAAACCCATCGCCTATCTACAAAAAACAATTTGCTTCCCGCATTTCAACGGGTAACTTCGATGATGATATGTCGAAAATTGCCAAGTGTGACTGGGTGATCGAAGTGGTTGTAGAAAACATCGATATCAAACGCAAAGTATTCGACCAGGTTGAAAAATACCGCAAGCCGGGAACCCTCATTACATCCAACACATCGGGTATTCCGATTCACCTCATGGCAGAAGGACGCTCCGAGGATTTCAAAGCACATTTCTGTGGCACGCACTTCTTCAACCCACCGCGTTACCTGCGCCTGCTCGAAATTATTCCAACACCACATACACAACCGGAGATCATTAATTTCCTGATGCAGTATGGCGAAAAATTCCTGGGCAAAACAACCGTATTGTGTAAAGATACTCCTGCCTTTATCGCCAACCGTGTAGGTGTATACGGCATCATGGCCCTGCTTCACATCGTTGAAAAAATGGGACTCACCGTAGAAGAAGTTGATAAGTTAACCGGACCTGTTCTGGGTCGCCCGAAATCAGCAACATTCCGTACCGGTGATGTGGTTGGTCTCGACACGCTGGTAAACGTTGCCAACGGACTTGTGCAGAATTGCCCCAACGATGAAGCCCGTAACCTGTTTGTATTACCAGACTACCTGAAAAAAATGGTAGAGAACAAATGGCTGGGTGACAAAACCGGACAAGGTTTTTATAAGAAAGTGAAAGGTAAAGACGGCAAATCCGAAATCCAGGCCCTCGACCTGAAAACAATGGAATACAAGCCTTCGCAAAAAGTAAAATTTGCCACACTCGAACTTACCAAACCGATCGATAATTTAAAAGACCGTGTTAAAGTGCTGGTATCCGGGAAAGACAAAGCCGGTGATTTTTACCGTGAGACATTTGCCGGTTTATTTCAATACGTATCCAACCGCATTCCTGAAATAGCCGATGAATTATACAGAATCGACGATGCCCTGAAAGCCGGTTTCGGCTGGGATCTCGGACCTTTTGAATATTGGGATGCCATTGGCATGAAAGAAGCAGTAGCACTCATGGAAAGCATGTCGCACAAGCCTGCTGCCTGGGTATACGATATGATGAAAGCCGGTCACACGACTTTCTACAAAATAGAAGATGGTGTGCGTAAATACTACGACATTCCGAGCAAGAGTTACAAAGCGATTCCGGGAACCGAAGAATTTATATCACTCGAAAATATCCGCGCCGGGAAAACCATCTGGAAAAACAGTGGTGTTACTATTACCGATCTGGGCGATGGCATTATCAACGCTGAGTTCCACACCAAGATGAACACCATTGGCGGTGAAGTATTGGCAGGATTAAACAAAGCCGTTGAAATTGCAGAGAAAGACTACCGCGGCCTGGTGATCAGCAACGAAGGCACCAATTTTTCGGCCGGAGCCAATGTGGGTATGATCTTCATGCTGGCCGCAGAACAGGAATGGGACGAGTTAAACATGGCTGTAAGACTCTTCCAGAACACCACCATGCGTTTACGCTACTCCTCTATTCCGGTAGTAGCCGCGCCTCACGGACTCACTCTCGGTGGTGGCTGTGAGATTTGCTTACACTCCGATAAAGTCGTGGCGCATGCCGAAACCTATATCGGACTCGTAGAGTTTGGTGTTGGTGTGATTCCGGGCGGTGGCGGTACCAAAGAATTTGCCGTTCGCCTGAGCGATTCATTGCATGAAGGCGATGTGGAACTGAATGCATTCCGCGACAAGTTCCTGACCATCGGCCAGGCAAAAGTAGCGACCTCGGCACACGAAGCTTTTGAACTGGGCATTTTCCGTCCGGGCGTTGATAAAGTGGTTGTTTCACGCAGCCGTCAACTGGCTGAAGCCAAAGCAGAATGTTTACGCATGGCTGAAGCAGGTTATACACAACCTGCACCACGCAAAGACATCCGCGTATTGGGCAACCAGGCGCTGGGCCTTGTTTATGTAGGTGCGAACTCCATGAAGAGCGGTAACTACATCAGCGAACACGATCAGAAAATTTCTGAAAAACTGGGTTACGTACTCGCCGGTGGAAATCTGTCGCAGCCAACCATGGTATCCGAACAATACCTGCTTGACCTGGAGCGTGAAGCTTTTATTCAGCTCTGCAGCGAACGTAAAACACTGGAGCGTTTACACAGCATCATCAATGGCGGAAAAGTCCTCAGAAATTAATCACTAAAAATTAAAAACTTAAAACTCTTTATAATGAACGCATATATCGTAGCAGGTTTCAGAAGTGCCGTAGGCAAAGCACCACGGGGGTTATTCCGGTTTTATCGTCCGGATGATTTAGCGGCTGATGTGATCAAACACCTCATGGCTTCTGTTCCCCAGGTTGATAAAGAAAAAATTGATGACGTTATTGTTGGTAACGCCATGCCAGAAGCAGAGCACGGTCTGAACGTGGGTCGTTTCATCTCTCTGATGTCATTGGATACCGATAAGGTTGCCGGACTTACCGTAAACCGCTATTGCGCCTCAGGCCTTGAAACGATTGCCATGGCCAGTGCTAAAGTGCATGCCGGTATGGCCGATTGTATCATCGCCGGTGGTGTTGAAAGCATGAGCCTTATACCGATGGGTGGCTGGCGTGTGATCCCGAATCCGAAAGTTGCCAAAGAACATGCAGACTGGTACTGGAACATGGGTTTAACGGCCGAAGCCGTTGCCAGTGAATATAAAGTGTCCCGTGAAGATCAGGATGCTTTTGGTTATAACTCACATCAGAAAGCCATCAAAGCCATTAAGGAAGGTAAATTCAAGGATGAGATCGTTCCTGTAAAAGTGAACGAAGTATTTGTGGACGAAAACGGCAAACGTAAAAACCGCGACTACATTGTTGACACAGATGAAGGGCCTCGTGCTGATACATCGGTTGAAGCCCTTGCTAAATTAAAACCTGTATTTGCCAATGGGGGTAGTGTAACAGCCGGTAACTCCTCACAGATGAGCGATGGTGCCGCCTTTGTGATGGTGGTCAGCGAAAAATTCATGAAAGAAAATAACCTGAAGCCTATTGCACGTTTGGTATCGCATGCTGTTGCAGGTGTGCCACCACGTATCATGGGAATCGGTCCGGTGGCTGCTATTCCAAAAGCACTGGATAAAGCCGGTTTAAAACTGAATGATATCGATCTGTTTGAATTGAACGAAGCTTTTGCATCTCAATCATTAGCCGTTGTGAGAACCCTGGGTATCAATCCGGATCTGGTAAACGTTAATGGTGGTGCTATCGCACTGGGTCACCCATTGGGCTGTACAGGTGCCAAGTTATCCGTTCAACTCTTCAGTGAACTGCGCCGCCGTAACAAAAAATATGGAATCGTTACGATGTGTGTTGGTACAGGGCAAGGTGCTGCAGGGGTGTTTGAATTATTATAGGTAGAAGGTAGTTGGTAGAAAGTAGTTGGTAGAAAGTAGAAGGTAATAAGTAGTTGGTGGAACAAGCAGAAGAATTAAAATGAATAACTTCAGAGACTTAACCGTTTGGAAAGATGCCATGGAAATAGCGAAAACCGTTATGTCTATGAGCCGTTCATTTCCTTCTGAAGAAAAATATGGTTTGATCTCGCAGATCAATCGTTCGGCTGTGTCCACGCCATCTAATATTGCAGAAGGATGTGGCCGCAACTCTTCGAAAGAATTCTGTCAGTTCCTATCCATTGCACTTGGTTCCAGCTATGAATTGGAAACACAACTTATACTCGCTGAGTCTTTTGGTTACTTAAAAAAAGTACAACTTGACGAACTACTTGGCACAATTACAAAAAATCAAAAAATGATATCCAAACTGATTCTATCCATCAAAGCTTCTAAAGCCTAATAACCATCTACCAATAACCATTGACTAACTACCATCTACCAATAACCATTGACTAACTACCATCTACCAATAACCAACTACTAAAAACCCGATTGAACCAAAATAACTAACAACAATATTTAATCACACATTAATACATAAATCAAGTGCTTATTACTTTCTACTAAATACCAGATACATCAAACATCATTGAACCGGATAAACACGAAACATATTCTATTAAACTTAATAATTATAAAATCATGTCAACGACAACAACATCAAAAACAAAAGGCGGGGAATTTCTGATTAAGGAAACTGCTGCACAGGATATTTTTATTCCTGAACAATGGACGGAAGAACAAATCATGATGAAAAAAACCTGCGATGACTTCGTAGATCAGGAAGTTGCTCCGAACCTTGAAAGAATCGATAAACAGGAAGAAGGCCTCGTTCCTTCTATCCTGGAAAAAGCAGGTGCACTGGGACTTCTCGGTGTATCGGTACCTGAAGACCTGGGTGGTCTTGGTTTCGATTTCGTAACCTCTATGCTCACCACCGAAGTCCTTGGTGCCGCACATTCTGTAGCTGTAGCTCTGTCGGCTCACACGGGTATCGGTACCTTGCCGATTCTGTATTATGGAAACGATGCTCAGAAAAAGAAATACATTCCGAAACTGGCTTCCGGCGAATGGAAAGCCTGCTATTGCTTAACAGAACCGGGAAGCGGCTCTGACGCCAACAGCGGAAAAACTTCTGCAAAACTGACTGAAGACGGAAAACACTATATCCTCAATGGTCAGAAAATGTGGATCACCAATGGTGGCTTTGCAGATGTATTTACCGTATTTGCCAAAATTGACGACGATAAAAACCTGTCGGCTTTCATCGTTGAGAAATCATTCGGTGGTATCAGCCTGAATCCCGAAGAACATAAAATGGGTATCAAAGGTAGTTCTACGCGCCAGGTATTCTTCAACAACTGCAAAGTTCCGGTTGAGAACCTGTTATCTGAACGTGGAAACGGTTTTAAGATTGCTGTGAATATCCTCAACATTGGCCGTATTAAACTGGCCGGTGCTGCTATCGGTGGTTGCAAACGCACCATCACCCAGGCTGTTCAATACGCCAACGAGCGTATTCAGTTTGAACGTCCGATCTCTAAATACGGAGCTATCCGCTATAAACTGGCTGAACAGGCTATCCGTGTGTTTGCCTCTGAAAGTGCTACATATCGTGCTTCCCAGAATATCGAAGATGCCATCAATGAACTGATTGCCGGCGGTATGGACGAAGCCAAAGCCAAACTGAAAGGGATTGAACAATTTGCTGTAGAAGCTGCTATCCTGAAAGTACATGGTTCTGAAACCCTGGATTATGTGGCCGATGAAGGTGTACAGATCTATGGTGGTATGGGGTATAGTGCCGAAGCACCGATGGACCGTATTTACCGCGACTCCCGCATCAACCGTATTTTTGAAGGTACCAACGAGATCAACCGCCTCTTAATTGTGGATATGATTTTGAAACGTGCCATGAAAGGTGAACTCGACCTGATGGGCCCTGCTCAAAAGGTAGCAGCCGAACTGGTTGGTATTCCTGAATTCAGTGAGTCGGATGAAACCCTTTTCGCCTATGAGAAAAAACTCGTAGCCAATTTCAAAAAAGCTATTCTGCTGGTTGCAGGTGGCGCCGTTCAGAAATTAATGACAAGCCTGAGCAAAGAACAGGAAATCATTATGAACATTGCCGATATGGCTATTGAAACCTATGTAGCCGAATCGACACTCCTGCGTGTGGAGAAACTGGTAAGCATGAAAGGTGAAGAAGCCTGCAAGGTTCAACTGGATATGATGCGTTCTTATGTGAACTCGGCTTGCGATAAAATCTGGGTTTATGGTAAAGAAGCGCTCAACAGCTTTGGCGAAGGCGATGAGTTACGCATGATGCTGATGGGCCTGAAACGTTATACCAAACAGGAACCATTCAATGCTAAAAATGCACGCCAGTCTGTGGCTCAAAAATTAATCTCTGAAAATAAATATTGTTTCTAATCCAATTTCTCCGGGCAGATATACTGCCCGGAGTTTTTAAAATTATTTACGACACATGAAAATTCTAGTTCCCATCAGTAACGTACCAGACACCACGACAAAGATCAGTTTTGCCAATGGCGATACGGAGTTCAACAAAGCGGGTGTTCAGTTCATTATTAACCCTTACGACGAGTGGTATGCGCTGGTTCGTGCCCTGGAGCTTAAGGAAGCCGGTAAGGCCGAGAAAGTAACCCTGATTCATGTTGGCGGTGCCGACAGCGATGCAACCATCCGCAAGGGTTTTGCCCTGGGTGCCGACGATGGTGTTCGTGTAGACGGGGAAGGCGATGCCTTTTTTGTGGCCGAACAGATTGCTGCCTATGCCAAAGCCAATGGCTATGACCTGGTCCTGGCTGGTAAAGAAACCATCAATTTCAATGGTTCGTCGGTAGGTGGTATGATTGCCGGATTTATGGACCTGCCCTTCATTTCA
>JAFDXR010000032.1 GCA_018267825.1 Bacteroidota bacterium | reverse complement strand
GATGAGCCTACCAACCACCTTGACATCGACGTGATTGAGTGGCTTGAACAATACCTGTATTCATACAGCAAAAGCTTATTATTGGTAACACACGACCGCTATTTCTTAAATGAGGTTTGTAATAAAATCATTGAAATAGATAACCATCAGATTTACGAGTATAAAGGCAATTTCGAATATTATATTGAGAAGAAGGCAGAACGCATGATGATGGAAGCTTCGGAGCTCGAAAAAGCGAAAAACCTCTACCGCCGTGAGTTGGAGTGGGTACGGAAGATGCCGAAGGCCCGCACTACCAAATCAAAATCGCGTGTCGATGCCTTTGAAGAAATTGCAGAAAAGGCGAAACAAAAACGCCAGGACAAGAAAATAGAACTGAATGTAAAAGTAGAACGCCTCGGTTCCAAGATTATTGAATTGATCAAAATCTCGAAATCCTATGGCGATAAGAAAATACTGGACGGATTCACCTATACATTCAAGAAAGGGGAGAAGATCGGCATTGTTGGTAAGAATGGTGTTGGCAAAAGTACTTTTTTGAATATTATCCAGGGCCATGAAGGCTACGATGGCGGTAAGATCCAGGTTGGTGAAACGGTTATTTTCGGTTATTATTCCCAGAAAGGAATTCAAGTGAGTGATGATAAACGCATCATTGAAGTAGTAACCGATATAGCTGAGTTTATACCATTGGCTAATGGTACCATGCTGAAAGCTTCGCAGTTGTTGCAGCGTTTTAATTTCCCTCCGGAAATGCAATACAGCTATGTACGCAAATTGAGCGGGGGCGAAAAGCGCCGGTTGTACCTGCTTACTGTACTGATGAAAAACCCGAACTTCCTTATTCTCGATGAGCCGACGAATGACCTGGATATCGTAACCCTCCAGACACTTGAGGATTTTCTGATGGAGTTTCAGGGTTGTGTGTTGCTGGTATCGCACGACAGGTATTTCCTCGATAAACTCGTAGACCACGTGTTTGCTTTCGAAGGTAATGGCATTATTAAAGACTACCCGGGCAATTACACCGAATACAGAAACTGGAAAGATGAGCAGGGCGATGAACCGGCTGCAAACGAAACCCCGGAAAAGTTACAGGAGCCTGCACCATTAATGCCAGAGCCTGCAGTCGTTACCAATGAAGGCAAACCTGCCGGAAAAAAGTTATCCTTCAAGGAACAACGGGAACTGGAACTCCTTGAAAAAGATCTTGGACAGATGGAACTTCGCAAAAAGGAAATTGAAGAACTTTTGAACGGGGGCGAAGCAGACGTTCAGAAAATACATCTGTTATCGGAGGAATACACAAAGCTGCTGGCAGCTATTGACAGTTCAACCATGCGCTGGCTGGAGTTACAAGATTAGAAAGCGCTTTTAATACAATAATTCAAACCTTATCTTTGTTCAATTAATTTTCAAATTATGATTCAACGTATTCAAACTATTTTTCTGGCTGTTGTATTTGCTGTGGCTTGCCTGATGTTGTTCCTGCCTTTCCAATCGGTCGATATCAATGGAACAACATATCCGCTCTGCCTCTTGCCGGGCTGTAGCAAAGAAGTTATGTCGCCCACTGTTTATGTACCTATGATTCTTAATTTCATAGTGATGCTCCTGGCGCTTGTTACTATATTTCAGTACAAAAATCGCAGGTTTCAGATCAAGCTGAGTAATGTATTGGGGATTCTGAATGTGGTTCTTGTAGGTATATTGTTTGCCCTGCATTACGTGGCTGATTATACCCTAGCTCCTGTGTCCTATAAAGTAGCCTCTTTTTTACCATTATTGAGCTTTGCAATGGCTTTTATGGCTGCGTATTACATTAAAAAGGATGAAGCACTGGTAAGAAGTGCCGATCGTATCCGTTAATCATTTAAACAACATATAATAAAAAATCCCCGGAAGCTCTTCCGGGGATTTTTTATATCTGTCACAATTACATGGTTTTCAGTTCAGCTACAAGTTCGGTCAGCGCTTTCTTGGCATCACCGAAGAACATAGAACATTTAGGATCATAGAAAAGAAGGTTGTCGATACCGGCATAACCCGCATTCATACTACGTTTGTTCACAATCACATTTTTCGCTTTATCAACTTCCAGGATCGGCATGCCATAAATAGGGGATGAAGGGTCCGTTTTGGCAGCAGGGTTTACGACGTCGTTTGCACCTACAATCAGTACCACATCTGTTTGTTCAAACTCAGGATTGATTTCGTCCATTTCAACAAGCTTGTCGTAACTTACATTTGACTCAGCAAGCAATACGTTCATGTGGCCCGGCATACGGCCGGCTACAGGGTGGATCGCATATTTTACTTCTACACCGCGCTCTTCAAGCAGATTTTCCAGTTCTTTAATAATGTGTTGAGCCTGCGCTACAGCAAGACCATAACCCGGCACAATCACCACTTTTTTGGAATAATTCATCAGTACTGCCAGGTCAGATACCTGGATATCTTTAATGGTACCTTTCACATCCGGCCCGGCAGCTGCAGCACCGCCACCGCCAAAGGCTCCGAAAATAACGTTGCTGAGCGGGCGATTCATCGCTTTACACATTACCAGTGTTAAAAGTGTACCGGCACTACCTACCAGGATACCTCCGGTTAACATCACTTTATTGTCGTACAGGAAGCCACCAAAAGCGGCAGCCAGACCGGTAAAGGAGTTCAGCAGGGAGATTACCACCGGCATATCGGCACCGCCAATAGGAACAGTAAATAAAATACCATAAATAATGGCTGCACCAAATAAAGCATAAGCCAGCATCATGTCGCCACCTGAATAAACAAAGTACCCGCCAAAGCCAAATACACCAACCATTACAAGGGTATTGATAATATTATAAGCAGGGAGGCGAACCGGTTTGTTCATGGTGCCATTTAATTTCAGGAAGGCGATTATACTTCCCGAGAAGGAAATGCTACCGATGATAAGGCCCGCTACAATAGCAATCATCATACCTACAGGAGGATGCATGTATTCATTTACATTTCCATGATGATAGAGATGTCCTAATTCTATCAGGGAGATCAGCGCCGCACAGGCACCTCCCATACCGTTGAAAATAGATACCAGTTCGGGCATTTTGGTCATCTGCACTTTCTTGGCAGTCATCCAGCCAATAACAGTTCCCAGGGCAATGGCTCCGAAGATGAGTCCCAGGGTGATGGCGTTGTATTCGCCTTCATGAAGCACGATGGTACCAAGAATAGCGATGGTCATACCCACTGCACCGATCATGTTCCCTTTACGGGCAGATTTGGCATTCCCCATCATTTTAAGGCCCAGGATAAATGTTACTGAACCAATTAAATAGCAGATTTCTAATAACGAATGTTTCATATAATGGATTTGATAATTACTTGATTAGTGGATTTGAAGATTGTCTTTTTGTAGATGAAATGATTTTTGTTAAGATTTTATGTATGCTGGCAATAGTTGAAATTAGTTCTTTTGGTGTTGGATAGCTTTTTGACTCCTGGCATAAAAGCAGCCAATACTCTGTTTCTTCGGCTTCTTTAGCGGCAATTTTCATTTTATGAATAAAATCAGCTTTGCTTTCTGCATTTTGAGCTTCTCTGACATTTGCACCTATCGAAGTGCCTGATCTGAATAATTGATTTGATAAGTTAAATTTTTTAATACTTTCTAATTGCTCACAGTAACTTATAATCTCCAAAGAAAACTGAAAGGTTAAATTTACAATTAGATTATCCTTGTCATTTCTCATCAATGAATCTGCTAATTATCAAATCAACTCATTCAGCGATTTATTTTTTCTTAAACATTTCGAGCATACGGTCTGTTACAACAAAACCACCAACTACGTTCAGGGTTCCAAGTAATACGGCTAAAAAACCCAGGATAAGAGATACAACGTCACTTGGATCTACATTCAGCATCACATAAATAGCCCCGACAATAACAACTCCGTGGATGGCATTGGCACCACTCATTAATGGTGTGTGCAGTACAGTAGGTACACCGCCAATAACCTCAACACCCACAAAAACGGAAAGGATCACGAAATAGATCATTTCGCGGTTCTCAGTGAAAAAATGAAAAATTGATTCCATATATTTTAGTTTGAAATTTAAAGAATAAGAAATTAAGCATTTACCGCTTTAGCAACACTCGGATGAACAGCCACACCTTTATGCACGATCAGGGAGCCTTTGGTGATTTCCTCATCCATTTCCCATTTGAAAGCATCTTTATCAGCAGCATGTAACAGGAATGTTGCAATGTTTTTAGCATATAGATCACTGGCATTCATTGGTAATAATGAAGGCAGATTCCCTTCGCCGATAATGGTGACACCATGTTTCTGAACCGTTTTGTTCAGCTCACTGCCTACCACATTACCACCTTGCTCTACGGCCATATCAACAATAACGGATCCAAAGCGCATGCTTTTTACCATATCTTCTGTAACCAGTACAGGAGCCTTTCTGCCAGGGATAAGGGCTGTTGTAATAACAATATCAGCTTCTTTTACGTGTTTGGAAACGAGCTCCTGCTGCATTTTTAAAAATTCCTCAGAAACACCTTTTACATATCCACCTTCTATTTTAATAGAGGCGTCACCTTTCACTTCAATAAATTTTCCACCAAGCGATTGTACTTGTTCTTTGGTTTCAGGTCGTATATCGGTTACTTCAACTACAGCACCGAGTCGTTTGGCAGTAGCAATGGCCTGTAATCCGGCAACACCTGCTCCAAAAATAACCACTTTGCAAGGCTTAATGGTACCAGCGGCCGTTGTCATCATCGGCAGTATTTTACCAATATGATCGGCTGCCAGTAATACGGCTTTATAACCTCCCAGGTTGGCCTGTGATGATAATACGTCCATTTTCTGGGCCCTTGAAATACGCGGCACGGCATCCATCGAAAAAGCACTGATCCCCGCTTTTACGCAGGCATCTACCAGTTCAGGGCTTGTTGCGGCCCACATCAGGGAAACCAGGATCGCCTCTTTTTTCATTTTGGCAATTTCCTCGGGGGCAGGGGCATTTACTTTCATTACCACATCACCCTGACTATAAACAGCGTCTTTGGTAGTGATTTGCGCGCCTACAGCTGTATAAGCTTCATCCGAATAAAAGGAATTTAAACCGGCACCGGTTTCAACCAGCACTTCGAATCCTTTTTTCACAAGGTCTTTTACCACATCGGGGGTCAAAGCAACCCTGTTCTCTTTAAATTTTGTTTCTTTTGGAACAGATAATTTCATTCTGGAAGGATTTAAGTCAATACAAATAAAGCAAAAATCCGCTATCTACACAACTTGTTTTATAAAGAGCCGGATATGGCACCTTCGCGGCTTTATAACCGGATGGAACGGGATGTACGTTTAACAGAAGGGGAGCGGCTTCCATGAAATGCCCTCAGGATTTCAATTCGTGCTGGAGTAATGCGGTAGCTGCCAAAAATGAGATTACGATATAGTTTTCGTTTCGTTAACAGATAACGACATTCAGGATGAGAGAGGAATTGATACGATAGATTACGGATATGGGAAGAAAGCTCATGAATAAATATATCTGCGGCAGATTTGTCAAAGGTATCTTTGCCATACAGATAAATTGTTTTTAAACCGGAAAAATAAAAATCTGAATAGATTACTTCCCTAGACTCTTTTTCCACATTTCGAATTTTTGCTTAAACTCCTTTTCGGACATAAAAGGTCCGTCTTCAGCGGCTTTGATCATGGCATCAAATTCCGCCTGCGACATGGGTTTGCCGGGAGTAGCATAATTTTTCGTTGAATGTGTTTTAGAACGTGCCATGTTTATATACATAAAGATAATCATTTATGCATTTAAACGCAATACCCCAAAAAGAAAGGGCCGCATCAGCGGCCCTTTTCATTATTGATTGGTATTATCTTCTTTTTTCTTTTTGGATTTCGGCTTGATGGTACGAACCACAATTTCCTGTTTATCCTTGTCAAAATCGACCTCAATCTGATCACCTTCGGTCAGGTTACTTTTAATGATCTCTTCAGCCATTGGATCTTCAAGATATTTCTGAATAGCACGTTTCAACGGACGGGCGCCATATTGTTGGTCATAACCTTTATCAACAATATAATCCTTGGCAGCATCGGTAATTTTGATGGTGTAGCCCAGTGTATTGACACGGCCAAACAAGTGGTTCAGCTCAATATCAATGATTTTGTGAATGTCTTCACGGCTCAGTGAGTTGAACATGATCACATCATCGATACGGTTCAGGAACTCAGGCGCAAACGCTTTTTTGAGTGCATTTTCTACCACACCTTTGGCATGATCGTCAACATTCTCTGTTTTTGCAGCTGTACCGAAACCAACACCCTGTCCGAAATCTTTCAGCTGACGGGCACCGATATTGGAAGTCATGATGATGATCGTGTTTTTAAAGTCGATCTTGCGACCGAGGCTATCAGTCAGAATACCGTCATCTAATACCTGCAGGAGCATATTGAATACATCCGGGTGAGCTTTTTCAATTTCATCAAGCAGTACAACAGAGTATGGTCTGCGACGTACTTTCTCGGTTAATTGTCCGCCTTCTTCGTAACCAACGTATCCCGGAGGCGCACCAATTAAGCGGGTTACAGCAAATTTCTCCATATACTCGCTCATATCAATACGAATCAATGCCTCATCGCTGTCGAATAAATGACGGGCCAGGATCTTAGCTAACTGTGTTTTACCAACACCTGTAGGACCTAAGAATATGAATGATCCGATAGGCTTGTTAGGGTCTTTTAACCCGGCACGGTTACGCTGAATGGCTTTCACCACTTTTGCAACGGCTGCATCCTGCCCGATAACCTTACCTTTCAGCAGATCGCCCATTTTAACCAGTTTGTCACCTTCGTTCTGATTAACGCGTTGTACAGGCACACCACTCATCATGGATACCACTTCCGCAACGTTTTCTTCGGTTACAGTAACACGGTTTTGTTTGGTTTCTTCTTCCCAGGCTTTTTTAGCAGCTTCCAGCTGGTTCTGCAATTGCTTTTCAGTATCGCGGAGTTTGGCAGCTTCTTCATATTTCTGGCTGCGAACCACCTGGTTTTTCAGTTCCTTGATATCTTCAATTTTTTGTTCGATATCCAGGATGTTTTGCGGCACATTAATGTTTGTAATGTGAACACGTGAACCGGCTTCATCCAGCGCATCGATGGCTTTGTCTGGTAAATGCCTGTCGGTAATATAACGGGCAGTCAGTGTTACACAGGCTTTCAGAGCTTCATCTGTATATTTCACATTATGGTGATCTTCGTATTTTGCCTTGATGTTATTTAAGATCTGTAAACTTTCTTCCTGTGTAGCAGGTTCAACGATTACTTTCTGGAAACGACGCTCGAGGGCACCGTCTTTTTCAATATACTGACGGTATTCATCCAGCGTGGTTGCACCAATACATTGAATCTCTCCGCGGGCCAGAGCTGGTTTAAACATGTTGCTCGCATCCAGGCTTCCACTGGCGCCACCGGCACCGATAATGGTATGAATCTCATCAATAAATAAAATCACATCCGGCGATTTTTCAAGCTCGTTCATCACGGCTTTCATACGCTCTTCAAACTGGCCACGGTATTTGGTGCCTGCCACGAGGCTTGCCAGGTCGAGTGTTACTACACGTTTGTTGAATAATACGCGCGATACTTTGCGCTGAACAATACGTAAGGCAAGACCTTCAGCAATGGAAGATTTACCAACACCCGGTTCCCCGATAAGGATAGGGTTGTTTTTCTTACGGCGTGACAGAATCTGCGATACACGTTCAATCTCTTTTTCGCGGCCAACAACAGGGTCAAGCTTGCCTTCTTCTGCCATTTTTGTCAGGTCTCTGCCAAAATTGTCGAGTACAGGTGTTTTTGATTTGCTTTCGCCTGGTTTTTTAGAGGCGCCGGCTCCACCGGTACCACCAAAATTGGTTTCTTCCGCATCATCGTCATCACCGGCAGTAGCGCCTTCGATACGGTGTGGATTCGCCATGTAATTTTCAAGTTCGTTTTTAACGGCGTCATAATTAACACCCTGCTTACCAAGAGTTTTGGTAACCACATTGTCGTTATCCTTGAGGATACATAACAACAGGTGTTCCGTGCCGATCTGAGGGGCTTTAAACACTTTGGCTTCCAGGTAGGTCAGTTTCAGGGTTTTTTCAGCCTGTTTAACCAGTGGAATATTTGCCAGATTGTTGATTTTACGTGTAGATACGGCCACACTCTGCTCGATTTGCTTTCGCAGATCCTGAGAGCTGATGCCTAAATTTTTCAAGAGTTTAATACCAACACCTTCTCCGTCGCGGATCATGCCCAGCATTAAATGTTCTATGCCAATGTAATCGTGTCCTAATCTGAGAGCCTCTTCACGGCTGTAGGTGATTACGTCTTTTACCCGGGGTGAAAACTTTGCTTCCATAAAGTAAATAAAATAGAGTCCTTATTAATTTAACCAATCACAGCACATTTAATGCCATTATCAAAAGTAGCCGATATTGTCAGTGTTTTTATTGCTGCGGGGTGTTTTTTTCAACATCAAAAATGTTGATAAGTATAGCTCGAAATTACCAATAAAATAGGTATTTTCAAAGGCTATTCTGAAAATAAATGTTAAGCCTTTTGGCATACTGACAGAATAGCAAAACGTAGTTTTTAAAAACTTAAAATCAGACTAATATAAGACCTATGAGCGGAGAGAAGATTATCCCAATTAACATTGAAGACGAAATGAAATCGGCCTACATCGATTATTCGATGTCGGTTATTGTGTCACGTGCCCTGCCCGATGTAAGGGATGGATTAAAACCGGTTCACCGCCGTGTACTTTATGGCATGCTCGAGCTGGGAGTTATGCACAACCGCCCTTATAAAAAGTCAGCCCGTATCGTGGGTGAGGTACTTGGTAAATATCACCCGCATGGCGATACCTCTGTATACGATACCATGGTGCGTATGGCCCAGGACTGGAGTTTGCGTTATATGCTCGTAGATGGTCAGGGTAACTACGGTAGTATGGATGGCGATCCGCCTGCTGCTATGCGTTACACCGAAGCCCGTTTACGTAAGATCACGGAAGAAATGCTGGCCGACATCGAAAAAGATACGGTTGATTTCCGCCCGAACTTTGACGACTCTCTGACCGAGCCAAGTGTATTGCCAACCCGTATCCCGAACCTCCTGATCAATGGTTCTGCAGGTATTGCCGTTGGTATGGCTACCAACATGGCTCCGCATAATTTAACAGAAGCCATCAATGCAACCATTGCTTACATCGACAACCGTGAAATCGATATCGATGGATTGATGAAATATATCAAAGCACCGGATTTCCCTACAGGAGGTATAATTTACGGATACGAAGGTGTGAAAGAAGCATTCCATACCGGCCGCGGCCGTGTTGTGATGCGTGCCAAAGCATCTATTGAAAATGTAGGCGACCGCGAACGGATTGTGGTAACGGAAGTACCATATCAGATCAATAAAGCTGAAATGATCAAACGTCAGTGGGAACTTTGCAATGAAAAGAAAATTGAAGGAATCTCCGAAATCCGTGACGAGAGTAACCGTGAGGGGATTCGGATTGTATATGAACTTCGCCGTGATGCCATTTCGAATGTTGTACTCAATAACCTTTATAAATACTCCGCTCTCCAGACTTCTTTCTCCATTAATAATGTTGTGCTTGTAAACGGTCGTCCGGAAATCCTGAACCTGAAAGACATTATCCATCATTTTGTAGAACACCGTCATGAAGTGATTGTGCGCCGTACAAAATACGATCTGGCACAGGCCGAAAAACGCGCTCATATTTTAGAAGGATTATTGATCGCGATCGATCACCTCGATGAAGTCATTAAGATTATCCGTGAAAGTGAAACACCTGATCTGGCCCGCGATGAGTTAATGGGTAAATTTAACTTAACCGAAATCCAGGCCCGTGCCATCCTCGATATGCGTTTACGTACGCTTACAGGACTTGAACGTGATAAGCTGAAAGCAGAATACGACGAGCTCATGAAAACCATTGCTCATTTAAAAGATATCTTAAGCAATGAAGCCCTGCGTTACCAGATCATCAAAGAAGAGTTGCTCGAAGTGAAAGAGAAATTCGGTGATGAACGCCGTTCTGAAATTGTATACTCCGGTGATGATTTACGTATCGAAGATATGATCGCCGATGAAGATGTGGTGATCACCATCTCACACATGGGATACATGAAACGTACCAACCTGGCTGAATACAGAGCCCAGGGCCGTGGCGGTAAAGGCAGTAAAGGTTCATCGACCCGCGATGAAGACTTTATCGAACACATGTTCATTGCTTCCACACACAATTACATCCTGTTGTTTACCGAAAAAGGACAGGTTTACTGGATTCGTGCATACGAGGTGCCTGAAGGTAACAAAACAAGCAAGGGCCGAGCTATTCAGAACCTGATCAGCATTGCGCCTGATGATAAGGTAAAAGCCTTTATCAACGTAGAGAACCTGGATAAGGATGAGTACATCAATAGTAACTTTATTATTCTCTGTACAAAAAATGGCGTGATCAAGAAAACCACACTCGAAGCCTATTCACGTCCACGTACCAATGGTATTAATGCGATCACGATCCGTGAGGGCGATGTATTACTGGAGGCCGCACTCACTAACGGTAAAAATGAAATCATGCTGGCTACCAAACTGGGGAAAGTATGCCGTTTCAACGAAGAAAAAGTACGTCCTATGGGACGTAATGCCAGCGGTGTTATTGGTATCGACCTCGATGATGAAGAGGGTACCAATAATGAAGTGATTGGCATGATCTGTATCGAAAACCCGACATCCAATGTACTTGTTGTGTCTGAAAAAGGTTATGGCAAACGAAGCGATATTGATGAATACCGTATCACCAACCGCGGTGGTAAAGGGGTTAAAACCATTAATATCACGGAAAAAACAGGTAACCTCGTCGGCATTAAATCGGTAACCGATGCCAATGATCTGATGATCATCACCAAAAACGGCATTACCATCCGTTTAAATGTAGCTGAGCTGAGGGTTATGGGCCGTGCCACCCAGGGTGTGCGACTCATCAATATTTCTGAAAGCGATGAAATTGCAGCTGTTACAAAGGTTGATCACGAAGAGGAAATTGAAGCAACCGAAAATACCGATCAGGTTCCGAACACTGATAGCCCGGTAAGCGAAAGTCCGGCAGGCGAAGAACCAAAAGAATAATATGGAAAATCTGATTAACAGGCGTCTTATTTAAAAATGAGACGCCTGTTAATTAAAAGAAAAATAGTAAAGTAATACACTAAAAACAGTAATTTCAACCCGAATAAACTAACGTTATGAAAAAAATTGCAATCATAGCTTTGGCGGCCTTACCAGTAATGGGCTTTGCGCAGAAAGCTAAAATTCAGAATGCCTGGAGAGCCTTAAATGATTATGAAAATACATTGAAGGATAAACCGGATGTTTCCTACCTGATGAAGGCCAAAGAAAACATTGACCTGGCCCTGGCAAACGAAGAAACAAAAAATTCGGCTAAGGCTTATGCATACAAGACCCGTATTATGTACGATCTGTATCATTATAACCTGATGCAGGAAGATAAAAAACTGGAAGGCACCATCGCCGATAAAAATGCCCGACTGGAGGCAGCTTATGGAAATACATCTACAAAAGAATTCCAGGAAGCCAATGAAGCACTCGATAAAATCCAGTCTCTGGATCCGAAATATTTTGAGAACATCATCAATGTAATGAAAGGTGGCGAAATGCCGAGCGACGATGATATTAAACTGGCAACCGCATTCAGTATGATTAAACTGGAAGCCGCCAACATCGCTACCGGTAAGTACAAAATGAAACAGTTTGGCGAAGCCGCTGAGTATTTCTACAAGTCGGCTTATATGAATACTCAAATTACAGGTAAAAAAGATACTGCAAGTTTCTATAATGCCTGTATTGCTGCGCAAAAAGCAAAAGACTATACCAAAATGTATGATTACAATAAGAAAATGATCGATTCTAAAATCGCTTCACCTTATAACTATCAGACCATTTACGATGCCAAACTTGCTCTGAAAGACACAGCAGGTGCTATGGAATATCTTAAAGCCGGCCGTAAAGCATTTCCGAATGATGTATACCTGATGAACCGCGAAACAGAGATCTACCTGCAGAAAGGTAACCAGGAGCAGGCACTGAAAAACCTGCAGGCAGCTATCGATAAAGATCCTAATAACGCACAATTGCAACTGGTGCTCGGTAACGTGTATGATAATATCGCAAACCCTAAAGGCAAAAGCGGTAAAGACACTACCAAGCCCGCTAATTTTGATGAGATGATCATGAAAGCAGCGGAGCATTACCAAAAAGCCATTGATCTGAAACCGGATAACCAGGAAAGCTACTACAACGCCCTTTACAACCAGGGAGCATTGTATAATAACTACGGTGGCTACCTGTACAATAAATCTATGGAGAAGTCGACCCTGACGGATCTGGCTAAAAAACAAAAAGAATTTGAGGCTCAAAGCCAGGTTTATTATAAAAAAGCCATTCCATACCTGGAGCAGGCATTAGGGTTAAAACCAAACGATAAAGCATCGATGTATGCTTTGCGTAAGCTTTACCTCATGACAGGCGAGGAAGCCAAGGGTAAAGAAATGGGTGATCGTTTGAAAGCCGGTGGTAAATAATCCATTTCATTTCAAAGAATAGTGAAAAGGGCTCCGGACAACCGGGGCCCTTTGTCTTTTCAGCAGGTGAGCCTTAATAAGTTTTGAGAGCCCCAAACCGTTTTACTGTATCCTCTGTTATTTTTGTATGTTATACAACCATGCGTTATTTTACCCTGATAGGCTTTTTGTTTATACTCTCCTTTAACCTGGGGGCTCAAAAACCGGCAGCAACCAAACCGCTGACCCGTGTTTTGTTCGTATTTGATGCCAGTAACAGCATGCAGGCCAAAATCGGTAACAAAACACGCATACAGGGGGCTAAGGATTTATTCTATAAGTTTATCGACAGCCTCTCGGCCTATAAAAATATTCAGTTTGCCCTGCGGATGTATGGCAATACCGTAAAATACCCACCGGGCGATTGCAATGACACGAAACTGGTGATCCCCTTCGGCCCTAATAACAAACAACAGATCAAGGATAAAGTGGCAGAGGCAAAGCCTACAGGCATTACACCTATCGAACATTCGCTGGTGGAGGCTGCTGGCGACTTTCCGGATAATAAAGCAGTGAATATGGTGATCCTTATCACCGATGGTATAGAAGAGTGCGGGGGAGACCCTTGCCAGGCCCGGCAGAAGCTGATGGAAAAGAATGTCATTTTTAAACCTTTCATTATCGGTATTGGTTTGTCGCCCGAACAAATCAAAACGTTTGAATGTGTCGGCACTTATTATGATTACGAGAATGCAAATACCTTAACGGATATCACAGGGATTATTATCAAACAGAAGCAGAATAAAACCTCCGCACAGGTCAATCTGCTGGATATAAAATCCATGCCCAGTGAAACCAATGTGAACATGACATTTTATGATATAAAAACAGGTGCCTATAAATACAATTACATTCATACACTCAATGGTTTGAATAATCCGGATACTCTCTATATTGATGATTTCCCGACTTACAAAGTAATAGCGCACACTATTCCGCCGGTTGAAAGCAAGGAAATAAAAATAAATGTCGGGAAGCACACCATTATCCCCATCGATGCCCCACAGGGTTATATGGAAATCCGCAGACCACAGGGCATCTACAATTTCAATGAAAAGATTAAGTGTGTTGTGCGAAAAGCCGGCGATATGCAAATCATTAATGTGCAGCAGGTCAATACATCAGAGAAATATCTGGTGGGTAATTATGATCTCGAAATCCTGACCCTACCGCGAATCTATATCAACAAAAGCAGCATTGAACAATCGAAAAGCAAACTCATTGAAATTCCGAATGCAGGGATGCTTACGCTGAAAGCCCTGGAGGCCGGTGATGGTTGTATTATGCTCGATGGAAAAAAACTGGAATGGGTGTGTAACCTGTCGGCTGCAACGATTCAAACGTTTTACCTGCAACCCGGCAATTACAGGATCGAGTGGAGGTCCCGCTCCCTGAAAGGTTCTATATACACGATCGAGAAAAAGTTTACCATTACTTCGGATATGGAAACCAAAGTGGAATTATATAAATAGGATTTCCTAATATTTAATCAGAGTCTTTTAGTACAGCAATCATTTTCTCAGCCAGAATTTTACTGATTTTGTAATTGCTCTCATGTGTCCAGCCTGCAATATGTGGCGTTAGAATCACCTGTTCACTTTTAATCAGGTATTGCATAGGTTCCGGCAGATTGGCGGCATCTATGTTTTCAAACGAAACCGCTTCATATTCCAGTACATCAAGGCAGGCTCCTTTTACTTTCCCGGTTTTTAAATGACTCACCAGGTCGGCTGTATTCAGGCATTTACCACGGGCTGTATTGATGATATAGATGTCTTTTCTGAAGGAGCGGATAAATGCATCCTGGATGTAATACCTTGTTTCATCGGTAAGCGGCGTATGCAGGCTCACGATATCGGCCTCTTCGTAAATCTCTGAAAGTGTAGCTTCTTGCACCAGTTCAGATCCGAATCCTTTTTTGTATTTGTCATACACCAGTATCCGGCAGTCAAATCCCGACAGCCGTTTAGCAAAGGCTTCGCCCATATTGCCATAGCCGATAATACCCACTGTTTTCCCTTTGATTTCGTAGCCGCGGTTTTCAGCGCGTTTCCATATGCCTTGCCTTACTTCGTGATCGGCGCGTTTCAGGTTATTCATAAGCATCAGGAGCATGCCCAGTGCATGTTCGCCTACCGCATCGCGGTTGCCTTCGGGAGCATGTACACAGCGAATACCTTTACTTTCGGCATAGCTTACATCAATGTTTTCCATGCCGGCACCGGCGCGACCAATGCAGCGAAGGCGAGGGGCAGAATCAAGAATATCTTTGGTGATTTTAAATCTGCTTCGGATCACAATCCCGTCGTATTGCGGAATGAGTGCCAATAATTCATCTTTGGGCTTATCCCAGAACAGGTCACAGTGAAAACCAGCATCTATCAGTGTTTCGTGAAGTACCGGGTGATTGGAGTCTATGCAGAGAATTTTTTTCACAACAGATTATAATACGCCATAAAGCATACGGCCAACCAGAAAATAAATGGTGATACCGATAATATCGTTGAGCGTAGTTACAAAAGGCCCCGTGGCAAGTGCAGGGTTTATTTTAAAGCGGTTCATAGTCAGCGGTACAAATGTCCCGAGGAATGAAGCGCAGATAATAACCGTAAATAGGGCGCAGCTCACTGTGGCCGCCAGTTTCCAGGAGTCGCTGATCAGCAGGTTATAGCCCAGGATCAGGCCGGAGCAGATCACACCGTTGATAAGCCCAACGCCCAGTTCCTTGAATAATTTGGGTGCAATTTTATCGTTGATGAGTGTATTGTTGGCGAGGCCCTGCACAATAATGGCAGACGATTGTACACCTACATTCCCGCCGGTAGCCCCGATGAGCGGAATAAAGAACGCCATTTCAGGATGCACATGAATTTGCTCTTCGTAGTTACCGATAATGCGCGAACCGATGATGCCACCGCACATTCCCACCAATAACCAGGGAATACGGGCTCTGGATAAACGCCAGAGTTTGTCATTACTGTCAACATCATCCGAGATACCACTCATCATCTGGATATCTTTCTCGGCTTCTTCCCGGATCACGTCCACCACGTCGTCAATGGTAATACGGCCTACAAGCCGCCCGAGCTGATCCACTACAGGCAATACAACGAGGTCATACTTCTGCATGATCTCAGCAACTTCTTCGGTGGTGGTCGATGTTTTTACATAGTGAACATCACCGTCATATATTTCATCCACTTTTGCAAGCGGGTGAGAGATGATCAGCTTTTTGAGTGAAAGCATCCCGATCAGTTTCTCATTATCGTCTACCACATATACGGCATACATCACATCCACGTTGTCGGTCTGGCGGCGTATTTCATCAATACAGGCACTTACCGTTTCGTGAGCGAATACACTTACAAGTTCCTTGGCCATCAGGGAACCAGCGGTACCTTCCTCAAAGTTCATCAGGTCGGCAATATCGCTGGCCTGATCAATATCTTCAATCTGTGCTAATACTTCTTCCTGGATCTCTTCCGGTAATTCATTGATCACGTCGGCAGCATCATCAGACTCCATATTGTCGAGTTGCTCGGCAATTTCCTTGGTTGAGAATGTAGCGAGGAGATCTTCCCGTTTTTCCTCTTCCATTTCGAGGAGTACATCCGCTGCAATGTCTTCATCCAGCAAGCGGTAGAGGTGCTTGGCCTCATCGAGGTCCAGGCGATTTAAGATCAGGGCAATATCAATGGCATACAGATCATTGATCTGTTGTTTTAAAAAGGCATCATTCTTTTGATCAATAGCCTCTTTAAGCTGTTCGATGTATTCGAGAGTGAGCTCAAACTGCATAGCCTGATTTTTGCGTTGCAAAGGTAGGCTTTTTTGTGAAGTAAAACCGCTCAGGGTTTCTTTCCCGACATTTTTTGCTTCAGGAATGCATTCAGGAAAATGGCAGATAGGATAATGAGTACGCCGTAGTAAAACGTCCACGAAAGCTCCTTGTGCTCATGAAACAGGAATCCCGCCAGGATAATTCCGTACACGCCTTCCAGGTTCACGGTTAAGTTAATGGTATACGGACTCAGGTGTTTCATCAGGTTCACACTGGCAATGAAAGGAAATACAGTACAGATGCCGGAAAGCAGGGAGAGGTATATCCAGTCGGAATTGCTGATCCGGAAGAAGGCCTCCGAAAAATTATGGGTTGCCAGCAGGTATATACTCAGACCCACCAGGGCGAAACTGAGTTCATAAAAGGAAATGACCGGGGAGGTCATTTTTTTGATCAGCAAGCCATTCATCACACTGAACAGCGAAGCTGTAAAAGCCGCAGCAACCCCCAGGAAAATACCCATGCCGTATTTAATCTCTACCGAGAATATAAGGCATATAGCGCCGATAATGATCAGGCCGATCAGGAGTTCATACCAGATAATACGCCGTTTAAAAAACAAGGGCTCTGTAATGGCCGTGAATAACGTACCGGTTGAAAATGCAGCCATGGTTACCGAAACATTGGAAACCTTGATGGCGCCATAAAAACAGAGCCAGTGCACACAGATAATGAGCCCGACGCCCAGCAGTTGCAAGGCATGCCTCGTGGTAAGACGAATGTTGGCCCGGATATACATCAGGTAAATGGCCATGATGGTTATGGTAATGGCTATTCGGAACCATACCAGCTGAAGCGCACCTACACTTATGTATTTTCCGAGAATCGGGCTCCAGCCCCAGATAAAAACAATGAGATGAAGGAGCCAGTGATATTTTGTGATATTTTTAAGCAGGGCACAAAGATAACTTTATTTACTAGTCCTTACATTTGTTGTGCATTAATAATGAATCAGTCAGAACCTGTATATTTTGATTACAATGCTACCACACCGCTCGATGAACAGGTGCTGGAAGCCATGCTGCCTTTTTTCAGGAACCATTTCGGAAATGCGGCCAGTAATACGCATCGCCATGGCTGGTTTGCAAAGGGAGCAGTTGACAAGGCCCGCGAACAGGTTGCCCTGGCCATTGGTGCAGAACCCGATGAGATCGTGTTTACATCCGGTTCTACGGAGTCGATGAATACAGCCCTGAAGGGCATTTACGAAGCGTATTCCGGAAAAGGGAAACATATTATCACTTCCAAAACAGAGCATAAAGCAGTACTCGATACCTGCGAATACCTCGAAAGCAAAGGCGCCCGGATAACATATCTGGATGTGGATCCGGAAGGACGCATTGATTTAACGCTACTCGGGCAGGCTATAACGGCAGAGACAATCGCGGTATGTATTATGGCAGCCAATAATGAAACCGGTGTGATCCAGGATATAGAAGCCATCGGAGAGATAGCCCATGCACATAAAACCATTTTTGTGAGTGATACGACGCAATACATTGGTAAACTGCGCTTCGATGTTAATGAATCAAATGTGGATGTATGCTGCATATCGGCTCACAAGCTCTACGGACCCAAAGGCGTCGGCGCCATGTATCTCCGCCGGAAGAGTCCACGGGTCAGCATTATACCATTACTGCATGGTGGTGGGCATGAAAACGGCCGGCGCTCCGGAACGCTTAATGTTCCCGGCATTGTAGGGCTTGGCAAGGCTATGGAAGTAGCGCAAGCTGATATGTGGGATGTGAATACACATGTTTCAAAACTCAAAAACCAGTTTGAACATTACCTGCTCGATATCGAAGGCCTGCGAATTAATGGTTCTACCAGGCATCGTTTATACAATACCAGCAATATTTGTTTTCCGCACATCAAACAGGGAGGGACACTGTTACAGGCATTGCCTTCATTTTCCTTTTCTGCCGGATCGGCCTGCACATCGGCCGCAGCCTCACCATCGCATGTGCTTAAGGCTATGGGGCTTTCTGACGAAGATGTGAAGCAATCATTCCGTTTCAGTTTCGGAAAATATAATACAGCCGAAGAAATAAGCCGTGTAATCGAAAGTCTGAAATTAGTTTACAACGCGTGAGTTCACGTTGGCCTTTAATTGTTCACTGTATTTATTTTTATTGCAATAGGCCTTCAGCCACGTGGCTTCCCTAGTATAGCCATATTTCAGGTACTCGGCATATAATTTCAGTAAACGGTTTTCATTTTTAGTGTCGCGGATCCAGGCCAGTTTCCTGTAGCGGATACTCGAATCCAGCTGATTGGTACGCCTGTAGGCTTCCGCAATGTTTTCATAGGTTTCCGGGAAACGATTGTTGATTTGCAGCGATTTTTTCAGATACACGATGGCCGTATCCGGTTGCAGATTCACGTATAATTCCAGGTAGCCGATATTGTTGAGCGTCTGGTAATCGCCCCCATAAACACCTTGTGCCTTTTTGAAAAGTTCGTAACTCTTCAAAGTCATATCTCGTTTCTGGGTCATGGTGATCTGTTTGTTATTTTTGGCTTCCTGCGCATATTCAGTAGCAAGCAGGGTGTTCAGTTTGTAGTTGTCCGGGGCCTTTGCCAGGTCAGCCTGGTAAAGTGTGAATTTATTTTTCCAGTCGAAAGTACGCTTCAGCGATACTATCGTAAAAATGAGTATAACACCTGCAAAACCCCATTTCAGAGATGCGTTGCCCTGCAGGTATTTAAATCGTAATGCTTTGAATGATAAGCCATTTAATGTGAGTACTTCGGCAAGTATGAGGCACAATCCGATGGAAAGAAAAAAGGTAAAACGATCGGCAATAACGCCCGAGACGAGCCGGACGATATTGAGGTACATTGACAGGAATACATAAAATGTAAATAAGCCAAATACAATCACGGTGTTTTTTTGGTATTTGTAAAAAAGGTATGCAGAGCCCGATATGACTGCGATTCCGGTTGCATGATAGAAGCCGAAATGGAGGTAATCAAATGTGCCGTAACCATAATAACTCATCAGGGAGATGGGAACAAACGCTTGCGTGACATAATAGCCAATGGAGAAAATAGCGACAAGAAAACGGTTCGTGATACTGTCCTGAAGTGTCAGGGGATTTTCATAAAATTCAAGATGCCTTGTTGTCATGGTCTGCAATAAACCGGCTTTTAGAGTAAGGAGCATGAGCCAACCGAAAAGTACAAGGAGTAAGGAATATATAACAGGTTTTGAAAAGATATTATACTTCGTGTAAACCACAAATGGCGCTACAAAAATGAAAGGCACTACATCGAGTTTAGAAAGAAATGCCCCTGTGAAAAAAAGGGTAGCCAGGCTATATTTCACGATTGGCTTTTTATCTGAAAGGATCTGATTCATTGCCAGGAAACAGAATATGAAACAAAGCAGAATATCCCTGTTTTTGAGACTTAGGACAACTTCGCTATGTATAGGCATGCAGGCAAAGAGGAGCAGGGTAAGGTTTACGGAGCTTCGTTTCGCTTCGCCCAGGTAAAGCATCAAAAAGCGGTGAAGCAGGCTCAGAGCCCATGCATACAAAAGCAGGTTTATGAAATGGCTAAGTCCCGGCTTGTGTCCGAATATCTGCTCTTCCATTAAAAAAGATAACTTAACCAGGGGCCTGTACTCATAGGTAAAGCCACCTTCATTTTCAATATAGTGTGTTGTGAAAATCTCCGTCAGTCTTTTTCCGAAGGGAGCATGTACATCTTTTGCGGCTACAAAATTGTCATCGAGATTATAGCCGTTTTTAATGGCCGGTATGTATAAAATGATGGCCATAATCAGGCAAAACAGAAATGTCTGCTTTTGCGATGGAATATATGTTTGGGAATGAGACAAAGGGCCTTTATTCGCTAAAGTTTAGATTAAGTGAGTAAAAGGTAATTATAACCAATTGAATATGTGTTAATTTCTTTGCTAATATGATTATTTTTGTATGTATAGGTTATGAAAAAATTAAGTTTCGTCATATTGCTTTTTCTGGGTATTCAACTTACCGGTCAAAATAACGCGACATTTAATGAATTAACAAAAATAATTCACGACAAATTTCCGGAGTTGAACATCAGCAATAAACTGATCTCGGTTTGTATCTGGTCTTCCGATAACCAAACCAGCCGGGAAACCAATAAAGAATATCAGCGCCTTTACAACATGTATCAGAACGCGATCTTAAAAGACGGTCGACGCGGTATGGTGTTTATCAGTATCTCTTCCGATAAAAACGAAACTTTTTTCAATATAGCCGTTCAGAAAGACGGTATTACTAAAACTATTGCTATTACAGATCTGAAAGGAGCTGAGGCAGGCATGATTAAAGCGCTTGGCATGCAAAGTCCGGGCAATGCCATTTACTCCAGCAAAGGAGAATTGTTTTTTAAGGATCTGAATAAATCAAATCTGCAGGCGTCGGTAGTAAGCCTTTTGACGCGCTAAATAGAGATGAAACAACGGCTATATATAGTTTTAATTCTTCTTTTACCCTTGTTTACGGTAGCCCAAAGCAACCTCGATTGCTCCACATCTACTGTATCAGCCTGTAACGGAACGCCGTCGTTTAACTTTTATTCCAATACTACAGGCAGCGGTTACGGTGCTATTATGGATTTACCCAACAACTCCACCAGCACGGTGAGTAACCCAAGCACAAATCCGGCCAGCACAAATTCAGGTTGCCTGCTGTCAGGTGAAATGAATGCAACATGGGTTACCATCAACATCAGCTCTTCCGGAACACTCGAGTTTAATATCAGTCAGCCCGGGGGGTTCGAAGACTGGGCTATGTGGCCTATTACAACGGCTGCAACATCCTGTGCACAGATAGCTGCCGACCAGTTGGCCCCGATCCGTTGTAACTGGAACTGCAGCAGTACAGGCGGAACAGGTATTGGTACGCCACCCGCCGGGGCTTCGGCCTGTAATTTTGAACCTACATTGAATGTTACCGCCGGACAATCCTTCATTGTCTGCGTTTCCAATTATTCCAATATCAATGGCACTATCAGTATGCAGTTCACAGGAACTGCAGGCACCTCCTGTGTTCCGGCATCTGCTGTCAACAGCCAGACCATTTGTCCGGGAGCGGCTGCTACCCTGAGTGTTACAACAAGCCTCGGTAGCCCAAGTTATACCTGGATGCCGGGAAATTTTAATACACCTACCATAAACGTATCACCTTCATCAACCACTGTTTATACCGTCAATATTGCTGGAACCAATACTGTAACCAGCACATTCACAACACAGGTCAACACCGGTACCGTAACCATTTCTTCCCTGCCTACCGCGAATGTAAGCAATACGGGGCCTTACTGCCCCGGTGGAACCGGCATTCTTACGGCGAGTACGAATGGCGTATCGAGTTATACCTGGACTGGTCCGGGGGGGTATAGTGCAACGACGGGAACGGGCAGTAATTCACTGACGAATATTCAGCCGACAGCCTCCGGTGTATACACAGTTACGGTAAAAAACAGTCTGGGTTGTGTTAATACGGCCACCACGCAGGTATCGGTCATCAGTACGGCATCGGTATCGACTACGCCTACGATCAGTATTTGCCAGGGCGGAAGTTTTACCCTGACGGCGAATGCATCAGGAGCCACCAGCTATAACTGGACGGGTCCGGGAGGCTATAGCGCAACAAATACCCAGAACCCTGTTATCAATAATGGATTACCGGCGCAATCGGGTACATATACCGTAACAGCCTTATTTGTAACGGGCACAAGCACCTGCACAACCACCAATACGACCACGGTAACGGTAGTTCCGGCAGTAGTCATAGCTCTTGCGCCGATCCCGACAGTATGCTCCAATGGCACGATTAACTTAACAGGCCCTGCAGGCGCCAATACCTATACCTGGACAGGTCCGGCAGGTTTCAGTTCCAATGTTCAAAGTCCA
>JAFDXR010000031.1 GCA_018267825.1 Bacteroidota bacterium | reverse complement strand
TTCTCTTGAAAGAAAAGAAACAAAAGTTCAAGAACGAACGCCAACCTCCATCTTTTTCGCACGCACGTATCAGCGCAAATACCTCCGAAAAAATGGCGGTTCTCACCGTTCGTTCACGTCCACCGCACCTGGGTGTATAACTCCCTGCCATTCCGAGCGGAGCGCCTCCGCTAAAGCTTCAGCGAAGGCGCAAAGTTCAAGAACGAACGCCAACCGCACCTGGGTGTGCAGAAACCCCTGAGATTGCTTCGTAAAAGAACACTCGCAATGGAACTGAGATTGCTTCGTAAAGGAACACTCGCAATGGAACTGAGATTGCTTCGTAAAAGAACACTCGCAATGGAACTGAGATTGCTTCGTAAAGGAACACTCGCAATGACGGGGGGCGATAGGTATTTCCCGGTAATTTAAATATCCTTCCTCAAAAACAGGTATTTATACCTATTCTGATTTTGAAAGTATTCGTGTTATTTTATATTAAACTAATTGTATAAACATTAAACCCAGAAATTATGACTCCCAAAAACATTCTACAGATCATAGAAGACTTCAATACATTAATGGAAGGATTCACAAATGCACAAGACCTCGCAAACTTCATTACGGGCGGAAGTAGCGATTCTACTAACTCCATTTTAGCGGCCATAGAAACAGAACTCGAAGTTGGTTTTACCAATGTTATTAACGCCATAAATGCCTCTCAGGACTTAGATAACTGGAATACTAATTTTCAACCAACATTTGATCGGTTGGCTACTTATATTTCAACATATTCTAATACCCTTTCTACACTTACCCCCGTAGATTCCACTTTATTTCCATCAGGTTTTTCAATTATAGCACCCGATGGTTCGCCTACAGATTTTGAGTTGTGGGCCTTACTCGGTTCTAATAATATTATTACAATCAATGGTACGCAATTTGTCACACTGCCTATGGTTGACTTGTATGAGTCAATTTCTCCACAAAATGGAACAAGCCTATATAATTTGTTTATTGATGTGCCATTTGGGCACACTATATTTGACGTTTATTATGCGCTATTGAATGATGCTGCTCAGGATTCGGGAAATCAGCAATTAGCGGTTTTTAATGGTAGTACCAAGCTTGAGAATTTAGACTTATTACGAAATGTCGTTTATAATTTACTTATTTCAATAGTATTTTTATATGAGGCCATCCGCACACTTCTCTCATTGATCAATAATTCTAATAACAGTCAGTACAGTCTTAAAGAAACAATTCAAAAAAAATATGGCAATTATCAGACACCTGGCACCGTTTGGGGCTGCTTTGGTGAGCAATACACAAATCTACTGAACAACCCTATATTACCATTATCTGGTGGGGTAATTGAGATTGATCCAATCGCTCAAATAAATACATCTGCTGTAACACAGGATAACTGGACCAAAATAACGAACAGTGATTCTGATGACTGCTGCTATATGCCTAATGTCTATTTTGCGGGATCATTTTCTACTATGTCGGACGCAAATATTATTTATCCTAACCAGCCTTCCGGAAGCGTGGGAAGTTATATTGTAGCATTGAGGTTTACTCAAATAACATCTCAGGTCAGTCCAAGCCAAAATGTGCAAGTGAACCCGGGTGGCTATTTATTACAGTGCCAGGTTGCCTCGATAACCAAAGACAGCAAGGGTAATATCTCATATCAGGTTGACACTAACTGGTACCCATCACCAAATGATCCCTTGGTACAGGATGGCTGGCAAGTTTCATACATTGGAGCCCTGCAGGTATACTCTTATACAAATTCTGCAGTGTTGCTAAACGACAGCTCTGGAAATCCTCCATCGGATAATACAATGGCTTTTATTCCTCCCGTGCAAACTTCTGTTGCAGATGGGATTAATGTTGCAACAGGAATCCAACTTCAAATGGTAGGAAACCGAATGGCCATTGCCTTACAGTATGGCGTTCTTAATATGTCGATGCCGTTGACCCCATCAATTCAGATTAATGATCCAACTTTTTATGCTCCGGCATGGTTTTCAGATAAAGATCAAACCGATTATTATACCTGGAAAAAGCTACCTGACTATCTTGATCTTCGACCTTCAGGGGAATTTAGCATAATGAATAATGGTGTACCGGCAACCTTGCCTTCTTTTATCACCAATGTTGCTTTATCTACAGCCCAACGGGGTTGTTTGCCGCCAATTGATCCATCTGATGGGAACATGGCTTATGGAAATAGGCTTTATATAATTACCCAATTTGCACCGTGCTTTTATCAGCTGAGTTGTAATCAACCTTACAATTTATATTAGAATTAAGTCGCTATTAACGCATAAAAATGTATTTCAAAAAAAGGAAAGTTGAGCAAACAAGCTAAGTTTGCGGATTACGAAACATGAAATAGCCCGGAGAGAATACCCCGGGCTATTATATTTGGTTTAGATGTTATACATCTCTTCCTGTATAGGAATTTCTTGGCAAGTTGGAAATAACAACTTCACAAACCCCTAATTCTGTAACGCCTCGCGGTTATAGCGATTACGGTACTCGAGGGGCGACAGGCCGGTTACTTTTTTAAATACGGTGCGGAAGGCCTTACTGTCGGAGTAGCCCACAGAGTACATCACTTCATTGATGTTTTCGCGGGTTGTTTCGAGGCTCTTTTTAGCAACCTCTATCCTGGCCCTCTGCAGGTATTCTACAGGAGTATTGGCGGTGGCCTTTTTGAAGCGGCGTTCGAAATTGCGCTTGCTGAGCGACGACATGGCCGCAAGCTGTTCCACGGTGATTTTTCCTTTCAGCTGACTTTCGATAAACTGCTGTGCATTTTTCACGAGGTCGTCGCCATGGTCTTTCTGCCCCTGGAATAAGATAAAAGGCGATTGGTTGTTCCGGTCGATTTCGATCTGGAAAAGCTTGGAGCAGAAGATAGCCACTTCGCGGCCGCAATACTTCTCAACGAGGTAAAGGATGAGGTTCAGAAAAGAGTATGCTCCGGCACTGGAATAGATGCCGCGGTCGTCGGTCAGGATTTTTTCGGGGGTGAGTTTTACCTCTGTAAAGGTCTGCCTGAAAGCGTCTACTGCCATCCAATGTGTGGCGCAGCTCCGCCCGTTGAGCAAGCCCGTGGATGCGAGCAGGAACGCACCGGTACACAAACTGGCGATTTCGGTTCCGGCCTTATAATGGTTCTGCAACCAGGGTACAAACTCTTTATTGAGTTCCTGGCTTTTTTTAATATCGCCCGGAGATGCCGGAATGATGATGAGATCGGTTTTCTTTACCTCGCTGATGAGGGCATCTGTGCGAATGGTGAAGGCGCCTCCATACAATTCATTTGTAGCATCGAGCCCCACCAGTTTTACATCAAACATGGGTTCTTTGCGCTGGCCTGTTTTAATAAGGTAGTCGTTTACCTGGTTAAATATTTTGTATGGTCCGATGACACTGCTGAGTATAAGCTCGCCCCTGGGCACCAGAATGGATATATGCTTCATTAGATTGGGTATTTGGTGAAGCAAACATAGAGAAAAAGCCTATCGCAAACAACCCCTAAGGTTGTCGTATATACACCCTCTTAAAAACACTTTGCGGCAATACATTTGTGAATAATCAAAAACTCCATACTATGGCAAATGAAAAAATGAGCAAAGATACCAACGCTTTAAACTGGTTTGAAATCCCTGCCCTGGACACGAAAAGGGCCAAAACGTTTTATGAATCGGTGTTTAATATCGAAATGGCCACCATGGACATGATGGGCATGGAAATGACTTTTTTTCCGGCATCTGACGAACCAAACGGCAAGGTTTCAGGCGCCCTGGTAAAAGGCGATATGCATAAACCCTCGAAGGATGGTGCGGTAATTTATCTGAATGCCAACCCCGATATTCAGGCGGTGCTTGACCGTATAGGTCCCAATGGCGGACAGGTTCTGATGCCGAAAATGTTTATCAGCGAAGAAATAGGCTACATGGCATTTTTTACCGATACAGAAGGAAATCGACTGGGCCTGCATGCCCGTAACTAATTAAACAGGTACTATTTAAGTAAATAGTATAACGTATAGCCTGTTTGGCAATAGCCGGTCCCAATGGGCCGGCTATTGCTTTTTAAAAACCAGCCCGTTTTACCTTAGAATTCTCATTTTTTGCATTTTTTATGGCTTTTGTCGGCTCATTATTCTCTATTTTTACCCTCAAACTTTTGTATATGTTCAAGAAACTGGCCACTACCCTCCTACTCCTTGTTTACGGTTTTTCATTTCTAAACGCCCAGGATAATCCTGTACACTGGAAATTTTCGAGTAAAAAAATTACAGACTGTGAATACGATCTTGTATTTACCGCAACGATTGATGAGCCGTGGCACGTTTATTCACTGAACAAGTTATCGGACGACGGTCCGATGCCAACCGTGTTTAATTTTACCAAAAGCAAAGATTACCAGCTCTCCGGTAAAACGCAACAAAGCACTCCTGTAAAGGAATTCGACAAGGTATTTGAAGTAAATGTGGAGTACTTTAAACATACAGCCACATTTACACAGCGCGTGAAACTGCTGGCCAATAAAAAAATAACCATTTCGGGTAAATATGAGTTCCAGGCCTGTACCGAAGAGAAATGTATTTTCCCGCCGGCCGATGAGTTCAGCTTCGATCTGAATGGTACGCCATCCTGTGTAAGCAGCACCGGGGCGGCAACAGTTGTTGCAACGGCCTCTGTGGCGGCCATTGAAACATCTGAAAACCCCTCTGAATGTGCATGTGACACACAAGCCATTGTGGCGGCTAAAACCGGGGTGACTTCTACAACAAATACAAGTAATATACCTGCTAATCAGAATAAAGAAGAGGTAAAAGCAGCTCCGAAAAATGTAAGTGAAGGCGAATGTAATGCTTGGGAGAAGTTTTTCCTTGGACTTGGTGCCGGACTTGGCGCTGTGCTGATGCCTTGTATTTATTCGCTTATTCCTCTGACTGTTTCATTTTTCATTAAACGTAGTAAAACAAGAGCCATCGGAATAAAAAACTCCATACTTTATGGATTCTTTATTATTATAACGTTTGTAATTCCAACAATGCTTATTACCATTATTTTTGGTCCATCTACGCTTAGTCAGATAGCTACAAATACATGGCTTAATTTGTTTTTCTTTTTATTGTTTGTCGTCTTTGCTTTGTCTTTCTTTGGTTTATTTGAAATTACGCTTCCTTCCTCCTGGAGCAATAAACTGGATAAGAATGCAGATAAAGGAGGGGCGCTTGGAATATTTTTCATGGCAGCCACGCTGGTTGTAGTTTCTTTTTCATGTACTGCTGGTTTCCTGGGCCCCTTATTAACAGCCCTTGCTGAAGGCAATAGTTATCTATGTCCTTTTGCAGGTTTTACGGGCTTTGGTACTGGTATTGCATTACCATTTATGCTTTTTGCTTTTTTCCCTTCTATGCTCAACTCTCTTCCAAAATCAGGTGGATGGATGACAACATTTAAGGTTACTGTCGCCTTTATAGAACTTGCCTTAGCCATTAAATTCCTGGCAAATGCCGATAATGTTAATGAATGGGGTTTTATAACACGTGAAGTATTTATTTCATTATGGATAGGTATTTTCGGTATGATGACTTTATACTTACTTGGGGTATTTAAGACCTCTCACGATACTGACTCAAAACACCTTTCTGTAGGTCGGATTTTATTTGCAACTATTTCCCTCACATTTACTATATATCTCATTCCAGGTCTTTGGGGAGCTCCTTTGAAAATTATCTCTTCATTTCCTCCACCCCACTATTATTCTGAATCCCCGGATGGCATTGGTGGTAATCATTCATCCAACAATAAAAACAATTCTGATTCTGATGAGGCTGCAGAGTTAGAAAAGAAAATGATCAGCGGACCGGATGGTTTAAGAATTTTCAAAGATGATTATGAAACTGCGCTTAAGTATTCCAAACTTGTGAATAAGCCATTATTTATTGATTTCACTGGTCTGGCCTGTGTAAATTGTCGATTAATGGAAAGCAGTATCTGGGTAAAACCTGAAGTGTTCAAACTTTTAAAAGATTCAGTGGTTATCGTTTCTTTATATGTAGATAGTAAAGTGGATCTTCCTGAAAAAGAACAAAAAGAGGTTTTTTGGTATGGTAAAAACAGAACCTTATCAACCGTAGGCGATAAATGGGCTTATTTCCAAACTACAACTTACAAAACCAGCTCTCAGCCAATGTATGTAGTAGTCGACAGTGAAGGAAAAATGCTTAGCAATGGTACGATGGGTACTGAACTGGATGAACTTATTTTCAAAAACTGGTTATCTGGCTCTATAAATACCTTTAAAAAACACTAAACAATATCTGCTTTTGTTTGTCATAGTAACGTTATTTTATGAGACTCCCCATTATCCTGATGTTGCTATGCCAGATCGTATATGCTCAATACGATAAGGATAATCCGCACAACTCACATTGCAACTGGGACAATACCCGCCTCAATAAGAACTATGTGCCCACCGATGCCGATACCTGCCTGTATGTGGTAAGCACACGCCACTACCACGAAAACGCCAGCCATTTTGTGGATAATGAATACGATAGTACAGGCTCCCTGCACTATTTTGCGGTATACTACCATGGCGATCAATGGACGGCCGTGCCTAAAAACAACCTGGAGGAACTCCTGAGCTGCAGGGCTATATCGCCGAATATGGTTGTATATACCGAAGGCCTGGGACGCACGTTTACAACCGACCTGGACCGGGGAACCCGCATGAGCCGCATTTATGGTGTACAGACACTTTTGTTTGACTGGCCCACGGAACGGCCGGATATAAAACCCGGGCAGAATTTCAGGATCACCTACACGGTATCCAATCTGGTATCAAAAAGCTATGCCAGCTGTGTGAAGCAACTGGCCGCGTTTAAAGCGAAACATGCCGACCGCTTTTCAAGCATCAGTCTTTTTCTTCACAGTATGGGCAATTTGCTGATGATGCATGGCTTGCAACAGCATTATTTCGACAGTATTGCACCGGGCACTTTCAATAACATTATACTGAATGCGGCCTGCGTTCCGGAAAAAGACCATAAGGCCTGGGTTGAGCGAATAACGTTTTCGCAGCGGGTATACCTGACCCGAAATAAGCACGATAAGAACCTGAATGGCGCTAAAATTGTGCTCTGGCAGCATCAGCTGGGCGAAAGACCCCGCAAGCCTTTTGCGGCAAATGCCATTTATGTAAGTTTTTCGAAGGTGTTAGGACTTGAACACAATTATTTTTTGATGCGGCCCTTACTTAAAATGAAACCCTACCTGAAAGAGTTTTACAAAACGTTGTTTCATGGCGAAGCGCCTGTATTTGGAAAAGAACACTTTAAACCGGAATCGAAAGATAATCCCAACATTATAAAATGTCTTCCTAAACAAGGTGATTTTGCGATTGGGTTGGGGTGAGTAATCAGCGTAGCAGTGTTACATGCCCCACATGCTCTTCCTCCAGCTTGCTTACCACATTCTTGAAGGTGCATTTCCATACGTATACATCTATAGGGCTGTAAAGATTGAAGAAAATAGAAACATAGGCCTATTAATTAAACGATGTATGCCCTTCAATTTTTTGTTTTACTACTTGGGTACCATAGAATCCGCTACCAGAGTATACCCCCTGTGCTGATACGTAGATGCTCCCGTCGAGGGCTCATTATCGTAAGAATAGAGTAATTTCCCGTAAAATAACCGTTTCCCCACGTTGGACTTATCTTCCGGCGCTTTTTTTGAGGATGGTTTAACCAGTTGTATATAAGACGACACAATTAAATGGAATGATTTTCCTTTCAGGCTTATATTATCAACTCTGCTTAACAGGCAAAAATTATCCCCCATTAATGTCTCATCATCTAAAACAGCCACGCAGGTATCTGAAATCAAAATCCTTTTCATTTTATGTAAACTCTTTTCCAGATCCGGATCACGGATTATCTGTCCTCCGTATACAAGATACCTTCTGGAATTATATTCCTTTTCGAAAGACTTATTCCTGACCATGTATTTTACATCATTAAAAACAGTATGAGTGAAAAAATTATAGCTTATTACATAATCTATGGAGTCAGGACTTACCCGGATCAATGAATCCTGATCAACCTTATATACCAGCTTGTTCCTGATTATATATTCTTTTGCATTCTCTGAAATAAAATCCGAAAAATCGGCATAAAGTTCACCCTTTTTCCGGATCAGAAAGAAATGATCTTTCCGGTTAGCAACTAAAGTATCGATCTCAATGTCCGTCTTTTGTTTTTTCTTTAGGGGCTCTTCAGCATTTTTCGTTCCACAGGAACATAACCCAACAAGAAAAAACAGTACTAACACATATTCTATTCTTTTTATACAAACCATTAGAATTTCAGGAAGCTGTTCGACGGCATGCGCACGTACCAATCTATGCGTCAATTAAACCCAAATATACTTATATTTGGTTTGATATTCACGCAGTACAAAGGCTCTTGCGAGTTATTGTGGCTCTGACATGGAGATTAATCATTTAAAGGCAGCATGGGATAAAAACGCATGCTTGGCGGGTAAGTATGCCATCAAAAATGAGAAAACAAAACAATCCAAACTTTAAAGTATTATTCTTATTCTGGGTAATATTTTTCCTATGGGCCAATCCCTTTAACAGCCAGATAATTCCATTAGTAAAACTCAGTGGTGACAGCATTTTATATAAACGCCTTGCTTTTACGGAGAGAGTTTTTTACGATTTGGTTTACGGAAATAAACCCGACATACAAGGCTATGATACCAGCCTTGTTATTGATATGGTCATTAACTCTGTGGACCTGCTCACTACGTATAAGCAACCTATATACCTGAAAGAACATTTAGCAAATTATGATCCGGTCGTTCCGGGTAAGCTGTTTATTACCTATTACAATCCGGAGTGTTTACCCGAAAGAACAAGACCTTTTGTAAAGATGTTTTATGCATATTATTTGGCTTTCCCGGGCGAATTTAAAGATACTTTAAGCGGGGTTTATATCTCCGTGCGGATGAAAAATAATGAACTCAGGTTTTTTCCGGATCAATGCGTTACTATTGATGAAAACTTTGACAGGCGATATATCCAAAACATGAAGCTGCGAAAAAAATACAGAAATGAAGCTCTTAAGTTGTATAAAGCCTGGGCAAAAAAAGTCAAATTGTACGGATTGGAAAAAATAAGAAAAGAAAACATCAGACCTTTGGATGGCAGTAAATTTAAATGGTGTTTCAATAAGGTATCTGATAAATAAATTGCCGCCTGAAAGAATAAAAAAAGTAAAAGAAAACATGAGAAAAGTCTTCGTTATTGCTATTCGGACCTTAGATAATAAAATAAACTCTACCCCTCAATACTACCGTAAAAGATAAAAAATGAGAAAGGTTGTATTATTTCTGTGTATTGTTTTAACGGCTTGTATTGAGCAGAAAACAGAAGAACAAAAAGTAAGAAATTTTTTAAGGTATTCTATCGAGGGTAGTGATTTACGTTCATATGAATTAAGAAGAAATGAAAATTATATACTTCCATTTCGAAAATTCATAAAAATCAAAACTGATCGAAAAGAATTTGAAAAAATATCTACTTTTTTCAATCTAAGGTCTATAAATTCATTGCAGCATGATAGCATTTATGTTGATCTCAATAGAATCAAAGCTTTCCATTATATACCTATTACTGCATATGCAGACTCGGCCTTGTATTTTCAAATGCACCATGAATTAAAAAACAACACATTAAACTGGTGGGATATAAAAGACACTGATACAAGTTCAATGCTTATTGGCTTCGTAAACGTTGCAAATGAAAATTACATTACTCCATTAACGAAGCCGTGTATTGGAAATGAAAAATGTGTGGCTGGTAAGTTCATATGCCAGTACCAGAATGGGTATATTTATATTTGTATTTGTATAGGTAATATTTTGTAGTTCTAAGAAAATTTGAAGAGAGAATTTTGAGATTGATCTACTATATCCAGCATCCAATCAGCGCAGCAGTGTTACATGCCCCACATGCTCTTCCTCCAGCTTGCTTACCACATTCTTGAAGGTGCATTTCCATACGTATACATCTATAGGGCTGTCTTTGCCTTTATAGGTTCCGGGCCAGGCAGCTTCTGTATCGTTGGTTTTGAAAATCATTTCACCCCAGCGGTTAAACACCATAAAGTTATAATCCTCCACACCCATCACTATAGGTTTGAAGCCATCGTTTAAGCCATCGTGATTGCCCGGCGTAAAACAATTGGGCACCCAGAACCTGAATTCAGGGTAAATATAGACCTGTATGGTTGTGGAGTTGGGGCAACCCGAAGCATTGGTAACCGTTTGTGTAACGGTGTAATAACCGTAATGTGTATAGTGGTGCGATGGGTTTACCATAGAGCTCGTATCGCCATCACCGAAATTGTAATACCAGGAAATGCCTCCCGTACTGCTGTCGAAGAAATAAATATCCGGATCAAAAATAGATGTGTCGGTAGGCATGGCATAGAATGAGGCATGCGGCGTAGGCAGTACGGTGATCATGCCCGGAGCCGAAAACCGGCTGGTATCTATACAACCGTTGGTGGTTACGATGGTGAGGCTCACACTGTATACACCCGGTGGGGTAAATGTATGTGTGGGGTTCTGGTCGCTGGATGTAGAGCCATCGCTGAATGTCCAGTCGTAAAGCATAGGTGTATCGGCCGTACTCGAATTGTGCAGCGTAACAGTAAACGGGTCGCAACCCACCAGCGGGGTATTTACAAAACCGGCAGTGGGCATCTGGTAAACCTGTACGGTATCTATAATAGAGTCGTGACACCCGTTTTCATCAATCTTAAATTCGATCGGGTAAATACCCGGCGCATCAAAATGTACCCCCGAAGGGTTTTGGACATTTGAAACCTGGGGCACACCATGGCTTCCGAAATTCCAGGTAAAGGTACCGTTACCCTGAAATGCCCCGCCTGCGGTAAAATTAAACGTGTTACCATTGAAACATTCTCCCGGTGGTGCATTAAACTGCGCATCGAGCAAGGGGTATACCGCAAAGGGTTGTACTGAAGTATCGGAACAAGGCTGCCCCGGATTGGCAATGAGGGTTACGGTGTAATTTCCGGGTGTAGGATAGGTATAGTTCGGGCTCGTGACATGGCTTGTATCTGCCAGTGTCGACGGATCACCGAAATCCCAGTAATAGGTCAGCGTCCCGGTATTGCTGCTACTCTGGTTACCAAACGCCACATTGAGCCCCGCACAAAACTGTGTCTGCGTCTGGATGGCACTGACCACACTCACTATACAATTTACCACGTTGAACTGGAAATCGCGGTGGTGAGTCCCGATGAGCACACCATTGCGGTATTCGCTCACACAAACACCTACCACCCATTGGCCGTTAAGGTTGGGAACACCGTTCAGTAAACCCGTGGTCGGATTGATATTAATAGCCGGGCTCGACGATAAAGGATAAGAGGCACTGTAAGGCGCCAGGAAAGGCACCGACACATAAGGCGGAGGTGTGTTCACCGTTGGGCACGTAGATGGCGGAATCGGGCATTGCGAACTGCTGCCGCTGGGTCCTGTACCAATAACCGGGCAGCATGGATCAAGCCCGTTGAACGGTGTACACAATGAATATACAAGCTGATCGCCATCAGGATCTGTGGCCGAGTGATTGAAATTAATGGGAATGCCGTTGCAGATAAAGATCGGCGGGAACAGGTTAAACCGCGGACTGCTATTGGTTGTTACTACCTCCGGCCCGGGAATATGCTCCCAGTATGTAGCTCCCACATCGCCTGGGTTTATGAGGTTTAAGATGGTATTGTTACGGCAGCAGCGCTGGTATACAATGTAGTAACCACCCGTCTGCGGCGGTAGATTCACTGTGGTTTCGTATATCCCTTCCTGCACGCATACGTTGTTGGGAGTCTGAATACAAGGGTTGTTTATCGAAGGCGGGATATTGGTTACAGAAATGGTATTGAGACTCAGTGTTTGGGCCACGTTGCCGTTGGCATCATAAATCGTAACGAAAGCCGGGTTATCCAATGGCGGAATTCCATTGAAACAATCGCGGTATACTTTCATGTGTATTTTGTAATTGCCACCGCCCAGATCGTCGTAATAAATTTCGCCACCCACAATATGTGTGGCATTTACCCGGTTGGCAATAACCGTCAGGATCAAAAGAGAGTATATGCAAACGATTCTTCTCAAGATTCTTTAGTTCTTAAACACTTCGAAGAAGCCGTTGAATTTGCGACCGTCTGTGAGTTCCAGAACATAGAAATAGGTTCCGCAATTCGAATCCGGTTTCCAGTCGTTATTATAGCTGTTATTCTGATAGATCTTATTTCCCCAGCGGTTGTATACATACAATGCGCTGCCCGGAAAGTTCTCTAATCCATGTATCTTAAATGTTTCGTTTACATTATCTCCGTTGGGAGTTACCACATTGGGCACTTTCACGGTACAATCCACTATGTTTATAAAGGCTGTCACTGTATCTTTTTTATTACACTGATCCACCAGAGCCACGGTATAGGTTCCCTGTGTAGGTGTACCGGAAGTCATAAAAGAATATGTAAACCCGTTTACATCGAAAGGTGCAACGCCGCCTGATGGTACAATCCAGGTAATGGTGTATGGCTGGCTGCCGTTATGCGGAACAACCTGTATTTTCTTAATGCTGTCGAGGCAGAATTTAGTGTCCGCAATCGCATCCATGTATGGTAAAGTGGTGGGAGTTACTGTTATAACTTTGGTTTCGGGCTGACGATCGTTACAGATATCTTTTACGGTGATGGTATAATTTGTTGGCTGCGTGACAGGCCCTGTATTTATCGTGGATGCATTGGAGCCTCCGGGCTGCCAGGTATAGGTATATGCCGGAACGCCATTGCTGGCGGCGGCATTCAGGTTAATGGACTGCCCGTTGCAGATAGACGAGTCGCCCTGCCCGATCGCTATTTTGATGTAATCCTTGATATACAGATTGAATTTGATGGTATTGGATGCACATGCCAGAGCCGATGTGGTAAATGTGGATATGGTGAACTTAATGGTATCGAGGCCTTCGGGGGTATTGTCTTCAACGGCTTTGAGGTTACAAAAATAAATGGTATCCTGGTTGGCATTGTATACAAGCTTGGTAGGCCAGGCCACAGCGCTTCCGCCTACCTGGTAATCCACACCGTTTACAGCATTACCGGTAACTGACAGCTGAAAGGAATCCTTTACAGAGGTATTACCTGTTCGCACGAGGTAGAGGCAATTGGTATTACAGCCTTCGTACATGAGGGTATCGGCAAAGGCCACATTGGAATTGGACGATGAAACCGTAATAGGAGGCGCAGAACTGAATGAACCGGCTTCCAGGAATACTCCTGAATCTACCGCTCCGTCGAGTGCATCGGCGATCATGATCTTGATGTGATAGGTTTCTCCGCAAACAACAGCACTTTTTGCTGTAAGCACGGTTGTAAAACCATCGTACTGGCACACAGCACCTCCGGTATTATCTACATAATATGCCGAGTTGGTATTGGCATTCACATTCAGGGCTGTTACAGGCGTAGTGGTTCCCGGAATCAGGGCGATGTTTGTAGCAGGCATAGGGGTCGATACGCCACTCAACACAAAAGCAAATACATCGGCAAACCCACCGCTCACATATTCCATATACTCATCGGAGCCGAATACATAGCGAAATTTCACTGTATCAGACTGCGGCACAAAATCAAATTCAAGGATGGCCCGGTTGTGCGTGGCAGCGCCGGCAACCGTTGTGAGGTAAGCATCGCCCGGTTCATTATTGTCTAACCCGGCTCCTGTAGCATTATTGGGGCCCGAAGGGCCCGCATTGCTTCCCAGAGGATCTGTCTGAAGCACCGTGCCCGTAGTCATTACAAAACCTTTGGAGAACCCGAGATTATTGGTCCCGGTTACGGTAAATGAGCCTTTTGCATTGTTGTATCCCGTATAGGATATATTGGTTGCAGTGACACCGGCCCCCAATAAAATGTTCTGGACAATCTGCTGCGCCGTAAGCGTCTGCGTTGTCATGGTTTGGCTATAAGATCGGGAGTGGAATAGTAGAACCGCTAAAGCGGCGATAATGATTTTCCTCATACCATCAAATGTAACTATTCACAAGCTTAAATTCAATTTTTTCACTCATTGAAAAATAGTTAAAACTAAAACCCTAAATTTATGCCGCTAAAAACGTTATACCATGGAAAACAACACCCAACAACAATACATTGACTCAAATAAAGATCGTTTTTTGAATGAACTTTTTGATTTGCTCAGAATTCCTTCAGTAAGTGCTGATACAAAATATAAAGATGATGTAATAAAAACAGCTGAAGCTGTAAAACAACGCCTCATAGAAGCCGGTGCCGATAAAGTGGAAGTATGCACTACCAAAGGCTTTCCGGTAGTATATGGAGAGAAGATCATTGATCCTGCAAAGCCAACCGTAGTGGTTTACGGACACTACGATGTTCAACCGGCCGATCCATTGAACCTGTGGGATACGCCTCCTTTTGAACCTACAATACGGAAAACCGAAATCCATCCCGAAGGCGCTATTTTTGCACGCGGAAGCTGCGATGATAAAGGCCAGATGTATATGCATGTGAAAGCATTTGAGGTGATGATGAAAACCAATACCCTGCCCTGCAACGTAAAATTTATGATCGAAGGCGAAGAAGAAGTTGGTTCGCCGAGCCTGGGTCCATGGATTATTGAAAACAAAGAGCGTTTGAAAGGGGATGTCATCCTGATTTCCGACACTTCAATTATAGCTAACGATATACCTTCTATTGATGTGGGCTTGAGAGGATTAGCTTACATGGAAGTAGAAGTTACCGGACCAAATCGCGACCTGCATAGCGGTGTTTACGGCGGTGCTGTAGCAAACCCTGCCAACGTGCTTTGCAAAATGATTGCTTCCTGCCACGATGAAAATTTCCATATTACCATTCCGGGATTTTATGACAAGGTTCAGAACCTGAGCGATGCTGAAAGAGCTGAAATGGCCAAAGCACCTTTTGATCTAAGCGCCTTCAAAAAAGACCTGGCCATCGATGATATTCAGGGTGAAAAAGGATACTCTACCAACGAACGCACGGGCATCCGCCCGACACTCGATGTAAACGGGATCTGGGGCGGTTATACAGGCGAAGGTGCCAAAACCGTATTACCTTCCAAGGCATTTGCCAAAATCTCCATGCGTCTTGTACCGGATCAGAACTCACATGAGATCAGTGAACTGTTCCAGAAACATTTCGAAAGTATTGCGCCTAAATCCGTGAAAGTAAAAGTAACTCCACATCATGGCGGGGAGCCTGTAGTCGTATCTACAGAATCTAAAGCCTTCAAATCGGCCAGCAAAGCCATGGAAGAAACCTATGGTAAAAAACCGGTGCCTACACGTGGCGGCGGAAGTATTCCGATTGTAGCCCTCTTTAAAAAAGAGCTGGGGCTCGACAGCATTCTCTTCGGGTTTGGTCTCGACAGCGATGCCCTGCACTCACCGAATGAACACTACGGTTTATTCAATTATTACAAAGGTATCCAGACCATTCCTCTGTTCTATAAATATTTTTCGGCTTAATTATTTCCGGAATATGACACGTTTTATTTTCCTGTTTATGTTCTTTTGCAGTTTGCTCATTTTGAGCAGCTGCAAAGACCTGCAGGAAATCCAGGTGAATGGCGTGGAGAGTTTCCATGTTGAAAAGATCAGTACCGAAGGCATTGAAGCGGAAGTAAAATTAAAGATCAAAAATCCGAATTCGGTCGGATTCTCCATTTACCCTTCTGATTTCGAGGTTTCCTACAGTGGTATCCGGCTGGGTAAAGCCAGACTCCATAAACGGGTACATATCAATGCCAATACGGAATCTACGTATGTATTTAAACTGAAATCCAATTTTGAGCACATCAACCTGATGGATATCACCAAACTGCTCAATACGGCAAATCATGGACTTATTGAACTTAACGGAGATCTGAAAGCCGGCAAATTCTTTGTAAAGAAGCGGATTCCGGTCAATTACAGGCAAAAGGTCGACATGTTTAAGTAAGGGTTACTCCTGCATTAAGTTTTTCTGATTTTCATTTTAAGGCCGGGGACCGGAGCTTTATTTTTCCTATTTTTAGTTTTTTTTAGGCAAATCGTAACTTTTTCAACTAAATTAAGTTAAACTGTTCTGATAACTCCCCGTAAAATATGCCTGAGTCAGAATTAATATCTGCGAGTATTAAAAAAGACAAAGCGGCTCAACAACAACTGTTTGAGCAGAACTATGGAGCATTGGCGGCAATTGCACTGCGTTATTCAAAAAACAAATCGCAGGCCGATGACTTATTGAACAAGGGATTCTCTCATTTGTTTGCCCACCTTTCAGGATATAATGCACAAAACTCAAAAACGTTACAGGAGTGGCTGAAACATGAGTTTATTGTATTTGCACTTCACTATATCAAAAATATCCGGAGCGAGTACTACGTGGCCAGTACCGTCCGCATTACCGAACCACGCGACAACAGTTATGACCTTTTCTTCGACAGTGAGATCATAGACTATTCTCAGGTCGATTTTACCATTCTAGTGAAATCACTCCAGCAGCTGGTCCCCGCGCAGCGACTGGTATTTAATATGCATGTGATTGACGGCTTTTCACTGAAAGACATTTCCAATGAACTGGAAACAAGTGAACAGACCGTGAAATCGAACCTTGAAAAAGGCCGGTTTAACCTGCAAAAGAACATAGAAAAAAACATTAAAGCCTCGAAACATGAGCAGCCCGTTTAACTACGAACTCGACGAACGGCAAATTCGTATCATGCTCCAGAATGCGGAACTGGACTATGATGCTACGGCCTGGGAGCAATTCAATGCCACGTCTGCACATGTGCAACCGGCAAATGCGATTGCCAAAACAAACCGTTTTGGGTTTGGGATCAGCCGACAGGTTCTGGTCCCTGCTTTTTTTATACTGGTCGTTGGCGGACTCTCTGCCCTGCTCTTTAGTTTTGTAAATTTTAAAAAGACCGATAATCCGGAACCTGAACGGCTTCTGGAAAACAATACAGCCTCTTTCGTGGTTGAAGAATCTTCTAAACAACCTGTTCAGGCCAAATCAACTCCGGTAGTAACCGTTCAGGCTCTGAAAAAAGACAGTGCCCAGGTTCATGTATCGGCTGTGCCAACACATACCCAGCAGGCCCTGGTAAAGCAAGCTGTGGTAAACAATCCGGTACCTGTTACCCTTGTAAAACAGGAATTACCGAAAACAATAAGCAGACAGGAAGATCACAGCCGTAAAAAAAGAAGAAGGAAACAGGAAACTGCCGAAGAGTTGCCATCTATAAATGCATCCTCTTCATTTAACGCGGCTGCCAATGAACCTGAACCTGAAATAAAAGTGAATTGATCTCAACGGGTTACTGTACGACCCAGTAATTTATTTACCCTTACCTTCAAATCATTATAGAACTTCAGGCGTTTTAACACAGCCTCCAGTTCATCGTCTGACAAGGGTTGCCGGAGTAACTCCTGCTCTTCCTGAATCATTCCCATAACACGGGTTTCCTTAAGACTGAACACGGCATGCTGCACGGCTTTCTTAAGCTGGTATTTTTCATCGATAACATACACACCATAGTGTAACCATTTATCACTCAGGGTATCATTAAACGAACTTATATCTACCGCTACCTTTGATATGGCCGGGTTTGGATGGTTAAGAAAATGCTTTGCCGGTGGCAGGCGTTCTTCGGCCAGCTCATGCTGAAACTCCTCAAACACCATCTGGTAAATGGGATTTTGAAACTGGATATTGTCGCGCCATAGTTCAAATATGATGTATTCGCACACACTCAGTTCAAACATGTGATGTTCTTTTTCACCGTCCTCGGCTTCAATTTCAATAAGTATATTACCATACTGCATCATCAGGCGCAGAAGTTCCAGTTCTTTATGCTCTGAAACTATTTCGGTGGTAACGGCCTCCAGGGTTTCTTCCAGCTCAGGAGCCAGGGTTATTTCTGCTGCACTGTTCTGTGTTTCTTCGCGGGCCGGGCCTTTCCCCTTCTCGCCACGCTTCCGCAGTATTTTATTTATTTCCTGCTGCAGCACCTGCTCCGAAATGTCCATGATGCGTGAACATTCCTTCACATATACCGAACGGTTGATGGCATCCGGAATTACCGAAATACTTTCTACAATGTCTTTGATCAGGTCGGCACGGCGGATCGGGTCATTCTTGGCATCCTCATAAAGCAGGTTGGTTTTGAATGAAATAAAATCGCGGCTGTTATTTTTGATAAACTCCTGAAACGCCTCATTGGAAACCTTTTTGCTGTATGAATCGGGGTCATCGCCATCCGGGAAAAGCAACACCCTTACATTCATTCCTTCTTCCAGGATCAGGTCAATACCCCTGAAACTGGCTTTAATACCAGCATAATCGCCATCGTACAGAATAACAATATTCTTGGTGAAGCGATGAATGAGCTTGATCTGTTCTACGGTTAATGATGTACCGGAAGAAGCCACCACGTTTTCGATACCACTCTGATGCATCGATAAAACATCGGTATATCCTTCGACCAGGTAGCAGGTGTCTTTTTCGACAATGGTTTTCTTGGCCTGGTATAAGCCGTACAGAACCTTACTCTTATCATAGATATCGGTCTGCGGGGAGTTTATATACTTGGCCTGTTTTTTATCAGAGGTGAGTATACGTCCGCCAAACCCAATAACACGGCCACTCAGGTTGTGAATCGGAAAAATAACGCGCCCCGTATAGCGGTCGAATATATCGCTCACCTTGATAGGCTGCCCTTCCACATGGTTATTGGATAAGATGGAGAGTCCTGTTTTTACAAGGTATTCGGGTTTATATCCGTTTTTAACGGCTGTTTCGCTGAAACGGCGGCGTTCTTCGGAGCTGTAGCCCAACTGAAATTTTTCGATAATGGCATTTGTAAATCCCCGTTCGTAGAAATATCCGAGCCCTATGGAGCGCCCCAGATCATCGTTGAGCAACAGGTCCGAAAAATATTTCTGAGCATACTGTGCAACAATGTAAAGACTTTCCTTTTCATTTTGCACGGCACGTTCTTCGGGAGTAATTTCTTTCTCTACAACCTCGATACCGTATTTGCGTGCGAGGTATTTCAGGGCTTCCGGATAACTGAGTTTCTCCAGATCCATGATGAAATTAACGGCATTACCGGCTTTGCCGCAACCAAAACATTTGTAAATGCCTTTGCTTGGCGAAACCGTAAACGAAGGAGTTTTCTCACCATGAAAAGGGCACAGGCCCAGCAGATTGGCACCCCGTTTTTTCAGGGTAATAAAATCGCCGATAACTTCCTCTACGCGGGCAGCATCAATAATTTTATCTATCGTATCCTTTGGTATCACAACTCAAAAAAAAGATTATCTCAACTGGGCCAGCATTTCGCCTACCCGTTTATCAATGATGTATGTAAAATCGTTTTCAGACATGCGCGCCTGCTCTATCCAGCGAAAGGATTGTGCACCATTCTTTACTTTCGGGAAATCGAATGCCGTATCGGATGTTTTAATCTGTAAGGGATCCAATGCTTTCACGCGGTAATAAATACTGATGACCTGGCTATTGGTGTTGAACGCCGAGGCTACAAAAAAATCGGTAGTGTAAAAATGAGAGACCGGTTCCACACGTAAATCGAGTTCTTCTTTAAACTCACGTACCAGACACTGATGAAGGCCTTCGCCAAACTCCAGCCCCCCGCCGGGAAACTTGGTAATGTTTACACCCTTGATGTGTTCATCGGAAACCAGCACTTTACCATTCTCCTCCAAAATACCATATACCCTCACATTAAAGTGCTTCATACGTCCAAACCTGGGTTTAAAAACAGGTTTTTAAAGATACAAAATTTACCTAAATCTTGTGTGCTCTTGTCATTTCGCGCTTACCGGGCGGCCCGGGCAGGGTTTCGACCCTGAAGCCCACGGCGGCCATATTCCGCTTCATTTGCCCCTGGGCGCAATAGGTCACGAGAATACCCCCGGTGTCCAGAAGCTCATATACCTTTTCGAAGGCTTCGCAAGCCCATAAATCCGGCTGGGTTACCGGGGCAAAAGCATCGTAATACACAAGGTCAAAACAACCGGAAACCCGTAGCTCCAATAAATCAGACCGGACCTTTCTGAATTCAAACCATTCATTCAGTAAACAAAGCCTATTCCACTCAAGATCATGCAGTTGCCTGAAAGCAACCCGATCCGTTTCCGTATCTGCATCGGGATAATTCAGAGCGCTTATTTCAGTTGGTTCGAGGGGATATTTTTCGATTCCGGTATATGAAACCATTCTCTGCATCCGGCTGGCATGCAGGTAACTCAGGTAGGCATTAAAACCGGTGCCAAAGCCCATTTCAAAAACCCTGACCGGGCCCTGGCGCTGCTGAAACACATAATCCAGTCCATGCTTTATGAACACATGATTGCTTTCGGTTCTGGCACCGTGCACAGAATGATAACTCACTCCAAACCGGGCACTCCATACTGTATGAGACCCGTCGCGGGTTATTTCGATCCGGTTATTTTTTTCGCTTTCCAAGAATCAGGAAAAGCAGAACCGGCAATAGAAATATATCTGCCAGCACCGCAATAATGATGGTAATGCAAATCAGGAACCCAAAATAGAACGTGCTTTGAAAATCGCTGACCATAAGGCTTATGAAGCCCCCCATGAGAATAAAGGTGGTCAGCAGGATTGGTTTTCCGGTTTCAAAATACGTCCGTTTGAAAGCATAGAGAAGTGATTTTCCATAACCGAGTTCAATTTTGAGACGCGAAATGAAGTGAATGGTATCGTCGGTAGCTACCCCGAATGCAATGCTGAAAACGAGCGATGTGGCGGCTTTCAACTCAATACCGGCAAAACCCATGATCCCGGCAATAATCAATAAGGGAATCAGGTTAGGCAAAATAAACACAAGTACCATGCGCCAGCTGCGATGCAGGAAATAGGTCAGTAAAGCAATGACAATGATGGAGAACACAAAACCCTGGGTCATATTATCGACCATGTATTCGTTGTTACGGTCAACAAGATGTGCTGCTCCTGTGATTTTCACTTCCATGACCTTCGGGTCGATATGCTGACTCAGAAAGGCCCTGAGCTTCTCGTTCCGTTCATTGATAACCAGGCTGCCTTCGTCTTTTATTTTACCGCTGATACGGGCAAAATGACCATCAGGCGAAATAATCCGCTTAATGTCCTTGTTCTTTTTATTGCCCTGAAGTTGTTTTCTCACATCATCGTATTCCTCGCGCAACGGGAACCGGCTGCCATCTTCAGCCCCATTGAGTGCTTTATTGACTGAACGGGCCAGCATGGCTGGTGAGTATATAAATCCGGCATGGTATTCTTTTGTGAGAAACTCATCCACTTTATTCAATTGGGTCATGACATCATAATCCCATACCGTTTTGTTCTTGTCTTTTATTTCAATAGCCAGCTCCAGCGGGCGAACGCCGCTGTAATGTTTATCAAAGAAATTGAAATCCTGTTTGATTTTCACGCTGTCAGAAAGATCTTCGAGCAGCAGGTTATTCACCTTTATTTTATAAATACCCACTACCGAGAGCACAATCAGCAAACCGGTAATAACCAGGATGGTTTTTTGATTCCTGAAAATCCAGAACAAGCCTTTACGCATGAGGTTATAGGTATTGTTGTCGTGCCCGTGTACACTCACCATGCGTTTTGGGGTAAAAATATACAGCAGGGCCGGCAATAAGGTATAGCTCAAGAGGAAAGCCACGCAGATACCTACGGAAGTGTAAATACCGAAATCGCGGATCGGCATAATGCTGGAGAACAGAAGCGACAGGAATCCAACGACTGTTGTGATTAATGTCAGGAAGGTCGGAAAACCGACTTCTTTCAGTATGAGCGGGTAAATCTTGTCGCGTTCGGTACCTTTCGATAGTTCTTCGAAATATTTGGAGAAGAAATGCACCACATCACTCATGCCTGAGATAAAGATCATGGTTGGCATCATCACCGTCATGATATCAATGGCCTTACCGAGCATAGACATAATGCCCATCGTCCACAGAATAGATACCAGTACGATAGATATGGGTACAATAACACCATACAGGGAACGGAATGACAGCCAGAGAAAAACAATGACGAGTGCAAATGAGATGACCAGAAAATATACAAATTCGCTTTGCAGGTTTTTGAGATAAACGTCCTGTGCCACGATGCGTCCCACAAAATGAACATCGTCGAATTTATACCGGGTAAAGGCCGCTTCTATGCTCCTGGCCAGGCTATCTGATTTTCGCTTGCTGAGTCCCTGGTCGGTTTTAATAAAAATGGAAAGGGATTTGGCATCGGGCGGAAAGAAAGAGCCTATAAGCTCAGGCGTGCGGTATATATGGGTACTGTCGGAAGCATAGAGGCTCTCGTCATCAATGTGCAATAAGCGGGTTTGAACCGGCATGCCATTGAGCGAGATGTTTTTGATGTTTGTCGGGGAAATAACCCTGTCGATGAAGGGTATTTTTTTCAGATCGGCGGTTAATGAATCGACTTTGACTAAAAAATCCTTGCGGAAAATGCCCTGCTTGTTTTCGATGCCCAGTAAAACAAACTCATTATCCCATTCGAACCGGTTTCTGAAATCCTGATAATATCCGAGTTCGTTATCCTCATTCGGAAAAAAGGCTTCAAAGTCATAGTCAAACTGAAGATCTTTGATTTTAAAGCCGCACCAAACAGAAAACAGCAGTGCTAAACTTAAAACCAGTATGCTATAGTGCTTTTGGGAGCGCATATAGCACAAAGTTAATGATTAAACAGCAGAAACCCGGTGCTTTAATAGGATAATTGAGATGGTTTTTGAGCAAGCATGGATTTGAGGGCTACAATCTCGGCTTCTTTGGCACGTAATAAACGTTCATATAATTCGCGTTCTTTACTTGGTATAAGACGTGGGCGAATGAACTGCCCGCCTTTATCGTTCATCATCGCCGAATCGTTTGTCAGGGCGCTTTCATGGTCTTCATTTATTCCCGGGCTCAAATCCTCCTGCGGCATATCATTTTCCGGATAATTGATCAATTGCAACAGAGATACTGAAAGCACCTTGGCAATTTGCTCAAGCACATCCATTCCGGGGTGAGACAGATTATTTTCAATATTACTGAAGGTTTTTTGCGATACATCAATCATACTGGCCATGTAGGCCTGAGAATAACCACATGTTTCTCTGATGCGCTTAATATTCAAACCTACCTGAAGATTTGAACTTTTCTTGTTTTTCTTTCTCATACTAATCTGTTTTACTTACACAAAGTTACCCTGAGTAATTATGAAAAAAAACAGCTTACAGGCGGAGGTACGATTAATTTGTTTTAACTATAGTAAATCTTATGTGAACTATAAAAAAATCAATCTGAACACTAGTAAATTTTTAGTAAAAAAGTTCTTAGTGGCTAAATAGGGCTTTTTTTTAGTAAACGATGTATTTCATTCAATTATCGTTTTTCGCCTGTCAAAATTCTGCTTTGATGCGGCAGAAATAAGGCAAAGAAGTTATCAAATTCCGTAAAAGTCGACCAGATATACTATACTTCCAATAATCCCGGCACTTAAATGAAGCTCTCTTTTATTGACTTTATCGAAGGTATCGTCGGCCGTATGGTGGTAATCAAAATATTTCTGGCCATCGGGTTCTATACCAAGTAACGGTACGCCCAGGTCACGCAATCTGCTGATATCCGCACCGCCACCGCCTGCATCGATATACTGAAGATAATATTCATTCAGAACAGGTTTCCATGACAAAAGCCTCTTATAGGCCCCATGTAATGTATCTACTCCGATACCGCGGGGGCAGAAGCCACCTGCATCGCTCTCGATAGCCAGGATATGTTTCAGTCCTTTTTCTTTGGTATCTTCAAAATAAGCTTTCCCTCCTGCTCCACCGTTTTCTTCATTCATAAATGCTACTGCCCTGATGGTATGTTTTGGTTTAATACCCAATTGTTTAAACATCGCTAATACTTCTATAGCCTGTACTACGCCGGAGCCATCATCGTGTGCCCCCTGGCCATTATCCCAGGAATCGAGGTGACCTCCGGCAAGTATGATCTCATCTGCATTTTCGCTTCCTTCTATCTCGCCCACCACATTGTAGCTTAATTCGTCGGGAAGCATGGTACAGCTCATTTTCAGCGACACCTGCGTATGCTGATCTTTCACCAGCGCTGCAGCCAGCTTACTGGCAGCGGCATAGCTTAAAGCGCAGGAAGGTATTTTCCGCTTACTCACCGTTGTGTCGTATCCCATGGCTCCTGTATGCGGAAAATCATTATCCACAGAACTCATGCTCCGCACCATGGTGGCCACGGCACCGTATTTTGCAGCCCGGGAAGCACCGGCCCACCTGTATTTCACAGATTCGCCGTACATAGCTCCGGTACTGAGTTTAGCCTGATCAAAAAATACATTATAAAAAACGATCCGTCCCTTTATGTTTTTCTCACCAAGGGAATCGAGTTCCTCAAAACTTTTCACTTCTATGACTTCAGCTGTGAGTCCGGTCTTCGGTGTTGCTACAGAACCTCCCAGAGCGCAAATATTCAGTGGTGTTTTAATTCCTTTGGAAAACATCTGGCATTGCTCAGCTGCTCCACGTACCCAATGCGGCACTTTGCAGGGTTGCAGATAAACGGTATCTGCACCTGCGTCATACATGGCCTTTTTGGCCCAGTCGACAGCTTTCGCAGCCTGAGGTGAGCCGCTGAGACGACCACCTATCCGGGTTGTCAGGTATCTCAGGTTGTCGTAACTTTTGGCTTTAAGCAGATAATAGTCAAAAATGCGTCGGACCATAAGGCTGTCACTTTTCTGAGCTTTTAGTCCGGCTGGTAACATAATGCCCAGCAAGCAAAACAATGTGATAGATCGGGTAAATTGTTTCATTTCAATATCAATTCTTCAACAAGGCGTTTTCCGCAGAATTTATTTATTTTTTCGATAAGGTCTTTTTTATTGTATGACAACTCGTTCCGGATCACATCCGAACTGATCACTACAAATAATACTTTTTTATGGTAGCGGATCTCCCGGGTATGGCGGGCTATGAGATCTCCGGCAATTTCTTTCCAGGCATTGCGCACAGCAAATACACTGTATTTTTCTTCCAGATTTTCTTCCTTGAACATCTGGCTGATCGCATCACCCAGTTTTATGTATTTATTGCCTCTCATATTTAAAATATCTGAATGATCCCATTATCTACCAGAAACAATTTATGCTCGGCACTGGCTGTAGCAAATAATTCCTTGATACGCTGCGGGTGTGTATCGGTAATAAATACCTGACCAAACTCCTGCCCGCTCACGAGTTCAATGAGTTTTCGGAAACGTGTTTCATCCAGTTTATCATAGATATCATCGAGGAGCAACAGGGGTTTTGTATGTTTTTTATGTTTTATAAGTTCAAACTGAGCCAGTTTAAGTGCCAGCAGGTATGATTTCTGCTGCCCCTGCGATGCAAATTTCTTGAGGCTGTTGCCGTTCAGTTTAAACTCAAGATCGTCGCGGTGCGGTCCTGCAGTGGTGTATTGCACCGCCCGGTCGCGCTCCAGGCTTGTAAGCAGTACTGTTTTATAGGCTTTATCGCGCAACGACGATTCATATTCCAATACAACTTCTTCGTTGGTGCCGCTGATAAAACGGTAGTGTTTATTGAACAAAGGCACAAATTCTTTGAGGAACTCCTTTCGCGTATGAATAATGGCTTCGCCATGCATAATGAGCTGATCGTCCCATATTTCGAGGGTTACACTATCGAAAGAGCGGCTGTCGTGAAACTGTTTCAACAGGGCATTCCGCTGGGTTAATACGTGGTTATACGCAATCAGCTTTTCGAGGTAAACCTTATCGTACTGCGAAATAATGCTATCCATAAAGCGGCGGCGCACTTCGCTTCCCTCCCATATCAGTTCTGTATCCGAGGGCGAAATCATTACCAGGGGGTATAGTCCGATATGTTCCGACAGGCGGTCATATTCTTTTTTATTGCGTTTAAACTGTTTTTTATGGCCTCGTTTTACGCCGCAGTATATTTCATCGGTTTCGCCATTTTTATTGACCCAACCCTGGGCCACGAAAAAAGGCTGGTTGTAGCGTATATTCTGACTGTCGATAGGGTTAAAAAAGCTTTTGCAGAAAGAGATATAGTGAATGGCATCGAGGAGGTTGGTCTTACCCATGCCGTTATTACCGACGAAGCAGTTGAATTTTTCGCAAAATTCGAGGGATGCCTCCTCATAATTTTTAAAATTGATGACGTTTAATTTCTGCAGGAACATAGGGGGCTAAGGTACGAAAGGTTTATGGTAAATGCTTATTCGGGTATAACTGATATAATATTGCAGATCAAATGTTTAGACTTTTTTTATTCTTAAGAAAATTTCCTTATTTTTGCACCTTAAATTTTGCTAAACTATTATGTCTGAAGAAAAAGTAGAAAACACACAAGCTGAAGAGTTGGTAGAGGAAACTGTCGATACTGCTGAAGAGCAGGTAGTTCGTAAGCAACGTTCGCAGATAGACCTTGGAGGCCTTGAGATTTATTATGAAAAAAACAAAAAGGCTATAACCTATGGTGGTGGGGCTATTCTGGCAATTATTGCCATTTTCTGCACCTATAAATTCTATTGGTTACCCGGTCAGGAGCGTGAAGCGATGAACGAAGCGTTTTTTGCCCAGAACTACTTTGAAAAAGACAGTTTCAATATTGCCCTGAATGGTGGCCGTAATGAGAAAACCGCCAATGGTGATAAAACCATGATGGGTTTCACCGAGATTGCCAGCAACTATTCGAGCACTAAAACCGGTAACCTGGCTAATTATTATGCCGGTATTTGTTACCTGCGCCTGGGTAAATACCAGGAGGCCATCGAATCGCTTGGAAAATACAACGGAAACGATGAAATGGTTACCCCTATGGCTATTGGTGCTATTGGTGACGCTTACATGGAGATGAACAACGTGGAGGAAGCAGTAAAATACTATCAGAAAGCTGCTGAAAAATCAAACAATGATTTCACTACGCCGATGTTCCTTAAAAAGGCCGGTTTTGCGCTTGAAACCAAAGGAAACTTTGCTGAAGCCCTGACCTATTACGAGCGTATCAAAAACGAATTCGTACGTTCTACCGAAGGCCGCGAAATTGACAAATACATTGCCCGTGTAAAGACCTCGGGAAACATTGAATAATCCTGAAAACTCCAGGTAAAAAGGTGATGTAACAATCACCTTTTTTTATGACAATACCTGCGGTTTTTATAATTGAAACATTATGGCAAGTGAATTAAAAAACTTATCTGTTGCCGAAGGCACGGAAGTACCAAGTGCAAAAGGCATGAAGTTCGGCATTGTATGGGCCGAATGGAATCACGAGATTACCCATGCCCTGAAACAGGGCGCATACGATACACTGATTAAATATGGTGCCGATCCTAAAGACATTACGGAGCGCACCGTACCGGGAAGTTTTGAGCTGACACTTGGCGGTCAGTACCTGGCCGAATACAGCGATGCCGATGCGATTATTTGTATTGGTTGTGTGATCCAGGGCGATACCAAGCATTTCGATTTTATTTGCGATGCCGTAGCAAAAGGCATCACCGACCTGAATCTGAAGTACAACAAACCTTTTATTTTTGGTGTATTAACGCCAAACACCATGCAGCAGGCCATTGACCGGGCCGGTGGGGTACATGGAAATAAGGGCGATGAAGCCGCTATTACCGCTATTAAAATGCTGGGGATGCGTAACAGCCTGAAACAGGTTCATGGCGGCGTTGGATATGGGAAAACATAGATTTCAGTCTGTGTGAACCTGCGCGGCTGGTTCTCGCTGATTCACGCGAATGAATGCGCTGATTCACGCCGATATAGTGCAGGCATACGTTTCTTCTACACGCAGAAACAAGGCTTCTCTGTGGGGGTCGGATTTAATCTGATTACTCCGCTCCGCTTGCCGCTGAAGCTTATGCTTGCGCTGAAGCTTCAGCATAGGCGTATAGCGGAGGCGCTACGGTCGGAATGACAAAAATCGTGCTTTATACAATGACGGGTAGTTCCCATCTGTGCAAATCTACGTGCCCGGTTCCCGCTGATTTAAGCCAGTGATGCTTAGGCTTTAAAACTCTCCGTGGCTTTGCGAACGCTGCCATGCTTCAACAGCAATTCTTTGGCCCGCTCATAATCTTCAAGGCCGGTGTTTTTCATTACCATGCGGGTGCCACGGTCTACAAGCTTATTGTTGCTGAGCTGCATGTCTACCATTTTATTTCCTTTTACACGACCAAGTTTAATCATAACGGAAGTAGAAATCATATTCAGGGCCAGTTTCTGCGCTGTACCTGATTTCATGCGTGTGGAGCCTGTCACGAATTCGGGACCAACAACCAGTTCTATGGGGTATTCGGCTTCCTGAGCCAGCGGGCTTCCTGCATTACAGGTAATACAACCTGTGGCAATACCACGTTTATTACATTCCTGTAGAGCACCGATGACATAAGGCGTAGTGCCTGAGGCTGCAATCCCCACAACAACATCGTTTGGCTGAATATGGTACGATTCCAGGTCCGTCCAGCCCTGGTGAATATCGTCCTCTGCAAACTCCACGGCTTTGCGAATGGCGTCGTCGCCGCCTGCAATGATGCCTATAACGCGGCCATGCTCAATACCATAGGTAGGCGGGCATTCGCTGGCATCAACAATCCCCAGGCGGCCGCTGGTTCCGGCTCCCATGTAAAAAAGACGCCCCCCGGTTTTCATTTTATCAACAATCACATGTACCAATGCCTCTATAGCAGGAATGGCTTTTTCGAGTGCATCGGGCACGGTTTTATCTTCTTTGTTCATGTTGCTCAGAAGCTCATGAACACTCATTTTCTCAAGATCGTTGTAATACGAGTCTGCCTCTGTTGTTTTAATCATTATGCAAATTGCTTAACGTCTTTATCTGTAATTTCCTTACCACACAGAATGATGAGACGCTCCACCACGTTTCTGAATTCACGGATGTTGCCGGTCCAGTCTTTCTTTTGCAGTTCCCTGATGGCTTCTTTTGTAAAGCTCTTACGGGGCATTCCATAATCACCGCAGATAATACCGGTAAAGTGTTCTGCCAGGGCCGGTATATCATCCAGGCGATCGTTGAGGGATGGTACATGGATTAAGATAACACTGAGGCGGTGGTATAAGTCTTCGCGGAAATTACCTTTCTCGATTTCTTTTTTCAGATCTTTATTGGTTGCAGCCAGTACGCGCACATCCACTTTTATTTCTTTGTCGCCCCCTACCCTGGTGATTTTATTTTCCTGGAGAGCCCGCAATACCTTGGCCTGGGCCGAAAGGCTCATATCACCGATCTCATCAAGGAAGATGCTGCCACCTTCGGCCAGTTCAAATTTCCCTTTTCGTGTGGCAACCGCACTGGTAAATGCGCCTTTTTCGTGCCCGAAAAGTTCGCTTTCAATCAATTCACTTGGTATAGCCGCGCAGTTTACTTCGATAAGTGGTGCGGCGGCCCGATTACTCTTGGCGTGGATTTCGCGGGCTACAAGCTCCTTACCGCTACCATTGCTTCCGGTAATTAATACGCGGGCATCGGTAGGCGCTACTTTTTCGATCATCTCGCGAACCGTATTGAGCGATTTGGATTCGCCAACCATTTCATAGGTCTTGCTGATTTTTTTCTTGAGGACTTTGGTTTCCGCTACCAGGTTGTTTTTATCCATGGCGTTGCGAATGGTTACCAGTAACCGATTCAGGTCAATGGGCTTAGCCAGGTAATCGTAAGCTCCTTTCTTCACGGCTTCTACGGCTGTTTCGATGGTGCCGTGACCACTCATCATGATCAGGGGTGATTCCGAATTACTTTGCATTAACCTGGAAAGCAACTCCATGCCATCGAGTTTTGGCATTTTAATATCGCTGAGAATTACATCGTAATTTCCTTTCAGGGCCATGTCGAGACCCTGCTGGCCATCTTCTGCTTCTTCGACCTGGTATTTTTCAAACTCTAAAATATCTTTAATGGAGCGGCGGATTGCCTTTTCATCATCGATGATCAATATTTTGCTCATAGGTAAATTTAATTCCCTATAAATTTAGAAAAAATTCCGTCTCTGTTCTTTGCGCTCGCTCGCAATTTTCTTTGATTTCAGGCGTTTTTCGACGGCCGATTTGGAGGGTTTTGTTGCTTTACGGGGCTTTTCCTGTTTCATGGCCAGATCCAGGCGTTTGTAAAACTTTTTCAGGATCAGATCTTTGTTCTGAAGTTGTGTACGGGCGCTTTGCTCCTGAAGGTGCAGGGTATTATTATTTACGAGACGTGCAGCCAGTTTTTCAAGCAGGCGTTTTTTCTCTGCCGGAGTCAAAATGGCGGAAGCTTCGATATTAAACCAAAGCTCTACACGGGTTTCCAGCTTATTGACATTTTGCCCGCCCTTGCCCGAAGAACGCGATGTTTTAAATTCACATTCTTTATCAAGGCCTCTATGTAACCAATCTTCTAACATGGCGTTGTTATTACAAAGTATTCATTCCTCAACAGCACAAAGGTAACCTTTTCTATTTTTAGATATGATTTTACGCTACCTGCTCTGTATACTTCTTCCATTGCCTGGCATGGCTCAATGGAACAAAGCCGACATCGAAAAACGATTCAACACCTATATTAATTTCAAGGGATCGCTTAATAATTCGGTTTCCATTACCGATGAGGGTGTTTCCATACTGAGCGCCGGAAAACCTGAGTTTACAGTCTACGCAAATGAATACAGCCTGCTACAATCTATACTGACAACCTACAATTACGATGAGCAGGTGAAATTTTATAACTGGAAAAAAACGCAACACCTTAACCGGAAACAACTCGACAGCCTCGGTTTTATTGTAAATGCAGGCTTAAAGCCCGGAGTAAGCAATACCAATCCGAACCTCCCGCTGGCAGGTATCCGTATTGCTATTGACCCGGGGCACATTGCCGGGAACCGCGATATGGCGCATATTGAACAAAAGTTCCTGGACTTTGGTCCGAATGCAGCAAATACTCTGAAAGACAGCATTCATATTGCCGAAGGGATTCTGACCTATAATACAGCCGCTATTTTAAAAAACAAGCTCACGGCAAAGGGGGCGCAGGTATTTGTGACCAGGCCACAACAGAATTTTTCGGCTTTCCAGGTGACTTACGATACCTGGTATAAGCAGCGTCGCAAAAAAACGCTCGACAGTCTTGTAAAAGCCGGTAGTATGACCGAGGCCCGCCACAAGCAACTGATGAAACTGGACCAACGAAAATTCTTCTGGGAGTTTTTCAGGGATTATGAGTTGATAGAGCGTTCCAGGATTATCAATGCCTACAAACCCGATCTCACAATTGTGATTCACTATAATGTGGATGAGAAAAATACCGACTGGCTGAATCCTTCCAATAAAAACTACACCATGACGTTTATCGGTGGTGGTATGACAAACGACAATCTGTCTAAACCAGCCAACAAAATGCACTTGTTGCGTTTATTGCTGACCGACCAGCTACAGCGTTCTGAAAAAATTTCGTCGATCACGGTTCAACAGTTTTCAAAGCAGCTGAACATTCCATTAGCCAAACAAACGGATGCGGATTACCTGCGCGACAATTGTCTGAAAACACCTTCTGCCGGTGTATTCTGCAGGAATCTGGCACTCTGCCGGCTTATCAATTCCCCGCTGGTATATGGCGAATGTCTCTATCAGGACGATGTTGACGAATGTCAGAAGTTAACCATAAGCGATTATGATGTGGAAGGCCTGAAGGTTCCGAAGCGTGTTTATGAAGTGGCCAATTGTTATTATGACGCAATAATTGAGTATTTTCGTTCCAAATAATTCTTTTCTTTTTTTGTGGCTGTGCTGAAGTTATACCTCGTGGACGATCATCAGATGCTGCTGGATGGCCTGAAAGCCCTGCTGGCAGGTGAAGATCAGTTTACTATTGTTGGTGAATCGAACAATGGAAAATTTGCGTTGCGCGAAATTGAAGCCCTGAGGCCTGACATTGTGCTTACTGACATCAATATGCCTGAGATGGATGGTATTGAATTGACGCGTGAGGTAAAAAAACAATTTCCGGACACAAAAATCATTGCCTTATCGATGTTTGGCGAGCGCGGCACGATCAGCGATATGCTGAAGGCCGGCGTAAATGGCTACATTCTCAAGAATACAGGAAAAGAAGAACTCATAAAAGCACTGTGGAAAGTGATCGGCGGAGGCATGTATTTCAGCGAAGAAGTAAATACGGAGATGATGAAAGCCAATGCAGAAACAGCACGTGAAATTCCGCTGACCGCCCGGGAAATTGAAATTGTGGAATTAATTGCCAAAGAGATGAGCAATGCCGAAATAGGTGCTACACTTTTCATCAGTGAAAGGACCGTTGAAACCCACCGTAAAAACATATTTCGAAAAACAGACACCAAAAGTGTTATCGGCCTTCTGAAATGGGCTATTGACCGCAGGATTATAGCCCCGATAAAATAAAAAACAGATTTAGAATTCGAGGATATAATATCCAATGTATCTTACTGGTTTACCCAGAAACACAACCGGATCAAGTGCAGGTAAATCGCTGAAAAGTTGTTTAACATCCTTTTCAAAATCTCTAAACCCTGCTTGTCGCTTACTGATAAATTGATTCTCACATACAATCACTTCCGTTATTTTGCCTGATGAATTAACTTCAATTTTTACAAGAACTCTATCAACTAAAAACTGTTTGATCTTTTGATGCCTATCTGAAATAATTCTGGGAAGTCCATCGCTAAATTTTGGATATTGCTTTTTGATTTTCTCATTTAAGGAGAAATCCTCAATATAATAAAATACCATTGCAGTATCATTACCAAAAGCCTTTGCAAAACAATCCGTATTTGAAAATCCTGCTACAGGTCCGGACGGAGAATCGAACATAATTTCATATGTTCTCTTAGGTTTCATGTTATGAAAATAATAATACCTGGAATATGTACATTTTTGGTTAAACGTTTCCTTAAAATATGTAGCGTTTCGCTTCTTATCCAATCTTTCATTCTTCTTATTGTAATAAACGGTATCTCTGGATGAAAAACAGCTCTTATTATAATTTTCTTCACAATCGCCATCGCGAAATCTGACATATCCCATTTTAAGGTCCTCACAATAACCACAGGTATCTTTCAGGTTTAATCTCGAAAATGCTCTGTTAAAGTAAACATCCCCATTTCTGCTATGATCAATACATAATGTATAAAGTGAGTCAGCCAATTTGTAATCAGCCTTTGCAAATGCATCATTTGCCTGCTTAAAATTATTAAGAACTTGCTGAGACTGCCCTAATATATGGAAACAAGAAGCCATAAAACATATGGCAATTAAAAAAGATTTTGACATAAACTGCATCAATGCTGCAAAAATACAATTTAGGCCCGGGCTTTTTTCAAAAAGAAAAGTAAATTATTACTTGTATAGCTATGCTATAGTATCTATAAAATAAACCGTTTTTATTCTCTATACGGAAATAAGATATTAAGTGCTTTGTAAACACTTTGATGCAGGATGGTTGCGTGATTCTCATCCGGAAAAAACGCAAAGTCTACTTTCAGGTTCTTTTTACCCGAGTCTTTTAGTGTGGTTACAAGTTTCTTTGCATCGTCTTTCATGGTCTTTCCCTCCTCGCCTATCGCAACATATACGTATAATGGCTGATCGGGCTGGCTTTTAATCAGGGAATCTGCTTGTTTCAGTAACGATTCGTTATCCCACCACAGACTGGGACTTGTAATGATGTAACGGTTAAATAAGCCGGGCTTTTTAAGTAGAATTTCCGTAGCGACTAAGCCTCCCAGCGACTGCCCTATGATATATTTTATATCGTTTGTTTTATAATGACTATTAATATATGGCTGTAATTCCGTTTCTACAAAGCGTATAAATGCTTCGGAACGGCCGGTAGTCGGATATTTCTTCTTGTGTTCTGCAATTGTTGTAGGGTATGTAAAATCACGGCGGCGATCCACATTGGCAATACCTACCACAATGGTTTTGGGCATGGCGAACATCATATTATAAAACTGCACAAGGCCGCAGATATGAATAAAATCCTCGTTAGCGGAACCATCGAGAACATACATTACCGGATACCTTGCTGCAGAATCGGGATGATAGCCTTCGGGCAGGTAAACATTCAGAATCCTTTTTTCGGAAAGTGCTTTTGATTCCACTTCCACCACATGTCCCAGGGTGAATGTTGTCGTGGTCTGTGCCGCAGCTGGTTTAGCCCAGCACAGGATGCAGATAAAAGTGCAAAAAACAATTCGTATCATTATAGATCCTTGTATCTGGTGTTTCATTTCGGCATATATTTCGAGTGATCCCCTGCTGGAAAATGGCCCGGCTTACCGTCGCGTATACCATCCATGGTGCGTTTATTTATGAGAAATGTAGTGAGATAATCACCAAGTTGTTTCTCGAAAGTATTGAATGTGTTTTGAGTCAGTGCGCCAACAAACGGTAAATTCTGTCTCGCAGAGCGGGCCATAGCATTAGACTCCCAGGCCAGTACCTTGAGTTTATCTTTATGAACTGAAACGATGGCACCTACAAAATTATCCTGGCGAACTTTAAGGTATCTCTTTCCGAATATGGGCTTTTTAAACTCATAATCATAGTGTCTGAACTTATCGCAAAGAATATCCTTTACCATATCGATGGTGATATCCATGTTTTTCAAGTCAAATACAAAAGCCATATCTGTGATTTTCAGTTGTGATTTCTGTATTGCTTTAACGAAAACCAATATTTATCCTTGAAAATAGTATACTCCAGATGCAGTTGTTTGCTGTATTTCTGCTGGATGGCATAAGCCATACGCGATGGTTTTCTGAATTCCTTACATGCAAAATAAATTTCCCTGGAATTCATTCCGGTTTTTCGTCCCACCCATAAATAGCCTTCCTTATCTTTCAACTGATCTGACATTTCATCAACGATATCATTCGTTAGTGATATCGTTTCTTCATCGGGCATCCCATTCCTGGATCTTCCGTCATATTTCACTTCCAGATGCAATATCCACGGATGAGAGGCTTTGGCATCCCAATCCAGGAGCTCGGTATTCATAGACGCAATGATTTTTTCGCCGGCCGGGTTAATTCCCTCCATAATGGCATAATTCCCATCACCTACTTCAAACCAGGTCGCTTCATATTTTTCGACAAATTCTTTTTCCCGCCAGGTAATATAGTCCACGAGCTTGGTTATCGGTATCAGTTCCTTTCCCTGCGGTGGCCGAGAGGCAAAGTCAACATTGTCGAGCACCAATATAGACTTTTCTTCACCCAGCACATTATCCAGGTAAATAAAAACACCGTTCATAATCTCTTGTTTATTATTTTCACGATAATCTGTATGAACGATTGTGATATCAATCATATCCGGATAGTTGGGATCATCGTTACTGTAAAAACTCAATGTATTTTCATTAAATGAATAAGCGCCCATTTTGATAGCCATTCCCTGAAATCCCAAAGCCGGCTTCAGGGCTGTAAACTTCCAGCCATCGATGGGAGGTGCAGCGGCTACAAGGTCTTCCACAAAAACAAAGTTGTGAATCCGTCCCTCTGGTGTAAGAATGAGTTCAACTGTACCAGCATCGCTCATGCCCGCAAGCATGTATATATCTTTATGCAATTGGTCTAGTTTCGGCGAGAGCTTATTGAAAAACTCCTGCTCCATGCGCTGTGCGTTTCCAATTGTTTTACGAAACATTTTTTCATTTAACTGAAACCATTGCCAGAAATCAGTATAATTACTTATAGGTTCTTCTTTTTGGGAACCAAAAATATTTTTCAAAAAACTCATAACGGACTATTCACCTTGAAGATTACTATTTCTCGTCTTCCTGCTGCAATGCACCGGTTTGTTTCAGTTTATTGAGGAACTGTGTTTTTTTAGCTGGGCTTGCCAGGTTAAACTGGTAAGAAGGTCCTTTATCAACCTCCATTTTACGGCTCTTTGGCTTCACTTCCTTAATAATATTGTTAAACTCCTGGTTGCTGCTGATAGCAATCATATTGCCTCTGAAATAATTGAAATAGTACCATGTATTCGGATCGAATTCAATGTAGATATCGATCACATCACCTGATTTTTGTTTTTTGATCTGGATAATACCCGGCACAAAGCGGTGCAGCTCCGTTTTACCAATGTTGCTGATACCAAGCTTTCCATCAGAAATAAACGAGCGGGAACGTGTGTTGTACTTCATTTTCACATCACTGAAGAAGAAATTCTTTTCGATCTCATCAGGGAATTTCTTATACTGACCGTTCAGGTTGAGATCCGAAATGACCTTATCTGTTTTTTCTTTACCCAGAATTTCGGTGAGGCCACGCGAAAAGAGTGTACTTCCGAAATCCGTTGGTGATAAGGTATTCAGGTATACTTCAGCGTCTTTTGCCATTTTTTTGATGGCTGCATTTTCAAAGAAGAAATCAACAATCATGATAAAGTTAAACTCAGCCGAATCGTTTATGGTAGAGTGAAATGCATTACCCACGGTTGTCAGTTTCAATTGCCCGAAATCAGCGCCGATATCAAATTTACCCTCACCTTCCACAATACAATTTGTTGTGTTCAGGCTCATGTAATTACCCGGTAAGTTCCGTTCTACGAGTTTCTCCTTATTTGAGATCCGGTATTCTTTACTGGCCTTATCATAACCCAGGAAACCATCGGCCACGAGTACGTCTTTGTCGGAACGTCCGCCTTTTGGTGAAACGAAAGCTGAATACACCATATTGGTATCGGGGCCGTAAATAATACCAGAACCTACTGATCTGCCGGTCATATCCTTGGCATCTTTTGGCAGTGGAATGAGGATGTCTTTCGGGTTAATTTCTCCGGAGAACTGGAGGTATGATTTCCCGAGTTTACCGCAGTTATGCACAATCTTTGTTCCGCCCTCAAACGTGAGGAACTGTTCCGAGGCAAAGAGTTTTACCTGTCCGGCGAAACTGAAATAGTCATTGAATTTAAAGTTTTCCGATTCAGGAATTGTACCCTCTGAGATGGTTTGCCCGGTTGTATCCGGTTTTATGGTCGCGAACTTGATCAGGTAGGGTTGATTATTTTCATCGAGGTACTGATACTCACCTGATGCAAGGTAATTCTTACGACCAAAAATATTGGCTGTTACATTACGGATGTTGTGGTATTTCGTAACCGTATTGGCCAGGATGCTTGAATTTTTAAGTGTATCCATCACTGCATTTTTAAAAATGGTCACCTTACCTTCGTTTGGATAAATGCGCGCATCGGCCACATTAATAAACGGAACGTTCATGGTGCGAATGATGTTTTTACGGATATCGTATTTCGCGGCCGGCGCGAGGAAACGCAGGGAATCCTGTTTCGGATGCACCGATATAAACTCCGGACCTTCGAGATCGAGGGCATTTTCAGCTGCCCCATCGATTTTCTGGTTCTCATCGCCTAACTGAATTTCTTCACTATCCATAAACCATTTAAAACGGTCCATATACGCTATATACTGGTTCTTAGGAAAGCGCACGGTTGTTCCTTTACCGTTGGACACAAAATCCCCCTCACGCTTGTCGAGATCAATTTTAGCATTAACGTTATCCGTAGCGAATGTGAGTCCCTCTTCTTCGATGGCACGAAGGTGGAAGTTGGCTGTATCGGAGAAAAACTGGTGCTGCTTGAATAAAATATTAACAGCCTGTAAATCGGCTTTGATCATATCCACAGTTCCTTTTCCATGAAGTTCCTGCGGACTTAACTGGTAACGGCCATGGAATGTACATTTATTATTATAGGTTTTGAACTGCGAACCTCTGTCGGAGGCATTCATAAAATCCTTGTATGGTAACCAGTGAATGTACACTGTATCACCGTGTACCTGTGGAAACTCAATGGGCTCCACCTGTTCTTTTATATCATAACTGGTGGCCAGTGTGTTCATACTATCGGGGAAGAAAATAAAATCTTTTGATTTGGTTGTGGAGGTCACATAATTCAGGTCTCCATCGGCTCTTAAACCCTTATTACTTAAGCGGATTTCATTTTCAAATTTCGCTTTACCTCCATATACCTGATAACCGCCGGGAGGTGTAGGCCGGATAAACCCGAGTGAATAATCTTTCTGAAGCGTAAGTTTTTCACGGAAAGTCGGGAAAATTCCTGCCGAAGAAAATTCTCCGTCAAATACGAGCCCCTCATTCCGGAAGTTATCAAGGCTGTCGATGGTAAACGGATCGAGCTTGAAATAAAACTTATCCCGGTTATATACGCCTTTGAAAATCGTTTTCTTGTCGTAGAACGAATAACTTTCCTTGAAGCTCTGGAAAATAGGGAATGTAGGCGCTTTCCCAAAACCACTGTGATTCTTGGGTGCATCGATTCTAAGCTCCCCGTTCAGGTTTTCAATAACGGTCTGTACCCGTTTAAACGGATAATTTCCATTGATATCCGGTTCACGGGAAACCACATAAATACGCAGGGAGTCAATGGTCTTCATTTTCAGTTTAAACTGATCGTAATCAAATACGAAGTCTTTACCGTGAAACTCAAATTTACCGGAGGCTACAACACCACTGAAATCAATGGTCCTGTTCTTTTTCAGGATGAGTTCATTTTTTGAAGGGAAGATGAATACTTTCTGCGTATCGCTGAGAAGTACATTCTCAACACCACGAATCATGAGATCGTAACTATTATTAACGAGGTTTAAAGTAGCATTATCGTTGCCCGGGATCACGGAGTGAATGGTAATGATATCATGATCTTTTTCGTGCTTGAGGGATCTCATATAATCGAAAAGCCTTGGCTTGATCGTGATCATATCTGTTTCCGGTTCATAATAGATGAGACCGAAAATCGCCATTTTGAAAATGATAGGCCGTAAATCAACCGCGGTGTATTTGATGAATTTAGCAAAATCAATCACACTGAACGTGCGAATACTGTCATTGGTAACACAATACTCGTTCATCTTCTGGATCGGGCTTACAGACTCTTGTCCGCGGATGGCATCCATACGCTCCCGGGAGAAGAAATCGGCTGATTCGAAGAAAGCCTCACCCTGAAAGTTTGTAGGAAGGAAGTTAAATTGCACTTTTGGTTCATCGATCTTCCAAACCAATTGTTCGAAGTACATATCTACTTTATGATAACTATTGAAGTATGGTGATTTCTCCAGTCCATCGTCTGTGCGCAGGAGGGTTACTGTTTTTTTATCGACCTGGTATACAAAACTCAATCCAGGGTGGGTGATCGAATCTTTGTCGAGGTAAAATTTGATAGCTGCCGGCTTGGCATTTATTTTTTCCTTGGTCATAGCGAATGCACGGGCAGAGACTTCCAGGAATTTCAGGTTATTACGTCTGAAAATAATTTTGGCCGGGTTCTGTGCATTACCTGAACCCACAAACTTGGCACCACGCATACCGAAACCACCGTCGTAATCCACATCCGGGTAGATATTTTTCACAAGCAGTCGTTTGCTGTAGGAGTCAAAACGCGGGTATGTAGGGTCCTGGTTCTCTGTTACGATTTTATCCGTAATACGCCCCTTCTGAGGCTTATCGAAATATTGCTTGCCATAAAATGTTGCTGAATCGGAAACATAACCACCGGTTTTGCAATCCAGGTTGAGGCGGATAATATCCGCATAAACACCTTCATCAAGGCCTGTCCGCTTCCAGCTTACACGTCCGCCTTTTCCCACAAAGCGGCCGGCCGACGGATAATAAATCCCCTGGATATTATCTACTGTAATGGAATCACCGCGTGGGTTTAAGCCAACCAGTGTGAAGGATGGGAAAATCAGTTTTGGTACAGAGTCAAATTCAAATTTATAGTTTGCCTGGTCGCTCTTGAAAATATAGGTTGGTGATTTAAAAAATACATTATCTGCAAACACGTTCTCACTCATTTCGAGGAAGTCGCCGTAGCTTTTCAGGTTTTTGGAAGCAAAAATTTTATCGAGACACTTTTGCCAGTTGTCGAAATTATCAGACGGTTGTTTGGATTGAATAAAATTGGCCACAGCATTGAGGTAGCTCATAAAATAAGGGTATGGTTTGAGTTTACGCTGCAGCATGGTATTGCTGGTTTTATAGACTGCCTGGCGGTATTTGGAGAGAAAATCGGGGCTCTTCCAGAGTTTCTGAAAATTAAGCACATATTCTTCCGCCTCTTTCTTATTGGCTGAGAAGTCGTAGAAATAGTCATTCAGCTCCTTGATATATTTTACAGAGTCAGGAGTAAACTGTGTTAATTTTTGTGCTTGTGCTTTTGCAAAAAAGAGGATCAATGCAGAAGCGATGAAAAGTTTTTTAAGCATAGAAATATCTTGAAACGTGATATTTCAAATATATCCATACGGCAACACTTAAGGAAATAAAATAGTTAACAGGATGTTAAGATTTACCAAGAAATCCGGGCCTTTTAAGCCGGATAAACCACAAAGTTACGTTCGGTCTCATAAAGCGTCACCTGGATATCCAGTTTCGGGTGAACCCGCATACGGAGGCGCTCATATATAACACGGGCAATATTTTCGGCAGTAGGATTCAATTCTTTAAATTCAGTCGTATCGAGGTTCAGGTTACGGTGATCAAAACGCTCGATCACTTCTTCATCTATCAGGTCGCTCAGTTGTTTTATATCCATCACATAACCGGTTTGAGGATCAACATGCCCGACTACCTTTACAATCAGTTCGTAATTATGGCCATGATAACTCGGGTTATTGCATTTGCCAAAAACACGCTGATTCATCTTTTCGTCCCATAACGGGTTATTCAGGCGGTGAGCCGCATTAAAATTAGCTTTACGGAATACTGCTGTTTTCATGAGATCTGTGGTTTGTTTCTTCAGAGCAAAACGAAGGTAGAGAAAAATTTGCGGATCCCAATATCAGTATCACGCAGCGTAAAATAGTTAACGCTGATTTTTACCAAATTCCAACTACTCTACCCTTCTGCGTGAATCTGCGTGCCCTGCATCTGCGAGCATCTGCGTGAAAAAGGTTCTCGCTGATTTCCGCTGATAAATTCGCTGATTTCCGCTGAGCCTTATCCTATCCTTCTGCGTGAATCTGCGTGCCCCATTATCTGCGAACATCTGCGTGAAAAGGTTCTCGCTGATTTCCGCTGAGCCTTATCCTATCCTTCTGCGTGCCCTGCATCTGCGAACATCTGCGTGAAAAAAAATGCTCTTTCTACTGTTTACAATACTGTTCAATGAGTTTATAGGCCATCTCATCTCCCAGGCTATCGGCTTTATTCAGATCATCGCATGCCCCTTTTTTATCTTTACTGGCAAATTTTGCAGCGGCGCGATTAACGTATGCCGCAGGATAATCAAACTTCAGTTTAATAGACTGATCAAAATCCTTGAGTGCATCGACAAATTGTTTCAGTTCACTTTTTGCGACCCCTCTGTAATTATAACTGACAGGGTTCTTTGCATTTATCTTAATAGCGTGATCCAGATCCACCACCGCACCGCTGAAATCGCCTGCTTCTATTTTACAGGCGCCACGGGCCACCAGGGCATCTTCATCCTCCGGAAAGGCCTCCATATATACATCCCAATCTTTCACTGCCGGTTTATAATTAGCATTTTCGAAACGGCATTTTGCTCTCAGCTTATATGCATTATAATCGGGCTTCTCTGCCGACATGGCTGCAATGGCTTCATTGAGGTCGCGTTCGGCATACTTATAATCTTTCATGGTGTATTTTATTTCACCACGTAATACCATAGCATCTATGTATTTCGGATTAATTTCGAGGGCCTGGTTTGCCGCATCGAGGGCCGTTTTATAACTCTTACCTGCCAGCATGAGCCTGGACCGGTAATAAAACAATTCCGCATCATCTACATTCAACGAAAGCGCTGAGTCTATGGCTGTTTTGGCTTCCTTGAATTTATTGGCATTATAATACATGATTCCCTGGAGCTTTAATGCACCGAAGTTATCGGGAGCCAGTTTCATAATGGTTTGAATATCCTTCTCAGCTCCCTTATTATCACCCGATTTATATTTGGCGTAAGCCATCTTGTTCATGGCTTCCACATAATCAGGTTTCTGTTTAATGGCTTTTTTAAATGTCTGTATGGCGTCTTTGTATTTTGCGGAGTCCAACAGCTTGCAACCTGCTATATAAAGATCTTCTGCTTCACTTAGTTTATGCGAGGTATCCTGCTGCGAATAAGCCGCCCAGGAGCACAAACAGAATAAAACCAATACAAAAAATCTCATCCCTCTAAATTTACAGAAATAAAACAAACGGCCCAAAGCTCATCATTTTCAGGAATCGGATATTGTTTAAAAAAACAAAACCCTGCTTTTCCGGGCAGGGTTTTAATATCATGTCAAGGCTGTTCCGGTGGTGAGCCGGAATCATTGTATTAAGAAAACGTTCGGGCTCAAAAAGGCAGATCGCCACTGCCAAGGCTTTCAAAGCTTACGCCTGCACCTGTTTCCGGAGTCTGGTTGGTTGTACCGGACGGGTTATTGGTATCGCGGCGCTGAAGTATGACAAACGATTCTCCGACAATTTCCGTTGTGGAGCGTTTATGTCCTTCCTTATCGGTCCACTGGCGGGTTTGTAATTTCCCTTCAATATAAACCTGCGTTCCCTTTTTAAGCAACTTCTCAGCGCTCTCAGCCATACTGCGCCAAAGCACAATATTATGCCATTCGGTCTGATCGTTACGGTTTCCGTTTTTGTCTTTGTAAGTTTCTGTAGTGGCTAAACTGAAATTTACACGGGCAATGTTTCCTTCTAAGTATTTCAGCTCGGGATCTCTCCCTAAATTGCCCACTAAAATGACTTTGTTTACTCCGGCCATAGTTCTGTGTGTTTAAGCGTTAATGAGTTTGAGAGTTAGTACCTACAAACAAAAAAAATATTTCCGGCTTCTGCAAACCATTCATCTACAGAAAGAGCGTATTTAGCCAATAACATTTCCCCACAATGTTTGCTCTTTATGGGCTAAAATTGTAATATTACGCCCAATTTCAAAAACATTATTTCAATGGCAACAGATAATTTTCAGGCACACGACTACTACCTGATGGACGAACTGCTCACTGATGAGCATAAGCTGATCCGCGAAACGGCACGTGCCTGGGTAAAAAAAGAAGTAACACCGATTGTGGAACAGGCCTGCCAGACAACCACTTTTCCGAAACAATGGATTAAAGGGCTGGCAGAAATTGGCGCTTTCGGACCATATATTCCGGCCGAGTATGGCGGCCCGGGTCTCGACCAGATTTCCTACGGATTGATTATGCAGGAGCTTGAGCGCGGCGACAGCGGCTTACGTTCTACGGCATCCGTTCAGAGTTCCCTGGTAATGTACCCGATTTACACCTATGGCAGCGAAGAACAGCGCCGCAAATACCTCCCAAAACTGGCTTCCGGCGAATGGATGGGTTGTTTCGGGCTCACAGAGCCTGATCATGGCTCTAACCCTGGCGGGATGATCACCAATATTAAAGATAAAGGTGATCATTACCTCTTAAACGGTGCCAAAATGTGGATCAGTAATGCCCCTTTTGCCGACATCGCTGTGGTTTGGGCAAAAGATGAAGCCGGCGATATTCGCGGTCTGGTTGTAGAGCGCGGCATGGAAGGCTTTACCACACCTGAAACACATGGTAAATGGAGTTTACGTGCCAGCGCCACCGGCGAACTCGTATTCGACAATGTAAAAGTTCCGAAAGAAAACCTGTTACCAAATGTAAAAGGCTTAAAAGGCCCTCTGGGTTGCTTAAACAGCGCCCGTTACGGTATTTCCTGGGGTGTTATCGGTGCTGCCATGGATTGCTACGACAGCGCACTCCGTTACAGCAAAGAGCGCATCCAGTTTGGTAAACCAATCGGCGCATTCCAGCTGACACAAAAGAAACTGGCTGAAATGATCACCGAGATCACCAAAGCCCAATTGCTTACCTGGCGCCTGGGTGTTCTCAAAAATGAGAACCGTGCTACCCCTGCCCAGATCTCTATGGCCAAACGTAATAACGTGAACATGGCGCTGCAGATTGCCCGCGAAGCCCGCCAGATTCATGGTGGTATGGGTATTACCGGCGAATACCCGATTATGCGCCACATGATGAACCTGGAGTCAGTTATCACTTACGAAGGAACACACGACATTCACCTCCTGATCACAGGTATGGATGTAACCGGATTCAACGCATTCCAATAATCCTGATAAACAAAAATATAAAAGCCCTCCCGGAAACGAGAGGGCTTTTTGTTTTCAGCAAAGCCAAATACCCGGGTGCGATCAGGCCAAGACGCCCATACGCTTACCCAGTTCGCTCATATAATTCCGGATATCCTTTACCGTAGCCTCATCGCCGGTGGCGCGCAGATAGGTATCGGTAAGGGTAACAATATTCTGATGAAAGAATTTCTTCATCTCATCCACACTCATGTCTTTTGTCCACAGGTCAATACGCATGGTATTGTTTTCTTTCTCGTCCCACAGGGCCAGCATCATGCTTTTGCAGGCACTGGTTTCGCCGGCATCGGGAGCTTCCCAAACAATCTGGTGGGGCAAATGGTTCTCATCTACAGTAACTTTTATTTTGATTTCTGAACTGGTCATATCCTTGAAAAATTAAGGCTTCAAAAATACCTCATTAATTGCAAATAATAGTCTGGCCATGTTATTTTTATCAACACACCTTCACAGGAAATAACGGCAGAAAGTTGAGCAAGATCACGCCAAAACGTCGTTTAAATCAGCTAAAATCAGACTTTTTAGCACGACATTCGGGATGGAATATTGTTTGAGAACTCTAACAACAAAAAACAAGACTTATGAATCTGAACAACTTTACAATAAAATCACAGGAAGCCATCCAGCAGGCCGTACAACTGGCCACTATGAATGGTAACCAGGCCATTGAAAACGGCCATATTCTAAAAGCCATTCTCGAAGTCGATGAGAATGTGACGCCATTCCTGCTCAAAAAGCTGAATGTGAACCCTGATATTTTCTCCAAAACGGTTGATGCCATTGTAGGCTCCTATCCCAAAGTCAGCGGTGGCCAACCCTATCTTTCAGCGGCAGCCAATCAAACCATTGCCAAAGCCAATACCTTTTTAAAGGAATTTAAAGATGAGTTTGTTTCCATCGAGCATCTGCTCCTGGGAATCCTGGCATCCGGCGATCAGGTGGCTCAGTTTATGAAGGATCAGAATATCAAGGAGAAAGACCTGAAGGCAGCCATTACCGAGCTTCGTAAAGGAGCCAAGGTAACCAGCCAAAGCCAGGAAGAAACCTATAATGCCCTGAATAAATATGCGATAAACCTGAACGAACAGGCCCGCAGCGGAAAACTCGATCCGGTTATCGGCCGCGACGAAGAAATCAGACGTGTCTTACAAATTCTGTCGCGCCGCACCAAAAACAACCCTATTCTCGTAGGTGAGCCCGGTGTTGGTAAAACAGCTATTGCCGAAGGCCTGGCACACCGGATTATTAATGGCGATGTGCCTGAAAACCTCAAAAGCAAACAGGTGTTTTCGCTCGACATGGGTGCGCTCATTGCCGGTGCCAAATACAAAGGCGAGTTCGAAGAACGTTTAAAATCTGTGGTGAAAGAAGTCATCGGCAGTGATGGTGATATCATCCTGTTTATTGACGAAATTCACACCCTGGTCGGTGCAGGAGGCGGTGGCGAAGGTGCCATGGATGCTGCAAATATTCTGAAACCTGCACTTGCCCGTGGCGAACTCAGAGCGATCGGAGCAACCACCCTCAACGAGTTTCAGAAATATTTTGAAAAAGACAAAGCCCTTGAACGACGCTTCCAGAAAGTAATGGTGGATGAACCCAGCGGCGAAGATGCGATCTCAATTCTCCGCGGGATCAAGGAAAAATATGAAACACACCACAAGGTGCGCATTAAAGACGAAGCCATTATTGCCGCAGTGGAGCTGTCGCAGCGCTATATAAGCGACCGTTTTCTGCCCGATAAGGCTATTGACTTAATGGATGAGGCGGCCTCCAAACTCCGCATGCAGATCAACTCCATGCCTATAGAGCTCGATGAAGTGGAACGCCGGATCATGCAGCTCGAAATCGAGCGCGAAGCCATGAAACGTGAAGGTGAAAACACAAAGGTGGAAACACTTAACAAGGAACTTTCAGAGCTTAATGATAAACGCAATTCATTAAAAGCCAAATGGCAGAGTGAAAAAGAAGTGATTGAAGGCGTGCAGAAAATAAAACTGCAGATCGAAGACCTGAAACAACAGGCCAGCAATTACGAAAAACAGGGCGATTATGGCAAAGTAGCTGAAATACGCTATGGTAAAGTGCAGGAAGCTGAAAAGCGCCTGGCAGAACTGGAAGCCAAACTCAGCGAAGCCAAAGCAAGCGGCTCGCAACTGGTAAAAGAAGAAGTAGACAGTGAAGACATTGCAGACGTGATCAGTGCCTGGACAGGGATCCCGGTATCGCGCATGCTGCAGAGTGAGAAGGAAAAACTGCTTCACCTGGAAGAAGAACTCCATAAACGTGTGGTCGGGCAACACGAAGCCATTGAAAGTATTGCCGATGCCGTACGCCGCAGCCGGGCCGGATTGCAGGATGCCAAAAAACCAATCGGTTCATTTATATTCCTGGGAACTACCGGGGTTGGTAAAACAGAGCTGGCCAAAGCACTGGCCGATTACCTGTTCAACAACGAGAACTCGATGACCCGTATCGATATGAGCGAATACCAGGAACGCCATGCCGTAAGCCGCCTCGTAGGCGCGCCTCCGGGATATGTAGGTTACGAAGAAGGCGGACAGCTGACAGAAGCCGTGCGCCGCAAACCATACAGTGTGGTATTACTGGATGAAATAGAAAAAGCCCATCCTGATGTATTCAATATACTTCTGCAGGTGCTCGACGATGGTCGTCTTACCGATAACAAGGGGCGTACAGTAAACTTCAAGAACACCATTATCATCATGACTTCCAACATCGGTTCACACCTGATTCAGGAGAATTTTGAAAAACTGGATGAGTTCAATAAAGACGAAGTACTTGCCAAAACAAAAGCGGAAGTGTATGAATTACTCAAAAAATCCATACGCCCCGAATTCCTGAACCGGATCGATGAAGTTATTATGTTTGAACCCCTGAGCCGCGAAGATGTGTCGGAAATTGTGAAAATCCAATTCCAGCAGATTGCCAAACGCCTGGAAGAGCAGCATATGAAACTCAGTGCTACTGACGAAGCCATTGAGTGGCTGGCTCAACTGGGTTATGATCCACAGTTCGGAGCAAGACCAGTAAAACGGGTGCTTCAGAAACAGGTGCTCAACGAATTATCGAAACAATTACTTGGCGGAAAAGTAGATAAAGACAAAGAGATCGTTCTCGACATGTTCGATAATCAATTCGTGTTCAGAAACAAATAAAACACCGAACCATCACAAATAAAGCAGAGGTTAACAGCCTCTGCTTTTGTTTTTATATACCTCATTTTTTTATCTCATCACAATTCTGTATTTTCATTATCCAAATGATTTTGCGGCCTTTGCGGGCTGCTACCTAACCTTCACCGACATGAAACATATTTATACTTTACTTTGCCTTGCTGCTTTTTCAACCGGTATAATGGCCCAGACACAGGCGTATCCGGCTCCGCAACTATCGGCAGCCACACGCTATTTTCTCTGGCGTATGGAAAAACAAGGGAATGACCGCCCTGTGATCGCCCCGGAATTTGTTTATAAACAGGACGCACAGAACACAATTTACCTGAGCTCCCTGGTGAAAGTACAACCGGGCTATAATGGCGCAAGCCTTGCTGCCCTGGGAGCACATGTTGGCACCAAAGCCGGTGATGTATGGACGGTACAGGTGCCTGTTCAGAAGGTGAAAGAATTTACACAACTCAATGGCCTTTATTATATCGATATGGACCAGCCCACAGCGATGGAGCTGGACTCGGCACGTAAAACCACGCACGTAGATTCCGTGCACAACGGTATTAACCTGCCACAGGTTTACAATGGCGAAAACGTGGTGGTTGGAGTTATTGATGTGGGGCTCGATTACACCCACCCTACTTTCTACGACACCACATATTCGTTTAACCGGATTCAACGTGTATGGGAAGAAAAAACCATAGGCACGCCTCCGGCCGGCTTTCCGTATGGCACTGAATATGCCACCACATCGGCTATTTTAACCAAAGGGCATGATATGACCACCGAAATGCATGGTAGTCACGTTACCGGTATTGCCGCCGGTTCCGGTGCCGGCGGACCTGGTGGAAACAGCCGTATATACAGAGGCATGGCTTACAAAAGTGATATTGTCATGGTGGGGATCTACCCTACTTCAGCCTACTGGCTTAATACAGGAATGACCGATATGCTCGATGGCATGCATTATATTTTCAACTATGCACAAAGTGTAAGCAAGCCTGCTGTTGCTAATCTGAGCTGGGGTTGCCCGCTGGGCCCGCACGATGGAAATTCCTTATTCAGCCAGGCCTGTAATAACCTGGTTGGCAAGGGCAAGATCTTTGTTTTGTCGGCAGGCAATAACGGTACCAATAATATTCACCTCCAGAAAACCTTTGCACCTGCGGATACGATGGTAAATACCATTGTGACCTTCCCTGCAGGATTAACCAATAAAGTGAACTGGGTGGATGTGTGGGGGCAGCCTGGCAAAAGTTTCTGCATGGAATTCAGTCTGTATTACGGAACCACCAAGGTTACTTCATCGGCCAAAATATGCCTCGATAATACCACACACCAGGTAAACCTGATCGGCACCAATGCCGATACCTGCTTTGTAACGGTAACAGCTGTTCCTAATGAATTCAACGGCAAACCACACATGCTCATTCAGGTTTACAGCCGTGCGGCAGCCACCAACCGTTTATGCTTTACGTTAAAAGGCACATCCGGAACCGTGGACATGTGGCAGGGATATGTACAAAATGCGTCCGGTTATTACGGTTCATTCTCCTCTGCAGGGTATACCTGGGCCGTGAATGGCGATGCTCTGATGAACATCAGCGATATGGCTACAACCGAAGGTGCTATCACCGTCGGGGCCTACAACAGCAAAGTGTCTTTTCAGAATGTATCGGGCCAGGTTCTTTCCTATTCCGGTTATACAGTAGGTGCCATTGCTCCATTCAGCAGCCACGGCCCAACAGCAGACGGGCGTACCAAACCCAATATAACCGGCCCCGGGCTGGCACTTGCTTCGGCGGTAAACTCAACCGATCCTGACTATATGAGTACAGGTTCCAGCTACAACAGTGTGGTTTCTACCTATACTTCACCGGTCAACAGTCAGGTGTATTCGTATGCCATGGCAGGAGGCACATCCATGTCGAGCCCGGCTACAAGCGGCATTGTTGCGCTGTTGTTACAGGCCAACCCGGCTTTATCGCCTGACATGGTTCTGAATATTCTTTACCAGACAGCAATCCAGGATTCGTATACGGGCACCATCACGGCACCAGGCAGCAATACATGGGGTTACGGAAAGGTAAATGCTTACCGGGCTCTTGTAAAAACACTTGAAACCGTTGGCATCTATCACCAGGATCAATCGCTGAACTGTATACTTTTCCCGAATCCGGGTAAAGGCGACTATACACTGCAATACAATAGTCTGGTCGGCGAAACATTACAGATCACAGTTACAGATATGAATGGCCGTGAACTGCAACATGAATCATGGACCGTGAATCAGGGATATAATACGCGCAGCATCGACCTGGGTCATTTTGCTGCAGGCATGTATTTCACAAAAATCACTTCGTCTAAGACATCTGCTGTTATTAAAATTGTGAAGCAGTAAATACTGAGGATTAATGCTGTAGAAGAGTCCATTCGTTCAGTACTGAGCAAATTGATTCTTCGCGGCGGACTGCGCAGATCCGGACATCTTACCTGTTAATTTCCATGTTTCCTTTCGGGACATGGACTCAATTAATTAAATTTACATAAGCCCGGGTTCTGTGAAAAAAATCTTCAAACGTATTATACTCATTCTTTCGATCCTGATTATCCTGCCGGTTATCGTGGCTGTCATTGCTATTACCTGCTATAAGCAAGACCTGAGCCAGATGCTGATCGACAAACTGGAAAGTGATTATGGTGTTTCCGTAAAGGTCGGCCATGTGAGTGTTGGAATACTGGAGGGCTGGCCAGATGCTACGGTGAAACTTGAACATGTAACGATCCGGAGCCTTCAACCCGGCGCAGATACAACAGCCATGTTCAGGGCCGGTAAAATCGGGCTTTCGCTGAACCTGCCGAAGCTTATTTCAAAAAAATTTCAGATCAATTCAGTGTCCGTTGAAAATGCGTTTATAACCCTGGTGAAGGACAGCGCAGATGTCTGTAATTTTAAACTGAAATCAGTCAGAGACACTTCTGCCTCCAAAAGCGGAATTCAATTCGATATAAAAAAAGTGATATTGAAACAGGTTTCATTCCGGTTTCTGAATCACGAACGAAAACAGGACATACACTTTTTATGCAAGCATAATACTATAAAACTCAAGCATTACGCCGATGGCATCAAAGCAAATCTACAAGGCTCTGTCTTGTTTCACCAATTCCTGTTCAAACCTGAAAAGGGGCCTTTTCTGCAAAATACACCGGCTGATTTAAAGCTGGATGTTTCCGTATTTTCGACACATAAAATTATTTTCGTGGCGCCTTCATCCGGCATGACCATTAGCGGACAAGCCTTTCAGCTATCAGCCTATGCCAACCTGAATGAACCCAGACTATTGGTATTAAATGTCAAAGCCAATGATCTGAATTATAAAAAAAGCCTCCCGCTCCTGAATTACAATATAAGGCATTCGCTCCGGCAAATCAATTTATCAAACACGCTGGATGTGGACGCCATGCTCGTGATAGCGCTTGGGAAAAAGCAGGATCCTCAAATGATCATTCATGTAAAGGGACATAACAATGATGTTGAAATAGGAAACAGTAAAGTGCCCTATAAGCATGTTCGTTTCGATGGTTCGATCATCAACATAGCATTTCCCGGCAAAGAACCAGATATGCAGAATGCCTGTATTGTATTTCATCATATCCGGGGCGAGGTATACCAGTTTCCGTTTACGGCCAACCTGAAGATCCGGAATCTTCGAAAACCCGATATTGACGTTCATGCAAGTATGCAGATCGATGCTTCTAAAATTGACTTCAAACCCGGGCAGGAGTTTGTTCTCTCGGGGAACTGTATCGCCGGAATATCCTACCAGGGGCCGGTATACGGTCTCAATAGAGAATCCTTTCTCAACGATCCGATGAAGTTATATGCAACCGTACAATTTAATAATCTGAGTTACCGGGAAAAACAAAATGCTTTCTTATATACGGTCAATGGTAATGCCATTGTCACCAATAAAGATCTTAAATTCAGTAAACTGGCGGTACAGACAGCAGGCGGTAAATTACTGATAGATGGATTTGCCCAGGGATTTACGAGTTATATTTTCGGAAACAGCAACGGATTCAAAACCTCTGTATCAGCCACCGCCGGATCGTTTGACCTGAATCCGTTTATAAGCAAAGATGATAAAGTCACTAAAAAAACGAATACCGCCAAACTGAATGAAGCTTCGCAAAGTAAATTTCAATTCGACATTAAGCTTAAAGCAAAACAGCTTACGGCCCGGAAAATCATCGCTACAAATGTAGATGCGGAGTTACAATATGCCAATGAATTGCTTAATGTGTCAAAGCTCAACATGAATGCCTGTAAGGGAAGCCTGGCCATAAAAGGAAATCTTGAAAAACTGACAGATCTGAATGCCACAGTAACAGCCAGCGAAGTGGACATCCGGACACTGATGGAACAGTTTGAAAACTTCGGACAAAATACAGTAGTGAGCACCAATGTACTGGGCACTGTCAATATTCATGCTTCGTTTCAGTCGAAACTCGATAACTCCATGAAAATTGTTCCCACCAGCATGATTGCGCAGGTATACCTGACACTGAAAGACGGACACCTGCTTGAATACGAGCCTCTGCAAAATGTATCCAATTATATTTTCAGAAAACGTAATTTCAATGACATTACATTTTCGCAACTCGAACAAACGTTTGATGTTCATGGTTACGAGATGAAAATTGATCACCTTGAAATTGCATCCAATGTACTGAACCTGTACGTAGATGGCATTTATAATTTTAAAGGCGAATCGAATATCAATTTAAAAATTCCGTGGAATAACCTGAAGAAGCGTGGAGAAAACTATGTACCCAGAAATATGGGCAAAGCCGGAGAAGATGTAAAAAGCCTGAAGCTGAATTATCATGGGTTTCCGGGCAAGCTGAAATTAAGCCTTGGCAACAGGTAGTACAGACTTCGCTCAAAATAAAAAGGCCCCTTAAGGGGCCTTTTTGATGAAGACGATCTCTGACTCTATATATAAATTAAGCTAATTTTACGTTAACTGCATTTAATCCTTTTTTGCCTTCTTGTACGTCGAAAACAACAACATCGTTTTCTTTAATCTGATCTTTTAAACCTGAAACGTGAACGAAGATTTCTTCTCCGCTTCCATCAACTTTAATAAAACCAAATCCTTTTGTAGTGTTAAAAAATTTAACTACGCCTTTTTTCATTTTGTTACTTTTTAATAATTAATACTGATTGAGCTCTTGCCAAATTACAGAAAAGAATCATACACTGATACTCTTTTGAAATTTTGCAAGTGTAACAAATTTACAAACTTTATCTAAATAAAGCCAAACCACATTAAATAATTAAGTAGCTTTCTTATTTTAAGGAAATCTTTACCGTATAGGATCCGCTATTGGCTGAATTATATACGGTTTCGTAGATAGCCAGATAGAGCATTCCGCCCGTGGTGGCTGTTCCGGTAAATTTGGCTCCTGCCCTTAAATTGTCGACAGAGGTCTCTCCTATTTTGTAAACCACATTGCCATAGGTCGGGTATGTGCCGGCGGTACTGTATTCGTCGGTTACCGTCGCAGGATAGGAAGTTCCGTTTGTGGCAATATAACTCCCATCCGGCTTATACTTCTGGTTGCTTAAACTGGCCAGGGTCACTTCCCCACTGGCGGTTATTGTAAACCTCTGGCCCTGTTTCAGGGTAATTCCCGTTTTAAACCACCCACCGTTCTGGTTCGAGCTGATGTTTTTGGAAGCCATCAGTTTTACGACCACTTCATTATTCCCGAGCGGGCTCAGGTAGGTAATATCTATTGTTTTGATTTTATCTTTTGGAATGGACAGATTTCCGTATTCGGTTTTCACATCCAGTTTCTGAAAATCGTAAGCTCCGCCCATATTATACAGGTTATCGATCGTTACCATATCCTGAGCCGGTGTATTGGCATCGATGTTATAGGCTGAACGAAGTTCTGCCATGGCATTGGCCGGGGTATACTCACCGGTGGGCTCGGTTTCAGTACTGTATTTAGGATCGTTCATAAAATCCTCTATGGCCGGAATGGCTTTTACACCCAGCTTAATAAGATCAGCATAGGCCCCCTTTTTTATATCGTCGGTACCCGATCCATTCAGTATTTTAAGATATGGGATGGCCTTTTCGGTGGTCATTTTGTCTGAGCCAATTCCAATCTGAATACTATTTACATTCTGGATGGGTATGTTTAACTGGCCATAATCGGTTTTCAACACCATGTCAGATAACTGTGTGGTACCTGAAATTGTATTTCCATCGCGGAGGCTTAGTTTTACTTCAACCTGTTTCTGGGCCGTTACCAATGTACATAGGAACATCATCGGCAGAAGAAATTTTCTCATCATGACTTTGATTTTTTAAAGAGAATACACTAAAAAAACGCTCTGCATTATAACACAGAGCGAAGGAAATTTATTTTCGTTATGGCTTCGTTTCCTGCTCAAAAGTCGATTCAGTTATTGGTGTAGAATCGCGAAAATAAGAAACTCCACCCCAACTGAATATTTTCTTTTGATACACCCATGCCATGGTATCTTTTACAACCACGCGCTGAATAATAACTACACCGGATCCATTAATGGTTTCTTCAGTAACACCCGGAGGGTATTTTGCCAGAAGGTTTTTCAGACGCTCATCTACTTTAACTGCATCATCTCCTTTAATCAGTTTTTCGATCTCAATCAGTTTATTTTTGCAATAGCTATCACCTGCTTTATAGGTTAAGGCTTCTTCATAATTTTTCTTCGCATCGAGGTAGCGTTTCATACGCATGTTATCGTCCCCCAACTTGACTGCGTTTTTATATTTCACATCTGCCCCACCGAGTACGGGTAATGATGTTTCGTTTTTTCCATTATTGATATTCTTTTTGGCGGCTTCCTCTTCTGCTTTTTTCTTTGCCTCTGCTTCCGCCTTGGCTTTTGCTTCAGCCTCTGCT
>JAFDXR010000030.1 GCA_018267825.1 Bacteroidota bacterium | reverse complement strand
GGTGTACACTTTTATTTTCGTAAAGTATTCAATATTCCAGGTTGAGATTACTGCTGCAATAAACGGGATACCTGTTGGTGATAACACCAACAGGGGCAGAATTCCAGGTCGAAATTATTGTTACAATAAAGGGACCCCTGTTGGTGATAACACCAACAGGGGCAGAAACATCAACAGGGGTAAAACAGGGGCAGAAAGATGGATTAAGCATGAATGAAAATACAGAAGTGAAAATTAAAAATTCTCGCCGGATTACTTCAGCTTATACCGCAGCCCGACATACAGCATCCTTCCATAGATAGGCCCCCAGACCATACTAGCGTCAAAATATTTGCTGTATGGAGCATCAGAGGCTACAATCGGGTTTGGCTGTTTGTAGTTCAGCGCATTTTCAACACCTGCAAATACATGAAAGTCTCCGTTCAACATTTTAGTGAGGTAGGTGATCTGTCCCAATACGTTAAAATAAGCCGGTGAATAATCAGCGCGTTGGTAGGTGTCCGGGTTACTTTGTGTATATGGCAGGCGTTTGGAGCCATTCCATTGTGTGGTAGCATCAAATTGCCAGTGCCTGTTTTTGGTTTCGTAAGCCAGGTTTATAAAGGCACGGTGTTTCGATACATACGGTCTTTCTCTCAAACCGCTTTGGTAATGTACTTCGGCATCTACATAACGGTAGGCTGTTCTTACATTCAGACGCTTGCGTATTTCCCAGCCAAACTCAATCTGCGCAGTGTTTGAGAAAGAGGGGCCGTTGAGGTTATAGATAGCAACCTGCTGTGTATTCTGATCCATATCGATAATAACCTGGTTGGTAAAATCTGTCCGGTATAAATCTATGGTGATGAAGGCATCGCGGTAATTGAGTTTCATTTTTTGTGTGAAATTCAAGCCATAGTTCCACCCGGTTTCAGGCTTCAGCCCATAGGGCAGGCCCAGGTCCGAAGTCTGAATAATCCATTGCCGCGAAGAGGCCATCAGCGAGAGGTTATCGGCAAATACATTTGCTGTCCTCAGGGCACGACCGCCACTGGCTCTTAAAACAGTATTTCCTTTATTCATGGCATAGCGTAGGTGAAGGCGCGGTGTAAAAAACAAGCCATAATAATTGTGCTGATCGGCGCGTAAACCGGCTACGGCATTAAACCTGTCCTTAAAATTATAGGCATACTCTGCAAATACGCCACCCACTTGCTCATGGCGGCTGAAAGCCATAACATTGAATGTTTCGCGCAGGGCATCGTCCATGTAACTGGCGCCCAGTTTATAGGTATGATCGCTTGTTTTAATAATGCTCTGGTAAATAAAATTGGCATAGGCTGTGGCCTGCGACGCATTGTAACGGTTGAGCCCATAGGTATTTTTTTCATCATGGTTCAGGTACGAGAGTTGCAGTCCCATACTCGTGAGCGGTTTGTTTTTAAAGATATAACCTGTTTTGCTGTACACTTCCCACTTCTGGTTATGAACCTCTGTAACATACAAAGGCGTTTTGGTACTGGTGGTGTCAATCCACTTCGCATTTTGTCCGCCATAGCGGGTATCGTTCAGATAGCCCCAGCCAAACTGGGCTTCAAAGCCTTTATAACCCCGGAGGCTGTATTTGTTCATGATATTGGTTTGTGTACCTGTAGGAATATCGGTAAAGGAATCGTGATTCTGATCCTGTGCCATGTGATTGTTACTGCGGTGTACTAGTAAGCCTGCAGAGAAATGTTCATTGAAACGATGCTTAATATTGACATTGGTTTCATGACGTAAATTCTGGTTCAGGTACATGTTCACAAACAAACGATCGGAAGTTTCAGGGTTTTGAAGCTCGGTATTGATCTGTCCGGTGAAACTCTCATAGCCGTTTACAACTGAGCCCGCACCCTTACTGAGTTGGATGGATTGAATCCATGTTCCTGGTATGAATGTGAGTCCATAGCCGTTGGCAAGCCCGCGCATATAGGGCATATTCTCCTTGGTGATCTGGGCATATTGTCCCGAAAGACCAAGCATCTGGATTTGTTTGGTACCACTTACTGCATCTGCAAAATTAACATCGATACTCGGGTTCGTCTCAAAGCTTTCCGAAAGGTTACAGCAGGCTGCTTTTGCCAGGGAACGTTCATTGAGGGTTTCTATTTTCATAGGATTCAGGTACGACAGTTCAGAGCCTGTACTTTCGTAAACAACATCTACCTCGTTCAGTTCAACTCCCGATTTAAACGTGAGATGAATAAGACGCGTGGTGTCTTTTACTTCCAGTGTATCGGCTGTGTAGCCCAGTGCCTGTATAACCAGCTGCCTGGTGAGGGGCGTTGTTTGCAGTGTAAAATAACCCGCTGAATCTGTTGAGGTGGCGATAGGTGTGTTGAGCCAATGGACAACAGCACCTGGCAAGGCACTTGTGTCTTTGCTGTTGCCAACCTCAGAGATCCGTCCGCGGATTTGCGCCGGCATGTTCCATGAGAGTGTCAAAGCCAGGAGACTTATCAAAATACGTGGGTACATCTGTCGGGGACTAATGATTTTTACATTCACCATCGCGATACTTACAGCAAGACGGCAGTTTTTTATAAGCCTCGTCGTTTGCCCTGAAGTCGGTCACATCATGCCCGGCATCGGCAATGGCTTTTTTTATCTTGTCGGGATTTGTTTTGGATTCATTGTAGGTGACTGTAGCCACGTGGGTTTTAATGTCCCACACGCAGAGTTTAACACCTTTTATGTCTGCGGCGTTTTCGATCCGGGCTTTGCATTCCTCACAATTCCCTGAAACGGTAAATGTGACTGTTTTAATGCTCTCCGCGGCTTTTTTAGTTTGCGCTTCTGTCTTAAAAATACTGAAGATCAATAAGAGAAGAAGGCCTGTTTTTTTGAATGTTGACATACTATTTTTTTAAAAGTTTATAATTCGATTATGGATATGTAATGCACACGGCATGGGTTTAATTTACTGCAAAGTTCCATGTATTATCCATGGTTGCCGTTACAGGATTCAGGAGAAAAGTAATATCATTTTGGTGATACATGATCTATCGGCTTACGTTTATTGGATGCAATGTTGTTTTTATAATGACTGATTGTTTCGCCTGTTACTTTTTTGAACTGCCCGGATAAATGAGCCACACTGCTGTATCCCATGTCATCGGCAATCTGGCTCAGACTAAGCTCGTTATATAGCAGCAATTCTTTAACTCTTTCTGTTTTCTGCAGGATGATGTATTGCTCTATGGTGATCCCCTCAGAGCCGGAGAATAATTTGCTCAGGTATGAATAATCCCGGTGAAGGTGCTCCGACAGTAAAGTTGAAAAGTTCACCCTGGGAATGGATTCCATGTGGTGAATCTGCTGGATAATAAACTGTTTAATAGCTTCTACTGTTCTCGTTTTTGCATCATACAGAAGCTCAAAGCCCAGCAGATCCAATGAACGGCTCAGGCTATCAAGCTTTTCTGTGCCGGGATTGCCAGGTAGTTCAATAGTGCCCAATTGTACCGAAACAGGCTCAATTCCCATTTTATTGATTTCAGCGGTGACTGCCGAAATGCAACGGTCGCAGACCATATTTTTGACATATAATTTCATGACTGGTAAAAAAAGATGGAACAATTTTTAAGGCAAAAGTCTTTATATACATGTCGCTATGGCAACATGAGACAAAGCTTGGTCATGCTAAATACGGAAAACACTGGTTTTTACCAGTAAGAGGGCCCAGGGGTCTGGTGGTGAAGAATCATCGGCGCAAAAAACCGGATGATCCGTTGCTTTGAAATTCTGGTTTGAAAAAAATTCCGGAAGCTGATGCACAAAAATGTTTATATACGAGGCATCATATACAGGTTTCAGTATTCCGCTATGGCTGAACTCCGCATGAAGGGAATAGTGCTTCACTTCATTTTTGCAACAATTGTCCTGTTCATCAGAACTACCGCAGCACGATTTTGCTTTTATGAGTGCACTCACTTTCTCCAGTTCGCCCCCGCAATAATGGTAGTAAACAGGAATCCCGATACTCGTGATTGTATAGATAAAAACGAGGAAAGAGAAAAAGAAAGTATGTATTTTTTTGTTCAATGCAATTGTTGAATTCTGCTTACAAAATTCGTCATTTTACTCCATCTAATTTAACAAATTTGTTAAAGATTTACAATACCCATGGACATTACATCTGCGAAGCACCGTATACATACCCTGTCGGCTGAACTCGAACAGCATAATTACAATTATTATGTGCTCGACAAACCAACAATCAGCGATTACGAGTTTGATAAACTGCTGGAGGAGCTGATCGACCTGGAAAAAAAATACCCGGAGCTCGCTTTGCCCAATTCGCCCACACAACGCGTAGGCGGACAGGTTACCAAGGAATTCAAAGCTGTGCAGCACAAATACGCCATGCTATCGCTCAGCAACAGTTACAGCGTGGAGGATATGCTGGATTTTGACCGCCGTGTGAGAGAAGGACTTGGTTTGACCGGAAATACGCTCTTTGGTAATGCTGTGGATTATGTGTGCGAACTCAAATTCGATGGCTTGTCTATCGGGCTTACCTATGTTGATGGAGAACTGGTTCAGGCTGTTACACGTGGTGATGGGGTTCAGGGCGATGATGTCACCACAAATGTTAAAACGATCCGTTCCATCCCTCTGAAGCTCAAGGGAAATTATCCGAAGGAATTTGAAATCCGTGGTGAAATTTTTCTGCCGCACAAGGCATTTGAAGCCATTAACAAAGAACGTGAAGATATAGGAGAACCACCGCTTGCCAATCCGCGCAATGCCGCATCGGGTACGATGAAAATGCAGGACTCTGGCGTGGTTGCCAAACGTAAGCTCGATTGCTACCTGTACCACATGTTAGGTGACCAGGTGCCACACCAGAAACACTACGATAATGTAATGGCTGCCAAAAGCTGGGGATTCAAAATATCGGAACATACTACATTATGCCATGGTATTGATGAGGTACTGAAATACATTGAACACTGGGATAAAGCCCGTTATAAGCTGCCTTTTGATATCGATGGCATAGTGATCAAAGTGAACGATTACCGCCAGCAGCAGAACCTTGGTTTCACGGCTAAATCGCCTCGCTGGGCCATGGCCTATAAGTTTAAGGCCGAGCAGGTATCTACCGAATTACAAAGCATATCCTACCAGGTAGGACGTACCGGCGCTATTACGCCTGTGGCTAACCTGAAGCCGGTGTTACTGGCCGGAACAACTGTGAAACGGGCCTCGCTTCATAATGCTGATATTATCGAAAAACTCGATGTCAGGATAGGGGATCATGTCTATGTCGAAAAAGGTGGCGAGATTATCCCAAAAATTGTTGGTGTGGATCTTTCGAAACGACCGGCCCATGCACATAAAACAAAATACATTACCCATTGCCCGGAGTGTGGAACCGAACTCATCAGGCATGAGGGCGAAGCACAGCATTACTGCCCCAATGAAGATGGGTGTGCACCGCAGGTAAAAGGTAAAATGGAGCATTTTGTGGCACGCAAGGCTATGAATATTGATAGCCTGGGTAGTGAGACCATTGAGCAACTCTATGATGCAGGGCTGCTGAAAAATATTGCCGATATCTACGACCTTCAAAAAGAACAGCTCCTGCCGCTGGATCGTATGGCAGAGAAATCGGCGCAGAATCTCATCGATGGCATCGAGTCCAGTAAACAGGTGCCCTTCGAGCGTGTGTTATTTGCCATTGGCATTCGCCATGTGGGCGAAACAACCGCTAAGAAAATAGCGCGTAAGGTGAAGAGCATAGATGTACTTATGCATTCAACAACCGGGCAATTACTCGAGATCGATGAAGTGGGCGAGATCATTGCTAAAAGCATTCACGCTTATTTTTCGGATCCGCATCACAAAAAAGTTATTCAACGCCTTCGCGCCAAAGGGCTTCAGTTTGAGTTAAGCGAATCGCAACAGCAGGCAGGTACCGAAAAACTGAAAGGCCTCACCTTTGTGATCAGCGGTGTATTTAACAAACACAGCCGTGAGCAGTATAAGGAAATGATAGAACTGAATGGTGGTAAAAATTCAGGGTCTATTTCCGGTAAGACAAGCTATGTGCTGGCCGGTGAAAATATGGGGCCGGAGAAACTTAAAAAAGCACAATCGCTTGGCGTGAAGCTCATAAATGAAGACGAATTTCTATCTTTATTGAATTAATGTGTTTCGATTCTTTTTTTTCGTTATAAGAACATGAGATTTCATTTCATTATATTTTTTATAGGCCCTGCGCTTGTTTGGCTGACATCCTGCGGGCCTTCTGCAGAAAACAAACAACAGGCCCCGGTCGATAAGGAAAAACTGAAACAACAATTCATTAAAGCCAATCAGCAGGTACTGCAGAAAGAAAATGATGAGATGGATTATTACCAGAAAACCCATCAGCTGCAGTTCATAAACACCGGGTCGGGTCTCCGGTATTTTGTGTATAAAGCATCTGCCAAAGGCGATTCAATCCGCGAAGGCGATGTAGTGACAATGAATTACACAGTGAGCCTGATGGATGGTACCGAGTGTTATTCGTCGGGTGAAAGCGGGCCTAAAGAGTTTATGGTAGGCCAGGATGACCTGGAAAGCGGTATTCATAAAGGTGTACAGCTGATAAAAGCCGGCGATAAATGCCTGTTTATGATTCCGTCGCACATGGCCCATGGTCTCCTGGGCGATTATAAAAAAATTCCACCTCAATCGCCCATCGTTTATGATGTTGAAATACTATCCGTGAAGAAAGCCAGCCATGAATAATTCATTTGTTTCCAAATACCTGATTTCAGCTGCCTGTAAATGCCTGGTAATGTTTCTTTTTGCAGGCCTGGTTTCATGTCATAAAGGCGATGAACGCATTCCCGGTTATACACGGAATGAGCATGGATTTTACTATAAACTTCTGGCCATAGGTGATGGAAATAAAACACCGGAAACAGGCGATGTATTGCTTCTGGATGCTGTTTTCAAAACACAGAAAGACTCCACCATCTGGGATTCGCACAATGAGGGGAATAATGCATTTTACCTGACGCTGAAGGATAAAACACTGCCTGGCTGCTTTAATCCGTATCTGCAGAAAATGGTCGAAGGCGACAGCGTGTCGTTTTATGTTCCCGTGAAAGTGTTTTTCAGAGAATATTTCGATGCCGAACCCCCTGCTTTTTGTACGGGCGATTCTATGATAAAAGCCGATGTGAAGCTCGTTGAAATAAATACGGGGGCTGAGTATGCCCAGATCCGTTCAGCGGCCGAGGAAGTTGAAGATAAGGAGTTGGAGGAGCTTGAAGTGATTGATCAATACCTGAAGCAGAATAAAATGTCGGGCGAGCCCGATGAATCCGGTATTTACTGGATGGCATCTGAGGTTGGGCAGGGAACACCCGTATCTTATGGGAAAATCGTGAAACTGAGCTATACCGGCAGTTTTCTCGATGGCAGGCAGATTGATATTGCAAACAAACCCCTTGAGTTTTCCTATGGCACACCTGACCAGGTAGTTAAAGGGTTAAATATTGTTATCGGGGGCATGAAAAAGGGTGGAAGTGCGAAAATAATAGTACCTTCACGCCTTGCTTTTGGAGAAAAAGGAAGTGTAAATGGAAGCATTCCTCCTTATTCGCCACTGATTTATGAAATAAAAATCCTGGATGTAAAGTAAAACCTTGTTTCTTAAGGATTTTTGTTCAATTTTGCGATCAAATTATATGAACACCATAATGAAAAAACACACACTCTTACTGGGCGCTGCCGCATTGTTAGGACTTGCAGCCTGCAACAAATCTGAATTCGAAGGATATACAAAGGCTGAAAACGGCCTGAACTATAAATTTTATGTACACGACGAAAAAGGTGTCAAACCGGTAGTAGGGGATGGCGTTGGTTTTTCTTTTTTGATCTCCATCAACTCAACCGACTCTGTAATCCTGGATTCCAGAATGATGAGCCGTGATGGCAATCCTGAAACACGTATTTTACTGCCTGCTTCCACATTCCGTGGTAGCCTGGAAGATGCCATTATGATGATGGCCAAAGGTGATAGCGCTTCTTTTATTTTCAGTGCCGATTCTTTTTTCCTCAAAACACAGAAGTTAAATCAATTGCCTCCGGGTATCAAACCGGGTGAAAAGCTGAAAGCAACACTCAAGATCATAGAAGTTAAGACCAAAAAGGAACTCGAAGAGAATCAAAAACAACAGGAACAGGAAATGCAACGTATGGCAGCCGCAGAACAACCTGCCATCGAAAATTTCCTGGCCGAAAATAAAATCACCACAAAACCAACGGCCAGCGGTTTATACTTTATCGAAGAGAAAAAAGGCAAAGGAGCTAATGCAAAAGCCGGTGAACTCGTAACAATTAACTACCGCGGAACTACCCTGAGCGGACAGGAGTTTGATTCTTCTTTCGGTAAAGAACCTATTAAATTTGTATTGGGTCAGGGTCGTGTTATTCCGGGATGGGAAGAAGCACTCCTTATGATGAGCAAAGGTGGCAAGGCGAAACTTGTGATCCCTTCTGCATTGGCTTACGGACCTCAGGGTCGTGGCGGCTTAATCACACCGTTCTGTACACTCGTATTTGAAGTGGAAATGGTGAATATTGAAAAAGCCCCTGAACAACCTGAAATGGGTGCAATGCCAGCTGAACAACAGATGGAGATGAAATAATTACAGAAGGCATCCAGCAGCCAACTGAAAACAAATAATCACTGATATGAAAAAAATAGTTTTAGCATCGTTTCTATCCTTACTGACCCTGGGTATGATTGCCCAGAAAGGTGACAGTAAACCAAAAAAAGCAAAATTGAGCAAAATGGATAAAGAATTTTTAAGCAAACAGCCCGATGGCATCTATGCCAAATTTGAAACCAATAAAGGCGATATTTTCTGCGCCCTGGAATACAAAAAAACACCCATGACAGTTGCCAATTTTATTGGACTGGCAGAAGGTGCTATTAAAAACAATGCCAAAGCCGAAGGCGTTCCATATTACGATGGGCTGAAGTTTCACCGCGTGATCCCGAACTTCATGATCCAGGGTGGTTGCCCTCAGGGCAATGGTATGGGAGATCCGGGCTATAAATTTCCGGATGAGATCGATACGACATTAAAACACAGTGGCCCGGGTATTTTATCAATGGCGAATGCCGGTCCTGGTACCAATGGCAGCCAGTTCTTTATTACCCACGTAAAAACCGACTGGCTCGATGGTAAGCACACTGTATTTGGTCATGTGGTAGAAGGTCAGAATGTGGTAAATGCTATTGCACAGAATGACACCATTAAACACCTGGTGATTCTCCGCAAAGGAAAAGACGCTGAAGCATTTAATGCAGCTGTTGTTTTTGAAACAGAAAAAGGAAACGTAGCCAAGAAAGCCGAAGAGAAAGCAAAAGCAGAGCAGGCTGCGATGGATAAAACACTGAACGAGAAATATGGTGCGGCTAAAGTAACTGCCAGCGGACTCCGTTATATTGTTGAAAAAGAAGGTACAGGTGCATCGCCGGCCGCTACAAGCCAGGTTACGGTTCACTATACGGGCTACCTTCTCAACGGACAAAAATTCGATAGCTCTGTGGATCGTGGACAACCGGCTACATTTGGTCTGAACCAGGTTATCCCGGGCTGGACAGAAGGTCTTCAGCTGATGAAAGAAGGTGGTAAAACCAAGTTTATCATCCCTTACCAATTGGCTTATGGCGAGCAGGGCTATCCTGGAGTTATACCTCCGCGTTCATGGCTTGTATTTGATGTAGAGCTTATCAAAGTTAACTGATAGATTCCCATCAGAAATGATATAATGAAAAAGGCAACCGCAAAGGTTGCCTTTTTCATTTGTAGTAAATGGTTTATTCAGAACTCAGCCGGTTCTTCACTGATAACATTCTTGTCGGTACGTATTTTAAGTACCTCACGTATGGTTTCTATGCCCGTCAGAAGAATGATCCGTATGTCCATACCTATGGTGGCGTGTTCTACATAATATAAATCCCATTGAAGGCGTTTAAAAATACTGCGGTTGCTTGGTGTAGGGCCGCGAAACCCTTTGATCTGGGCCAGTCCGGTAATGCCGGGTTTTACAATGTAGCGGGAGTAATAGCCGGGAAAAAGACAGGCAAAGCGTGTTGAGTCATTCAGCATATGAGGCCTGGGGCCCACGATAGACATATCGCCGAGCAATACATTAATAAACTGAGGGAGTTCGTCGAGGTTTGAGATTCTGAGAAATTTCCCCATCCTGGTAATGCGCGGATCATCGATGGCCGCCTGTAGGTCGTGAGCTTCAGGGTTTACATGCATACTGCGGAGTTTGAAACAATCAAATACCTTGCGCTTGTATCCGGTTCTTTTTTGCCTGAAAAATACGGGACCCCTGGAGTCCAGTTTAATAAGGATGGCCAGTATTGGCATCAGCCAGCTGAGAATACTCAGAATAACAAAGACGGAGATCGTGATATCAAGCAGCCGCTTGAAAATGAAATAGGTTCTTGGTCGCGCTGAGACGGCAAGCTCCAGTTTTTCATGGGTATCGGGGGTCGGGGCCCTATCTTCAAGTATAACGTTATTTTCAGTCAATGTTGCGCGTGTTCATATCAGCAAATAAAATGCCACCACCATTGCAGGCAATAAAAAAATGATGCCGTACAACGCCGGTGTAGGTAATAGTGCGGGGAAAAGTTCAGGCAATCAGATGAAAGGAAAGATTACAGACCTGTACCGAAATGGGTCATGCTTTCTTTCTTTTCAGGGTTAATGGTCATAACCGGTAAATTACTGATATCAACCACTTTTTGCGCCTCAGTACCACTGAAAAACTCTTTCATACTGAGGTTAGGTTTATTCATAATGATAATAAGGTCGGCTTCGATCTTATTGGCATATTCAACCACGGTTTCGGCAATGCTGTCGCTGGCAAGGGATTTATTGGTACAGGAGATGCCTTTGCTTTTGATGTATTGTTTCACCTGGTGCGAATAAGCAAGTAACTGGTTTTCGTAAGCCGCATCCGAAAGACTGAAAACGCCAAGGATACGGATAGATGCGCCAAAGTAATGGGCAAACTGAATCGCTACATCCACTTTTTCACGGCTTTCGCGCGACAAGTCGAGTGGTAATAATATGTTTTCGCAACCATCACGGTGTTCGCGGCCACGGATCGAAATTACAGGGCATTTGGATTCGCGGATCATTTTCGAAGCGCTTTCACCAACGACCTGTTTCGGATTCATATGGCTTTCAAGACCTACCATAATCATGGTGGCTTTTATTTCTTCGGCTACACGGAGGGTTTCTTTATAAATATTGCCTTTAATATTCATGAACTCACATGGAGCTCCGCTTTCGGTTTCAGTCTCTTTGGTGAGTTTTTTCAGTTCCTCGTAGCGCTCTTCGCCCACTTTTTCATAGGTATGAAGAATAACGATCCGGGAATGGGTGTATTTTGCCAGGTTGTACGATTGTTTAATCGCAAAGATGGATTGTTCAGTAAAATCAACAGGAATTAGGATAATACCACGCTCTTGTAATTTCATAAAGGGATTTTAATAATGTGCGAAAATACCAAAATTAATTGATATTTAGCTATTTAGTGCAATAATTTTAGATTTTAGGTGGGAGTTACAGAAAAAATCACGATATTTGTCGCCCAAATTTAAAACAAAATAAAATGGCAGTTAAGATTAGACTACAGAGACACGGTAAGAAAGACGCAGCGTACTTTCACGTGGTAGTAGCGGATGGTCGTGCACCACGGGACGGAGCTTTTATTGAAAAATTAGGTACCTACAACCCGAACTCGAATCCGGCTACAATCGACATTAACTTTGACAATACCTTGTCATGGTTACAAAAAGGTGCAATTCCAACAGAAACATGCCGTGCGATCCTATCGTACAAAGGTGTGCTGTTGAAAAAACACTTATTAGACGGTGTGAAAAAAGGTGCATTAACCGAAGCTCAGGTTGAGCAACGTTTTGCAAAATGGGTAAGCGAAAAAGAAGGTAAGATCAACTCTAAAAAAGAAGGTCTTGTTACTTCAGGTAAAAAAGCCGTTGAAGCTAAAATGAAAGCTGAAACTGCTGCAAAAGAAGCGAAAGCTGCGAAGATTGCTGCAAAAGCAAAACCAGCTGAGACTGCAACTGAAGAAACACCTGCTGCTGAAACCAACAGCGAAAACACAGAAGCATAATCGTTTCACAGAGATTATTATACAAAAAGAGCCGCACATTGTGCGGCTCTTTTTATTTTACAGTATCTGCAGGCTTATCGCGCGTTTTTTCGAGATGAAAATACCCAAACAGGGTATTGAAAAAAGCAAAGAAGAAAATGCCTTTGTTGCTGTCGAGTACATTTTCGGTAATAAAGACAATGAGCAACAGCCCGATAAAAGCCATGTATATGAAATCCTGTTGGCGTATGGCGATGCGCAGGTAATAGCCAAATAAACCAAGGAAAATAAACAGCCCCACAAAACCATGTTTAAGTACAATAGAGATGTACTCATTGTGGGCATTGAAGCTGTAGAGGTAAGACACAAACTGCCGGTGCTCTATGTATTTTATTTTCATGAACTTCACTTCATCGCCGGTTCCATAGCCAATCCAGGGCGATAGCCGTATTAACTCCACCGCACCTTCCCAGCGTTCAATACGTGGCTCTGGGCTTGCATCGCTCATCGCCATTGTATGCGGTGCATAAATTTCCTGGACCAGTTGTTTCCCAAACCGCTCTCTGAAATAGTCGACCTTGAATACAAGAATCCCCGAAATGCCCGCTGCAACCAACAGGATAATATAGTACAGCCATTTTTTGCGGATTACATAGAGCGGAAAAATAAAAAACAGAATCAGCGCAGTGGCGATCCATACGGAGCGCGTGGCAAGGAAAAACAGGCCGGCGGCGAGAACCAGGAGGCAGAGACCCAGCCAGATCCGCTCCTGCATCGAAGTTGTTTTGGCAAAGCGGTAAACACAATAAAACAGGCAGAGCGCCACGTAAAGCGATAAGTAAGTAGCATGTATCCCCAATGGTCCGGAGAAGCCATGGTGAAAAAATGTATTGGTAAACAGTACCCTCGCCGGGAAATGGTTGAGGTGTATGGTGTACAGAGCCTGGCCAAATAAAAACAGAACAGCTCCTGTACAGCTCAGCGTAAATACCAGCAGAATGGTACGGATCCTGGATTCATCCCTGTAAAATGCCATGGGGATTGCCAGGGGCATAATAAGAATGGAGAGCTGCCGCTCCATTAAATAACCTGCGGCATGTTTATCGGTAGAGTATATATAACCAAGTGCACCGAGCAGGTAAACACCGGCAAAAAGCCAGAATTGCTTTGGAATGGCCCTGAGCATGGAGACTCTGAAACTCATAAGCGTAGTGGCTACCAGCAGATATAAAATAACCTGGCTGTAGATAATGTGAAACGGTAGGGAGGCTACAAAACACAGTATAAGCCCATAGCGGAGTTTCTCAGTCCGGACCGGTGTGCTTATTGTATTTGCATAGTCTTTATTGTGAGCCATATTTGCGCTTTAGGGATTCTTTCATGAGCTGTTCATATTGCCCGGCAATACCACTCCATGAATATAGAGCTTTAATTTTCTCGAAATTATGTTGTGTTTCTATTTGTACAGCACTCGTTCTGCTTTTTTGCCCGCATATTTGGCTTACATCCTCCGCGGAGCTGAAATAAAGGGCATCTGCACCCAGGATGGCTTCGTTGAATGTATTGTGATGTGCGGCAATACTGCACATGCAGGCCATGGCTTCGAGTAATGAGGGATTTGTACCGCCTACAGAATGGCCGTGGAAATAGATATTCGAAAAATACCGCAGGTTATTAATGAGGCCTGGCTCATATACCGGCCCGCCAAATATAAAACGCGGATCTGTCCCATATTTACCTGTAAGGTATTTGCCATAGGTGTTTTCCGTATTGCCGATGATCAGGAATGGGAGAGTACTGTGAGATAAACGGGCGCCCTCCAAAATGATCTCTATATTGTTTTCGGGTTCCATACGGGCTACCAGCATATTGTAGGAAAACGGCTGCAGGTTGAACTTCGCCAGCTGTTGCTGATCGGGAGATTCAAACGGAATAGCACCATAGGCAATGTAATGCGCATTGGCCTTGTATTTTTCTTTAAGATAGGATTCTATACCCCTTGAATCTGCAACGAGTTCATCGCTGTGCTTTACGGCCAGTTTTTCGGCATAGCGCAGAAAAGCCTGTACCCGTTTCGAATATTTGGAGCGTTTCCATTCCAGGCCATCCATGTTGGTAATGAGTACCGGCTTTTTGGGGAATAAGCGACTCCATACCGAACTGCTGGTATAACCAAGGTTCAGGATGATATCAAAATTTCGTTTCCGGCTATCCATGATGCAACGGAAGTCGTACACAAACTGACCGGCTGTACCGATCCGGTTTTCGGGATCTTTGCAATGAATAATATGCACGCCCTGCCACATGGCTTCTTTCCAGGGATGGTTGTGCGGATTGTAAACGGATACGCGATGCCCCATAGCGGTGAGTTCCAGGGCCAGGTGTTGCGCACACTGTTCAAAACCACCATAGTGATTAGGTATTCCCCGGGTTCCTATAATGACAATATTCATCATGCGTTGGTACTGTTTTCTCTTGTTGCCGAAAATGCATTATCCAGAATGTGTTTCAACCTGGCTTCAAAAATATCGGTTGTGTAATTGGTTTTAAAACGTTCGAATCCTTTCCGGCTTATTGCATTTCGTTTTTCCGGATCCATGATCAGGGTCTCCATGGCATCGGCCAGGGCCCCGGCATTCACCTGGTTTATAATCAGGCCGCTGCCGTCGCCCAATACATCAGGGATTCCGCCCACCGGTGTAGATATACACGGAACACCGAACTGCATGGCCTCCAATAGTACCAGCCCAAAGGTGTCGCATACCGAGGGAAAAACAAACAGACCGGCCTTCCTGAATTCATCAAATTTATCTTCGTGGTATTTCGGACCAATCAATGCAATATGTTTTTCAAGCCCCCGTGCAGCTATATAATCTTTCAGGAACCGGTAACTGATATCGCCCTCCGCTCCCACAATACGTGCATTAAACGGCACCTTACGCTGCATCAGAATCTGCAACGCATCCAGCAACACCAGAATACCTTTTTCGCGGATAAGGTTCGAAAGGTAGAGTATGCTGACCGGGCTTTGCCGGGAGGCATAACTGTTTTCGAAATTAACCTGGTTGATCCCATTCGGGAGGATGTGTATTTTTCCTTTATAAAAGCCGCTTATATCTGACGTTAATAATTCCGAAAGGCAAATCACTTCTGTGTTTTTAAATACAAAGCGGTAATACCATGTGTGAAATATACTTTTATCGGCCTGCGGTTTAAAGCCCGATACATGGAGATGCAGAATGGGCTTTTGCCCGAATAAGCGGGCTATCATAACGACCAGCGAGTCTTTCAGAAATGCAAGCCCATAAGGAAAAATGGTAATATATACAGCCTTGTATTTTTTACGCCGCATAAAGCCGATGGCTTTCAATACGATGCTAAATGATGACCGGTATTTGGAGAGCCTGCTTTTTCCAAGATCATCAATACTTCTGGCGGTTGTCAGGTTAATGTAATCGCATTGGAAACTCTGATTCAAAAGTACACTGTCGCGTACAAGCTGGTTCATTACGGATACACCATGAATGGGCGGCGGCAGCTGCATAATGAACAGGATATGTTTTTGGGGTTGTAGCGACATGTTATTTTAATGCATGGTATAAAGCCTGTATTTGCTTTTCGGGCAGAAAGGATAAAATATATAAGGCATAGCTGCTCCATTGAGAAGGCCTGAGCGATATGGCTTTGCTCAAATGCTCTCTTGCTTTTGTGGTGTTGTAATTATTCCAGAGGTATTTTTTTGCCAGCATCCGGTGGTAGGAATGTTCTTTTTCCCGGCGGCTCTGGCTGCGGATTATTTTCAGAAGTGTATCACCTTCTTCGGCGCTGATAGTCCCGGTTTGCAACGCTTTATGTTTAATTTCCATGAACTTTTTTCCACGGTCTTTTTCATCGATGGTTACGGAACTGATGTTAAACCTGACGTGCAGAAGCACTTCACTGAGGTTGAAAGCGGTGCCTTGTTTCAGCAGGTTGACCCAAAGCAGATGATCTTCAAAATTATGCGCATGCTCATTATAGGCTCCTGCAGCCAGCACAGGCGCTTTTTTATACATAACAGAGCTGTGAATAAACGGACAGCTGAAAGGTGTTTTCCGCTTAATGGCTTCATCGGTGTATGCTTCGTTACGATACCTGAAAAGAAACTCACCCTGTTCGTTCATGTAATTGGCATCACTTCCCACAATCATACAATCGGGATGTTCCTGCATGTACTGGTATTGGACCTGAAACCTGTGTGGCATACACACATCATCGGCATCAAAACGAACAACATAGGAAGCTGTAGCATACCGTAAACCTGTATTCAAAGCTCTGGCCACACCACCATTGGCCTGGTTTATAAGCCTGATCCGGGGATCGGTATACGAGGTAATAATGGATTCTGTAGCATCGGTTGAACCGTCATTCACAATAATGAATTCAAACGTTTTGAAAGTCTGGTTCAATACACTGTCGATCGCTTCACGAAGGTATTTTTCGCCGTTGTATACGGGCATTATCACACTGATATCTACAGTCTGCACACTCATACAGCTTCTTCTTCCTTATTTTCTTTAACGTTGTTGAAACGGATTTCCATCAATAAGAACAATTCAAAAAAGATCATCACAGCAAGTCGTTCGAACCAATAGTCGAAGAAAAAGAACAGCAGCATGCCGCCAAGCATCAGGAGTCCATAACGGTAACTCCGGAAACGCCGCAGGAAGAAACCGAGATACAGTACAACAAAGGAAATGAATCCAAGCAGTCCGTATTCCCCCAATAGCTGATTATACCAGCAGAACGGGAGATTGGTCACACTATGTTCTTCATCATCCATATACATCAGGTATTTGAATATGGCTTTGTGATTTTTTTTGAATGCGGGTGTTTCATAATAGGGGAGAGCCATCAGGATTTTGGAGTCACCCACAATCCGGGATGTAATAAAGGCCAGCCGCGAGGAGAAAGACCCGATGCCGGCCCCGAATAACAAACGGGATTTACCGGATAGCAGAAATTGTTTGGTTTGTATGAACGAGGTGATCTTGCCCGACTGCTTCACAAAATCAAACCGGATGAGCGTATCGCTGTTGAATAGCGGCATTTGGGCTTTGGCTTTTTGCAGAGAATCTTTCCTGTAAAAAACGAGGTCTTCGCGCTTCTGTCTTTTTACCGGGTTTTCATCACTGTTCATCAACACTTTTTGCTCAATAGTATCCACACGCACAGCAGGATGTTGTTTTTCATAGAGTTTTATGAAATCAACAGGAGGAGTTTTTTTTACCGGTTTGCTGATGTTTATAGCTACCGGTTGAGGTATAATGTGCAGCTGCATAGCCGCTTTGGCCAGTGTCTGTCGCATATACCGGAAATTAACCGGTGTAATCTGTACATAGAAAACAACAATGATCGCTATGGAAAACAACGCATAATACTTGTAGATAATGCCACGTTTCACAATGAGGATATAAAGCAATACCGGAAATAATATGAGTGTACCAAAGTTACTGCCGGTCAGTAAAAACGGAATCAGGGCCATGAGGCTGAACCTGAACTCCTGCTTATACAGAAAGAAAATGATTAAGAGAAAACATGTGACCGTATTTACCAGGTGGAGCTGACCGAATACGCCGCCAATCATGTCGCCCGACGAAATACCATAGGGTGGTGAACTTATTTCATTGTATGGGTTCAGGGAATGCTGGGTTAGCATTATCTTGATGAGGTCTGCCAGGGATACAAAAAAATTAAGAACGGTAATCACTTTCAGCGTATTGATTAATTGCGATTCAGTATGCGTATTTACTGAAACACGGACCTGCTGAAATGCCAGCAGACTAAAGAGCCAGGTGATGCAACCGGTTAAAACCACCAGGCCATGAGCCATAGACAGATCACCGCTGAAAAACAGGAACTGTACCAGGCCAATACCAATCATGGAAAGGTAAAAATAGAATACACCGTTTTTCTGAAGCCGGAACCGGCGCCTGCAAATGAATATACCAATGATGGCAATGATTTTGAACGAAATCCGGTAATTGGTCATAAACAGTAAAAACAGCAGTAATACGGGATCTGTTTCCTGCAGCATAAACTGCTTATTGCGTTTCCATACAGCGTTCAGGTATGTCGTCACTGTATTCATGCTTTTTGAAAATTCCGGATGGTTTCTGTATAAAAATCGATGTGCTGTTTTGCGGAATCTTCTGCCATGAAATGCGCGCGCACATACTCATGTCCGGCTGAGCCGATTTTTTTTCGTTCAGCAGGATTTTTCAAAAGCCGGAGTATCAATTGCGCCATATCTTCAACATGATCGGGGTCGGCCAGTAAACCGGTAACACCATCCTCAACAATTTCAGGACCACATGAGCGCTTTGTATAAATCACCGGGCAGCCTGTATTCATGGCTTCGATAACGGCCAGTCCGAATGTTTCGCTGTATGAAGGGAAAACGCCCAATGTAGCTTCCGACAATGCTTTCGTTAATGCCTGCTGTGATACATGCCCTTTAAAAATAACGGTATCCATGGCTTGTGGTAACAGCAATGCCTGTAAAGCCTGCACTTTGCCTTTACCATAGATCACTAACCGGGCTTCCGGTATCTGCGCTGAAACAATGTTCCAGGCCTTCATCAATTGAAAAATTCCTTTTTTGTGCGCCAGACTTCCGGTAAAAATAACTGTATACGGAAGGCGATCATCTGTATGTTTTTTACAGGGCATGGTGGCATTATAGAGTACCCGGATATTTTTTTTAATCTCAAATAATCCTTGTGTTACGCTTGCAGCGTATCTGCTTACCGCGCTGATTGCATCTGCCCGTTCATACAGAGCCCTGTCAGTTTGTTTGTATCGGTCAGCAAGCGTGGTGTGCATCTCGGAGGCAAAATAACTATGCGATCCATGAATCTTAACTACCAATGGCACTTTAAAGGCGGGCCATTTTACGATGAACCCGATATGTGAGCAGAAATTATTGAAGTCGCCCATCTCAATAATATCAATATGTTCAGAGGTAACGAGTTTTTCTATAAAACGCGTAAACTGCACAAAAGCTTTCCCGCCACGGAGTTTTTTTTGTATAAAGGCGGGTAGCTTTTCGCGTAAACCGTAAAGGCGGCTTTCAGGGCTTACCGGTAATTTAATGCCATAGCGCAGGCGCCATACTTTTACGGATCCGTCTTCCTCGTAGTCGGCTTCGCCATAGCGATAGCTGTATAAGCCTGCTACATATATATGGTGCCCCTGCCTGGTCAATTCCCGCGCGAGTGTCTGAACCATGGTGCCTATACCGCCGTTTTTTCCCGGTGGATATTCATCACATATAAATAGAATATTCATTTCAGTTCAGAAGAATTAATGACGCAGTTCCTTTAAATGACCGGGTTTTATGAGCCCAGTGACTAAGGCTAAGATACTATAACTTGCGATAGCTGCAAGGGCTGTCAGTGCACAATTATTAAATAGGAACTTGCTCATAACTACTGCCGCTGCCCCATTGATAACAGCTAATATAAATACGCCTGTATGCGGGCGGAAGGCCGATTGTTTTATGAAAATAAAATACAGCAGCAGCTGAAGTGCAGTGGCGCCCATGAAAGCAAAGGCTGATCCCTGTCCGCCCAACGAAGGTATGAGAATAAGGTTCAATAGGATATTACCAAGCGATGAGCCAATGGTAATAAACATTAGTGTTTTAAGCTGCCCCTGTGCAAAGGCAAGGGTCCATAAGAAATTGAGCATGTAATGTAGTGGCACACAAATAGCGAGAATAGTGTATGTATATTCATTGACTAATCCATACTTGTTATTGGTTACAAAATCCATCAGCGGACTCCAGGTGCATACAAGCACCATAGGAATAAGCAGGGCCACGAACATTTCGAGCCTGAAAAACAAATGGATTTCACGGGCCTGTTTTTCATGCAGTGTGCCGCCCGAAGCAAAAAATTTCGAGAAGCGGGTCAGCAGAACGGGCCCGATGATGAGCAAGGGAAGTTTTGAAAGTTCAAAAATCCTGTAGGTAAAACTGTATTCGGCAGTGATAAGACTTGTACTTACAAGCCCTAGTAGAATCCAGTCGATCCGGGCGAGGGCAGAGTCAAACACCACAATGGCAAGCTGCGGTAACGATTCCTTCAGCAGTCCTTTATATTCCTGCAGGTAAAGCTTCGGCAGAATGTTTGTCTTCATGACACGATTGGTGATCCAATGCCCCAGCAACAATTCGGCACAGGCCCCCAGGGTATATGCACCAATAACAGCATACAGGGTGAAGTGCCCGGAAATATAGAGCGCAACAATTGCCATAAATCTTATTAAGTTGGAAAACAAAGCGAGCCAGGCCATTTTCCGATAGGCTTCCAGGCCATTGAGCATAAGTTTAAAGGAATTTGCAATATTGCCGATACTCAGCAGAACTGTTACATAAAAGAAAATATCACCGGCTCCGGAATCCGGTCTTAGCCAAGCAATAAGTCCTACAATGAAGCATATGACAGAGCTTGCCGTTAGGGTATGAAATAAGTGTATGCTGCTGATGTGCTGAACGGACTTGCCGGTAGCGATGCGCTTCACCAGGATAAAATCCGTGCCCAGAGAACTGATGGCAAGGATGGTACCGGCGCTTGCCATACTCCAGTTCAGCATGCCATAATCGGTTTTGCTCAGGTAGCGCGAGGTCAGATAGAAAATAGCGAAACTGAATGCCTGCGTGGCAAGTGTCTGAATAGCATTCGCCGATAAATCGCCCGTGAATTTCCTTTGCCTTAAATTATTTTTTGCAGATACGTTCAAGCTACCTCTTCTTTTGTTGCCGGTGTTTTACAAATATCAGGATTTCCAGCCATTTTAGTCATCCTGTTACAGAATAATGAGTGAAGTGAAGGTCGATAAATAAAAAATCCCGCCATCGGTCAGAAGCGGGATTTTTAAAAAAAAGAGAATACTTTAGTAATTACTGAACCAGTATTTTTTGAACACCTTCAGCATGAGTACCTTTTACTTTTACAAAGTAAATGCCTTTGTTTAAGCCGGTAAGGTCAATGTTTTCATTGTACATACCAGGTTGTAAGTTGTTTAATGATACGGTTTTTACTGTCTGACCAAGTGTATTGTTGATTTCTACAGTGTAGTTTTCCGTATTTGTAAGTACAAAGTGTAAAGACACATTATCCGATGTTGGGTTTGGATATGCTGTGAAGTTTACGTTTTTAGCAGATTGTTCATTGATGCCAAGTACGATGCTGGGCTGGATAGCAGCTGTTGCAGTCAATTGGTCAACGGATGCAGCCGGAATAACAACGTGTGTGTACTGTACAGTAAACACAGGGTATTTGCTGGAGCTGGTGAAATAGTTGTACATATCCTGTTGTAATGTGCCGGTTACTAATCCACCCAATAAAGATAAGTTTGCAGTCATGGTAGTTACCACACGTAGGCAGTTTGGAACAATAGCAGTACCGCTGTTGAAGTTCAGTGTGCCTGTACCATCGGCGTGAGTAATCATGTCGCCGGAGAAAGTTCCGGATACTGTACCTGCACTGACACTACCAGCAATCGGGTCGGTCATGCTGTAACCCATAGAAATAGGGTATTGGGCAATAACACCTGAGTTGGTAAATGTCATAGAAGCACCTAATGAAGATACATACATACCTTCTACTTCAAGTGTGCCGCTTGGAGCAGTACCGCTTTGTTTCAGGTAGGTGTTGTTTGATCCGCCACTGTTCATTACGATGGTTGTACCGGGATAACTTGAAATGTCGCCGGAAGAAGGAGTTGAATACGTTGTTACTGTAACAACTGTATTGACACTTACCCCTGAAATGTTCCAGGTTACGCTGGTACCGGTAGTAGAGTTCGGCATGGCGTTGGAAGTATCCAGTCCATTTTGCGTGTAAGAGTCACCAATAACCGGGTCATTCCCCGCTTTTGTCAGTGTGGGAGCCTGAGCATGTGCCAGTTGGCCGGCAAATACTGCTGATAATAGGGTTAAGTAGATTTTTTTCATGTAATTTTTGGTTTTTAGGAAACCAAATATATGTAAATTTTAGGTTAAAAACCAGAAAAATTGTGTTAAATGGTTTATTCCCCTTCCTTCATAAGATGTTAATAGGGATTCATAGAATATAAGTATATTTAACCTTCATTTTAATTTAAAATAATGCTATGAAGTACTGTAAGAATATCCTGGAAACGATAGGAAACACGCCCCTGGTGAAGATTAATACCATTACCAAAGATTTGCCATGCGATGTGTTTGCGAAAGTAGAAACATTCAATCCGGGAAACTCCATCAAAGATCGTATGGCACTGAAAATGATCGAAGATGCTGAGAAGGATGGCCGGTTAAAACCGGGTGGAACCATTATTGAAGGAACATCGGGTAATACCGGTATGGGACTGGCAATTGCCGCCATCATAAAAGGCTATAAATGTATTTTCACAACCACCGATAAACAAAGTAAGGAAAAAGTAGATGCCCTGCGCGCCTTTGGTGCAGAGGTTATTGTTTGCCCCACAGATGTAGAACCCGAAGATCCTAAGTCGTACTACTCCGTATCATCGCGTCTCGAACACGAAATTCCCAATTCCTGGAAACCGAATCAATACGATAACCTGTCGAATTCTGCCGCACATTATGAGCAAACCGGTCCTGAAATCTGGGATCAGACCGATGGAAAGATTACGCACCTTGTCGTTGGTGTAGGAACTGGCGGAACCATCTGTGGTACCGGCCGCTACCTGAAAGAAAAAAATCCGAACATCCAGATCCTCGGCATCGATACCTATGGCTCTGTTTTCAAAAAATACAAGGAAACCGGCATATTCGATAAGAATGAGATTTACCCTTATATCACCGAAGGTATCGGGGAGGATTTTCTGCCGCAGAATGTTGACTTCAGCATTATTGATCATTTTGAAAAAGTGACCGATAAAGATGCCGCTGTGATGACCCGCCGTATTCCTCGCGAAGAAGGTATTTTCGTGGGGAATAGCGCCGGTTCGGCCATGGCCGGACTCATGCAGATGAAAGACCGTTTCAAAAAAGGCGACGTGGTAGTGGTTATTTTCCACGATCACGGTACCCGCTACCTGGGCAAAATGTTCAACGACGACTGGATGCGCGACCGTGGATTCCTGGAAATCAAAAAACCACGCGCCATCGACCTGATTGCTTCCCATAAAAATCAGAAACTACTTTCCGTGTCTATTGATGCACCAGTGTCAGAAGCCGTTGAAATGATGAATAAATTCGGGGTTTCTCAGTTGCCTGTTACCAAAGGGAATGAGTATGTAGGATCACTGAACGACAGCCACATGTTTGCCAAACTGTTTGACGACAACAGCCTCAAGAATAAACCGGTGGAAACGATTATGCAGCCGGCATTTCCGATGGTTAATGAAAAAGCGCCTATCGAGGATATCTCCAAACTCATTACCCGCGAAAACAATGCGGTGCTGATGCGCGACCTGGCCGGAAATGTTCATATAATTACAAAACACGACCTGATTCAGGGCATATCCCAAATGACTAATTAACCACTCATCACACAATGAGGCATTTTGTATTTTTTGGCAGCCGATACATTAAATATTATTGTAATATTGAGTGATAGATAAATTTAAAATACGATAAACGGCTGTTTCACCGGCCATTTAAAATCTGACAAATGAAAAAAATAACAATCATCGCCGCCCTGTTCTTTGCATATACTGCAGTAGCACAGGACAAACGTCCCGATAACTGGTTTAACCTCGATCATACCAAAGACAATGTAAATGGTGTGAGTACTGAAAAAACCTATGAGGAATTACTCAAAGGTCGTAAATCAAAAACAATCATCGTAGGCGTGCTCGATAGCGGTGTTGACTATAAACACGAAGATCTGAAGGATGTGATGTGGACCAACCCGGGCGAAATTCCTGATAATGGTATTGATGATGATAAGAATGGTTATATCGATGATATTCATGGCTGGAACTTTATGGGAAACAAGGACGGATCGAATGTAGCCAAGGATAACCTGGAGCTTACCCGTGTTTACAAAGGCCTAAAAGCCAAGTATGACGGAAAAAAAGAAGAAGAACTCAAAACCAAGGACGAGAAAAAAGAATATAAATATTACCTCGCGGTAAAAGCAGATTATGAGAAAGAACTCAATGATGCTGAAGCCCAGATGAACCAGGTGAAATTTATTAAAACCGCCCTTGATGGAATGATCGAAAAGATCAAAAAAGAACAGGGTGTTGAAAAAGTGACCATGGCAAACATCGATAAATTCGATGCCAAAGACCAGAAAGATAAGCAGGCTAAAATGATTGCCAAATCCGTGGTAGCTTCAGGAACAAGTCTGGACGATCTGATGGATCAGTTGAAAGAGGCAGAAGAGCAGCTGGACGTTTCAGCGCGTTACGACCTCAATTCAGATACGCGTTCTATTGTTGGTGATAACTATAATGATGTAAATGAACGCTATTATGGGAATAACGACTGCAAAGGCCCCGGCGCATTTCACGGAACTCACGTAGCCGGTATTATTGCTGCCAAACGTGGTAACGGTGTGGGCATGGATGGTATCGCTGCCGATGTGAAAATTATGAGCGTACGTTGCGTGCCTGATGGCGATGAGCGTGATAAAGACGTTGCTAATGCCATCCGTTATGCGGTCGACAATGGTGCACAGATCATCAACATGAGCTTTGGTAAAAAATATTCACCAAATAAAAAAGCTGTTGACGACGCCATTAAATATGCACAAAGCAAAGGTGTATTGCTTATTCACGCTGCAGGTAACGATGGTGAAGATATTGATGAAATAACACACTACCCATGCAAGAAATTTGAGAACAGCAAAAAAGAAGCTTCAAACTTTATGGACGTTGGAGCCTTAAGCTGGAAACCGGATGATAAAATTGCAGCACCTTTCAGTAACTATGGTAAAAAAACAGTTGATCTGTTTGCACCCGGTGTTGATATATATTCAACAGTGCCTGAAAACAAATACAAAGACGCCAGCGGAACGAGTATGGCAGCCCCTGTTGTTGCCGGTGTAGCAGCAGTTCTGAAATCGTATTTCCCTGAACTTACGCCTGAGCAGATGAAAAAAATCCTGATGAAATCGGCCCGTACCGAGTATAAAGATAAAAAGGTGATCAAACCGGGAACAAAAGATGAACTCGTTGAATTTGGTGATCTGTCTAAAACCGGCGGTATCATTAACCTGTACGAAGCTATTAAAATGGCTGAAAGTATGGTGAAAGTAAAAGGGTAAACACTTTAAATAATCCTAACTCAGCGCGCAGGAAGTAAAACTTTCTGCGCGCTTTGTTTTTTAATAGTGCATCCCGGAAATACCATTCCTACGGGAAACCGTGAGGAGCAGGGCTTTATTTTCTTTTACCTTTGAAATTCAGGTCTGTCCAGTTTATCCAACTCCCCGGTGAATACAGTCAGACCACACACTATCCTCTGGTATAATAGTATTGAATTAATTTATTAACTGTATGAGAAACTTTTATGTTATTCTTTTTACTGCAGCGTTTTTGTTTTTTAAATCCATTTATGCTCAAAACCCTCCTGTATTACAGGTAGGAGATAAGGCTCCGCCTATTGTATTGCCAACAGCGAATAAATCATTACAGAGTTTTACCTTTCCTTATACTAACAAGGTTGTGTATATCTATTTCTGGTCTTCAGTAAATACAGCATCTCGCGAGAATCTGTACCGCTACGGGCGTATGGCTAAACTATATGCTGATGCCGGCTATAAAGAACCCAATGGCTTCGAAATTATTACAATAGCCCTGCAGTCCGATAAACAGGCCTGGGCCGATGATATCAGGAAATATAATATGGGACAGATGCACAATTGCCTGGCCGAAAAAGCATATGAAGACTTTTATGTTCGCACATACAAGGTAACACGTGTGCCTTTGGGGTACTTGGTCAATGAGAAAGGATTTATCGTGATGGTAAACCCCTCAATCGGCGATTTACAGGGCTATCTGGAGGATCAGCGCAACGCGCCTGCCAACATGGAGGAACAAACAAAAATTGCAGGCAAAATTCTTTATGGTGACAGTGACCTCAAGCCATTAAAAGACAGCAAGATTTATGTTACCAATGCAAAAAATGATACGCTTCAAACGGTTCAGACCAATAGTACCGGTAATTTCGTGATTAAAAATATACAGACCGATGCGGGAATGAGTCTGAAAATATCCAAGTCACCTGAAATGAAGAGCGACGACAGGGTTTACCTGGCATCCGAGAAAGGAGAGGTTATTTCCGGCTTTAATAATGTAAATGGGAATTTTGAATATAAACTTCTTTCGTTCGATATGGTTTACCTGAAACCGATGAAAGAGGAGGATGTCACCGTCAAAAAAGCAGAAATGCTCAATGGGATGTATTTTTCGGAAAATCTGTTTAAAAACGGTGGATTCGAAATTTCCGAAACATCAAAAGCTAAACTCGATGCGCTCATTGTGAAAATGAAACAGGATCCAGCCATTCATGTGGATATCATTTCTCATACCGATAGTAAAGGGAATGCCAATTTTAATCAGAAATTATCAGAAAAACGGTCTAAAGTCGTTGCCGCTTATTTTATATCGAAAGGCATTCCTGCCAATCATATCAAAGCTTCCGGTAAAGGCGAATCGGAACCGGTAAATACCTGCATAGATGGTGTGCCGTGTACGGAGAAGGAACTTGAACTCAACCGCCGTACAGAATTCCGGTTCTATAAAATGCAATAGAAATTTACCGGTTTCAATGCATTTAGTGCTGTACAACTACTTTTTTTGTTTCTGAAAACCCGCTTCCTTTCACGGTTATAAAGTAACAACCATCCGGGAGCCGGCTGATGTCAATACTTTCCTTGATGAGTACATTTTGTTCAGACATGCTACCCGTTTGTACAATCTGTCCTGATACATCACTGATCGTATAATTCAGTTTGCTGTTTTGCTGATTGGCAACAATAACGGTTAATTTATCACTGGCCGGGTTAGGCTGAATATTCATCATCGATGATTTTCCGGGAAGTTCATCTACACCTACCGTGCTTTTGTAGGTATTGTCGGCATCCAGTATGAACACGCCATTCTGCATATCGAGTGCTATAATGATTTTACTGGGCAGGTAAGGATAAGCGCCCCAGTTGCCACGGTATGAGTTGGTACTGAAATTATCGTTGGTTCCATGCTGGGGTTGTGTATCGAAATATCCGTGAATGGTAACATGCGAAGGGGTTGAAATATCATAAAGGTAAAGTCCGTCCTGGTATGAGCTGATCCAGCACCAGGTATTGCCCATAATATAGGGGTTGTGTGCCGTGGCTCCGTAATGTGAGCGCATGGTGTCAACCAGTGTAATATTATTCAGGTTTGTTACATCAATGGTTTTAGCGCACAGGCCGGCCGGTACTTCATCTGTAAATACCATGGTTTTGCGATCATCGGTTTGCCAGGAACTGTGGTTGTAACCACCCTGCGGATAGCCGGAGTATTGAGTCAGACCGGTAATGCTTCCATTCGGTAAAAGTTTAAATACGTAGAAACCCTGATTGCCGCAGGAAGCATAAATGGTATCGTTTCTCACAAACATATCGTGCACCCACTGAATTGAAGGATAAAACTGATCGAGCTGGGCAATGAATGTTGGTGCAGCCGGATTGGCCAAACTGTATACCCGCATGCTTGTGGTATTTCCTCCCTGTGGGGTGGGGCTTCCGCAATACAGTTTATTTCCGTCTACAAAAATGGTATGGCAGCGCTCAAAGTAAGTGGAAGCACCATCGTAAACAACATGCACCGAATCGGGGAGGTATTGCATGTCCACAATCTGGAAACTATTTGGTGGCGCATCATCACTGACGATGTAACAATAGTTCTGATAGTTTTTTATTTCCCTCCAGGTACAGCCGGCATGACGCCCTGCTACATAGTCACTGACAACCGGAAAAGAAGGGTTCGTGACATCTACAAAGTAAGTACCGCTGCTGGTGCCGACAAGTGCATACTCTTTGTTTTTGGAAGCCTGGTACCAACCCCAGCAACCCGAGTATTTACGGCCATCGGCGCCCGTGGTATCTGTTTCGGGGTTAATATGCGAAAGCATATTGATGTTCAGGCTCGGATAAGTCTGAGCGTTAACTAATTTGCTAAATAATAGGAAGAAAGAAAGGATGAATAGATACCTCATGAGCCGATATTTATGGGTAAAGTAAATATAAGCATTTAGGATATAATTGGCAATCATACCCCGATACATAAAGATCAAAACGGATTTATCTCTGGATAATTACCTTATGGGTTTCCGAGAAATTGCCTTGATGAAGGGTAATAAGATAATATCCGGGAACGAGCTCCTGGGTTGTTATTTGAGCATTTGTCTTGGAACTGAAATGTATCGATCCGGTTTTAACAATATTCCCGAGAATATTATAAATAGAGTAGTTTAACGATTCCATTTTTCTATCTCCATTCATCGCAATTTGAATCATATTATCAGCAGGATTTGGATATAAAGAAACCAAATTTAGGTCCTTCTTTAGCTCTTTAATCCCTGTGAAGTCAGAAAGATAGGTTCTCGTCGTGTTAGTGATCACAGGAGGGTTGTTGTCAAAGTAGATATAACCTGTATTGTTTACCAAACTGTTATTTGATACAGGGGAATAGGATTTTATCCTGTATTTTATAAAGCCCTGGCTATTTTGAAAGCTAACGTTTGTATCAGGCAGATTTATATTATTGAACAGGAAAGTCATCACCCTGCCGGCGCGTTGCATCGAGTATGGATGACTTGAGCCAAGAACCTGTATACTATTAATGTCTAAGTTAGCATCTATTTGATCCATGATTCTTACAGTTTTTGCTGTATCAGTTCCTGTATTTTGAAAGTGAATGGTGTAATCCAGAAAATCTCCTTTTTGTGCAATGGAATCCTGATAAAATCCTTTAAGGGCATTGACTTGTTTTTCGTTAGGGTCGAAGGAGCAGGTTAAAAATTGTGAGAGTTGAACTTGCTGATTTAGCGAGCTGCTTTTAAATCCGGCGGTATACAGTAAGTTTGTTCCGGCGAATGTATAATTTGGAAGAGTTAAATTAACCGTAAGTTGGCGGTGTTCTCCTGGTGAAAGAGGTGGCGTGATATTCCATAAAATAGTATCAGCAGAAGCAGAACTGGCTGATGGAATTGCATTCACAAACTGAGTAACAGCTGCTTTTGTAAATTTAAGTATCCCTGATAGCGTATTGGAACCGTTGTTAGTCATGTCAATCCAATAGCTGACAGTTTCATCGCACTTTGAATATCCACCAGTCAATGATAATGTAAGGCTATCGGATGAAACATTATAATGAACCCCAAAGTCGAGATTTGAGGAATTCGAATTTGAGAGGTGTACATGGTAGGCCAGGGAATCAGTAGTCAGCGATGCGTTTGATAATACCGGGCTAATGGAATAATTTCCATTCAATACCGAAATATCATATACCCCTGAAGAGTTTGTATAACCTATAAAACCATTGGGGCTTACAACTATTTTTTGATTTGCCACACCGGGCTCATTAGCATCCTGTATTTTATTGCCGTTTATATCATTATAAACTTTACCCTTTAAGCTGTTGTATTTGTTTTTTGGAGCGGTATACGTTGTAATGCCATTTTCATTAAATGCAGTCAGGTAATTTGCATTATAAGTAAACCATTTGGTATTTGCGGCATCGATATGGATATTTGTTACGTACCCTGTGATTGGATAATTATGATAGTCATACATGGTTAAGACGTTGTTCATGTCAAGACTATATAATTGATAGGCAGTAGCGATCCAGGCTGTACCATTTTGATCGAATTCAATATCATTCACAATTTTTCCAGTCATTTGTGATAATTGACTCCAATTGCTCCCATCATAAATGGAAACACCATTGGAGTGACTTATCCAGATCTTTCCGTCAGGACTGGTGACAATATCACGTATCTCGTTGCTCAGCATACCTGAGTTTGCAGTAGTAAACGTTACCCAGGTGTTACCATCGTACCTTGCGGCACCAGAATAGACATTAGCACCATAAGTCCCAATCCAGATATTGCCTGCTAAATCTTCGGTTATATAAGTTACTCCATTGTTAGGGAAATTGCTTGTTGCTGCATTAAAAACAGTGAGGGAAGAATCATTATGCATGCAGATAATTCCGTCACCACCTATCCACTTCCTGTTTTTGCTATCGACAAAAATAGAGTTAATTGTATTCGTTGAAGTATTAATAGCAGATTGAAGAAGGGATGTTGAATCGATTAGAATATGTTGGTTATAGCATATTATCTGGCATTTATTATTTAGCCATGCATTATCGAGAGCGTCCATTCCCAATCGGCCAATTGGTAACCAGCAAGCCATCTGGTTGGTAACGCCTGTGGCTACATGTTCAGCGATTGTGTCTGTTATGATATCGAAATCTGCGAGAAAAGAATTTTCGGTGAAATACTTGGCGCCATACGACGTGGGTGTAATTCGACTAATGCCTGTATAGTTTGTGTTAATAGTTTTAGTAGGGAAATAGTTTGTTGGATTAATTAAATCGGTCTTAGCATAACTAGAATCCGTAGAAATCCACTTGTTTTGTTGATGATCCAAGAAAATAGTAGTACAAATTGCATTGTGGGCAAGTGTTGAATTGGTGTCTATGTAATGTGTTTGAGTGCCGAACGTATCAATTTTAACTAATCCGGATTGGCCACAAATCCACTTATTTTTATTCTGATCATAGGCTAATGTTGCTTTTCTGTTGCCCGTATTTGGATATTGATTATTATTCCACAATCCAATTTGGTTATAGGATGTGCCATTGTATTCCAGGATGGATGAATTGTCCATCCCCAGGAGAATTTTGCCATCATTAGAAAAAGCTGCATCAGCAATTCCCGGTGGTGGGCTATTTAAATAAGTATAGTTGCTGCCATCAAAGGATGCAAGTCCGCCATAACAGGCAATTGTGAGATTACCTGTCGCAGAATCAATATGTATTTTTCTTACTACATTTAATCCGTTGGCCTGGTGCGCTGTGAAGTTTGTTCCATCATATGCAATAAGCGAAATGTCATTACTGGAGGTTGCTCCGGCCCAAACTATATTTCGCTGCGGGTCGAAGGCAACTGCTGTGACGGTTTTGCTTACAACAGCCGAATTAGAATTGTCATATATAGTGTAATTACCATTAGTATATTTGATCAGTCCATTGTCTGTCGCAAGCCAGATGTTATTTAAATTATCTCGTGTAAGGTCATTAATGCTGCCAAAAGGTACATAAGACTTGAGATCTATGATTGTGGCATGGTTGGTTGGTTTAACATGTTTGATTATTGTAAACTGCGTAGCCATCCATAGCGTATCTGCATTATCATAATATGCTATTACCTCCAGTGGGGAATAAAAATTCTTCCATTGATGTTGAGAAAAACTTTGAATTGCACCCATCAAAAAGATGAATGTCAGTAATCTGGAAACAGATTTCTTACAATAATAAATCATGACGCAAAACTATTTGAGTTGTTGGACTTAAATTGATAATATACAGGTGTGGTATCTTAAACAATAGCAATCATGAATTGGCGTCAGGTAGTATCCTTTTATACTCACATCTCAGCAATGAGCTGTTTCACAATGAAACTCATCTTAGGTTCAGCGGCGGCGGCAATATGCTGAACTTCTTCATGTGTAACCTCTACGATTTTTCCGTCGACACCCAGGTCGGTGACAATGCTCACACCAAATACGCGCATGCCGCCATGTTTGGCAACAATCACTTCTGGCACAGTGCTCATCCCTACTGCATCGGCACCAATGCGGCCTATGTAGCGGTATTCGGCCGGGGTTTCAAAACAAGGACCCGTGAGCCCTGCGTATACGCCCTGCGATACGCGGATGTTATTGTTCTTTGCAATTTCAACGGCTTTGGCAACCAGTTTTTTATCGTAAGCATCGCTCATGTCGGGGAAACGCGGGCCGAGCTCAGCAATGTTTTTGCCGATAAGCGGGTTGGTAGGAAACAAGTTTATATGGTCATTGATGATCATGATTTCACCGATTTCGAAATTCGGGTTCATACCACCGCTGGCATTCGATACCACGAGTGTATGTACACCCAGCGCTTTCATGACACGCACCGGAAAGGTGATTTGCTGCATGGTGTAGCCTTCATAAAAATGGAAACGGCCCTGCATCGCAATAACACGTTTTCCGCCCAGCTCACCTAAAATAAGTTTACCACTGTGACCCTCAACTGTAGATACCGGAAAGTTAGGAATGCTCTCATAAGGCAATACATGTGCTACACTGATTTCTTTGGTCAGTCCGCCAAGTCCGGTTCCCAGAATAATCCCGATTTCCGGGCGAAAGTCATTTGTTTTTTCAAGAATACTTTTTGTGGTAAAATTTATTTGTTCTAACATAATTTAAAATGGTTTCGTTAAACTCCTGTGTTTTATCCTTAAAATCTACCTCCACAGGAATAATGTACAAAGGTAATTTATTTGCTATCTCTATCAAATCAGGTTTCATGAGCCTCATGGCATCTTTTTCTGTAGTAACAAGAATCTTAAAGCCTCCATCCAGTGCCTCGAATTTTTCGCGGATCGATTCCAGATCGCTGCTGCTGTAATTGTAGTGATCCGAAAACTGTATATGAGCCACCTGTGCAGCATACTCACGCAGGTAAGTCAGCATGGGTGCCGGGTTCCCGATACCTGTAAATGCGAGTATATTATACCGGTAAAGGTCGTTGAGTGTACTGAGTATATGGCCGGGGTCTGCAAACGAGTATAGCTCGCCATACTTAAGCCAGGTGAAAAAAATGCGTTGATGGGGCAGTGGCTTTATATCTTTCGTGATGTTACGGATATCAATGGCTGTAGCCTTTTCAGGAGTTTTACTGATCAGTATAATATCTGCACGCAGGATGCCTTTACGGCTTTCGCGCAAACGACCTGCCGGCATCATATGATCGTAAATATAAAGGTTATCGTATTCGCTTACCACCAGGTTCAAACCGCATTTGATCGAACGGTGCTGAAAGGCATCGTCCAGCAAAATCACATCCGGCGCAGCTTCCATGGCAATGAGTTTTTTAACACCATTCACACGATTGGCATCTACGCTCACCATAACATCGGTAAATTTACTTTTATACTGCAGGGGTTCGTCGCCTATATCATCGGCTGTACTTGCCTGGTCGGCCAGCATAAATCCTGATGTTTTGCGCTTGTATCCTCTGCTGAGTGTTGCAACACGGTATTCACTTTTGAGCAGGCGCGCCAGGTATTCTACATGCGGTGTTTTGCCTGTGCCGCCCACAGCCAAGTTGCCCACACAAATGGTATGCGTATCAAAGCTTGTTGATTTGAGAACTTTCCAGTCGTATAAAAGATTGCGGAAAGCCGTGATTCCTCCATAAATCAGGGCAAAGGGATAGAGTAGTATTTTTGTAATTTTGTCCAACCGGATAAAAGTTTTAAACTTACATATTTAATTTACAAATTACAACCAAGACCCCAGCCTATGTCCTTGCTACTAAAAGAGATAATTGCCGAACTGGAAAGGTTTGCGCCCCTTTCGCTCCAGGAAAGTTATGACAATTGCGGGTTACTGGTGGGTAGCCCCGAAATGCCTGTAACGGGAGCCCTTCTGACCCTCGATTGCACAGAAGCAGTGATCGATGAAGCTGTCAGAAAAGGCTGTAATCTTGTGATAGCACATCATCCCGTTATTTTCGGAGGGCTCAAAAAATTGACCGGTGCCAACTATGTGGAACGCACCGTTATCAGCGCTATCCGCCAGCAGGTAGCTATTTATGCAGCTCATACCAACCTGGATAATGTGCACCTTGGCGTGAATCACAAAATTGCCAATAAACTGGGGCTTGTTAATCAACAGATTCTGTCACCTAAAAAAGGCCTTCTGAAAAAACTGGTGACATTTGCGCCGATATCGCATGCGGAGGCTGTAAGACAGGGGCTTTTCAATGCCGGTGCCGGGCAAATAGGGAATTACAGCCATTGTAGCTTTAACCTCGAAGGACAAGGTACTTTCCGGGGTAATGAACAATCCAGGCCTTTTATCGGGGAACCCGGTAAAGTCAGTCACGAAAATGAGACCCGGATAGAGGTTGTCTTTGAGGCCTATAAACAGGGGGATGTGCTCGCCGGTCTGCGGCAAATGCATCCTTATGAAGAAATTGCCTATGACCTCTACTCGCTTGATAATCAGTATCAGTTGGTGGGTTCCGGGATGCTTGGCGAATTGCCCGAAGCTATGCCGGAAATCGATTTCCTGAAGCGTCTGAAAGATGTATTCGGAACGGGTTGTGTAAAACATACAGCCCTGAGAAATAAACCTGTAAAAAAAGTAGCCTTTTGCGGGGGCAGTGGCAGTTTTTTACTGAAAGATGCAATATCTTGTAAATCAGATTTTTATGTAAGTTCAGACTTCAAATATCACGAGTTTTTTGATGCCGAACATAAAATCGTGGTGGCCGATGTGGGGCATTTTGAAACTGAGCAATTTACACCTGAAATTTTTTCCGAGGTATTATCAAATAAATTCGCTAATTTTGCCACCTATTTATCGGAAATCCATACAAACCCGGTTCATTATTTTTAAACTATGTGCGCAAAGATTAAAGAAAAAATTGACGCTTCTGTAGAGGGAAAACTCAGAGCGTTGTACGAGTTACAATTAATCGACAGTAAAATTGATAGAATCAGAACAGTACGCGGAGAATTACCTTTGGAGGTACAGGATCTGGAAGATATTGTTGCCGGTCTGGAAACACGTGTGAATAACCTGACAGCAGAGCTGGAAGAGCTGGAAGGCCAGGTAGCTGAAAAAACACAGGCTATCAAGGATTTCAAATCAAACATTAAAAAATACGAGGCACAGCAAAACAAGGTTCGTAATAACCGTGAGTACGATGCTATTTCAAAAGAGATCGAATTCCAGAACCTCGAAATTCAATTGGCTGAAAAACGCCTGAAAGAATATAAAGTGGCTATTGCCCAGAAATCGGAAATTTTAGAACGTTCACAAACGGAATTTACCGAGCGTAAAAAAGACCTGAAAGTGAAAAAGAATGAACTCGAAGAGATCATTTCAGAAACTGAAAAAGAAGAAAAAGATTTACTGAAACTTTCTGAGAAAGCTTCAGGCGGTATCGAAGAGCGTTTAATCAACGCTTACAAACGTATCCGTTCAAATACCCGCAATGGCCTGGCTGTTGTGCCGGTTGAGCGTGATGCCTGCGGTGGTTGCTACAATAAAATTCCGCCACAGAAACAATTGGATATCCGTATGAACAAAAAAATTCTGGTATGCGAGCACTGCGGTCGTATCATGGTTGATCCAAACCTGATCACTACAGAAAACGAAGCACCTGCTGAAAAATAATCCAGATGATTATATTAAAAAAGCCTCCTGAAATCAGGAGGCTTTTTTTTTGATGTTTTCAGGACCTCTCCCCATACCGAGATGAACTCAAAAGATCTTTACTGTTTTTGAATGTTATGAAGAATAGGAAACCTGTGAATAATATAGCTGTTATCCACCGCAGCACAACATTGTAATCTGTTATAGCGCCTGCAAAAAGTTGCCCCGGAATCATAAAAACCGCAAAGCCCAGTAAGGTGCCAATACCAATGCCGGTTATGTATAACAACGAAGGCCTTGCATTTATCACCAATATATTTTTTGAAAACAGAATGGTATTCCAGCCCATCCAGAACAGGATCTGAATTGGGTTTATGGCACTCAACATCATACCGTAAATAAAGCGGGGAATAAACGGAAAAAGAAAGCCGGTTTCCGTCTGCTGCGAGCCCAGGAGGGCATCATAAACACTCATGATGGCGAAGACCAGTACAAAGCCCCAGGATACCCGGTTTATGTAGCGTTTCAATATGACATTATGCTGGATTTTCTGCATCAAAAGCAAGGTTATGTATACATAAATCATTTCGACAAGTACTACCCCGCAGGCAAATAAAAATGCACTGATGAAGCCCTCGCTTATAAATAGACGAAACACGAGTATATTAAGTACACCTGGCGGAAGTGTTCCTATAAGGCTAATGAAAAGGCCAGACCGGAAGATTTTTAATGACTGAGGATTAAGAAACAGCATGCACTTGTGAAGGTTTATAAATAAAGTGGTGAAGTTTTTTTTCGGTGGCGATGTGCTGTTTCATCAGGTTTTTTCCATCGCGCCAGCTGAGGTATGCCTCACCACGTTGATGGTTTATGGCAGCGATATGCTGAAGCAATTTCCAATGCCGGATAATTTCTTTCCAGGCATTTACCAGAGAATGCGAGGGATCATAGATATGTGTGGGTTCGCTGCCGGCTCCGTTTAATTCAATAATACCGAATTTCTGTCCCGCTTCGAGTTCCTCCCAGCTGTTGAATTTAATATCAAGTCTTCCGAAATAGAAACCTTCGAATTTAGCACAGATATTATGTATGACATGCGTTAAGGCTTCGGTGGCCCTGAAAGATACATCTCTGAATGCAGCACCACGGGCATGATTTCCGATTTCAAGCACAGTGACGCATTCGTTGTTTAGAGGTTTGCAGTACAGAAGGTCAGGGCTTATTATTTTTTGAAGCTGCTGAAGTTGCAGATTATACCGGGGATTTTCAGTCAACAGTTCAAGAACAGTGGAAGTACCGTTACCAGTTATTTTTATAAATTCTTTCTGAACGATACCTGTTATTTTGCCATATGCTTCGCCCGGAAACCACACGAAAAAGATGCCTGCTTCGATTGGGTAGTTTATTTTTTCCTGAATCAGATAAGGCATTGGACAGCTTCTATGATATGCCAAAAGATCATCCGTATTGTGAAGTATGGCTACACCTTTCCCTTTACCTCCAATATCGGGCTTAGCCACCACCGGGAACTGAAAAGCGGAATACAACCTGTCAATAACAGATGCAGTATTTTCATCAGGGCTGATACATAGTGTTTTGGGAAAGAAGCCTTCCGGGGCATCCTGATACATTTTCCATTTCGACTCCAGCGTGAAACCGCCATACTCAATACCCGGATTGGCAGCGCTGAAAAAGAAAGGCGTTCTTGCTTTGATCATCAGGTAAAACAAATATGGGAACAGAGGAAAATAGATAATGGCACTGTTCCAGTATTCCCAGTGCATAAGACGAGTGTATATTCTTTTAATTCCGGCTTTCAAGATCTTTTTATTGGAAATGAAACTTTCATGGGTTCAGGTACCGATAGGTCGTGATAATAAAACGTGGTATATCCTGGAATATGATCGAGCACAGAAACCGAGAGGGTTTGAACAATGGAATGACGGTTCATAATGAACCCGTTTTCAGAATCAGACCATGAGTACAGAAACCGGAGAAGGTTCTCCGTGTTTCTTTCAGGTGAATGGTTCAGCCAGTTCTGAAATAGCTGTTTTCTGTAGGCTTTCACCTCTGGAGAATATAATGTGGACGATCCCCAGATACGGGCTTCATGAAGCCCATGTTCTGCCAAATGTTTATAGTTTCCGTCCCACACGAGTTCAAATAGATTTTTACCTGTATGCACTACAAGTGTAAAAGGCTCTATTGCCTGCAGTGGCAGGGCATCCCAAAACCCTGTGTCAAAAGTGTTTTCGAGCATTTCCCGAACGATAAGACCACGGCTTTTTCTGTAATTGCCAGCCGGAATGTGTTTTTCATAGCCACCATTCAGCAATATGATTGACTGTCCGGCGTCATTGGTACCGCACCAGGTACCTCCACCCAGTGGGTCAACAGGACAAATAATACGATGAGCGGGGGAATGGAGGATCTCAGGATTATTTGCTTTCGGACGCTTCGGGCTTTCGTCGCGTGTGGAGCATAAAATATAACCACCGCTGTATGGCATATAGATTACTGTGCACATGCTGTTTTTCTGTATTCAAGGGTGGAGTAGGCAACACCAAACTGCTCCGGTGTAATGTCCAGATTCATTGTGCGAAGTGCAACTTTAATCAGGGCCATGTGATGAATGGTATGCTCGAGATTGTATATTAGTTCTCGCGAATAATAGGTCTGGATGTCAGTATATACCCCATTTTTATCGTATACTCTTAAAGCCAGAGCCTTGTCGGGTTTAGTCAGAGCCGAATTCAGGATGATGAGTTGAGTCTTCGCAAAAGCTTTATCCTGCTCGGTTTGCAGGTTTCGGTAACGTTTTTCATAGTCAATGAGTCCACGCTCATAGCCCTGCATTGTACAGTTCAGAATTTCGATAATATGGCGCAGGTGTTGTCCAATGCTGGAGCCACCCAGAATACTCACCGGCATGGTATATGATTCGGCAGATAGCCTGTCTGCCATATATTCCAGCTCATTCAATTGTGTTGTCAGACGTTCACAAGACACCATATTATATTTTCTTTTGAGGGATTAATTTTTTGAACCAGGCAGATAGCTCTGTACGATTGAGAACTAAAATGGTAGTTGCACAGGCAAACACAAAAACGGCCAGTCCAAAAAGCTGGCCACCATCTCCTTTGGATTCAATACCGATAACCAGCAAATGAGAGGCAATTGCCCCGGCCATAGTTCCTGCAGCCATGAGAGCACCCAGCGTACGGAAACGGGGCATAAGTAATAACAATGAGGTTATGAGCTCCAGGATACCTGTACCGATGCGACCCCATGGTTCAGCATGTAGCTTGCTGAAAAGTTCAACAGATTCGGGATGTCCTGAAAATTTGAAGTACAGCGTCTGTAACAGGATCAGGGCCGCAACAATCTGTAAAAACCAGGAAATTATGTTCTTTCTTTTCATGCGTTTATTTTTTCAAAAGGTTATTCCAGTTTTTATCGGCCAGGGCTTTCAGGCTTACTTCATCTTTATTCCATTTCGGAAGTGTATTGTTGAAATACGCGTTATAAAATAAGTAGAGCTTACCATTGATGATTTTAAAGGTTTCAGGATCCACTTCTACTTTTTCACCCGTCTTTCCCATAGCATAGGCACACCATCCGCCATATTGAGGTTCAAACGATGTGGGACTTTTCTTAAACAGGTTACGATTGGTTTCGCTGGCAAAATAATAGGTCACGCCGGCCTGGTTGTATGAAATGTTTTTTGAACCTTCAACCGCTTTGCCTGCTGTAAAGTATGATACAGGGTCGTAGCCACTGAGTGCCACACCATTGGTCGTGTTGCAGATTTGTTGCGCCTTAATGCCTTTACCAAAGCTAATGAGCAGGCCGATTATTAAAAACAGATTCTTCATGTTTTGAGTTTTTAGTTTTGAAACGACATTACATTTTTTTCAATCTGTCTTTAAACAGTTTCTCGAATTTTTCAATTTTCGGTTGAATTACCATGCGGCAATAAGGTTCGCTTTTATTCTGGTTGTAATAATCCTGGTGATAATCCTCGGCTTTGTAAAATGCCTTGAAAGCATCAAGTTGTGTTACAACAGGCTTGCCGTACACATCATCTTTATTGAGCGCGTCAATAATACTTTTAGCGGTGTTGCGTTGCGCATCGTTTCTGTAAAAAATCACCGAACGGTATTGTGTGCCTACATCAGCCCCCTGGCGATTCAGGGTTGTGGGGTCGTGCACCGTGAAAAACACTTTGAGTATTTCATCGAGCGAGGTTACAGCAGGATCGTATACAAGCTGCACAACTTCTGCATGGCCGGTTGATCCCGTGCATACATCGGCATAAGAAGGCTTAACAGTGGTGCCGCCTGAGAAACCCGACTCCACACTTTTTACACCGTCGAGCATTTCGTATACAGCTTCCACGCACCAGAAACAGCCACCTCCAAGGGTAATGGTATCAGTTGCTGGAATCACGGCTTTCCCGGCCGTAGCCGGGAGGTCTTTCTGATTCACGAATTCAAGCGACAGAGAGTTCACACAATAGCGCATGCCTGTTTCTGTAGGTCCGTCGTTGAAGAGATGCCCCAGGTGGCCCCCGCAACGTGCACACATAATTTCGGTGCGTTGCATGCCATGTGAATTATCTTCAACGGTTTTAATTTTACCCCCGGCGATCTCGCGGTCAAAACTCGGCCAGCCACAATGCGAATCAAATTTCATATCGTCGCTGAACAGTTCATTGCCGCAGGCCGCGCATTTGTATATTCCTTTTTCCTTGTTTAGCAGCAGTTTCCCCGAGTAGGGGGCTTCTGTACCTTTCTCACGCAGCACATAATATTGTTCGTTGCTCAGTTGTTTTTTCCATTCGGCATCTGTTTTATGAACGACGCTTTGATCTGTTGAAACTTCAGGGCTTACCGGCATCGTTGCCGGAGCGGTACTGCCTGTTTGGGCGCAGGCGCTTAATGAAATGCAGGCCAGTAATACAAGCATGCTGGCTGATAAAAAATAAATGGTTTTCATAATCATTGAGTTTTAGTTGAAAGGGGTATGAACAATCACATGTTGCCCCTTTTCTGAATAGACGAGATGTCCCTGCAGTCCTTACAGGTTCAAAATAAAAAAAATGTTAATGCAGGAAGAATCAGGAGCGCAGAAGTTCCCAGAGCACAATGCCCATGCTTACCGATACATTGAGTGAATGTTTGGTGCCGTATTGAGGTATTTCCAAGCAGGCATCGCATTGATCGATCACAGCCTGTTCTACGCCATAAACTTCATTACCGAAGACGAGTGCAATGGGTTGATCCGGTTTTTTGAATTCGTGCAGCATGGTGGAGCCTTTGGCCTGCTCAACAGCGGCCAGGTAATACCCTTTTTGTTTTAATTCCTGAACGGCTTCCTGTGTAGAGGCTACATGTTTCCAGCTCACTGTCGATGTAGCGCCAAGGGCTGTTTTTTCAATTTCCTTATTGGGTGGAGTGCCCGTAACACCGCAGAGGTAAATAGATTCGATCAGGAATGCATCGGCTGTGCGAAACGCCGATCCCACATTGTTGAGGCTGCGGATATTATCGAGAACCAGTACAACGCGGTTCTTGGCACTGGCTTTAAACGCATCGGCATCCATGCGTCCGAGTTCATCCATCGATAATTTTTCAGGCATGGCGGCTTACTCTTCGTTCGACCAGTTCGGATTTTCTTTTTTCTCGTCGGCAGAAAAATCGCGCTCACGTTTCACCTTGCGTTCTTTCATATTGAAGAGCTCTACCATAATGGCAAAAGCCAGGGCGATGTACGCGTAATTCTTGTTAATCTCAATGCGGTGTTCTTCGCTCACTGTAGGGTTATAGCTGTCGAGTACGGCTTCGCCCATCAGCATAGCACCAATTACCAGTAAGAAAGCCAGGGCAATGGTTTTGATGCCCGGGTTACGGTTAATAAAGTCAGAAACCACACCGGAGAACAGGATCATCAGGATCATGGCAATGATAACCGCCGAGATCATGATAAGCACATTGCCCGAAAGGCCCACAGCAGTAAGGATAGAGTCGAAAGAGAAAATAATATCAATGATCACAATCTGCATCACCACAGCATTGAAAGTAGATTTTCCTTTTTTGGACGGACCTATTTCATCTTCATCACTGTGAATTTTTTCCATGATTTCCTGCCAGGTTTTGTATAGCAGGAATATACCGCCACCAAAGAGAATGATCCCGCGGCCGCTTACACCATAAATGCCCAGGCTGAAAACAGGATCCTTCATGGCGGCAATATAGCTGATCGAAAACAGGAGAATACAACGTACTACCAGGGCCAGCATTAAACCAATGGTACGGGCTTTTTTCTGGTTTTCGCGAGGTAGTTTATCGGCGGTAATGGAAATAAAAATGATGTTGTCGATACCGAGAACCACTTCTAAAATGGAAAGGGTAAATAAACTGATAACGCCATTAACACTGAGAAGGGCGCTTAAATCCTGGGACCAATTGTGCATTTAAATACGATTAGCCTACAAAGATAACGGCTTTTTACGGATCCCCATAAAAAATATTAAGTCTGATTATCAGTTGTTTATGTGAAAATATAGTATTATGTATTGCATAGTACTTAAAAATGCACTTATCTTTGTATCACATAATAATGACCTGAAAAATAAAATTCATTTCCTTCTTTCCAAATGGCCATGAAAAGGGGGGGAGTAAAAAAATAAAACTCATGAAAACACATTTTTTTAAAAACAGCCTGTTAGCCATTACCCTGAGTCTGGGAATGGGGCAGGCCATGGCTTCGGAAAATAAACCCGTGAAAACGGATTTACACGAGGTCAGCAAAACCATAGGCCAGTCGGTAAGACTGCCTGAGGAATTCAGAAAACCCGGACTTAATGCCCGTTTAACGGTTTTTTTCTCGGTAGATGAAACCGGGCATGTAAACCAGGTGATGGCAAATACCAACGCCTTTGCATTGAAACAGGCTGTTGAAACGCAGTTTGTGAAATTGCAACTCACCGGCTTAACAGCCAACACAGTTTACAGCATTGTGCTCAATTTTAAAACACTTTAATATCATGATCAATTCAGAGAATACAAAACAGCAAATGCGAAAAGGTGTTCTTGAGCTCTGCATACTTTCTATTCTGTCGCAAGGCGATGCATACCCAACAGAGATTATCGAAAAGCTTAGGGAAACAAAGCTGGTTGTGGTGGAGGGGACGCTTTATCCGCTCCTGACACGCTTAAAGAATACAGGATTGCTTACCTACCGCTGGGAAGAAAGTACATCAGGTCCGCCACGCAAATACTACAAGCTCACCGAAATAGGAGAGCAATACCTCAAAGAGCTTCAGTTATCCTGGCATGAACTCGTTGATGCGGTTAATAAAACCATTGCCCAGGGAAATAATGCATAACATTTAAAATAAAACCTATTTAATATAACGGACATGAACAAAACAGTAACCATCAATATAAGCGGTATTATTTTTCATATAGAGGAAGATGCTTATGAAAGATTGAGTAAATACCTTTCGACGATCAAAGGGTATTTCAGCAAAACCGATGGCGGTAACGAGATCATGAGTGATATCGAAGCCCGTATTGCCGAAATGCTGCAGAGCCGCACCAGTCCTGTGAAACAGGTCGTGCTCATGGCTGATGTCGATTTTGTGATCGGCAGCATGGGCCGCCCGGAAGATTTTGCCGGCGACCAGGAGTTTACGGAAAAAGAACAAACCAAACAGGAAACCGTTTACGAAGAACCTGTAAAACGCCGCCTCTTCCGCGACCCTGACAGCAAAGTTATCGGAGGTGTTTGCGGAGGTATAGGTAATTACTTTGATTTCGACCCTACATTCCTGCGGATCATTTTGGCGCTTGTTGCATTTTTCAGCTTCGGCTCACTGATCATCGTCTACATCATTCTCTGGATTGCGATCCCGGAGGCTGTGACCACGGCCGATAAACTGGCGATGAAAGGAGAGCGTATCGATATTAATAATATATCGAAAACCGTACAGGAAGAAGCGGAACAGCTTAAAAAACGCATGGAGAAATACGGCGACGATGTAAAGGATTTTGCCAAAAACAACCGTCACATTCCACGCAACGGATTTGAAAAATTCATGGGCTTTCTGCTCGATGTATTCAGAGCGGTGAGCCGCGTATTTGCTATAGCTTTCAGTATTTTCATCATTCTCTTCGGATCGGTGGTGTTATTTGTGATGATAGCGACACTATTCGGATTTACCAGCATCGGGCCACACCAGGCAGATATCATTACATCTATGTTTCTGCTCGACGGACAGGATTTTTACCTCGGAACCATCGGCGCATTTCTTACTGTGGTGATCCCTGTGGCCATGCTCATGTACTGGGCCATAAAACTCCTGTTCAAAATAAAATACTCAAACATGTGGATCAACATGACGGCCGGAATCATCTGGTTTATTGGCCTGATGCTGGCCCTGTATGTGGGAGTACGCACCGGACGCGATTTTTCACAGGAAGGTAAAATCCGCGAAACGCTTGTAATGAAACCCTACGATACACTTCGCCTGGCACTGAACTCTGCAGAGATCAACTGGCAGGAATATAATATTGATACTGACAACATCGAGAAAAATATGGGGATTAATCACGATGAATATGAGTTCGGTTCGAAAAACGGTGTGAATTACCTGTTTGGAAATGCAGAACTGAATGTGATCAAAGCTCAGGGAAATACGGTGGAACTCGTGGTTGTGAAATCAGCCAAGGGTTGGCAAAAGAAAGATGCCATGGATCGTGCCAGGCATATTGAATATCGGGTGACGCAGAAAGACAGCCTGCTCTTATTCGATAATGTTTTCAAAGTAGGCGGTGTCGACAAGTTCAGAATGCAGGAAGTGAAAGTGATTCTGAAATTACCGGTGAACAAAGTGATCTATCTGGATAAGAGCCTCGAGAACCTGATCTACGACATCGAAAATGTACATAATACACTGGATTCGGAGATGCTGAACCGCCGCTGGATCATGACAGATGACGGCCTCCGCTGTATCGACTGCAACGGACTGGATATAGATGAACTGGATGAATTGAAGGATCTGAATATTGACCTGAACGGCGTTAACATAAAATCGAAAGACTCGAAAATAAAAATCGACAGTGATGGTGTGAATGTTAACGGAAAACACACCAGTATCAAGATCGATGAAACAGGGATTCATGTGAAAAAACACTAAGCATGAAAACTGCATATACTTTTGCCTCTTTACCGGGCCGTATATGCAAATGTTACAGGACAAATAGAGGCGTCGCAGCAATTGGCCGACAGCCTGGTTGCACACAGCGTGATGTTTTCCGATTCGCTGCAACGCCTTCTACTTGAGACGATCTATGCAGGATGTATTTATCGCTGCATTCAGACGACACGTATTTTGTAGCATGCAATTATTTCAGGAATTTGATATAAATTAAGTGTTAAAAGGTATGAACCATATTAAATGAATTGCATATTTTTACACTGCTAAACATTTATGGCATACTATAAGTGAATCCGAAGACTTTTTCTGTTGCCGGACAACGATGGTGTGCGAAGTTAAACCTATAATTATTGTACATGAAAAAAACCCTTACTTCATTTTTGACTTTATTTTTTGCCTACACGTTATCAGCCCAGACTCAATTGAGCAATGGCGGCTTTGAAACGTGGGGAAATTCGAGCCCTGGTGTTTCGGCTGAACCCACAGGATGGTACTCCAACAAATCGGGATCGAGTGTAGCTCAATTGGGTCCGCAGATATGTTTCCAGGATCAATCGGTCGTGCACAGCGGTAGTTCTTCGGTGCGCGTAGAAACCAAAAGTTATTTCGGTACTGCGGTGAATGGCGCTGTAACAACGGGTGTGATCAATGCACCGAACACAACCAAATCAAATGGTTATATCGGAACTGTTAATTATTCTTCGTCTTCGGATGTGCGTCGCACGGCGTTTACAGGACGTCCTGACAGTATTGTCGGGTATTATCAGTATACTTCCGGTGGAGCAGGAGAGCAGGGGAAAGTACGTGCCATCCTGCACAATAATAATTATTTCGATCCGGAGACTCCAACCACTTACCATGCTGACCCAACGGCTGATAAGATCGGTGATGCTTTATGGTTTGGCCCTACATCCAATGTCGGAACATGGACCCGTTTTAGTATTCCGTTCACATATGTGTCAAGTGCCACACCTTCGTATATTATGATCAATATAACCTGTTCTGCTAACCAGACAACAAGCATTACGGGGAGCAAAATGTGGGTGGATGACATTTCCTTTATTTATGTACCGGTAGCAAACTATACAAGTTCATCAACCAAATGTGTTGGTAGCGCGATCACATTCTCCGACCAGTCTACAAACTCTCCTACCTCTTGGAACTGGTCATTCCCGGGAGGAACGCCGAGTTCATCAACCGGGCAAAACCCTTCTGTAACGTATTCGGCACCGGGTACCTATACGGCTACTTTAATTTCTGCCAACTCAACAGCAACGAGTGTACCGGTAACTCACACATTCGTGGTAACTGCCAATCCAAACGTCACAGTGCCTTCGGCCACTGTTTGTGCCGGACAAAGTGCCACACTGACGGCTAGCGGTGCATCATCGTATGTGTGGAGCACAAGTGCAACGACGTCTTCAGTAATTGTGACACCAAGCGTTACAACGATCTATACGGTAACAGGCACAACTGCGGGATGTGTTGGTACACAAACTGTATCGGTGTTAATGGGAACTATGCCTGTATCTGTAAACTCTGCCACCATTTGTTCCGGCGGATCGGCTACGCTGAGTGCTTCCGGTGTTTCAACCTATACATGGGATAGTGGTTCAAATGCGGCAAGTATTGTGGTGAGCCCGACTGTAGCTACAGATTATACGGTTACCGGAACTTCTGTTTATGGTTGTACGGCATTTGCTATAGCACAGGTAGGCATTACCAGCTCACCGGTTATTTCGGTGAACTCAGCCACGATCTGTGCCGGCCAAACCGCCACACTGACTGCAAGCGGTGTGTCGTCGTATACCTGGAGCAACAACTCCAATAATGCGACTATCAATGTAAACCCGACGTCTACCGCAGTTTATACTATTTCCGGCCAGGCTTCCGGTTGTGGTGCTTCTGCGCCTCAGACCACGACTGTTACCGTTCATGCTTTACCAAGCGTATCGATGACAGCTGTATCGGGTACAATCTGTATCAACAATGCACCTGTAACATTGTCGGGTACGCCGAGCGGTGGTTCTTTCAGCGGAACCGGTGTAAGCGGAAACTCATTTAATCCTGCTACTTCCGGTGCGGGTACGTTTACCCTAACCTATTCCTATACAGATGCCAATACCTGTACAAATACCAGCAGCCAGCTGGTGCATGTGGCTACATGTGCCGGTATTCATGAGCAGCAGGCTACGATGGTATCGGTATTTCCGAACCCTGTAAAAGATGTGTTAATCGTTCGTGTGTCAGATGTTTCGGCCCGTTATACGATCGAGGTATATGATGTAACCGGCAAACTGGTGTACAGTGCCGAAGGACAGGATGAAACCTTAAACATTCAGACAGCAGCCTATACAAAGGGTTTATATACCCTGAAAGTGGTTTCGAACGGACGTGTGCTGGTGTCTAAATTCATCAAGGAATAAGATCTGATTGTTAACTATTTCATTAATTCTTTATAAAGAATACCCCGCTAAATATGGCGGGGTTTTTTATTTTTACCACATGGTTAAACGTTTACATTTTGTCCTCTTTTTATTGATTATTTCGTTTTCGGCTGCTTTGGCTCAGCAAACAGGTATTTTGAAAGGAAAGATCACAGAACTGGCTACGAAAGAAGAATTACCGGGAGCTACGATTCAACTGGTAAAAGACCTTTCGAAAGGCACTGCTACCGACATCAATGGGCAGTATTATCTCGAACTCGATACAGGCTATCACCAGCTCATTGTTGGTTTTATAGGTCTTGGCAGTGATACATTTTCGGTGAGGATCACGGCCAATGGTATTGTGGAGAAGAATATAAGCCTGCGGCCAGTGGCCAAAACTCTGGAAACGGTTGTCGTGTCGTCCGGAAAGTTTGAGCAGAAAATCGAAGATATTACCGTTTCCATGGAGGTATTGAAACCCAATATCATCAACAATAAAAATACCACCAGTATTGAAACAGCCCTGGAGCAGGTACCCGGACTTTCGGTGATCGATAATGATCCTCAGATCCGCGGGGGCAGCGGCTTTACGTTTGGTGTAGGAAGCCGTGTCGCTATTGTGGTGGATGGAATTCCACTGTTGAGCGGTGATGCCGGCCGGCCCGAGTGGAGCTATATACCCGTAGAGAATATCGAACAGGTAGAGATCATAAAAGGTGCATCGTCTGTATTGTACGGATCGTCGGCACTTAACGGTGTTATTAATATCCGAACGGCCTATCCGCGGTCGAAACCAAAAACGATTATCAATTATTCCGTCGGGAATTACAGTCAGCCCGAAGCGCCGGCTGAAAACTGGTACAATAAATCCATCCCCGGCTTTACCAACCTGAATTTTCTGCATTCCCGTATTATAAAAAATAATCTCGACCTGGTGATCGGTGGCAATATCAATGTTGACCAGGGTTATATAGGTCCCCCGCCACAAGCACCCTTTTTGCCGACAGATCTCAAACAGGCTTTACTGATCACAGATTCGATCTATACATTTTCGAATAATGATATGCTGAAGATCCGGGGGCGTGTTAATTTCAATTTACGCTACCGTTCCAAAAAATTCCCGGGACTTAATTATGGAGTTAACGGAAATGCCATGCTGAATAAAACCAATATGGTGTTTGCATGGCTCGACGATTCGCTGGGTTTGTATCGCGGTTACCCGGGAGCTGTGTTTCTGGAAAATCAAACGCTCTTTAACTTCGATCCGTTCATTAAATACCACACATCCAACGGCGTAAGCCATAGCCTTGTAACACGTGTGTTTCATTCGGATAACGTGATATCCAATAATCAGTCGAACCGTGGTACGATGTATTATGGGGAATATCAGTTGCAGCGGGTATTCAAGTCGCTTGACCTGGCATTTACCGGTGGTGTTGTCGGAAATCTGTCGCAATCGCAATCCAGGCTGTATGCCTCCAGCGGTTCGCCCAATAACCGGATTATCAATGCATCGGGCTATGTGCAACTCGATAAAAAATTCTGGAGGATATTGAATATGTCAGGTGGTTTCCGCTATGAGTATTTTAAAATGAATAACCAGCAAAGTGTGGTAGCGCCTATTTTCCGGGCAGGGGCCAATCTCCAGGTTATGCGTGGAACCTTTGTGCGTGTATCCTACGGACAGGGCTTCCGTTACCCGACGATCACAGAGCGTTATATCACGACCAAGGCGGGGATGTTCGGTATTTTCCCGAATCCGGACCTGAAACCGGAACAGAGCCGGAGCTTTGAACTCGGATTGAAACAGGGCTTTAAAATCGGAAGCTTCACCGGATATTTTGATATGGCAGGTTTTTACCAGAAATATAAAAATACCATTGAGTACCTGTTTGGTGTATGGGATCCTTCGGTGGCGCTGGTTGGGTTTAAATTTGTAAACACGGGCGATTCGCGGGTGCGCGGTGTTGACATGTCGATTGCAGCAGCCAGCCCGGAAACCAACAAGCGCTTTGGGATTACAGCGCTCATCGGGTATACTTATATTGAGCCTGTATCGCTTACCCCCGACAGTGTATATGCCCACACCAAAAACCTGAGCGGAGGCCCGGGTGAAGCACTTAGTTACAAAACAAGCAGCATGGATACCACCGGAAATATTCTGAAATACCGTTTCAAGAATATGGTGAAAGCCGACGTGGAGTTCAAAATTTTTAAATTCGGTTTTGGTGTGAGTTATCGTTACTACAGCCGTATGCAGAATATCGACAAGGCATTTGCGACGCTTGAAGAAGTAACTTATAATGCCTATCCGTATATGAATAAGATCAAGGCGGTGAATTTCTGGAAGTCGCATGATGGGTTCAATATATTTGATGCCAGGCTCAGTTATAAGCTGGGCGAGAAACAAAAGCTTTCACTTATCTGTAATAATGTGTTTAACCTGGCATACAGCCTGAGACCTATGAAAATTGAGGCTCCGCGAACAACGTCGTTGCAGTATGTATATTCATTTTAAAAAGCAGCCTCCGGGTCATGAATAATTTATTTAAGAAAATACGCGACAAGCATGCACTCTGGTACAAGGTTATTGTATTTATGCTGGCTGTGTTGTTGTGTGTGTATAGCCTGCCCAGACATCAGGGGGGAAGCGTGAGGCATTTTGAGGAAATGGAGCAATGGCCTTACGAAGACCTGGTTGCGGCCACAGACTTTTCGGTAAAGAAGAGTGATGCAGAGATTGATCTGGAATATCAGTTGAATAAATCGCATGAAACACCTTATTACAATCGTCAGACCGATGTCTATAAAACGATTGCAGAGGGAGTAAGTGCAGACCCGCATTTGTCAAAAACATCTGTCAATGGCTTGCTGAAAGTGCTCGATAGTGCTTATCAAAAGGGTGTGTATGCCGGCAATATCAAGGAGAAGCTGATTTATGTGGTGGATGGCCATGAAGCACGTGAGTTTTCAGTGAACGATCTCGAAAGCCTGTCGGAACTGGAACATAGCCTGGATAGCCGTTTTCCGGAGGTGATGCCGCAGCTGGAAAAAAGCGGACTGCTTCGGGCAAACCTGGTTTATGATAAGGAACTTACAACGCAGCTCAGCCACGATGTAACGCGCGATATGATCTTTCCGTTCAAGGATAAGATCAAGGCCGGAGATGTGATTGTGCACAAAAATGAAACACTGACACCGGAGCTTCGCAATAAAATACGGTCTTATAATGATGAGGTTGCCAAGTATGAAGCTGCAGACCCCGGTTACTTTCAATTGCTGGGGCAGTTCCTGGCCTGCCTGCTGATTCTGGGGATTATGATGCTGTTTCTTGCCTTTTTCCGGAAAAATATTTTCAGCCAGAATACCCACGTCACCTTTATTTTTATGGTTATTGTACTGATCGTAGTGATCTCGGGCCAGCTTTGTAAATACAACCAGCACTATGTATATGCCGTGCCGTTCTGCCTGGTGCCTATTCTGATCCGCGTATTTTTCGACAGCCGTTCGGCGCTTTTCAATTTTTTGAATGTGATCCTGTTGTGCTCTTTTTTTACCAATGATAAATTCGAATTTGTTTTTGTACAGCTTATCACCGGTATAGGTACCATCTTCAGTGTGGCCGATATCGGCAAACGTTCACAGCTCTTTATTTCGGCCATGGTCACCTTTGTGTTTTACTGTTTGTCGTATGTGGCCTATCACCTGATGAACAACACGATTGGCATGCTTACCAACGGCACTGATTATGTGTATTTCCTGATCAGCAGCGCCTGTGTGTTGTTTTCATTCCCATTGATTTTTCTATTTGAGAAAATGTTCGGATTTATTTCGGATTTCACCATGCTCGAATTATCGGATCTTAACCTGCCTCTGTTGCGCCAGCTTTCACAGAAAGTTCCCGGTACGTTTCAGCATTCGTTGCAGGTAGCTAACCTGGCCGAAGAAGCCTGTTATAAAATCGGTGGAAACCCTTTATTGGTGAGAGTTGGGGCGATGTATCATGATATCGGAAAGATGGAGAACCCACGTTACTTTACCGAAAATCAGATCGGGGAGGTGAGTCCGCATGAGGAACTGAGTCCGCAGGAAAGCGCCCACATTATTATTGGGCACGTGATTAAGGGTATTGAAAAAGCCAAGGAACATAAACTGCCCGAACAGATTATTGATTTTATAAGAACACATCATGGTACCACCACCACACGGTTCTTTTTGCATAACTATAAAAAGGAACATGTGGGACAGTTTGTGAATGAAGATTTATTCCGTTACCCTGGACCTATTCCTTTCAGCAAGGAAACGGCTATCCTGATGATGGCAGACAGTGTGGAAGCAGCTTCACGGAGTTTGAAAAAATATGATGCCGTGATGATTGATGAGCTTGTTGATAAGGTGATAGATCACCAGGTGCATGAAAACCAGTTTATCAATGCCGATATCACTTTCCGCGATATTAACCAGGTGAAGAAGATTTTTAAGAAACGCCTGATGAATATGTATCATGTGCGGATTGAATACCCGCGGTAATGCATCTCCCGTCATTGCGAGCGAAGCAATCTCAGTTCTGTTTTTTTTTCACGCAGATGGGCGCGGATTTTGGAACACGCAGATTCACGCAGAAGGATAGGACGCGGTTCAGCGAAAATCAGCGGGAACCTTTGCGTGCAGCTTCACGCAGATCAATACCTCCCGTCATTGCGGGCGAAGCAATCTCAGTTCT
>JAFDXR010000002.1 GCA_018267825.1 Bacteroidota bacterium | reverse complement strand
GCACCAAAAACTAAAATGCTAAGCACTAAAATTAAACACTAAACGCTAAGCACTAAAAACTAAAATGCTAAGCACTAAACACTCAAAACTATCATGGTATTAGTTTATACAGAAATCAATAAAGGCAAAGTAAAAAAAGCATCGCTCGAAGCGGTAAACTATGGCGCTAAGATCGCTGAACTTACCGGTGGCAGCGTTACAGCCATTGCCTTCAATGCCGAAGCTTCACAACTCGAAGAGATTGGAAAAGCCGGCGCCAGAAAAATCCTGTCGGTGAAAAACGACGCCCTGGCTAATCTCGACAATATGCTCGTTGCATCTGCTGTTGAACAGGCTGCCAAAGCCGAAGGATCCAAAATCATTATTTTCTCGTTTGATGTGGTAGGTAAAGCCGTGGCACCACGCCTGTCGGCCAAACTGCGTGCAGGCCTTGTAGCCGGTGCGGTAGATTACCCAACGGTAAACGGCAATGCTCTGGAAGTAAAGAAAAATGTATTCTCCGGAAAGGCTACAGCGGTTTATACCATCAACAGCGATATTAAAATTATTTCTCTGCTGCCAAACTCATTCCCTGTAAAACTGGGTGACAATGCAGCTACTGTAGCCGACTTCGCAGTCAGCTTGCCAGCCTCCAAGATCGTTTTCAAAGAAAAGAAATCGACCGATGTGGGTGGCATGATTCCGCTGCCTGAAGCAGAACTCGTGGTGAGTGCCGGTCGCGGTCTCAAAGGTCCTGAGAACTGGGGCATGGTAGAGGAGCTGGCCAAACTGCTGGGAGCCACTACAGCCTGTTCGCGTCCTGTGGCCGATATGCACTGGCGTCCGCACCATGAGCACGTGGGTCAAACCGGTATTGCGATTCGTCCGAACCTGTACATTGCCATTGGTATCTCCGGCGCTATCCAGCACCTGGCTGGTGTGAACGGCAGTAAAACCATTGTGGTGATCAACAACGATAAGGAAGCTCCTTTCTTCAAATCGGCAGACTACGGCGTGGTGGGCGATGCATTCACCATCGTACCAAAACTCATTGAGGCTGTGAAGAAATTAAAAGCAAATCAAAACTAAATATTACCAAACTCCCGGACCCGAAGATGAAAAATGTATTTTATGAAGGCAAAGTATTATGGTCGCAGATTGATGCCAACATGCATCTGCGCCACTCTGCCTACGCCGACTTTGCCGCACAGGCGAGGCTCGGTATTTTGGAGAAGCTCGGTTTTACTGCCAGCCTGATGGAAGAACTTAAGGTAGGGCCTATCCTGTTTCGGGAAGAACTGATCTATATGCGCGAAGTACGCCCTAGCGATACCATTCGCGTTACCTGCGAAATGACACGTTGCCGTCCTGATGGCAGCCGCTGGTCTTTTTCGCAGGGTCTCTACAGAGGCGATGGCATACAGGCCGCGCAGATTTATGTAGACGGGGCCTGGGTGGATATGCAGAAACGAAAGCTGACGGGGCTTCCGGCCGAGTGGGCCAAACACTTTCTGGACATTCCTAAAAGTGACAACTTCATACTGGAAGACATGCCGGAGAAAAAAACAGAAACAAAACAACCTGATTCAAATACACCTATGACACCACTGGAAGAAAAACTCGAAGACGCGAAAAAACGCGTGATGGAATTAACCGAAAAACCATCGAATGAAGTGATGCTGCAATTGTACTCACTCAACAAGCAGGCAACCATCGGCGATATCAATATCGAGAAGCCGGGCATGTTCGACTTTGTTGCTGCCGCCAAATACAATGCCTGGAACGGATTGAAAGGTATGGCGAAAGAAGAAGCCCAACAAAAATACATTGATCTTGTAAACAGCTTATTCAAATAATGGATCAGCTCAACAGACTCGTCGGCAAAGCCAGGAACTCCTCATTTTATATGTGGGTGCTCAACATGGCTTTGCTCCGGACTGTGCCTTTCAACAAGCCGCACCGGCTCAAGGTACTCAGCATTACCGATACAGCCGTCACTATTGGCGCCCGCCGGATCAGGGCCAATCAAAACCATATCAAGGGCATACATGCCTGTCTGCTGGCCACTTTGTGCGAATATGCCTCGGGCCTCAGTCTCCTGCTGCACCTCTCCCCCGCAGAGTATCGCATCATTCTCAAAAACATCCACATGACCTATCATTATCAGGCCAAAAAAGATGTTCAGGTTACTTTTGAACTCAAACAGGAGGATATGAAAAAATGGTTCGTTGAACCATTAAAAACCGAAGATGCCGTTTTTCACGAATTCACTGTAGAGGTGTATGATGCCGACAGGAACCACATCTGCACCGGACTTATAAACTGGCAGGTGAAAGCGTGGAAAAATGTGAAATCAAAAATGTGAGGTTTTCAGCTTCGGTATTTATTTTTTTTGTACCTTATGATTTATTTAATACAGGGTTAACAGCATAGTAAAAATTATGTTTACGAATTTGATAAACAGCCTTCAGAAAAAAGGAAATATAAGCGACAGCGATATGCAAACGTTTGTATCTGCTCTGAAAGTGCGCTATGTCAAAAAGAAAAAAAACATCCTGAACGAGGGCGACAATGCCAATGTGATGTTTTATGTAAACGAAGGTCTTTTCCGCTATTATATTTACGATGAACAGGGGCATGAACAAACCATCGACCTGATTGCGCAAAACAACTGGTTCGGTGATGCCAAGGCTTTCCTCGGACAGGAGCCTGCCAGTATCAATATTGAAGCGCTGGAAGACAGCCAGGTGTTTGTACTGAGCTATGAAGATCTTCACCGTTTCTATGATGAAATTCCGATGTTCGAGCGCATGGTTCGCCGCATCATTGAACAGTATTTTGTAAAAGCGCTTGAACGTGTCAAAAAGATAAGCCGTTCCAGTTATTCGGCCCAGGAACGATATCTGGAATTTATACGTTCTCATCCAAAGCTGGTAAACCGTGTGCCGCTGGTTTACCTGGCCTCATATCTTGGCGTTACCCCCGAAACGCTCAGCCGCCTGCGCAGCCAGGTAGCTAAACCGGTCCTGATGGATTGACATTTATCAAGAGTATTTCATATCAAATATCAATAACGCTCACAGCAATAAAACCATACATTAGTAAGATGCAGAAACCTATACTAAAACCCTTTATTCTCGCTATACTCCTCTTGTTTAGCGGTTTGGCAAAAGCCCAGAAACCCGACTCCAAAGACATTATCGGAACCTGGCTCACGGCCAGCGGTAAAGCCAAAGTTCAGATTTATGCTGAAGGCGGCCATTTCAACGGAAAGATCGTATGGCTTAAAAATCCGACGTATGAAGACGGTAAACCCAAAGTGGATAAACACAATCCGGATAAGGCCAACCAAACCAAACCCCTGATGGGCCTGAATATGCTGAAAGGTTTTGTGTTTGATGAGGATCAATGGAACGACGGTACTATTTACGATCCGGAGAACGGGAAAACCTATAGCTGCAAAATTGAAATCAGGGACGGCAATAAACTGGATGTACGTGGTTACATCGGGTTTTCGCTGATTGGCCGTACGGAAACATGGTTCAGGGTACAGGATATAAAATAATTTAATACGACATACAACCAAGACTAGCTTATGACTCAGCTCAACAAATTAATTGCAACATTATTACTTTCATCGCCGGCCATGCTTCTTGCACAGGGCTTCCAGGTGAATCTGCAGGGCCAGAAACAACAGGCCATGGGTGGTGCAGGGACTGCTCTCCCGCAGGATGCAGCGACTGTTTTCTTTAACCCGGGTGCTATTTCTTTTCTGAAACAGAATCAGTTTACTCTGGGTGTGAGCCCTACGATTGCGAAAGGTGTTTTCCTGGAAGATAATACGAATGTGTTATCGCAAACCAAATCGCCGGTGAGTTATCCGTTTACGTATTATGGTGCTTATGCCATTAACGAAAAACTGAAAGTGGGCCTGGGTGCCTATACGCCGTTTGGCAGCACCATGAAGTGGGAAAACGGATGGAGCGGACGTTTTGCATTAACGAAACTTCAGCTCTTTGCGGTGTTTATTCAGCCGACGCTGAGTTATAAGATCAATGAGAAATGGGGTATCGGCGGTGGCTTTGTGTATGCTACCGGAAAAGTAAATCTGCAAAAAGATCTGCCGATTATCGACAATTCAGGAAATTATGCCACAGCATCGCTGAGCGGTAATGCCAACGGGTTTGGGGGTAACTTCGGGATTTATTATAAACCTACGGAGAAACTTTCGTTTGGTTTGACCTACCGCACGCAGGTGAATATGAAGGTGAACAGCGGAAAAGCCACATTCAATGTGCCATCGAGCCTGGCCGATCAGTTCCCGAACACGACGTTTAAATCGTCACTGCCATTGCCGCAGGTACTTACACTGGGTATTGCCTATAAAGCCACGGATAAACTCACGCTGGCATTTGATGCGAATTTTGTAGGCTGGAAAGCATACAAGAAACTGGAGTTCGATTATAAAGATACAACGGCTACATTGCAGAATACCATTTCGGAACGTAATTATAAGAACACCTACTCGTTCCGCCTTGGTGGTCAGTATATGGTGACTGAAAAATTTGCTGCGCGTTTGGGTCTGAGCTACCTCATTACACCGATCCAGAGCGGGTATGTAACACCGGAGGTTCCGGATGCTACGCGCCTGAATTTTACGGGTGGACTGGGTTACAAGGTCAACGATCACTTTACGGTAGATGCATCGTTTACGTTTGAGAACCTGAAACGCAGCGATAAGAATAAAGAGACAAACCTGATGGGTACATACAAAACGTATATCTACGTACCAGGTATTTCAGTTATCTATAACTTTTAATTTTTTGAGATCATGAGACTATCAACCAAATCATTTATTACTGTTACAGCACTCGGCGCCCTGGTGGCCTGCAAACCGAAACTGAAAGAACCATCACCGGATAAGGGAAGCCTGGATGTAAGCAGGTATGTATCTATCGGAAACTCGATCACATCGGGTTATGCTGATGGTGCTTTGTATTACGACGGACAGAAGGTATCGTATGCAGCCCTGATTGCCGAACAATTTAAAACCATTGGCGGCGGTGATTTCAAAATTCCTTATGTACCGCAGTCGTCTGCGGGTGTTGCACTGGGTGGTGGTTTTCCGCCTGCGGTAACAGCGCGTTTCAGTCTGCAGTATGCTACCGATTGCCTGGGCGCTACATCGCTGATGCCTGTGGCACTGAGCCCAACGGAGAATTTCAGTTTCTTCGGCAATAATATTTATGCGTCGCAAGGTCCTTTCAATAATATGGGGGTTCCGGGTGCGCGTTCATTTCATGTTGCGTACAAGGGCTTTGGTAATTTCTTCAATGCTTCTACCGGAAATTACAATCCGTTTTATCAGCGTATGGCATCGAATGTTACATCATCGTCTATATTAGGGGATGCCGAAGCTCAGAACCCGACTTTCTTCTCGGTGTTTATCGGCAACAACGATGTGCTGGGTTATGCCCTGTCGGGCGGTGCTTCCGATTCTATTACATCTTACAATCATTTCTGCGCGAGCATTGATACGATTATTGAGCATCTGACTAAAAACGGTGCGAAAGGTGTGATCGGAAATATTCCGGATGTAACCACGATTCCGCATTTCACCACGATTCCATATAACGGACTGACTTTAACACAGGCACAGGCCGATCAGCTGAATGCTACGACGAGCGGAATCTTCGGATTCCATGCCGGACCGAATGCGTTTATTATTGAAGATGCATCTGCGCCTGTGGGAGCACGCCCGATGAAAGCCGACGAGCTGTTATTGCTTGAGTTGCCGCTGGATTCTGTAAAATGCCATTACATGGGTGCTTTAACGCCGATTCCGAACCGTTATGTGCTTACCGAGAATGAAATTGCAGCGATCCGTTCGGCGACAAATGCCTTTAACGGAAAAATATACCTGACTGCGAAAGCCAAAGGTCTGGCTTTTGTGGATGTAAACCGCTTTATGCAAAATGCCAAAGCGGGTATTGTGTACAACGGGGTGACGGTAAATGCGGAGTTTGTAAAAGGCGGCGCTTTCTCGCTGGATGGGATTCACCTGAACCCACTGGGTAATGCGATGCTGGCCAACGAATTTATTAAAGCCATTAACCTGGAGTTTGGATCAACTATTCCGTGGGTAGATGTTACAAAATACAGGGGCACTATTTTCCCGTAAGCTATTTCTGAAAACCATTAATAACAAATAAAAACAAATACATATGAAAAAAATCTACTTATCCATGCTGGCGGCCTTTGCGCTCAATGCCGGTATGAACGCACAGACAGCCTGTAACAACGGCCGCTACTCGAGCGATGTGTACCCGACCTATACGGTAACGAGTGGTATTGCTTATGGCAAAAACGTAACTTTCAGTAACACGACGCAAACGCTGACGCTCGATTTTTATGAGCCTGTAGGTGATACAGCGCATTTCCGTCCGCTCATTATCTGGGCACACGGCGGAAGCTTTATTGGCGGCAGCAGCACCGATGCGGATGTGGTAAGCTTATCGCAGCACTTTGCTAAAAAAGGTTTTGTGTGTGCGTCTATCAATTACCGTTTAGGGTTTTTCCCGATCGACTCGGTACATGCTATTCCGGCTGTAATCCGTGCGGTGCAGGATATGAAAGCGGCGATACGTTTCTTCTACAAAGACCGTTCGACGACTAACACGTATAAAATTGATACGAACAATATCTTTATCGGTGGTAGCTCGGCAGGGGCGATTACAGCGCTGCATACAGCCTACCTCGACAGAACCTGTGAGATTAACCCGTACGTGAATGCTGCAACCCTGGCTTCGATGGGTGGCCTGGATGGCGCGAGCGGAAACCAGTGTTATTCGCAGAAAGTAAAAGGGGTGATTAACCTGTGCGGTGCATTGGCGATGTATGGCTGGCTGGAAGCCGGTAACATACCGCTTTGCTCGATGCACGGTACAGCAGATGGTACGGTGAAATACAGCCGCGGTGTGGTAAACCCGGGTGTGGCCCTGATGTACCTGGATGGCAGCCGTATGCTGAAAGCTCAGACAGATGCTGTGGGTGTGCCACATAGTTTCTATACCTGGTATGGTGCCGATCACGTGCCTTATGCCGGAACGAGCGCTACACAGCTGCAATACATGGATACAACCGTGAACTTTGTGCGCGATTACCTGATTGGTCGCCTGGCTTGTACAGATCCTGCGCTGCAGGCGCCTAATGCTCCTTACGGAACGGCTACACTTTATGCGTATACGCCTTGCACGGGTAACGTATCTACACCTTGCGATGTGGGTGTGCATGAGTATGAATCGACACTGGTATCGGAGATCTACCCTAACCCATCGAGCAGCAACATTCATGTGGTGATCAGCGACCAGAGTGCTTCGCATACGGTGGTGCTGACCGACCTGACCGGAAAAACGCTTCAGACGGTGAATAGTACCAGCGAAGATATTATTGTGGAGCGTAACAATGTGGCTCCGGGTATTTACTTCCTGAAAATAAGCAACGACAAAGGCCAGATGGCTGTGAAGAAAGTGATTTTTAACTAATACGACTACAAACGATTATAAGGAGCTTCCGGAAAACACCGGGGGCTTTTTTTATGGGCTGAAGCGAAGGCCGGGCCTTTGCTTACGGGAGCTCATTAACACGTTACGGGAGGCTCTTCGAAGGTTACGGGAGCCTGTTTACAGCTTACGGGAGGCTTCTCACAGGTTTCGGGAGCCCGTTTACAGCTTACGGGAGCATTCTCACAGATTATCAAAGTGTTTTGACACCTTGCGGGAGGGCTCCCACAGGTTTCGGGAGCTTGTTTACAGCTTGCGGGAGGCTTCTCACAGGTTACGGGAGCGTTCTCACACATCGCCAAAGGGTTCTCACATGTCGCCAAGGGGTTCTCACACGTCGCTAAGAGGTTCTCACAGGTTGCCAAAGGATTCTGACACATCGCCAAGGGGTTCTCACACGTCGCCAAGAGGTTCTGACACGTTGCCAAGGGGTTCTCACACATCGCCAAAGGGTTCTCACAAATCGCCAAAGGGTTCTGACACGTTGCTAAAGGATTTTGACACGTCGCTAAGGCTTCCTCACAAAGTGCTGAAGGCTCCTCACAGGTTGCTAAAGGGTTCTGACACGCCGCTAAGGCTTCCTCACAAAGTGCTATAGGCTCCTCACAGGTTGCGGAAGGATACTCACAAGGTGCGGGAGCCTCCTCACGGTTTTCTGCAGGGTTTTGTGGTATGTAAAATAGGTATTTATACCTAGAGCTATGTGGGGGAAATGTATTTAATTTGATTCAGTAAATAGATACATCTCTCGCGAAGCCAGGAGTAAATGGTTTGGGGAGTAAAAAATTAATATAGGTATAATCTCAGAAGGATAAAAGCATCTTATCTGGTGTATTTTGCAGGATAGGATGATAAAATGTAGGAGTATAGGGGAGTTAGCGGCAAGCCTTGGGGGCAGTACTAATATCAAACTGACTGCAAGAAATGAATGTAAACGACATATACTCTGACATAACTTCCTTTTGGGACAACATCTATCCCATTATTTTATTTCACATCATTTTCTACTTGCTTTACAGATTTGCTTTCGGAAATCTTTCAATCAAGAGCCAACTTGAAAAATATATTGCAAGCGACAGTTTTGAAAGAACTAAGAAGATACTACAACAATTTGAATTATGGACTAAGTTGCCTTTCATTCTGCTTATTTCCACACTCATTTATTTAGCGCTATTCAACAGTGCGACAAATTTCATTTCTTCAATAAGGGTTTTTCCATTCGACTTTGTTTACTCAAACGATGAGTTTATGAGGGAGTATATTGTAAAGGAAGACCTAACAGATATAGCCCGGTATAGCACAGACACGACTGGTGCTTATGATGTAATTGACCAGTTAAGAACAAAATACATTGAAGAGTATAAAACAAAGCATCCTGAGAAATACGAGTCATGGGTTGGTTGGACAGACAAATCATTTAGCAATAAGTTAAGATACTTTCATTTGTTTGAGTGCTTACTTATTCTTTTCATCATAACTTTCCTCATACAGATTCGGATTAAAAATGGTAAACGACTGAGAACTACTTTTAGGGTTTTCTTTGTTCTGATTCTTTCAATTCCAACTCTATTTGTCTTGAGATACCAAGCCGAACAAAAAGTTGAGGAGCGATTTATTGCAGAATTGATATTTGTTAGAAACGAGTTAAAAACAGATAATACGGCTAACCAAATTTGGACAACTGAACAAATAGAATCAGTAAAACGAAAATGGGATGAGGAAAGAAAACATCTGAAAGATTACAATCACCTATTATGGGTTTCCCGAATTGTTGAGAGATATGAGATTTTGGAAACAATCTTGGGACCAAGGAGAATACAAACAATGCGGTATGGTAGAAAGTAAAGTGGCATTCAGAACGACATGACTTCGTGGAGAAAGTAAGCCAGCCGCTAACAGCACATTTGCAATAGGCGGGGTTTCGTGCTCCGCAGACAGTTTTGTGGTAGCCGAAAGTTTTGTGCTCCGCATAAACATTTGTTATGAAAATCCCGCCCATTGCCCCCTAGACGTTAGCGGTTATGCTATAGCGACAGTGTATATCTTAACAGACAAGCAATGAACAAAAAATAAAATGTATTACTACTACTATAAAAGATTATTTGCTGACAGTGTGCTCGTTTATATTGAGGAATTCAACAAACAAGACGGGACAGTTTTGTTTGACTTTATTGACTCTAATGAATATCGTTTGTTTAATGAATCATTAAACGTAAACACCGACTTGAATAAGCCTTCAATGGTTTTACTGAAAAATTATAAAGGTAGAACAATTCAAGACAATACAATTTATGCAATCCGACCAGCGACTATTCAATCTTGGCGTGAACAAAACGCAATCATCTCTGATAATCTAAATTCGTTTCTAATTGGTTACAACATTGATGTTGCAAAAACCAAAGAACCAATTTTCAATGAATCGGTTTCTTTAAGCGACTTCTTTGATGCGTTTTACCTCAACTACTACATGACAGGAAACGGAGACAAATCAAAAATTCCATTTCACAAAAAGGGAAAAGTAAGTGTTACAATTAGAAATGTCGGACAAGGCAATTGGAATGAAATCAATTTTAACGATAAAGTAAAATTTGTCTATGATGCAGGAGCGCCAATGAACGCTTCAAGAGCAGATGTCGCAACTATTATTGGCAACAGAAATACATTGTATCCGACTTCAAAACCAGTTCTTATTTTATCACATTGGGACAAAGACCACTATCACTCTTTGATTGGAATGACTGACACTGAATTACAAAATAATTTTTCAGCATTTGTTTGTCGTGACCGTGTTCCAAATCTGACAAGCAGAATTATTTTTGGTAGATTACGAAATGCGGTTGGTTCAGCAAACACTTATACCATTTCAGCAAACACAAGATTAATCAGAGGTGGTCCAACTTTTTTTAGCCCTCTTACACCAATATGTAATCAAGTTGTTCTTTACAATTCACAGCAACACAAAAACAGAAATATTTCAGGTTTAGCATTAACCGTAAAAACAAAAAGCGGAAGTATAATTTTGCCAGGCGATGCTCATTATGACCAAATCTCAAGAGATATTCTACCACATCTTAATTATAAGCATAAACACAATTTAGTTGTTCCACATCACGGAGGAAAGGCAGGAACATATCAATATAATACTCCAGCATTAGCAATGGTCAACATGGCTGTTATTTCTGTTGGTGCAAATCGCTATGGCCATCCTTTTGCAAATTACATCGCATCATTAAGCACAAGTGGTTTTACGATACACCAAACAAACACAGCTGCAACTGACATAACAGTTACACTATGACAACTACAAATCAAGTTGAACAAAAGGTCTGCAAGCATGAAACGACAACGATTCGCACAGAAAGCAGGGCAGCCGCTAAGACGGCATTTGTTTCAGGCAGGGTAACTCGCAAACTTGGAGCTTTATGCTTCTATTTAAGTTCAGGGTTGGTTGACAGTTTTGTGCTCCGTGAAACCCATCCGAACGTAAAGCCCAAAATAAAAAAATGCAATAAATAAATACAAATCGCCAAAATTTCATCAGACAATAGTACTATATTTATATGTTAATTATTCTTACAATTATAAATTCTAAAATACTATTTAGATGAAATTTGATTATAATGATGAAAGATATTTAAAACGCTTAATAGGTAGAAATGAAGTAGTTTTATTTCTTGGGGCAGGTTTTTCTTTAAACGCTAAAAATAAATTAGGGGAACATTTTCCAACAGGAAAATCTTTGGGACAAAAGATTTGGGATTTTGTCCAGTATAAAGGAGTATATGATGGCACCCCTCTTCCTGAAATGTATCAAGCATTTGTAAATGCAGGTATCAAAAAAAATCTAAAAAAAGACTTTTTAGAGAACAATCTTCTTAGTGGAGAAATCCCTGATATTTACAATGCTATTTCGATACCATATTGGTATAAGGTATATACTCTAAATATAGATGATATATTAAATAAAATCTATAGCCGAAAAAATAAAAAATATGAGGAACTAATTTATCCCAAAGACGAGTTTAAAGAACGTGATCAATCACTAGAAAGAACTCATATGATTTATCTTCATGGTAAACTTCCCTGTGAACCAGAAGATTTAATATTTTCAACTAAACAATATGCAAAATCTCAATTAAGCCATCAACCTTTATATGCTCAGTTTGTTTACGATTATGCTACCAAACCAACTATTTTTTTAGGTACAGATTTAAATGAACCCTTATTTGAAAGATATATTGAAGCAAGAGAAGGTAAAAGTGGATACTCAGAATTTAGGCCAAAATCTTTTATTATTAGTCCTAGCCTTTCCCCGGTTAAATCAGACAATCTAAAACATCAATATAACGTTCATCATATTGAGGGTACAACTGAAGATTTCCTGAATTGGTTGGTTTCTATCTCTAATGAATTACCAAAACGTGAAGATATTCTTAGAGATACATTTCCAAATCTACTTTCTGTTTTAGAATTTAGTGAGATTAATAATATATCCAAAAAAGCGACTACAGAATTTGCAGGATCATTTAACAGAGTTCCAAATGAACATAAGATTATTGAAGAACGCTCTGGCTATCTTTTGGGAGCATCACCAAGATGGAATGATTTATTTAAAGATCTAGATATTCCCAGAACATTAACCAATGCAGTATTCAATGACATAGAGAATGTTTATCCAAAAAATGACATTAATGAGAAAATTAAATTGTTTAGTATATTAGGAAGTGCGGGAGCTGGAAAATCAACAATTCTTAAACGCTTAGGATTGCGTTTGTCTCAAAATGGCAGAACAGTATTTTTAACTTACTCCGATTATCTGCCAAGATTTGAGCATATTACCGAGGTATTACAAAGTATTAAAGAGAGGGTTATTCTAATCTTTGATAATGCAAAAAATGCCATCCCTCAACTTCCCAACATTATTAAAGCTTTAAATAATCTTGAGAAACCTCCCATTATTATTGTTTCATTGAGAAAAAACCACCATGATAAACTGAATTCAATTATTGATAGTGATATTGTTGATCATTTCAATTATAATATTGATGATCTGGATGACATTGAAATAAACAATTTAATAGCAAAATTGGATGCAAATAATTTGCTAGGCATATTAAAAGGATTAACTCCGGAAAGAAGATTTTGGGAATTTAAATACAGGTCAAAAAAACAAATTTTAATAGCAATGAAAGAGGCTACCAACGGTAGAAGCTTTAATGAAATTATTAAAAATGAGTACGAAGAAATAAACCCTGAGGAAGCAAAATTACTATGTATTTGTATTGCATTAAATACCGAACTCGGTTATACAAACACAAAGCAAGATTTCATAGGCTTCTCTAAAGAGCCGCACTCCGTCTCTTTATATTATTTAAACACTATTTTGAGTGGTACTATTATGTGGGTCGGCAGTAACAGAGATAAATTCATGCTACGTCATAGAATTTTAGCGGATTATATCATTAAACATTGTGCTAGTTTAGAGTCTATAAAGGAGGCTTATATTAGGGTTTTATCAATATTGGCCCCAGAACTTAAGAACTCGCAAGGAGCTACAAGAAAATTCAATTTATACAAATCATTAATAAATCATCAAACACTATATCAGAGGTTTCGAAATGACATTAATCAGGCAAGAGAAGTTTATGACTCTATTAATTCATTTTTTAATGATGATCCACAATTTTGGCTACAATATGGATCTTTAGAAGTAGAAGGAGTGGGGGGTGATTTGAGTCTAGCTGAAAATTACTTAAATCAAGCTGAATCATTATCAGGTAAAGACTATTTTATTCAAAATGCCAAATGTAATTTGTTTTACAAAAAAAGTTGTATTGTAACAGACTACACGCACGCTTTTGCATATAAAGAAAAAGCCGATGAACTAGCGAAAAAACTTATAGTTACTATTGGAAAAGATGACCCGCATATCTACCACATATATTGTGGTGGCAATTATAATTTCATAAAAAAATGGGTAAAAGACAAAGAAGAAAAGAAACATAAACTTAAAGAACTTAAAAGCTCAATAAAAAACGCAATAATACTTCACCCAAGAGATAAGAAATTAGATATAGCATCGCAGGCCATTAATCGTGCTTATTTAAACTTGGGCATTAGTAATGAAGACATTGAGGATCCAGAAATACCAAAACATTAATCAATAGTAGATAAGTATCCTACAAAACCTGGCTTTTCCGCACTCGATTTTCATAATCGAACACACGGGTCATGGTAACTGGGCGGTTTACCAGCGACACTACCCTACCCTTTTGTGACTCACTGGAAAACAGCTATCTTAGATCAAACATCTGCGGGTATAGATGCAAATACATTCCACCATTAAATGAGGCCCATCATCTTTATATTTCTTTGTCTTGTTTTAGGATCCTGTTCAAGTCATAAGACAGCCGATACAGCATTTCGTCCGGAGGTCCGCGTTTTTTCTGCTTTCAGTTTTGGCTCCGGGCAAAACGACACCATTAGCAAATTACAGGTGCTTCATAGCTTCCAATTCCGCTCAGATACCTTGATTTCGCTTGGCCTTTATAGCTCATCGAAATTTGTGGTAACTACCTATAAACTAAGCCCGGGACAGGTCGATTCCCTGAAAGCACTCCTGAAACAGGTAAATTTCGCTTCTCTTAAGAACAATACCTCCATAGCAGAATTTATTAAAAACCCACATCCATACGATAACCCGACTTTTGGCTTTATCGACAGCCTGGGGCAAGCCGAAGTGTATCTCCAGACGGGTAAATACACCAGCGCGTTTAACCCTTCTGAAAAACTACTCGGTTTTCTCATAAACATGAAAGGTGTAAATACAAACGACAGTTCTGAAATAATGCATTACACCCGGCAAATAACAAAGCTTTACCGGAAAGAGTTTCCCGAAATTCCGGCGGTCCGGCAAGAAAAAGTTAAATTCGTTCCACCGGATTTTGATGGCAACTAAACAAAAATCACCAACATTGGTTGAATGAAGGGTTCGCCTTTTTACAGGTAGGGTTCTTTTGAGACATTTTTGCAGCTCAATAAAAACAGCTAACTTAGGTGTAAGCCCGTGTGGGTGTATCACAGAAAACAATTTACAACATGTTAAAGCTCCATGCATTCGTTTTTGGTTTGCTCATTTCATTTTGTTCGTGCAGGCAAAACCCGGAAACAGATACAAAAAGTAATATCTCATCAACTGTTTCAAGCGACACAGCAAAACTTGCAAAACTGATCGATCTCTCATTATTCAGGCCCAGGGCTGCGAAATTCAAATACACTGTAGTGGATAATTCAGGAGAAAACCAAAGGCTTTCAGTTGCCGGGCCATCCGATTATTGCCTGGAAGCAGTGCTTTATTTTGACTCATTGACTTTCAGGCGACTGGTGGGAAAAAAATATGCAGATTATGATCTGACTAAATACACAGAACCGGGGCATGATTCGCCGAAGCTTAAAAAAGAAGAATTTAATTTTGAGTGGCTCGACAAAAATGTAAGGGAAGAATTACTGAGAAGCGATACAAGTTATCATGGAGATTGTGATTTGTATTATGGCACAGCTCCCCATGGAGGGCTTTGGATCCTGGACCATAAAGTACTTATCCGAAAAACCTCTCAATAATTTGAGTTGCTGATAGAAACTACAGACAAAGAGGCGCCAATGAAACCTATTTATTATATAATTCTATTGTTCATTGCCGGTTGTTCCACAAAAACGGAACGGCAGGGCCATGCTATTGCCAAAGATACGGTGTCGGAAAAGCCGGATAAGGTTATTAGCGATGCCAAACAAGCCATTGTATATCCGGACTTCGATTACATTATGTTTAAATCGCTTGCAGACTCTTTATTGTCGGTAATAGCCGACGAAAAAATTGTACTCGACCTGACCATAGATACAGTAAAAAAAACGCCTACCGAAACCGGATATTATAGTTATTTACTGAATCAGAATACCCTTCTGCTGAAATTTAATTTCTACCCGGGCAAACAACGCTCCTTGCTAAGGTTCCATGTAATTCAGGCCAGGTACCCAGATACACTCTCGCTTAACAAAGCATTTGCCGCATTAAAAGAAGACGCTTCGGGTATATATTTCAACAAAGCATCAAACTACCACGATAACTCTCCCGGCCTGACTTATACAAACGACTATGTTATCAAGGCCGACAAACAAATATTATGGTTGAATCTCCCTTGTCCGTATTCTGTCAAAAATCTCGGGAGGGTTAAACAAATATTTCAGCGTTCATGGCACTTTGCTCATATAAAAGACTCGATAAACTGTTTATGCGGACAATCAAGGTGTGTTTCTGAAAATAAAAAAACAGTGGTCAACAGCCAATAAACTCAAACGATTTTAAATTTGCCGCTCACTAAAAAAAGCTAACTTAGGCATAAACAGTTGCGGGTATAGATGCAAAACACTCTGAAAAACGTTTTCTGTTCATTAAATTTTTTGGGCTACCATGAAACACTTTTCGAACAATAGGAAAGACATAATATCCTGCTTCATTATGATTGCTATGCTATTTCGGGCAGGTAATTTCTGTTTTTCGCAAAACACTATACCCGAGGTACAAATCACAGATCATAAAGTACAGAAAAAAATAATAGGCCAGTTAGGAAAACCCCTTGGTACGCTTTTAAGCGTACGGGGTATTATTACAGACCAGCATGCCAAAGGCTACAATAGCGGACTTAACCTGACTGTTCAGAGTATCAACGATTCAGCTATCCAGGAACCCCTCACCATCCCCCTTTCGCCTTATTTCGGCAAATTCGGCAACGGCAGCCTTCCACAACCGGAGAAAGACTCTACATACCAGTTGCGGGTTTACGAAACAGGCGCATTTGTCGGAGTTCCGCCCGACGCATATAAAGAAGCCGATATAGACCTGCAGACATCCGGGTTTTATTTTCAGAATAAACTGATCGTGCTCTCAGGTAAAAAAATAAAACCCATTGTCGAAACCCCCGATATGTTTATAGGGCGTGTGGCACTATTATCGGGCATAGCAACAAACCAAAACGATACCGCATATATCAACACCCCAAAGGGGAAATTAAAACTGATGGGCTCCAGAAAATGGACAAAAGCGGAAACCGGTAAGCTTGTGGAAGTGTACGGAAAAATTGAACAAACAGAGTCGGGCGACATCTATAATGTAAGAGATGGTGTACCGGGACTTGTGCATTTAAAAGACCAGATCGGAATGCCCGTTAAACTGAGAGGACTGGCCATGAGTATGAATGGCTACTGGTGGTTCAGCTATCGTGGCATGGACATTTATGTGGAAGACATGGAAAAGCTTCCCGGCTGGACTGAAGAGAACCATTTTCGCCCGATGGAAATAACAGGCGTTCTGGACCGGGCCAGGTTGCCAAGGCCTGAACAGATTACATTAAAGCCAGACAGGGATACTGCATTGTATTACATTGTGCGTAAGCCGGCCTGGAAACCTATAGAAAGGCTTCTGACATGCGAAATCAGGGAAACAGAGAACTGAACCAATTATATAAAGTCTGAATCGTGTGGTACCTGATGCTTAACAGGGAATTTCACGTAGTGCGACTCTTTGCAAATAGATAATTATAGCGCATAATGTGAGTTAATGCAGCAGTTTAATACGTAACAAAGACATAAGTGAATACATAAGCGATGAAGCAAAAGAAAATACTATTTCCGTTATTCATAGCTTTCCTCACAAGCTGTTCCTCATACAATGAACCAGCGGATTATGAGTTTTCTGAGACTATTTGGACAGAAAAAAATGGCAACCAACTTATTCGTTGTTTCTCGCATATCAATGCTTTCGTAGATAAAAAAGATTGGTATTACGCTATAAAACGGGGTGACAACTTCATGTATTATAAACTTGCAATATCGGATAAGGAGAAACTTCTGCTTATGAAAAGACATCGCAAAAAAAACCTTTGATTTTCAGCGGTTTTTTATAAAATAAATTATCATGAGAAAAGTAATTGCAGCCATAAACATGACCATCGACGGGATTTGCGAACACACAACGGGAATTCCCGATGCGGCGCTGCACGAGCATTATGCTGAGCTGATAGACCAGGCAGGGGTTATATTATATGGGCGCACAACTTATGAGCTGATGCAATTCTGGCAAGCACTGCTGAAAAACCCTTCGGGTCAAAAATCGCTGGACGATTTTGCCCGGTCGATTGACAGAATACCGAAAATTGTTTTTTCGCACAGCCTCAAAAACACAGAATGGGAAAGCGCGACACTCGCCACACAGGAACCTGAAAAGGAAGTTGCAGCGCTCAAACAACAGGCAGACAGAGATATTTTAATCGGCAGCCGCAGTTTGATTATTCAGCTGATGAACCTCAACCTGGTTGATGAGTTTCAGCTTTGTATTCACCCCATACTGGAAGGTAAAGGCCTGCCCCTGTTCGACAGCATAAATGACAGAAGCATTTTCAGGCTCTTAAAAACAAAGACTTTTGATTCAGGCGCTATCGTACTCTATTATGAAGCGATCCGGTAATAAACTATGAAATTGATATCTTAAATTATGCTGCCAGTGAAATTTCCCCACATATCTGTTGTTTTACTTTCAATGCTTTTTCTCATTCCACGCGATGTAAGCAGCCAGAATGATACTTCAAAGATCACCTCCTCCTATTTCGTAGGAAAGTGGGCATTTGGATACCGCGATACGATTAAGAAACATGTCTTCGCAATTAAAAGCTGGCAATATATATTTTATAAAGATGGGACTTATAAGGAAAACCGGAAACCGTTTGAGGGCACAAAGCCACGCCGGTATGCCCGTGGAACCTGGGAATACAAAAATGGCAAACTCATCATGGATCAAAACGATACTAAAATAACCAAATCATCGCCACAAACATTGGATATTGTAATCATCGACCATAAGTTGTTTTGGGAACTCGGAGACGAAGGACCCGGTGTTCCTGTATATATGTTCTATAAAAAGAGAAAGTAAGGTCAGGAATACCTCTCGAATGAAGGGCATTATAATTACCTCCCACAAAAAAAGCCCCGCTGAAAATCAACGGGGCTTTTACATCATAAAGAGTCATATTATCCCAGTGCCTGTTTGATGTCTTCCAGCAGGTCTTCCACATCTTCTACACCCACACTCAGGCGCAGCAGGTTATCGACTACACCGGCCTTTTCGCGCTCCGGTTTTGGTATGGAGGCATGCGTCATGGTAGCCGGATGGTTTACCAGCGACTCTACCCCACCCAGCGATTCGGCCAGAGAGAATACATGGAAAGAGGAGGCTATACGGAATGTATCTTCGAGCGAAGCGCCTTTCAATACAATGGAGATCATCCCCCCGAAATCGCGCATCTGTTTTTTGGCGATCTCATGGTTCGGATGATCGGTAAAGCCCGGCCAGTAGATTTTCTCGATCTTCGGATGGGTTTTGAGGTATTCGGCAATCTTACGCCCGTTGTAGCAATGGCGCTCCATACGCAAATGCAGGGTCTTAATGCCGCGCATCACCAGGAAACTGTCCATAGGGCCTGGATTGGCGCCACAGCTGTTCAGGATAAAGTATAATTGCTCGTGCAGCTTATCGTCGTTCATCACGAGGGCTCCCATCACCACATCGCTGTGTCCGCCCAGGTATTTGGTTACGGAGTGCATCACAATGTCGGCACCCAGAGCCAGCGGGTTCTGAAGGTATGGCGAAGCAAAGGTATTATCTACCGCCAGGATCAGGTTATGCGCTTTGGCAATGGCTGAGCAGGCCGCAATATCAATGATCTGCATGGTAGGATTGGTAGGCGTTTCGGCCCAGATCAGTTTGGTATTGGCATTGACGTATTTTTTGATGTTGTCGGCATTGCTCAGGTTTATAAAATGGAACTTGATGCCGTAGTTTTCAAATATCTTGGTAAACATGCGGTAAGAACCTCCATAGAGATCGTCGCCTGTGATCACCTCATCGCCCGGGCGCAGAAGTTTCATTACGGCGTCTGTTGCGCCCATACCACTGCTGAAGCACACACAGTGTTTTCCGTTCTCGAGGGCGGCAATGTTTTTCTGCAGGGCTTCGCGGGTGGGATTTTTACCGCGGGCATAGCCATAACCCTTGTTTTTGCCCGGCGACTCCTGCACGTAGGTAGAAGTCTGGAATATAGGGGTCATAATAGCCCCTGTGGATGGATCAGGATCGGCACCGGCATGGATCGCCTTGGTGCCAAATTTATGTTTCGAAAAGTCTGCCATAAGATTTATATATAAGGCGCAAAGTTAATTTTATTGGCGTTGATTTACTCATTAATTATCAGTAATTTTAGCTATCAGATTATTGCTCCACATAGTCGCTATTTTGGTGCTTGGTGTCTTTTTTTCGTGTCATAAGAAAAAAACGGAGACCCCTCCCGATGTCGGGTATGATTATTACCCGACCACACTGGGCAAATACATCATTTACAATGTGGATTCGACGATATACGACGACTTTAAACACGATACCGTTTACTACCACTACCAGATTAAAGAGAAGCTGGAAGAACAATACACGGATAATGAGGGCCGTGCGGCTATACGCATGGTGCGTTACATCAAAAAATACAATCCCAATGTGCCCTACAGCGCCATGAGCTGGACCATTAAGGATGTGTGGGAGGTCAATAAAACGCAGACCACAGCCGAGGTAGTGGAGGAAAATGTACGCTTTGTAAAGCTGGCCTTCCCGGTGAAGCAGGATGCCAGCTGGAACGGCAATGCCCGGAACACCAACCCCGAATGGGATTACCAGTATAATTATATCAATAACAAGGAAACGATCAACGGCACCACTTTCGATAATGTGCTGTATGTGGAGCAGAAAGACGATAAAGAGATAAACCAGATACACCGCGAGTACTATATCGAAAAATACGCAAAAGGCGTGGGCCTGGTGTATCGCGAGATCAAGGACCTCTATTCGGATCTGTCGCCGATACCGGTTGGCGTAAAGGTAGAAGACCGGATTGTGCGGGGCGTCAAGTATAAGTTAACCTACGTGACCCACGGTTATGAATAAACACACACACCATCAAAAGCATATGAACTCTAAACACTACACCAAACTCAGTCTGCTCACCCTGGCCCTCTGCCTCAGCTGTTTTATACAGGTATCGCAGGCCCAGATCACCAAATACTGGATCCGCTTTACCGACAAGAACGGCTCACCGTTTTCGGTATCGAATCCCACAGCGTTTTTATCGCCCAAGTCGGTACAACGCCGTACCAACCAGGGCATCAGCGTCGACATGACCGATATTCCTGTAAACCAGACTTATATTAACCAGGTAAATGCCACCGGCGCTACGGTGCTTCAGCGTTCGCGCTGGCACAATGCAGCCATTGTACTGATCCCGAATACCACGGTGCTCAATGCGGTAAACAGCCTGACCTGCGTGCTCAGCAGCGCTCCTGTAGGCCGCGTTGCCAAAATGAGCCCCGATGTACTGAATACTCCTACGGTGAGCGTTCAGAAACTTTCTTCAACAAATACCACCGGTTATAACTACGGTCCGGCCTATACCCAGGTAAACCAGATCGGGGCCGATTGCCTGCATAACCTGGGCTATCGCGGACAGAACATGACCATTGCCATTATTGATGATGGGTTCAACCAGGCCGATGTAAACCAGGTGTTTGACTCCCTGCGTAATGAAAGCCGGATTCTGGGAACCTACGATTTTGTGGCAGGCAATACATCGGTTTATGAAGACGACTCACACGGCGCCATGGTGCTTTCCTGCATTGCCGGAAACACACCGGGACAACTGATCGGTACAGGCCCTAAAGCCAAGGTATGGCTGTTTCGCAGCGAAGACGCAACCTCTGAAAAAATTATTGAGGAGTGTAACTGGGTGATCGCCGCAGAATATGCCGACAGTGTAGGTGCCGATATATGCACAACCTCCCTGGGCTATACTACATTCGATATCAGTTCGCAGAATCATACATATGCCGACCTCAACGGAAAAACATCGGTGGCTTCTATCGCCGCCACGATGGCGGTTCGCAAAGGCATGTTTATGCTCAATGCCGCCGGCAACGAAGGCGGAGGCTCATGGAACTTTGTAGGTGTACCGGCTGATGCCGATAGCATCTGTACGGTAGGTTCGGTAAACAGCGGCGGGCTTCATTCCAGTTTCAGTTCTGTAGGTCCTACAGCTGATGGCCGCATTAAACCGGATGTTTCAACCATGGGCGAAGGCACTTATGTGTGCGGACCGGGTTTCAATTTCTTTTCGGGAAATGGTACTTCATTTGCCTGCCCTGTGGCAGCAGGTGCTGTAGCTTGCTTATGGCAGGCACACCCAAGCAAAACCAATATGCAGATCTTACAGGCCATTAAGGCTACGGCCAGCAAATCGTCGAACCCCGACAATCAATACGGCTGGGGCATCCCGAATTTCTGTGCAGCGCACAATTACCTGCAACTCAATACTGGCATTGATGAACAATCGGTTCACAGTGTACGCTTATTTCCGAATCCTGCCAACAACAAGGTACAGTTTACCCTAAACGAAACGGTAAGCTCAGTAACCATGACCGATGTGCTTGGGCATACCGTGGCAGTGAACATGCAGGAGCAGAACAATACGTATACGCTTTCTTTTGGCGAACAAATACCTGCCGGAGTTTATTTTCTGACTATACGCAGCGATTCGAAACAGTATACAACCCGGTTTGTAAAACAGTAAGAAACGCAGGGAACCTGTATGGAGCAGAACACATCGAAGGCAATTAATAAACTGATTATTGTTGCGGCCCTTGGCTATTTTGTAGACATCTACGACCTCCTGCTTTTTGGCGTGGAGCGAAGTGCCAGCCTTACAGATATTTTTCTGGGTAAATACCCTTTTGTAAATCCTGCCAATGCTAAAGTGGCTTTTGCACCCATGCTCGACGTATACGGAAAATACCTGCTCAATATGCAGATGCTGGGCATGGTGTTCGGCGGAATTTTCTGGGGGATACTGGGCGATAAAAAAGGCCGCCTGTCTGTATTATTCGGATCCATACTCACCTACTCCATTGCCAATATTCTGAATGGGATGGTGCACGATACCGACTCCTATGCGGTACTTCGTTTCATTTCGGGCTTCGGCCTGGCCGGCGAACTGGGAGCCGGTATTACCCTGGTGAGCGAAAGCATGAGTAAGGAAAGGCGTGGCGTGGGCACCATGATTGTGGCAACAGTGGGCGTGTTCGGTGCGGTGGTGGCCGGCTTTATGGGGAATATCATTTCCGACTGGCGCACCTCTTTTTACATCGGCGGTGGTATGGGACTCGCCCTGCTTATTCTGCGCATCGGCGTGTATGAATCGGGCATGTTCAAAACCGTGAAGGAAGAAAAGGTATCGCGCGGAAATTTTCTGCAGCTCTTCACAAGCCCCAAACGCTTTTTCAAATACATCAACATCATTCTGGTAACTGTGCCGGTATGGTATGTGATGGGTTCCCTGATCCTGTTTTCGCCGGAGCTCAGTAAACTCATGGGTCTTATGGATGCAAAAGGTAACCCCCTTATTACTTCGGGCAATTCGATCATGTATGCCTATGCCGGCATTACGGTTGGCGATGTGGTTTCGGGGCTTATAAGCCAGAAGCTGCGCAGCCGCAAGAAATCGCTGCTGCTGTTCCTGTTGCTCACCGTGATTGGCATTGTGCTTTACTTTACGGTGGCGGCCACATCGGTTACTGTATTTTATTCGGTGGTAGGTTTTATCGGTTTTGCCACCGGATACTGGGCCGTGTTTATCAGCACGGCTTCGGAGCTTTTCGGCACTAACATACGTGCTACGGCCACCACTACAGCGCCTAATTTTGTACGCGGCTCCACCACGGTTATTTCCCTGCTTACAGCCCTGCTGCTCACACTGGTGGGCAATAAACTGGAGGCCACGATCTATACAGGTGTGATTGTACTTGGTATCGCGTTCATTTCACTTTATTTTTTAGAAGAAACGTTTGGAAAGGAATTGAATTATGTCGAATAAGATAACAGTTGTGATCGGTGCATCGCCTAATGAAGAACGATACAGCTTCAGAGCTACAAAAAGCCTCCTGAATCACGGGCATACTGTATTTCCGGTTGGCATGCGTGCCGGCAGGATCGGAGACCTCGATATTATCACGGACAGACCCGTATTTCAGGATGTGGATACTGTTACGCTTTATGTAGGCCCTGCCAATCAGCCTGCCTGGTACGATTATATTATATCCCTGCATCCCAAAAGACTGGTGTTTAATCCGGGTACCGAAAACGCGGAACTGGCCGACCTGGCCCGTAAAAACGGCATAGAGACGGTAGAAGCCTGTACACTGGTCATGCTCTCCATTGGTAATTATTGAATTCATGCTCCGGGTATTTACACGTACGTTTAACGAGCTCAGCAACACCGAGCTATATGAGCTGCTGAAGCTGCGCAGCGAGGTATTTGTGGTGGAGCAGAACTGCGTGTTTCTGGATATGGACGATAAAGACCAGGAAGCCCTTCATGTGCTGGGTTTTGACGGGAAGCGCCTGGTGGCATACACGAGGCTGCTGGCTCCGGGACATTCGTATCCTGAAGCCTCTATAGGCCGCGTGGTTTCACATCCTTCGGCCAGGGGCATGAACTACGGGCGGGAGATCATGCAATACAGCATTCAGCACATACTGAAACAGTATCAGACCGATCAGATTGTTATTTCAGCCCAGCTTTACCTCAAACGTTTTTATTCGGAGTTGGGCTTTGTAGCAGAGGGCGAGGTATATCCCGAAGACGATATTCCGCACATTAAAATGCGCTATACATGCTGATAGTTTGCAAAAACAATATATCTTTAACTAACGCGTTTTATTAACCAGTGAGGTTCCTCTATCCGATCATATTCATTTTTATTCTGGGAACCCTGCAGGCCCAGGAGGAACAGAAAATACTGCCGCGTTTCTCCATAAGAGCCCATATCGGTATCCCCAAAGTGACTTCGAGCCGGGCCTTCCGCACCTCTTTCCTGGGACTGTATGATTGCAATGCTTCTGTCAATGTCAGGCTGTTCAGCAATTTTCATATCGGTGTAGGTTATAAAAATGCCCTGATGAAGGCACAGGATTATTTCAAGCAAAAGAATATCTACACCAAAATGCAGGTGCACAACGGCTTTCTCAATATCGGCTACGACCGCTTTTATGCCGAGAACAGTTATGCCACATTTTCTATCAATGCCGGCTATTCGTTCAATAAATACACCAATGTGGTTCCGAAATCCGACACCCTGATCCGGAGCACACCGCCTCAGTTTACCACCTCTTTCCTGGAGCCAACCATCGGTTTCTATTACCTGGTGGAAGACAATTTTGCGATCGGCGCACACATTTCATACACATACAGCATGGCCAGGTTTGACCCCTCTATCCCCTATATGGATAAATGGCTGGGCTACCAGAGTTACAGTAACAACTGGAATATGAGCTGGTTATCGTTCGGATTCGGGTTTTACTACGGTTTGGTGCGTAAAAAATAAGCCCTGTTTTTATTAAAAAATGTGAATTTTAAGGTTACCATTAAGCCGTCGTGGTATTAATCTATAGTTTTGCGAACATATAGCAACCAGCTGTGTTGTTCTATACAAAACCACAAACTAATTAAACTTATAAAAATCAATCCTATGAAAATTTTCAAAACATTAGCAGCCGGCTTATTGTTATCGGTATCAACCTTATTTACTGCCTGTACAGGTGGTAGCGAAAAAGAAGCAAATCCACTGGCTGACAGCTTATCGACTGAGAACTCAAAAAAGGATGCTACTATTTCTGAAAAAGAAGCAGCTATCCAGGACTTCGTAACAGCATTCAACGAAATTCAGGATAACCTGAATACCATCAAGGAAAAAGAAAAAATCGTCAGCACAACTTCTAAAACCGGCGATGTAAAAAGCAAGGAAGATCAGATTAAAGAAGATATCCAGGCGATTTACGACATGATGGCTAAAAACAAAAACCGCATTGGTTCTTTAAGCAAAAAATTGAAAGAGTCGAATGTGAAACTGGAAGGCCTGGAGCAAATGATTGCTACATTACAGGCTCAACTCGAGTCTAAAGACGGCGAAATTGCTACCCTGAAAGCTGAACTGGAAGCCAAAAATATTGACATGAGCAACCTGCAGGCAAACTACGAAGAAGTAACTGCTGAAAGCTCTGCAAAAACCGAAAAACTGAATACAGCCTATTATGCAATCGGTACTGCCAAAGAATTAAAAGAAAAAGGCGTTACTACCAAAGAAGGTGGTTTTATCGGCCTGGGTAAATCAACTACTTTAAAAGCTGATTTCAACAAAGACTATTTCACCAAAGTGGATGTAAGCACTACAACCAGCATTACCATTGGTGCTAAAAAAGCTAAATTATTATCGACTCACCCAAGCAGCTCTTATAAACTGGTAGGCGACAAAACCGTGGAACGTATCGAGATCACAAACCCTGATGATTTCTGGTCTGCTTCAAAATACCTGGTGATCGTTACTGAATAATTTTCACAGATACAGATCTTATATAAAAAACCCCGGCGATGCCGGGGTTTTTCTTTTATAGCTTTAGTATAATTCGCTTACGCCAGGTTAATTCCTATCACCAGCACATCATCTACCTGCTCGTATGGTTCTTTCCAATTGTAGAATGTTGATTTTACTTTCTCCCCGCGCTCCTTCGCGCCCAGGGAAGCAATGCTGACAAAGAGCTCCTTCATATTTTTGGTCATGAATTTTTTTCCGTTATCCCCTCCGAACTGATCGGCATAACCGTCGGAAAAAATATAGATGCTGTCTTTTGAACGAAGCGGCACCGTGGTTAATTTGTATTCCTGGTCAGGCGGTGTAATGCCGGCGATGGCAATCTTATCTGGCTTCACCTCAATCATTTCGCCGCCGCGCACAATAAGCAGGGGGCGGTTGGCTCCTGCAAAATCGACGCTGTGGTCTTTGAGGTTAAAACGAAGCACGGCAATGTCCATCCCGTCTTTCTGCTTGGCTTCGTCGCTGTGTTGTTTCAACACCTGTTTTATTTCACGGTTCAGGAAAGAGAGAATATCGTTGGGTTTGAAGATCTTTTTTTCGAAGATGGCCTGTACAATTTTATCAACGCCGATAATACTCATGAGGGCACCCGGCACGCCGTGTCCTGTACAATCGGCCGCAATGCAGTAGAAGTGTTCATCGGTTTTCTGAAACCAGTAAAAGTCACCGCTGACCACATCCTTGGGCTGGTAAAACACAAAGCTATCGGGGAATACCTGTTTCAGTTCTTCCAGGGGCGGCAAAATGGCATTCTGTATGCCTTTGGCGTACTGAATGCTGTTTTCTATTTCACGCTTCTTTTCCGAAATCTCATTTTTTTGCGCCTGTAACAGCACGTTTGCCTGCTGCTTCAGCTTGTTCTGGCGAAAGAGAAGCCCTGCCACAACCAGCACACCCACAGCTACACCAATGAGTATGAAAATAAAATATCCGTTCTGTTTGTTTTTAAGCTCCTGTATTTCGCTGATCTGTTTAAGTTCCTTGATGTCGGTCTCTGCTTTTCCCAATTCATAGCTACTTTGCATCTGCTGCATGCTGGTGGCATACATCTGCTGATCGAGCGTGTCTTCAATAATCTTAAACTGTGTGAAATAGTCGTAGGCATCTTTATAGTTTCCCAAGGCATAGCTGCATTCCGAGAGGCCTTTGAGGGCCGAAGCCCGCAGATCTTTAATATCGTGTTTGATGCAATAGTCGAGCACGGAGTGGTAAAGCGGTAAGGCTTCTTTGCAGCGGTTCAGCCTGGAGAAATAATTTGCCTTGTTATTGGTATTCATCATCACTGTAGCTGTATCGTGCATGGCTATGTGTATGGCAGTACCCTGGTCGTTGTAAAAAATAGCAGTATTATAATCGCCGGCTTCGGCAAAGAGATCGGCCATGTTCGACACAAAGTTTCCTTTCTTCGTTCTGTAATTCGGCAACTCTGAAAGTTTCAGCCCCTCACTGAAATAATGCAGGGCCGAATCGAAAAACGGTTTCTGGTTGGTGGCCTTAAAGTGTTCGCTGTGGTAGCTTCCCAGGGCATTGGCAATGCGGATAATGCCATCGGTATCGTTCAGCTGGTGGTAAATGCGCGATGATGTATAGAGGTAATGGTCTTCACTGAAATTATGTTTCTGCACACAGGCAATCCAGCCGATGTTATACATGGCATAGGCAATGCCCCGTTGGTCGTGAATAGAATCGTTGAGCTTATAGGATTTGAAATAATATTCCTGGGCACGTTCATAGTCGGAATGGTACCAATAGGCATCGGCCATGGCATTGATGGCACGGTCCATGCCGAGCATGTATTTTTTCTTCTGCGCCAGATCGTAAGCCATCTGAGCATACTGCATGGATTGCTTAAAATTGTTGTTGCTGAAGCCAAGAGACATCCCGACCAGGGCATGAACTTTTTCGGAATCGGTTTTGAGTGTACGAATGTCTTCAGGGAGATCGCTTTGTGAAAAAGCAACAGAGAATAAAAAGCACGACAAAAAGATTGTATAAGTCCTAATAAAATTCACCCGGGTAAGTAATTTAAGACTTAAAGGTAGAAAAAAAACGGAGTTAATTCATTTCGTATGGCTTACGCTCATACTGGCAGCATTCTTTGAGTTTGCCATAGGCGTAATCATCACCAAAGTACTTATCATTGTCGTAACCTGCTTTGGCAATATTCTGTTCGATGGCATCGAGGCTTACCTTGGTGGTATCGTACTTCACCGTCATGAGTTTTGAATCTACATTCCAGTTGGCCTCTTTCACACCGCCGAGTTTTGAGGCTTCTTCGATGGTTTTCTTACAGGTTTCGCAGTTACCCCATACTTTAAACGTGGCAGTAACTTCGGGTGAAGGTGCATGGCATGCCGTAACTAAAACTATTAAGGTGGCTGCTATAAACAGGATCGGCTTCATCGGGCTGTAAAGTTAGAGTCTTGTAAATGTATAATTTAATTTCAAACTATGCTCCAAAAAACGGGGCAATGCAAATTTAATATTTTGTTCGGCTTTTATATTATCGTGAAACAGGATGATGCTGCCGTTGCGGGTATATTTTATCACATTTTGTAAACAGGTTTCGGGCGGGGTAAAGCGGTCGTAATCATAGCTGAGCACATCCCAGAACACCATGGTATAGTGCTGTTTAAGGGCCCGGTACTGCGATTTTTTGATGCGTCCGTATGGCGGTCTGAAAAGAGCTGTTTGGGTGTATTGCTGACAAAGCCCGGCATTGTGTAAGTAATCAGCTGTTTTGGTTTTCCAGCCCTTGAGATGGTTATAGGTATGGTTTCCTACCTGGTGTCCTTCGGCCAGCACACGTTCGAATATATTTCCGTTTTTCCGGATATTATCACCAACACAGAAAAACGTGGCTTTGGCCTGGTAATCCTTTAATACATCGAGCACCCAGGGTGTAAGCCCGGGAATGGGGCCATCGTCGAATGTGAGGTAAAGTTCCGGGCGGGTTTTATCCATCCGCCACAGGCTGTCTCTGTATAAAGAACGTAGCATCTGTGGCGGACGAACAATATTCATGTCGGCAATTTTAATCAGGGAAGAACAGGCTCCGGCTGTTGTTGCTGAGGCATCAGGTCTTCCGGTGGAACCAGTGCCGACAGGCGGGCCATAAATTCTTTGGTAAGGGCATCTTGTTTAAACTGCTGGGTAAGCATCACAAAACGACGCATAATCTCTTTGCAACGGTTCATATCCGGACCAAAAGCCGCTTTATGCTCTCCTTTCTGAGAGTTATATACTTTCAGGTCGTTTTCATAGATTCCGAAAATCTGCTGCGACAGTTCGTTTGCTTTTTTAGTCTCACCGATCTGGTAATATCCGGCGGCGACAGTAAACAGGGTGCCATCAAAACGCACGTTTTCATCCGGCATTTTTTCGAGACACATGTCCAGTATTTTTTTGGCTTTTTGCTTCTGGCCTTTCTGAATGAGGGCATTGGCCAGCGTGGCCATCTGCACGCGCATATTGGCTGCCATACGCACACAGTTTTCATCGAGGTTTACACCCGGCTTATCGAGTCCGCCCCATTCAAACTTCATGATGTTGTTGTACATGGCTTCTGTATTCACACGTCCGCCCTGCGCCATTTCTTCTTCTGTGTTTCTGATCGGTACAAAACGATAGGCAAGGCCTTCGAGCTGGAAATATTCTTCGAGCCCCAGGTAAGCATCGCCACCGGTGGTTACAGCAAAATAGATAGGGCGCGACCAGTCGTTGTGTGCAATAAGATCGAGCACCATTAAGTCGTTCTTTGTAATGTATGAACGGTTGTTGAGCGACCAGTGGAAACTTTTCACGAGGCGGTTGGTGTCTTTCACAGCAATTACTTTTTCTTTCATAACACGGGCCGAATCAACACCAAGGTAGAAACTGCGTGAAGGGAAGTATTCGTAAATGCCATTTATTTTTTCTTTCTGAATATCGTCAGATACCACAAAGTTTAAGGCTTCTTTGATAGATGATGGTGTATTGGATCTTTCGAGTACGACAACATCGCGTGTGCCCTGCGCATATTTTTCGGCCGGGATGGTAAATGGTACCGGTGCCGATTCGTAGGCGGCGCGGCGCATCTGGTTGATGTACCAGTCGGTTTGTAATAAACTGAGATTGACTACACGCACATCGGTACGGATGCCTTCTACCTCCTGGGCATACCAGAGCGGGAATGTATCGTTATCGCCATTGGTAAAGAGGATGGCATTAGGCGCACATGAATTGAGGTAATTCACGGCGAAGTCGCGGCTCATGGTACGAAGTGAACGATCGTGATCGTCCCAACCTTCGGAAGCCATCACCGCTGGCACAGCCATAGAAACAGCGGTTGCGAGAATACCTGCTGTTTTAGCGTTCATGCGTTTGGAAAGGAAGTCGAAGATAGCGAGGGCGCCAAATCCTATCCAGATGGCAAAGGCATAGAAGGATGCCGCATAGGCATAATCACGTTCGCGCGGCTGATACGGATACTGGTTCAGGTAAATAACAATGGCCAGACCTGTAAGCAGGAACAGGAGGGCTACAACCCAAGCATCGCCCTTGCGGCGGAGTACATGGAATACAAACCCGATAAGACCAAGGATAAGCGGGAGTGCATAGAATTTATTGGTGCCTTTGTTGTTGCTTGCTGCATGCGGTACTTTAGAAGTATCAGTGCCAAGCATGGCATCATCAAACCCTTTGATACCGGTAATGGTATTGCCTTCAAGTACATTATCATTGAGTCCCTGAATATCGTTCTGGCGGCCCACAAAGTTCCAGCAGAAATAACGCAGGTACATGTACCAAACCTGATAACTCATGAAATAGGTGAGGTTTGCTCCCATGGTCGGAATCTGAACCTGCTCCATTTCGCCGGTCTGTTCGTTCATGCGCATTTTGGTTTTGTGATGGTTGCGCACATTGCCCCAATACTCGTAAGCGGCTTTGTGGTTAGGCTGCTGACTCCACATACGTGGAAATAGCGTGCAATAGTCGTCGTCGTAAACCGGGATAGAATTTTTGCGGTTATCAACGATTTTGTATTTTTTATTTTTTTCGTCTTTGGCGTATACAGGCTCACCATCTTTAAACTCGTTTTGAGATTTTTGCGGTGCGTTGTAATACGGACCGTAAACCAGTGGCCAGTCGCCATACTGCTCACGGTTCAGGTAAGATAGCATGGTAATGGCATTTTCAGGATCGTTCTCGTCCATAGGTGTATTGGCCTGGGAACGGATAATGAGCACAAAGAAAGATGAATACCCGATGAGCAATGTGGCGAAGCTGATCATGATAACGTTGAGGGTATTGCTGTTGCCTTTGGTTTTAAGGTAGTGAATACCATAGATAAGCGCTCCCAGAACCACGAGGCGGCTAATGATGGTAAATCCATTATAACCGGAGATAGATGCAATGAATGCAAAAACAATAGCTGTATAGAAACCGATCTTGTAATGATTTTCTTTTTTGGTGATGGTGTACATGATGAAACCAACGATGGACACAAACAAGAGGAGGAAATAAATGATAGAGCCTACGTTGAAGCCCATGCCTACTTTATTGACAAAGAAGATTTCATAATCGGCAGCGAATTTTACGATTTTCGGGATCATAATGTTCTGAATGCCACCGAGGAGAAGTAATGAAACGATGCCGGTAATGAAGAAGCCCTTCCAGCTGAATTTGTATTTTTTGTAGTAGTAAATGAAGCAGATAGCCGGGATAACAAGCAAGTTGAGTAAGTGAACCCCGATGGAAAGTCCCATGAGGTAAGAGATGAGAACGATCCAGCGGAGTGCGCCGGTTTGGTTGCTGTCATCTTCCTCATCCCACTTAAGGATAGCCCAGAATACAATGGCCGTAAAGAAGGACGACATGGCATATACCTCGCCCTCTACGGCCGAGAACCAGAAAGAGTCGGAGAATGTATAGGCCAGAGCTCCAATGATACCGGCACCAAGTACGCCAATTTGTTTGGCCATGCTGAATTCTTCGTTTTTTGCCACAATGGCTTTTTTAGCCAGGCGGGTAATGCTCCAGAACAGGAACAGGATGGTGAAAGAACTGCAGAGCGCTGAGAGTATATTGATCATTTTACCGGCCATGGCAGGGTCGCCACCGCCAAGCAGGGAAAAGAAACGCCCGAGAAGGAGGAAAAACGGTGCTCCGGGAGGGTGCCCTACTTCCAGCTTATAAGCGCAGGCGATATACTCGCCGCAATCCCAGAAACTGGCAGTTGGTTCGATGGTAGCGCAATAGGTAATTGTTGCTATGGCGAAAACAATCCAGCCAATGATGTTGTTCAAATTTTTATACGTCATATTGAGGTTATAAATAGGGTACGATAAGTTGCGAATTTAGTGAAAAAAGGCCTGAGAACGCTTTTGCAGGATTTTTTTTAGTTTTTTTTGTAAATACAGAAATTGATAGTATTTTTGCAATCCGAATTTGAAACAAATTCACTGTCCGATGGTGTAATTGGCAACACGTCTGATTTTGGTTCAGAAGAGTCTAGGTTCGAGACCTAGTCGGACAACAGAAGAAGCCCCGAGATATAATACTCCGGGGCTTTTTTGTTTTTTACCATAAACCCAGCCTCACTACTTCCTACAGGCTGCTAATTACAAGTAACACATGAACCACACCGAGGTGATTTTACTGGCCACGCAGGCCCTGCTGTTATTGGGGAGCCTGTACCTGATATTTTTTAAGTCGTATTTTTCGGAAAAAGGGAAAAATGTGGCTACAAAAGAGGATATAGAGGAGATTACAACAAAGGTAGAAACCATTAAATCTGACTTTGACCGGCAGACGGAATATCTGAGGCATCATCTGCAACTGGAAAACCAGGTACAGATGCTACTGCTTACCGACCTGAAGGCAGCCATTACATCGGCCTACGAAAACTTTTACCTGTGGCTGGAAACTTCTTATAATATGTATATCGAATCGAATGAGTTTGAGACCAAAGGCCAGGTGAAAAAAGCAGAAGAAGATATGCAGGTGGCAGAACATAATTTTTCGAAATCGCTGGCCCGGCTGGAATTATATGCCGATGATGCCCGGCTGAATGAGATCATAGCCCGGCTGGAAACCGAAACTACCGAATTTCAGAACCTGATTGAAAAACACCTGCTGGAACTGGGATTTATGATGGAAGATATAGCCGAACTGGAAGAGGAAAATGACGATGGTGATCTGGATGATGAAACCTATGAAGAGAATAAAAACAGGCTGGAACAGCTGAACCAGCAATGCACCGAATTATTTAATACCTCAAATGAACCACTGAAGGAAAAATACAGGCAAATTCTTGATCTGAAAGTGCAATTCAGGGATTTGTGCTATGGGCTGCTTACAAAACAGATGCATAATTGATTCCCCTTCTTTCTGTGTTGATAGAGAACGAAGCAAAGAGATCAAGACTGTATGCATTTTTTTACTTGTTGGTGATAACACCAACAAGGGCGTAAAAACCTATTTCTTTTTAGGTGGGGGTGTAGGTTTATGAGGTGGCAAAGTAGGGTGCTTTGGTTGGTTAGGCGGATCAACATGCCGTCTTCTATCATCTGTTCCGTCATCTTTTTTTGGCTTCGGCCCTGGTTTAATTGCTTGAATCTTTCCCATAAAGTGTGATTTAGTTATTTTACTTTCAAACCTAAATCAAATAACTAATACTTGCATGAGTATTTTTACCTATTTTAAAGTTGCATAAAACACTTATGTTTACCCCTTCTTTCTGTCTTGATATAGAAAGAAGCAAAGAGATCAAGGCTGTATACATTTTTTTACTTGTTGGTGATAACACCAACAAGGGCGTAAATACTATTACCCTTACCTATTGGTAATAACGGCCCATCCTTCTTAATTCTTAATAAATTTCCTGAAAGCTGAAATGATCTCAAAAATAAAAAAGCCAGATACTATGCGACTAATGTAATCTAGCCAATAAGCAGCATTCCCAATTGAAAAGCATGAATTTGAGAATACATTGTCAAGATTATGGACAGGATTTAAAAGTTGAACGAAAATATTATTATGGTAAATGAAACTTGAGAAATGACAATACCCAGCCTTATGAGTGACTGTAATTAAAAGAATTGACATAATTAAATTAACAACTCCCCACCAAAGCAGAGGCTTTGACCAGCTCAATCCATAGTTATTTATTTTACCAAAAAACAGTATTAGTTTATCATTACAAGTAGCTGATGGGTCAAGCTTCATCATTTCATATGCCGCACTATGCTCATACGTTCTGAAGTTTAATGCATTGAACTTATCCCCTTGATTATTCATAGCATGCTTAAGCTGCCGAAAGGTTTCTTGCATATTTGCTATAAAATCAAACTTACTGATGCTTATTTTAGCATTTAACTTGTTATGAGGTAAGCTAAAAAAAATATCTTCTTTTGCTTTTTTAAAAAGCTTCTTGAAATCAAACCATTTTGTATTTGAAGATCGAATTTGGGACAGGTTTGAATTATAGATCAGATAATCTTTAAATTTATCAATGCGACAATTTATAAATTGTACTTTATCCAAATGAGACTCCACAACCTCAAAACTAAGATCATAAGCCCCCACCCTCGTGTCAATATTAATAAGCTGAAAATTGGAGTAGTTAAGAAATTTGTACATCAAAAATTTCACACCAATCATAAGATTATTCAAAACAATATTCCCGGTGTAGTTTTCGCCAGTGACATACAATGTACCAATAGATAGATGCTCTATCTTAAGCTGCCCTTGGAAGCGATTCGTCGGTGCTACTTTAATATTCCTAACAACATTAACATGCATCGCGTCAGGGTTGCCTATAATTTCAAACACATTATTTGAAACAATACTACCAATTGACAATTGTCTAAATCCATCTACTTTAGATTCATCACTTATATCATTTACTTTAGATTCACCACTTATATCACTGTAATTAATTGTTGCTGGTTTATCAAACGAAGATTGATTAATATGCAGTTTGGAATTTTCTCCGCAGTTTACTAATCCCCGTATATTAAAATCGCTATGAAAGAAACAATCAGTAATATAAAACTCACCCTCTATTGCAGAACTTTTTAACGAAAAAATGCCGTCAAACTTAGAATTATGCAGAAGAATAGATTTAAAACTACAATCCGCAACTAAAGTTGTTACAACTTCTAGTTTATAAATTTCAAATGCCTGAAACTCATTTGAGTCCATTTCGATACCAGCTACAATATTAGTATCAATAAAAGAGCATAACTTATCAAACTTAGATTTTTTTACCGAAAGTCTACTAATATTCTTACTTAGACTAAAGTTTATTTCAGCAGCAAAATGGCTATTGACTATCACTACACTTTTCCCATTAAAATCACATCCTGCAAAGGTAACAGAGGGGTTATCTGGTTCGTCTCCATCATCATTAACAATCATATTCTCTAATGAAAGAAGGCCAGAGAAAGTGCAGTTTAAAAAAGATATTACCCCGGTAAATTCCACATTTCTTATAAATGTGTTACTTAGGAAATGAAAATTTTCGAATGTAATTATACGTTTTTCTTGAGCTGGTATTTCTATATTGATTCCTCTTGCATTACCAACAGATTCATTCTTGAAGGCTGCTGTTTCCAGCATCAATATTCTATTATTTACTTCTTCGATTGTCATGAATAAAAACACTCAATCCATAAACTCACTCACATCCACCCCCAATATCTGCGCGATCTTGTGAAGTGTTAGAAGTGTGGTGTTGATTCGGCCCTTTTCGATGGGGGTTAGGTTGGAAGGCTCCATGTCGAGGTGTTCGGCCAATTCCTTGGAAGAAATGCCTTTTTCCTTACGAATCCGAACGATGTTATTCCCAACCTTTACTAAAAAGGCTTTCTCCTTTGCTGTAGCCATTGATGCTAACCAAATTGCATCTTTTTCAGATTTATTTGATTATGATATATCATAATCAAATAAAATGTGCTACCTTTATCTATAATGCTAATACCATGACTGAAAAACAACAGCTTGACTTGCTTTACAGAAACATCAGGGCGATTGAAAACCTTGCCCAAAGCATTCATAAAAGAATTACCCGGCTTGAAAAAAAACACAACAAGCCGGTAAAGAAAATAAGCAAATAAGGGTCTATGCTCCACTATTCAATTGGTACTCTTATCATACCCGAACCAGCAGGTTAAGCGTTTAGGAACAACCCCCGGAGGCAAAAGGTGTATAAGCCCGGCTCAGACCATGCAATGACCCCATAAGGTGGTGCAAATGGAGACTTGTGTTATGCAACAGCCAACTTGTGTTATGCAATAGAGAGCTTGTACAATGAAATTGCAGGACTGTATAGTGCAATTAGAAACATGTATAATACAGGCGGAAACTTGTATGGCGATGATAGAAACTTGTATGGTGCATACTGGAACTTGTATGATGATTACCGGAGGTTGTGTGATGCTGAGCCGATATGGTGTGGTGAGGGAGGGAACCTTGCTAAGGATGGGTTAGAAGCCCTCCATGCGGGCCGGGAGCAGCCCGAGGATGGGTGAAGAACTAGAGTTTTGGCCCCCTGAAAGCTATACGGCTCAATTGTTTGTACTGAGCGCTGGAGGTGCCAAAGGTGGCCTTGGTGTAGGTTTTGACCTGCAGGGCAATGGCGCAAAGCCCGGTGGCGGCATCGTAAAGGGCCTGATTGCGGAGCACACGGGCATTGCTTACTACGGTATAGGCATTAATCACATCGGTATTGGTTTGCTGAAGGGCGGTGAGCCGTGCATTGAGACTGGTAAGTTTGAGCTCGGTTTCATTAGGGGTATAGCTGGGTTCGGAACCAAGAATGGCGATGAGTTTGGCGAAGTGCTCTACCAGACTATCGTAAGAAACCTGAGAGGTAGATACTGTTTGGGGTGTGGGAGGCAAAGGGTCGGTTTGCGGCGGTGCTGTTCTGGTTGTTTTGGCAGAGACGGCCGGCTTATTGAGGCGATAGCCCAGAATTTTGGCCTTGGTGGCCTTGGCCTCTTTGATGAGCTGGGGCGGCGCATCGGTAATAAGGAGTGCATTGACAAGGCGCGGGGTGAGTTTACGGAGATCTTCAAACGCCTGCATTCGCGCACTTACAGCACCATTGTATGCTACTGCCGAGTTGGTAACGGTGAGCATACTGGATTTGACGGAGGCCAGGAGCGCCTGAAGCTGTGCGATTTTGAGGGAGGCTTTGCTTGGGTTATAAGCAGTGCCGAAACCCTGACAGAAGGAAATGAGGTCTTCGAAGTTGGCCACATTGATGGCATGGCCGGTTTCTGATGTTGATGCCATAGTTTTCTTTTTTAAAGGATTAATAATTGAATGAATTGGGGAACAATTAACGAAGAAAAGGCTACTTGGGAAAAGTAAAGTTTAGTAAAGTTTTGGGGGATGCTTTCTTGTTGCTGGTGATAACATAAACATGAGAGAAGCCAATTCCCTACCCTTCTTTCTGTGTTGATAGAGAACGAAGCAAAGAGATCAGGGCTGTATGCATTTTTTTACTTGTTGGTGATAACACCAACAAGGGCGTAATTCAGGAATCTATTCTATGGGCTGCTTACAAAACAGATGCATAATTGATTCCCCTTCTTTCTATGCTGATAGAGAACGAAGCAAAGAGATCAAGGCTGTATGCATTTTTTTACTTGTTGGTGATAACACCAACAAGGGCGTAAAGTATATATTTATGTTTTACTCCTACGGAGCAATGAACCATGCTTGACAGATGATACTTAATAATATCTGGCCCCGCCGGGGCCGGAGATTGCATACATTTTACCTGAACTTTCATGCTTAAAAAAAGGACCGCCATTCTAACCCAACACACAGCAGCCCCAGAGGGGCTTAACATTATTAATAACCAGTACAATGATATAGACGGCTCCGTAGGAGTCGGACATTTATTCACAAATTACCAAGGCCTCTTAATACAGAAAGCAGCAAAGAGATCAAGACCGGATACATGTTTTTACTTGTTGGTGATAACACCAACAACGGCATAAGGAGATCAGGGCTGGATACATTCTTTACTTGTTGGTGATAACACCAACAAGGGCGTAAATGACTGCAATCGCATGAACGGAAACATTTCGGAAAACTAATTCTTTTTCATAACTTTGAGGGAAGCTAAGATTATGAGTATTATTACAATAGATTCTAAAATTCTCAAGGCTAAGGAGCAATCTGAGTTCTTATTCAAGCAAAAGGCAACCTGGCAGGAACAGGTTGATGACTTACTTGACAGAATGAATGAACTTAATAGACTCCTGACTCATTTACATTCTATTTTATTAAATCTTAGTTTTGAATTGGAGCGTGATTTTTCGAATTTCAAACAGTCACATATTGCTCCGGAAGGAATCAAATCAATTACTGTTGTTACTTCTAAGATTTTGAGACTTGTCAGAAAGTCTGATTTATATCCCGGAGTTAAATCAACATACTCTTCCATCAAACAGGAAAATGATCTCCTAAAAGAGCTACTTCATGATAGACAGATCGGCCTTGAATTAGATTTAGATGCAGAAATGCAGAAAATAATCTCTGACAGCTTAAAAGTTGCAAAGCGCAAATGACAATCTATTTCACCAATAGATTTTACAAACATTTAATTGATTTACAAAAAAACAAGTCTTACGCTGCTGTACTGGATGATATTTGTGATTATTTTTCCGATAAAAACATTCAGGAGCTTCATCAAACTCGTGACATTATAAGCAACTCATCGGGAACATACAGCCTTCATAAATTTAGAGTTGCCAACAGTGTTATGAATAAGGGAAAAAGTGCTTCTTTCAGGTGCATAGGCGCCTGTTTTGTTAAAGATGAATTAATTGTTTTAGATACTATTTACCCAAAAACTGGTTCGGATGGTATTGAAAACCTGACTAAAGAAACCTACAAAGAGATTGCCACAAACATAAAAGATGCGCTCATTTCTGGTTCACTATACACCTTGATTCTTTCAAACAAAAGCTTCAAAAAGATACTGTAAAGCAACAAAATTTAGGCTGAAGGTAGAGATTTCTCCACTCCCGCTAACATGACAAAATGTTAACCCCCTGTTGGTGATAACACCAACAGGCACACCCCAATAAAAAAGCCGGCTTGCACCGGCTTTTTATTTCAGGAGAATATATGTTTAGCGCCTGGCGTACTGATCTTCGTAGTAGTGCGCATAGCTTCCGGAGGTTACGTTTTCGAGCCAGGTTTCGTTGGCCAGGTACCAGTCTACGGTTTTTTCGAGGCCTTCTTCAAACTGCAGGGATGGTTTCCAGCCAAGCTCATTTTGAAGTTTGGTGGAGTCGATGGCGTAGCGCAGATCGTGCCCTGCCCTGTCGGTAACGAAGGTGATGAGCTTTTCGTTGCAGCCCGGCTCGCGGTTCAGTTTTTTGTCCATGATGCGGCAGAGTAAGCGAATAACGTCAATGTTTTTCCACTCGTTGTGGCCACCGATGTTGTAAGTGCTGCCTTCTTTGGCTTTGTGAAAAATAACATCAATAGCACGCGCATGATCCTCTACAAAGAGCCAGTCGCGCACGTTTTCGCCCTTACCGTAAATAGGCAGGCTGCGGTTATGCTTTATGTTGTTGATGCAAAGCGGAATGAGTTTTTCGGGAAAATGATAGGGCCCGTAGTTGTTGGAACAGTTTGAAATAACGCATGGGAGTTTATACGTATCGTGATAAGCCCGTACAAAATGATCTGACGAGGCCTTGGATGCCGAATACGGGCTGTGTGGATCGTAAGCGGTTGTTTCGGTAAACATACCTTCGTCGCCCAGGGAACCATATACCTCATCGGTGCTCACATGGTAAAAGCGTTTGAAGGAACTCCCCTCCTGTTTAAATAGCGTTTTGGCTGCATTGAGCAGGTTCACAGTACCAATTACATTGGTGTACACAAATTCGAGCGGATTGGTAATGCTGCGATCGACATGGCTTTCGGCAGCGAGGTGAATCACGGCATTGAACTGTTCTTTGGCAAAGAGCTCATTGATGAAACCGGCATCAACGATATCGCCTTTCACGAATTTGTAATTCGGTTTGTTTTCGATGTCGCGCAGGTTCTCGAGGTTACCGGCATAGGTGAGTTTATCGAGGTTGTAAATGGTATAATCGGGATACTTGTTTACAAACAACCTCACAACATGTGAGCCAATGAATCCGGCTCCTCCGGTAATTAAAATTTTCATGCAGCTGATTTTCTTTTTTTTAAATGCTTACAGACTCCAGTAAGTGAGTCCTTTTATTTTACCACGGTACATGCCTTTTACATCCACGAGCACACCTTTGTTGCTGAGTATGGTTTTGAAATATTTTTCGTCGAGGGCTTTGTATTCTTTATGATTAACGGCTACAATGACACCATCGTAGTTTTTGCCCAGTTTATTGAGACCAAAGCCATACTCGTGTTCGAGTTCAGCGCTGTCGGCATGCGGATCAACGATCTCAACCTTTACACCAAAGGACTTGAGTTCTTTGACGATATCGGCTACTTTGCTGTTGCGGATGTCGCTTACATCTTCTTTGAATGTAGCACCCATCACAAGCACTTTTGATTTGCTGATGTTCTTGCCGGCTGCAATGATACGTTTTACACAGGTTTTAGCCACATAGAATCCCATGCTGTCGTTTACATAACGCCCGCTGTTGATGACGCGTGCATGGTACCCAAGTTCTTCAGCTTTGTAAGTGAGGTAGTATGGATCAACGCCAATGCAATGCCCGCCCACGAGACCCGGAGAGAACTTCAGGAAGTTCCATTTGGTACCCGCAGCCTCGAGTACGTCGTAGGTGTTTATTTTGAGACGTGAGAAGATAATAGATAATTCGTTCATCAGGGCAATGTTTACATCGCGCTGTGTGTTTTCGATGATCTTGGCAGCTTCGGCTACTTTGATAGACGATGCTTTGTGTGTGCCCGGCTCTACAATGATTTCGTATACTTTCGAAATCTGATCAAGGCTTTCGGCATCGCAACCCGAAACTATTTTCAGGATTTTGGTAATGGTATGTTCTTTATCGCCCGGATTGATACGCTCCGGTGAATAACCTACTTTGAAATCTTTTACAAATTTCAGTTTGGAGTATTGCTCGAGTACAGGGATGCAATCGTCTTCGGTGCAACCAGGATACACAGTAGATTCATAAACCACGTAATCGCCTTTTTTCAGCACTTTGCCCACGGTGGTTGATGCACCGATCAATGGTTTCAGGTCAGGGAGGTTATGTTCATCGATCGGTGTAGGCACCGCAATGATGAAGAAATTAGCCTCTTTCAGATCTTCGAGTTTATGGGTGAAGGTAATATCCGAATTTTTGAAATCGGCTTTGGTAAGTTCATTACTCGGGTCAACACCTTTTTTCATCATGTTGACACGTTTCTCATTGATATCGAAACCAATGACTTTTACTTTTTTGGCAAAGGCGAGGGCAATAGGAAGTCCTACATAGCCTAAACCGATAACAGCAATTTTTGCTTCTTTTTTAAGGATTTTATTATAAATGCTCATAGTGACGAGATCTGTTTTTTTTAATGATTGCGTTTTAAAACATTAGCCGGCCGGAGGGCGTATATACGTTCAATGATGTCGACTACCTTAAGGCCCTCGAGGGCATTGGTTGTTACTTTATGGCGGCCTTTGAGTGTATCAACTACGTTTTCGATTACGCTGCTGTGGTTATTGGCAGAGCCTTTGTAAGCCCCATAGTCGTTGGCCGGATTCACAGGAGCCAGCTCAGGCATCTGGTAATCTTTGATATTGCAAATCTCTACCTGGTCCATATATTGCCCGCCTACTTTTACACTGCCTTTACTGCCAATGATGGTAAGCGAACTCTCGAGGTTTTTATTCCACACGGCTGTGCTGTAATTGATACAACCCATACCGCTGTTTACAAAGTCGAAGCTTACAAAGCCACTGTCTTCGAAATCGGTAGAGTCGCCATGGTTGAAGTCGGCGAATTTTGCCTGAATGTTTGTAATATCGCCAAACAACCAGTACATGATATCGATCCAGTGCGAAAACTGTGTGAATAATGTACCGCCATCGAGATCCTGGGTTCCTTTCCAGTTGCCGGGTTTATAGTAACGGCTATCGCGGTTCCAATAGCAATTGAGCTGTACCATGTACACGTCGCCCAGTATTTTCTTATCTACTATTTCTTTGAGCCATACAGATGGTGGTGAATAGCGGTTCTGCATAACACAGAAAACCGTTTTGTGATGATGCAGGGCATTGTAAATAATTTTTTCGCAATCCGATTTACTGAGCGCCATGGGTTTCTCAACCACCACATGCTTGCCGGCATCGAGGGCTTTGAGGGCATGTTCAGCATGCAAACCATTGGGTGTACAAACATTGATCACTTCGAGATCCGGATGTGCTTTCAGTAATTCCTCTGGCGAATTGTAGAATTTTTCAGCCAGGTTTTCGAGTCCGAGTTTTTCTTTTGGCAGAACATCACACACGGCTACAAGTTCACAATCCGGGTTACGGCGCACCATTTCGGCATGGCGTTTCCCAATGTGTCCCTGACCAATAACAGCAAATTTAATTTTAGACATAGCTTAAGCAATTCTTTTAACCATATTATTTTCGAGTTGGTAAACCTGTCCGCTTTCTTTGCAGATGGCCTTTCCATTGGCATCGAATTCGAGGCGATGACCATATTCACTCATCCATCCGACCTGGCGCGAAGGATTTCCGATAACCAGGGCATAAGCCGGAATATGTTTGGTAACAACCGTTCCGGCCCCGATAAAAGCAAATTCGCCGATATTGTGTCCGCATACAATGGTAGCATTGGCCCCGATAGATGCGCCTTTGCCCACATGGGTTTTGGCGTATTCGGATTTACGGTTTACTGCACTTCGCGGGTTAATGACGTTGGTAAATACCATAGATGGTCCCAGGAATACATCATCGTCGCAGGTTACACCGGTGTATATCGATACATTGTTCTGAATCTTGACATTCTTACCAAGTACAACACCCGGCGACACAACAACATTCTGACCGATATTACAGTTTTCGCCGATTACACAATCGGGCATGATGTGAGAAAAATGCCAGATTTTGGTACCCTTCCCTATTTTACACCCCTCATCGATAAAAGCCGAAGGGTGTGCGTAAAATTCCTTTTCCATAAAATGCTAACAAACTTACTAAAAAAAGCCGCAATATGGGCTAAATTCTTTGTCTGAATAGCAAAAAAAAGCCGCCCGGAGGCGGCTTTTAAAAGCATATAAACTCTATATTATTGAACAATTAATTTTTGGATTCCCTCCGCATTTTTACCTTTCAGTTTCACATAATACATGCCTTTGCCAAGACCTGATAAATCGAGGGTTTTATTATACATGCCGGCACTCATCTGTCCCAGGTTCTGTTTCTGAATTTCCTGACCCATGGTATTATAAAGGGTTACTTCATAGTTTTCGTCGTTTGTAAGCACAAAGAACAACGATACCTCATTGGTATTTGCCGGGTTCGGATAGAGGCTGAAATTAGCGTCCTTTTTATACTCCTGGATACCCGACAGCTGCAGATCTTTGTTTACTGCAACAGTTTTATTGTAAGTAGTGGTGGTTGTTGTGGATGTTGTAACAGTGGTAGATGTACCAACCGTAAGAATGGAGTTCTTACTGACTGAAGAAATATAAACATAGTTTACGTTATCGGTTGTAGATGAATAAGACACAACCGGCACGCTCAGTACCTGGTGGCTTACAGCCTTGATCTTAAGCACATTGGTATAGGTTTTTCCGCCAGGCATTTGCAGGGTACCTATACCTACACCGGTGGTTGTAACCGTACCGGAAATAGTAGCCGGAAAGCCCGATACGGTAAAGGTTCCTGCATAGGTATCGTTGCTGCTGCTGCCATAGGTAAACGGCAGGGTATACACAATTTCCGGATCAGAAAACACAATGTTCAGGGTTGAAGAAGCTGAGCCATAAAGCGTGGCGGCGCTGGATGAATAATTCCACATGGAATACGTTCCGGTACCGTCGTTTTGAGCAATGGTAGCCGAAGGGAAAGCCGTGTAGTTTGGTGCAGCTGTGTTGGCGACGTATGTATTTGAACTGATGGCAGCCGTAGGGGAAATAACAATTCCTGTATAATTCCAGGTAACACCGGTACCGTTGGCTCCGGTCGGAATACCCACCGTGTCGGCATCGTAAGTTGTTTCTACATCACCTACCACCGGATTGTGGCTGGCAGTTATTGTATATTGGGCTTTTGCAGTAAAAGCGCCAAGGGTTAAAAGAGCGAGTAAGTAAATTTTTTTCATATTGTGGTTTTTATGTTACTCAAAATTATTAAAATGCTGATGAAATACAATCAAATTAACTAATTGATAGCGGTAAATTGTCAAATCATCGGTCATTTTAACAAATCCTCAGTAAAACATCCGGGCTTTCGGGAGGAAATCCGCTTAAAATCTATAGCGGAAAGAAACTGAACGGGGCCCTACACCGAGGTTGATCTTTTGCAAAAAGGGATCGAGGGCTTTTTTGCGATGCCTGTTATTCAGAAAGGTCATGGCTGCATCAAAGAGCAATAATCCCCCACCCTGAAGGATTACCGAGTTGCCGTAACCGGTGAACTGCTGGCGGCGTTTTTCCGTCGACTGATTCGCCCCGTATTCTCTCAGGTAAAACCCTCCGGCTACATAAGCCACATCGAGCATGGCATTGGCAAGAAAGATTTTTTCAGTTTTGGTTTGCTCGCTTTGCGTGCTGTATAAATTCTGGTTGCTATGCTGTTTGCTTAACAGGCCCGGTAAAGCAATACCCAGGTTAATGGCTCCCCAGGCTGCATTCATGACATGAAAACTCTTATCGGTTTCGTTATCGGAAAGTGCATAGCCACAGGCACCTGCAGCAAGATTGAGGCCTGCCCACGAAGTAAGCACAACCATGCCCCGCTTATTAAGCCGGTTTTTTTCCTGGTTGAAATGTTTCAGAATAGTGTCGTTCTGCGAATGAACAACAAAAGGTATGACGATTATAAGGAATAAAAACCTCAACGCTTCAATTCAAAAGTCTGAAAGTTCCGGAGCGGTTGTTCTTCTGCAAACACCTCCGTCACTTTAGCCAGCGGAGGGCCCGTATCGCACCATGTGATCAGTTTATTAATATGATCTTCTTCACCTTCGGCTTCAATGTATACATCGCCGTTAGGCAGATTTCTTACAAGCCCGGTAAGCGAGAGTTTCAGAGCCTGAGCCTGGGTAAAGAAACGGAACGATACACGCTGTACCTTTCCTTTCACCGTTATTTTATAGCTCCGGATCACACTTATTTATTGAGAACTTCCAGATTGCGATGTTCTGTTTTAAACAATTCGTCGCGTGTTAATGTTTTGAAATAGTCGTAGGTAATTTTCAGGCCTTCGGCACGATTCACTTTCGGTTCCCAGCCCAGTAATTCTTTGGCCCTGGTAATATCCGGACGTCTTTGTTTTGGATCGTCTTTTGGCAATGGCAATGAAATAAGTTTCTGGTTGGCACCGGTCAGTTTCAGAATTTCTTCACCGAATTCACGGATGGTGATTTCGCTTGGATTACCAATGTTTACCGGCATGTGATAGTCGCTCATGAGCAGGCGGAAAATACCTTCCACCAGGTCATCCACATAACAGAAACTGCGTGTCTGCGATCCGTCGCCAAACATGGTAAGGTCTTCGCCACGAAGCGCCTGACCTATAAATGCAGGCAATACACGACCGTCGTTGAGTCGCATGCGAGGGCCATAGGTATTGAATATACGTACAATGCGGGTTTCCAGACCATGTGTATTATGATAAGCCATGGTGAGTGCTTCCATAAAACGTTTTGCCTCATCGTAACATCCGCGCGGACCAACAGGGTTTACATTGCCCCAATAGTCTTCGGTTTGGGGGTGCACATGCGGGTCGCCGTAAACCTCACTGGTTGAGGCAACAAGCACACGTGCTTTTTTCACACGGGCAAGACCCAGTACATTGTGTGTGCCCAGTGATGATACTTTAAGTGTTTGTATCGGAATTTTCAGATAATCGATTGGGCTGGCCGGTGATGCAAAATGCATGATATAATCGATGTTGCCCGGTACATGAATGTACTTGCTGACATCGTGATGATAAAATTCAAACTGCGGGAGTTTGAACAGGTGCTCTATGTTTTTAAGGTCGCCGGTAATCAGGTTATCCATAGCTACTACCTGCATACCTTCTTTTATAAAGCGGTCACATAAGTGTGATCCGAGAAAACCTGCTGCACCTGTAATTAAAACGCGTTTCATATCTAATTTTTCAAACTGTTAATGTGTACGGATCCCGATACAATAATAATCGTATCCCTGTTTTTTCATATCAGCGGCATCGAAAATATTGCGACCATCGAACAGGACTTTATTTTTTAATTTACCACTTATCTTTTCGAAATCAGGCACCCGGAACTCAGGCCATTCGGTTACAATCAGGAGGGCATCGGTGCCAGTCAGTGTATCGTACATATCTTCCGAATAGGCAATGCTGTTTCCTAAAATACGCTGTGCTTCGTGCATCGCAACCGGATCGTAGGCTACTACTTCCGCCCCGGCATGCAACAGTTTATCGATAATAACGAGTGACGGCGCTTCGCGCATATCATCCGTTTTCGGCTTGAAGGATAATCCCCAAAGAGCAAATTTCTTTCCTTTGAGATCGCCTTTAAAATGTGCCAGAACTTTATTGAATAATACTTCTTTCTGAGCTTCGTTCACATCTTCCACGGCATTGAGAATGCGCATGTGATAATTGTTTTCTTTCGCCGTTTTGATAAGGGCTTTCACATCTTTCGGGAAACAGCTTCCACCATAACCCACACCGGGGTAAATAAATTTCGGCCCGATACGTCCATCACTGCCAATGCCCTTACGCACCATATTTACATCGGCCCCCATAATTTCGCAGAGGTTGGCCACATCGTTCATGAAACTGATTTTGGTTGCCAGCATGGCATTGGCCGCATACTTGGTCATTTCGGCCGATGGAATATCCATGAAGATGATCGGATGTCCGTTCATTAAAAACGGTTTGTAAAGCTTGCGCATAATTTCTTCGGCCTCCACACGGTCGGTTCCTACAACAATGCGGTCGGGTTTCATGAAGTCTTCGATAGCAGCGCCCTCTTTAAGAAATTCCGGATTGGAAGCTACATAAAACTCAAGTGCTGAACCGCGTTTATCGAGTGCCGTCTGAACAGCCTTACGTACTTTTTCGGCAGTGCTTACCGGTACTGTCGATTTGGTAACAACTACCAGCGGGTGTTGCATGTGTTCGCCAATAGAGCTGGCCACAGCAAGTACATATTTCAGATCAGCTGATCCGTCTTCATCGGGAGGTGTGCCTACTGCAATAAACACCACTTCGGCCTGCTGGATACTTTCCTGCAGGGATGTGGAAAAATGTAAGCGGTTTTTCTGTGTATTGCGTTCCACCATTTCCTCAAGACCTGGCTCATAGATCGGAAGAATCCCCTTTTTGAGGTTTTCAATTTTTTTCTGGTCAATGTCAACACAGGTTACATTAACTCCTACTTCTGCAAAACAGGTACCTGTTACAAGTCCAACATATCCTGTTCCTACAATGGCAATTTTCATAAAATACGGGTGTAATATTTCTTACTTCGTTAATTCGTTTACCTGGTCGGCAATATACTGCAGTGTTTCGTTATCAAGCTCTGTATGCATGGGTAATGAAAGTACACAGGCACATAATTTTTCTGTTACCGGAAAATCACCTGCCTTAAAGCGATCGCTTTTGTATGCATTCTGCATGTGCAATGGAATCGGGTAATAGATCATGGCCGGAATGCCACGTTCAGACAGTTGTTCACGCAGTTTGGCACGGTCGATACCTGCCCCCAGTTGCAGGGTGTATTGATGAAACACGTGTGTCGATTTTTTGGAACGCACCGGTGTTTTCAGATTCGGGTTTGATGAAAATGCCTGATCATAAAATGCAGCGGCACGATTTCTCGCAGCGGCATATTCATCGAGGTGTTTGAGTTTGGCTTTAAGCACTACGGCCTGTATGGTATCCAGGCGCGAATTTACGCCCAGCACATCGTGCACATATTGTACACTTTGTCCGTGGTGTGCAATCATTTTCAGTTTACGCGCCAGTTCATCATCATTTGTATAAATGGCTCCGCCATCGCCGTAGCACCCTAAATTTTTACTTGGGAAAAACGAAGTACAGCCTATTGTGCCGATGGTACCGGCTTTGGCTTTACGTCCGTCGCTGAAAGTATAGTCGGCCCCAATGGCCTGCGCTACATCTTCGATCACAAAGAGATTGTGTTTTTTAGCCAGGGCCATAATGGCCTCCATATCGGCACATTGCCCGAAGAGGTGAACGGGCACAATGGCTTTTGTTTTTGGTGTAATATTTTTTTCGATGGCCTTTACATCTATATCGAATGTATCAGGGTTCACATCTACCAGAACCGGCGTAAGCCCAAGCAGGCCTATTACCTCTGCTGTGGCCACATAGGTGAAACTGGCGGTGATCACTTCGTCACCGGGTTTCAGATCCAGGGCCATCATGGCAATCTGCAGGGCATCGGTACCGTTGGCACAAGGAATAACATGCTTTACATGAAGATATGCTTCCAGGTCGGCCTGAAATTCTTTCACTGCGGGACCATTTATAAATGCCGTGGAATTAATCACTTCCTGGATGCCGGCATCCACTTCCGTTTTTATTTTCTCATACTGACCTTTGAGGTCAACCATCTGTATCTTTTTAGTTAAAGTGGCCATTTTTGGATATTCTGTATAACGTGCGAATATACTAATTTAAGCCTATATAAATCCTTTGTTTAAACGTGAAAAGAATAATAAATTTAGCCATCCAAAAGAAACTATTTGCAGAAAATTCACCGAAATTCCCTGTTCACTGTTTAGCTATGGTTTACCATTAACGGTGTGAATTTCTGAAGCTGGATAAATGTTATGAAAAAAATCGGAGTTTTAACTTCCGGAGGAGATTCTCCGGGAATGAATGCCTGCCTGCGTGCCGTAGTGCGTACCGCTATGTACCACAACATGGAAGTTGTTGGTTTTTACCGGGGTTATGAAGGCCTTATCGATAATGCGCACCTGAACCTGGACCATAAATCGGTTTCGAATATTATACACCGCGGCGGTACCATTCTGAAAACTGCCCGCAGTGAACGTTTCCGTACCGAAGCAGGCGTCAGGCAGGCTGCAGAAACCCTTCGCTCGCATCAGCTCGAAGGGCTTGTGATTATTGGTGGAGACGGAAGTTTCAGGGGGGCTATTGAACTCTCAAAACATATCGATATTCCGATTGTCGGCTGCGCCGGCACCATTGATAATGACCTGGTGGGAACAGATTTCACCATAGGTTATGACACGGCCATTAATACTGTGATTGAAGCTTTGGATAAACTAAGGGATACAGCCGAAAGTCACGACCGTATTTTTGTGGTGGAAGTCATGGGGCGCGATGCCGGTCTGATAGCCCTGCGAACAGCCATTGCAGCCGGTGCCGAGGCCCTGCTGGTACCTGAAATCAAGAATGATGTAGACAAGCTGCTGACTCATATGAAGAACTGGAGAAGTTCAAAATCCAGTAAAATTGTGATTGTTGCAGAAGGCGATGAATCGGGCGGAGCCTATAAAATTGCCGATATCATCCGCAAGGAAATTCCGCAATCGGAAGTCAGGGTCAGTATCCTTGGGCACATTCAGCGTGGTGGAAATCCAACGTGCATGGAGCGTGTCAATGCCAGTATACTTGGCTACCAGGCAGTGAACGGACTTCTGGAAGGCCATCGTAATGAAATGGTTGGGCTGATCAATAAAGAAGTGGTTTATACCCCTTTTGAAAAAGCTGTAAAACATATTGAAACCCTGAGCCCGGATATGCTGCGGCTCCTGGACATATTATCCCTTTAAATTTAAACCATGAAAAAAAACACTCACTTCCTGTTTGTTGCCTTACTCTGCTTTTCACTTACGCTTTTTTCCCAACGCGATGCCGAACCTGTAGATCCCCTGTTTACCAGTGCATATACCAAATATGAAGCCGGTGACTATAAAGGTGCGCATGAAGATTATACAAACTACCTTCATAAAAAACCAAACGATTACAATGCCTTGTATAACCGTGGTTTATGCAGTTACTCGCTGGGCGACTACAAAGACGGTTTACGCGACTTTTCAAAAAGCATTGAGTTTGGCCGTAAGAAATACGACGGGTATCACAACCGCGGCTTATGCTCATTTTATTTAAAAGATTACGATAACGCCCTGCGCGACTTTGATACGGTATTTATTTACAAACCGGAGTATCCCAAAGCCATTACATACCAGGGAGCATGCTACTATTTTAAGAAAAAGTATAACGATGCTTTAACACAACTGAATAAAGCGGCCATGCTGCAATCGGATTATGAACCCACCTACTATTACCGTTGCATGACCAAATACTACCTCGAAGATTACACCGGCAGCCTGGCAGATTGTAATACCGCGCTCTCGCTTCAGAAAAACAATGACACATATTTCTGGCGTGGTCTGAATTATATTGAACTGAAGCGATACAGCGAGGGTATTGTAGATTACGATACCGTTATTAAGCATGACCCTAAATACCCGGATGCTTATTACAACCGCGCACTTGCCTATTACGAACTGAAAAACTACAACAAAGCCCTGGAAGACAATAACAAGGCTATCGAACTGGATCCGGGTTTTGCCAAAGCTTATTACAACCGCAGCTTATGCAAATTTGAACTGGGCAATTATACTGCAGCCGAAAGCGATTTCAACTCAGCTTTCAGCCTGGGAATCAAAGACGATAAACTGTTTTGCTGGCGTGGTGCCAATTATTATGAAATGAAAAAATACGACATGGCTTTAATGGATCTTAACAAAGCCATCAGCATGAACAATACGTATGAAATTGCTTTTTATTACAGAGCCCTTGTAAAATACAGCCTTGAAGATGACAAAGGATGTATTGAAGACTGCAATGCTGCACTGGCCCTGAAGAAGAGTTACGACACCTATTATCAGCGTGGTATCAGCAAACACCAGCTCAAGGATTATGACGGGGCGATCGACGATTTCAACCAATCCCTGGCTCTCAAAACCGATTACCAGCTCGCCATTCTTGAACGCGGTGTGGCTTACTACATGAAAGAAAATGACGACATGGCTATTGCCGATCTCAACAAAGCCATCAGCCTGGATCCCAAAAGCGGCCGTGCTTACTATTACCGCGGCAAATCCAAAAAGTACAAAAACGATATGGCCGGTAGCTGCGAGGATCTTAAAAAAGCACTGTCGCTTGGCTACGACTATGCCAGCGATGAACTCACTAAAAACGGCTGCAAATAAACACAACGCCTGTGAACAAACAAACTCCGTTACTCAACCTGGCCTTTTATGCTTCGGCCATTATCCTCATTCTCCAGGTATTACTGGCTCCCGTGGGCAATGTATTAAGCTGGGATGTTTTCGGTTATTATATTTATCTGCCATTTACATTTCATTACAATGATCTCACCTTGCACAACCAGGACAATGTGCAGCATATCATAAATACCTATCACAATACCGATACCTTTTACCAGGCGCTTAAACTCGATAATGGTAACTGGGTAATGAAATACTCCATGGGCATGGCCATTGTTTACAGTCCGTTTTATTTTATAGGGCACGGCTGGGCCTGGCTCACCGGTGCTCCCATGGATGGCTTCTCCAAGCCCTACCAGCTCAGCATTCTATACGGTTGCATGCTTTACACCATTGTTGGTTTGTATTACTTCAAAAAAGTACTGGCTCATTTTTTTGAAGACCGTGTGGCCACCATCACGTTTCTGCTTATTGTATTTGCGACCAATTACATGTTTCACGTTTCCCTGCACGGACAGGGAGCTATGAGTCATAATATACTTTTCAGCCTGTATGCTATCGTTCTCTGGAATACCATCCGCTGGCACCAGACTTATAACAACAGGTATGCACTCGCCCTCGGTATTTGTACAGGCCTGCTCGCCATCATCAGGCCGACGGAAATTATAGCCCTGTGTATCCCCGCTCTTTATGGTGTTACAAACTTCTCCTCGCTGCGCCCCAGGTTAGCCTTGTTCATGCAGCACAAAAAACAGGTGCTCGCCATAGTGCTTATCATGGGTATTATTCTCAGTTACCAGTTCTGGTATTTCAAAATCGTGACCGGCAAATTTCTTTACAACAGTTACTCTGCTTCCAATCCCGGTGAAGGCTTTGAGTTCTTTCATCCCTTCATTGCCGAAGTATTGTTCAGCTTCCGGAAAGGCTGGTTTATTTATACACCTGTTATGTTATTCGCCTGCATCGGTCTCTTCTTTCTTCCCAAATGGCGAAAAGAAATTGCAGTGTCATCCATTGTTTACTTTTTAATAAATATTTATATCGTATCGAGCTGGTCATGCTGGTGGTATGCCGGCAGTTTCAGCTCCAGGGCTTTGATTCCGAGCTATGTGGTGATGTCGCTTCCCCTTGGTTTTTTTATTACCTGGTTATGGCAGTCGCGTTTGAAACTTGTATTTATACCGCTGGCAACATGCCTGTGCGCCCTGAACCTGTTTCAGTCGTGGCAGATGTATAAAGGCATTATGGATTCTACCAGGATGACCCGGGCCTATTATTTTTCCATTTTCGGGCAAACAAGCGCCCCGACAGCTCAACAGAAAGATCTCTTACTGGTGGATCGCTTTACAACCTACGATGAATCTTTCAGTGATGCCGAGCAGAAAAAACACCGGAAATGTTTCGCCAAAGTACAAAGCTTTGCGGATGCCAAAAACGACATGCATGCTTTCGAAACCAGCGAACATACCGAGTTTACGCCGGCTGTATCGGAGTCTTACGAAAAAAACACGAAATCCTCCTACCTGTGGGTAAAAGCAACCTGTAAATTTTATATGACACAAAACCCCGACGACTGCGATGCGGTATTATGCACCAATATGACGCACAAGGGCTATTCATTTAAATACAGGGATGTGAAAATCGCAGGAAAAGGATTTAAAGCAAATGCCTGGAACAAAATCAGTTTTTATTACATGACGCCGGATCTGCGTACCACGAAAGACAGTATTCATGTTTTCTTCTGGAACCGCTGCAAGCAACCGATCTGGATCGACAGCCTGGGATATGAGGCCTACGAACCGATACACGATAAATCGGTGTTTTAATTGGCCTTGAACAAGCCGTATTTCAGAATACAGAAGATAGCGCGGAAACCATCTTTCCAGCCGATTTTCTTACCTTCTTCATAGGTACGGCCATAGTAAGAAATGCCGACTTCATAGATACGGATTTTTTCGATCCGTGATATTTTTGCTGTAACCTCGGGTTCAAAACCAAAACGGTTTTCACGCAATGTAATGCCTTTAATAATATCTGCCCTGAATAATTTATAGCAGGTTTCCATATCCGTCAGATTCAGGTTGGTAAACATGTTACTCAGGAATGTCAGGAATTTATTCCCCAGCGAATGCCAGAAAAATAAAATGCGATGCGGATTCCCGCCCATAAAACGGCTTCCGTATACCACATCAGCCATCCCGTTAAGGATAGGCTTCAGCAGAATATTGTATTCGTCGGGATCGTATTCCAGATCGGCATCCTGTATGATAATATAATCGCCGCTGGCTTCTTTAATACCTGTGTGGAGTGCTGCACCCTTACCTTTATTTACTTCGTGTTTGCGGTATTGAATATTGAAGCCCGGGTTTTGAGACTGGTATCTCAGAATGGCTTCTTCCGTATCATCTTTCGAGCAGTCATTTACAATAATAATTTCTTTCTCAATCCCGCCGGGTAAAGACACGTCTTTTACCTTGTCGAGAATCAGGTGTATGGTTCGCCCTTCATTGTAGGCAGGAATAACGATGGATAATTTCATAATTATAGGGCAAACATACTAAAAAAAAGGTGACAATCCTGTTTTAAAGAAGTGATGCCCGATCAGGCATCAACGTTGCCGGAAGTCAAATATTGTATATATACAGCCCGTTAAACAAAAAAAGTGCTGTATTCCTGCGAATACAGCACTTTACTCATGGCAGGTAATTATTCTACAATAATTTTTTTAATCACCCTTTTCCCGTCTGTGTCTATGATTTCAAGAAAATAAATGCCCCGGTCGAATTTCGGCTCATTAATAATTTCTGTATTGAATTCCTCATTTGCATGCACATCATATTGGTTGCCGGCAAGCTGGTTGCCATAAATATCTTTAATGTCGACGCTAACCTGCCCCGACACAGAAGTTCGGAGAGTCAGGTGGATTTTCGCCCCGTCATTGGGATTCGGATAAACAGACACTTTTACATCACCATCATTCTGCAGGCTTATTGCATTGCTGTATGTCATTCCCCCTTTTTTATTTGGTTGGGCCAGCCTGTAATAATTAATTCCTTCCTGTGGGGCTTTGTCGTCGAACGAATAGTATTTTTTCGTGACACTGCTACCCGCTCCGGCCACCTTCCCTATAGAGCTGAAATCTTTTCCGTCGGCAGAACGCTCTACCGAAAAATATTCGCTTGCATCTTCGCTGATGGTTGTCCAGTCGAGCGTGTTGATATGCTCATGGTTATAACCACTGAAAGCGATCAGCTGAAAGCCAAGCGTGGTACAGTTGAGCGTAGCACCGCCGGCCAGATTCCAATTGAGTACATAAGGTGTCCCGTCAGATGTAAAATTATCGATCACCATAATGTAGACCTGGCCAGCTGTGGCAGCAATGCCACGAGTCCAGCCGTTCAGGCTTGCATCGGGTGAAGTACCGTCCGTATTTACAGTAGTTGGAGCATCGTATACAGGGCCGCTTTCCCAGGAAGAATTTCCCATACCTGTATTATAAGATCCTGTGGCCGAATTGGTAGTTCCTCCAGATGCGTATGAACATCGTATAGGCGCGCCGGCCGGAGGACACAATCCACCGAGCGTAGAACCACTGGCATAAGGTCCCCATATAGCCCAATCGTAGTCAATAGATCCACCCGGTGTGATTGTCAGCCCGAGATTTCCACTGGTCGCCGGTGAGAATGCATACCACGACGATTGATGTTCATTACCTGATAAACATCCGTGGTTCGTAGATGTTAACTCCTGCGTCCCATAACCAGAAGCATTACCGGGAACGGTGTTACTATTACAAATAGTGATTCCAGAATTACAATCCTGCGAGGTACAAGCCGATGGCGTAAAAAACGAATATGTGGAACAACCTGTGGAAGCACCGGACGCATTGACCCCTACAATTTTCCAGTAATAGGTTGTACTGGCTGCTAACGGCCCAACAGTATATGTTGTAACGTTACCTATGTTAACGTTATTCAGGATATTGGTTCCACCGGTGTTTGTGCCATAAGACAAGCTATAAGATGTTGGTGTTCCACCTCCACAACCAGAAACACTTCCGGGAGTCCAGCTGAAAGTAATCTTTGAAAAACAGCTTACTGTTCCTGAATTGGCGGGTGCTGAAATTGTAGGGCAGATTGGAGCAGAAGAAGATGTTCCGGCTGTTAATTGCGTCACATCCATCTCTATACAGTTTCCATTGTCACCATTACATGCTGTACCAGCGCCACGGTCACAAAGAATTCGGATAACACCGGTAAATGTTGCTGTATATGTCATGGTCTCCTGCTGATTGGAGCAGTTGTTACTGTTCTGGAAGGCTATAAATGCACCGCTTGTGTTATTATAAATTGTAAGGGCCATGTTGCCTATACTTCCCGAATTGCAGGTAGATATAGAATATGTGGCTCCATTACAAACCGATACGGTATTATACTCACCAAAAGATGTACAATAGGATGACTGTGTATTTCCAACGCCGGTGGGTGTCAGATCGAGCCAGTATGTATTATTGTCGGGGCATTGAGCCAAGGCGAAACCTACAATCGATATGAATACAGCTAAAAAAAGTTTTCTCATAAATAGCGCTTATAAATTAAACCTGTGCCAGACTTCATTTTTTTTTCTGAATATCACTTGATCTGCCTGTGGATTTCCGGTATTAACAAGTACAGGAGGCTTTGAATCGACATAATCAATTAATGCCGGATTGCGGATAAAGAAATTCACCAGATCATTCATTTCTCTGATAGACATCAGGGTCAATTTAAAACCGTATTTATCATAATCCCTGATAAATCTATCATTGTAGAGGCGATTATGTTCATAGTCACCTATATTAAAATTAGCAATATAGCTTGCATCGAAGGTTCCCGGTGCATGTCCGGCAGTATCCATTTTAAAAGAAGCGGTGTATTGAATAACCAGATAGGAAAATTTACCAAAATCACTTTGCCTGAGCGAATCAAGATATGATGCTGAATAATGTTTGAGAATGGATGGATTATATACAAGGCTTTGAGCGTAGTTGTATTTTGAAAGAAAACAGATCAAAAAAACAAGTAAATATTTTTTCATATCAAGTAATTAGCTAGAAGCAATATAGTATTTTATATCAAAAATCTGAAGTTTGCTTCAGTATAGCTTAAAATCAGCGTTTTTTAATTAACATAATTTTTAAATTACTGATTTTCAAACAATTAAATTTAAAAAAATCTCACTTATAGCAACATCTTTCGCATATGCATTGAGTGAATGCTATAAATGAATGCCTAAATGTTACTTTTATTTTACTCAATGATAACATGATTCTCACAAATATTTTACTAACACGTGTTTACTTTTTAATCGATGAAAAATAGACTTTGATCCGTATTAAAAGTAATATAAGCATCTAATGGATAAGTTTTTTACACAAAAAACCGGCTGTTTTCCAAGGGTGTTCCCTAAACAAACTCAAGTAAGTCATTGACTTTCAATGCCATTTTTAGTAAATTTGATAGAGCCCCCATTTCCAATTATGAAGGTGAAATTATTGTGCCCCACATTGTGTGTGCAGCCCTCTTGTTTCATATCTGCGTAACTAGTATGGAGTAAGTAAAAACTGAACGATTAATACAATAAAACACCTAAACACAAATGAAACAATTTCTTTTTTTATCGCTGTTCATGCTTACTACGTTTTGCATGATTTCGCAAACAAAAACCGAAGTTACCGCTCCGAAAATGGATGCTGTCCAGAAAAACTACAAAACCCTTGTTCTGGATTTCTCCGATAAATCGCTGAATACAGCGGGAGCCCTGAAAGATGAACTGATTGCCTGGAAAGAAAAAATCGTCTCGATCAGCATCGATGAAACAGCCCACCGAATCACAATTGTCCATAATCAACTCATTGATGAGCGCGAGTTATTCGAAGTCATTGAAAAATATGGCCTGTCCAGAAAATTCATTGTCAGCTACAACTAGACCGTAGATTTTTTAAAAACCTCCTTCCCTCCAAATAATGAAGAAAATATTATCTATACTATCATTTTTAATCCCTGCTGCCTTTCTGGGGCAGGTAACAACAACAACACTTAGTTCATCAGGTTCCTTTGTAGTACCCTGTGGAGTTACATCCATTACAGTGCAATGCTGGGGTGGCGGTGGTGGCGGTGGTGCCGCAACCGGGAAACCTGCTGGCGGCGGCGGCGGTGCCGGAGGTGCATTTTCTCAATCTGTTATTGCAGTTTCAGCTGGTGTAACCATTAATTATACTGTTGGTACAGGCGGTAGCGGTAGCAGTACGGGCACAGGAAGCACTGGCGGAAACACAACATTCTTTGGTGTTATTGCGAGCGGCGGAGTTGGCGGGGCTGGAGCGACTGTGAATTCAACAAGTGGTGCAGGTGGCACAGGTTCTTCTGCAGGAAGTGTGGGTACTACTATACATGCGGGTGGTTCCGGAGGAACTGGCTCTTCGGGTTCTACAGCAGGTGGTGGTGGCGGGTCAGCTGGTACAACTGCTGTTGGAGGTAATGGAGGTGCAACAACTGCAGGAAGCGGTGGTGCAACTGGCGGCGCCGCCGGTGGTGCGGGAGGGTCAGGATCTGCCGGCAGTAACGGCACAGTACCTGGCGGCGGCGGCGGCGGCGGACAAACCAGTGTTAATAACGATAAAAGTGGTGGCGATGGTGCTAATGGACAGATCGTTCTAAGCTATAGCGGAGCGGCTACAGCCAATGCAGGTGCTGACCAAGCCCCTACAGGCTGCGTAACAACTGCTACATTGGCTGGTAACTCGGTAGCAGGTTATTCGGGTTACTGGACTTGCGTAAACAATTGTGGAGTAACAATCACAACGCCTACGTTAAACAGTTCGACCGTAACCGGCCTTATCGTAAACCAACCTGTTACACTTCGCTGGACCCTTACCGAAACAGCGACCGGTTGTGTAACAGGTTACGATGATGTCATTATCACTGCAACCAATTGTCCTCCTTCTAATGACAATGCGTGTTCGGCATCCTCGGTAACCGTAAATTCAACCTATGCTAATTGTACACTTCAAACCGGTGGGACTGTATTAGGCGCTACGGCCTCCGGGCTGGCGTTAGGAGCCTGCGGCGGCACAGCCGATGATGATGTGTGGTTCAAATTTACAGCTACTAACTCCACACAAATTATTTCATTGAACAACGTAGCGGGCTCTGTTACCGATATGTATTTTTCCGTACACTCGGGAGCCTGCGGCTCACTGGGCGCTGCCCTGCTCTGCAGCGATCCTAATTCCGGTACAGTTAGCGGCCTTACAGTGGGAACAACCTACTATATACGTGTTTATACCTATACAAGTACCAGTGGACAAACATCTACCTTTAGTGTCTGTGTCACACCTCCATGTTCAACCCCTGCCAACGACGATGCCTGTAATGCCACAGCATTAACTGTAAACAGCTCTTCGGTTTGTACCACACAAACAGCAGGGACTATATGCGGGGCCACCGCTTCGGGGCAAGGTCTCGGTTCTTGTTCCGGTACCGCCGATGATGATGTATGGTACAAATTCGTAGCTACCAATACGTCTCAAAATATCAGTTTAAATAACCTCAACGGTTCTACTACCGACATGTACTTCATGGTATACAGCGGCACCTGCAGCTCGCTTGGAACAGCTATCCTTTGTAGTGATCCCGAATCGAATACAGTAACAGGGCTAACAGTTGGCAACACCTATTATATACGGGTTTTCACCTATACCAGCACCAGCGGCCAGAATACGACCTTTAGTGTATGTGTCTCAACGCCTTGTGCTGCACCGGCTAACGATAATGCCTGCAACGCGACGCTGCTTACAGTAAATAGTACTTCGGTCTGTACGTCGCAAACCGCCGGAAGTATTTGTGGGGCCACGGCCTCAGGTCAGGCCCTGGGAACATGCTTCGGTACGGCTGACGACGATGTATGGTACAAGTTTGTCGCAACGAACTCAACACAATCCATCAGCCTTAACAATATCACAGGTTCTACTTCTGACATGTACTTCATTGTATATGGAGGAACCTGTAGCTCGCTTGGTACAGAAATCCTGTGCAGCGACCCTGAATCCAACACTGTGTCAGGCCTAACCGTCGGAAACACCTATTATATAAGGGTTTATACATATACCAGCACAGGTGGACAAACATCTACTTTTAGTGTCTGTGTGACGTCGCCATGCACTGCTCCTACCAATGACAATGCCTGCAGTGCGACACTACTTACAGTGAACAGCTCTACGGCCTGTACGTCGCAAACTGCCGGAAGTGTTTGCGGGGCTACTGCTTCAGGCCAGGCCTTGGGAACCTGTTTCGGAACGGCTGATGACGATATATGGTACAAGTTTGTCGCAACGAACTCAACACAATCCATCAGCCTTAACAATATCACAGGGTCTACTTCTGATATGTACTTCATTGTATATGGAGGAACCTGTAGCTCGCTTGGTACAGAAATCCTGTGCAGCGACCCTGAATCCAATACTGTGTCAGGTCTCACCGTCGGAAACACCTATTATATAAGGGTTTATACCTATACCAGCACAGGTGGACAAACATCTACTTTTAGTGTCTGTGTGACATCGCCATGTGCTGCACCAGCTAACGACAACGCCTGCAACGCAACAGTGGTGACTCCCAACTCTATGGCTAGCTGCACACTCCAAACAGCAGGTAGTGTTTGTGGCGCGACTGCGTCCGGACAAACTCTTGGCTCCTGCTCAGGTACAGCCGACGATGATGTTTGGTTTAAGTTTGTAGCCAATAATGCCACTCAATATATCTCGCTCAATAATATCACCGGTTCAACAAGTGATATGTATTTCATGGTATACAGCGGCACCTGCAGCTCACTGGGAACAGCCATCCTTTGTAGCGACCCTGAATCCAATACATTGACCGGATTGACAGTGGGCGCCACATATTACATACGTGTTTTTACGTATACCAGCACCAGCGGACAAACCAGTACATTCAGTGTTTGTATTTCAGCACCGTGTCCGGCTCCTTCAAACGATGAACCATGTTCGGCCACCACAGCAACTGTCAACTCAGCAGCAACCTGCTCTGTCACCACACCTGGTACCATTTGTGGTGCCACAACCTCTACTGCCAGTATCGGTGCCTGTGGCGGTACTGCCGACGACGACGTATGGTTCAAGTTCACCGCTACAGCTTCCAACATGAGTATTTCTCTGCTAAACGTGGCCGGATCAACCACAGACCTTTACCATGCTGTATATTGGGGAACCTGTGGTGCGTTGGGCACTGAATTGCTCTGTAGCGACCCGAATAGCAGCTCTCTCACCGGATTGATTATAGGTCATACCTATTATATCAGGATTTATTCATACACCAGCACCTCGGGACAAACAACATCATTCGACTTATGTATTTATCCGACACCTCCGCCCCCGTCAAACATAACATGTGCCCAAATGAGTCCATTCTGTTCTGGTACGCCAATTGTTTTCCAGGCACAATCCGGCGGTGGATATGCTGCCGGCGGACCTAACTATGGTTGTTTATCAACACAACCAAACCCGACATGGTTCTATTTACAAATCGCAACCCCCGGCACGATGGCCATTGATCTCAGTGCAAACTCCGATGTGGATTTTGCCCTGTGGGGACCTTACGCCAACTTATCGGCGGCACAGGCTGCCTGCTCGTCATATCCAACACCACTTGACTGTAGCTATTCGTCATCCAATATTGAACAAATGAATATTGCTAACGCGTTGGTTGGAGAGGTTTACGCTGTACTCGTAACAAACTATGCCAATGTGGTTCAACAGATTACACTTAATCAGGCCGGAGGAGCTACAGCCACAACCAACTGTGCCATCGTAACCTTACCAATTGGTTTGCTTTCATTTAATGTGGCCCTGAATTCCAATGAACAGGCTGAAGTAAACTGGATTACTGAAACGGAGGTGAACAATGATTATTTTGAAGTGCAGCGTTCAGCTGATTCGTATAACTGGGAAGTAATAGGAACGAAAAAAGGCCAGGGAAATACAACCAATAAAACCTCGTACCAGTTCCTGGATAAAGCACCATTGGGTGGTGTATCGTACTACCGTCTGAAACAGGTTGATTTCGATAAGAAGTTTACCTATACGAACATTGCCCCCCTGGATTTATCGAAAGTTACAGAAGGTATTACCAATTTACACCCGAACCCTACAAACGATTTTGTAACCTGTGATTTATATGCCAAATCGAGGGGTAATGTTGATATTGAACTGATCGACTATACCGACCACACGGTATACAGCAGAACCTAGTTTGTTGAGTACGGAACAACATCTCTCAGCTTAAATATGGAGAATGCGGTCAGTGGTGTTTATCTCCTGAAAGTAACGAT
>JAFDXR010000029.1 GCA_018267825.1 Bacteroidota bacterium | reverse complement strand
CCTCTGTGTGAATCTGCGTGTCCTCCATCTGCGTACATCTGCGTGAAATGTTCCCGCTGATTTCCACAGATAAATGCGCTGATTTCCGCTGAGCTGTGTTTTGTCTTTTTGCGTACATCTACGTGAAAAAGTTCCCACGGAGCGGTGCTCTTTTATTCTGTGCACCTTCTAGGTTCTGAAACCATAACTGCCGTTATAAAATCACGAAGCTTTTTGTGTGCCGATCCCTTCGATCTGGAGATCATGCAGGCGACGGAAATGCCCGTTTTTATCAAGTAGTTCGTCCCGGGTTCCCATTTCAAGGATTTGCCCTTTGTCGAGTACAATGATTTTGGATGCATGCTGAATAGTTACCAGGCGATGTGCAATGATAATAGATGTTCGATCCTGGCAAAGGTATTGTGCCGCACGTTGTAACAGCTTCTCGGTTTCCACGTCAATGGCTGAGGTGGCTTCGTCCAGGATGAATACCGGCGGGTCATATACATAAGCCCGGATGAAGGCAATGAGCTGCTTTTGTCCTGCACTCAGCATCGAGCCCCGTTCGCGTATGTTGTAGTGGTAATTTCCAGGTAGTTGCATGATGAAATCGTGGATGCCTATCTTTTTAGCGGCTTCCACGACCTGTTGTTCCGAAATTTCCGGGTTGTGCAATGTGATATTATTCAAAATACTATCGTTGAACAGGTAAACATCCTGCAATACGATACCAATGCTCTGCCGCAATTCATCGAGTTTATACGACGATACATTTTTTCCGTCCAGCAATATTTCGCCTTTGTTAATTTCATAGAACCGGTTCAGCAGGTTCACAATACTGGATTTGCCTGCTCCTGTCGCACCCACAAATGCCACTGTTTCTCCGGGTTCAATGCGGAACGACAGATCTTTTAAAACGTAATTCTCCTCTTTGTAGGCAAACCATACATGCTTAAATTCAATATGGCCGCGGAGGTTTTCGGCTGGCAGGGTTCCCGTGTCGTCAATGGTTTCCTGGGTATCAAGAATTTTAAAAACCCTTTCGGCGGCAACCATGCCCATCTGCAGGTTATTCAAACGGTCGGCCAACATCCGGATCGGGCGAAACATCATGTTGATCATCATGAGGAAAAAAGTGAAATCGCCCAGCGAAATGTTGTAACTGTTGTTGCGGAAGCCTGCATACCACACCAGTAAAGCCGTTGAAACCGCTGAAAGGATTTCAACCACCGGAAAGAAAACCGAATAATACCAGATCGAGCGGATATTGGCATCGCGGTGCTTTTCATTGATCTTTGTAAACCTGGTGTATTCTTCTTTTTCGCGATTGAATACCTGCACGATTTTCATGCCCATGATGTGTTCATTGGTAAATGTATTGAGCGAGGCCACCGCATTACGTACTTCCGTAAATGTTTTTTTAACTCCGTTTTTAAACAGGTTGGTAGCTATCAGGAGCAATGGAATAGAACTCAGGGAAACCAGGGCCATGGCCCAGTTATTGGCAAGCATTACGGCTATAAAAATGAGAAGCATGAGTATGTCGCCGCATATCACAATGAAACCCTGTGAAAACATATCGTTGAGGCTTTCGATGTCGGACACACTACGGGTTACAAGCATGCCAACAGGTGTGTTATCGAAATACGAATTTTTCAGACGCAGAATATGACTGTATACCTGGATCCGGAGATCTTTGATGATGTTTTGTCCCAGCAAACTGGTCAGGTAAATGTTGGTGAACTGCAGAATAGCTTCAAAGATCAGAATCCCGATGAGTGCAAAACCAATCATGTTGAGCGTGGAAAGATCACGCTGTTTTTCAACGACTTCGTTCAGGGTGTATTTAATAATGAGAGGACGCAGAATGGCAATGGCCGAAAGCAGGAAGGTAAGCACTACGGTTGCAGTAAACAGTTTGCGGTAAGGCCTGGTGTAACTCATGATGCGCTTTAGCATCCCGAGGTTGAACCCTTTATTTGGTTTGGTATCGCTCAAAGGAAAATGTCTTCAGGGTAAGAAATACGGGCGAGATATAAGGCATGTGCCGGTGCCGACATGCCTGCATCACTCCGGTTTTTGTTTTCAATAATGTGCTTGAATTCATCTATGTTTAATTTACCACGACCCACCTCCAGCAGAGTGCCTACAATGGCACGCACCATATTTCTCAGGAAGCGGTCGGCTGTAATGATAAATACCCAACGGCCTTCATCAAACTGAACCCACTGTGCCATCAGTACTTTGCAATTGTTTGTATGTGTTTGCGTATTTACCTTGCTGAAACTGGTAAAATCACGTACCTCCATCAGATGCGTGGCAGCGCGGTTCATTAGATCGAAATCGAGTGTGCCGTAATAAAAGTAAGATGCATCCTGGATAAACGGATCTTTATAATTATGCAGTAAATAATGATAGGTACGGTTCATGGCTGCAAAGCGGCTGCTGGCATCTTCCTTTACGGCGTATATGGCTTTAATGGCAATATCGGCAGGCAATACCTGGTTGAATTTATAGACCAGTTGCGGAAAATTCTCATGCGAGAGGGTTTGAACAAGATCCACATGCGCAAAAAAATCTTTGGCATGTACACCGGTATCTGTGCGCCCACAGCCTGTAATGTCGAGGGGTTCGCCGAGGATCATGCCCAGTTTATCCTGCAGGACCTGTTGCACAGTATGAGGCGTGTTCTGTTGAACCTGCCATCCGTTGTATGCAGCGCCATTATATGAAAGCTGGATGAAATACCTGGGCATGATGCAAAGATATATGTTTACGCCCGGTTTTGACAGAACAAACAGCCTGATTTTTAGACCGGCACCACAATTTTAACCCCTTAAAAATAGTATCTTTACACTCCGTTTATGTCGAAGATCAAAAAGAATATCCTGGTAGAGAATGCCGAGATTGTGGACGTTTCGTCCGAAGGTAAAGCCGTAGCCAAAACCGATGGCATGGTTATTTTTACAGAAGGTGCCGTACCCGGAGATGTGGGCGACATCCTGATACACCGTAAAAAGAATAATTACTCCGAAGGGAAACTGGTTCAGCTTAAAACCCCCTCGCCACATCGCGTGGAGGCCCGTTGCGAACACTTCGGTACCTGTGGGGGCTGCAAATGGCAACACATGAATTATGAAACCCAGCTTCGCTTCAAACAAAAAACAGTCTACGATGCGCTGACCCGTATCGGGCACCTGACATTTCCTGAAATGATGCCGATCCTCGGAAGTGCAGAGCAATATTACTACCGCAATAAGCTGGATTTTTCTTTTTCCGATAAGAAATGGCTGACCAATGAGGAAATTAAAAGCGGCAACCAGGTGGATAACCGGAATGGTTTGGGCTTTCATATTCCCGGCATGTTCGACAAAGTACTCGATATCCGGAATTGCTATCTCCAGGGGGAGCCTTCCAACAGCATCCGCCAGGCGGTGAAAGATTATGCCATCGCACATAACCTGTCGTTTTTCAATATCCGCGATAAGGGTGGCTTGCTGCGTACGTTGCTGATCCGCACAACCAGCACCGGCGAGACTATGGTATTGTTCGCATTTTACGATAACCCGAAAGAAGCCATCGAAAACCTGCTGGAACATATCTATACGAAGTTTCCGCAAATCACCTCGCTGCAATATGTGATTAACCCGAAAGCGAACGATACGATTCATGATCTGCCGGTAGTGACCTTCAAAGGGCGCGATTATATTGTGGAGGAAATGGAAGGCCTCCGGTTTAAAATCAGTGCAAAGTCATTCTACCAGACCAACTCGGCGCAGGCTTATGAGTTGTATAAAGTAACACGCGACTTTGCCGGGCTCAGCGGACATGAGGTGGTATACGATTTATACACGGGCACAGGTACCATTGCCAATTTTATAGCACGGCAGGTAAAGTCTGTGGTGGGGATTGAGTATGTAGAGGATGCCATTGCTGATGCCAAAGTAAACTCAGCACTGAATCATATCAACAATACACAGTTTTATGCCGGCGACATGAAAGATGTACTGAATGCGGCTTTCATTGATAAGCATGGCAAACCGGATGTGATTATTACAGATCCTCCACGTGCCGGCATGCATGAAGATGTGGTGCGAACCATCCTGAATGCTGCTCCCGAAAAGATTGTGTATGTCAGCTGTAATCCTGCTACCCAGGCCCGTGATCTCGCTATGATGACGGAACACTATAAAATTACCAGGGTAAGGCCGGTAGATATGTTTCCGCAGACTGCACACGTAGAAAACGTGGTACTGCTCGAACGTATATAAAATTCATTTGTTCTCAGAATTCTTTATTCTTTGCAGAAACGCCCGGTGGCTGTATGCAGTTTACCGGTGATGCGTATGATGTATATGCCATTGGCCTGGTTGCTCATGTCGAGTGCCATGTGTTCGTTTTCAGCAGTATGTTTCATGATAAATTGCCCATTGATGTTATAAACCTCTACAACAGCATCTGTTTCCAAACCATCCAGGTAGAAAGTCCCGTTATTGGGATTCGGATAAAGTGTCCACAGCGAGGATTCTGATTCCTGGTCCTGCAAGCCTGTGGTCAGGCATTGTGGTGTTACAGAGCCTCCCAGGTCGGCAAAATTCTGGTAGAACGACTGATAATATAAATTGGCTACAGTATCGTCGTGAACGATCAGGGTGTTTTCATCATTTTTAGTATCGGCACTGGCTGTCCAGTTATGCGAGCCTGTCAGCACCAGAGGATCTGACGACGGGTGGCATGGATCCACGATCAGGAGCTTGTCGTGGAAAATGGATGTAGACTGTGTATATACTTTCAGCTTGGTGCCAAGCGCTGCACTGAGCGTTGTATAAGGCGTAAACGTCTGACTGTATTGATCCATGATACCGGCGGTATATACACCGGCCACTTTTTTCGCTTTAATAGAGTCGGCGTCGTTACTGTCAGTAAATGTATATACCCCGAAATACAGATCGTAGTTGGCCGTACGGATGCTGCTTTGAATATGACTGTTTGTGCCATCCGATGGACTGAAATACGATTCAATCGTTTTACCACCAACGGTAAACGTGTGCGGTGTGTTGTTGGTTTTGAAAGGACCGAATTTGGAATTTGTGGTATTCGGACTTAAACCGGTTCCTCCCCACATCTCGTTGAATTCGGTGGTGTAGGCGAGGGCCAGGGCTTTATCCTGAATAATGATCGTATTGTTTACATCCAGGTTAAACTGCTCTTCATCCCAGTTGCAGGACCCTGTCCATACAATCGGGTCGGCTGTGTTGGATGAGTTGGCATCTACAATCATAAATTTATTATGCATGATGTTGTAGGCCGAGGTGGTTGGACTCGCCAGGCGCTGAATAGATGAGTTGATGCTACTGAGGCCCGAGTTGGATGAACTGCCGTTGTATATCCAGCGTATAGCCACGCCACGCGAATAAGCGGAATTGATAGCTGTGGCTATATTGGAAATACCAGAGGTTTGAATGTAATTGTACACTGCTATATCGAGCGTGTATTTCGCCCGGTTTATATAGGCAATGAGTGTGTCGTCGAGTGTCTGGTTGAGGTACACGGCATTGACTCCCTGTGATACAGCATTGTTGACCGGGTGATTGAAATAAACTTTTATTTTGGATGAAGATGACGTAGCTGCGGAAGCAGCATGTGTCAGGAGAAAATCATCGAAGGCCAGGTTTCCGGCAGATTTATTAAATGTAAACCGCAGGTACTTGGAACCCGTAGAAACAGGGAGTTTTTGTGTGGTTCCGGTAGTAGGCAGGGGTACTATGTTTGAAATGAGGCTCCAGCTCACATTGTCGGGACTCTGTTCAATGCTGAAAGAACTTACCGCATCTGTTGAAATGCCCTTGATCCAGAATGATACTGTATCTGCAGCGGTAAAGGATGGTGTAGTAATAGACGCCGCATTGGCTCCGAATTTATAGGAGTTAGGTCCACTGATACCCGACGACGCTGCCGTTGTATAATTACCATTATACGAGAATGTCCAGCCGGCAGGCACCGTACCTGCAGTACCGGCATAACTTGTGAAGTTTTCCTGAAGAATAGTAGTCTGAGCGGAAATGGTCAGGGCTATCAGGGCTAGGAGAGAAGTAAAAATAGCTTTCATCTGTCTGTTTATTTTTGCACAAGGCCACAGGCTTATTCATTACGCTTTACCATTGAATTCAGGCAAACGATGCATAGCTCATGGTCCCGGTCAGGGGCTTGATTATTGAATTAAAGATAAACCACAAATTGGGTTGAATTCTGATGAAAACCGGGATTTGAGGCGAATGAAATGTTAAAAACGGCAGCCGTGTAAAAAATCGGAAAAAGAGCAGAGGGGCCTGGTGAAAATCCAGAATCTCTACTGATTCTTTTGTTAGACTTTTATGCCGTGAATATTATTTCCCTATTTTAGGGACACATTTCGACTAAAGGCCATGTCGGGTTTCCGGCAGATTTTATTTTTGTAAACGAATGAATGGTATAGATACACAATCTAAAAAGCGGCTCATGCTGCTGGTTCTGATCATCAGTACAATACTTATGCTGGTGAAATTTACAGCCTACTGGCTCACGCATTCCAATGCGATATTAACAGATGCCATTGAATCGATCGTGAATGTATTGGCAGGGTCTTTTGCCTTATTCAGCATTTATTATGCAAGCAAACCAAAAGACGAAGATCACCCTTACGGGCATGGGAAAATTGAATTCTTTTCTTCGGGTTTTGAAGGTGGTATGATTACCATTGCCGGTGTTGGTATGGTGTTCAAAGGAATTGCCGCTTTTTTTAAACAGGACCAGGTAGAGGCTGTCGATATTGGTATTTACCTTACTGCATTTGCTGGAGTGATTAATTACCTGGTCGGATCTGTTTTGGTGAAACGAGGAAAGGCCGCCCATTCGGACCTGATGAAGGCCAGCGGAAAACACCTGATCAGCGATACGGTTTCGAGTATCGGACTTGTCATAGGCTTATTTCTGGTATATCTCACCAAATGGATGTGGATTGACTATGTGGTAGCCATCGGTTTCGGATTTTATATTGCGTATTCAGGATTTAAAATATTAAAGGAATCGGTATTCAACCTGCTCGATAAGGCCGATGATGCCAAATTGCACCATCTGGTGGAACTACTCAATACAAACCGACGCGCCAAATGGATCGACATACATAACCTGCGCGTGTTGAAATATGGTTCCTTATTGCATGTCGATTGTCACATCACCTTACCCTGGTATGATAACCTGGAGACAACCCACGAAGAAGTAGATGCCGTGGATAAACTTGTCAAAACAAAACTGGAACATGAAATAGAATTTTTTATTCATGCGGACCCTTGTCTGCCTGTATCATGCCCGGTATGCCAGATTGCCGGCTGCCCGGTACGGAAGGCCGATTTTGTGAAGAAACTCGACTGGACTATAGAAAATGTACTGCCCGACAGGAAGCACACCCTGCAGACTTAGGCCTCCACAGGGCGTTTTGCCATAATGGCTTTATAAACCCCGTTCCACAATTCCACACGTTTTTTCAGTGACCGGGTGATGGCTGCTTCGGCTTCGTGCCAGTAGGCTTCATCTATGTTGCACAGATTCTCTGTCATCTGCAAAGCCAGGTGGCTATGGTGATCGCCATCTACTTCGATGTGGCGTTCGAGGTAATATTTAAATACAGATACATGGTCGGGGAAGGTTTTATGCATGTCGCGGACCAGTGATAAAAACATATTCGGAATCAGATCTTCGCGGCCGAAAGTGAATACGGCTGCCTGAAGATGGGCTTTATTGCTGCGAATGGTATCGAAGGTGAAATTCACAAATGACCGCGCTTCCCCGGGGGTTGCGGATGCCTCATAGGCTTTTCCGAAATCACCGGAGGTTTTTAATTCATCTATAAAACGCAGAATGAAACCGGTGTCGGCACCACATTGCTGCATGGCATCAAGGTAAAGTTCAAAATGACTTTTCCTTTCTCCGTTCAGATCCACATCCGATTCTTCACCAACAACAATTTCATTGATGAGGAAACGTGTTTCTGAGTTTCCCACTGGAAACCAGGGCACAGAAGTGCAGGTGAGATTGTTCTGCAGAGCCTTAAGCAAGGACATGAAATCCCACACCGCATACACATGGTATTGCATAAAAAGTTTCAGATCGTCGAGATCATGTATAACAGAATAAACCGGGTGATTGATAATTTCGTGGCGGATGGGCTCAATGTTCTGACGGATGCGATCGATGTGTGGTGACATGAGAATTCAGATTTTTGCGGGCAAAGATACAAAATGAAACCTGCCGGAAAAGTATTTCCATGTTGATTATGACTTCACATGTCTGCGCTATTCAGCGGAGTTATTAAGCAGTGTAAGCAAGCGTTTATTGAAATCAACGGTTTTATTTCCAAGCCGTGAAAAAAAAGCGGCATCGAATTTTTCGACGGTAATCACAGCCTGCTTCACTGTTTTTTTTCCTTCTGCAGTCAGCACAACAGTTTTGGCACGGGTATCGGTGGCATGCTCCTCGCGTTTCACAAGGCCTTTGGCTTGCAGGGTGCGCAACACGGTAGATGTTGTCATGGGGTCTATTTTGGTGTGCGACGACAACATAATCTGAGTAACCTGTTCCTGTTGCAGCGTAAGCCAGTGAATACTGGCCAGCAATACATACTGTGCATGCGTGATTCCATGAGCCTCCAGGGCTTTTTTCAGTTCGCGCTGCCAGAGGCTCGTAACCTGCCATAGCAGGAAACCGGAGCTGTCTTCGGCTTTATCAAAACTGAAAGTATTATCGTCAGACTTCTTCATGAACCAGCATATTAGAGGCAATCAAGTTAAAATCATTTTCCGGGATTTCAAAGAACCCGAACCGAAAAGGATAGCCCCAGGATTGTTTGTTCTGTATAAACGAAAGCTTCCCGATCAACGGCAGTATCGATACTTCCCGGGCCTCCATAAATTGTATGTTGCGCCGGAAAGGCACAAAGTGCTCTGTCATTTGAAAGGCATACACGTCTTCGTCTGAGGCTTTCCCGATGGCGGTGAACTTCTGGTATTTATCGGTGCCTTCCATGCTGAGTTTAGGAGAATATATCAATAGTCCATCGCCTTTACTGATTCGCTTTAACGGCGACTGTTTGCCATGGCATACCTGTATAAACCCTCCGGCTATGCCGCGCATCGCGTGTTCCCTGGAAACAACCGCGACCCAGTATCTGCTTGTTTTCATAATTTCGATGCGGTTTCAGCCTGGTGAACCATTTCGGATGGCAGACCGTTTACAATATCCTGGGCAACAAGTTTACGCCACAGAAAAGCCAATGGGCCCTTCACGGTCATGGTGGTTGTCATTTTGAGGCCTTCGGACATTTCCTCAAAGGTGTGCGAACCATACATTTTGGCGAAGGGGAAGCGGGTAAGGTCTGTAAAACTTTTATAGGGTGTTGTTTCGATGAGTTCAATCTTTACTTTGGGACCTCCTTTGGGTTTCAGGGTAAAGAAGTTTCCTTTTTCGAATGAGCCTTCCATACGGGCATATTCAATGCCATTGTCCCAGGTGTGCCATTGATTGACTTCCGAGAATAATTTCCAGATTTGTTCTTTGCTGGTGTTTTTACTGACCACGGAGTGCGTTTTTGTCCACATGATTTATGAATTTTTATATTATAAGTGTAAATATAATAAGTATACTTAGTATATGGAAATGTAAAAATGCAAGAAATTGAAAATCAGATTGAAAAAAATCATGTCAGGGATGTAATGACGTAACCGGGGGGCTTTAATGTATATGCAGGTGATAACACCTGCATGTAGCTGCTGTATAAAAAGGCATGTAAAGCAAAAAAGGCAGTCCGGAGACTGCCTTTTGCAAATAGATGGGCATTCTGATTAATAATAAACAGGGCGGCGTACTTCTGAAATATGTTTCGAAAAACGAATGACCTGGCGGGTGTAACCATATTCGTTATCATACCATACATACAATACAATACTTTTCTTGTCCGGAGAAATAATAGTAGCCTGGCTATCGAATACCGATGGGCAAGGGTTACCAATCACATCAGACGATACCAACTCGTTGCTGAAAGCGTATTGGATCTGTTCTACCAGGTTACCCTCCAGGGCATACTTGCGAATGATTTCGTTTACTTCGTCTTTTGTTATTTCTTTATTGATGTTGAGATTCAGAATCGCAAGCGACACGTTAGGCGTTGGTACACGCACCGAGTTGGCGGTGAATTTGCCGGCCAGGTGAGGAAGTACTTTTTTCAGGGCACTTTCAGCACCGGTTTCTGTAATAACCATGTTCAGGGCAGCAGAGCGGCCACGACGGTATTTTTTGTGGTAATTGTCGAGCAGGTTCTGGTCATTGGTGTATGAGTGAACTGTTTCGATATGTCCTTTGGCAATACCAAGTTCTTTATCGATCACATATAAAATAGGCATGATCGCATTGGTAGTACAGGAAGCTGCAGAGAAAATCTGTTGTTTTTTTACATCTACGGTTTCGTGGTTTACACCGTGTACCACATTCGGCACATCGCCTTTGGCAGGAGCGGTTAATAAAACTTTGGCTACGCCTTTTGCTTTTAAGTGACGGCTGAGTTCTTTATCATCACGGAAAACACCTGTATTGTCGATCAAAAGCGCATCGTTGATGCCATATTTTGTATAATCAACATCTTCCGGGTTTTTAGCGTCGATCATGTGTACGGTGTGGCCGTTGATGATCAGGGCTTTGTTTTCGAGATCTTCGATCACGGTACCAGGGAATGGTCCGTGTACTGAGTCGGTGCGTAATAAGTCGGCACGTTTCACAATTTCTTCGTCGCTGTTGCCGCGGGTTACAATGGCCCGTAAGCGCAGTTGCTCACCTTTACCGGCCTGACCTATAATTTCGCGGGCAGCCAAACGGCCGATCCGACCGAAACCAAACAGTACCACATCTTTTGGAGTAATGCTGTGGTTGTTGCCTGCAAAGTCTTTGAGCTTATGGTTGAGGAATTCAGTTGCTGATTTGAAATTGCCTTTTTCCTGGTGCCATTCGTAGGCCAGTTTTCCGATATCAATTTTAGATGGGCAGATGTCCAGTTTCAGGATTTCGTTAGCCAGGAGTGCACTGTCTTTAACAGTAATCGGTTTTTTTACAATGTTTTTGGCGTATAAGTGCAGACTCATGATCTGGCTTGCGCTGCGGTCTACCAGTTGGTTACGGAATAATACCAGTTCGATGGATTTTTCAAACCACAGTTTCCCGATGGCGTTAATCAGCTCTATGGCCGCTTTTTCATGCTGAATCCAGTCATTGAGTTGTTCGGCATAGCCTGCATTTACTTTTTCTAATGTTTCCATTTGTAAATAAATTGTTTTTTAGCTGTTAAAAATGTGCCGCAAAGATACGAAAATCAGGTCTAAGGGCCTGAGAAATGTTGAAAAACATGGATTTACTGTTTAAAATTAACTCAAATAAGAAGGGCCGGCTATTGCCGGCCCTGAGAAGGAAATTTGAAAGTTCAGTATTAAGCTGTTACAGTGCTCAATACGCTGTTCATGCTGCGAACAGCATCGGCACTTTTCGCAAATAAGGCTTTTTCTTCGTCGTTGAGGTTGAAATCAACGATTTTTTCCCAGCCGTTTTTGCCAACGATTACAGGAACACCGATACAAATATCTTTTTGACCATATTCGCCATCGAGGTATACGCAGCATGGTAATAATTTTTTCTGATCATTCAGGATGCTGTCTACCAGGGTAGCTACAGCAGCACCCGGAGCATACCAAGCCGATGTGCCAAGCATACCGGTCAGTGTAGCACCACCAACCATGGTATCGGCAGCTACTTTTTTCAGTGTATCGGCACTCAGGGTCTGAGATGCAGGTACACCGTTGTATGTAGCGAGGCGGGTCAGTGGGATCATGGTTGTATCACCGTGTCCGCCGATTACAACACCCTGTACATCGCTCGCAGGAGCATTGAGGGCCTGTGATAAATAGCATTTGAAACGGGCGCTGTCGAGAATTCCGCCCATACCGATAATGCGGTTTTTAGGGAGTTTGCTCTCTTTCAGGGCCAGGTAAGTCATGGTATCCATTGGGTTACTCACCACAATGATGATAGCATTCGGAGAGTTTTTCAATACGTTTTCAGTAACCGTTTTCACGATACCGGCGTTGATTCCGATCAGTTCTTCACGGGTCATGCCTGGCTTACGTGGAATACCGCTGGTAATCACTACTACATCGCTTCCGGCAGTTTTGGCGTAATCGTTTGTGCTGCCACTCACGCGTGTATCAAACCCGTTTAAGGTCGCAGTCTGCATAAGGTCTAACGCTTTTCCTTCTGCAAAATTTTCTTTAATGTCGAGAATTACGACTTCGCTTGCAATTTTTCTGAGTGCAATATATTCTGCACATGTAGCGCCTACATTTCCTGCGCCGATTACTGATACTTTTGTCATGAGACTATAGTTTAATTTTTGGTTTTCTAACCGCTAAATGTACAGGATTTTGTCTAATCCCTGACAATTAAATGTTAACCGGAACCTTAAAAATGGTTAATAACTGCAACTGCCCTGAAAATGAGCCGGTCGTTTCACAAAGAGCCGGTGAAATCTTTATATTTATAGCATCATTATGGCCATTCCTTTCAATAAACCTTACTTTTCGGGCAATGAGCTCAGCTATATGAAGCAGGCTATTGAATCCGGGAAAATCTCAGGAGACGGTACATATACGCGTTTGTGCCAGGCCTTTTTCGAAAAAAGATACAATGTGCCCAGGGTTTTACTCACCAGTTCATGTACCGATGCCCTGGAAATGGCGGCATTACTGTGCCGGATTGAACCCGGGGATGAGGTGATTATGCCGGCTTACACCTTTGTGTCAACTGCCAATGCTTTTGTTTTGCGGGGAGCTATAATCCGTTTTGTCGATTGCAGCCCCGACCATCCGAATATGGACGTGTCGCTGCTTGAGAAGCTGATTACGCCAAAAACCAAGGCTATTGTTTGCATGCATTATGGCGGTATGGCCTGCGATATGGCTAAATTAAAGACATTGTGCGATTCGTATAAACTTTACCTGATCGAGGACGCAGCCCAGGCTATTGAGAGTAGTTTCCATGGCAAACCACTGGGTAGTTTCGGGCATCTGGCTACATTTTCATTTCACGAAACCAAGAACATTATCAGCGGGGAAGGCGGAATGCTGGTTATAAATGATGAGAAGCTGATGGCCCGTGCAGAAATACTGAGGGAAAAGGGAACCAACCGAACGGCTTTTTTCCGGGGCGAGGTTGATAAATATACCTGGGTAGACCTGGGGTCGTCGTATCTGCCATCGGAGCTTACAGCGGCCTACCTGTGGGCGCAGCTGGAGTGTATGGATCGCATCCAGCAAAAACGGATCCGGATCTGGAACAGGTATATGGAGTCGCTGGCCGTACTGAAAACGGATGTGATGCTGCCTGTTGTGCCGGATGGTGCAACGAATAACGGCCATTTGTTTTACCTGGTATGTAAAAATATGGAAGAGCGTGATGCCCTGATTGCTGCTTTGAGGAAGAAGGATATTCATGCCGTATTTCACTACATGGCTTTGCACAAGAGCCCCTATTATATGTCCAGGCACGATGGCCGGGAGCTCCCGCATTGTGATTATTTTTCCAATGGACTGGTTCGCCTGCCAGTGTTTTATGAACTTGAAGAGGACCAGCAAAACAAAATCATGAAAGAGGTACTTTCCTTTTACAGACCCTAAACCATATTGCATATTCCCACGGGTATCTCTATTTTTACTCTTTTCTATCAAATATCATTTATGTCAACAAAAAAGACCGCAACGACAAGGGCCGAAACAGTCAAGCCAGCTGCAACAACAGATCTGTATCAAACCCTCCTGAGGGGGAAAGAGTTATACTGGTTGCTGGCAATTATTCTGGTAGTTTGCTATATCGTTTTCAAGGACTTTATTCATCTTAAAAAAGTATATCTGTTTCGTGATATCGGAAGCGATTCTATCAATATTTATTTTCCATGGCTCACCTGCGTTTCTGATTATCTGAAACACGACAGCGCTCCAGGCTGGAGTTTTTCCCAGGGCATGGGACAAAACATTTTTCCGATCTGGCTGGGTGATTTTTTTTCAGATGCACTTGTCTATTTTGATAAATCAAAGATTCCTTATGGTCTTGCATTTATGGAGATCATCAAGATTTTTTTATCGGGTTTTGTCTTTTATAAATTTTTAAAGGAGCTGAAACTTTCCAATTTCTCAAGCCTTATCTTTTCGTTACTCTATGCCTTTTCCGGCTTCATGATTGTTGGCGGTAGCTGGGTTATTTTTTCGATCGAAGCATTATATATTGCGATTATACTGTATGGGTTTGAACGCTGGCTTAATCACCGTAAATATTTCTGGTTTGTTACGGGTGTTATGATGCTTAGTTTTTTACAACCTTTTTTATTGTTGCCTTATACCATTGTTCTGGCGGCATATATTACCGCTAGGTATTTTGATATGTCGGAGCCGAAATGGAAGGAGTTTGCTGTTTTTCTTTCAAAAACGGTTGGCCTTGCCGCTATAGGCGTGGCTATGAGTGCCTATCAGCTATTACCGGATATTCTTCAATACCTCGAAAGCCCAAGGGTAGGAGGTGAGTCTACTTTTTTTGAAAAGTTAAAACAACAGGAAACTTTTGGACTTGCTGATGAACTATTACGTTTCACTACAACATTCAGAGCCTTCGGAAGCGATATGCTTGGAACAGGCAATAATTTCAGAGGCTGGCAAAACTATCTGGAAGCACCACTGTTTTACTGCGGTATTTTCTGCCTCGTTGCATTTCCACAATTCTTTCCTTCGCTAACGAAACGTCAGAAATATTTTTACGGAATTATCACCGGGTTTTTCTGTCTTCCTATTTTCTTCCCGTATTTCCGTTACGCTTTCTGGGCCTTTTCTGGAGATTACTTCAGGACATTCTCATTAGTCATTATTTTATTTATGGTCATGTTTTCAGCCAGAGCTGTTCATTTCATTGAGCAGAAGGGAAAGATCAATAAAATAGTTCTTGCTGTTACTGTTGTTATTTTACTCATATTGCTTTATACACCGGCAGCGCAATATAAACAAGCCGTAAATACAGGACTCCGCTCCATGGTAACATTCCTGATACTTGCCTATGGAGGGTTATTGTTCGGGCTCAGCTCCAAAGGATTCAGCAGCGTATCAAAGATTTTACTACTTGTTTTGTGCGTGTTTGAAATGGCTTATACATCCAATACGACTGTCAATAAACGGGATACAGTAACGGCAGCCATACTTCATGATAAAGTCGGATACAATGACTATTCGGTTGATGCTGTTGCTTATCTCAAGCAAACTGACAAAAGTTTTTTCAGGGTGAATAAAGATTATAGCTCTGGCCTGGCGATGCATGCAAGTATCAACGATGCAAAAGTACAGGGTTACTTTGGCACGTCTTCCTATTATTCATTTAACCAGAAAAACTATATCAAATTCCTTGGTGATTTTGACGTGATTAATGTGAAAGACGAAAACTCCACCCGTTGGGCGAAAGGACTTGTTGATAGGCCAATTCTTTTCTCACTGGCCAGCGGTAAGTACTGGTTGTCAAAACGAACGGACAATGCCATAGCGTCTATGGGCTTTGATTCCATTCAAAAATTCGGAGATGTGAAGGTTTATAAAAATCGCTATTCACTTCCTTTCGGTTTTACATATAGTAAGCGTATTGGGGAAGAAGCATTTAAAAAACTTTCTCCGACGCAGAAGGACTTTTGTGCCTTACGGGCCTGTGTGGTGCCGAAAGAGGATGCCACAGTTTTCTCTTCCATGCCGGAGTTTAACCTGGCTGATACGACAGCCGCCATTAATTATGATAATTACGGTGCTTATGTGAATGAATTGAAAAAGGACCAATTCTCTATGACGAAATTCACGGAGAATAATTTCGGCGGGACCATTCAGGTAAATGAACCTAAAGCCTTATTCTTTTCTTTCCCTTTTGATGAAGGATGGACAGCCACTGTTAATAATGCAGAGACGAAACTGTACAGGTTGAATTCAGGGCTTACCGGCTTAATGCTTAATAAAGGCGCTAATACGGTTGAACTGAAGTTTGTGCCACGCCTGAAACATAAGGGTGCTATGATCTCCCTGATCGCCTTCGTGTTATTCGGAGGGCTCCTTGGTCTGACCTTTTACAGGAGCCGAAAAACTGTTGCCTGATTTGTATAATAAAAAAAGCGGGGAATTCCCCGCTTTTTTTAGCTTAATGCCTGAATGGTTTTGCTGTGCTTTTCTGGGTGCAGAAAGAAGAAATTGGTTTCCATCGTTTCTTCTGTTACGGCCTGAATCGCTTTTAGTTTCCCCTGTTGGGATATATAGCAGTTATATCCGATATCACTGAAAAGGCGGATGATATCGTTTGGATGATAATTAAATTTAGCGGCCCATTTACGTAGCATTTCGGTAAATACAATTGGTTTATGCTTTTTCAGGGTTTCGGTACCTCCCTGATATACCATCAGTTCAGCGCCTTCGACATCACATTTAATGAAATCCAATTTCTGAATCTTTTGATCATTCACAAACGCATCAATGGTGTTGGCCTGGCATTCAAGTTTTACCATGCTGTCATTTTCTGTAATGTTTACCGACGAAGAAGCGCCAGTAACGGTTGGGGAATAATAAAAGGTCAGGGTTTGTTTCTGGTTCGAAAAGGCAAAATTGTTCAAAATGATGTTTTTTGCCTGATTGAGTTCCGTATTGCGTTTTACCTGAGCAAACGTTTCCGGAATCGGTTCAAAGGAATAGATAGTAGCTCCCGGTAATTTTTTAGATAAATGATTGGAATACCAACCAATATTAGCGCCTATATCAAATATAACATCGTTCTTGTTTACAAGCCGGTAAAGCATTTCAGAGTCTTCGAGCTCATATTGGTCAAAGTTAAAAGCCTCAAGTGGTGTAATACGTTTATCGAGCACATCAACATAAAACTTCACGCCGCCAGGGTGCAGGCTGGTACTTCTGGAGGTGAAAATGACTTTGCCATCTTCTATTTCTATTTTCGATATTTCGGTATTTGCCAGGTTTTCAGAAAAATCAAACAAAACCTTATGAAAGTCGTGCATGCGTGTAATGAAATCAGTTTTAGTGAGCTGATTTTTTTTGAAGCTTTCTTTCGTCTCTTTAATATTCATACATGTATTGGATTAATGTAAAATCGTTTCAAACTTAATTAATAATTCCTGATGTGTGGCAAAAACTTCATCAGCCAATGCCAGGCTCGATTTGTCGAGTGTTGTTTCGATTCCAAAACAGCGGCAGCCAGCAGCTTTTGCGGATTGAATGCCAAGAATAGCATTTTCAACCACAATACATTGATCCGCTTTTTTATGCATGTGCATCACCGCTTTCAGGTAGGGTTCGGGATGAGGTTTAGTATGGGTAACATCATCAGCCGTAATGAGTGAAGCCAGATTTTTTGCAATGTTATCGGTCAGGTGTTCGCGAATACGATCCCTGGAGGCACCCGTTACAATAGCAATAGGAATGTTTTTTCGATTCAAGAGTTTAAAAATGGCAGGAATGCCAGGGTATATCTTAAAACTGTTATCAAGTTTGTAATTCAGTTCCTTGGCTTCTACCACCTCTTTCTTAATCGCAGGATCGAGTCCATACGCTTCGATGAAATGTTCAGCGATCTGAAAACGTCCCATCCCCTCAAGCCTGTAGTATTCTGTAGCACTCATGTCGAAGCCATGACTCTTAAATGCTTTTTGCCAGGCTCTGCAATTATCGCCCATGGTATCGGCTATAACCCCATCGAAATCAAATATAACAGCTTCCGGAATCATATAAGTGGTGTTACTCCTAATTTGTCCGACCATTGTTTAAACTCAGCTGCAATCGATTCGGAAACAGGAATGCCCTCTGCGGCCCGTTTACGCTTACTGATGTATTCAGGTTCTCCCGGAAAAAGTACATGATCGCCATGTGTTTTAACCTGGCTGATAACCATACCGGCAACAATCTGCAGCATACCTTTCCCGCCGAACCGCATGGGATCAATAGCCATAACAAGTGACCCTAGCTTTCTTTTTTTATCAAGGTCTTTATACATGGAGGTCATGTTTGGACCGAAATTCATGCCATTCAGCGGACCGCAAAGCATATCGATCATAAAAGCGAGGCCGTAGCCCTTGTGCTCAGCCATAGGCTTTACGGCAATGATATCGTCCGGGTTTTCGCAATCGTTTCCGTTTTTGTCGATGCCAAGGCCCAGCGGGACTTTTGTTTTTTCGCGACGGGCATTCATGATATAGTTCCACGGAACAATGCTGGTGGCCATATCCAAGCAAATAGGTTCTTCTTTATGTTCTGTAGGAAAAGCTATGGAAATGGGATTTGTGCCAAAAAAAGGTTTGTTTCCACCATAGGGAACAACCAGTGCATCAGCATGGGTAAACGAAATACCCACCATGCCTGCTTCGGTTATCTGGCGGGTATACAATCCAATGGCGCCGCAATGCGATGAGTTGTGAACTCCAACAACACCGACACCTGCTGTTTTAGCCAGTTCTATTGCATGTCGGGTGGCGCTTGTCATAATAACAATGCCATGTCCGTCGTCGCCATCGAGCTGGCCGGTGCCGGCGGCTGTTTGATTAAACGTTAAATGCGGGGTTTTATTCAGTGTGCCATTAGCAAAACGTGTTAGGTAATGTGTGATCCTGGCAATGCCATGAGAATCAATACCCCAGAGCGATGTGTTGACAAGTGCTTTGGTGATTGTTTCTGCATCAGCGGTAGGAACGCCGCTCTTACGAAAAACATCTATGCCCCATGCCAGAATCTTATCCGATTGAATCAGGTGATCTTTCATTGTAAAGGATTTAACCTAAAAAAGGTTGTATTTCAGCTTTACTGTTTTTAGCAAAGCTCAGGAATAATTCAGTGTCTATGCGGTAATTCAGATACTTAACGCCTAAGGCGCTCCAGTGTTTAATGCCTTCAGGAGTATCTGTAAAAACACCTGTTGCAATATTTTTCTTTTTACAGATTTCGATAATGCGTTTTACTTCGTTGGCAACATCCGGATGCCATATCTGACCGGTAAGCCCCATAGACTGGCTGAGATCATAAGGACCAACAAAAATAATGTCGATGCCTTCCACAGAGCTTATTTCCTCAATGTTCTTTGCACCTTCCACGCCTTCTATCTGTAAAATGAGAATGGATTTTTTATTGGCACCTCCTATATATTCCTCTTTAGGAATATTTGAAAATTCCGCAGCGCGCACAAAACGACATAAACCACGTTCACCCATCGGGCTGAATTTCGAATATTCAACGGCACGCTGTGCATCTTCTTTTGTTTTGATATGCGGAATCTGTAAACCACCAATACCAAGATCCAACAGCCATTTAATATAGGTTTCATTAACGCCAGGTATTCGGGCCAGTAGTTTCAAGCCTTTATTCTCAGCAGCCAATATTAAAGGATATACATCGTTCATGTTTACAGCGCCGCCATGCTCGAGATCCAACACGCCAAAGTCATAACCGGCCATGGCAAGCATTTCTACAATCTCTGGTCTGGCAAGCCTTACAAAGGGGCCAACCAGGTGTTTTTTGGAATCAATCCATGAATTCTGACTCATAACAATTACAGTTTTATGGCTTTGGATTTCGGATGCACCGGAATGATCATGTCTTTTTCAAATTCCTCACGCGGAAGAAAAGGAGAGAGATCTTCGAGCGGCGGTGAAACCAGTGTGCCATCCGGGTTAATATTGAAAGAGGTTTTTGGTGCCAGGAGCTGCATGGAATGTATAAATACTTCGCACAACACCGGACCATCTTCCTGTAATACCTGTGGAATGATGTTTTTCGCCTCATCCAGCGAATTGATTTTAAATGTTTTGAACCCAAAGGCCGCACCTATTTTCGAAAAATCAGGACAACTCACGCCTGATTTGGCACCGGATCCGGAAAATTTAGGGCCAAACAAATTGTTTTGCGTATGCTTGATCGTCAGGTAACCATCATTGATATACACAAACAGTTTTACAGGTAATTCATGATGAATAATGGTTTGCATTTCCTGCAGGTTCATCATCATAGAACCATCGCCGTTAATGAGAATAACACGCTGTTTGTCTGCGGCCAGCGAAGCGCCTATTGCGCCGGGTAAACCAAAACCCATTTCGCCCAGTCCGGTTGATGTGACAATGCGCTGTTTGCCATCTACCTGAATGGCCTGGTGAGTACATGTAAGTGCTGTACCCATATCCGTAACAATAATTTCATCTGACGTGAAATGCGAATTCAATTCTTTTATAAATGAATAGGAATTCAGAAAACCATCCTGTTCCTTATGCAATCCATGAGGTTCTACAAATGGATATTTTGTTTTCCAGGTATTACAGGTGTTTATCCATGCAGAAACGGCATTGGCCTGTGGAGCTTTTGCATCATGAAGCAAGGCTTCGATAAATGTTTTGGCATGCGATTCAATACAGGTAAAGGAATTATCATGTGCGAATTTTTCCAATTCGGTTGGATCAATGTCTACCACAACTTTTTGGGCTTCGCGTGCAAACTCTTTCAGGTCGTACCCAACCTGCGGAATAGCCATGCGCGTACCAATGGTGATGACAAGATCGGCATTTTGAACAACGAAATTGGCGCAACGCTGGCCGTATGTGCCTTCACGCCCATAATTCAAAGGGTGAAGCGAGGAGATCATGTCAATGCCATTCCAGGATGTGAGGAATGGGATATTGAATTTTTCAACAAGCTTTGGCAGCAGATTTTGCGCAGCTCCCAGGCGGATACCATTCCCGAAAATAAAAACAGGGCGACTGGCTTTGGCCAGCAATGAATTTATTTTTTCAGTATAAGCCGTCAGTGCATTTGCTTTAACGGTTTCGGGAGTATAACCTTTCAGTTCGTCGGGGTTGATCTGTGCGGCCTGTACGTCCGTAGGAATATCAATCCATACGGGGCCGGGCCGGCCTGACTCCGCGAGGTATATAGCCTTCTCGAATTCGTAACGAACCTGTTTAGGGTCTGTAATTAAAGTGGCATATTTTGTAATGTTTGTAACAGTTTTGGCAATATCGAAACCCTGAACACCCCACATCCGCAGGTGCTGATGTTCGTGAACAAACTGCGATTTTTCCTGGCCTGAAATAATGAGTACGGGAATCGAATCGGCCCATGCATCGAGTGCGCCGGTAATGGCATTTGTAGCAGCTCCGCCGGATGTTGTAATCATAACTCCCAGGCGCCCGCAAATTCGCTTATAAGCCAGTGAGGCGAGTACGCCGCTCTGCTCCTGATGCGGGTGAATGGAAACCAAAGAAGGATTATCTATAATCGAATTTAATAGATGAACATTTCCTGCCCCTGAAATGGAGAAGATATGTTTCATGTTGTGGTCAACAAAAAGTTTGGCTATATAATCAGATACTTTCATAAAGATGCAGGGTGTTATATTTTACTGAATACAAGGAACTGGAAGTTTTTACTTTCAATGGAATCGTACAAAGGTTGGTGTGCCCCGAATGAAATGGCTTCGCCCGAGTCGATAAATGTTTTGGAAGACAGCTTAATGTTGCCGGAAACAGGAACAATCATAATGGTGTTATGATCGGGTTTTGGTTTTTCAGAAGTCAGGTAAATACTCACGTTCCGGAAACACCAGTTGGTATAGTCTTTTTCTTCGAATGGAAAAAACTCATACAGGCTGAAATCTTTGGAGTACTCGTTTGTTTTTTCGTACCCGCTGTTTTGTCTGCCATATGCATCATGCATCCGAACGAGATCGCCTTTCATAGGAGGTGTTTCTATTTCCATAATAAACGCTCCGTTTTCTGATGTGGCCATGGATGAGTGAAATACACAAGGTTCAAGTACTACAGCTCCCAGCGTGTCGAGCCTGTATTTATCGTCGAGTGTTGTGCACTGAACCTGCCCGTCGAGAACAATTAATGAGGTGCGTTTTTTAGCGTGGCAATGCAATGATGTTGCATGATCTTTTTTTACATAGAGAAACCAGATAGCAACGGCTTCATTCTGAAACCAGAGGTATTCGTAGCCCCATGGCTTGTTTACCACCAGGTTACGATAATCAAAGTTATTGGCAAAGTCTGATGACTCAACCTTTAATCTCGACAGGTTCTCAAAATCGTTGAGGGAGGGGTAAACTTTATAAATCATGTTATTTGTTCAATTCGTAATATACGCGCAGGGTTTCTTTTATCCAGGCAGCATTATCTCTGAAATGTGGTGCAGTTACAATGTTGCCATCCGAAATAACCGGTACGTTATGGTAATCGGCCCCTGCATTGATAAGGTCATCTTTGCATCCTACATACGTCGTCATTTTTTTTCCTTTTACAATACCTGCTGAAATCAGCACCCATGGGCCATGGCATACCGATGCAATGACCTTGCCTGCTTTGTTCATATCCTGTATAAATTTCAGCATTTCAGGAATCTGCCTCAGGCGATCTGGCGACTCAAGTCCACCCGGAACAATAAGCATGTCATAATCTTCAGGATTAATTTTTTTAATATCGGCATTTACCTTGATCGGTAAGCCATGTTTGGCGATGATATCCACGGCTCCATTGGAGGCAACATCCACAGTGAAGTCATCTTCCTGTAGTCTGTAGTAAGGGTAAGCAAATTCTGTATCTTCTACGGCAGGGCCAACAACAATAACAGCTTTTTTTAGCATGGTTTCAAATTTTTAGTTAATGCCCAACCAAGGGCGTTTGTTAATTTCGTAGAGACGCTGAAGGTAATCCATATCGCGTTCTGTATCTACATTCTGCCAGAATCCGTCATGTTTCCACAACGCAATCTGTTGCTCTGTAATGAGCGTATTGAATATTTCTGTTTCCAGGTTACATTCACTGATCGGCGAAAGTTTTTCGAATAGCTTTTCATTGGCAACCATAAAACCTCCGTTGATTCTGGATTTATGCATTTCCAGTTTCGCATGAGGGTTATAGGTCAGCGTGTCTGGCTCATTCATGTAAAATGTTCCAAAACGCGAAGGAGGATTGACACCTGTAACAGTCAGTAATTTTTTAGAGGCTTGATGAAAACGAACCAAATCGGTGATGTTTACATCAGCAAGCACATCGGAATAAGCAATAAAAAAGGGTTCGTATTTCAGGTAACGTTCGCAGCGCGCAATACGTGCCCCGGTGCAGGCAGAATTACCGGTATCCACCAGTTTAATTGTCCAGTTTTCTTCGGGAATCCGGTTGAGCGATTTCACCTCATTACCTGCCAGGTTTACTTCAATGTCGTGCAGAAGTTCAAATCCGTTCATGAAATATTGTTTGATCTGATCGCCTTCCTGCCCCAGGGCCAGCACAAAATCATTGTAGCCGTAGCTGCTGAATAATTTCATAACGTGCCAGATCAATGGTCTGTTTCCTACTTTAAGCAGGCATTTCGGAACCCGGTGCCGGGTGATTGGGTCAATTACACCGCGGCCTCCACATAAGATTAAACATTTCATGGGCTTTTTTTATGAGCTATAAAATTAATGGATATTTACCGTATTTTCTCATCTTTTTATTTATGCCAGAAAACTCTCTACAGTTCGTGTAAACCCTATTTTTACTGAGGTTTTCGGTTCCCATCCAAGTTTGCGGATTTTATCAATGGCCGGCGAATTTCTCGGGTATGGGCTTTTCAGGTAATTATTGCCCTGTACATAGGCTTCATTAATATAAACTTTGAGATTTTTCTCCGGTTTAATAGTTGTCATTACCTCTGCCAGTTCCCATATACTGTACTCCTGCGTAGGATTGCCAACATTATAGGCCTGACCATTTTCACCTTTTATCAATACTGTGAGAAAGCCCAAAGTAGCATCTGTGAGGTAGCAAAACGCCCGGCGGGCCGAACCGTCGCTGTTTAGTGTGATGTCTTTTCCCTGGAGAATATTGGAAACAAAATCGGCAAATACGCGTCCGTCATCCAGGGCCATACCCGGACCATACGTGTGGAAAGGCCTCACAATCTTGGCTTTCACACCAAACTGATGGTGCCAGCTTACGCATATATTCTCTCCCATACGCTTGCTTTCAGCATAACACGAGCGTACCTGGGTTGGATCGAGATATCCATAGCCGTCTTCGGGAATAGGAATGTTTTTTTCATCAACCGTACCATATACTTCTCCCGAACTGAAATAAAGCAAAGACTCAACCTGTTTCAAATGTGCCAGTTTCATGAGGTTAATGGTGCCTGTAACATTGGCATTCAGTGTGCCAACGGGATCTGTTCCATAATATTTCGGACTGGCCTGACTGGCGGCATGTATAATAAAATGAACAGGTGCGGCATACGAAATATCCTGACACACGTCCTGCTCAAGAATCTCAAGCATGGGGTTCTGTAACCAATGCTCAAAACGGGTTTCGGCCTTCCGGCGGTTTCTTACCAGGGCTACAACTTTTACGTGAAGAGCAGGATCGAGCGAGAGAAATGTTTCAACCAGATAGGCAGGCAGGAACCCATTGGCGCCGGAAATAAGGATGGTTTTATTTCTGAATACCTCCCAGTGGTCGAAATTATCAATAATGGATCTAACGTCCTCCTTTATAATTTTGTTCAAGGCTATGATCTTAAAATAAAGCATTAATATATAAAAAAAGAGCATCAGAAAGGCAATTAAGTTTAAAAAGAGAAATAATCCCAAAAAACACTATTTTTGAGTGTTGGTATATGAAAAAGCACATTTCGGTTATTACGCCGTGTTATAATGAGGAAGGCAACGTACGCCTGCTGATAGAAACCATACGTGGTATTTTTGACAAGTTGCCACAGTATACATACGAGCATGTGCTTATCGATAATTGCTCTACTGATAAAACCCCCGACATCCTTCGTGAAATAGCAGCTGTTGATAAACATGTAAAGGTGATTTTTAACGAACGTAATTTTGGGTGGATTCGTTCTCCGTTTCATGGCCTTATCCAATGTTACGGGGATGCTGTTATCTATATGGTGTCCGATTTTCAGGAACCACCGCAAATGATCCCCCAATTTCTTGAGAAATGGGAAGAAGGATATAAAGTGGTGATCGGCATTAAAAAACAGAGCAAGGAAAATCCTTTAATGTTTGCCGTTCGGAAATTCTTTTACAAAATGCTTGCAAGTGCTTCTGATGGAGAGGCAACCATTAAGAATTTTACGGGTTTCGGACTTTATGATCAAAAATTTATATCCATTATCCGGAACCTGGATGATCAGTATCCATACCTGAGAGGACTGGTTTCCGAGCTTGGATTCAAACGCTACGAAATTCCATATGAACAGCCGAAGCGTTTTGCGGGCAAATCAAGCGCTAATTTCTTTAAGCTTTATGACGTGGCGATGCTTGGTTTTACAAGTCATTCCAAATTGCCACTTCGACTCTCCGCATTCATAGGCTTTTTCTCATCCATCCTGAGTTTGCTGGTAGCGTTGGGATATTTTGTCTATAAGCTAATTTTCTGGTACGAATTTTCCGTTGGTATCGCACCGATGGTGATTGGTGTTTTCTTTTTCTCATCCGTTCAATTGTTTTTCATAGGTATCATTGGTGAATATATCGGAGCCATTCATACACAAATCCGCAAACGGCCTTTGGTTATTGAAAAGGAAAGACTCAATTTTTAAAATCAGCGAAAAAGCTGAACAACACCCCGGTACGTTTTTTCATCGAACCGAATGATATAGAAATAGGCACCATCTACAGCTTTTTCACCACTTGTAGTACGGCCGTCCCAAAATGTTTGTCCAGAAACTTCCGATTTAAAAATAACCAGGCCCCAACGATCATATATTGTGAATATGCCTTTTTCAGGGCATTTTGACGAAGTTAAAGGAATGTAAAAGCGATCATTCACATGATCATCGTTAGGGGTAAACACGTTTGGAATGGAATCTACCAGAACACCACAGGTTTTTGTTGTGTCTGATGCCGGTGGCGGAGTTACGGTAGGGGAGGGTGCAATGGAACATCCACTGGTATCGTGATATAAAATCTGAATTTCAGCGTCACTTAAAGCTCTGTTGTATATATAGAAATTATCGAGCTTCCCATCTGAAAATTCATCGACACTGAACCGGCTCCATCCGAAATATAGCGGGCCATGGTTCGTGTTTGGTATGGGTTGCGGGGCTTTTTCAGTGTATATTTTTAAACCGTTTACATAAAACCGTATGCTGTCATCACCTGCTTTATTGTTTGTTATTGCTACATGATACCAGGTGTTAAAACTCGGTGACCATGGGGCTCCTGAGAAACTGGAAAATGTAGGCGCAAAAACCAGCATGTGCGACCATTTATCTGCAACCTCAAAAGACCAACCATCATCATCGATCACTCGGTAGCGATTCATCATGTTGAAAATATTCCAACCTTGATACCAGTTGCGTATATATATCCAGCCTGCAATGGAAACAGAGTTCAGTAGTTCAATGCTATCGAGGGTGTTACTTGTGTTAACAAGAATGTAATTGTCGATACCGTTAAAATCGTAAGCCCGGTTAGGTTGGTTAAAACGGTTTGTGGTAAGTGTGGCTCCCATAGGTGTGCCATGGTTATTGTTGCCGCTATAGTCGTTGGCATTGCCATCAAAAGGATAACAGCCCACGAGCCCCTGTGAAGGAATGCCTTGAGCGTATCCGGACTGCATCGTTGTTATAATAATCAATAGGATAACGGTATACCGCTGAATACTCATGAATTAAATGTACGTATTTTAAAATGATCTTAATAAGGAAGGTGTCAAAAAAACATCCCGGATAGGGAATATAGAAACAAAATACTCTTACTTTAGTAAAGGCCTATAGCTAACACTAAACCTGTAGCATTTTAATTATCGCGGGGATTTTTTTATATTCAAACCATGAAAGTTGTCATATTAGCAGGAGGCTTAGGAACCCGTTTGTCAGAAGAAACAGATGTAAGGCCTAAACCCATGGTGGAAATAGGCGGCAAGCCCATTCTCTGGCATATCATGAAAATATATAGTCACTACGGATTCAATGAATTTGTGGTCTGCTGCGGGTATAAAGGCTACGTTATTAAAGAATATTTCGCCAATTATTTTTTGCATCAGACCGATGTAACCTTCGATCTGGCCAATAATAAAATGGAAGTCCATAACTCGGGCTCCGAAAACTGGAAGGTAACCCTGGTAGATACCGGGATCAATACCAACACGGCAGGTCGCATTAAACGTGTGAAGCAATATTTAGGAGATGGCCCGTTTATGCTCACCTATGGCGATGGTGTATCTGATGTGAATATCCAAGAGCTGATCCAGTTTCATAAGAAATCCGGCAAACTGGCCACACTGACCTCCATTCAATTACCCGGCCGCTTTGGGAATCTCGAAACCGACGAGCAGGGACAGGTGAAATCCTTCCAGGAAAAACCGGTGGGAGACGGCATGTGGATCAATGGTGGATTCTTTGTGCTTGAACCCGGAATTTTCAAATACCTCGATGGAGATATGGATCAGGTGCAATGGGAAAAGAAACCACTGATCGAAATTGCTGAAGATGGTCAGTTATCAGCGTATAAACACAATGGTTTCTGGAAATGTATGGATGCCATCCGCGATAAAATAGAACTCGAAGCACTCTGGCAGAGCAATCAGGCCGAGTGGAAAACCTGGAAATAAACATGGATCTGTTCGACGGCATATATAAAGGGAAAAAAGTACTTGTTACCGGAGATACCGGCTTCAAAGGATCATGGCTCTGCATCTGGCTGAAAGAAATGGGAGCCGATGTGTATGGCTATGCCCTGCCAGCGACATCGTCCAGGGATAACTACGTGACATGCGGCCTCCAGTCCCGCATTCATCATGCCGATGGCGATATACGGGATAAAGAAAAACTCATCAGTTTTTTTAATACCGTAAAACCAGATGTTGCTTTTCACCTGGCTGCACAGCCTCTGGTTATCGAATCATACAATAACCCACATTACAATTTTGAAACGAACCTGATGGGAACGGTCAATTTTTTTGAAGCCGTACGTCAATGCTCTTCTGTGAAAGCAGCAATCAATGTCACTACCGATAAGTGTTATCAGAATAATGAATGGGTGTGGGGCTACCGCGAAAATGATCCCATGGGAGGCGATGATCCTTACAGCGCTTCAAAAGGCTGTTCGGAATTGATCACCGCATCTTATATTAAATCTTTCTTCTCAAAACCCGGTACAGCTCATGTAGCATCGGCTCGAGCCGGAAATGTGATCGGCGGCGGGGATTGGGCCGATAATCGGATCATACCCGATATGATGCGTGCCTATATGACCAACAGTATCTCCGTGATTCGTAATCCTGCCTCGGTAAGGCCCTGGCAGTTTGTACTGGAGCCTTTGTTCGGATACCTTAAGCTTGGAGAAAAACTGCTGACAGACGGTAAACATTTTACCGGTGGATGGAACTTCGGTCCGGCCGCTTACGAAAACTATACAGTGGGCAACGTTGTTAACCAGGTGAAAACACGTATCCCCTCATTGAAAATAGATGCACCCGAGACCGGCGAAAAGCTTCACGAAGCAGGCCTCCTGAAGCTGGATATTACGAAGGCCGTAAATCTGCTGGGCTGGAAGCCGAAGCTGAACTTTGAACAAACCATCGCATTTACAATAGATGGCTACCTCTTCGAAATAGAGGAAAAAGGAAATATTTATCAATCACGCGTTGAGCAGATCAATGCATATTGTAAACACTGACATGTCGCGATTATTAGAAATAAAACACCAGATACATGCCCTCATCAAAGAATATCACGATGAGGCTTTTAAAGCAAAACCGTTTGTTCCGGGCGAATCAGCTGTTCCGGTAAGCGGTAAGGTTTTCGATCACCAGGAGCTTACCTATATTACAGACTCCGCATTGGATGCGTGGTTCACCACCGGTAAGTTTAACACGGAGTTCGAAAAGAAACTGGCCAAATACATCAACGTGAAATCGGTACTTACCGTCAATAGCGGGTCTTCGGCCAATCTGGTCGCATTTTCAGCCCTCACCGCCAAAGAACTGGGCGAAGAAGCCATTAAACCCGGCGATGAGGTAATTACCGTTGCGGCATCGTTTCCTACCACCATCAACCCCATTTTGCAATATGGCGCAGTGCCCGTATTTATTGATGTCGATATTCCAACCTACCAGGTAGATGTCAGCTACCTCGAAAAAGCACTGAGTCATAAAACAAAAGCCGTTGTTATAGCGCATACCCTCGGCAATACATTTGATCTGGAAGCCATCACCGCTTTTTGCAAAAAATACGACCTCTGGCTGATGGAAGATTGCTGCGATGCACTCGGCGCTACCTACAACGGAAAACACGTTGGTACATTCGGCGATGTAGCTACACTGAGCTTTTATCCGGCACATCACATCACCATGGGCGAAGGTGGAGCTGTATTCACCTCCAATTCGAAACTCAAAACCATCATGGAATCGTTTCGCGACTGGGGCCGCGACTGCTGGTGCGAACCAGGCAAAGACAATACATGCGGAAAACGCTTTTGTCAGCAACTGGGCGATTTGCCTATGGGATACGATCATAAGTATATCTACTCACGCCAGGGTTTTAACCTCAAAATCACCGACATGCAGGCGGCCCTCGGACTTGCCCAGTTACAGAAACTGGATGCATTTGTGGAGACGCGCCGACATAATTTTGAACGGTTGAGTGAGGGACTTGCCAAACACAGTGATAAATTAATATTGCCAAAGGCTACTGTAAATGCAGCGCCCAGCTGGTTTGGCTTTTTAATTACCGTCAAAAAAAATGCTGGCATCACTCGCAACGACCTGGTTCAAAAACTCAATGATAAAAAAATCGCCACCCGTTTATTATTTGCAGGCGATCTGCGGAAACAGCCTTACTTCAAGGATTATGATTACCGCGTGGTAGGCGATCTGCCAAACACCGATATCATTGTAAACGACACCTTCTGGATCGGTGTCACACCGATGATCAACGACGAAATGATCGCCTATATGTGCCAGTGTTTTGATGAGATTTTGGTCTGATTTTCAAATATTTTGAGCTATGCTTCGCCCCAGGTTTTTAGTTGGCTCACTCCCGTGTTTATTGCTTTTATTCATATCTGTGCATACTATTGCCCAGATAGATACTAATCTATGTCTTGTTTTTGACTTTAATGAACACGAACTCAGGGAAAAAGAAAACCGTTCGATCGTTAAAGGTGTTGGGGTAACCATGACATCCGACCGGTTTGGCAATGATAACGCCGCTGTTTATATACAAGGGCATAATGCAAGTTACCTGAATCTGGGGACATCAGACCTTCTCAAACCTCCTCACGGAACCATATCACTTTGGGTGAAACTGGATAGGAGAGTCTATACCGGAAAAGGATATGACAGCAACCCTATTTTCATTACCAAAAACGGCCCCGGCGATGATTTTATAGATGCATATTCTATTGCATATGAGTCATATAGTGGTTTTTTTGGAACGGCTACAACCAAAGATTCCACCGAGGAGGCCATTATCTTTTCCAGGGAAAAGATTCGCTTTGGACAGTGGTATCACCTGGTTGTTACCAATAACGAGAGGGAGTATGCTTTCTATGTGAATGGCATCTTGCAGAATAAAGTACCAAAGAACTTTGAAACAACGTTTCTGAAAACGGATTCTGTTGTTTTGGGACATACTGCAAGCGTTAAAAACGAACGTTTCGCTCAGGGCGTTTTCGACGATATAAGAATTTATCACCGGGTACTTTCCGCTAATGAGGTTAAAGAATTATACAATGAACCCGATCCTAATTCCAGGCACAGAATAATTCAGGAAATAGTCCGTTATAGCTTTGTCGCTTTATTCTTCGGAATCGTTATAGCCATAATTATAGTCAGAAATAAGCGTATGCTTAAAAAACAAAAAGAACAGTTTGAACTTTATCAGCATATTCATGACCTGGAAATGAAGGTTTTCAGAGCACAAATGAACCCTCATTTTGTGTCTAACTGTATTGCCGCTATACAGGATATGATTTATCAGAATCAAATTGATACTGCAGCTCAGTACCTCGCAAAATTCAGTTTTTTCCTGCGAACCATACTCAACTATTCCGATAGGGTTTTTATAAGTCTGAAGGAAGAACTGGAAATGATGAGGCTTAATGTGGAACTCGAACAATTACGTTTCAAAAATAAATTTGACTTCGAACTGGTAGTACAACCCGGAATAAATACCGACGACATTAATATCCCTTCGCTCATTACCCAGCCTTTCATAGAAAATGCTGTCTGGCACGGCCTCCTGCCTCTGAACAATGTGAGGTTACCCCATTTAAAAGTATCGGTTTACCAGCAAGGCCCCGATCTTTGCATCGAGATAACAGATAATGGCGTGGGGCGAACAACATCGGGCCTTCATCCAAAAGCCAGTTCTCATGGCACCAGGCTGGTTAATGATAAACTGAATACCCTGAATAAAACAGATCGTGAGGCCAACTATAGGTTCGAAATCATTGACCTGAAAGGGACCCACGGCGAGCCAGCAGGCACCAAAGTAATTATTCGATTTACGTACCATGATTAATGCAATTATCATTGACGACGAACGTCATAATAGGGATATACTGAGAACCCTCTTGGAACGGTATTTTTCCGAAATAGAAGTAGTGGCAGAAGCTGAAAACGCAGAAAATGCCTATAAACTTCTGCTGGAACATAAACCAAACCTTGTTTTCCTGGATGTGAAAATGCCCGGTGAAACAGGGTTTGATCTTTTAAAACGGTTCAAGGAAATTCCTTTCGAAGTTATCTTTGTAACCGCGTATGATCAATATGCCATCCATGCATTTGAATTCAATGCAGTGGGGTATATCCTCAAGCCGATAGATTTTACAAAGCTTATTCAATGTGTACAAAAAACCATATTGAAAATTCAGTCAAATCAGGGAGAAGATGTCGTTTACCATTTCTTACAAACCCTGTCCGAGAAAAATGAATTAATGAATAAAGTATCCGTACATTATCAGGGCCGGGTTATCTTTATCAGTATCGCCGATACAGTGTTTATTGAAGCAAAAGACGGGTATTGCGAATTGGTACTCAAAGACAATCGCAAATATACATCCACCAAAGAATTAAAAGCATTTGAAACTGCTCTTCAAAGCAGTAACCTGTTTGTGAGAGTCAATCGAAGCGTCATAATAAATACTTCATTCATCCGGAGTTATACCAAAGGCGATTCCTGTATCATCACACTGAACATTGATCAGAGTTTTGAAGTATCCCGCCGCAAAAAAGCCGAAGTACTGAGTGTCATAAAACACCTGGGATTATAAATAACCCTGCTGCAGTACCCATTTCAGCGCGGAAAATGCGTAGCTTTACGGTTTTTTTCGTTGAATCACATGTCTTATAATCATACCAGGCAGATGGTGAAATTGTCGCTGCCTATCGTTGCAGCCCAGGTCGGGCATGTACTTACTGGTATTGTCGATAATTATTTTCTTGGAAAGATCGGTAAAACCGAACAAGCAGCGGGTATCCTGTCGAACAACCTGTTTATTATTTTGCTGGTGTTCAGCATCGGAATGAGTTTTTCCATGACCCCGCAAACAGCAGATGCACACGTGGCAAATGACGATAGGCAAAAGGCAGCCTTGTTCAAAAATGGACTGTTGTTAAACCTGCTTGTAGGTGTTATTCTTTTTGTACTTCTGTTTATCTCCTCGCCATTACTGGGCTATATGGGCCAGGAAGCGGAAGTGGTCAGGCTGGCTGTTCCTTTTTTTGATGTGCTTATTTTTTCCATCATCCCCATTTCCATTTTCTTTACCTGCAAGCAATATTGCGAGGGCTTAAGCAATACACGGGCATCAATGTATATCAGCATCGTTGGAAATCTGTTAAATATCCTCCTGAACTATATGCTTATCTATGGCAAGTGCGGACTGCCTGCCATGGGATATATGGGCTCCTGCTGGGCCACATTTATTGCCCGTACATTTATGGGGTTCAGTTTCCTGCTATTTGTGTTCAACCGGAAAGCTGTAAACTCCTTTCGTGTTTATTTCAGAGAAGTGAGTATAAATGCCTCTCATTTTTTTGGATTATTACGAATGGGTATTGGCTTTGCCATGCAATCAACTTTTGAAGTAACCGCATTTGCTATAGCAGGCATCATGTCTGGGGTGTTTGGCAAGGAATCGCTCGATTCGCATGGTATAGCATTGAGTATGGCTGCTTTTACTTTTATGTTTGCCAGTGGACTCGGTGCGGCATCCACCATACAGGTAAGTACATTTGCTGCATCAAAAGATAAAGTGAACCTTAAACTCGCTGTCCGGCATTCTTTTAAACTTGTACTTATTACCATGTCGTTCATGGCCCTGATGTTTGTGGTGTTGCATAACTGGTTGTCGTCGGTATTTAGCAGCGACCCCGCTATTATCGAAATGGCTTCTAACCTGATGCTTTTTGCAGCCATGTTTCAACTCTTTGATGGTATTCAGGTTGTGGCAATCAGTATTTTACGTGGCCTCGAAGATGTGCGTTACCCGACAGCGGTCACGTTTTTCGGATATTGGCTCATTGCACTGCCACTGGCTTATTTTTTCGGGTTCGAGTGGCATATGCAAGTTTACGGGATCTGGCTGGCCCTGAGCATCAGTTTACTTTTTGTAGCGGTTTGTCTTTTTTTCAGGATACGCTACCTGCTCTCTAAAACAGAAAAACTGGACCTATGATTTTCCAAATGTTTTGATCAACCCGATAAATGCCACTAAAGTCCATACACCTTCCAGGATAATAAAAGGAAGCGACCCAAGGAGGTAACTCCCGTAACAGGCAAAAGCACCGCCAATCATATTCAGGGCAAAATAAAATTTTGAATCGGATCTGATACGTTTAAATGTGCTGAGTAAAAAAGCAAGCAGGATTAAGGAAACCCCTGTTGTACTGATAATGTCTGTGTAACTCATGAAATGATTATCATATTGGTTTGTGCAAGGTCTTTCCAAAAGTGCGGGTATGATTTATCCACAACATTCATATCGTCTATGCACAGGTGTTTTGTTTTCATGCATAATGGCGCAAAACTCATGGCCATGCGGTGATCATGGTAAGTGGCGATAGTCTGCAGATTCATATTTAAACCATTTTCCGGTGGTGTCAATTGAAGTGAGTTATCAGTAATGGAAACAATGGCACCGAACTTCTCCAGTTCATGTTTGAGGGCCACAATCCTGTCAGTTTCTTTTATTTTTAAAGTTTCAAGCCCACTGAAAGAGGCTGATATACCAAGCCCCAGACATGTAACAGCCACTGTCTGGGCTATATCAGGACATGCTCTGAAATCAAAGTGAAATGTTTTTACAGGATTTCCGGCTTTCATTAATCGGATCCCCGTTGGGGTATAGGTTGTATCAATGCCAAACGATTTATAAATCTCAGGTAAAACAGCATCTGCCTGCAGACTTTTTCCATGAAAATAATCCAGTGTTAAATCTACGGTGTCCGAAAGTGCCGCCAGGCTGTACCAGTATGAAGCCGAAGACCAGTCCGACTCAACCGCATATTCGGTTGGTGTGGCAATATCTGCGGTTATGGGCTGAACAGAAATCTCCCGGGGTTGTGTGTTCACCAGGATGCCATACGATTTAAGTATAGCAACAGTCATGTCGATATAGGGCCTGGAAACAATATCACCTTCTATCCTGATTTTCAAAGCGTTTTCGAATGTTGGAGCGATCAGGAGCAGGGCCGAGATAAACTGGCTGCTGATGTCGCCGCGAATCCTGACTTCACCACCCTTCAGTAATTTGCCGCTGATATACAAAGGTGGAAATCCTTCTTTTTCTTTATACTGAATATCGGCACCCAGTGTTCGTAAGGCATTTACCAGTTCGCCAACGGGCCGTTGTTTCATCCGCTCAGAGCCGGTCAGAGTGGTTTTTCCGGGTGTTGCTGCTAATAACGCTGTCAGAAAACGAAAGTCGGTACCGGCATGGTTTACATCAATTATCGGACTGTTCCCCGCGGAAATTTTTTGCAACGCCTGTGTCAGGAGCTTTGTATCTTCTGAATCTGAGAGGTTTTTGAGAACAACGTTTTGTTTCAAAACGGCATTCAGTATCAATAAGCGGTTGCTGATACTCTTGGAGCCGGAAAGGCTGATGTGGCCGGTCAGTCCGGAGCTATGGCTATGTAAATGGATTCTCAACGCGCCTGTGATGAATAGAAGTGAATGCCTTCGCGGATAATTTCAGACCTGACCTGTTTCAGAAGATCGAATTTGCCGATGTCGGTAACAACAGCCATCACAACAGCCTGCTGAATATTTTTCTTGTCGTGTTTTATAAAATCAAGAATCTGTTCTTCCATGGCCGGTGTTATGTTTATTTTTTCAAAATGCCTGTGTACGAGCTGAATCACCTGGTTTAGTGTGCTTTTCGATGTTGCCTTGCTTTTCCAGGCAATGTAGGTTTCAATGAGCATACCCGCAGCCACAGCTTCGCCGTGCAATACATCCATACCGCTTAGTAAACAGGCACTCTCCAGGGCATGACCAATGCTGTGGCCATAGTTCAGGCATTTGCGCAGATGTTTTTCATGCGGATCTTTTTTTACAATGGCATGTTTCAGTTTAACAGACTGAAAGATAATATCCTCATGTATAAATTGTGCCGGTGTTTTAAAAGGTTTTATTTTTTTGAAAAAGCCGGCATCGGCCACCGCTGCAATTTTGAGAATTTCAGCCATGCCGTTTTTGATCTGACGTGGCGACAAGCTCCCCAGGAAAACCGGATCAATGATCACCAGCTCAGGCTGAATAATCGTACCGATAAGGTTTTTGACGCCGTTAAAATCAATGCCGTTTTTGCCGCCCACACTGGCATCTACCATGGCGAGCAGGGTAGTAGGGACATTGATGCAGGGAATCCCTCTTTTATACAGAGCCGCTACAAAGCCCCCCATGTCGGTAATAACGCCACCACCGAGATTAATCATTACAGAGTTTTTATCGGCATGATGCTCCTGCAGTGTAAGCCACAGTTGTTCGCAGGTTTCCATCACCTTGGCAGACTCACCGCTTTCTGTTTCAATAATATGGGCATCGTGCAGTAATTCGGAACAGGTAATCAGTTTCGAAAGACAATGTTCTGATGTATTCTCATCACAGAGGATAAAATGTTTTGTATATTTCTTTTTCTCCAGGAAACGTGCGAGCTCCGACAAAGAACCCTTGCCTGTAACCACGGATGAATTTTCGATTGAAAGTTTTTTGAACATAGTCTGAAGTGCTTAAAGGTACAAAATGCATGGCAACTTAATCTGTTTGCGGCGACGCAGACGGAACATCCGTAAAAGTGAATAACAGGAGTGAATTTTTCATGTAGCCTCAGGATTCAAGCCAGTTCCGGATAATCACCTCGCCGTATTCCGATAATACTGACTCCGGATGAAACTGCACCCCCCTTACATCAAAGTGCCGGTGTCTTAATGACATAATATGATCTTTCTCATCTACAGAGGTTATTTCGAGCGTGGCCGGAAGTGCTTTCTGGTCAACAACCCATGAGTGGTAGCGGCCCACAGCAAATGCTTCCGGGCAATTCCGGAATAGTACATCCTTCTGTGTAATACGGATCGGTGTTTTCAGCCCGTGATACACCCGGTCAAGATTTTTCAGGCGTCCGCCAAAAGCCTCGCCAATGGCCTGCAATCCAAGGCAAACGCCCAGGATGCTTTTGTGTGGAGCATATATGTTTATAAGTTCAGGCAGGATACCTGCCTCTGAAGGAAGCCCGGGCCCCGGCGAAAGCAGTATCTTATCATATGCCGATACAGCCTCCAGTGAAATACCATCATTGGGGTATACATCCACCGCATCATCACAAACCTTTTCAATCAGGTGAACCAGGTTGTGGGTAAAACTGTCGTAGTTATCTAAAATGAGGACTCGCAAACTGAGCAAAATTAGTTTTTTGTTGGGGTTTATTACAATTATATTTGCAGTGTTTTAAACCAGAATCAGGCCTTTATATATGATTTCATTCGATAATACTGAAAATGCTTTCAAAGCGAAAAGCGATAAAGAGCTCAACCGTTCATATTGGTTGTTTAAACTCATCGGGAATCCGGGCCTGGTAAGCTTTGGTTCTGCAACAGCACCACTGGCATTATCACTTGGGTTTAAAGGTTTATTCAAAGCCACGATATTCAAACAGTTTGTTGGAGGCGAGAATATTGAAGACTGCAGCAAAACCATTGCCGCGCTTGGGCGTTTTCATATCGGCACCATTCTCGATTACAGCGTCGAAGGGAAGGAAAACGAGGCTGATTTTGACCACTGCTGTACCGAGACCATCGAAACCATTCACAAAGCCCGTACCGACGCCAATATTCCGTTCTGTGTATTTAAAGTAACCGGCCTGGCCCGTTTTGCACTGCTCGAAAAAGTAAGTGCCGGTCATGTTCTCACAAACGAAGAAGATAAGGAGTATGCCCGCGTGAAAGACCGTGTGGCTAAAATCTGTGCAGAAGCACACAAGGCAGGAAAACCCATTTTTATCGATGCCGAAGAAAGCTGGATTCAGCAGGCCATCGACGATCTGGCCGAGTCAAACATGGTAAACTTCAATAAGGAACAGGCCATCGTATACAATACCTTTCAGCTGTATCGCAAAGATCGCCTGGCCTACCTGAAAGATACTGTAAAACGCGGAAAAGAAGCGGGCTACCATGTTGGGGCCAAACTGGTACGCGGCGCCTATATGGAAAAAGAGCGCGAGCGTGCCAAAGAACAAAACTACCCGTCGCCTATACAGGATACCAAGGAAGATTCTGATAAAGATTACAATGCCGCCGTATCGTTCTGTATAGAACATATTGATATGATGGGCCTTTGTGCCGGCACACACAATGAACACAGCAGTATGCGCCTCGTGGAAATGATGGCCGAAAAACAGATTTCACCGGCCGATAAACGGGTGTATTTTTCGCAACTGCTGGGCATGAGCGATCACCTGAGCTATAACCTGGCCATTGCCGGGTACAATGTGGCCAAATATGTGCCCTATGGCCCTATTAAAGATGTATTGCCATACCTGATTCGCCGGGCCAGGGAAAATACAAGTGTAAAAGGACAAACCGGTCGCGAACTGAGTCTTATTATCAAAGAAAAGCAGCGTCGCCGGAATTTAGCCTAATGCGGAGAAACCACCCTTCAATGAAGCTTTTGACCGGTTTTAAGGGCAAAAACAACGGTTTTGAGAAGGTTTTTCAGGGGGAGTAATTAAACAATAAATGTTAATAACAGTTTCATTTTCAGATAATTAACCTACGGATATTTTTTTATTTTTATTTTTTTAAATAACTTTGACCCGTTTAATAATAAAAGCTTAAACACATAAACACACACAAATGAACGCTACCATTAGATTCAATAACAAAGACCGCTCGTTTTACCTTACTGTTCGAAAGCGTGTCGATGAATATTTCAAAACAAGGAACATTTCACGTTACGGCAATTTTACAATGGTTTTCAAAACCATATTCATGTTTGCCCTTTATCTCACCCCTTACATCCTTTTAATTACCAATGTTTTTCATAATAACTGGATCCTCGCCGGATTATGTGTTCTGATGGGTATTGGTATGAGTGGTATTGGTCTTTCCGTTATGCACGATGCCTGCCACAGCAGTTACTCCAAACATGCCTGGGTAAATAATCTCCTGGCACACAGTATGCACGTTATCGGTGGAAGCCCGCTCAACTGGCAGCTTCAGCACAATAACTTGCACCATACCTTTACCAACATCGAAGGTCACGACGAAGATATCGCCCCATTAGGGTTTCTACGCTTCTGTCCGCATGCACCGTATAAAAAAATGCACCGCTTTCAGTTCCTTTATGCATGGTTCTTCTATGGGATGATGACCCTGATGTGGTCTACTACCAAAGACTTTTCGCAGCTGAAACGTTATAACAGCATGGGTATGCTGGCCGGTCATCACACCACATACCGTAAAGAACTCATTAAACTGACTTTCTTTAAAGTGCTTTACCTCGTATTTACTCTGGTGCTGCCATTGATTTTCGTAGATATGCACTGGTGGCAGATCGTTATTGGCTACCTCATCATGCATTTTACATGCGGTTTAAGCCTGGCACTCATTTTTCAGCCGGCTCACGTGGTTGAAATGACAGATTTCCCTTTACCAAGTGAATCAGGAAATATGGAAGACGACTGGGCAGCTCACCAACTCCGCACCACAGCAAATTTCGCTCAGCGCAGCTGGTTGTTCTCATGGTTCGTTGGCGGGCTTAATTTCCAGGTTGAACATCACCTGTTCCCGAATATCTGCCACGTTCACTATAAGAAAATAGCACCGATCATCCGCCAGACTGCAGAAGAATTCAATCTGCCATATTACAGTAAGAAAACATTCGTTGGCGCTGTAGCATCACACGCCCGCATGCTGTATCAACTGGGCAAAGGCCCTGCGGCAGCTTAATATTGTAAACATCGTATTGTTGTAAAATGCAGACCCCATGGGTCTGCATTTTTTTATTTTATGAGTTACTTCGTGAAATAATACATTCACCATGCGTGTACATTTAATTGCCATTGGGGGTAGTGCTATGCACAATATGGCGCTGGCCCTTCACGAAAAAGGATTCAATGTGAGCGGAAGCGACGATGAAATCAACGAGCCTTCCAAAAGCCGCCTGGCCCGTGCCGGAATTTTACCAGCTGCCATTGGCTGGTTTCCTGAGAAAATAACGGCTGACATCGATGCTGTTATCCTTGGCATGCATGCCCGCGAAGACAATCCTGAGCTCATCCGCGCCCGTGAACTGGGCCTGAAAATATATTCGTACCCTGAGTATATATACGAAGCCACCAAAGACAAAACCCGCGTGGTTATAGGCGGAAGTCACGGCAAAACAACCATCACCGCTATGATTCTGCACGTGCTGCATTATCATAAAAAAGATACAGACTTCATGGTCGGGGCACAGTTGCAGGGTTTCGATACGATGGTGAGACTTACCAAGGACGCACCTATTGCCATTATTGAGGGCGATGAATACCTTGCGTCGCCGATTGATCGTCGCCCCAAATTTCATCTGTATAAACCGAATATCGCCCTGCTGAGTGGCATAGCCTGGGATCACATCAATGTATTTCCGACTTTTGATATTTACGTCAGGCAGTTCGAAACATTCATTGACCTCATTGAACCGGGTGGAAGCCTTGTATATTGCGGCGAAGACCAGGAACTTGTAAAAGCTGCGAAAGGATCAGGCCTTCACAATCATATCCATAAAATAGCTTATGCCGTTCCGGTGCATGTTATCGAGAATGGCATTACCTACCTGCTTCCGCAGGGAGCAAAAATTCCGCTGGAAGTTTTTGGAAACCACAACCTGATGAACCTCGAAGGTGCACGCCTGGTGTGCAACCAGCTTGGGATTCCGGATGCCATGTTTTATGAAGCTATTCAATCGTTTAAAGGCGCTGCCAAACGCCTGGAGCTTGTGACCAGGACCACGGACTTTGCTTTTTATAAAGACTTTGCTCATTCACCTTCCAAACTCAAGGCTACAACAGCCTCTGTGAAACAACAATTTCCGGACCGTTACCTTGTTGCCTGTATGGAACTGCACACATTCAGCAGTCTGAACGAGACTTTCCTGGCTGAATATAATGGCGCCATGAATGCAGCTGATGAAGCCATTGTTTATTTTAATCCGCATACCATCGCTCATAAAAAACTCAAACCGATCACAGAAGAACAGGTTCTGAAATATTTTAACCGCCCCGACTTAAAGGTATTTACCGAAAGTGCAGCATTGGTTAACTACCTCAAACATAAAGCCTGGAAGCAGCATGTGTTGCTGATGATGAGCTCCGGAAATTTTGATGGCATTGACTTCAGTGCTCTTGGCAGCACCCTGCAGATCTGATAAAGAAGCTGTCATGTAATTATGGCTGGGAAAAATTCCGGTTATTTATCGGTTTATGAATAATTATTTTCTGTTTTCCGGCAAATCAGTATGTATTTATGTTTTACTCCTACGGAGCAATGAACTATGCATGACAGATGACACTTAATCATATCTGGCCCCCTCCGGGGCCGGAGACCCAGCTATGCGGACCAGGCTTTACAGAACCTATGGAAAAGCCCCGGAGGGGCTTAATATTATTAATAACCAATACAATGCTATAGACGGCTCCGTAGGAGTCGGACATTTATTTGCAGGTTTACCCAAGTACTTTCTTTCTAGGTTGATACAGAAAGAGGCAAAAAGATCAAGACCGGATACATGTTTTTACTTGTTGGTGATAACACCAACAAGGGC
>JAFDXR010000028.1 GCA_018267825.1 Bacteroidota bacterium | reverse complement strand
AGTTCTCGCTGATTTTCACTGAACAACATTTTACCCTCTGTGTAAATCTGCGTGCCCCGCATCTGCGCACATTTGTGTGAAAAGTTCTGGCTGATTTTCACTGAACCACATTTTACCCTCTGTGTGAATCTACGTGTTCTGTATCTGCGCACATCTGCGAGAAAAGTTCTCGCTGATTTCCGCTGAACCCCATCCTATCCTTCTGTGTGAATCTGCGTGTCCTGCATCTGCGCACATCTGCGTGAAAAGGTTCTCGCTGATTTCCGCTGAACCACTTCCTATCCTTCTGCGCGAAATATCCCGGATAATCCTGTAAAAGAAAAATCCCCGGTAAGACCGGGGATTCTGAATGTGTTTTAAAATTTAATAAGTTCCTCATACAGCTCCTTGACCGGAAGTCCCATCACATTATAAAAACTTCCTTCAATTTTATCAATGCCTATATAGCCGATCCAATCCTGTACACCATAACCACCGGCCTTATCATAAGGACTGTAATTGGTCAAATAGTATTCGATTTCTTCGGCTTTCAGTTTTTTGAAATACACTTTACTCACATCATAAAAGGTGGTTTGTTTATTCCCACTCTTCAGGCATACACCTGTGAACACCTCATGCATGCGGCCGCTGAGAGTTTCCAGCATTTTTTTCCCTTCCACAAAATTTGCTGGTTTGTTAAACGCTTTGCCATCACACCAAACGATCGTATCGGCGGTGATCAGAATCTCCGTGTCCTTCAGCTCTTCGTCGTATGCGTCGGCCTTTTTCTCAGCCAGGTACAGCGGAATTTCTTCAGCCTGCAGATCAACCGGGAAAGACTCATCTACATTTAACGGTTTATTCAGAAAATCGAATCCAAGGCTTTTCAATAATTCCTGCCGGCGCGGCGAATTGGAACCAAGAATAAGCTGGTAAGGAAACTCTTTTAATATTTGTTCGACGTGGTTCATATTATAAAAAAAACATAAAGGTAATGCCCGAAAGCATGACAAACTTAAGCAATAAGCTTGCCATTTTAAAATGCCGGGAGGTGTTTGCACGTATGACCATGAACATGAGAACCAGCAAAGGCAGAATCATAAGTCCAACAGCATACCACAACTGCATAATTTTATCATACTGAAACAGCTTAAGCGATACAAAAGCCAGCACCCCTACAATAATAACCAGCAAAAAGAATGTAAATACCTTACTGGTGATCATGCCCCATTCTATAGGCATGGTGCGGCAACCGGTTTGTATATCGCCCTTGTAGTCTTCCATATCCTTAATGATTTCACGGGCAAATGAGGTCAGAAAGGCGAAACCTGCAAACATCAGCACCACCATCGAATGATAGGTTATAATATCTTCAATTCCCGGATTTGAATCTTTACCGGTACTGTCCGAGCCATCCAGGTTATAAATCAGCGGCATCAGCGGAATAGAGGCTGTAAGCAGCGACACAACAATATTCCCGACGAGCAGTTGCTTTTTAAAATGTGTCGAATAAAACCACAACAACACAATGGCCAGGATCTGGAACAACACCAGTGAAATATGATGACACTTCAACGCTATATACACACCCAGAATCAGACCAATAGAACTGAATACAATGTGCAGAACCATCGCCCAACGGCGCTTGATCACCCGGTCGATCACCACCGTTTCCGGATGATTGATCAGGTCTGTTTTCACATCAAAATAATCGTTGATGATATACCCTGCCGCGGCAATAAGCACAGTACTTATTATAAGCAGGCTTGTCAGAAACTCATTGAGATGAAAGGGATGGCGCAGATTAAGATTGAAAAAATTATAACCAATTGCATAAAGTGTAAATGCAATAATCAGCAGGTTTTCGACCCGAATCAGTTTCAAAAAAGCTATTACCGGATGTTTAAGCAATCCCATAAAAATACAAGCTAACAGGGTTAATCCCGTACGACTTTTTTTACGATAAAGTTATGATTCGAATAAATTTTCAAAAAGTATATGCCGCTGCTATACCCGCTCAGATCCAGGGTCATACCGGTTTGCACTGCCAATACCCGTCCGCTCAGATCACGTAGCTCCACGGAGGTCAGAGGCATGCCCTCAGACTCCACACGTATAAAGGAAGCTGAAGGATTAGGGAAAACACGTACCTGATGTTCTAACTCATTCACGGGTTCAATACCGGCTACAAACTGGTTGAGTTTATATTTCCTGAAAAAACGCCAGATCTCCACCGAAGCATTGAAATCCATATTGGTTACATTGATGTTGACCGGGGCACCGGGCCAGGAATGACCGCCACCAATGATTTTATAAAACTCGATCGTGGCTCCGTTTATACCACCGTTATACAAATAGTGTTCTGCCGTACAACCATCGGTCGTATTGGTATTGGGCACATTGCTGAAAGATGCGGTGGCATTGCAGCCTGCGTTGCGACGCCAGAAAGAAATAACGGTATCAATCGGTTCCATACCCGATCCGCCACCGTAAGGCACCGTTCCATCGGCTGTACCATGAATCTGCATCACAGGCACCACACGGTTAGGCACACAGGTGGTGTACTGCGTATTGAAAATACTACCTGTAACAGAAGCAATAGCGGCAATGCGGTTGTTCAATGAACAGGCCAGCGTATGACTCATAAAACCACCATTACTCATCCCCGTAGCATATACAGATGTCAGGTCTATATTATATTGCAGTTTCAGGCTATCGATCAGATCTGAAATAAACTGTACATCGTTTACAAGAGCCGGACTGATGCCAGCGTTCCAGAAAGCCTGGCCGCTGTTGTATGTTCCCTGCGGATGTACCACCAGGAAATTGGCGGTATCGGCTATCGGCATAAAATTGCCATACAACTGCTGTTGCTGCATATTGGAGCCATAGCCGTGCATATTGATCACGAGTGGTGTGGCGTGTGAACTATTATATATAGCTGGTACATATAATATATAACTGCGGTAAATACCTCCGGAGATAATACTGTCGGTAATCGATGTTCCGGAAATTGCATGAACACATAAAGCCAGCAGAATGGCTGTGAAAGCATAAACCCGTTTAATCATACTGCAATTTAATAAAAAGAATCACTCGAAACGCAAACTCTCGATAGGGTCGAGTTTGGAAGCACGCCTCGCCGGAATATAGCCACTCACAAGGCCTACCACAATACATACCACAAAACCAACAATGATCCAGGTCCATGGCATAAAGAAATCGGAACTCAGCTGAAATGAAATAAGGTTAGCCGCCACGATCCCCATCAATATCCCAAAAATGCCACCCATCACACAGATCACAATACTCTCGATCAGGAACTGCGCCTTGATGGTTTGCTGGGTAGCTCCCAGGGCCTTACGGATCCCGATCTCGCGGGTACGTTCGGTTACCGACACCAGCATAATATTCATAAGCCCGATCGATGCGCCAAGCAGGGTAATAATACCTATGGCCATGGCAGCGGCCGACAATTTAGAGGTCAGATCTATAAGCATATTCGCCAGGCTGTCGGCCCGCGTAATTTCAAAATCATCTTCCAGCCCCAACGGCAGTTTCCTTACTTTTCGGAAAACACCTGTCGCTTCATTTATGGCCAGGTTATAAATGGATGGATTATCTGCCAGCACACTGATGGTAAAGCTCATATCGGGCTTTCCGAAATACTGGCGCGCATTGGTCAAAGGAATAATCCCGACTTTATCGCCCCCGAACCCCATGCTGTTTCCCTTGCTCTTCAGAACACCTATGACCTTATAATGCCCACCACCAACAATGGTGATGGTTTTATCGAGGGCGCGCTGTTTTCCCTTAAACAAATCAAACTCCACATCCTTGCCTATAATAACCACATGGGCGCCCGACGTGATCTCCTGTGGCGAAAAGTTCCGTCCCTTTTCCAGTTCGTAACCCGATGTTGCCAGGTAATTTTCATCGCCGCCAAACAACTGTATATTCGGATTTGTTTTTTCAGAAGCATATTTCATCACCGCCGCAAAATTGGCCATGGTCGAAACCGCTGTGGTCACAGGAAATGCAAATTCATTTTTAAAGCGCAATGCTTCCTTATAGGTAATGGCTTCGTATTTTTTCGATTTCTTCCCGCGACGGCCTATTCTCAGCGTTGTTTCGCGGTTACGGATCGTAAATGAATTGGCCCCCATGCTGGTGAAATTGCTGTTAATGGAGCCCCGCATGGCATCGATGGCCGACGAAATCCCAACCAGCGCCGTGATCCCCAGGAAGATGATGAGCATGGTGATATAAGCCCTCAGTTTATTGGCTTTAATCGACTCTACTGCAATCTTTATATTCTCACTGACCAAAAGTGCCATGAAACAAAAGTAGCTATTTAGTTTCAAGTGTGTATACCTTCGGACATTCTGCCTGAATTACCTTTCAGAACTTCCGGAGGCCTGCCCTGCCCTGTTGAAACTTTTCCGATAACGGTGGTATAATTTCCAGTTTTTCTACCCCTTTTATGGTATAAAATTAGTAACTTCGTTCCGCAAATTCTGAAACAGAATTCTAACTTAAAAATTACACATATGGCTTTTGACATTGACATGATTAAGAAGGTATACGAAGCGATGCCTTCGCGTATTGAAGCCGCCCGCAAAGCACTGGGCCGCCCGTTAACCCTGTCGGAGAAAATCTTATTCTCCCACTTACACAAAGATCAGAAATTTGAAAATTTCGAACGCGGAAAATCCTACGTGGATTTCGCTCCGGATCGTGTAACCATGCAGGATGCCACGGCACAAATGGCTTTATTACAATTCATGCAGGCCGGTCGTCCACGTGTAGCAGTGCCATCTACCGTACACTGCGACCACTTAATTACAGCCAAAGACAATTCAAAACCTGACTTGGAACGCGCTATTAAAGTAAACCAGGAAGTATACGACTTCTTATCGTCTGTAACCAATAAATATGGTATCGGTTTCTGGAAACCGGGCGCCGGTATCATTCACCAGGTTATGCTCGAGAACTATGCATTTCCGGGTGGTATGATGATCGGTACCGATTCTCACACCGTAAATGCCGGTGGTTTGGGTATGATCGCTATTGGTGTTGGCGGAGCTGATGCCTGCGACGTCATGGCCGGCTTACCATGGGAATTAAAATGGCCTAAACTGATCGGTATTAAACTGACCGGTAAATTAAACGGATGGTGCTCTGCCAAAGACATCATTCTGAAAGTGGCCGGTATCCTTACCGTAAAAGGTGGTACCGACAAAATCGTGGAATATTTTGGTGAAGGCGCTGAAAGCCTCAGCTGTACCGGAAAAGGTACTATTGCCAACATGGGTGCCGAAATCGGAGCAACCACATCTACCTTCGGTTACGATGCCAGCATGGCCCGCTACCTGGCAGCTACAGGCCGTGCCGATGTAGCAGCCCTGGCCGATAAAATCAAAGCCGACTTAACCGGCGACCCTGAAGTATATGCAGACCCTGCAAAATATTTCGATGAAGTGATCGAGATCAACCTCTCTGAACTGGAGCCATACGTAAACGGTCCATTCACTCCGGATCTGGCAACACCTATCTCCCAGCTGAAAAAAGTAGCTGCTGAAAAAGGCTGGCCAATGGAAGTGAAAGCCGGATTGATCGGTTCATGTACCAACTCTTCTTACGAAGACATTTCACGTGCGGCTTCCCTGGCGAAACAGGCTGCCGATAAAAAAGTAAAAGCAAAAGCCGAATTCTCTATTACACCAGGCTCTCAGCAGGTACGCTATACCATTGAGCGCGATGGTTTCATTGGCATTTTCAATAAAATTGGTGGAAACGTATTCTCAAACGCCTGCGGCCCCTGCATTGGTATGTGGGATCGCGCCGGTGCTGAGAAAAAAGAAAAAAACACCATCATCCACTCCTTCAACCGTAACTTTGCAGCGCGCCAGGATGGTAACCCGAATACACATGCATTCGTTGCCTCTCCTGAAATCGTAACTGCATTGGCCATTGCCGGCGACCTCGGATTTAATCCACTAACAGATACACTTATCAATGAAGACGGTGTGGCTGTAAAACTGGATCCTCCAACCGGCGATGAGTTACCTACCAAAGGTTTCTCTGTAGATGATCCCGGATTCCAGGCTCCTGCTGCCGATGGAAGCAGCGTAGAAGTAAAAGTAAGCCCTACATCAGACCGCTTACAATTACTCGCTCCTTTCAAAGCATGGGAAGGTACAGATTTACACGGATTGAAACTCCTCATCCGCGTAAAAGGTAAATGTACTACCGACCACATCTCGATGGCAGGTCCATGGCTGAAATACCGTGGCCACCTCGACAACATCTCAAACAACATGCTGATTGGTGCTATTAACTCATACAACGATACAGCCAATAAAGTAAAAAATCAACTGACAGGTGCCTACGACGAAGTTCCGAAAGTACAACGTGCCTATAAAGCAGAAAACATCGGCTCTATTGTGATCGGTGACGAAAACTACGGTGAAGGTTCATCACGTGAGCACGCTGCCATGGAACCACGTCACCTGGGTGTTCGTGCCGTGATGGTAAAATCTTTTGCCCGTATCCACGAAACCAACCTGAAGAAACAAGGTATGCTGGCACTGACTTTTGCCGATAAAGAAGACTATAACAAAATTCAGGAAGATGATACCGTTGATATCATTGGACTGACAAGCTTTGCACCTGGTGTTCCACTTACAGTTGTGTTTACACACAAAGACGGAAGCAAGGATTCTATCAAGGCTAACCATAGCTACAACGCTCAACAAATTGAGTGGTTCAAAGCCGGTGGTGCCTTAAATATAATCCGGGCCAGCGTAAAAGCATAAAACCATTTTACAGAGCCGTTACACCAGTAGCGGCTCTTTTTATTCCCTCCAACCCTACACCTATCCCTCCTTTCAGGTACATACTTACCGGCACTTGCTGCCTGTTGCTTGCCTTCGCGGTGAAGGCACAAATCGCTGCCGAAGCTCAGGGTGGCCAGGTAACCATGTGGACAGCCCTTGGCATTGATCAGGAGCTTAGCAAACGCTGGACATCCGTTACCGATTTTGGTTATGGCAGGCACAGCGACCCCGACAACTTCGATATAGCCAAACGACAGGGATTGAATGTGGTGATGCAAAACTTTGTATTCAAAATCAACGAACACTTCGGGGTGGCTATATGTGCAGGTTACTGGCGCCGCAATGCCTATAACGATACCCCTCCGTACGATTCACGTAGTTACCCTTATGCTTGGAGAAACGAATTCAGACCTTACCAGAAATTTTATTATGACCTGAAACTCAAAAAAATAAAGATATCGAACACCATTCGCTTTGATGAACGATTCTATTATGACCAGGATTTGTCGAAACGCTGGACCACCCCATTTGAATTCAGGACCCGGTTTATGACCAATTGGAAAATTCCATTATTCAGCAATCAGAAAAACTGGATCCTGTGTAATGATGAAGTCCTTGCTTCCACAGTCAAATTTGGTCAAGCCAATGTCCTGGCCACGGGCAAACACTGGTCGGATATTACCTTTATGGAAAACCGTCTCTCGCTTTATTACAGGCGCAGCATGCATGAAAACCGGATCGATGTAGACCTCGGCCTGATGTATCAGTACTGGCGCGAACGGGTCACATCTCCCAATTTCAACAACTCCCTCAATGTGATGGTCGATGTGATTCTCAGAGATCCATTCAGTTGGCATAAAGAGAAAAAAAGCCAGGGATAGCGTACTTCCTGTCGGTCTCCGCGGGGGCCATGAGTCGGGCATTTTACCTGCACTTTCATGCCCGAAAAATCACAAACATCCTGACCACACACACAGCAGCCCCAGAGGGGCTCAACATTATTAACAACAGGTACAATGGCATAGATGGCTCCGGAGGAGCCGAACATTTATTCGCAAGTTCACAAAGGCCCCTTCGCTCTGTGTTGATAGAGATCGGAACAAGGAAATCAGGGCTGGATACATGTTTTACTTGTTGGTGATAACACCAACAAGGGCATAAAAATGGAATAGCCGTTCTAACCCCACACACAGCAGCCCCGGAGGGGCTCAACATTATTAATAGCAGGCATACAAGGTTATACCGGCGGCTCCGGAGGAGCCGGACATTTCATCCCTATTCACTAACAACCCGAGCATAATCATAACCAAAACCTCTCCAACCACGAATAGGACAATATTCCGTTTTTTATTCGCCCCTGTTTTTAATACCTTTGTATGCTATGGCCAAAGAATGGTTCGAAAACTGGTTTGACTCCCCTTACTATCATATCCTTTACAAAGGACGTAATGATGCAGAAGCTGCCTTTTTCATTGACAACCTCATTACTAACCTCCCGCTTCCGGCCGGAGGCAATGTATGGGACTTATGCTGCGGTAAAGGCCGCCATAGTATCTACCTGAACAAAAAAGGCTTTCGTACCGTAGGCACAGACCTCTCTGCCAATAGTATTAAACTGGCCCGGCAGCATGAAAATGCCACACTCGATTTTTACATCCACGACATGCGTCAGTCGTTCATGGTAAATTACTTCGATGCGGTATTCAACCTGTTTACCAGTTTCGGCTATTTTTCATGCGACCGCGATGATCAGCATGTATTTAAAGCTGTAGCAGACGGCTTGAAGAAAAACGGTTTATTCATTCTCGATTACCTGAACAGCGAACCAGTATGCACAGGACTTGTAGCCGAAGACGTTAAAGAACTCGATGGCATTACATTCAGGCTGCACAAGCGCATTGAAGAAAACATTGTTATTAAAACCATTGACATTGATGATAAAGGCAAAACCTACCAGTTCCAGGAAAAGGTAAAACTATTTACGCGTGAAGATTTTCTGCGACTGGCCGAAATGAATCATCTTAGCCTGTTACATACCTTTGGTAATTATAAACTTGAACCTTTCGATCAGCATCAGTCGCCAAGACTGGTTCTTATATTTCAAAAAAAATGAACCTGTTTATTATCAGCATAAGCCTGGCCTTACCCGTTTTAATTACAGGCATTATTTTTCTGTCGGTAAAGATCAAGACCTCTTACCTTCGGTTATTGCTGGCTTTCAGCGCGGCCTACCTGTTCACCATTTCGCTTATTCACTTACTGCCCGAGTGTTACGAGAATGCCAATAAATACACCAGTGGCATTTTTATTCTCGTTGGTTTTTTTATCCAGATCATCATTGAATATTTTTCTTCCGGCATTGAACACGGGCATGTGCACATGCACAGCGATGCCTGCAAAAAACACCTGCCCATTGGCATGATCTTCGGGCTTTACCTCCATTCCATGCTCGAAGGCCTGCCTATTTATCAGAGCAATATTATTCCTACCGATGGACACACCCTGCTCAATGTACAGCAATCCATGATCGTCGGCATTTCATTGCACAACATTCCCATTGCTATTGCATTTGTGAGCTTGCTGCTGGAACACCATGCCTCCAGAGGAAGGATCATTTTGCTCCTGCTCTTCTTTGCGCTTATGGCTCCGCTGGGCTGTTTCATCAGTTACCTGCTCACCACCCTGGGTGTTACCAATTATGAAGGATTCCTTAAGGCTTCGTTTGGTGTGGTGATCGGTATTTTCCTGCATATCTCCACGGCGATCATGTTCGAAACCAGCGAAAACCACAAATACAATCTTACCAAGATCGGCTCCATGATCTGCGGAATAATTGTAGCTTTGATGATCAGCTAAATGCTTCACGATACGGTTTTTATAGATGTCATCGTTCCCTTGTCGGTACCGAACAAGTTCACCTACCGTGTACCCACCGAACTCAACGCCGAAGTGGCCATTGGCAAGCGTGTGATTGTACAGTTCGGAAAAACGCGGTTCTATACCGGCATTATATACAAAACACACAACACAGCGCCTGCCGATTACCAGGCCAAATACATAGACAGCATCCTGGATGAGCAACCCATTGTAACCGAAACACAGCTCAGGCTCTGGGACTGGATAGCCGGCTACTACCTCTGCAACCCCGGCGATGTCATGAATGCCGCACTGCCAAGCGGTTTGAAACTGAGCAGTTCATCGCACATTACCTTCCGTGACGATTTTTCGCTGGAAGAATCGGATTATACCTTGTTTAACGACAAGGAGCACCTCGTATTGGAGGCTTTGCAACATGCCGGAAACATGAGCTTTGAAGATGTTTCGAAATTGCTTCAGATCCAGAATATACAGCGTTATATTAATGCCCTTATTAAGAAAGGGGCCATCGTTGTATACGAAGAAATAAAAGATAAGTATAAACCGAAACTGGTCTCCTATATTGCCTTGTCGCAGGAATTACTTCAGAACGAAACATTACTGCACGATACCCTGAGCACCCTGGAGAAAAAAGCCTTCAAACAGGCCGAGGTGTTGCTCTTTATGTTGCAGGCTCACAAGAGCGATGCGCACATGAAAGAAACCGGTTTCATTAAGAAGTCGGTAGTTGCCAAACGTTTTGATGCATCAGTCATCAACGCGATGATAAAAAAAAACATTCTTATTGAACAGGAGCTCGAAACCAGCCGCTTGCTTTTCGACAAACAGGCCCTTAGCTCCAAAGCCCTGAACGTATCGCAGGTACAGGCCATGGATGCTGTCCAGGAAGCTTTTTCGGCGAAAAAAGCGGTTTTACTGCACGGTATCACCGGCAGCGGTAAAACAGAAATTTACATCGAACTGATCCGGCAGGCTCTGCAAAATAATACCCAGACTTTATTCCTGGTACCTGAAATTGCATTAACCACACAGCTTATTACCCGCGTACGGGCCGTATTTGGTGAAATTGTAGGTATATACCATTCCCGATTCAGTGAAAATGAACGTGTGGAAATATGGAACAGTATTATACAGGAACAGCAAGGTGTAAAAGATGCCCGGCATTTTAAAGTAATCCTGGGGGCGCGCTCTGCCCTGTTTCTGCCTTTTCATAAACTGGGACTTATTATTGTTGACGAGGAACACGACTCCTCTTACAAGCAACAGGATCCGGCGCCACGTTACCATGCCCGCGATGCAGCACTCTACCTGGCATCACTGCACGAAGCCCACATTATACTGGGTACAGCTACACCCTCGTTCGAAAGCTATTATAACGCCTTGCAGGGAAAATACAAACTTGTGGAGTTACAGGAACGCTTTGGCAACGCCTCGCTTCCCGAAACCATTATTTGTGACCTGAAAAAAGAAACAGAGCAGAAACAAAACGTTTCCATTTTTTCACGCCAGTTGGTAGATGCCATGAAACTGGCTATTGAAAAAAAGGAACAGATCATCCTGTTTCAGAACCGCCGGGGCTTTGCACCCTACACAGAATGTAACAACTGTCGCTGGATTCCACATTGCGTACACTGCGATGTTGCGCTGATCTATCACAAACAACAAAACAGGCTGGTTTGCCATTATTGTGGGTATAACATGGCTCCGCCACACAGCTGCAATGCCTGTGGCAGTAATGATCTGCGTTACAAGGGACTGGGCACCGAGAAAATAGAAGAAGAAATTGAAATTCTGTTTCCGCAGGCCCGCACAGCCCGTATGGATCTTGATACCACGCGAAGTAAATATGCCTACAAGCAACTCATTGATGAATTTGAAGCGGGCAACATCGACATCCTGGTAGGCACACAAATGGTTACCAAAGGGCTCGATTTCAATCATGTAAGCGTGGTAGGCATCCTGAATGTGGATAGCATGCTGAACTTCCCTGATTTCAGGTCTTTTGAAAAAGCCTACCAGACCATCGTTCAGGTAAGTGGTCGTGCGGGCCGTAAAGACAAACCCGGTAAAGTATACATACAAACATCACAGCCTCAACACCCGGTTATATTGCAGGTACTAAACGGTAGCTATCCTTTGTTTTATCAGTCGCTGATTGCGGAGCGCGAACAGTTTCATTATCCTCCCTTTACCAGGGTTATTGAGTTTACGATTATCTCCAAAGACATCAATATCACCAATAACCTGGCGCATGAGTTTGCGGAACAACTGCGACCTTTGTTTGGCAATATGCTGCTGGGTCCTGAGTTTCCTTTAATTGCAAGGATCAAGGACCAGTACCATAAACGGGTGCTCCTGAAAATAAACCGCAGCTATTCTCCTACCCAGATCAGGAATCTTATTAAAACGGAGATCGACAAACTCCAGTACAACAACAAAAATCACAAATACAGGCTGCAGGTTGACGCAGACCCTGTTTAATCAGTGGCCTTCGGCAGGAACCGAAATCATTTTCATGTAGCTCTCGTCATTCCCGGTCCGGACCTTGATCCAGAGATTGGTATGCTTATGCACATCGCTTTCCAGTTGACAGAAAAAAGGAAGATCTATTGAATATCCTATACATGGCAGGTAAGATACCATGCGATAGGGTTTAGGGCTGAGTAAATGCTGATTTGCCGGTGGGTGCGTTTGAGACTCCTCAAACTTCAGAAACGATTCCAGGGCGCTTACATTCTGCAGCGGCGGCTTGGTAGTCTGAGCAAAACCTGTATTTGCAAAGTATCCGATTATCAGGCATATCATATATGGAACACTGCGTTTCATACTTTTAAGTTAGGCTTTATTGCTCAAAAACACAAGCCTCTTGAAGCCCTTCTTTTGAACTTCGTGTCTTTCATGCCCGGGCCAGAAATAAGACGTCAATATTAATCACCGCTTAATCCGTCTCATTCACCTCTTTATTATAATAATTCAGAGCAGGCAGGCGTTTTAAATCAGGAGCAAATGTTAAAAAGAGTTTTTTTAACAGTCTCAGGAACCGCGCTCTTCTTTTATTGTTTAATTTTAATCAGCAAAATCAACCACATGAAAAAAATCAGCTTTCTTTTTACCGCTTTTGTTTCGGCAGCCGTATTATTTACCGCCTGCGGAAAACACCATAAAGCGACCCATTCTACACAAACGGTGAATGCCACTGTAGATATGAATAAATCTTACCAGTTTGACCTTGGTACCGTATCGAAAAAAGAATCTGCCAGGATTACAGAACAGGCACAGCATTTCTCTGTAAGTCAAACTGCCAGCGTAGACGGAACCGAGCACATGGTATATAACTATACCCCGGCAACAAATTACACCGGCACCGACCAGGTAACTATCGAAATTGCTGAAGGGCACCATCAATGTGGCGAACACCACGAGCACCATGGTGGTAACTGCCAGCATTCGGGTTCATGCCACCATCACCACGACAATGATGATGACGATGATGACAATACTACAACCTACATCATCAACATCAACGTGGTTCGTGCGGCGACTACACCTGTAGTGGTAACCGGAGCACAGACAGCCAATATGAATTAATACTGAAACTGAAATAGCAAAAGCCGCCGGGTATAACAACCAGCGGCTTTTTTTATGCACTTGTTTTTCTTGTTTTTAGGCAGTACTTTAGATCAAAGAGGCTTTGTTTGCCCACTACAATACACAACCCATGAAATCACTCCTATTCCTGTTATGCCTGTCGTACAGCATTTGCCTGTTTGGCCAGCAACCAAAATACTCACGCGCCAGAATTCATATAGATGACAATAGTAAAAGCCTGAAACACCTTGCCGAACTTGGTGTTACCGTAGATCATGGTGAACACAAAAAGAATGCCTATTACATTTCCGATTTTTCGGAAACAGAACTGGCCATTGCCCGGCAAAATGGCTATACAGTAGATATACTCATCGACGATGTTTCCACCTATTATGCTGATCAGAACAAAACCAACGCCAACAAAACCCAACAGAATACCAGTGTAGCCTGCCCTTCGAATGTAGCGCCCATAACTACACCGGCAAATTTCCAGCTTGGTTCCATGGGTGGTTATTACACCTACCAGGAAATGCTCAATATTCTGGACACGATGGTTTCTAAATTTCCGAACCTCGTAACAGCCCGTATGCCAATTGATACTTTTCACAGCATTGAACACCGTCCGATCTGGTGGCTCAAAATCTCCGACAATCCAAACAGCAATGAACCGGAACCTCAGATCATATACACTGCCCTGCATCATGCCCGTGAACCGGCATCCCTGTCGCAAATGATCTATTACATGTATTACCTGCTCGAAAATTACAACAGCAATCCCGATATAAAAGCCCTGATAGATAATACAGAAATGTACTTTGTGCCCTGCGTCAATCCGGATGGCTATATCTATAATCAGACAACCAATCCGGGCGGTGGCGGTATGTGGCGTAAAAACAGGCGAAACAATGGTGATGGTACTATGGGTGTAGATCTGAACCGCAATTATGGTTTTCACTGGGCCTATGATAATGTAGGTTCATCACCAACAACCAGCAGCGATACCTACCGTGGAGCTTCTGCCTTTTCGGAACCAGAGATCCAAGCCATTCAATGGTTTGACACACAACATCAGTTCCGCATTTCTGTCAACTACCACACCTATGGCAATGATCTCATTTATCCATGGGGCTATATAGCCAACCTGTATACACCGGATTCGGCTGTATTTGTTAATCATACACACCTCATGACTTCTTTAAACCACTTTGTGACGGGTACAGGTAATCAAACCGTACAATATGTTACCAATGGCGATTCCGACGACTGGGGTTATGGCGAACAAAGCACCAAAAATAAAATTCTGTCGATGACACCCGAGATCGGAACCAGTTTCTGGCCACCTCAATCGGATATTACAGGCATTTGCGAAAACTCCCTCTGGCAGAACATATATGCCGCTAAACTCGTTGGTAAATATGCCCTGGTGAAAGATGAAAAACCGTATGCCTTTAACTCACAAAGCGGCTATCTCAATTATTCCATTCAACGCCTGGGTCTCGACAGTCCTTCTGTATTTACTGTTTCTGTTATTCCGCTCGACAGCTGGATCAGCAGTGTAGGCAGTCCTAAGGTATACAACAACATGAGCCTGCTTCAGCTTAAACACGATTCTATTTCATATACCCTTAATCCCGCTATTACCAACGGGCAGCAATTCCGTTATGTATTGCGGGTCAACAACGGTTATGGCGATGAGAATGATACGATTACCAAAGTCTTCGGGCAATCCAACACGGTATACACCAACAACGGATCCGCTGTATCAGGCTTCACCTCAAGCGGTGCAGCCTGGGGGATTTCCACACAGCAATATGTATCGCCGCCAAGTTCTATCACCGATAGCCCGGGTGGAAACTATGCCAACAATACCAACTCCCGTTTAACACTCAACACACCGGTTGATCTTAGTAATGCAAGTCACGCCACGCTAAACTTCTGGGCCAAATGGAATCTGGAGCCGGGTTATGATTATGTGGAGGTGCAGGCCTCAGTGAATGGTGCCAATGCATGGACACCGCTATGCGGACATTACACACATGCCGGAACTGTAGACCAGGACCAGGATAATCCGCTTTATGATGGTATTCAAAACAACTGGGTATGGGAAGAAATGGACCTGGGTGCTTACCTGGGCCAGATGATCAATATCCGTTATGTACTGGTGAGCGACCAGGGTGTAAATTACGATGGCTTCTATTTCGATGATATGTCGGTAAACATCCTGCAGGGGCCGAATGCAGCGGGCATACAGAATTACGATCAAAGCGTTAATTACGTTTCACAGAATATACCGAACCCGGCTCATACGATCACTTACATCAATTATAACCTGGCCGGTAAAAAAGACCTGAGTCTTTGCGTTTACAATACCATAGGTGAAATGATCCAGCAAAGCTGCGTGGAATCTTCACAAGGACAAGTGAGCATTGATCTAAGCAACCTGAGCAATGGCACCTATTTCTACCAAGTGATCGCTGCTGATGGATACCATTCGACCATGATGAAGATGGTTGTTATGAAATAGTAAGACCTTTGTTGTGTAATATTTAATGTTCGGCTCCTACGGAGCCGGGAGAACAACTACATCTGCTTATATTAATAATGTTGAGCCCCTACGGGGCTGCTGTGTGTGGGGTCAGGATGTTTGTGATTTTTCAGGCACGAAAGTGCAGGTAAAAGCCCGACTCATGGCCCCCGCAGGGATCGACAGGAAGTACGCTATCCCTGACTTTTATGCCCTTGTTGGTGTTATCACCAACAAGTAAAACATGTATCCAGTCCTGATCTCCTTGTCCCGTTCTCTATCAACACAGAACGAAGGGGCCTTTGCGAACTTGCGAATAAATGTTCAACTCTTCCAGAGCCATCTATGCCATTGTACCGTTATTAATAATGTTGAGCCCCTCCAGGGCTGCTGTGTGGAGTTAGAATAACCATTCTATTTTTTCGAGTATGAAAGTTCATGTAAGACGCCCGATCCATGGCCCCATAGGGCTCAAATGTTATTAAGAACTCTCAGCTATGCCTGGCTCATTGCTCCATAGGAGCAAAACATAAATATACCCGGATTTATAGCGAAGAAAAAAACAATCCGGGAAATGTTCAGCCCCTCCAGGGCTGGCCTGAAGTAAAAACATGCAGTTTTTTTATCATGAATTCCGGATAAAATGTGTATTTCCTGGCCCCAGCGGGGCCAAACATTATTAATGCATAAACACAGGCGGGAGATCATTGCTCCGTGGGAGCAAAACATTATTAATAAAATACTTCCATAAAAAAATAGCACGGGAGGAGCCTAACATTCTTAAACATAACCACAACAACATCAAGGTGGCTCCTTCGGAGCCAAACATTAAAACGACATCATCAGAAAAAAAGAATCTACCCCAGAAGAGCCGGGCGCTTTAAACAGAGAAGGTTGTTCTTAATTCAAGCGTTTCAGCTTCGCGTATTTCAACAGCAGATTTTTATCGCCTACAGTCTTGAAACGGATCAGGGCTTTGGATTCGGGGAATACACCTTCTATGGCAATCACTTCACCGATCCCGAATTTTTCATGCTCTACAATATTGCCTACCACTATTCCGGCATTATCAACAGGGCTTCCTGCTCCTGCCCCCGGTGTAAGACGGCCCTTGAGAGGCACCAGTTTTTTGGGCTGCTGAAAATTGATCTGTGGCTTTGGTGTTTCCGATTTTGCCTGGGGCTTCTGGAAACCACCGGCCGTTTTCTTTTCCTGGGAAAAGCCATCACCGAAACTGCTGGTATTAAAGCCGCTGAAGCCTTTATTAAAATTCTTGCGAAGGTTAGAGAATGTATCGTCTGAAAAAGATGGTGCCGAATTTTCATCCGGAAAGTCTACATACGCTTCATCGAGTTCATCGAGAAAACGGCTCGGCTCGCAATAGATCACATTGCCGAAGCGATAACGCGTGGTGGCAAAACTAAGCACAGCCTGTTTCTCGGCGCGCGTAATAGCCACATAAAACAAGCGGCGTTCCTCTTCCAGTTCCGAGCGGCTGTTGAGCGACAACTGCGATGGAAATAAATTCTCTTCCAGCCCGACAATATGTACGTAAGGAAACTCCAGCCCTTTTGCGGAGTGAATGGTCATCATCGATACCTTATCGGCATTTTTCTCATCCTCCCCTTCATTATCAGCATCAGTGAGCAGGGTAATTTCCTGCATAAACTCATCCAGAGTGCGAACAGTTTTATCCTGTGTATCGAAGAGGCTGGCGGGATCTACATCCTGCTTCTCGACCATCACGTCTTTGAGTTCTTCCTCCTGGGGTGTGCGGTTTTGCTCTGCAAAATCCTTGATCCCGTTCAGGAGTTCCTGTATATTTTCATAACGGCTTACGCCTTCCGGGGTTTTGTCGTTATATAAATCCCTCACCACCCCACTGCTTGTTGCAATGTGGTTGGCTGTCTGGAATGCATCCTGGAATGGCACCATCAGGCCAAACGATTTGATCATGGTGGTGAACTCCTGTATTTTACCGGCCGTGCCGCTATTGATACCCATATTGAAATCGCGCAGGTTATCGAGTACAGTCCACATACTTACATCATGCTCAATAGCTGCAATCGATATTTTATCAAGTGTGGTTTGTCCGATACCCCGTGCCGGGTAGTTAATGATTCGCTTCAACGACTCATTGTCGTGCGGATTGATCGACAGCCGGAAATAGGCCAGCAAGTCCTTAATCTCTTTGCGTTGATAAAATGAAACGCCGCCGTAAATTTTATACGGGATATTCATTTTTCGCAGGGCCTCCTCAAAGGCACGCGACTGCGCATTGGTACGATACAGGATAGAAAAATCCTTATAGGGTACCTGGTGATGCATGCGGGTTTCAAAAATAGATGAAGCCACTTTGTAGCCCTCTTCATTATCGGTACTGGCACGGATCACTTTTATTTTCTCGCCTTCTTCGTTATCTGTAAAAACGTTCTTTTTAAACTGGTCTTTATTATTGGCGATAATTCCATTGGCCGCTTTCACAATGTTTTGTGTGCTGCGGTAATTCTGTTCGAGTTTAAAAGTTTTAAGATCCGGGTAATCTTTCTCAAAGTTGAGGATATTCTGAATATTAGCACCCCGGAAAGCATAGATACTCTGGGCATCGTCGCCCACCACGCATATATTCTGAAAACGAGCCGCCAGTTGTTTTACAATAACGTATTGAGAAAAGTTTGTATCCTGATACTCATCTACGAGGATATACTTAAACTTACTTTGATATTTATGCAGGACATCCGGAAAATCGCGGAGCAGCACATTGGTATTAAACAGGAGATCATCAAAATCCATGGCTCCCGATTTAAAATTCTGTTTCTGGTATGCCAGGAATATCTGCCCGAGCAAAGGTTTGTTAGAGGTTCTGTCTTCGGCCTGTGTAATGGGGTTATTAGCATATTGAGCCGCGGTGATCAGGCTGTTTTTGGCCGATGAAATGCGGTTCAGAACCAGCGACGGTTTATATACCTTTTCATCAAGGTTCATTTGTTTCAGAATCCCCTTGATCACATTCTTACTGTCTTCGGTATCGTAGATGGTAAAATTGGCCGGGTAGCCTATCTTCTCTGCTTCGAACCGAAGGATTTTGGCAAAGATACTGTGAAAGGTTCCCATCCAGAGATTCTTGGCTTCTGAAGTACCCACAATCGTGGCAATACGCGCCTTCATTTCTTTGGCGGCCTTATTGGTAAATGTAAGTGCCAGGATATTGAATGCATCAACACCCACGTGGGTCATCAGGTGGGCGATGCGGTATGTAAGCACACGTGTTTTTCCGGAACCCGCGCCGGCAATGATCATCACCGGACCTTCGGTAGCCGAAGCGGCGGCACGTTGTACAGGATTTAACTCGTCTAAAAAATTCTTTTTCACGTCAGGACTAAATACACAAAATTACATTTAAAACGGGCAGCAGCCAAGACCTGTTCAAATAAATAACGGAATCAGGGTTTTACTTCAAACTGCTGGGTGCAGAGGTAGTAATCGGGTTGCATAAGTTTTCTGCGTTTGAGCGGTACGGGCCATTCGGGCTCCAGCGACCCTACGTATTCGCCTACGAGGTAAACATCGAAACGGTATTTGCCAGGCTCCACCAATGGCAGGTTAATATGCCGCGGGTAAAGGTCTTTTCCTTTGATGGCCATCCCCGGCTCGAGTTTATAAGCCCAGAAAATGGCTTCGGTCTTGGGATTGCTCACCTGCACCCAGGCATTTTGTTTAAAAAGCTTGAGATCACCACAAAAATTGTTATGCCGGGCCGGGTAAAAAATAGCCTTCTCGCAATTGTTCACCAACTGAAGATACGGGTAATACCCGGGTTTGAGGCTATCTGCTGCCAGGAAAACCGAATCGGCCAGTGCCTGGTACATCTGGAAATACGGGTTCAGCAACTTGTTTTCCTTATACAACACTTTGGTATTATCGATCGACATTTGGATCAAAGCTTCAGATCCGCCGGTCTTCACCCTACCGGCAAGTTCGCTTACCTTACTTTTATGCTCATACTGATAACGAAAATTCAAAACGGTGTCCTGCAGCAGCAATAATTCATACAAAACAGTATCGCCCTGCGCGTGCCCCGAGCACGTTACTGTATCCTGGGTATTCCAGAGGCTGAGGGTATATGTCATGGGCTGACCTTTCCCATTTTTATTGTAAAGGCCTGCATTAATCATGGTTTGCGCAAAGGCAGCGGATGCGCCAAAAAACAGGACATACACAAACAGGCTTCGTACAAATCTATTCTTTGTAAAAGCACCTTGATTTTTCTTTGTTGCAATCCTCATATTCATATACATGACTGTATCCCGACTGTTTATAGTGCTTCGGCAAACTGCCTGTTTTTCAGAACACTATCCAAATGTAAATAAAATTCAGGTTTTTCAAATTGATCCTTCTCAAAATCCCCTTTTTATTTAATTCCTTTTCTGTGATTCAGTTAACTTCCCGCTCTATCCCTGCCTCACATACACTCCCTGTTAAATACAGCTAAAACCCGCATTTTGTTGAGAAAAAGAGCCCCTTTCAATCCGGTAAAATTTAGTATCTTTAAAGCTTTGAATTTCTATGTCAGTATACGATAAATATGAGGCGGTAATCGGACTGGAATGTCACGTTCAATTACTGACCCGCACCAAGATGTATAGCAGCGATGCTGCTGAATACGGAGCCATGCCCAATACCCATGTCAGTGTTATTACACTGGGACACCCGGGAACGCTTCCGAAAGTAAATAAACGGGCTATTGAATTTGCCGTGAAGCTGGGACTGGCCGTAAAAGCCAATATCCGTGAAGAGAACCAGTTTGCTCGCAAGAACTATTTCTACGCCGATCTTCCGAAAGGCTACCAGATTACCCAGGATAAAACCCCGATCTGTACAGGTGGTTATGTGCCCATCAAAACCAAAGACGGCCAAACCAAAAACATAAATCTGACCCGCATTCACATGGAAGAAGATGCCGGGAAAAGTCTTCACGACATCGACCCGTTCGAAACACTGATCGACCTGAACCGTGCAGGCACACCCCTTCTGGAGATTGTAACCGAACCCGATTTCAGAAGTGGTGAAGATGCTTATGCCTACCTGAACGAAATCCGTAAACTGGTACGTTACCTCGACATCTGTGATGGTAACATGGAAGAAGGTTCCCTGCGCTGTGATGCCAATATTTCGGTCATGCTGAAAGGCTCCAAAACATTTGGGAAAAAAGTGGAGGTCAAAAACATGAACTCATTCCGCAATGTACAGCGCGCCATTGATTTTGAAATTAAACGCCAGATCGACCTGATCGAAGAAGGCGGACAGGTTGCCGGTGAAACCCGCAGTTTTGATGCAGTGAATGGCCGCACCTTCATGCTGCGCAGCAAAGAAAATGCAAACGATTACCGCTATTTCCCGGAGCCCGATCTGCAACCCGTATTCGTAAGCCAGGAATATATCAACTCCGTGAAAGCCGTATTGCCGGAACTTCCGAATGACCTGCTGCACAAATTCACAGTAGACATGAAGCTGTCGGAATACGACGCCATGAACCTCACGGAACTGAAAGGCATTGCCTTGTATTTTAATGAGCTCACCTCACATACCAAAAATTACAAAGCCGCCGCCAACTGGGTAATGGGAAGCATCAAATCATACCTCAATGAAAATGCGCTCACCATTGAACAGTTCAACGTGAAGCCGGCCGGCATTGCTGCGCTGATCGCCCTGATTGATGATGGTAAGATCAGTAATGCAGCTGCATCGCAGAAAGTGTTTCCCGAAATGATCAGCCACCCGGATGAAGCACCGCTTGCTATTGCACAACGCCTCGATCTGATTCAGACCAGCGACAGTGGTGCATTACAGGAGCTTGTAAACGAAGCACTGGCAAAATATCCTGAAAAAATTACCGAATACAAAGGCGGCAAGGTTGGCCTGCTCGGGCTCTTTGTGGGTGAGGCCATGAGACTCAGCAAAGGAAAAGCCGACCCTAAAATTGTGAATCAACTGGTAAAAGACGCACTCGAAAAATAAAGTATTGCTTGCACAACACATGAAAAAACTAACTTTTGTTATATCAGCAGCTATCCTGCTCGGCGCCTGCACAGGCGAGAAGAAAAACAGTACCGGTTTCGAAATCCGCGGTAGCCTGTCCAATACACTCGGTGAAACCGTTTACCTGGAAAAACTCACGTCCTCCAGTCAAACGAAAATTGACAGTGCCGTGATCAATGAGAAAGGTGAATTTGTATTGAATCATGTTGCCCCATCCCTTGGCTTTTACAGGATCAAGGTAAACGAAGCCAATTTCGCTATGCTCGTACTCGATTCGGCTGAGAAAGTTGTATTGAAAGGCGATGCCAAAAACCTGGGAAATACCTACACAACAGAAGGTTCACCGGGTACCGACCTTTTCAAGGAGTATAACAAACTGGCTGAAGCGCACCGCACCCGCGTGGATTCCATGGAAAATGTATTCCGCACATTCCTGGTAACCATGCGTATGGACTCCCTGCGTGCCGATTCGCTGTCGAAACAAATGGAAAAGCCCTATGAGGCCATGATCAAGGCCTACAGCGATGTTGTAGCACAAAAAATAAAAGCCAATACAGGTTCTTTTGCATCGGTGATGGCTGTGCAGCAGCTCAACCCGGAAGACTACATGGATGTATACATTGCTCTTGACAAAGGGCTTTCGCAAAAATATCCGGGCAATCCTGATGTGGTCCGGTTCCACTCGGTAGTTGAGCAGGACCAGATGATGGTAAACCGTACCAAAGCGATTGCCATTGGTGCCGAAGCTCCTGAAATTAACCTGCCCATGCCGAATGACAAGCCACTGGCTCTTTCGTCGCTGCGTGGCAAAGTGGTACTTATAGATTTCTGGGCCAGCTGGTGCGGGCCTTGCCGCAAGGAAATGCCAAATGTGAAACGCATCTATGAAAAATACAAAAGCAAAGGCTTTGAGATTTATGGTGTTTCGCTCGATAAAGAAAAAGAAGATTGGCTGGCTGCTATTTCAAAAGACGGCCTGACCTGGCCACAGGTAAGTGATCTTGCCTACTGGCAAAGCAAAGCCGCCCAGGATTATGCCGTGCAGGCCATTCCATTTACCGTGCTCATTGATAAAAACGGAAAAATCCTGGCCAAGAATTTACGTGGCGCAGAACTGGAATCGAAAATTGCGGAAATACTGCACTAAACTATTTACAGCGCCGGGATTACCAAGCAGTGTATGCCATCCTTTAAAAAACTATATATTCTATTTTTTCTTTTAGTCTGCGTTGCTGCGCATGCTCAAACCGTTTATTTTCAGCAGGAAGTAAACTATGATATTCATGTGTCACTGAACGACAAAAAACACGAACTCTCAGCCTTTGAAAGTATTCAGTATATCAATAACTCCAGTGCATCGCTTGATGTATTGTATTTTCATTTGTGGCCAAATGCCTATAAAGACAATACAACTGCGCTGGCCAAACAACTTCTGGAAAACGGCGAAACCAAAATGTATTTTGCAAAACCGGAAGACTTCGGATATATCGACAGCCTGAACTTTGAAGTAAACTATGAACCAGTAAAATGGGAATTTGATGCGGAGAACAAAGACATCTGCAAACTCTTTCTTCGCACACCGCTCAAATCGCATGATACCATTATCATTACAACCCCCTTTCATGTAAAGCTTCCATCGGCTACGATTTCACGTTTGGGTCATATAAACCAGGCTTATGCCATTACACAATGGTATCCGAAACCTGCGGTATACGATCGCGACGGCTGGCACCCTATGCCCTACCTGAATCAGGGTGAATTTTTCAGCGAGTTCGGATCGTATAACGTATTCGTGACACTACCTTCCAATTATGTGCTGGCTGCTACCGGCGATCGCATTGATGCGCCCGAAGAAGAACAATGGCTGATGCAGAACGTAGCGGAAACTGAAAAAGCGATTGCCAACCAAACCCTCACTAAAAATCACAACGCTTTTCCTCCCTCGTCTGAAACCTATAAAACCATTCACTTCAGGCAATACAGGGTGCATGACTTTGCTTGGTTTGCCGACAAACGCTTCCATGCCCTGAAGGGTGAAATAGAACTTCCGAAAACAGGCCGTAAGGTAGACACCTGGGCTTTTTTCACCGACAATGAAGCTTCGCTCTGGGAAAAATCCATTGAATACATCAACGATGCCACCATGTTTTACTCTTACATGCTGGGCGATTATCCTTACAACCATGTTACCGCTGTAGATGGTACCATCAGTGCCGGGGGCGGTATGGAGTACCCTAACATTACCATTATCGGCGAAAGCGGCAACGATCTTACCCTTGAAACAACCATCATGCACGAGGTTGGTCACAACTGGTTCTATGGTATACTGGGCAGCAATGAACGTGATTTTCCGATGATGGACGAAGGACTGAACTCCTTTTATGAAATGCGGTATATACGCACGAAATACCCTGAAAAAAAATTAACCAGCCTCTTCGGGCGCGACAGTACGTTTAAATTTTTTGGCCTAAATGCCTTTAAACAAAAAGCGGAGTATGAGTTTTCATACCTCATTGCAGCACGCATGAACCTGGATCAGTCACTGGCTTTACCGGCCGCCGAATACACAACATACAATTACGGTGCTATTGTGTACAGTAAAACGGCCCTGGTGATGGACTACCTGATGAACTACCTGGGTGGCGATAAGTTTGACGAAGGCATGCGGTTTTATTTCGAAAACTGGAAGTTCAAGCATCCGACTCCCAAAGATTTACTCACCACCCTGGAGTATCACCTCTCTACGGATCTTACCTGGTTTGCGGCCGAGATGCTTACCAGCAAGGATAAACTCGACTATAAGATCATTAACCATAAACAACTTGAAAATCACAGCCACCTCATTACCGTAAAGAATACAGGAAACGTTGTAGGACCTGTATCTGTGGCCGGTTTAAAGGATGGCAGGCTTGTGGGTGAAGTATGGTACAATGGATTTACCGGCAAGAAAGTATTTGAATTCCCGACGGCCGAAGTGGATGAGTTCCGCATCGACTACCATGAATTTATGCCGGAAATAAACCGTAAAAACAATAACCTGCGAACCAAAGGTTTGTTCAAACGTACAGAACCTCTGCAGCTTAACTTCTTCGGAAAGCTCGAGAATCCTCAGAAAACACAGATCAATTACCTGCCGATAGGGGGTTACAACATGTATAACAAATTCATGCTGGGTGTTGCATTCTATAACCTCAATATACTCCAGAAAAAAATAGAATACACCATCGCTCCTATGTATGCCTTCGGCAATAAGGATATCACCGGCTTTGCCGACCTGCACCTGAACCTTACCCCGGATGGTATTTTTCAGCAGATCACCATCGGCGCCAAAGCCAAACGATTTGCATATGACTATAACTCTTTCAAAGATTATAATGCCTCTAATCCGGCCGGCTATCATGCCAATGCTCTCTATACCAATTACAACAAGATTGCACCGTTTATTGAGTTTGAATTCAGAAAACGCGATGCCCGCAGCCCGCTGACACAAAAAATCTCCTATACCTATAACCAGATTATTTTCGACCAGATCCATTACAATACAGCCAGCCTGAATAATATTTCATTTTACAAACCTTCAAGCAGTACCAATTACCTGTATGTAAATACCCTGCAATACAAGCTTCAGAACAACCGTGTCATTAATCCTTTCAGCCTCACCTACTCGCTCGATCATAACTGGGAAATGGTGAAAACTTCGATAACAGCCAATTATTCCATTTCATTTAAAAATAAAAACTCCCTGGATTTCCGGTTCTTCGCCGGTGCATTTCTGTATACTGCCAAGAACATGCTGAACGATTACAGGTTCAGGATGAGTGGCTGGAATGGCTACCAGGATTACACCTACGACTACAATTACATCGGCCGTCATGAAGACCATGGTGTTCCTTTTGCTCAGTTTGTGGAGAACGACGGTGCATTTAAGGTTTGGACACCGCTTGGGCAGACATCCAAATGGATGGTGTCGCTCAACATGAAATCGCCCAAAGCCGGCAAGCTGCCGCTTAAACTGTTTGCAGATGTAGGAGCAAGTGAATTCAATGAAAGCCTCAACACCCAAAGGGTTTTGTATGATGCAGGTATAGAACTCTGCCTGTGGAAAAATATTTTCGAAATATATGTACCGCTGGTGTACAGCAAAGACATTAAAACCGCCCTCGATGCCAATAATAAAGGGTTTGTGGATACCATCCGCTTTACTTTAAATTTGCATAACCTGAATCCGAAAAATTTTATTTTAAATAATCTCTTTTAATGCAGCCTGGTAAGAAACTATATTTTGCTTCCGATTTTCACCTGGGTGTTCCAACCTTCGAACTAAGCCTGGCCCGCGAAAAAAAAGTAGTCCGCTGGCTTGATTCCATTAAGCACGATGCCGCAGAAATATACCTGGTCGGTGATATTTTTGATTTCTGGTGGGAGTACAAATACACCATTCCCAAAGGGCAGACCCGCCTGCTGGGTAAGGTGGCTGAACTAACCGACAGTGGTATCCCTGTTCATTTTTTTACCGGCAACCACGATCTGTGGATGCGCGACTACTTTGTACAGGAACTTGGTGTAACTGTAAATCACCAACCCATTGAAAAGATCTACAACGGAAAAAAATTTCTCATTGGTCATGGCGATGGTTTAGGTCCCGGCGATAAATGGTATAAGTTTCTGAAAAAATGTTTTACCAATCCATTCCTGATTTGGGCTTTTGGCCGACTGCATCCCAACCTTGGGTTCTACATTGCCCGTCGTTCCAGCAAACGCAGCCGCATTACAACCGGCGATTCCGATAAAGAATTTCTGGGAGAAGACAACGAATGGCTGATGAGTTTTTGCAAAGAAGAACTCAAAAAACACCACATCGATTATTTTATTTTCGGGCATCGTCACCTGCCACTCGACTTGAAACCCGGGGAGAATTCGCGTTACATAAATCTGGGGGAATGGTTCAACTATTGTACCTATGCGGAGTTCGACGGCATCAATCTTACCCTGAAAGAATTCAAGGGTTAGGCTGCATTTTTTCCTTTGTTGAGCGTCGTTTCCATTTTATAGAGTTCTCCGGCCAGCTTCCTGGTATACCCGTCCATTTCTTCTCCCAGTTCGCGCATTTTTTCAACCAGTTCTTCTTTTTCCCTGATGCTTTTATGGGTATTATTATAAAGATTCATGAGTCCCAGGATCGAACACAGTGGTTTTCGCAATTCGTGCGACAGTAAATACCCCCACTGAATGAGGCTTCTTTCAAAATCTTTTTTCTCATTTTGAAGCAACATGATCTCTGTAATATCTTTTATCGTGCCCTGCAGATATGAGTTTCCCCGTGCATTGGCATCCCTGACGATCTCGGCCTCCAGATTCACATATTTAATTTCTGCGCTTTCGGTGAGGTTAACGGGTAATATGATATTGAGTTTTTTACCATGATGAATAAGGGCATTCAATGACTTGTCAAATAATTTACGATGCCTGCGGTCCAGCAAACTATAAAAGCGGTACATAAGTCCTTTTTCTTGCGACGTTTCAATACCCAGAATGCGGTATGTTTCTTCAGACCATGTGATATCCCGGGAATTAATATTCATGGTCCAATGCCCAAAACGGCCGATACTCTGGGCTTTCAGCAGACCGGCATTCATTTCAGCCAGCTGGCTGTTTAGCATCACTTCCTGGTTAATATCCTGAACACTGACAATAAAATACTTCGGCTTACCACTACTCCCCTTCAATAAAATAACGGTGATTTTACACCAGATCTTTTCTCCGTTTTTCCGGATCAGTTGCCGGTTTCGGGTATAAAAATCCGAATCTCCGCCCAGCATCTCTTCTCTCCTGGATGTATCCATAGTGTGTTCTTCCGGGAGCGTAATATCGAAACGGGTAAGATTCAGTATTTCTGTTTCGGTATACCCCAAAATCTTAGCCAGCGAATGGTTACCACGTATAATTTTATTATCAAGTCCTACTACAGCAATGCCGATCGGGAATTCATGAAACATCAGTTCATTTTCCTTGTAACGGGCTATAAACTTGTTCTGATAACGAATAACCCTCTTATAATAAAACAATACAAGTAAAAATATAAGAAGCGCCGACAGGCATACAAATAAAACACCTTTAATGCTTTGTAAATGTTTGTACTGCAATGAATCGGAAGCAATAAAATCGAGAAAACTGTCGGAAAGAAGAATCCAAAGGATGCCAAATAGCAAATAATTGCCGCCAATGATTAATGAATATTTCAATTCCTGCTTCACCATAAAAGGGAGTTTCTTATAGTTGATGCCATAAACGTATAAGAAGGGAATTTCCCCCATACTAAGTTTCATCAGTATTAACACTGACAAATATCACTTACAGGATATATCCTATCTGAAAATGTGATTTGTTATGGTGCGGAACGTCAGGTTGATGCGGGGTTTCGAAATCCTTGTGGAAGGTGGCAGGCGATGTAGCCAGAAATCCTGTGTTTCATCTTTCATAACCAGCAGGCTGCCATGTTCAAGTATAAGCGAAACAATCTCCCGGCTTTGCTTATGCTTAAATGAGAATTTACGTTCGGCTCCAAAACTCAGGGAACCAATAGCTCCATACTTCTTCAGATCCGTTTCGCCATCGCTGTGCCAGGCCATCCCTTCGCTCCCGTCGTGATAGAGATTCAGCAAACATGAATTGTATGTTTCCCCGGTTTTTTCTTCGGTCACCCGTTTCAGTTCCAGCAATGCCGGCGTCCATGGCAGGGCCCGTTTCGTTACATTCGAATAGGTGTATTCAAAATCATGGTCCCCATACCAGGCCACCTGGCGTTTGGTGATTATCTTTTTACCATAAACCACTGCTTCATCATGTCGCCAGTTGATCTCCGCACTCAGTACCGAGAGGTAATGTGTGGCGGCTTCAGGCGTAAATACACGACCATAATAATTTACGGTACCATCGTGTGGCAAAAGATTTACTGAACTATCGGCATCAAATCCAAAAAGATCCATGCCCAAAGGTACAACCTCCCGGCTGTTTTTTTGCTCTATTAATACAATTCAGTTAGGAAGCGTGTTCGCTAAAGAGCTCTTCAATATCGAGTATATATAAGTTACGATGCACCAGTTTACGGCATAAGGCACTGATGCAGAGAAAAGCAATACCGAGCAGGAGCAGCAGAAAACCGATGACCATGTATAGCAGAAATGGTGTCAGAAAAAAATCTTCCTGATAGTATACCGAATGAAACCACTGCGGATTAATAAAGCAGGCTGCAATGACACTAAGCCCGGCAACAATGTGAACCCACCCGATTATTCTCAGAAACCATCCGAACGGACCATATAAGAATGTGGATCGTAATGCTTTGGGGCGGGCCTGGTAGATACGATTAAAACGGAATTTGATAATATCCATTTCACTTATTCCCATCATGATTAGCAGATTTAAAAGACTGAATCAAATTAAAACAATCTTTCCCGAAATTGCCTGAGTATAAATACTCATTTTTGAATTGCAGAAAATACCTATGATGAGTTCATGTTTGAAAAGAGATGCATTGGAAATACTTTCATCGTAAGTATCAACCGCATGCATTCATGCGTGTGTTCTCAAACAAAAAACTACTATGAAGAGAATGAATTAAATGCGGGGTACTAAGCCTTTCTCACAAATTCCGACTTTAATCCCATGGCGCCGAAACCTTCTATTTTGCAGTCGATGTTATGGCCACCTTCCGAAAGCTTGATATTCTTCACTTTTGTTCCGGCTTTCACAGGTTTGGAAGAACCCTTCACCGGAAGATCTTTGATCACAATAACGGTATCACCATCATGGAGTTCATTACCATTGGCATCCAGGATCTTTGAGGAAGATTCGGTTTCTACCTCCGCCTTTTCTGCTGCAGGGTCCCATTCGTGAAAACACTCCGGACAAACCATCAGTGTTCCGTTAGAATAAGTATACTCACATTTACATTTCGGGCAAGGAGGGAAATCAGTCATAACGATTTTATTTTGCGGCTAATTTACTATTAATTTCAAGCCATCAGGGTTTGGAAAGTATGATATATTTCATATTGTTGCTTTGTTCTCTGCTTCTTCCTTTAACAACAAAACACAAGTGCCTGTTTCATTCGAAACACTGAATCCCATTTTTAATTTGACTTCCTGAAATTAAAAAAGGCGCCTTGGGTGCCTTTTGCATTTATCAGCGGCAAGCGAGATTTCAGTTTCGAATAAATTTATCAGTGATTTAATGAAAATCATTGAGTATCAAGAGTATCAAAAACTCTAAAGTAAACCACATTTCGTTCACAGTTTTTAACTGTTCACGTACTCGTGAACACCGTAAAAAGGTGAACAAGAACTTTTTAACGGTTTACAATTAACTATTAAATAATGTTTATTATTATAAACAATTATTGTATTTTTGTATAAAATAATAAACATTATGAAGCATAGAAAGCCCATAATATTACCTTCTCTGAATAAAGTTCTTAAGGAACTTGGGGAAAATATTAAACTAGCCAGATTACGAAGGAAGCTAAGTGCAGAGCAAATAGCCGAAAGAGCAGGAATTAGCAGAGCCACACTTTGGCATGTAGAAAAAGGTTCACCAAGTGTTGCAATGGGCATATATGGTCAGGTGTTGTTTGTACTTGGACTTGATAGAGACTTGTTAAAAGTTGCTGCTGACGATGCTTTGGGAAGAAAGCTTCAAGATGCTGAATTAATAGTTAAAGAAAGAGCACCTAAAAAGAAATAAGATGAGTGAGAAAAAGGATATATTAGTTTACGCACATTGGGATAGTTTTAAAACTCCTGTTTTAATGGGTACACTTTCTGCAACGCCAGCCAAGGGAAAGGAAGTATTTTCTTTTGAATATACCAAAGAATGGTTGAAATCGGATTTTACATACATGATTGACCCCGACTTACAAATGTATTCTGGACGTTATTTTCCACGAGAAGAAAAATTGAATTTTGGTGCGTTTCTGGACTCCTGTCCTGACAGATGGGGAAGAGTTTTAATGGATCGCAGAGAAGCTGCAATGGCCAGAAAGGAAGCCAGAAAAATGAAACAACTATTAGAATCTGATTATTTGTTGGGTGTATTTGATGGTTACAGAATGGGAGCTTTGAGATTTAAAACAAATGAGAATGGAGAATTCTTAAATGACGACAAAAATATGGCAGCTCCACCATGGACGTCGCTAAGGGAATTAGAACATGCCAGTATTAAATTTGAAGAAGACAATGCTGACGATGAGGAATATTTGAAATGGATTAATCTACTGATAGCTCCAGGTGCTTCAATAGGAGGAGCAAGACCAAAAGCAAGCGTATCAGACCCACAGGGTCATCTATGGATTGCTAAATTTCCAAGTGTAAAGGATGAAAAAAATATCGGAGCATGGGAAATGGTTGTAAATTCAATGGCTTCAAAAGCAGGCTTAAATGTAGCTCAAGGCGATATAAAACAATTTAAAAGTAAATATCATACTTATCTCACAAAAAGATTTGATAGAACTGATAAAGGAAATAGAATTCATTTTGCATCGGCAATGACTTTATTAGGGTATGTGGATGGAGCTGGACATGATACAGGAATTAGCTATCTGGAAATAGCAGAATTTATTATGAAACATGGTGCAGAGGTAAATACCGATTTAGAAGAATTGTGGCGCAGAATTGTATTTCACATTTGTGTAAAAAACACAGATGATCATTTACGAAATCATGGTTTTTTATTAACTGATAAAGGATGGAGATTATCCCCCGCTTATGATATTAATCCTAATGAATACGGAACAGGTTTAAGTTTAAATATTTCTGAAAAGGATAATGCGCTTGACATTGAACTGGCTTTAAGTGTAGCAGAGTTTTTTAGGATTGATACAAAGAAAGCGAACAAGATTATTAATCAAACAAAAAGTGTAGTAATCAATTGGAGAGAATTTGCTAAAGATTATGGGATTGGAAAAAATGAACAGGATAGAATGAGTAAGGCATTTGAAGGCAATTAAAGTTATTTCTTTTACCAGAAGTGATTTAATGAATACTAAAAAAAGTATTCAGTCCCTTCTTGCGGTGAGGGAGGGATTAACTCCGCTGATCCCTCATACACCAGGAGTCGCCATGCAAAAGGTATCACGCTGCGCGTGCTGCTTTTTAATCTAGCTCCGCTTTTGAAAGCAAGGTTTCAACGCTTCGTTAAATTAAAAAAGGCGCCCAGGGCGCCTTTTGCATTTATCAGCGGTGAGGGAGGGATTCGAACCCTCGGTACACGGTAAAGCGTACGACAGTTTAGCAAACTGTTCCTTTCGGCCTCTCAGGCACCTCACCAGCACTCGAATGACTCCGAAAAGTGGGCAAATGTATGTATTTTTTTAATGTTTTAAAAATCTGGTTTAAAATTTTCAGGCTTTTTTTGCCAAAAATACAGGCTTCCGCAAATTCACAGTACAACGCCGTTTCAAAGCATACGTATTTCTCCGCAGATTGCAAAATGCCGTATACATTCATTTCAAAGCACACACATTCTGAAATACCCTGTTTTTCAAGGAATTATTAACGGGTTCTTTTCTCTTTGCACAGAAAAACTACCTTTGCACGTTATGCAAAATGTGATCACCCTTTTACCAGACAGTGTCGCCAACCAGATTGCCGCCGGTGAGGTGGTGCAGCGCCCGGCCTCGATTGTAAAGGAGCTGATGGAAAATGCCATCGATGCAGGTGCTTCCCATATAAAACTTATTGTCAAAGATGCCGGCAAAACACTTGTGCAGGTTATCGACAACGGCGTAGGCATGAGTCCTGTAGATGCCCGTATGGCATTTGAACGCCATGCCACCTCCAAAATAAAAAAAGCAGAAGATCTCTTCAGCCTTCATACCAAAGGATTCAGAGGCGAAGCCCTGGCGAGTATTGCTGCTGTAGCACAGGTCGAACTGAAAACCAAACGCGCCGATGATACAGTCGGACAACTCATCGAAATAGAAGGTAATAAGCTCATACGCCAGGAAGAATGCCAGGCCCCGACAGGCTCTTCATTCACCATTAAAAACCTGTTTTATAATATCCCGGCACGCCGCAACTTTCTGAAAGAAGATAATACCGAACTCAAACACATCATCGATGAGTTTGAACGCGTGGCCCTGCCCCACCCCGACATTCATTTTCAGCTATACAGCAACGGGCACGAAATTTTCAACCTGCCGGCTGCTGCCCCGCTTCAGCGTATCATGGGCGTGTTTGGCAATAACCAGAAAGAAAAGCTGGTCGCTATTCACGAAAATACCGATGTCGTAAAAATCGAAGGCTATGTCGGTAAACCGGCTGCCGCCAAGAAAAAGCGCGGCGACCAGTATTTTTTTGTAAACGATCGTTTCATCAAAAGCCCGTATCTGAACCACGCCGTTTATGAAGCTTACAAAGAACTCATTTCATCCGATACCCATCCGGCCTATTACCTGTTTTTGTCGGTACCGCCCGATACCATTGATATAAACATACACCCGACAAAAACGGAAATAAAATTCCGTGACGAAAAAACCATTTATGCCCTGTTGCACAGTGCCGTAAAACGCGCCCTGGGTAAGGCAAACCTGGCACCAAGTCTTGATTTCAATAGCGAAATGAGCTTTGAGATCGATTATACCAAAACCGCTGTAAAGCCTACGATCAGTTACAACCCCGACTACAATCCGTTTAAAACCGACAGCCCCAAAAGCCCGGGCGGATCGGGCTCCGGTAGCAGCCAAAGCTGGCAAAAGCAGGAGAGTCCGCTGCAACAATCGAACAAACAAAACTGGGAGACACTTTACGAAAGTTATGTGAACACCCCCGGCGAAAAGGAAATTGTGTTTGAGGAAAAAGAAGCCGAGCAAACAGCCCTGATTCATGAATCCGTTGATTATAAATGCTTCCAGCTGTACAACAAATACATTGTAACCTCGCACCAGAGTGGTGTGCTGCTCATCGATCAGCAGAGGGCCCATGAGCGCATTTTGTATGAACACTACCTCAAAACCCGCGACAAGAACAATGTAACGGCCTCACAGCAAAGCCTTTTCCCGGTAACCCTGGAACTGAGCCCCAACGACTTTGCGCTTATTGAAACGCTTATTCCGCACTTCAAACTGCTTGGCTTTGACATCGAACCATTCGGAAAAAACACCATGGTGGTTCAGGGCACACCGGCCGACCTGGGTGAGTTTAATGTGGTTGAAATGATCGAAGGTATTCTCGAAACCTATAAGCTCAACACCTTCGATACCAAGCTCGACCCCTTCGACAACATGTGTCGTAGTATGGCCCGCAATGCCTCCATCAAATACGGCAAACACCTGGAAGAAGAAGAACTGAAGCTCATTACAGAACATCTGTTTGCCTGCGAAAACCCGATGTATAGCCCATCCGGCAAACCTATCCTGATGGAAATTGAAAAAAGCGAAATCGACGGTTTTTTCAAAAAATAGGACTGTTAAATAAAAATAATTTGAAAATGGTCTAAACCATTTCCTTCAAAAATACCTTACCTTTATAGTCTATGAGTTACCAGGAATTCAGACCGGGACGTTTCAATCAGATTCCCCTTGTAGTCAAGAATATTTTGATTATCAATGTCATTTTATATGCGGCAAACATGCTATTTTCCAATGTTTTGCCGCTCGATAAATACCTGGACCTCTATTTTTTCAAATCGCATTACTTCAAGCCGCACCAGTTCATTACCTACATGTTCATGCATAGCAAAACGGATCCTACTCATATTATATTTAATATGCTTGCGGTGTACATGTTTGGTTCCATCCTCGAAAATCTCTGGGGCTCCAAGCGCTTTCTCAATTTTTATATCCTCTGCGGGCTTGGGGCTGCTGCTGCCCAGTATGCCGTTGATTTTTATCATTACCGCGAAATTATCAATTCAGTTGGCGGCACACTCAGTCCCGAAATGGACAGTCAATTGAAATATTATTACGACGGAGGTGGCACACTTGGCGCATCCGGTGCCGTATTTGGCTTGTTGGCCGCCTTTGCCATGATGTTCCCAAATACTTACCTCTATCTCTATTTCGCCATTCCGATCAAAGCCAAGTACTTCGTATTGGGTTATGCTGTTATCGAGTTTTTCTCCGGCTCTTTTGGCCTTGAACCTGGAGTAGCACATTTTGCCCACCTGGGCGGAGCTGCTGTAGGCGCCATCATTGTATTAATCTGGAGGCGGAATCGCAGTAATTTCTATTAGTTTACTATCGCAACACGGTATGAACGTTTTCCAAAACATCAAACACGAACTTCAGAAACAGGGTTACCTTACCATTTTACTGGTGGTGAATATTGCCATGTTCCTCGGCATTAACCTGAGCCTCAACCTTTCGGGCCGCGATACCATCCTGGGCTATATCGCCCTGCCACTGGATCCGGCGAGCCTGCTCACCCGTTTCTGGACACCGCTTACCTACATGTTCATGCACCTGTCGTTCGGGCACCTGCTCTCCAACATGCTGCTCCTGTTTTTCACCGGGCGCCTATTTACAAGCCTGCTCCCCGAAAAGAAACTCCTCTATGTTTACCTCATGAGCGGGCTCTCCGCCTCTCTTTTCATGATCGTTTTTGCCTTTATATTCCCGCAAACATTCATGACCACTTCTTTGCTTGGCTCCTCGGCTGCCATCATGGGTATTATCAGTTGCATTGCCATTTACTCGCCCTCACTGGAAGTCAATATATTCGGCATCTTCCAGATCCGTTATGTATATGTTGCGGCCCTCCTCATCCTGTCCTACACCCTGCTCGACATCAGTATCAATACCGGAGGCAAATTATCGCACCTGGCAGGAGTCATTTTCGGATTGGTTTATGGCTATTCATTGCGCCATGGCAAGGATTTCTCTGGATTTTCATTTTCCCGTCCACGCAAATCAAATCTGAAGGTGGTACATAAAAGAGCACTCACCGATGATGAATATAACAGCATGGCTGCCGACAATCAGAAAACGCTGGACGACTTGCTGGACAAGGTTTACAAGAGCGGTTACGAAAGCCTGAGCAAGTCGGAAAAAGAAACCCTGTTTAAACTTTCTCAAAAAAAATAGCTGGCATTTTCTTTGTAGTTTCACAATAAGTTGTAGTTTTAAATCTTTGTGAAAAGGAGAGCTCATATTTTTGGTTTTATTTTCGTGTTTTCAGTTGGGTTTATGACCGCACAGGTCAGTAAACATTACGAAATTGCAGATGGTGATGAACACTTCAATCACCGCAACTACACGATGGCCCTTCCTATTTATAAGGAAATCCTCAAAAACGATAAGAATAATAAGGACCTGCAGTTCAAAATAGCCCAGTGCTACCTCAATACCTATTTCAATAAGCCCGAAGCCATTAAATACCTCGAATTTGTAACCAAAGACGAGAAGTATAATACAGAGGCCTGGCTGCTTCTCGGGCAGGCTTACCGCATAGCCAATAAGCTCGATGATGCCGTAAAAGCGTTCAACAAATACAAGGAAAAGGAGCCCAAGAAAAAAGCGGAAGCCGAACGCCAGATCGAAATCTGCAACAATGCCAAACGCCTGATGCAATCGCCGGTGAATGTATCGTTTACAAACCTTGGCAAAGACATTAACTCGGAATTTGCCGATTACTATCCCTGGATTGATAAAGACGAAAGCTTCCTGGCCTTTACCACACGCCGTAAAGGATTAACCACCACTAAAGTGGAAATGGATGGTTACTATGCCTCTGATGTTTACACCAGCCAGCTCGAAAACGGCAAATGGGCCAAAGCTGTCAATGCCGGCAATAAAATAAACACATCACTCGATGAACAGGTCGTAAGCATGAAAGCCGATGCCAGCGAAATGTATATATACATTGACCATATCGATAAGTTCGGCGACATTTACATCAGCACCAAAAAAAACGGGGCCTTTCAAAAAATCGTTCCTCTGCCGGAAGTTATTAATAAGGATTTTGAACATGCCGCCTCGGTAAGTGCAGACGGCAATACGCTTTTCTTTGTAAGACAGGTCAACAAAGACGAAAGCACCGACATATATATGGTTCGTAAATTGCCAAACGGCACCTGGAGTGCAGCCCAAAAACTCAGCGACGAGATCAACACACCGTATAACGAAGACTTCCCATACCTCTCCATAGACGGTCACACCTTGTATTTTTCATCGGAAGGCCATAACACCATGGGTGGTTATGATTTATTTAAGAGTACCTGGGACCCCGAAAACAATACCTGGAGTCCGGCCGAAAACCTGGGCTACCCTGTAAATACAACCGACGATGACCGGAGCATCAGCCTCACTCCCGACAACCGTGTGGGTTATATCAGCGCACTGCGTCCCGGAGGGCTGGGCGACCTTGATATTTACCGCATCAAATTCAACGACATAGATCAGAAACTGACCCTGTATCTCGGCCAGGTCATCCTGGGCGATTCAACAAATAAACCCAAAGAGTATAATGTAACTATTACTGCAGTAAATGATGCCAGTAATGAAGAATACAGCTTCGTGCCAAACCACGACAACGGAAAACTGGTGATGGCATTGCCTGCCGGCAATTACACAATAACCATTAGTTCCGATGGCTATGCCGACGCCAGCGATAAACTAAGCGTTTCTGATCTGGGAACTCCAATTTCTGAAGAGAAAAAAAACTACATTCTTCGCAAAAAATAACATTGCTTTACTTGATTCTATTTCTGTAAATGTTACTTTAGTGTAACCAAATGATGATAAAAGCTTTATCATATATCATTTCACTTACACTTCTTTGCACACTAATGCCGGCACAGAACGCCGGTTTGCCGCAGCAACAGTATGTTATCGAGGATGGCGACGAATACTTTGCCATTCACAATTACCAGATGGCGCTTTCCATTTATAAAGAGATTCTGAAAAGCCTGCCATATAACCGCGAAGTACAATATAAAATTGCATCCTGTTATCTGAACACCAATATCAACCGTCAGGAAGCCACAAAGTATCTCGAGTTTGTTGTCAAAGAACCTGAGTTTGAACCCGAGGCATGGTACGACCTGGGCTATGTGTATCAGCTCGCGTATAAATTTGATGACGCTATCGCCGCCTTCGAAAAATACAAGGAGCTGGTTCCCAAAAAAGCAAACCGTGCCGATCGGCGGATCGAGATGTGTCATAATGCACAGACACTGATGAAAACGCCGGTCAATGTATCGTTTACCAACCTCGGCAAAGACCTGAATTCAGAATATCCCGATTACTATCCCTGGATCAATAAAGATGAAACGTTTATCGTTTTTACCAGCCGTCGCAAAGGTAATATTGGCGGGCACGTGGAAGGTGATGGTTATTATTCATCCGATATTTACAGCAGCCAGGCTATCAACGGCAAATGGAACAAATCGCGCAACATCGGGCCGGCTGTAAACACAGCACTCGATGAGCAGGTCGTTGGCTTAAAGCCTGATGGTACGGAAATGCTGGTATACCTCGATCACATCGAAGAATTCGGAAACCTGTATATTTCAAAAAAGAAAGGGGCCATGTTTCAGAAAATTGTCATGTTACCAGAACAGATCAATAAAAAAATAGAACACTCCGGCTCTATCAGCGAAGACGGCAATACCATTTTCTTTGTGCGCAAAGAAAAAGAAAAGGAAACCACCGATATTTATATGTGCCGCAAATTGCCAAGCGGCGAATGGGCCCAGCCGCAGAAGCTCGATGATCATGTCAATACACCCTATAATGAAGACTTTCCCTACCTGGCCATTGATGGAAAAACCCTGTATTTTTCTTCGGAAGGGCACAACAGTATGGGTGGCTTTGATCTTTATAAAAGCGAATGGGATTCAGAACACAATACCTGGAGCCGGGCAGTAAACCTCGGGTATCCGGTGAATACAACCGACGACGACCGGAGCATCAGCCTCAGTGCCGATAACCGCGTCGGTTATATCAGTGCGATACGTCCCGGTGGTTATGGCGATCTGGATATTTACCGGATCAAATTCAATGATGCCGAACAAAAAGTGATTATCTACAAAGGACAGGTTGCATTTAATGACTCTACACTGCAGCCGGGTAAAATCCTGGCCTCCATTACAGCTACCAACAAAACCTCGGAAGAAGAATACACCTTTGCCACCAATCCACAGAATGGAAATTTCGTATTGGCTCTGCCTGCCGGTCAATACGCCATTCATGTAAGTGCCGAAGGTTATGCCGATCTCAATGATGTGATCCAGGTTTCGGATATCGGTTCTGCAGATACCGAACGAAAAAAAGAGTTCAGGCTCGAGAAAAAATAATTCACGATTACAGCCTAAATCCGTTACATTTGTTGCTCATGACCCCATTCCGTTATATATGTATGATTGTGCTGATATTTGCAGGCTCTCTGGCAAAGGCACAAAATTACTCTTACCAGATTGCACTTCTGAAATATAATGGCGGCGGCGATTGGTATGCCAACCTCGAAACATCATTGCCCAACCTCATTAAATTCTGTAACGATAATATCAAAACGAATATAAACCCTGAGCAGGCTATTGTGGAAGCCGGTAGCAGTGAGATCTTCAACTACCCATTCATTCACATGACGGGTCATGGCAATGTGATATTTTCTGCCCAGGAAGCTGAGAATCTCCGGAACTACCTGATCGGCGGCGGCTTCCTGCATATATCCGATAATTATGGTATGGATCAGTTCATAAGAACGCAACTCAAAAAAATATTCCCGGAACTTGATCTGGTGGAGCTACCTTACGATCACCCGATCTACCACCAGAAATTTCACTTTGACAAAGGCCTCCCGAAAATTCATGAGCACGACAATAAACCGGCAAAGGGTCTTGGCCTGATTTATAATGGCCGGCTGGTATGTTTTTATGATGTGGAATGCGACCTGGGCGATGGCTGGGAGAGCTATGAAATTCATAAAGACAGTCCTGAAACACATGAAAAAGCCCTTCGCATGGGGGCAAACATCCTTTCCTATATTTTTACGAATAATATTCACTAATTCATTTTATAGACTCACTCATTAAAACCAGTGCGTTACTATAATTCGATTAAATTAGGACTCTTAAAATATTTTTCAACCATTATGAAAAAACTATTCTTAAGCACAGTGCTGGCTACCACTATATGCTCAGCACTTCATGCGCAGTTGCCGGTTCTTAATTATGTATTTTCTCCTGACTCGCTCACGGGTTTCGATGAAAAGAGAGCCAATGATGATGCCCTGCATAATCATTTCTTCGGAAACGAATACAAATCATATATGTATAAGGCCAGGCGCGAGTATATCAACCACCGCTTCCACCTGGCTCATCAGGATGTTCCTGTATTTGGTAAAGCTGCGGCAACAACCACGAATGTGATTCAGCCTGCCTGTACCAATATCGATTTCGAAGCCGGTTCTTTATTCGGTTGGACACATACGAGTGGTTCAAACTCCAACTCATCGACCATGGCCGGCTGCTGCCCTACTGCAGGCGGTATTGCCAGTGTGATCAATGGTACCGGTACAGATCCCCTTGTTTCAGCTGTTTCCCTGGTCTCTCCATTAGGCGGATCAAAAATTGTACAACTGAACGATAACAACCCGGATTACTCCGTACAACGTATTTCTCAAACTTTCAGCGTAACGCCATCCAATGCCATTTTCCAGTTTGCCTATGCCGGGATTCTGGAAGATGCCGGTCACGCCTGCACCGATCAGCCTTACATGAACGTAAGCGTTATCGACAGCGCAGGTAATACGCTCCCTTGTCCTTATATTCCGATTGCTGCACCTAGTAGCTTATGTTCGCAATCGGCCAGTGTTACAGCCGGCTGGATTCAGAACACCTCTGCCGGTGTTTATTACCACACCTGGACCGTAAAAACACTCGACCTGTCGCCTTATATTGGCTCTTACGTTACAATACAGATCACTGTGGGCGACTGTACACAGGGTGGTCACTACGGTTACGGTTATTTCGACTGTGCCTGCTACCCAATGCAGGTAGGTCTTAATGGTACCTTATATGATGCCACACCACTTATTCCGATTAACGTATCGACCTGCGGTGCTATGTCTGCAACCATTACAGCGCCATACGGTGTTGGTCCATACAACTGGGACGGCCCTGCCGGAAGCGGTATTACAGCTGCAACAGGTTCTGTAATCACAACCACAACTCCGGGTCAGTATACATTAACCATGAGCCCTACAGGAACCTGCCTGGGTCCTATTGTTAAACTCCTGAATCTCTTTGTGACACCAAACCCAACCGCCAGTAATGTAACAGCACAACCAACCTGTACCAATGCCGTGGGAAGCGCTACGATCAATGCCTCCAGCGGTACACCACCTTTCACTTACTCCTGGACTCCGGCTGCCGGAACCGGATCTGTATCTTCGGGGCTTTCACCAGGCACCAATTATACGGTCACCGTATCAGATAATGTAGGCTGTTCTACCACCACAACCCTTTCCATTAATACCTTTACCGATGCGCCGAACTACAGCATCACCAGCTCGCCTGGCCTGTTACTGAACTGTAATACGCAAACCATTACCCTGAACGGAACGCCGACATCAACCTATACTTCCATCAGCTGGACAGGCCCTGCAGGAGCTATTCCGGGCAATACGGTATCCGTAACAAGCCCGGGAACCTACACATTTGTGGCTACCAATACCATCAGTACCTGCGTAGCTACTATCACACTGAATATAACAAGCGATACCGCCGCGCCGCAGGCTACATTCACCAAAATATGCAACACATCCACCATTGTACTTACCGGTGTGCCTACATCTCCTGCCAATGCCTACCTCGGATGGGTAAGTCCAACAGGTAACCCGATCGGTAACCCGGCCCAGGCACCTGCTGTCGGAACCTATAGCCTCATTGTAACCAATCCGGTAAACGGGTGTAAAACAACCTATACAACAAACGTAATAGCTCCGGGAGCCCCGAATGCCAGCTCTTCTGCGACACCAGGCAGTTCACTGACCTGTGTAACGCACACTGTTCAGCTCACGGCAGCATCCACCACGTCCAATACTATATTTACATGGCAGATACCAGGCACTCCAACCAGTACAACCAGCACCAATCCATTGCCTGTAACCAGTGCCGGAACCTATACAGCCATTGTTACCAATACACTTACCGGTTGTATGGCTACTACAACAATATCAGTAGTAACCAATACCACAGCTCCGCTTATTACCATTACAGCACCCGGTACTGTTATTCCATGCTCTACCAACTCACTGAGCCTGAGCGGCAATTCGAATGTGGGAGGAACAACGTATACCTGGACCAGCGGACCTACGTCGCAAACATACAATGTATCTGCGGCCGGTAATTACACTGTAACCGGTACAAGTCCCGTAAATGGTTGTACAGCCACTGCCACCTATGCGGTTTCTCACGAAACCATTACGGCCAGCTTTACCGCAAACCCAACGCACGGACTTATGCCGCTGGATGTGAACTTCATCAACAACAGTAATAATGCGCTGTCATACCTTTGGGATTTTGATAACGGATCAACCAGCACATCCACCAATCCATCGACCAATTACCCGGTTCAGGGCACTTACACGGTTGTGCTTACAGCCACCAATGGTTACTGCGTGGATATGGATACCGTGGTTATTACGGTAGACCTGGTATCGTTCCTCACCATTCCAAACGTATTTACGCCGAATGGCGATGGCGTGAATGATGTATTTAAACTCGGTACCGTTAATATGGGTGAGATTCACATGATTGTGTATGACCGCTGGGGATTAAAGATGTTTGAAGCCACAGAAAACGGCAACATGAACTGGGATGGCAAAAACAAAGGTGGAAATACTGTATCGGATGGTACCTATTTCTATGTCATAAAAGCCACAGGCCTCGATGCCCAGAAATATGACCTGAAGGGTACTATTAACGTATTTAAATAATTTTTTTTGAACCCTGTTTAAAAAGCCGCTATAATAAATAGCGGCTTTTTTAGTTTTAACTGTAACTTTAAAACGCTTTAAACGTCATATAACAAACCCTTACTGTATGCGGATACTCTTTTTACTTTTCACCTTCCTGTCTTTCAATCTCTTTGCACAATACCATGTCGTGTCGGGCCGCATTACCGACGAAAAAAAACAGGGGCTTCCATTTTCATCGGTGATTGTAAAAGGAACAACAATCGGTACAAATGCCAATGCCGATGGTTATTATACATTACGCGTACCCGACGGCCCCTGTGAACTCATTTTCCAATACGTTGGTTACAAAAAGCATACGGAGAGCGTTGTGGTGAACGACAATCAGACCCTCAATGTGAGCCTTTCATCTGAAAGCTATGAGCTTAAAGAAGTAGTTGTAAAAGATGGTGAAGACCCCGCCTACGCTGTGATCCGGCAGGCCATTAAAAAACGGAAATTCTACCTCAATGAAGTCAATGCCTTTACCTGCAAAGCATACATCAAAGGCCTTCAGCGCTTAAAAGATTATCCTAAAAACCTGGCCAAACTTATCAATATCCAGGCCGGTGACCAGCCCCTCGACTCTAACCTGCTGGGCGTTGTGTACCTGAGCGAAAGCGAAACCAAATATCATTTCCGGAAACCAAACGACGAAAAAGAAATCATGTTTTCCAGTAAGGTAAGTGGCGATAATAAAGCGTTCAGTTTTAACCAGGTAAGCGACATGAAATTTAACCTTTATGAAAACCTGGTTGAGCTCGACGGATTGAGCGACCGCCCTTTTATATCGCCCATCAATGAAAATGCCCTGTTATCGTACCGTTACAAACTGCTTGGTACCACCTTCGAAGACGGTAAAATGATCAATAAAATACAGATCACACCCAAACGGAAGACCGATCCGTGTTTCCGCGGTATTATCTATATACAGGAAAATACCTGGAGGATTCACAGTGCTGATGTATATCTCACCAAAGATGCCAAGATCGATTTTGTGGATACGCTTAAAATCGTACAGCTCAATGCCCCGGTGAAAGACAGCACCTGGATGCCGATGAGCCTGAATTTGTCTTTTAACTTTAAGGTGCTGGGCTTTAAAGGCGATGGGTATTTCAATGCCGTGTTCTCGGAATACGACCTGAACCCGACCTTCCCGAAGAAATTCTTCAAGAATGAAGTACTAAAGGTAGAAGATGAGGCCAATAAAAAAGATTCCTCATACTGGACCCAGAACCGGCCCGTACCGCTCACCGACGAAGAAAAAACCGATTACAGGAAAAAAGACAGCATAGCCAGAATCCGGAATTCATCGCGCTACAAAGACAGCGTGGATCATAAGCTGAATAAATTCAAACTCAGCAACCTCATTACGGGCTACACCTACCGTAAAACGGAAAAGAAATTCATGCTCAGCACTTCCGGAATTTTAAATTCGGGGATTCAGTACAACACCGTGGAGGGTATTAACGCTTCGCTTCAGCTTAATATCCGTAAAGAATTCGAAGACAAGCGAATGTATACCATTGGAGGCTATTCCCGCTATGGTTTTTCGAACTACCTCTGGGGCGGGGCCGGTAATTTTTATTACCTCATGAAACCCGAGAAGTTTCAATCCATTAATATCACAGCGGGATCTCTCGTACAGCAGTTCAACAGCAGCAATCCCATCAACCCAACCATTAATACAGGCTACACCTTATTCAACAACGACAACTTCATGAAACTGTATAAGAAAACCTATGCAGGTTTCGAGTTCAGAAAAGAGTTGATCAACGGGCTTATCGGGCAGTTTAAAACCGAATATGCCGAACGTTCGGCCCTGAGGAACAGTACAGACATGCTTATTGTGGACGACAAACATAAATTATTCACAAGCAACGACCCACTCCACCCTGCCACCGACGATTCTTCGTTTACAGTGAATAATGCCTTTGTGGTAGAAGTAGGCGTTTCCATCCGTTTCAAACAAAAATACTATACACGTCCGCATGAAAAAGTAATTGTGGGCAGTAAATACCCTATCATCAATATCCTTTACAGAAAAGCTATTCCGGGCCTTGGTACCAAAGCCGATTATGATTTTGCGGCCATCAGTATTGAAGACAACATCCGCCTCGGGCTGGTCGGGACTTTTGCCTATCGCCTCAAAGGAGGGTATTTCCTGAGCAATAAGTATATGGACTTTATGGACTACAAACATTTCAACGGTAACCAGACACTCCTGGCCAATAATGATTACCTGAATTCATTCAAACTCCTGCCTTATTATACCTACAGTACCAATAAGTGGTATGCCGAAGCCCATGCCGAGCATCATTTCAATGGATTTATCTTTAATAAAATCCCGCTGCTCAAAAAAACACGCATGCAGGAAGTTGTTGGCGGACATGCCCTGTTTAATGATAAAGCCAATCAGTACTACGAAGTGAACTTCGGTATCGAACATATTTTACAGATTATCCGTGTGGATTATGTATTGGGCTATGGCCCGCAAAATGCATTCCACCAGGGATTTGTAATCGGACTTGGTCTTGACTTTTAAAAAAACAGAATACAATGAAAAAAACAATTCTCGCAATTGCCGGTTTGCTTAGCCTTGCGGCTCATGCAATCGAGTATCCCACCAAAACCATGACCCTGCCCAATGGGTTGAAAATAGTGGTTTGCGAAAAAAGCACAACCCCCATGGTTCAGATGGAAGTGTGGTACAGGGTAGGCAGTAAAGATGAATGGGATGGGGTGCGCGGTATGGCTCACATGTTTGAACACATGATGTTCAGAGGCTCAAAAAAATTTCAGGGTGTCGGTGATGTATACATTGATGAAATGCGAAGCATAGGTGCCAGTGTAAATGCGTATACCACATACGACCGCACAGTATACTGGCAGGAAGTGCCGAAAGAACATCTGGAAAAAGTGTTTGATATGGAAAGCGATCGCATGGCTAACCTGATCCTGGATCAGAAAGTACTTGACACAGAGCGCGAAGTAGTAGGCGAAGAATTACGGCTTGGTCAGAATAACTGGTACAACCGCATGATGTCTGAACGTTATAAACACCTGTATCCCGACGGACATCCCTATAAAGTAGATGTGATAGGCAACCTGTCGGAGATCACCAATTTTACGACCAAACAATGCCAGGAGTTTTACGATAAATTTTACAGCCCGAACAATGCGTTTCTTGTAATCGTTGGCGATGTGAAGGCTGAACAGGTTTTTGAATTTGCAGCAAAATACTTTGGGCCGATCAAGAAACAACTGCCTCCAAACACCAAAAAGCCGGAACCGGATATTTTCAACCATGCTCCGGATGTGGAAGAGCTCACAATCGACTACCCTGTGCAGATATACTCTTATGTGGTGCCTGCTCCGGAAGTAAGCAGCCCCGATTATCATGCATTTAACCTCCTGTCGGATCTGCTGTTTCAGAACGCCAACTCTATTATGACCACCAGTATTGTAGACAAAGGCAATATGGCTTATCAGATTGTATTCGGAGGCGATCCGAACCGGATGTATAACAACTACAGCATCTTTGATGTGATTATGCAGGCACAGGTAGGAAATGCCAAGGTGAAGAAGGCCATCAGTAAGGAAATATACGATGTAATCAATGAAGGCATTGATCAAAAACTCATCGACGATTATATAAAAAATCTGGAAGCCAATAATATATTCCTGAACTACTCAAACGCTAACATCGCCGGGGCACTTGGCTTTGCAGAATATTATTACAACGATTACAGCAAACATAATGCGGCTCTGGATGCATACAGAAATATCAAAGCCGAAGATCTTTCGGTCATTGCCAAAAAATATTTCGATCCGGAGAACCTTAAAGTCATTAACATTAAACCGAACATGGATTAATAACACCTTGTATTATGAAAAGAATAAAAACACTGACCATACTGCTTGCCTGTTGCCTCTTGTCTTTTGGTACCCGTGCACAGGACGCCACCTATGAAACCTATACACTTAAAAACGGACTCAGGGTATACCTGATCCATTACGGCAAGCTGCCTGCCCTGAATGTGAAACTGGTATTGAATACCGGTGAGAAAAATGAAAACCCCGGACAGCAGGGATACAGCGAAATTGTAGCCAATGCCCTGTTACTCGGAAATAAAAAATATGATCAGGAAGCACAGAATAATATGCAGTTCAGACTGGGAGCCAATCTGTCGGCCAGCAGCAGCAAAGACAACACCACTCTTACCATGAACCTGCTTTCCAGAAGCCTCGATGAAGGCTTTGACCTCCTGAGCTCCGTCGTACTGAGCCCTACATTTCCAAAAGATAAAATAGAACTGATCAAATCGCAGTACACCGATTTCAACTCTCCGTCCAAAATGGACATTGCAGATCTGGCAGACGTATACAGCGATTATTTCATCTATGGTATTTCCAACCCTTTCGGACGTTACTACTATAAAAATCAGCTTCAGAAAATTACCCCGGAAGTACTGCGTGAATACTATGAATTCAATTATACACCCAAAAACTGTAACCTGGTAATCTGCGGTAATTTTGAAGATGGCCCTTTAAAAGCCACCATCGAAAAATATTTCGGATCATGGAAATCAACCTACGGCGATGTAAACGGTGTGAGTATGGACCAACCGGTGATCAAGAAAAAAGAAACCGGTTTCATCAATCGCCGTGGTGCTACCCAGTGCGCCCTGCAATGGAGTAAAACTGCGCCATCCGTAAAAGACAAAGACTACCTGGCTTTTACCATTGCCAACAAGATCTTCAATGTCGTACTGTTTAAAGAAATTCGCGAAAAGGGTGGAAAAACCTATGGCATCCGCAGTAATTATGCGCATTCCCAATTTTCGAACCTGTTCCAGGTAAGTTGCTCGGTTCGCAGCAATGAAATGTATAATACCATGGAACTTTTTGATAAAACACTGAAAAACTTCAGTGCCGGTACCGTTGAAGAAAAAGAACTTAAAAAAGTGATTTACGAAGAAACCGTTAATATCAAAAGGCTTGAAATGCCTGATGCTGTTTCAGGGTTCTTTAACCCACTGGTGTATAATTTCGAAAAACGTAAAAATTACATCGCAGACCTCAATGCACTGACACTGGAAGATATAAACAAAGCCATCCGTAAATATTTCACTCCGGATTCTTACAAACTTGTTGTTGCCGGCGATGAAAGTGCTGTTAAGGAACAACTGCAGAAAATACAGGGGCTTGTTAAATTCAACGCCGCTGATATAGAGAGAGATAATTAATCCACTTCTCTATTCTTATAAAGCGCCTGTTCAGAAGAAATAAAAATTTTTATTTTTTCGCGTCGATCATTTACCGCGATAACACCAATTAAATGGATTGACCAGGTGCATTCATCTGTTTTATTAAACGAAACAAACCCTGACCGGCATCCGGGAATTCATCCCGGATAGCCACCGGTTGAATGCTATAAGAGTTAAACACCCCGTAACCCCCTACGAAAACAAGATGACAAACTCTTATAGCCATTCTACTGGTGACGTGTGCTTTGATCGTATAAAGCGATATACGCTGCACCAACATGTAAAACAATTGCTCTGCTCAAACTTACAATAAGTTCAGGCAGATATCTATTAAAAGAGGTGAACCAATTATTTTCTGAGGCAAGAGCGGCTTCTTCCTGCTAAAACAACCGTTCCCCGGAAAATAATTCAATAACGGGTGATGTAATTGCGGATGTAATTACTCCGCCAGGCCTGGTTTGCCGGGGCATTGAGTTTTTCAAGAACGGGTTTTCCGTCGGTATTGATCAGTGCTGCATTTTCGATTTCGATGGGATATGATTCATTGTGCAGACTCACCTGGAAGGTTTTGAGCGAAGCATAGATCAGTACATTTCTATAATCCTCATTGTCATTCGTGGGGCAAATCTTTACATCGAAGCCTGCTTCCCGGAGTGTGGCCAGCATGCACTGAGTACCGGCGCCTTTAATGCCTTTCAGGTAGCCGTGGGTATTTATAATCACAACCGAAGATGTATCAATGTGTTTTTTGAGCTGCTGCAGTCCCTCGCGTGTGAGCACATGTGCCGGTTGTTCCTCTGCTTTAAAAATATCGAATATCACGAGGTTGTAATACCCGTTTCCTTCATTCAGGTAATGCCTTGCGTCGTCGCATACACCATGTATTTCCGGGTTCATGTAAAAAAAACGACGGGCTACATCCATGATCCGCTGATCAAACTCAACAGCGGTTACATCATAGCCCTCATCATGAAGCATATTCGCTATAACCCCACCCCCAAGTCCCATCAAAAGAACTTTGCCTTTTGGCATGTACAGATTATTCTTCGCCAACAAATGCGCATAGTCTGAAACCGACTGCCGGGTCCCCAGGTCCATTTCCGTTTGCACAATGGTATTGATCAGCAGTTTACGTATTACCACGCCATTGGCCTGAGAAGACGGCTCGTCGCGGATTTCCAGTTTACCCATAATGCCGTCCGATTCATAAATGGTATTGGGATGCTTTGGTGCACTTATAAAACCATAAACAGAAATGATGGCCGGCAACAGCAATAAACCTGCATTTTTTACACGACCTGTATGCCCGAGATTCAAAAGCCAGGCTAAAGCCAGTAGTATAGCAAATCCCATCAGGGTAAGTGTAATCCCGAATTCGGGGATCGTATAAAAGCCACAGGCAAAGGTTGCCAGAATACCACCGCATGTGGATACGGCATAAACCCTGCCGCTGTTCTCACCGCTTCGCCCGGCTTCCTGCGTTAAACAGGAGATAATGAGAGGCGATGTGGCACCCATGAAAAACATAACGGGAAATAACAATAAAACCACACTGCCAATAACCGCGGGGATTAAGGGGGCATGAAGGGCGATCACAAAAAACAAACGGGATTCCACAGGCATCATCACCAGGCTTAACATGGCCATCAGCACTACAAGACGAAGAGCGCGCATACGGTTTTCACGCAGACTGAAGCGCCCTCCCATAAAATAACCCAAGGCAAGCCCTCCCAGGGTAACAGCCATCACCGAACTCCACACATACAGGCTGCTTCCATAAAAAGGAGCGATAAGCCGTGCACTGCAGATCTCAGCGGCCATAACAGCGGCGCCTTCGGTAAACGATAAAAAATATAAACGGGATTTCTTCAAGAGCTTGTGCAACTAAGGTACTAATTCTCTCCGAAGTAAAACACACCTGATGAAGCGTGGTAAATTTATTGGTAGTAACGGATGAGCCCTTCTATCGGCGATTTGATCACAGTGCCGATTGTAAATCCTTTTTCGCGGGCTGCTTCCAGTAAAATATCCTTGTAATAAAATCCGACGGAACCCACACAATTAACAGGCAGGTTGCGCGAATTGGTATATTTTGAAACCTGGTGATCGAAGAAGGCAACGAAGCAACGCTTAATAATAGCTCTCACGTAAGTATCGGAAACATGAGCCGAAAGAAATGTTGATACCTGCGCCAGGTAGCGGCTTGGCATCGATTTTTTATACACATTGTCCAGGATCTCTTCACGGTTATAGCCGGCCTGTTCAAAAGCTGTTTGCAGGTGCAGGGGAAGTTTTCCATCAAAATAATCCTGGATAAAACTTTTGCCCATACAGGCTCCGCTGCCATGATCACCAAACAGATAACCCACCGAAATTACATTTTCGCGGATTGTTGCTCCATCATACAAGCAACTGTTACTGCCTGTGCCAAGAATACAGGCTATGCCCGGCTCCTTTCCGCACAGAGCTCTTGCAGCCGCCAGCAAATCATGATTCACTTCAATAGATGCTTTAGGGAGTGCAGCCTGGATTCCCTTTCGTACGGAAGCTACATTTACTTCATTGGAACATCCGGCACCATAATAACGAACATCGGTGATCTGGCTCACATGTGCGCCAAGTGCGGGAATCAGGCGTGCGTTGAGTTCACCGGTGATAGCATCAGAAGTCTGAAAATATGGATTAAATCCAATGGTGGAACTCTGCATGACCACACGGCCCTGGTCCAGCAATACCCAATCTGTCTTGGTAGAACCACTATCTGCTATTAAAACTGACATAAAAACTGAATCGTTTTAAATTTAACGAAACTTAGCGCAAAAAGTTTCCGAAAATAGACAAAACGAATGATTAAAACCATGAGTCTTTGTTTATAAACAGATGAATCTATAAACAAAGTTATTTTAGTAAATTTACCGCCTATGTCAAACCTGCCCTATTTGGTGTACCTTTTCTTTCAGAAAAGGAAGTTGTTTTTTATTATCCTGATCATTGCCAGCTGTGGTATACTGGGCTATCTGGCATCCCGGATCAAGCTCGAAGAAGATATTACACGCTTTGTTCCTTCCGATAAAAATACCAGCGCCATTAATGCTGTTCTTGATAACCTGAAATCCAAAGATAAACTCGTTATACACCTCACCGGTACCAATCCCGAACAGATCGACAGCCTCACGGAATGCGCCGATAGCATTTATGCAGAACTGACCCGTAAACTGACATCTCATGACTATAACGACATACGTTTCAAACTATCGGATGAACGTACCCAGCAGATGTATGATATCTTTTACCGGAACATTCCTTTGTTTCTGGAAGAAGAAGATTACAGGAAGCTTGAAAATATTACCCGCCCCGATAGTATTGATTATACACTGAATAAAGATTACCAGGCTTTGCTGTCGCCTTCGGGTATGGTGCTTGGCAAATACATTATGCGTGATCCGCTGAACATCACGCCCCTGGCTTTAAAGAAACTACAGTCGGTTCAGCTGGATGCCAATTTTGAAACCTACAATGGTTACATCGCCAGTAAAGACCACCTGCATGTACTGTTTTTTATTACACCTGCCCATGCCCCTAACGAAACCAAACTGAACGAGCACCTCGTCAATACGGTGACGGAAGCCTGCAAAAAGGTGCAGTCCAAACACCGGGCAATTCGCATTGAACCATTCGGTGCCACCATTGTGTCTGAAGGAAATGCCCGCCAGTTAAGGAAAGACAGCATGCTCACCAGCCTTATAGCGGTGGGTCTCATTGCCCTGCTCCTGGGACTTTACTTCCGCAATCCCTTGCTCATTGTATTCATTATGTTCCCGGTAGCATTTGGTATGGCTTTTTCGCTGGGCATTTTATTTCTCACCAAGGGCATTGTATCAGCCATCGCTATTGGTGCCGGTGCCGTGGTACTTGGTATTGCGATCAACTATTCACTTCATTTTTTCACGCATTACAAGCATGTGCGCGATGTAAAAACCGTACTGAGCGATCTGACTCTGCCTATGCTCATTGGCTGTACCACCACGGTTGGCGCTTTTTTTAGTTTACTGTTTGCCAAATCCGAAGCGCTTCATGATTTCGGCCAGTTCGCCGGTTTTTCGCTGATCGGTGCCATGCTGTTCTCAATCATTGTATTGCCACATCTGTTGAAAGTGGCTTTCAGAAAACAAAAAAACACTACAGAAACACCTGACGAAGCGCATCACAACTCAGGCAACCTGCTTGACCGTATTACTGCAGCCAGGCCCGATAAGCATAAGTTTGTGGTGATCGGTGCCATGCTCCTAACCGTTGTATTTGCATGGTTTGCCAGCCGGGTTGAATTTGAAAGCGACATGAACAAAATGAGTTTCATGACCGATGAAACCCGTGCCGCAGAGAAACACCTCGATGAAGTCAACAACTTTGCTGCTCGTTCGGTGTACGTTTTTGCTACCGGTAATTCGTTGAATGAAGCCCTCGAAAAAAATGCTCAGGTGGAGGCAGAACTCAAATCACTGAAAAGTGATGGACATATTAAGAAGTTTTCTTCTGTAGCAGGCTTATTCACCTCTGCCCAGGAACAGGAGCGCCGTATTAAACGCTGGAACGATTTTTTTACACCAGCCCGTAAAGCTGCACTGCAGAAGCAACTCATTGCATCGGGTGCTACGCTCAAATTCAAAGAAAATGCATTCCACGGTTTCTACGAACAGCTGAATAAAAATTATGGTTTATTGCCTAAAGCCGATTCGGATACCCTGCTTCAGCTCGTGTTTAAAGAATTTACAGGCCAGGTAAATGGAAAAACCTCGGTGGTATGCCATGTGAAAACGAATGCGGAAAACCGCGAAAAGGTTTATGCCGCATTCGAGCACGATCCCGATGTGGTTGTTTTTGATAAGCAGAATCTTACATCGCGCTTTGTGCAGGTTATACAGCAGGACTTCAACACCATCCTGATCATTACATCCATCCTGGTTTTTGCGTTCATGCTGCTTTCGCACGGGCGTATTGAACTCGCCATTATCAATTTCCTGCCCATGTTTATTTCATGGCTCTGGATCCTTGGTATCATGGGCATATTCGGAATCAAATTCAACATCATCAATATCATTATATCCACGTTCATCTTCGGGCTCGGCGACGATTACAGTATCTTTATTATGGATGGGCTCCTCAATGAATTCAAGTACGGTAAGAAGAACCTGGATTCCTACAAATCCTCCATCCTTCTGTCGGCCCTCATCACGGTTATTGGCATCGGCACCATGATCCTTGCCAAACATCCGGCCCTCAAATCCATTGCCGCCATCACAATCATAGGCATGAGCTGTGTGGTATTTATTTCATTTATAGTACAACCACTTATTTTTAACTGGATGGCCCTGAACCGCCGTCACCGCGGGTTACAGCCCTACTCTGCCAAGTATATATTCATTACAATCATCGGGTTCATGGGCTTTGTGCTGGGGGCCCTGTTGCTGACACTTTCGGGACTTATTATCTTTTCCATCTTCCCAGCGGGTATCCGAACCCGCAAACTGGTTTTCCACACCCTCATTGCCTACACTTTCCGCGCCATTCTGGCCTGTTTCTTCAATGTAAAAAAACGCATCATCAACGATCAGAACGAAACCTTTGCGAAACCGGCCGTTATTGTAGCTAACCATCAGTCACATATTGATCTGGCCCTCACACTTCAGTTGCATCCTAAAATAATCGTGTTTACCAACGACTGGGTATATAATTCTCCTTTTTATGGATTCATTGTAAAAATGGCCGATTATTACCCGGCTTCAGAGGGCTATGAAAACAGTTTACCTAAACTTGAAAAGCTTGTCAAAGAAGGTTACTCCATTCTGATATTCCCGGAAGGGACACGCAGTGTAGACGGAGAAATTCATCGTTTTCATAAAGGCGCATTCCTGCTGGCTGAAAAATTACAACTCGATATTCTGCCCTTACTGATCCATGGTGCCGGAGACGCCGTAACCAAAGGCGATTTCCATTTCAAGGATGGCGCGCTTACCGTCAAGTACCTGAAGCGCATCTCCCCACAGGATACATCTTTCGGAAACACATACCAGGAGCGTACCAAAGGTATTTGCCGTTATATGCGCACGGAGTATGCTGCGCTCCGCGAACAGTTTGAAACCGTTGATTATTTCAGGCCACGCCTGATCCGCAATTATATTTTCAAAGGTCCCGTGTTGGAATGGTATTGCCGCATCAAAACAAAACTGGAAAACAACTACGCCCTGTTTGAAAGCCTGATGCCGAAAACCGGGCAGATTGTGGATGTAGGCTGTGGATATGGATTTTTGCCATATATGCTTATGTATAAAGGTAGAGACCGAAATATCCTGGGAGTAGATTACGACGATGAAAAAATAGCCATAGCCGATAATTGCGTACACAAAACCTCACGCATGCAATTTGCTGTAGGCGATGTTACAGCTTACGAATTCCCGCAGGCCGATGGATTTATTATCAGTGATGTGCTTCATTACCTCGAAGCATCACAACAGGTACAGGTTATCGATCATTGCGTGGCAAAGCTTAACCGCGGCGGAGTGCTTGTGATTCGTGATGCAGATGCCGACCTTGGCAAGCGCCAGAAAGGAACCTGGTATACCGAATTTTTCAGCACCAATTCAGGCTTCAATAAAACGAGTGGAAGCGGTCTGCATTTTGTGAGCGGACAGCTGATCAAAAACGCATTGGCGAAATACCCGCACCTGGAGGTAGAAGTGATCGATAATACAAAGCTATTGTCGAATATTACCTACGTAGCAAGATACAAATAGCGGGAACTTACTTCTTCTTTCTGAGTTTATCCCTGTAGCGTTTATAAAGCTCATTGAGTGTTTCGAACTCCTCCCTGTAAAACACACCAACGCCCTGGGTAAACGGACCTCCACTCGTGGTAATCTGCGTGTTATCGTTACTCCGGTTGAAGGCTTTCACACGGTAGCGGCCATCGTCGCTCAGTTTATACTCAACAGTCACATCACCGATAAGGTTACTGGAGTTGGAACTTCCGGTGGTGGTGGTTTTGGCGCCGTTATTATTACTCACGCCAAAGTTACCGTCGATACTCAAACGGTTGTTCAGCAATTGTTTCGACAGCGCCAGATCGAGCTCATCGCTGCTGAGTGTGGAGCCGGGCCTGTAGTTCACCCCCACATCAATATCCTTGGTAACACCATTGAGCCAGTGGCTCAGCTTGTTGGAAAGCATCTCAGAGCCCGTTGCCGCGGCAGCACCACCGGCCGATATACCGCCACTGCCCTGCAAAGAGGTAGGAGTCACAAAGCTCCGGAGAAGCAACAGTGAAAACACCTGGCGGTTCAGTTCCTGTTCATCCGATAAAATACTTTTGATCTTGCTCCGGGTAGTTTCATCGATGGTCGGAAGATCTATACCAAACGTAATATCGGGCGACATGAGATTATCTTTCATATACAGCTTACAATCGACCGGGTAACGCTTGCTGTAGTTTCCTGTAGAATCGAGCGGAAACAGGGGTTTAATGGATGCCCGCTGTTTATAGTTCGCGGTAATATCGATATTGGCTTTATACACGTTACCACTCCACTTGATGGAGCTGCCACGTTCGATTTCAAATTTCTTGGTAATGAATGTTTCGAGCGTAAAGAGATAATCGCCGGTGGTTAATACATAATCACCAAACATATCGAACTTCCCTTTGGAGTTGATTTTCATATTGATGTTCCCATTCCCGCGTGCCTTGATGAGATCGCCTGATTTCTCATCAAACAGTAACTGGATTTCAGCATCCGGTGTGGCTTCCAGGTTAAAATCGAGTGAAAAATTGCTGGCCGTTTTATTCGCTACTTTCCTGGTTGTGTCTTTCGACACAAAACGTATAAAATCCTTGTCGCCGACTTCTGCAGGACCACTGAGCGGAATATAAAAATGAGTACCGGCATTGGTTTTCATATTTATTTCCATTTTAATATCATCGATAAATCCGTATATACCGGCATTTCCGGTGGCATAGGCTGTACCGTAATAACTCGGGTTATTGGCTGCCGTGGTATTCAGCACCATGAGGCGGGTGGTATTGATATCGAAGTCAATACGCATATTTTTGAAATTATCGTGAAACAGGTTTCCCGATACTATCCCCACATTGCCTTTGGTATCGCGCACTTCCATGTTATTGAAATTCAGCTGATCCGGCATGATGTCAATTTTTCCGCCGATACTGTATTGCACATTCAGGTAATCGACAAGCATTACACATTTGGCAACAGATAGCTGGGCATTGATCAACGGCTTATCGGGAGTACCGCTTACCTTACCGGAGCCATTAACATAGCCGTTTTTAAAGGTGACAATATCCTTGAGTATGGGCTGCAGAAATACAAGGTCAAACGGATTGCAGTTAAAATCAATATCAATACTGTTTTCGGTTTTCTTAGGATAGTAAAACCCATTGAAATTAAAATTCTTCAAGGGAGCCCCCGTCATCAGGTCGTTCGCAAATGCCGAGTAACCGTTGATCGCCACAAAATCCTGGTCGGCATTGTACATACTCGTGATTTCACCCTGCCCGATCAAACGGTTATTGACTTTGAGGCTGGAGAAGCGGAGATTGCTGTTGATCACCATTTTGCCCTGTACACTACCAATGGTAGTCTCTCCCTCAGCCATCCCGTCGATACTCATCTTGCTGTCTTTCAATAAGGGATTGAACTGGCTGAGCTGAAGCGACTGTATATCAATTTTGAATTGATCGCTTTCCTTGCCCGACAGAGATCCGTTCATGACAATGGCCTGGTCATTATTATACAGTTTAAATGCATTTACGGCAACGGTTCCACCGGAATCGACCGTTACAAATGCCGGCTCATGAAGTGTCCAGACGCTATCTGTAAGTACAATGCGACTCTTATCAATATTTACTTTCAGGCTTTGTGTACCAAAGGTGGCATTACCTGAAATAGCACCGGCATAATTTGGTTTCAGTTTATTATCCCATGTAATATCATACTGCGACTGCCTGTCGTTTGCCACGAGGTTTACCTGCAGGCTCTTAAAAGCAAGGCTGTCTGTAAGATTCAGGCTATTCACGGTATTGGTAAGTGTAACGCCATCCGGCATCGAATTTACCTCCATGTGATTGCCATGAAATTTCAAGCTGCCATAGGTTACCAGGTCGCTGCTCACTACCATATTCAGGTAATTACCGGATGCATCAAATTTGCCGGTAAGCTGGGTGTTAGGACTCAGCATCAGATCATTGATCAGGAGTTCTTTGACCACAGAGAAATTCTTGATTTTGATATTTATTTCCGCTTCGTCTTTGTAAACGGTTTTTGAATTCGTTTTTACAAAGGTCGGAAAATACGCATTGAGGTATTGCATGAATGCATCGGGCAATGTGGAAAGATTATACTGTCCCTTCACATTCACATTGAACATAGAAGAAGTCAGCTCGATGGATTTATTCGGGGTTTCCTGGTCCATTTCGAGGTTAAAACTGCTGAGTTTATAGGTTTTGCTCGCTGTTTTATAAATGGTGTTATCAAAGTTCACAAGCCCGCTCAGGTTATCAATATTATCACCGTTCAGATCGATGAGAATCTGTGATGACATACGTCCGTTGAGTTTAGATGTGGAGAAATTGGTTTTTTCAAGGTCCAGATTATTGACGGTTGAGATAAAATCCATCTTCGGTACTTTGTTTGTAAAATTGACTGTGCCATCAAAATCAAAATCGGCATTCTCATCCTTACTCACCAGTTTCCCGTTAAATACCTTATCCTTAATGGCACCATCGATCCGGAGGTTTTTATAGGTATAGCCATTGAAGTGAATGGTATTTATATCTCCCTCTAGTTCCGTATCCATGGTTTTGATGGTAAATCCTTTTCCTTTTATTTTGGCATTGAGCGAAACAGCCCCGAGCTGCCTGACATTCGGAAACAATTTGGAAAGGTTGAAATCATTACTTTTGATGAGACCCGAATAACCTACAATATTCTTTATGGTATCGTTATGAATGGCAAGATCCGTTGACAAAACACCGACGGCGGTATGAAAGGTCCCGTAAGTCACAAAGTCATTGATCCCCCCATCGAATTTCCCTTTGTATGATATCAGACCCAGGTGAGCCACTTCTACCGGAAGCTGCAAATGCGTGGGGTTATTGAAGGGAGGAATCGGGAATTTTTCGAGATCGGCTTTGGTGGTCGACACTTGTTTCGCGTCAAAGTGAATGTAGGATGTGTTGATATCCGGCAAGCCTGTGATCCCGAAATCACCTTTGAAACGCGTATTGTCGGCATACCTGAAATCAAGATCCGATCCGCTCAGCTCATTGACAAACCCTCTGACTTTACCGGTGAGATAAAACGTTTCATTAAACCCGTTGAGTTCCTCCGCAAAATAGGCAATGTCTTTAAAGTTAAGCTGGGTGCCGGTTTTCAGCTTCCCGCGGATATATACTTTATTCACAAAGTCCTCATAGTCCGACCATGTGTCGTATTTAAATTTAAGGTCTGCACTGATATAACTATTGGGTGTAACAATTGTGAGGCTGTCGCAGCGCATCTCCGCAGGGCTCACTTTGGCGATGGTGCTGAGTTTATTGAGTACGAAACCGCTTTGCTCCCGCGCACTCAGATCGGTAATCGTAGCAAAGATCGTATCCTTTTTAAAACGGATGTCCGATATACTCCCATTGATATTACTCACATGAATATTTCTGTAATTCATGTTATTCACCACTTTATCTGTGTCGCGCAATAAGTGATACGTGAAATCCACATGATGCAGTTTCAGGGCACCATATTTTACGGTCCACCCACCGGAGGTATCGCTGCGGGTTGTATCAGATGAGGCGAAATAATCGGCCAGGAACTGAAAATTAAAATCCGGTTCCCCCTTGTACTTCAAGAGTTTTACTTTGATATCACTGAGCCTTACTTCGTCGAGGTTCAGTTTATGTTTTTTGTAATCAAAGCCGCTCAGTCCAACCTCAAGACTGGCACCATACAGAAGCGTATCGTGGTGAAGATCTTCGAGGTAAACGCCCTCCAGTTCCACATTTTTGATGAATGATATTTTGAGGCGTTCCACCTCTACCCGCGTCCCCAGCTCTTTGCTGAGATAAGCTGCTGCTTTTTGCGCGGCAAAAGTCTGGAAGGTTTCTGTGTTAATGGCAATAAGCAAACCTATGACAATAAGGAGCACAGAAAGCACGGAAAACTTCAGTACTTTCCACAGAAATCTCGTAATTTTGTCCAGTTTACTCAACACCGTAAAAATAATGAATAATAGCGAGGATATAATCATTTTGGCCATTGAAAGCAGCTGTGATGACACGTCCTGCGCCGTACTTCATAACGATGTTGTATTATCGAACGTTACAGCCGGGCAAGCTATTCATCAGCAATATGGCGGTGTTATTCCGGAGCTTGCGAGCCGAGACCATCAGAAGAATATTGTACCTGTAGCCGATGCAGCCTTAAAGAAAGCGGGCGTTAATTTATCACAAATCTCAGCCATTGCATTCACACGCGGGCCAGGCCTTTCAGGCAGTCTGCTGGTAGGAACCTCTTTTGCCAAATCGATGGCACTCGCCCTTGATATTCCACTGATAGAGGTGAATCACATGCAGGGGCATATTCTCGCTCATTTCATCAAAGAAAAAACGGAGCCGCATCTCTCCCCCTCCTTTCCTTTTCTGTGCCTGACGGTGAGCGGCGGACATACGCAAATTGTAAAAGTGACCAATCACCTGGAGTTTGAGCTGCTGGCCGAAACCGAAGATGATGCCGTAGGAGAAGCATTTGACAAGGCTGCAAAAATCATTGGACTGCCTTATCCCGGTGGGCCACTGATCGACAAATATGCCAGGCAGGGCAATCCCGGGCGTTTTAAATTCCCCATGCCCAACCTGCCCGGACAACGTTATAGTTTCAGTGGAATCAAAACGGCTTTCCTGTACTTTATAAGAGATCATGTTGCCCAGGACCCCCATTTTATTGAAAACAATCTCAACGATATTTGTGCCTCCTATCAGCATCACCTCGTAAGTTACCTGCTTAAAAATCTGAAAGCAGTCGCCCGTGAAACAGGCATTAAACAGATTGCTATTGCCGGTGGTGTTTCAGCCAATTCGGGGCTTCGCGGACAGCTCAGCAGCCTGTCGCAAAAAGAAGGATGGACCTGTTTCATTCCTAAGTTCGAATACTGTACCGATAACGCTGCCATGATCGGTATTACAGCCTATTATAAATACCTCAAAAGCGATTTTACCGATCTGAGTGTAACGCCCCTCGCCCGTTTCAGCATCTAAGGAGCTTATCAGCGCCCATGCAGTGCTTATTGCCTGAAATACCATTTGCTGATGACCCGATCGACCAGGCACTGAAAAAATAATTTCCGGGTTTCTCCGATTTCCGCTGAAATGCCCGCCGGTAAAGGATTAGGAAGTGCCGAGGCCGGACCTTAATTTTAGTTCAATTATTGCAAAAATTAAAGTATAAACCTTAAATTAGCCGTTCACAAAAGATAAAAGTATGAACTACGATGTTATTGTTATAGGAAGCGGACCGGGTGGTTATGTGACTGCAATCCGCGCTTCACAACTGGGGTTTAAAACCGCCATTATTGAAAAAGAAAACCTGGGTGGGATTTGCCTGAACTGGGGCTGTATTCCAACCAAAGCTTTATTGAAAAGCGCACAGGTATTTGAATACCTGAACCACGCTAAAGATTATGGAATCAGTGCCGATAATATCAAAGCTGATTTCAGTGCCGTGATCAAACGCAGCCGCGATGTAGCTGATGGGATGAGCAAAGGCATTCAGTTCCTGATGAAAAAAAATAAAATTGATGTTATCATGGGAACGGCTAAAATCAAAGCCGGGAAAAAGGTAGATGTAAAGGCTGCTGACGGCAAAACCACAACCTATGAAGGAAAACACATTATTATAGCAACCGGCGCACGTTCACGCCAGTTACCAAACCTGCCCCAGGATGGTAAAAAAATTATCGGGTACCGCGAAGCCATGAGTTTGCCGAAACAACCAAAATCACTGGTGGTAGTTGGTTCAGGCGCTATCGGTGTTGAATTTGCATACTTCTATGCAACCATGGGTACTAAAGTGACGATTGTGGAATATTTACCAAATATTGTTCCGGTAGAAGACGAAGAAGTATCAAAACAACTTGAAAAATCATTCAAGAAGGTTGGTATCGAAATCATGACCGAAGCTTCTGTTGAAAGCGTTGATACAAAAGGCACTGACTGCAAAGTGAATGTCAAAACAAAAACCGGCAACGTAACCCTTGATGCTGAGATTGTATTATCTGCCGTTGGGATCCAGGCAAATATTGAAGGTATAGGACTCGAAGAAACCGGTATTAAAACCGAAAACGGCAAGATCGTAACCGATAAGTTCTATGCTACAAATGTAGCCGGTTATTATGCTATCGGTGATTGTGTTGGCGGACAGGCTCTGGCTCACGTAGCAAGTGCTGAAGGCATTACATGCGTTGAAAAAATCAAAGGCATGCATGTTGATCCGATCGACTACAACAACATTCCGGGTTGCACCTATTGCCAGCCTGAAATTGCTTCTGTAGGCTATACTGAGAAGAAAGCAAAAGAAGCCGGTTACACCATCAAAGTAGGTAAGTTTCCGTTCTCCGCTTCCGGCAAAGCCAAAGCAGCTGGTGCCAGCGATGGGTTCATTAAACTTATTTTCGATGCCAAATACGGCGAGCTTCTCGGCGCACACATGATCGGAGCCAACGTAACGGAAATGGTTGCTGAAACAGTTGCCATCCGTAAACTGGAAACCACCGGTCATGAGCTGATTAAAACCGTACACCCTCACCCTACCATGAGCGAGGCTATTATGGAAGCTGCAGCAGCGGCCTATGGCGAAGTGATTCACCTGTAAATAAAAATACCATTATAGAAAAAAGAAGAGCCCGGAATTCCGGGCTCTTCTTTTATTATGAATAAGCGGCTTAACGTTTAATGAGCCTGTATTGCTCCTTGCACCAGGCAATGGCTTCTGCTCGATCCGTAAAAAGTTTTGTTGGTCGTGGCGGCCGGTCGAAACGAATGAAAAAATTTCCAAAAATCTTCATTGCCATATTTTCAACAAGCAGTGCGGTCGCGCAACTTTCCTTGGCCATTTCTTTTGAAGCAACAAGTTCTCTCGATTCTTTTGAAATAGAGACAAAGCCTCTTGTTTCAAACAACACCGGGAAGTCCCCTGCAGGATTTAATTTTATAACCGCATGGTAATTTTCCCAGGTCTGCGGCACATCAATTTCAACATTCTCTTTCACGGAAATAACAGCAACGACATCGTCGATCAGGCTTACATGTGCTGTGCTCGTTTCAATAGTCATAAGCGGGGGCTTGTATAATTATACGCTTCCGGTTTACATGGCTGAGATCAAAAGCGAATCATTCCAATAAAAATAATAAAAAATCAGAACCGGTTCAGGCTAGGGATTTGCAAGTGCATATTGTTCTCTGCACCATGCCAATGCCTCTTCCATTTTTGTAAAAAGCTGCGTCGGCTGCTTCGGCTTATTTACTTTAATAAAGTATTTTCCGATCAGGCCAGGAGAGTGTTTATCGATCAGTATGGCAAGTGCTTTATATAATCCGGAGGCTTCTTCGGAAGCTCCACGTTTCAGTACATCAGGCCCTGTGGTGAAGATCCCCTGCGTATGAAGCAGAACAACTTTTTTACCATCAGGATTCAGACGTTTAATCATCTCATCATTCTCCTCTGCATCCTTCACTTCAACATGCATATCGGGCCTGACCTTGATGTAAATAATACAATCTTCAATAACAGAAATATAAGATGTTCTGGTTTCGAACTGCATACTAAAATAAACAGTAAATAATATAGAGTAAAGCTACAGTTTTTTACCTTTGATCCATGAATTTGGAAAATATTATTCTCTATACCCGGCATGAACTGAACCAGGCAACCAGGAAACGAAACCAGGAAACTAAAATCGGTGAAGATGTCCAGCTGGTGAAGGATTCCACCCATTGGGAAGAAGAACTAAAAATTTCAGATGCCCGTTTTGTGTTGCTTGGAATCCCTGAAGACATCGGGGTAAGGGCCAATTTCGGGCGTGGTGGTTCGCACACCGCATGGAAACCAGCCCTGGAAAGTTTTCTGAATCAGCAAAGCAATCATTTTCTGAAAGGAACTGACATTTTAGTACTGGGGCATATACGCACAGAAGATCTGATGAAAACCTCAGAGCAATTTACCCAGAGAACACAGCATGATGTTGATGCCCTGCGGCAACTGGTGGCACAGCTCGACGAAAGAGTGAGCCAGGTGATAGAAAAAATAATACAAACCGGGAAAATACCTATTGTTATTGGTGGCGGTCATAACAATGCCTATGGAAATATAAAAGGGGCCTCGCGGGCATTAAACCAAAAAATAAATGTCATAAACTGTGACCCTCATACCGATTTTCGCCCCCTCGAAGGCCGGCATAGCGGTAATGGTTTCAGTTATGCTTTCCGGGAACAGTACCTCGACCGCTACTCTGTATTTGGCATGCATGAACAATATAATACGGGCCAGGTGCTCCGGGAGTTCATGGCGAATCCGCAAAACCTGTATTTCTCAACATACGAGGATATTTTTGTCCGTGAAAACCTGTCATTTTCCAAAGCACTGGCGCAGAATATCGGTTTTGTAAAACATTCGCCCTGCGGGGTCGAGATTGACCTGGACGCCATCACCAATGTGCCCAGCAGCGCCAAAACCAGCAGTGGGATCTCCCCGGTTCAGGCCAGGCAGTATATCTACCAATGCGGAAAACACTTAAGTTCGTTATACCTTCACATAGCCGAAGGCGCTCCTATTCTCTCGCACATTAAAGCAGATAATAAAACCGGTAAGCTCATCGCCTACCTGATATCTGATTTTATAAAAGGAATCGGCGATAGGTCTAATTAAAAACAATGGAATAGCGGGTACCATTTTTATCGGTCACCTGAATGCGGCCATTGATCTGTTCGGTAAGGATTTTAATAATTTCAATCCCAAAAGAACCTTCATGTTCCGACTCAAAAGGCTCTTTGAACCCAACACCATTATCACTGATGATAAGTTCGTAGGTTTCAGCATGCTTATCGAACTTCACTTCAATAAGCCCCTTTTTATCAGGAAAGGCATGTTTGTAGGCATTGGAAACTATCTCATTGATGATTAATCCCAAGGGGATGGCGCGATCGAGATCGAGTTGTACATCAGCAATATGTTTTTCAAGCACAATACCGGAGTTTTCCGAAGAAAAACTGTGCTCAATACGTACCAGCAGATTTTCAAAATATTCTTTAATTGAAATATTTGTCAGCTCTTTATTCCGGTACAGTAGCTGATGAACAAGTGCAATAGAACCGATACGTCCATAAGCCTCTGAAAGAGCCTCTTTGATCTCCTCGCTGTTGGTCATGCCTATTTGCAGGTTGAGTAAACTGGATACGATCTGAAGATTGTTTTTAACCCGGTGATGCACTTCACGCACGAGGAATTCTTTCTCCTGGAGCGATTTTTCGATTTTCATGTTCTGCTGATGAATCTCATCATTCTTGATCTCCAGAAGCTCTTTTTGTTTCTGTGCCCGTTTGTACATAATAAAGACAATGAACAGTACAAACAGTAAAACAAGTAATCCGGCAAACATGAATCGTCGTACGGTTTCCTGGTGTTTTTTATTGACGGCTTCTTTATCGATAATATACTGTTTCTGACGAATGATCCTTTCTTTTTCATCCATCTGCATAGCCACCTGCTGACTGATGAGTTCCTTAAACTTTTCTGCTGCATTAATGGAATCATTAAAGTTCAGGTATCTCTTATAGAAACGGATGGCTTCCTGGAAATTGCCGCTTCGCTCATAATACAAGCCATACAGCCTCATATTAGTCAGATAAGGCGTTACCACATCCATGGCCCTAAGTATGACACGGGCACTATCGAGGTGCTTCAGCCCAAGGTTAAACTCCGAGAGATTGATATAACATTCGCCAATTTCATTGTGGCTGATAGCTGCATTTTCGAAATCATGATCGGCTTTGCTCCAGTATATATCTTCTTTAAGTAAAGGAATGGCTTCACGGAATTTCTTTTGCTCCTTGTATACCTGCCCGATGTTTCCGTCGATTAACCCGATAGTAAACTTATCATCGACCTTATCAGATTGCCCGTAGAGTTTGTGAGCCAGTTTTTTGGCATAATTGAAATGAAACAAGGCACTATCCGATTTATGCAGTTTATTCCAGAAAACACCTTCATTATTGTGATAGCTCAGTAACACCCGGTCCCCGCGCTCAGTTGACTCATTGAACTCCAGGCGATGCTGGCGGATTGCTTCATCATAAATATTGAGCTCATAGTATATTGAACTCAGTGGCGGATGAAAATACCACTTGGCATATTTCTGGGAACGCTTGCCAAAAATATCCGTCAGCATTTTATGAATTTCAAGAGCTTTGGAAAGCGATCTGATCTTAAGATAGGATTTTTTCAGGCATGACATAATCCTGAGACTATCCAGATCCGTCAGGGTTTTGTCGGTATTGATTACCCGCAATAAAACCGGAATAGCGGAAGAGTAGTTATGTTCGTGGTACAAACGGATCCCATCGATCTTATCAATTTTATTGATAATATTCACCCGGTTGTCGGCAAATGCCCTGACACGAATAGCGTCAATAGAATCTTTTAAAAACGGATAGTAAGCCTGCTTCAGGTCATCCGGCAGTGTATCAAACATATTGATCCTGTCGGAGTAGTTTTTTGTATTAAAGACTTTGATAAACTTCTTCACAACAGGATCAGGCGTCTGCGAAATACAAACGAGATCTGTTACTAATAAAAGAAGTATAAACAGTCCTTTTTTCAAATCTTACGGGATATAGCCTGGCCGTAAAAATAAGCTATATATTAAACTATTTAACATGTAAAATAGTTTCCGTCTTTTTAGTTTTCAAAACGTTATCAGACGCCATGTTAAAAAGTTTCAAGGCCCGTTTCCTAACATAAATCACCACAAAAAGCAATTGTTAATAACCTTATTAACAAATAGCATACTGATTTCCAACGGATTGAAAAGCCTTGTTAAAAGGATGTTAATCGCCGGTGAATAGCGTTTTTTTTCGTAAATTCCATAATCGGAAAGTATTGAGCATTTTTACCCTCCCGCTGAACTTTAGCTATGCAGAATCTCGACAACCAAAATAAAACCCGCAAAAAATTATATACGCCATCAACACCAAGCGTTGATGGTAAACTACAGCCGCAGGCCGTTGAACTGGAAGAAGCCGTTCTCGGTGCCATGCTTCTCGAAAAAGAATCGCTGAGCCTCGTTATTGACACACTGAGTCCCGAGAGTTTTTACAAAGAACAGAACGGCCGCATTTTTTCAGCAATCCGTAAACTATTCAATGAATCAGAACCTGTAGATATTCTCACCGTTACACAGGAGCTGAAACGTACCGGGGAACTTGAAATGGTCGGTGGATCATTTTATATTTCATCGCTCACCAATCGCATTGCATCATCGGCTAACGTGGAGTTCCACGCCCGTATTGTAGCACAGAAATTTTTACAGCGCGAACTGATCCGCATCAGCACAGATACCATCAAAGCTGCTTTTGAAGAGAGCACCGATGTATTTGAATTGCTGGATCAGACCACACAGAATATTTTCCAGGTACTCGATTCCAACGTGCGTAAGCAGGGCGATAAAATGGTGAACCTCATTACCAAAGCCATCGAAGAAATTGAAGCTGCTGCTCAGCAAACCGATGGTCTTATTGGTGTTCCTTCGGGGTTTACAGCCCTCGACCGGATTACCGGTGGCTGGCAGAAATCCGATCTCCTGATCCTGGCAGCAAGGCCGGGTATGGGTAAAACGGCTTTCGTTGTATCCATGGCCAAAAATGCAGCCGTTGAATTTAATAAAGCGGTAGCCATTTTTTCGCTTGAGATGTCCTCCATTCAGCTGGTAAAACGTCTGATCTCGAGTGAAACAGAAATCACACAGGATAAGATCCTGAAAGGGAATCTCGACAACCACGAATTTGTTCAGCTCAACGAACGTATCAAAAAATTATCGGTAGCTCCTTTATTCATTGATGATACGCCGGCTCTTTCTATTTTCGAGCTACGTGCCAAAGCCCGTCGTTTAAAGGAAAACGAGAACATTGAACTCATCATCATCGATTACCTTCAGCTCATGAGCGGCGGCCCCGACAGCAAAGGGAACCGTGAACAGGAGATTTCCAATATTTCACGTGGACTCAAAAGCCTGGCCAAGGAATTAAACATCCCGATCATTGCCCTTTCACAGTTAAGCCGTCAGGTAGAAAACCGCCCGGGAGGCAGTAAACGCCCGCAGCTGAGTGACCTCCGCGAATCCGGAGCCATTGAGCAGGATGCCGATATGGTAATGTTTATTTACCGTCCGGAATACTACGGGCTCGAAGTCGATGAAAACAATGAACCTACCAAAGGCCGTGCAGAGGTTATCATCGCCAAGAACCGTCATGGCTCACTGGAGACCGTAAAACTACGTTTCGTAGGTCAGTACGCGAAATTTGCGGACCTCGATTATATGGAAGGACAGGACCTTTACGCTTCTTCATCAGCCGGCATCAGCAACAATACCGATTTCCTGAGTGCCCCAACCACCAAAACCGTTCAGTCGAAAAACTGGGATAATGTGGATGAGGCGCCGAACAAGGATATTATCCGCCGAAACGATATCGACGAGGTGTTCTGATCGTAAGAAACAGATATAAAAAAAGGCCTGGTGATCAGGCCTTTTTTAGTTTCAGTAGGTATCTTCGGGGCGTTTATTCCCGCTCATGTTATCGAGAATACTGTTGATAATGGCAAGAATGATGCTGAAAAACAAAGCACTCCAGAATCCCTTTACATGAAAGCCATCGACCAGCTTATCGGCAAGCAGAATAATAATGGCATTAATCACCAGTAAAAACAGGCCCAGCGTGAAAAATGTAATGGGCAGGGAAAGTATGGTGAGCACAGGTTTTACAACGGCATTCAGAAATGCCAGGACAATAGCCACAAGCAGAGCCGTGAAAAAACTATTGCCCTCAATCTGTACACCGGGCAGCAATAATGCCGTAAGCATTACAGCCGCTGTGGAAATGAGTAAACGAATGATAAAATTCATAGTATAATTTTATACAAATTTACAATTATCATAGCGCTTTAAAAAGCAGGATACCGGTTAAAATAATATCTTTGGAAGCAGATTTCAACGCAAGACTATGAGCATAAAACCCAATGACCCGCAATTGAAAAGCTGGATCGACGTAAAAACCGGTTCTGATTTCCCGATACAAAATCTTCCATTTGGCATTTATAGTGATAAGCATGTAAAGCACCACGCCTGTTCAGCCATCGGTGAATATATCGTCGACCTTTACGAACTGGCACAGCATGGCTATTTTCCGTTCCTGGGGGTATCTCCCGAAATCTTTCAGCAGGATTCTCTGAACCCTTTTATAGCACTGGGAAAAGCAAAGACCAATGCTGTACGCGAAAAGCTTTCCGACCTGCTCAACAGCAACAATACCGAACTACAGTCTAAAAAAGACCTGTTTTCTGTTTTCTTTAAAAAACAAAGCGATGTTACCATGCTGATGCCTGTGAAAGTAGGCGACTATACCGATTTTTACAGCAGCATCGACCATGCTACCAATGTAGGAACCATGTTCCGTGACCCTAACAATGCCCTGTTGCCAAACTGGAAACATTTGCCGGTGGGCTACCATGGCAGGGCCTCCAGTATTCATGTGAGCGGTCACAGCTTTCACAGACCTAAAGGGCAGCAAAAGCCTGCTGATGCCGAATTACCGGTTTTTGGCCCAACAAAACTTCTCGATTTCGAATTAGAGACGGCTTTCATTATTAGCAAACCAACAGCTCCGGGTGAAAGCATCAGCACCGATAAAGCCGATGACTATATTTTCGGTATGCTTTTATTCAACGATTGGAGCGCGCGCGATATACAGACCTGGGAATATGTGCCATTAGGCCCTTTCCTGGCCAAAAACTTCGCCTCTACCGTGTCGCCATGGATTGTAACCCTGGAAGCCCTGGAACCTTTCCGCGAAAAAGGTTATGTACAGGACCCGAAAGTATTGCCTTACCTCGAGTACAAGGGCGACAAAAATGTGAATATAAATCTGCAGGTGTTTATACGTACCGAAGATGGCCATGAAAACCAGATCTGTACATCCAATTACAAATACATGTACTGGACCATGGAACAACAACTGGCCCATCACACCGTAAACGGCTGTAATATGAATGTGGGCGATATGCTCGCCAGTGGAACCATCAGCGGACCTCAGCCCCATGAATACGGCAGTATGCTGGAACTAACCTGGCGTGGTACAAAGCCTCTGAAACTTCAGGATGGCACCGAGCGCAAGTTCATAAACGATCACGATACGGTTATCATTCGCGGGTACTGCGAAAAGGATGGCGTGCGGATCGGCTTTGGTGATTGCGCGGCTAAGGTTCTGCCTGCAAACTAAACATGCACGAAAATACATTACCCTTTGGTAAACAACTGGCTTATGCCTGTGGCATGATGGGTTGGAGTATTCTGATCAACCTCATCAGTGTGATTCTGGTATACATGTATCTGCCACCCGCAAACAGCGGTATCCCGGTTCTTATTACCCAGGTTGTTGTATTTGGCTTATTTAATGCCGTAGCGCTTATCACAGCCGGTGGGCGGTTGGCTGATGCCATTTATGATCCTTTCATTGCACAGATCAGCGACCGTAGCAAAAACCCCAAAGGCCGGCGAATCCCCATCATGAAATGGTCCATCATTCCTTCTCTTGTTTTTTGCTGCCTTGTATTTTACCCATTAAAACAGGAGGAAAGCACCATCAATATCCTGTGGCTGATCATTACCCTGATCGGGTTCTATATGGCTACAACAACATACATTATTCCTTACAATGCCCTGTTACCTGAGCTTGCCCGAACACCCGGCGACAAAGTAAAACTTGCTACCTGGCAATCTGTTGGCTATGTGTTTGGTATAGGCATCAGTTCCAATGCGTTCAACCTGGCAGATCTGTTTCAGAGCCGTTTTCATCTGGATTCAAAAATGCATGCCCTGCAAGCTACTATTTTTTGCTTTGCCATGCTGGCTGCTGTTTTTATGGCCATAACCGTATTTGCCATCGATGAAAAAAAATACGGTGTCGGCAAACCAAGCGCCATTCCTATGAGACAGGCCCTTCGGCAAACACTGACAAACAAAAATTTTCTGCTGTTTATTGTTGCCGATTTTTCGTATTTCATTTCGATAACGATCATCACATCCGGCCTGATGTATTTCATCACGGTGTTGCTCGGCCTGAAAGAAAGTATAGGCAACAGGCTCATGATCACTATGGTTCTCGTCTCATTTATTTTTTACCCCGTAGTCAATTTTCTGGCAAAACGCATCGGGAAGAAAATCATCATTTTGTTTTCGCAATTATTGCTGGCCTGTATTTTCCTGGGAATTTATTTTCTCGGAAAGGTATCGATCGATCCCAACATTCAGATTTACCTGTTGATAGGATTTGCAGCTATTCCGCTGGCTTCGCTGAACATATTGCCCAATGCGGTACTGGCTGAAATTATTGAGAAAGACAGTGCTGAAACCGGTGAGAACAAAGAAGCTTTTTATTTTGCTGTGCGTTACTTTTTTGTAAAAATAGCACAGACCATTGGTATGGGGCTTTTCGCCATGTTCCTGATTTACGGGAAAGATACAGGAAACGACTTTGGTGTGCGCCTCAATGGTTTGCTTGGATTTGTGTTGTGCCTGGTAGCAGCCCTGATCTTTACAAAGTTCAGGGAGGAAAAAACAAACCCTTAACGCAAGATATTATTCGGCCGGGTATATACCAGCTGCATGACATGAATATTACGCATGGCAAATGCGGCTTCGCAATAGCTCAGGTAGTAGTTCCACTTACGTATAAACCGGTTATCGAAACCCAGCTGCTTTACCTGTTCCAGATTCCGGTTAAACTGTACCCTCCACTCTGCAAGAGTCCTTGCGTAATGCAACCCTATATCCTTCAGATCTACGAGTGTCATGTCGCCGGTATTATTAATGGCTTTATTCATGGCTGCCACCGAAGGAAGCAGGGAACCCGGAAAGATATGCTTCTGAATCCAGTCAACACCTGTGCGCAGGCTTTCAAATCGTGAATCGGGACAGGTAATGGCCTGTATAGCCAGAATCCCTTGTTTATTCAACAACTCGTGGCACTTCCGGAAATAGTCATTGTAGTATTCGGCTCCCACGGCTTCAATCATTTCAACAGAAACAATTTTATCATACGTCCCTTCTATATGCCTGTAATCTTTAAGCAAAACCTGAATCTGTGCCTCCAGCCCGGCCGCTCTCACCCGCTCCAGGGCCAGTTTATACTGCTCTTCTGAAATAGTAACCGTCGTAACACGGCAACCATAATGTCGGGCCATATGAATGGCATTGGCTCCCCAGCCGCTACCAATCTCAAGCACATGATCGGTTGGCTGCAGATGCAGTTGTTTGCACAGGCGGTCATACTTTTCGAACTGTGCCTGCTCAAGTGTCATGTCCGGCTCACGGTAATAAGCCGATGAATACGTCATGCCGGGGTCCAGAAACAAGGCAAAGAAATCATTATTGAGATCATAATGTTCCGATATGTTTTTACGCGAACCTGTCAGGCTATTCGAACGCCTGAGATGATATATTTTATTAAATACCTTAAGCAGATTAAGTGCTACAGATTGTGCCGCACTTCCGGAAACCCCGGGAGCATTTTCAATATTGAGCAATACCCAGCATATAACATCCGTAATACTGTCTGTGTCCCAATACCCTTCTACATAAGCCTCCCCAAAACCAATATCGCCGTATAATACGCAGTGTTTAAAAAAAGCCTGGTCTTTTATCCGTATATCCGCCCGGATATGTCCCTGGTTATTTCCGAGAACGATCTGTTCACCGGATGGCATCGTCATTTCACAGCGCCCCTTGTCCATTTTTGAAAGCAGGCCCAGTACGATTTTTTCATAAAACGTACGTTTGGCATTTAGTGTAAGAACTGTTTCCATAAATCAATTTTAAATATGTTTTTACTTTGGCACTTTATTTTTCTCATACTTACGGAATACGTCACGTTGCAGATCTCCGTGTTCCGCTTTCCGGTGAAACGGAAGCTTTTTCAGCCACAACCGCAGCGCATGCCAGTGTATACGGGTTATAATTAAAAGTGTAATAAACGGGAAACGCACACTGTACGAAAATAAGGCCCGGTTGGTCATTGCCCGGCGCTGCCCGGTAAGTGTGCTTATAAAAAAACGCTCATCATCCTTTATATCATCAATGCGGATATTCAGCTTTTCACCGGGCACCGACAACCTGAAATCAAAATTGGCATCATGATCAATAAACGGTGACACATAAAAATACTTCGTGGTGTTGAGCTGAAACTGCTCCCCGTTAAAGGCATCTGCATTCAGCAAATAAGGTTTCATTTCCCGGAAGGTATTGCTGACCTCAGCAATAGCACATAAGGGTTGATTCTGCGCGTTATAACAATAGTAAAACGATACCGGATTGAAGTTATAGCCCAATACATTTAAATTGGTGAGCAGCATCACTTTCGAAATTTCGTCGGTAATGCCACAGCTCCGGATATAATCTGTTATATGTTCTTTGGTTGTTTTGGTCGTATCCGGTCTGTCTACAGGTAATTGCAGGTGCTCCGAATCGCGGAAGCTGAAAAAATTAAACCGGTTTCTGCTGATCATCTTAAACTTCTGCGTCAACATATCCAGCTCATCCAGGTCTATATAAAACATAAATACATTGTAGTGAAACCTGTGTGGTACAGGTTTCGTGCGATGATGCATAACAGTGGCTTTATACAAACAGGAGTTCATCGGGTTATGTATTTGTCGGATTCAATATCCTGTTGCAGAGGTTCACAGCACTGGCGTAAGCGTCCTCATGAAACCCATATTTAAAATAACTCCCGCAGAAATATAAGGGGCCGGTAGCATTAAGCTTATGCAACTCTTCCTGGGCCTTAATGGCAGTCACATCAAACAAAGGATGCTCATAATCTATTTCCCGGATGATCTTCCTTTCATCTATGCTCTGATCAAGCGCATTGATGGAGACAAAATAATTTTTATGTTTTGAAACGCCCTGCAATGAATTCATCCAATAAATAGTGGTTGGTAATAACGCCTCTCCCCGTTTCTCAATTCTGTAATTCCAGCTGCTCCAGGTACGCCGTGTTTTGGGCATCACAGATTCATCGGTATGCACAGTCGCTTTATTGTATTGATATTTAAAAGCAGAAAGAAGGCGTTGCTGCAGGGCATCCGGATTCGCCAGCAATCGCAGTGCCTCATCTCCATGACAAGCCATAATAACCTTATCGAAATACTCCTGGCGTCCATCCGAAAGGTATACTTTAGCACCGTGCTCAGAGGCTTCCACACGCACCGCCCCGCAGGTTGTATGAATCCGGTTATGAAACGGTGCAATAAGCAATTCACGATAAGACTGACTGCCATTTTCGAGGGTATACCACTGATGCTGCGTATTTAAACCCAGGAAACCATGGTTCTTAAAAAAACGCACGAGTGTTACTGCCGGAAACTCCAGCATTTCTTCCATGGGTGTCGACCATACTGCCGAACTCATCGGCACGAGGTATTTCCAGAGCATATCATCACCATAACCGCATTCCCGGATATATTTTCCCAATGAGTAATCGGCGTACTTCGGATTATCAAGAATATGAACACTCTCCTTATTGAACCTGGCAATCTGTCCCAGCATACGGATGTAAGACCGATCGAATATGTTTTTACGCTGTGCAAAAAGACCATTCAGTCCCGAACCACAATACTCGAGCCCACTTGGTACATGCTGCACACTGAAAGACATGTCTGTTTTTTTAACGGGTGCTTTTATCTCTTCAAATAAGCGGCAGAGATTGGGATACGTTTCGTAGTTGAATACCATAAACCCCGTATCCATATACACAGGCCTGCCATTCTCATCTACCCGGATGGTATTGGTGTGCCCACCCACATAATTATTTTGTTCGAACAATGTCAGATCATAATGTTGCTGAAGTAAATGACCACAGCCCATACCTGCTATACCTGTTCCTATAATTGCCAGACGCTCCATTTTTCTATTTTTTTGAAAACAGGTAATGACTTACAATCCACTCCTCGCCTCCATGATAGCCCCAGAGCTCGGCACACGCCATAAAGAATATACGCCAGTATACCCACCATTTCAAAGCCTGGTCTGCGCCGTATGTTTCGCGGAACAATGGCATAATCTGGTCTTTATGGCGGTCCATGTTCCGAAGCCAGGCCTCCGATGTTTTCTGATAATGCGTACCGCTTACATGCCAGTGTTTCTGAACAGATAGATGATCTGCGAAATACATCAGCAAATGGTCGCTGGGCATAATGCCTCCTGTAAAAAAATAACGGCTCATCCAATCCGTGTCATCAATCACTTCAAACTTATAGGCATAGGTTTTATGCGTAAAAATGTGAATGAACAATCTGGCATCGGGTTTCATAAACGACGATACTTTTTGCAGCAATGCCTGGTAATTGCGCATGTGCTCAAACATTTCGACGGATACAATACGATCAAAGGTCTGCTGAATGGTAAATGCATTGATGTCGGCAGTGATAACCGTAAGGTTATTAATTCCGCGCAACCGGGCCTGTTCATCAATATACACCTTTTGTGTACGCGAATTGGAAACAACCGTAAAGCGGCTTCCCGGGTATCTGGCAGCCATGAATAAAGACAAGGAACCCCAGCCACAACCCAGTTCAAGCACATCCTGTCCGTCAGCCAGTCCGGCCCGTTCGCAGGTAAGTTCCAGCATATCTTTTTCCGAAGTATCAATATCAATTACACCCGGTTTCCAATAACCGCTGCTGTATTTTAAATGTTTACCCAGGCAATATTTATAAAATGCCGTGGGCACCTCATAATGCTGCTGGTTGGCATCGGCTGTATGTATGGCAATGGGTGCCTGTTTCAGTTCATTCACAAGCTCCATAAAATGGGCCTGCTGCGCTTCCGTATCTGCTTTTTTCTCATCGCGGAGCCGTTGTGCCAGTAATCTTCGTATTCCAATACGGATCAGGCTGTCAGGAATTTTATTCTTCTCCAATAAAGACTCGTACCACATAGGCTTTCTCGCTTAGTTTGTTTTTTTGAACCATGGAACAAATACACTGGTGCTTTTCTGATAGGCACGGTATAAGTCCCCCTTGCTGCGTATCGACTGCTCCTCTGTCATAGGAATACCGGTTACTTTGAAAATCAGGTAACCGATGCTGATCGGGCAAATTGCCGAAATCCATCCATACGGACTTGCCAAGGCAAAAATGAAAACAGAAACCCAGATCATTAACTGAAAAAAGTAATTGGGATGACGCGAATAATTCCAGAGACCATACTCACAAACCTTTCCTTTATTGGCCGGATCGTTTTTGAAGCGCTGAAGCTGCCAGTCTGAAATGCCCTCACCGATAATGCTTAAAAACCACATAACAGCTCCTGTGTATTCCAACACGGATATATGTTCAGAGGGGTTCAGCGCTATCATAAAAAAAGGAATTGCCAGAACAACATTGGAAAGTGCCTGCATCTGGAAGAAAACAAAAAACCTGGCATTGCCCCACTCCGTGCGCAACTGTTTGTAGCGCCCTTCTTCTTCTTTTAAATGACTGCCCACACGGATAAGGAGATAAGTTCCCAGACGTAAACTCCAGAGAGCCGCTAAGCCGCACACCAATAATTTTCGTCCATGATCTCCCTCAGCAAGCAGCCAGATCACAACTGCAATCACCAGAAAATTAAAGGCCCAGAAAATATCGACCACGCCGTTATTCTTGATACGGAGGGCCCAAAGCCACACAAGGATCATGATCAGGGCAACAAGTGCCCAACTCACCAGAGGTATAAAAATATAAGGGCTCATAAGCTCAGGATTTAACAAATAGTGTTTTTAACGCGGCATCTTTAGGAATACGGAAAAGCTGGATCAGCACATATATACAGGTGGCAATACTTCCCAGGCAGCACAATAAGATCAGCCACAGGATGCGCATACCCCAGTTGTTTTCTTTATAGCAAACCCAGATAAAAATAAAAAGCACATTGGTATAGAAATCCCAGAGTGTGGCTTTCATCCATGGAATCCCCGCCAGGAAATCCCATTCCTCAAATAAGTTACTTCGCAGGGATGTATCTATAACCTGGTAGCTCATCCACACAAGCAGGATACTGAATAAAACACGGAGAAATACAATCATACGGGTTGTTTTCTTAATTTAATGATCCGCAGCCAGTGCATCACTTTCATGACCGGGTAACTCGGATCGAGTTCAAACCGGCGTTTGGCAAAATTGGGACTGTTGGGGCTTTTATGATGATTATTCTGCATGAGTTCGCCCATCAGGAACAGGTCAATGGGTACTGTGTTTTTACTATGATCTTCATTATCATAATTACTGTAACCGTATTTATGTCCGCACCAGTTTACAATAGCACCCTGTACAGGCCCCATAAAAAAATGAACGGGCAACAGCAGGAACATCCACCAGGCTGTTGCAAATTTGAGGTAAAACAAAAAATAAAGAACACCGAAAAGAATCCTGATCACCCAGCTGTCGCTTAACTTATCCAGCCATTTCCACTCCGGGTATTTACCCTGGAACGCCCTTTCGGGCTCCACATTGTATTTGGCATATGCAAGATATATGTCCTTTGTTTTCATCGTCATTTGCCAAACATCCCGAAAGAAATGTGGCGAATGAGGGTCTTTTTCGGTATCACTGTAGGCATGGTGCATCCGGTGCATAATAGCATAAGCCCTTGGGTTTAAAAAAGAAGAACCCTGTGTTAAAAATGTAAGCATATAAAAGAAACGTTCCCAGAACGGACTCATAATGAACATTTTATGAGAAGCATAGCGATGCAGGAAAAAAGTTTGACAGAATAAGGAGAGGAACCAATGGGCCAGAAAGAAAACTAAAATATACATAGGTGTATTGAAATCGGATTCTAGATCAATGTACGTATAAACACCCCCTCCAGATTTTGCAGCCGGCCATTTTTACAACTGTATTTCAACAGCCTTTAAACTTTGTTTAACCTCTGTAGTCAAATTCCCGAAAAAATAAACCAATTCCATGAAAAAAACCATCCTACTCTCCATGGCAGCTCTGAGCCTGCTGATTACTTCCTGCAAAAAACCCAAAGACGGCGCAACCGGAGCTACCGGCCCGGCAGGCCCTGTCTTAAAAGGGAATCTGCAAGGCTTTATTCAACTGTATGATCAATATGGCACGCGGCAGTATTTCAAACTCGACTCTGCTGCAGTGACAATCGACGGTAGTTCCGCTTCCGTATTTTCTGACAGTAACGGGAAATTTGCTTTTTCGGACCTGAATACGGGGATTTATAACCTTTCGATTACAGGCCGCAGCGGCTATGGAGCAACCAAACAACAGAATATTGAAATCACCGGAAATGGCACTATCAACAAGGATATCCGCCTGGGCCAGGTTCCGACCTGGTCGGTAAATACGATCACGGCTATAGATACAGTGGTTGGCGGAAATCACAGCCTCAAAATCAGGGCAAATATAGCCGCTGCCGATACCAAAGCACGCCAACTAGCCATATTCATTGGTACTTCCAGTGGAGTAAGCTCTACAAACTATATCTGGAACTATACGATCAATGTACCTGCCAATACAACTACCGTGAACTCTGTAGTTGGACAAACCTCTGTTTTCCTCAACGGCGATAACCTGCCTTCCGGCAGTACCATTTACCTGGTGGCTTATCCTGCGGGCGTTGGCTACCAGAACAACTCTACATACCTTGATTTCAATACGGATCTGACCATTTATAATGCATTGAATACCGGAAATGCAGCCATTGCACAAGTCAGCATACAGTAATCATCTTTCTTACCCATGCTCTGAAAGCCGCTCCTACCGGGGCGGCTTTGTGTTTTATACAAAATACTACAATTTGTAGCAAGGCTTTGCTACGTTCTTCCTGTACCTTTGTTTAAAATTAAGGCTGATGGTTTATAACTCCGCTGAAATGCGAAAAACCGATTTCTTAAATTTAGGATACGCAGAAATAAATAAAAAATAGATATATCATGGCAAAAAAATCAGAAGACACCCTGGAAGTAATGGAGAAAAAATCTGCTAGCAGCGAAAAATTAAAAGCCCTGCAACTGACTCTCGACAAACTTGAAAAAACCTACGGAAAAGGTACAATAATGAAACTTGGCGACAATGCCATTGAACCCATGGAAGCTATTTCAACCGGTTCTCTCGGCCTTGATATCGCTCTTGGTATCGGTGGATTCCCACGCGGACGTGTAGTTGAAATCTACGGTCCTGAATCGTCGGGTAAAACAACTCTGGCCATTCATGCCATTGCCAACATTCAAAAAGCAGGAGGCATTGCCGCCATTATTGATGCGGAACATGCCTTTGACCGTTTCTATGCCGAAAAACTGGGCGTAGATACACAAAGCCTCTTAATCTCTCAGCCGGATAACGGTGAGCAGGCCCTGGAAATTGCCGATAACCTGATTCGCTCAGGCGCGGTAGACCTCGTGGTTATTGACTCCGTTGCCGCCCTGACTCCAAAAGCCGAGATCGAAGGCGAAATGGGCGACAGCCGCATGGGTTTACAGGCCCGCTTAATGAGCCAGGCCCTTCGTAAGCTCACCGGTACCATTAATAAAACCGGCTGCTGCTGCATGTTCATTAACCAGTTACGCGAAAAAATCGGTGTAATGTTCGGGAACCCTGAAACCACAACCGGTGGTAACGCCCTTAAATTCTATGCTTCCGTACGTCTCGATATCCGCCGTGTAAGCCAGTTAAAAGAAGGCGATGTTGTAAGCGGCAACCGTGTACGTGTTAAAGTCATTAAAAATAAAGTAGCGCCTCCGTTCCGCCAGGCCGAATTCGATATCATCTTCGGAGAAGGTATCAGCAAGGTGGGCGAAATCATTGACATCGGCGTTGAAAAAAATATTATCAAGAAAAGCGGTTCCTGGTTCAGCTACGAAGACACCAAATTAGGACAAGGACGCGATGCTGTAAAGAATTTATTTATGGAAAACCCTGACCTGGCCGAGGAGATCGAGAATAAGATCAAAGACGCTTTAATGCAGGAAGCGGCTTCCGATAAATAATGTTTTGTTTTTGTTTTGAGGTTTTGTTAAAATAACCCGGCTCATGGCCGGGTTATTTTTTATACCCACCTTATTACAGCTCACTCCATAAAAAAAGGCCACCTTGAGGGTAGCCTTTTATAATATCAGTTTTAACAACCGATCAATTCTTGAAATCGAACGTTTCCATAAACTTGGTAGTGTAATTACCAGCTTTGAAATCCTCGTTCTGCATCAGTTTCAAATGGAACGGAATGGTAGTTTTAATTCCCTCGATCACATACTCACTTAAAGCCCGGTGCATTTTTGCAATGGCTTCTTCGCGGGTCTGAGCTACAGTAATCAATTTACCGATCATACTATCGTAGTTTGGCGGAATGGTATAACCACTGTACACGTGCGAATCAACCCTTACACCATGTCCTCCCGGCGTGTGCAGGGTGGTAATTTTCCCAGGTGATGGTGCAAAATTCATAAATGGATTTTCCGCGTTGATACGGCACTCAATCGCATGCAGCTGCGGATAGTAGTTTTTACCGGAAATAGGAACGCCGGCAGCAACCAGGATCTGTTCACGGATCAGGTCATAATCGATCACCTCTTCGGTAATCGGGTGCTCAACCTGGATACGTGTATTCATTTCCATGAAATAGAAATTGCGGTGCTTGTCTACAAGAAACTCAATTGTTCCCACCCCTTCGTAATTGATGGCCAGTGCAGCTTTAACAGCGGCATCGCCCATAGCATCACGCAGTTCGGGAGTCATAAACGGTGATGGGGTTTCCTCCACCAGTTTCTGGTGACGACGTTGTACGGAGCAGTCGCGCTCACTCAGGTGGCAGGCTTTACCATACTGGTCGCCCACAATCTGAATTTCGATATGGCGTGGTTCCTCAATGTATTTTTCCATATACATGGCACCATTACCAAATGCTGCAGAAGCTTCGTGTGTTGCACTATCCCAGGCAGCCTGGAAATCTTCTTCTTTCCAGATAATACGCATCCCTTTTCCGCCACCACCGGCTGTAGCCTTGATGATAACAGGATAGCCGATGCCTTTGGCCAGTCGCATTCCTTCTTCGGCACTTTCGAGCAACCCATCGGAACCAGGTACACAAGGCACCCCGTTTTTGATCATGGTAGCTTTGGCATTGCTCTTATCGCCCATCGCATTGATCATTTCAGGCGATGCACCGATAAACTTAATTTTATTCTGGCGGCAGATTTCAGAGAAACGGGCATTTTCGCTCAGGAATCCGTATCCCGGGTGAATGGCATCCGCATTCGTGATCTCTGCAGCTGCAATGATATTGGCCATGTTCAGGTAACTCTCCTTACTTGGAGGAGGGCCAATACATACGGCCTCATCGGCAAACTTTACATGGAGTGATTCTTTGTCGGCTGTAGAATATACGGCCACCGTTTTAATCCCCATTTCGCGGCAGGTACGGATTACGCGAAGCGCAATTTCCCCCCTGTTCGCAATCAATATTTTTTTAAACATGTGATTCGATTTGAAATTCAACAATAGGTTACAGACTCGTTTCAATCCCTTTCCAGGATTTTAATACCGGATAACCGGGAGTTTGTATCAGGCGTTTGGATCAACCAGGAATAAAGGCTGATCGTATTCTACCGGTGTTGCATCGTTTACCAGTACTTTCACGATTTTACCTTTTACATCGCTTTCAATCTCGTTGAATAATTTCATGGCCTCAATGATACATACCGTTTTACCGGCAGCAATATCATCGCCAACGTTTACGAACGGTGGTTTATCAGGGCCTGCTGAACGGTAGAATGTACCGATCATAGGGGATTTAATGGTAACGTATTTTGAATCGTCGGTGGCTGTAGTATTTGCCGCCGGAGGATTGGCTTTGGTTTCGGCAGCAGGGCTTGTATTCTGAACCGGTGCAGCTACCATCTGAGCCTGGGGAGCCGCTACCATTTGTGTTGGGGCAGCCTGCATAATAACGGGTGCAGTTTGCTTCCCAGTTTTTATAACGATCTTAATTTCTTTTGTTTCGAGTTCAACTTCATTAACGCCGCTTTTTGAAACAAATTTAATCAGATCCTGAATTTCGTTTAATTTCATGTGTTCCTTGTTTTTAGTTAGTGGAGGCAAAAGTATGGAGTTTTTTACAAAACATGTAAAAAAATGACGTTTTTAATCAAATTTGAGCTAAAATGTTGAAAAACTGAATGCTTTTTCAACAAAACCAGAAGGGAGTGAAGGGATTTTCAGACAAATTTATCGCCTTTTTGAACTTTGACGTCGTTCACGAAGTTCCGGATCTGCTGTTCGTCCTGTTTTTTGCAAACCATCAGGATTCCATCCGATTCTACCACGATATAGTCCTCCAAACCCTGTAAAACGACCAGTTTTTCCTTCGGAACATGAACGATACAGTCTTTGCAGTCATAAAGCATGGTATTTTTCCCGACAACGGCATTATTACCCTTATCGTGCTGGATATGTGTAAACAGTGAGCCCCAGGTTCCTAAATCGCTCCATCCAATAATGGATTCACGGACATAAACATTATCGGCTTTTTCCATAACCGAATAGTCGATAGAGTCATTTTTACAGGTATTGTATGCCCGGTTCACAAATTCCTTTTCCCGTGGTGTATTATAATCTGCCCAGCCTTCCTTAAAAATATTGGCCAGTTCAGGGTCATTTTTCTCAAAAGCACTGAGGATATTTTCGGTGGTCCAGATAAAAATGCCGGAATTCCAGAGGAAATCGCCACTCTCAATAAAGAGCTTGGCCATTTCGAGCTGAGGTTTTTCCATGAAGGTTTTCACCTTATAGATGCGTTTATCCTTTTCTTTTACGGGTGATTCTTTGTACTGGATATAACCATAACCTGTATCGGGCCTGGTGGGTTTAATGCCAAGGGTTACAAGGCAATCTTCGCTTTCGGCCTTGGCATAGCAGGCACGAATGGCTTTTATAAAGGTGTCTTCTTTGGTAATCAGGTGATCTGAAGGAGCCACTACCGTCACCGCCTTGGGATTGAGTTTATGAATCTTGTAAGAAGCATAGGCAATACAAGGCGCTGTGTTTTTGCGGGAAGGTTCTGTCAGGATGTTTTCCTTAGGGATATTGGGTAACTGTGTAGCAACCAGGTTGGCATACATATCGCTGGTGACCACATAAATATTTTTTGCCGGGCAAAGATCCTTAAACCGGTCGAAGGTTTGCTGAATCAATGTACGCCCGGTACCAAGAATATCGAGAAATTGCTTTGGATGAGCTGTAACGCTCATTGGCCAGAACCGCGAACCAACTCCACCGGCCATTATAATGCAATAATGATTGTTCATAAACGCAGGCACTAAGATACAACAAATAGCATGAAACCGTTACAAATATTGTACGAGTGGTATTAAGAAATGTTAAGCCAGTTTTTTAAGCGCCTTACGTAAACTTTCTATGGCAGCCTCCACATCTTCGAGCTTGCAGGTTCCTACCGACAGGCGATACCATGGCGAATTATCCGAAGCACCAAAAGCGTAAAACGGCACCACGGCAATTTTAGCTTCATCGAGAATGTATTTGGTTACATCTTTGGTTGTTGCCAATACATCACCACCGGCCGTTTTCATGCCATGAAGATCGAATTTAATGGTCAGGTAAATAGCTGCCTGCGGAGCAATGGCATCCACACGGAAGCCTTCGTTTTTAAGTTGCTGAAAGCCTTTATAGAATCCGTCAAGACGGTCGCTGATTTTCTTCTTCTGCTCTACAATGAAGGCATCGTAAAGCGACAGGTTTTCCAGGTATTTGGCGCTTGCCATCTGTTCGGCTTTCGGGGCCCATGCTCCCACGTGTGTGAGAATGGCTTTCATTTTATCGATGATGGCCTTTGGTCCCATACTCCAGCCTACACGCACACCGGTAGCCGCCAGTGATTTTGAAATACCGTCGACAAATACAGTGTACGGACGCATTTCAGGGCGCAGCGTTACAGGGTTGTAGTGTTTGGTATTACCATGTGTGAGTGCCCAGTAAATCTGGTCGTACATCACATACAGCGGTTTTTGTTCAGGGCCGCGGCGCAGGTTTTCTGCAAGAACCATATCGCAGATGGCTTCGAGTGCTTCTTTACTGAAAACGGTACCGGTCGGGTTTTGGGGTGAACAAAGTGCCAGCAGCGTGGCTTGCTGAATAAATGGTTTAATATCTTCGGCACGGGGCATGAAGTTATGCTCGGGCTTTGCTTCAATAACAACCGGTTTGGCGTTGTTGAGGTAAGTATAGTGATTGTTATTCCAGCTTGGTGTTGCAAAAATAACGGTGTCATCAGCATCGACCAGGGCTCTGAAAATACTGTAAATAACGGGGCGGGCACCGCCGGCAATTAATATCTCATCGGCTTTGTAATCCAGTTCTCCGCGTTCTTTCAGAAGTCTGGAAACAGCCTGGCGTAGTTCGAGCATACCGTCGGCAGCCGGATAATTGGTTTGATCTGCAAAATATTCGTCAACAATATATTGTTTCAGTTCAGCTGGAATCGGGAAAACTTTAGGGTTGAAATCACCAATAGTCAGGTTATAGATTTTTTCTCCCTGTTTTATTTTTTCATTGACCTCGGCGGCCAGTTTGATAATCTCGGAACCGATAATGTTTTCGGCTAGTTTGGATACTTTCAGCTGAAGTGGTTTTTGGACAGTGCTCATAAATGGTCAGAATTTTTCAGGGCAAATATATAACTATGTGGATAACGCCGAATAAAAGATATTAACGACGTTGAAAACTATGGGCATTCGATTGAAAACCCCGGAAAAGAAGAGAACGAAAAGACTTACGGACAGGTGATTCCCATGATGAAAATTTAAAACGTTTTAGGCAAAAATACAAATTTTTCGGATCATTGAGGCCCCATAAATACTTCGTAAAATGGTAAGCCTACTGATTAAAAAAAATTTCTAAATCGTTTAGAATACTATATATTTGTTATATTAGCCTATGAATTGCGAAAAATCATCTACTAATATAATTTTCTAACCCCCGTAAACTAAACTGTTTTATGAAAAAAACATTACTAGAAGACATTGCCAAAGAACTTAATGTATCCAAAACATTGGTATCAATGGTTATAAATGGCAAGGGTGATTCGTATGGCATCAGCAAAAAGACCCAACAAAAAGTACTTGAGAAAGCCAGCGAACTTCAATATACACCAAACGTATTTGCACGTGCATTGCGTACAGGTAAAAGTAACCTTGTAGGTTTGCTGGTGGCAGATATTTCAAACCCGTTTTATTCGCAGATTGCCAAGTATGCCGAAAAAGCACTGGCAGCAAAGGGTTACAACCTGATGGTATGTAGCACCGAAGAAGATATTGAACGTGAAAAAAAACTGGTACAACTCCTCGCAGAACAACAAATTGTTGACGGACTTATTATTGCAACAACAAGTAACGACGGCTCTATTTATAAAACAGATCGTCTGAAAAAATTCCCGATTGTTTTTATCGACCGCTACCTGCCCGACTTTGCAGCCAATTATGTCGTGGCTGATAATTACCAGGGCTCATTCGAAATTACAGACCTCCTGATTCATAAAGGATGTAAAAATATTCTTGCACTCAATGTTTCTCCGGCATATATCAGTTCACTGAAAGACCGCGTGAAAGGCTTTAAAGATGCGTTGAAGAAATACAACATTCCTTTCAAGCAGGAAAACCTGATCGAAATTTCATTCAACAACATCAAGAATGAAGTACGCGAAAAACTGGTGAAGGTTCTTAATACCAATACAAACATAGATGCCATCTACACCCTTAACAACCACCTGGCTACAGCCTGCCTGGAGGTATTCAATGAGTTTGGCATCGATAAACTGAAAAACAAAATTCATGTTGCTTCGTTTGACGATATCGACCTGTTTAATTTTGTGAAGCCGAGTATTATTTCAGTGGCCCAGCCGCTTGAAAAAATCGGGACAGAATCTGCAAACCTTGTACTGAAACTGATCGATTCGAAATCAGAAGGTGCTGAACCGGTAAAAATGGTATTGCGTACCTCGGTGATCTCCCGCAACTAATTTCTTCTCCATGCCCTCCTCGTATATTCCTAAATTACTGGGCATTCTATTGCTTTGCCTCACATGCCGGCTGCATGCACAGGTTGCCGATACTACATTCGACCGTTATAAAAAACTGAATGATGCAGAAACCCGCCTTGAGGACTATAAAGACAATGATGATGCGCTGCGCCTGAAACTGATTCAGCTGCAGGTTATAAACAAAAGCCGCAAGCAGCATCGTGCCCAGGCTGTACAGCTTGATATACTGGCCAGTCGCGTGGCCAATAAAATGTGCCGCGAAGCGACAGATAACAATTACCTGGGACATTGGAACATGGCCGGCGAAAAACCCTATCACCGCTATGCCTTTGCCGGTGGCATGGATCATGTGGCCGAAAACGCCTCAGCCAAATGGATTGAAGGTTCTTCTTTCGATACGGGTGAAGACAATATCCTGAAATTCATGAAGGAACTGCACCTGGCTTTTATGGCTGAAAAAGCACCGCACGACGGGCATAAGCAAAACTGTATTCAGAAATCGCACAACTATGTTGGGATTGGCTATTGCATGGCATTGACACGCTTCAGCTATTATGAAGAGTTTGTAGATCGCTACCTCACGTTTGAAGATGTTCCGGAAACAGCCCCCATCAATACAAAAATAACGATACGTGCTACAGTACCCGACAATCTTTACATTGTATACTCGGTGGCTTATTACGAAACTGCACTGAAGCCCATGAAACCAAAACAGATCGAACGGCTTACCTCCTACCCCGATTTCTCAAAAAAACGTACCAATGAATTAATGCCCTGGGAATTGAAAGCACAACGTACTGGAAATACGTATGAAATACCTTTTCTGTTCAAGAAAAAAGGCCTGTATTATATTCACCTGTATGTACAGGATAAAGAGCCCAAAGGCAAAAAGCAATTTGATTCCAGAAAATTATATCCTGCATCGGGGATTGTGATCCACGCCGAATAAACAATCAGGCAGTCTTCCCTTCAAACAATTCGACTTCAGCCATAGGACTGAAAAGATAGATAGCACCACTGGCCAACTCCTTACAACGAAAGCGTTTGCGGAGGCGTTCTCCTTTTTCGAAAATTCTGGAGCCGTTGTAAAGAAAATGGGTTTTATAAGGCAGATGCTCCAGAAGCACCAGGGAATTATGCTCATCCGGATCATCGTATAGTTTAAGTGTACGTAGTAGTGTTACATCGCTGCAACTGGCGGCAGCAGGATTTTGCAGATACTTTCGAAGGGCATACAGCACATCCACAGGAAACACTGCGGTATCGAGAAAAGGCTGCATGAGTGTTTTGAATTCCTGCTTCCATTGTTCACCATGAGGCGCCACCGAGTTCCGGTATTTATTGTAAGTGGTAAGGTGGGCTATTTCATGAACCAGGGTGATGAAAAAAGCATATTGGTTCAGGTTATGATTGATGGTAATGGTATGGTTGAGGCCCTGGTGTGGAGGGGTGTAATCGCCGAGCTTACTCTGGCGTTCTTTGGTGATTTTCAATTTGAAATCAAGTTCTACTACCCAGCGCGCTACAACAGGCACAGCAGGTTCGGGGATGTACTTTTTGAGTACTTCCGAATTGCGGTGGAATTGCTGTAACCGGGGATCCATGAGATAAAATTAATGGTGAAATACGACTCCCTGAAAGTTCAGTTTTAATTCTTATGAACAAGGTTATGAAAAAAGATCAGAGCCAATCGTATTGTTATTCCGAACGTAATGAAGGAATCTCATCTATTCCGAACACAGATCACGTAGATTTTTATGATTCAGGGCTTTGTTGTATCCAATAAAAAAGCGGTGCATTCCTGCACCGCTTTTCTGAAAGGACATGTATTTTACTTTTTATCGTCTTTCTTTTCTTCTTTTTTCGGCGTAGTTTCCGTAGTATCTTTTCCAATGTTCTTCGATACTTCTTCCAGCAATTTCAAACCGAGAAGTCCGCTGATCGGCCCATTGGCACCATCGCCGCCTCCGCCTGCAATAAGCACATCCGGAATCACCTTGATCTTATCTTTACCGATGGCTTCAGTTACTTTTAAGCGGCTGAAGTTGTCGCCACCCATAGCCTCTACAGCCAGTCGGTAACTTTCGGCATTGGATTTACCGATAGCCAGGATACTTTGTGCTTCGGCATTACCGGTTACCTGAATTTTCTCGGCCTCCGCATTGGCCAGTGCTTTTACTTTTTCGGCTTCGGCATTGGCCAGTACTTTTGTTTTTTCGGCATCTGCAGCAGCAATAACTTTGAGTCGATCGGCTTCGGCGTTCGATGAAATTTTCACGCCCTGCGCTTCACCGGTTGCTTTTTTAACCGCCGCATCGGCAATACGCTCGGAGATCAATACACCCTGATCAGCTTTCACAATCTCTTTCTGCATATCGGCTACGGCTGTTTCTTTCTCCAGAGTCTGGCGGGTTACCTCTGCTTTTTTCTGGGTTTCGTAAGTAATGTTTTGTTCTTCAGCAATCTTACGATCGGTCAGGGTTTTCATTAAACTCTCAGGAGGTACGATGTCACCAATAAGGGTATCAACTCCGTTTACGTTATATTGTTCAAGCACGGCACTGATCCTGGCTTTGGCGGCATCCTGGCGTTCTTTACGGGAGCTCAGGAACGCGATAACATCACTGTCTTGTGCCGAGTTACGGAAATAGTTACCGATAGTAGGTTCCAATACCTGCCCAACGAGGTTCATCATGCTTCCGAAACGGGCAATCACTTTCGGCGCTTCGGTGGTAGGAATATGGATGATCTGCGATACATCGAGGTTGAAAGGGAAACCGTCTTTGGAACGCACGGTAATGGTGGAGAGGTTTTTATCGAGCTGATGCGATTCGCTGCGGGCATTGGCCCAATTGAGTACGAGGTTGGTTGTAGGCACCAGTTCCACACGCATAATAAATGTATTGATAGGGTATTTTCCAGGACCAAGAGGCTCTGCCCATACACCTTTTTCACCTTTGCTTACAATATTTCCATGCTTGAATTCAATACCGCTGAGGTCCTTGCCTTCCTGGCCCACATAAGAAATCACCACACCCACATAACCGATCGGGATCTCTGTCATTTTAATCTGTTCCACCTGAATAAACCATGGGTTCAGGTAATAAGAACCCGCCAGAATCACCTCAGGCTGCAACCCCTTGTTACCACCGGCTGCCAGGAAAGCATCGCAATCCTGAAAATTGTTATGCCCGCTTACAGGGCGACCGGCAATGTTACCTTCTTCAATGGGCATACCGTCCATGGTTGTTACAATACCCACCATATTTTCGCTCACCGTTGTCATATCGTAGGTCATCACCTCAAATAAAAAGGTATTTATACGGTAAGTACCCGCCGTGATAATAGCCGACTGGCGGCCTTTACGACCACCGTTACGGATAAATGCCTCCGCATCCTGAAAGGAATCGCAATTCACTTTACGGGCCAGGATAAAACCTGTTTCCAGTTCTTTACCATCTTTAGCCACAATAAGCCCGATTTTTCCTTCGGGAATAACAGTGAACGATTGCAGGGTGATTTCATATTGCCAGATCCATTTCCAGAAATAAATACCCGGTGCCAAAGGTTGAGCCTGGAAACCGGCCTCACCATCAACAGCAATGATGCGGCCCGGAGGGAGTTCCTTATTGGCCCCCATCAAAACAAATTTCTTGGTAACAAGCCCGATTTTGTCTTCAGGAACAATAATGATCCCGAGCAAACGAAAGATCAATTTGTAGAAAATAAGTAACACGACAGGTATTAATACCCACCAATAATTCAGAATGTAGTTCATAGTTTTTAAGATTTTAGAGAGTAAATGTATAAAGCTTTAAATCACGCCTGACAACAAATTATTAACTGAAACGGCAGGAAATGAACAGCCTCAGAGCTCCAATAATTTAATTACCTTTGCAGGAATGAAAGCCTTTAATGTTCCTGAATTTTACAGGAGCCCGATCATATCCAAAATAAAACAGTACCGCAAAGTACAGGATCCGAGAAAGAAAGATAATACGCCTACTCTTCTTGATTTTGGGCCGGTGCAGTATTACATTGCCAGGCATTTTGGTTTTTGTTACGGTGTTGAAAATGCCATTGAAATTTCGTTCAGAGCCCTCGAAGAAAATCCGGGCAAACGTGTTTTCCTCCTCAGCCAGATGATCCACAATCCGGATGTAAACCGCGACCTGGAAGAACGTGGTGTGAAGTTTTTACAGGATACCGAGGGCAAACAACTGATCGCATTCGAGACGCTGACACCGGATGATGTTGTCATTATCCCGGCTTTCGGCGCACCGCTTGACATTATTGAAACACTCGAAAAAAAGAATATCCGTACGGAAACCTATAATACAACCTGCCCTTTTGTAGAGCGTGTATGGAAAAAATCGGAGAGCATCGGTAAAGATGATTATTCGATTGTGATACACGGTAAAAACACGCACGAAGAAACCCGTTCTACATTTTCGCGCAGCGCTAAACACAGCCGGGCCGTGGTTGTAAGAGATCTTCAGGAAGCCCGTAAACTGGCCACATACCTGTCGGGTAAAAAAACACAGGAAGAATTTGAAAAAGAATTTGCCGGAAAATTTTCGGAAGGCTTTCAGATAAAAGACCTGACACGTATCGGGGTGATCAATCAAACAACCATGCTGGCTACCGAAACCCAGGAGATTGCTGATTTTTTCAAACAGGAAATGCTGGCACTGTATGGCGAAGCTGATATTAAACAGCACTTTGCCGACACCCGCGACACATTATGCTATGCCACCAACGAAAACCAGGATGCTACCTACGGCCTGCTTGAAACGGATGCCGACCTGGCCATTGTTGTAGGAGGTTACAACAGCAGTAATACTTCGCACCTCGTGGAGCTTTGCGAACGTAAATTCAAAACCTATTTCATTTCATCGGCTACTGAAATTGTGGATTCAAAAACCATTCACCATTTCGATTATCCGCATAAAAAACACCTGACAAGTACCGGCTTTCTTCCGGAAAAGGAACCCATAAAGATCATTCTCACCAGTGGTGCATCCTGCCCCGATTCTGTGATTGAAGGCGTGATTCACCGTATCAACAGTTTCTTCGCGAATACACGTTCTGTTGAGGATGCCACACATCACTTAACCCACTACCATGCAACTTAACCTAACCAGACCACTTGCCTTTTTTGACCTGGAAACAACCGGCATCAATGTTGGCAGTGATCGCATTATTGAAATATCGATTGTAAAGGTTCAGATCGACAATAGTACAGAAATCCTGACTCGGCGTGTCAATCCGACTATTCCGATCCCTGAATTTTCCTCAAAAATACATGGCATTTACGATAAGGATATAGCCGATTGCCCGACCTTTAAAGAGCTGGCTCCACAACTGGCGCAGTTCATAGGTAATGCAGACCTGGCAGGTTTTAACTCCAATAAATTTGATGTACCGGTACTGGTCGAAGAGTTTTTAAGAGCTGATGTCGACTTTGATCTGAAGAACCGCCGCCTGATTGACGTGCAGAATATTTTCCATTTGATGGAACCACGCAACCTGAGTGCTGCCTATAAATTTTATTGCGACAAACCCCTGCATAATGCACACAGTGCCGAAGCCGACACACTCGCTACATACGAGATCTTTAAAGCCCAACTTGAGCGTTATCAGAATACGGAAATAGAAGATGCTACCGGCAAAAAAACGGTTCCTGTAAAAAACGATATGCAGGCCCTGAGCGAGCTCACTGCCCGCACGCGCAATGCCGACCTGGCAGGACGGATTGTACTGAATGATAAAGGCGAAGAAGTCTTCAATTTCGGAAAACACAAGGACAAGCCGGTGAGAGAAGTATTTGAAAAAGAGCCTTCGTATTACAACTGGATGATGCAGGGCGATTTCCCATTATACACCAAGAAAGTCATTACCCAGATCCGACTGGGCATGAAAATGGGAAAATAATACCGGGGCATTCGGGAATCAAAAGCGTATTGAACTGTTACAGCAGTTTTATCGCCCCTGCCCGCTCATGGAATTATCCTTATTCACATTGTTCAGGTTAAACACAATCGGATACGTTACATGGTAACGAACCAGTTTGCCGTCTTTGGTAGCGGGTTTCCAGTGGGTGAGGCGCATTACACGGATGGCTTCTTCCGAGCATCCTGCATTCACCCCTTTGAGTACTTCGATATTGCTAACGCAGCCATTTGGCTCTACAATAAAACGCATCACAACTGTACCCTGTATATTCTGTCTTACAGCCAGTGGCGGGTATTCCAGTTCCTTCAGTACAAATTCACCAAGGGCTTCTTCGCCCTTATAATACTCCGGCGAAGAATCGGCACGTTCATAAACCGTGTATGAGGTATCGGACTGTGCACCGCTATAAGCAGGCACGACAAAGCCCCTGTTCTTACATATTTTTTTATAGGCATCTGCTTCAAACTTAAATACCACTACGGCATGCGAAGCTGTTTTTACGCCATCCTTCAGGCCGGGCTCAAATTTATAAAAGCGCATGATCCGTTTCGCTTCTGTTTCAAAGGCTTTGTACTTCACATTTTTACAACTTATCTCGCTGACCTTGCCATCGGCTGCTACGTAAAAGTAAACAGCTACCTCTTCGCTGATCTTCGCTTTCAGCAGGGAGTCGGGATACTGCATCTGTGTGTGAAACACGTGTTCAAATTCCGTTTTACCACCTACATTCTGCGGCGGAGTATCGAGTCCCGGATCCAATGCCTGCTGCGAAAACACAGAGATCATGCTCAACATGCATAATGTAAACAGTAGTTTTTTCATGTGTCCATTTTTAATGTTTATAAACTCGACGCGCGATTCAGGTATTCCGGACCGCTTTGAGAAAGCGCATTTTGCCCGACATATCTTTCATCAGTTCAACCGTTTTAAAGAGTCCGCTTGCTTCTGCATACGCTAGAACAAGAGAAGCTGTTAACGGGTTCAACTCAAAATAAAGTTTTCCGCCGCTCAGCAGGTTCTTCCTGCATAAATCTATAATACGTTTATAAAAAACAGTATCGTCGCTACCCTCCACAAACAAAGCCAGATGAGGTTCATGATCTTTTACCTGTGTGGTCATTTCGGCAGCTTCCGATACATTGATGTAGGGTGGATTACTGATGATTACGTGGTACGGAGCCCCGTTCAGCAGGGTTGTATCGCCAAGTCTGAGCAGATCCTGGTTTATCCAGGTAAGGTCTGCATGATTCAGGGCAGCATTCGCTGCAGCCGTTTCGAGTGCAGCCGGTGAAACGTCGAGTCCGTAAACATCATCCTGTGGTCTGTGCTTTTTAAGCGTTACCGGAATACAGCCGCTCCCTGTACCCATGTCGATGACACGCAACGCTTCGCTCACAGGTTTCAGGTCTTTCAGCACGATGTCTACCAGCTCTTCTGTTTCCGGTCTTGGGATCAGTACTGAAGGATTTACCCTGAACCTGAGTTCATAAAACCAGGCTTCACCGAGCACATATTGCAGGGGTTGGCCTGTAGCCAGTGCTTTGCAGGCATCGTATATTTTTATGAGGTCCGACTGATTGACTGGTTCCTGCTGCCTGGACTGAAGGTCATTGCGTGAAAAACCCAGATAATGCTCAAAAGCCAGATCAATAATAGATTGTAACTCGCCCGGCTCATACATACCGGATAATTGTTCCTTATAAAAACGGATCAAATCAATGACTTTATTGGAAGCAATTTTCATGAATTTTTCGTGTAGCAATACGATTCCGTAAAAATATTGTTTTTCAACAATTTTCAACAGAACCCGGGTAATTAATATTCATTTTATACTTTAGTTCAGGCTTTATGCAGGAGGAATTTTGTATATATAACGGGCATTTGGTAAGTATTTACGAACCATCAGTCAGTTTCTCAAACCGTGCTTTCAGGTATGGCGATTCCTTATTTGAATCCATGCATTTTACGAATGGCAAAATCATGTTCATTGCCGATCACATCAAGCGTCTGAAGCTTGGTATGACTGTGATGCGCATGAACGTACCCGCCGAATTCAATGCAGAAAATATTCATCACCTCGCCCAGCATCTTGCCAGTCAGAATAAAATCCAGGGCGATGCGCGTATTCGTCTCACTGTGTTTCGCAACGACGGAGGGTTTTATACACCCGAAGTAAACGATATATCATTTCTGATCGAAACGGAGCGCATCGAAACAAAAGGCTATACGCTGAACCAGAAAGGACTTTGGGTTGATCTCTATGCCGAAATCCGTAAACCTCTGAATAAATTATCCGGTCTTAAAACAGGCAGTGCGATGCTTTACGTGATGGCCGGGCTCAGCAAACTTTCCATGAAACTGGACGACTGTCTGCTTGTGAATGAAACCGGCAATATCTGTGAGGCCATCAGTTCCAACCTGTTCATTGTGAAAAACGGATCCATGTATACATCCCCGCTTTCGGAAGGCTGCGTGGATGGCATTATGCGCAAACAGATTCTGCAACTGGCCGCACAGAACAAAATACTGGTATTTGAAACTCCCATTACCGTAAACACCATTATGAATGGCGATGAAATGTTCCTGACCAATGCCGTGAACGGGATTCAATGGGTGGGGCAATTCAAAAACAAATTCTACACAAACCGCATGGCGGTTTTCTTTACCGAAAAACTAAACGAACTCAGTCAATAAAATCATGCTACAACAAACGTATCAACTCACCGAGGAAGCTATTACCATGCTTGGTGTGAGTGCCGAGGAAAGCCGCGCGGAACAGCCCGGACAATGGAACCTGAAAAAGGGAAGCTTCGATATCATGATCGATGTGTGGGAAGAACAAGGCCAGGTTTTATTCCAGGTTATCTGCCCACTTTGCACTTTGCCCGATGAGAATAAAGAAGGATTTTATTTATTCCTGCTCGAACGCAACCATCAGCTGAGTGCCGTTACCTATACGGTATTTGAAGGGAATGTTTACCTGAAACATACCCGTGAAGCCAATGGACTTACCAAAGAAGAAATTGTGAACCTGCTTTCCAAAACCGCATATTATGCGGAGCAAAGCGAGTTTGTTCCTGCCGACTGATCCTATTTCTTTATGCCAACAAAAATACTGATGGTATGCCTCGGCAATATTTGCCGTTCGCCACTGGCCGAAGGCATCATGCTGAAACTGATTGAAGACAAAGCCTTGGATCTGGTGGTAGATTCTGCCGGCACTTCCAACTACCATGTGGGTGAAGCTCCCGACAAACGAAGCACTGCCAACGCGGCCAGGCATGGCGTAGACCTTTCGCCGCTTCGTGCAAGGCAATTCAAAACAGCCGATTTTGATGCTTTTGATAAAATATATGTGATGGATCATAGCAACCGGCAGAATGTATTGAAACTGGCGCGCCATGAAGCAGATAAAGCCAAGGTGGATCTGCTGCTCAACAGTGCTTTTCCGGGAGAGGACCGCGAAGTTCCCGATCCCTATTTTGGTGGCGAACAGGGCTTTGAGGAAGTGTTCAACCTGGTTAATAAAGCCTGCCGCGCTATTGCAGCATCGCTGGCTTAGATTCTTTTGGGATTTACCGCTTCTTTGGCTCATATTTCCTAAATTTACCGCTCAATTTATTGTCAATTATGAAACCATCCATTCCAAGAGGCACGCGCGATTTCGGACCTGCCGAAATGCACAAGCGCCAATATATTTTCGATATTGTAAAACGCAATTTCCAATTATTCGGTTTTTCTCCAATTGAAACTCCTGCAATGGAAAATCTGGATACTCTAACCGGTAAATATGGTGATGAGGGAGATAAGCTGATATTTAAAATTCTCGATTCTGGCGAGTATATAGAAGAAATTAGAGATAAAAATCTAAACCTTCTCAAAAAGGCCTTAGCAAGAAGTTTTTATAAAAGAAGTAACAATAATTCAAATAGCCCTTTTAAATTTAGAAATTCATTTTCAACAGTTGAAAGTAGATTTTCTTCAAAAGAACTTACAAGGAATATTTCCGAAAAAGCTCTTCGCTATGACCTAACAGTACCTTTTGCTCGTTATGTGGTTATGAACCAGCACAGTTTAACCTTTCCCTTTAAAAGATATCAAATTCAACCTGTTTGGAGGGCGGATAGACCTCAAAAAGGGCGTTACAGAGAGTTTTATCAGTGTGACGCTGACATAATTGGCAGTAACTCTCTTATAAATGAACTGGAGTTAATCGCCTTAATGGACAAAACATTTTCTGATTTGAAAATTCCAGTCTTAATCAAACTTAATAATAGAAAACTCTTAACAGGAATTGCTCAATATATTAATGCTACCGACAAGGCTATGGATATTGCAATAGCCATTGATAAGATGGATAAAATAGGGCAAATTGGTGTAGAAAACGAACTATTTAGCAAGGGTTTCTCTCATGAACAAATTAATAAACTTCTCGAAGTTATTCTTATAAAAAGCGATGGCGTTAGACAAATAAACAATCCTGCAAAAAAAATTGAAAATGAGGAGGTGCTTAATTTTTTGAAGACGGTTTCGGACTACAGGTCTAATCACATTCTTCAAAAAGGTATTGAAGAACTAGAATTTCTGTTTAAAAACATTAAAACTCAAGGTTTAAAACATGTAAAAATAGAATTAGACATTTCTCTTGCAAGGGGGCTGAATTATTACACGGGCACTATATTCGAAGCTAAAGCAAATGAGGGCACTTTTACTCCAAGTATTTTGGGAGGTGGCCGTTACGATGACCTAACAGGCATCTTCGGACTGAAAAACATGTCGGGTGTCGGCATTTCCTTTGGTATTGACCGCATTTATGATGTGATGACAGAACTAAGACTTTTTCCAGAAAAGATAAATAGCATATCATCTACTCAGGTTCTTTTTGCAACATTTGGTCAAAAGGAACAACTACACTGTTTGAAATTGGCTAAGAGGTTTCGTGAAAAGGGAATTAACGTCGAGATATATTCAAACGAATCTAAAATTGGTAAGCAATTTGAATATGCTAACAAAAAACAAATCCCTTTTGTTTGCACTGTGGGTTCAGACGAAATGTCCTTAAAAAAATATCCACTTAAAAACTTAGAAACTTCAACTCAGTCAGAAAATCCATTAACTATCAGCCAAATCATTAGAGAGATTAAGAAATACCATTCTGCAAAGTAAATAAAGTCAGAAGTATTTTTCATTTCATATCATTATCAATGAAAACATTTACCATAGACCCCAGCAAACCTTTTTCTATTAAAGACATTAAGCACATTACCGAATCGGGCGCTGCACTGGCCCTGTCTGATGTTGCCAAAAAAAACATTACCGCCTGCCGCGATTACCTCGATAAAAAAATGAAATCGCAGAAGGAGCCTGTATATGGCATCAATACAGGTTTTGGCTCGCTTTGCAATGTAATTATTCCCGATACTGAAATTGAACAGTTACAGGCTAACCTTGTTATGAGTCATGCTTGTGGTATGGGCGATGAAGCACCTCTCGAAATTGTGCGACTTATGCTTCTATTGAAAATACAGGCCTTGTCGTACGGCAAGAGTGCCGTGCAATTGCAAACCGTGGAACGCTTGGTGGATTTGTACAATCACCACATTTACCCCATTGTATACCAGCAGGGCTCCCTGGGTGCCTCCGGCGATTTAGCGCCCCTCGCCCATTTGTGCCTACCCTTACTGGGACTCGGCGAAGTAAATTACCGTGGCAACCGTTATGAAACGGCTGAAGTATTCAAACAACTGGGTTTAAGTCCTATTGCCCTCAAATCGAAAGAAGGCCTGGCCCTGCTCAATGGCACACAGTTTATGAGTGCCTACGGCGTATGGTGCCTGCTGAAATCGGACCGGCTCAATAAACTGGCCGATACCATCGGGGCCATTTCACTGGATGCCTTCGATGGACGGATTGATCCGTTTAAAGATAATATTCACCTCATTCGCCCGCACAAAGGGCAATTGCAGACAGCCCGCTATTTCCGGGCCCTGCTCGAAGGCAGCGCGATCCTGGCACAAACAAAAGTGCAGGTGCAGGATCCGTATTCGTTCCGCTGTATTCCACAGGTTCATGGAGCCACCAAAGATACCACGGCGTATGTCAATTCTGTTTTTGAAACAGAGGTAAATGCTGTAACCGATAATCCAACCGTATTTCCGGAAGATGATGAAATTATCAGTGGTGGTAACTTTCACGGACAGCCATTGGCTCTGGCCCTTGATTTCCTGGCCATTGCCATTTCAGAACTCGGCAATATTTCAGAGCGCCGCACCTACCAGCTTATTTCGGGCATCCGTAGTTTACCGGCTTTCCTGGTTGCAAAACCCGGGCTTAACTCTGGTTTTATGATTCCGCAGTACACGGCAGCCAGTATTGCCAGCCAGAACAAACAACTGTGCAGCCCTGCCAGCGCCGACAGTATTGTATCGTCCAACGGACAGGAAGACCATGTGAGTATGGGTGCCAACGCTGCTACAAAATGCTACAAGGTTATTGAAAACGTGGAGCGTATCCTGTCGATTGAGCTTCTCAATGCCGCACAGGCCCTGGAGTTCAGAAGGCCCTTAAAATCATCGGCAAAAATCGAAAAGCTAATTGCCGATCTTCGCAAAACAATTCCTTTCATTGAAGAAGATAAGATCATGTATCGCGAGCTGGAAGCCACGCTTCAATTTGTAAAACAACTCAATATCGACACGCTTTAAGATGCGCCGCCTGTTTTATATTTTACCGGTGCTGGTATTTCTGTTACGTGCCCCTGCAATGGAAGCCTGCCAGTGCCCGGTAACTTCGCTGTCGATGGACGAATGCAATAAATACGATCTCATTTTCAAGGGCCGTATTGAAAGCATCAGCCTGAAAGGCAGTCGTAGTGAGGCTCTGTTCAGCATCATTGATCTTTATAAAGGAAATACAACGGCACGTTTCAAAGTATTTTTCAATGATGAAGACCCTTGTAAACTGGATATGCGAAGCGGCGATGAATGGATCATATATACCAACTACTACCAGATCGACAATGCAAAGCTTGATTTTTGCAGCCGGAGCCGCAAGTTTTTCAAAAACATCCGGGAAGATTTTTTTTACCCGACTACCAATGTCTCTTACGATGATGAAGCCCGCTTTCTTCAGGAAAAACTGGGACTCCATAAGCTGCTCAAGGAAGATGTAAACCGTGTGGAAAACCGCAATCAGCTCCCTACCAAACTGCAGTTTATTATCACACTGCTTTGTTCGCTGGGCGGAATTATTCTGTTCTACTGGCTTTTCAATAAATTCTTTAAATAAAAAAAGTCCCCTTTTCAGAGGACTTTTCATTTTCAAAACAGGATTTTTATACGGTAAGGATTTCCTTTTCTTTTTGTTCGAGGTGTTTGTCGCATTTCTGAACAAAGCCATCTGTAAGCTGCTGAATCTTGGTTTCAGCTGATTTGGCTTCATCTTCAGGCAAGCCTGTTTTCTGAAGGCCTTTTACTTTCTCCATGGCTTCTTTACGAATGTTGCGGATTCCCACTTTAGCATCTTCGCCTACCGACTTGGCTGTTTTCACCAGGTCTTTACGGCGCTCTTCGGTCAGTGGCGGTACAATAATACGGATGATGACACCGTCATTTTGCGGGTTAAATCCGAGATTAGCAGCCTGGATTGCTTTTTCGATAGGGGTCAGCATGCTTTTTTCCCATGGCTGAATCACAATCGTACGGGCATCCTGTGTGTTTACGTTGGCTACCTGGCTTAATGGTACACGTGAGCCATAATAATCAACCTGAACAGGTTCCAGCATGGCAGGATTTGCCTTACCGGCTCTTACTTTACTTAATTCAACTTCCAGGTGAGCAATGGATTTTTCCATCAATGATTTCGCCTGGTCTATAACACTATTTACGTCGCTCATAATTTAATTTTCTGTGGGGATGAAGATACTTATTTTTTAGACATGTTATACCGCTACCGGGGCCTTAATATGCGGATGCGGGTCATAATTCTCGAGTTTAAAATCCTCGTATGTGAAATCAAAAATAGACTTCACTTCCGGGTTCAGGGTCATGACAGGCAGCTTGCGGAAATCGCGTGTAAGCTGTAGCTGAGCCTGCTCTATATGATTGGTATATAAATGTGCGTCGCCAAGGGTGTGTACAAAATCGCCCGGTTTCAAGCCGCAAACCTGCGCCACCATCATCATCAGCAGCGCGTAGGAAGCAATGTTAAACGGCACACCGAGGAATATATCGGCACTGCGCTGATAAAGCTGGCAGCTGAGTTTTCCATCGGCTACATAGAACTGGAAAAAGGCATGGCATGGCGGTAGTTTCATCTGGTTAATGTCGGCCACATTCCATGCACTCACAATAAGCCTGCGTGAATCCGGATTCTTTTTAATCATGTCTATCACCTGCGTAATCTGATCGATATGTCTTCCGTCGGCTGTTGGCCAGCTGCGCCACTGATAACCGTATACTGGCCCCAGGTTCCCGTTTTCATCGGCCCATTCGTCCCAAATACTAACCCCATTCTCTTTCAGGTATTTAATATTGGTATCGCCCTTTAAGAACCAGAGCAACTCATGTATAATGGATTTGGTATGTACTTTTTTTGTTGTGAGCAAAGGGAAGCCTTCTTCCAGGTTGTAACGCATCTGGTAACCAAATACACTGATGGTTCCTGTTCCCGTTCTGTCTTCTTTCTTTACACCGTGCGCCAGAACATGGCGCATGAGATCGTGATACTGTTGCATGAAATGATGTGAAATATGATACCATGAAAATAAAAAATCCCTGTATGTTTTTATACAGGGATTTATAAAAAGTTATGCATAAACCGGGGCTTATAAAACCGTTACATGACCCACATATTCATGTTTCTTGTCTTTAAAGTCTTTCAGGATAATCTTGTATACATACACATCCTGTTTGGCCATTTTACCGCCTTTTACATGACCATCCCAGCCCTTGTAAGGATCTTCGGAATAGAAGATCATTTCACCCCAACGGTCGAAAATGTACATTTTAAAATCTTCGGATTTAAAGCCTGTACCTGCTACAGAAAAAACATCATTCCGGTTATCGGGCACCCATGGCGTAAAGGCATTCGGGATATAAAAGGCAAATTCATCTTCCACAACCAACACCTTGGTCACGGTATCCTTACATCCATATTGATTGGTAACAGCGAGCGTTACCGAATAAGAATCGATATTCGGATACACGTGTGATGGATTCTGTAAGCTGGATGTATCCGATGAAAGCGGTGAATAAAAATCGCCGAAATTCCAGCTCCAGTTGGTCATAGGTGCGCCTACCGTCGACTGGTCTGTAAAGTCTACTTTACTTGATATAATGGTAGGTGTGAGCGGGTACCAGCTGAAATCGGCAATTGGTTTAGGATACACCGTTATGTACGACGGTTTTATAAGACTATCCACACAGCCATTAATATCTGTTACGATCAATTTAACATCGTAAGTACCATGTCCGTTGAAACAGAATGGTGTCAGTACATTTCCGGACACACTCTGACCGGTACTGAACATCCACAGTGAATTGAGAGCTGTAGGCGTGCTCTGTGAAGCGAAATCGGTACAGAAAGGTTCACAGCCCGAAGTAGCCAGTGCCGAGAATGTTACAACCGGTAACGGATTCACGGTGACAGTGGCAACGGCTGTAACCGTTGGCGCAGAAGGGCAATTGGCATCAGTTGCTGTTACCGTATATGCCTGCGTAGCCGAAGGACTTGCCACAACAATGGCTGCAGATGGGTTATCTAGCCCCGTTGCAGGGCTCCACGAATATCCATAAGTTCCGCTTCCTCCCTGTGCCTGTGAGCTCAATGTAGCAGAACGTTGCGCACAGATCACAGCGTCAGCCGGAATCGTCAGGAAGCTGATGGCCGGGATCGTACTGACATTGACTGTTCCGGTATTTACACAAGCACCAACGGTTACAGATACCGTATAAACACCTGTGTTCACGATCGTAACGCCATTGATAACCGGGCTTTGCTGGGTCGATGTAAATCCATTCGGACCCGACCAGATGTATGCCGTGCCACCTGCAGGCGCATTCAGACTTACATTACTGTTGAGACAGGCCGCCGGAATCGTTGGCAAGGCCATGACAGAACTTCCCAGGATGGTAACACTCACTGTGGTGCTGGCATTACAGCCCAATGCTGTAGCGGTTACGGTATATACGCCGGTATTTACCGAACTGGTTGATGCTATCGTGGGGTTTTGCAAGGTTGAACTGAAACCTCCGGGACCGCTCCAGTTATAGCTTGTACCACCATTGGCCGTTAAGCTCAGGGTGGATGGCGCACAGATCGGTGTATTGGCAGAGGCCGTCACCGTTGGGTTTGGCGATGCCGTCAGTGTTCCTGTTCCTGGAGCAGCCGTACAGGTACCTACACTGCCCGAAACCGTATAAACCGTTGTTGCTGAAGGGTTGGCGGTTACGACACTTCCTGTTGTCGTACTGAGTCCGGTTGCTGGGCTCCAGTTATAAGTTGATGCGCCGCTCGCCGTCAATGTAGCTGAACCACCGGCACATACCGTCGCATTGGTAACCGTAATCGATGGGTTTGAAACTACTGTAATGGTAGATGTGGCTGTTCCCGTACAACCCGCTGCAGACGTTCCGGTAACTGTATACACCGTTGTTGCTGCAGGACTTCCTGTAACACTGCTTCCTGTTGAACCACTCAATCCTGCAGTCCAGGCATATGTACTGGCACCGGATGCGTTGAGGGTAGCGGTGCTGCCTGCGCAAACAATGGGCGAGTTAACGGTTACTGTCGGACTCGGTGATAAGGTGATATTCAGTGTAGTGGTTTGTGAACAACCACCGGCACTGGTCACCACAAGGGTATATACACCGGCCCCGGCCGCTGAAACACCTGTAACAGTTGGGTTTTGCGTGGTTGAAGAAAAACTGTTCGGGCCTGTCCATGTGAAACCGGTACCATTTGAATTGGCGGTTAATGAAAGGTTGCCACCTGTACAGGGCGTATTACTGCTCACGGCCACAGTGGGTGTAACACCCGTACCGGCAATAGTCACAACCTGCGATTGGGTGTACGTTGTACAGGCTGCCGAGAATGTGAGTACGCAGGTATATGTACCCGGAGCTTGTGATGTAATGCTGCTGGTGGTTTGCCCTCCGGGTTGCCACGAATAGGCAGTTGGCGTGGCCCCCGTTACTGCAACAGATGCAGAACCTGTATTACCCGTACATGAGCTCGCGGTTGAACTCGGCGTAATCGTCGGGGTATTGGCACAACTTAAACCATCGTACTGAAGAAATACTCCGGAATCATACGCTTCATCGGAAGCATCAGCGATGGCAAACTTAATATGATAACTCTGACAAGGCGTCACTGTGGCGCTGGATGTAATAGGAACTGTGTAACCATCATACACTATATCACCATAACTCAGGTTATAGTTCGCTACAAACGAGGGTGAATTGGATGAAGAGTTGACGTTATTAATTGAAACCGGTTGTCCGTTAGGTAATAATGCTATGTTCTGGTTATTGAAACTACCACCTGCTGGATTCGGACCCGTCAGAAATATACCGAAAGCATCGTTAATGGATCCCACGAATGTAGGATACTCTTCGGAGCCGAACACATACTTGATACTGATTGTCGGGCAGATCGGCACAAAATCAAATTCCAGTTTACAGACATCATTGGTGGCAGAAGCATCAATAGCGGTCAGTTGGGGGTCAGTTATGATATTACCGGAGGATGTACTGGAAAAAACGGTTTGAGCCTGAGCTGCAGTGGTGGCATCGCCCGTTGTAAGCAATACACCACCTGTTAATCCAAGGTGTGTGCCCGTGTATGTAAATGTTCCTGCCCCCGTACTGCTGCAACTGATAGATGCATTGCTGACAGTAACGCCGAATCCGGCAATAACCTGCGCCAGTTGCATGGCATTGGAATTGACCGTAACACCCATCTGGGCCGAAGTTGTTTTGAGAAAAAGTAAGAAAATGCTGAGAATAATGGTAAGTCTCATAGTGGTTTGTAGTGTTTGTTTTGTGTGTTAACACAAAGTAACCATACAACCGCCTTGTAATGAAATATTTAACTCAATGAAATAAGAGTCTTACTAAGTTTTATAAAACGGTAACATGCCCTACAAACGTCCGTTCTTTAAGTTTAAA